>NZ_DASYHG010000030.1:0-402184 GCF_035998905.1 Sphingopyxis sp. | reverse complement strand
GCTGCGCGCGCCTCCGGTCGGGCTACGCCCGCCCTCCGCCGCACGCAGCGCAAGGCCATCTTCAACAAACCAACATCATATCCGAAAAGGGGTCCCTCTTCGACGCCGATCGGGGGTCCCTTTTGAACGCCGTTTGACAATATACGCGCGGGTCTGCGCATCCAGTCTATTCATCCAGTGCCGTTGCTGACCGGCCCCGGACAGTCCCAATCTTGATAACACTCATACTCGATCTCCTTGCAGTGGCGCCGCTATTCGGCGCGCGGGGCTTGGAGATCAGAACGAAAGGGCAAGCAAGCAAGTAATCGTGGTTTGCTTTTGAACAGGAAATCTGTATTATGATAGGGTATAAGGCATTGAAATAATTAACCTTAACTCAGCCTCTCTTGAGCAAGCGCTTCGCCTCCGCGCGAATTTCCTCTTTGCTCGGGCGCGCGTGCTCACGGCGAACCTCATCCATGATCGCCAGCTCCTCGTCGGTCACCGGGGTCTCGTCGTCATGACCGACAAGGCGGCGAGCGGCACGGACGAGCGCTGCGGAATTGGCCTTCTTGGCTTTCTTCATTGCTCATCTCCGGCGCGATTGTCGTTCGACGGTGCCAGCACGAGATGGCGCGCTACCTCCTCGCGGCACAGGGCCTCAATATAGGGTTTGCCGTTGATGAGGCCAATGTAGCGTTCGGACAATTTCGTGATCGTGAGCGTCTGGCGGCCGCGAGTAAGATGGATGCTGGGATTCCGTGTATACATATGATCGACTCCTTCTGGATCGTCTTCTGGATCGTCACATGCCTCGGCCAGCCGAGCCTCCTTTTACAACCGCCTAATTCAAACTACGTCACCACCGCGGGGGCCGGTCACTTGCCAAAATCTGTGATGGTTCCTATGATGGTTTCGGCGATATCTCGTTGCTGATTTGCGTGAGAAATCCGTCGCTTTGGCGCCCCGTTGCGTTCCTCTTCTGGGCACCATTTCCTTTCCGGATCCGGGATTGTCGGACAGGCATCGATAGACTGGCAGAAACTGCCATCTCGAAGCTTCACTATTTCCGGGATGGCTCCTCGATTTCGGGCCGCTCGGTGCCAGCTGCGCACTCAGTCCAGCATATCCACGTTCGAAAATATGTAGTGCAATCGTTCGACACGCTTCACAGCGATAGGCTGTCGTCGAATGCAAATGCGGAAGGGTCGAAGACGCAGAGACTGACGCCTGTTCAAACCAGAGGCTTGAACTCCCCATCTTTGGCGCAATCGCTGCAAAGACTCACCGCTTCGGGTCGCCGACCACCGTCTTTCGTCGTGCAATTCTGCCTTCGATCTGTTGGCGAACGCGCCGGTCTTGCGCATGGAAAATCGGCCCGGAACGCGAAGGGTATCATTCTGGGGGCGTGCGGCTATTCGCCACAGGGGTGAACAGTGTAGTTCCAGTGGCGCGCTTTATCGCCTTGGAAGGTTGGTTATCGTCCCGCTCCGTAACCGGGCCCAGCGGAAGAAGCCCGAATATTGGCGGTCCAAAGAGGCCGCATTTGGAGAGGGAGGCATTATGGCATTTCGGAAAACTGCCCTTTGGGCGGTCATGGCCGCGACGGCGCTGAATTCATCGGTCGTGATGGCGCAGGAGGCAGGCGAAAGCCCGGCGGCAGACAATGCCGCACCCGCCGAGGGCGACATTGTCGTCACCGCACAGCGGCGCGAGGAGCGGCTCGTCGATGTGCCGATCTCGGTCTCCGCGGTCAGCAGCGCGGCGATCGACCGTGCGCAGGTTCGCAACGTGTCGGACATCGCGACGATCGTGCCGAACGTCCAGATCAACGAAACGATCGGCAACAGCTTCGGCCCGCTGATCACCATCCGCGGCCTGTCGCCGTCCGCCGACACCAGCCTTGCCCGCGACCAGCCGGTGGGCCTCTATATCGACGGCGTGCCGATCGGAAAATCGACCGGCGCCGCCTTCGACACGGTCGACCTCGAGCGCGTCGAAGTGCTGCGCGGACCGCAGGGAACGCTTTACGGCAAGAACACGATCGGCGGCGCGGTCAACCTGATCACACGCAAGCCGAGCGGCGAGTTCGGCGGGCAGTTCCTCGCGGGCGCCGGAAGCTGGGGGCAGTTCACCCAGCGCCTTTCGGTTGACCTGCCGGAGGTCGCGGGCTTCAGCGCCAAGGTCGGCGTGATCACCAAGCTCGACGGCGGCTATTACCGCAACTCGCTGCGCAAGGATAATTTCGGCGAGGAAGAATTGTGGGCGGCGCGCGCCGACCTTCTGTGGCGCCCGTCGAGCAGTTTCAGCGCGCTCTACAGCTATGATATTTCGGACAGCAAGGGCACCCCGAACCAGCTCGTCGCGACCGCGGTCACCGGGTCGGGCGCGACCGCGTTCGTCAACGCGCTGATGGCGCCTTATGTCGTCAGCGGCCGGACGCGTGAGATCGGGGCGCAAAGTGCGCTCCGCAGCGACTATCGCACCAACGGGCATGCGCTAACGCTCGAATGGGAGCCGGGGATCGGCGACCTGACGCTCAAGTCGATCACCGCACGGCGCACCGCGATCACGCGGTCGGCGAGCGATTTCGACGGGAGCCCGCTCGACCTGCTGCGCATCATCCTCGACAATAATTACAAGCAGTTCACGCAGGAATTTCAGGCGATCGGAACGGTCGGCGACTTCAAATACACGCTCGGCGCCTTCTATCTCGACGACGAATATGACGTGTTCAACCCGCGCTGGAACTTCCAGTTCGGGGGCAACGCCTTCGACATCAGCGAGCGCGGCGGCCGTTCGAAATCCTACGCCGGCTACGGCCAGGTCGCGTGGACGCCGCAGATGCTGGACGAGAAGCTGACCGCGTCGGTCGGCCTTCGCTACACGCGCGAGTCCAAGCACGCCTATGAGCTGCTGCTGTCCAATTCGGCGTATCGCACCAATCCTGCGGCGCCGGGTTCGGGGGTGTTCCTGCGCGATGCGAACGGCAATCCGGTGACCCGCAGCGGCGGGCCGGCGGCGGGAGCGCGGCCGGGTGCGGGCGGGATCGGATATACCGACCTCAGCCCGCTCGAAAATTCGGGGGTGTGGAAACGCTTCAACCCCGAATTCAACATCCTCTACAAGATCCAGCCCGATTTCTCGGTCTATGCGCGCGTCGCGACGGGGTTCAAGAGCGGCGGCATCAACGATACCGCCGCGACCAACACCGCTTTCATGACGGCCTATAATCCCGAGAAGCTGACGTCGTTCGAGCTCGGCATGAAATATGCGGGGCTCGGCAACGCGCTCAACCTGAGCGCCGCCGTCTATCATTCGATCTACAAGGATTTCCAGGCCGGGGTGTTCGTGCCTTCGCTCGTGACGACGAACATCATTAACGCGGGCAAGGCGAAGTTCACCGGCTTCGAGGTCGAGGGAACGCTGCGCCCGGTCGACGGCTTCACGATCAATTTCGGCGGCGGCTATGTCGATGCGCGCTACACCGATTTCATCCTGCCCGACGGCACCGATGTGACCGACACCTATGTCCTCTCGCGCGTGCCGAAGTGGAATTACCAGGTCGGTGCGCTCTATCGCCATGACGTCGGCCCGGGGCGGCTGGAGGCGAGCCTGAACTACAGCTGGCGCAGCAGCCAATATTCGTCGATCACCCCCGACCCACTTGCGAAGATGCCGTCCTACGGGCTGCTCGACGGGCGCATCGCGCTCGCGGGGATCGAGCTTGGCGGCGGCACCACGGCCGAACTCGCGCTGTGGGGCAAGAATCTGACCGACAAGGAATATAAGGTCAGCGCGATCAACCTCGGCGTGCTGACGCTCGGTCAGTATGGCGATCCGCGCAGCTTCGGCGGAGAGCTGCGTATCCGCTTCTGATCGGGCGGTCCGGTGCCGGCGCTTTCGTCCCCGTCGTCGATGGGGTCACGATGGGTGCTGCCCTTTCTGGGGGCGGTGACCTTCCTGACCGCCATCGGCAACATCGGCCTCGTGTCGGTGATGCCGGCGATCGGCCGGATGCTGCGCATCCCCGATTTCCTCGTCGCGGGCATTTTTTCGGTCTCGGCGCTGACCTGGGCGGTCAGCTCGCCCTTCTGGGTGTCGCGGATCGGGCGCGCGGGGCCGGCCTTCTATATTCGGGCCGGCCTCGTCGGCTTCGTGCTTTCGATGGGCGGCTGTGCGCTGGCGGTCGAGCTCGGCCTGCTGGCCATCCTGCCGCCGCTTGCGACCTTCGGCTGCTTTGCCGTGCTGCGGTCGATCTATGGCTTGCTGGGGTCCGCGGCGGCGACGGCGACGCAGGCACTTGTCGCGGCGCGGACCGAGGGCGCGCAGCGCACGCACGCGATCGCCGGCCTCGCGGGCGCGCTCAGCCTCGGGACGATCATCGGTCCCGCGATCGCACCGGCGCTGATGATCGACCCCTTGGGGCCGCTGGGGCCGATGCTCGGCTTCGCGCTGCTCGGCGCGCTGGCGCTCGCGGGATCGTGGCTTTTCCTACCCGCCGCCTCGCCGGTGACCGCGGCCGCATCGAGCGACCCGAATGCGCCGACCATGTCCGATGTCTGGCGCAGAAAGGCGATCGGGCGGCACCTCAATTTCGGGCTGCTCCTCTGCTCGGCGCAGGCGATCAACCTCTATACGATCGGTTTCGTGATCATCGACCGGATGCCGCCGGGCGCCGCGGCGGCGCAGCAGATGATCGGCATCGCGATGACCGCGGGCGCGATCTCCGCGCTGCTCGCGCAATGGGGGCTGGTGCGGCTGCTGTCGCTGTCGACGCGGACGATGATACGCGCGGGCGTGGCGCTGGCCTGCGCCGGCAATGCTGCGGCGATGCTCGGCGGCGTCTGGGCGGCGGCGGCCGGTTTCGCGCTCGCGAGCTTTGGTTACGGGCTGGCGCGGCCGGGCTTCAGCGCCGCGGCGTCGCTCGCGGGATCGGCGAAGGAGCAGGTCGGCATCGCCTCGGCGATCACGTTGATCGCGGGCGCGTCGATCACGCTGCCACCGATTCTCGCGTCGATGGCCTATCAGGTTTGGCGGCCCGCACCCTTCGCGGTCGCGGCGGCGATCTGCGCGGCCTTGCTGCTTGACCATCTGGCCCGGCCGTTATCCGACCCGGCCATTGTTCATGACGAGCGATAGTGCGTTGCCGCCGGACCGCTTTTTCCCGCGCGCGAAGCGCATAGTGTCGGACCATCGTCATGCGCCCGATCCGATCCGCGAGAGCGGCCGGGCAGGGGATGCATTGTAAAGAATGAAGCGGAGAGGAAATATGGATCGTTACCTTGTCATTTCGTCGGACGGCCACGTCGGCCTCCCGCCCGAGCGTTATCGCGACTATCTCGAATCGAAATATCACCAGCAGTTCGACGAGACCGTCCAGCTCGAGATCAAGGCGCGCGAAGAGCATGAAAAGCGCTTCCTGATCGACGACTTCAACACCAAGTGGCGCGCGCGCGTGGGCGACGGGCTGGAAGGTGCGTGGGACGGCACGATCCGCAACCGCGTGCTCAATCAGGACGGGGTCGCGGCCGAGGTGCTGTTCCCTGACGGCATCACCGAACGCAACGCGCCGCCGTTCGGCGCCGACATCGGGCTGAAGCCCAATGCCGCACGCGCCGAGCTGCAATGGGCCGGCGCCCGCGCGCACAATCGCTGGCTCGCCGAATTCTGCCAGGACGATCCGCACCGCCGCATCGGCCTCGCGGTCATTCCCGCGCTCTACGATCTCGACGAAACCGCGAAGGAGATCGAATGGGCACGCAAGAACGGCCTGAAGGGCGTGTTCTTCCCTGCGGTGACCGAGGGGTACGACCTCTACAACCACACCAAATATCACCGCATCTGGGCGATGCTCCAGGACTATAACATGCCGCTGCATTTCCATTCGGGCGGTGCGCCGGCCTATGACACGACGCAGCCCGGCTGGATCGGCACCTATTTGTGCGAATTCGCCTTCTGGATGACGCGGCCGCTGTGGTCGATGACCTTTGGCGGGGTTTTCGAGGAATATAAGCAGCTCAAGGTCTGCTTCACCGAGGCGGGCGGCGAATTCTGGTTCCCGTGGGTGATGCAGCTGATGGACATTCGCGCGTCGGCGAAGCACACGAGCGGCAAGCTCGGCGATTATTATGCCAATATGAGCATGAAGCCGAGCGAGTATTTCGCGCGCAACGTGTGGGTCGGCTGTTCGGCGCTGCCCGACGAGGAAACGACGCAGGCCTATTACGACATCGGCGTCGACCGCATCCTGTGGGGCACCGACTATCCGCACCCCGAAGGCACATGGCCGAGCACACTCGAAAAGATGACGGTCAGCCTCGGCGGCCTGCCCGACGACGATATCCAGGCGATGCTGGGGATCAACGCGCTCGATGTCTATGACGTCGATGCCGACGCGCTGTGGAAGGTCGCGGGCGAAATCGGCCCGCGCCGCGAACTGTTCGTCAAGCAGGCAGCGGAATGAGCGAGACGAGCCCTTCCCCTTAGGGGGAGGGGCTTGTAGTCAATTGCACTCGGGCGCCTGCTTGATAGAGCATCCCGGCCTTTTGGGGATGGGATGATGTCGAGCTGGCGCGGAATCGAGGAATTTCTGGCGGTTGTCGAGCAGGTCAGTTTCACTGCCGCGGGCGATCATCTGGGGGTTTCCAAATCCTATATCAGCAAGACGGTGCACGAACTGGAAGAGCGGCTGGGGGTCCAGCTGCTCGTCCGCACCACCCGCCGCCTGTCGCTGACCGGCGCGGGCGAAAGTTTCCACCGCGAATGCGCCGACCTGCAGACGCGCCTCAGCGAAGTCGAAAAGCAGGTCGGGCGTTACAGCACCGAACCCGTCGGGCGCCTGCGCGTGGGACTCAGCGACATCTTCGGGTCGGACTTCATGTCCGCGCTGCTTGCCGAATTCAGCACCGACCATCCGGGCATCGTGATCGAGCCGATCGCCTATCTCAACGAGAATGAGATCGTGCAGGAGCGGTTCGACGTTGTCATCCGCTATGGCATCCTGCCCAATTCGAACCTGCGCGCACGCACCTTCGGCTATCTGTCCTATTGCCTGTGCGCCGCGCCCGAATATGTCGCCGCGCGCGGCTGGCCCGAAACCCCGCAGGACCTGCTCGAACACGACTGCCTGACCGACCTCAGCGCGACGATGAGTTTCAACGACGACGTCAGCGTCAAGGTGGGGCCGCGCTGGATGAGCAACAGCGGCATCGCGCTGCGCAGTGCGGCGCGCAAGGGGCTCGGCATCGCGAGCCTGCCGGTCAGCATCGTGCGCCAGGACCTCGCCAGCGGCGGGATGCTGGCGCTCGATGCCGAATGGTCCTTTTACGACCGCAAATGCTGGGTCGTCTATTCGCCGGGAATCATGTCGGTCGCGACGCGCGCCTTCATCGACTATCTGGTCCGCCAGTTCAGCCGCGTGAAGGTGCGACCGTCGATGGCGGCGTCGCTCGCGGCGCGATATTAGAGCGCATAGCCGCTACCCGTTCCGTCGTCCGGGCAGAGGCGAGGGGCCTGCCGACCTGACCGGAAGAGGACGAGGCTCAAAATCGCCAGTATCAGCGCCGCGACACCGCCATAGATCATGACGAGGCCGAAGCCGGCGGTGAGTCCATGCTGTATGGCGCCCTCCGGCAGGTTGCCGATTACTGCCTGACCGGCCGCGATTGCCTCTGCCACCGTCCGCAACTGGATCAGCCCTGCACCCGTCGGGGCGGCGCGTTGCAGCGCCGCGGCGATTCCTTCGACGAGAATGATGCCCATGAGCGCAATGTTCACGGCGAGCGTGATCAGCCGCGCGCTCATGTCGATGCCCGATGCCATGCCGGCCCGGCTCGGGAGGACCGATGCCGTCGTGGTGTTGGTCACGGGGGTATTGGTGATGCCGATCCCGATGCCCGCAAGAAGCAGGCCGGGTAGCATCGTCAGCCAACTGGGCTGCGCCGCGATGCTGCCGAGCTTCATGGCGATAAAGCCAAGCCCGATCGTGGCGAGGCCCGACGGAATGACGGCGCCCGGCCCGTATCGCAGCGACAGGCGCTCGCCCAGCGGGGGAAAGATCAGCGCGGGCAATGTATAGGCGAGCAGGCACAGGCCGGTCGCGAGCGTGTCGTAGCCGAGGCCGGTCTGAAGGTAGATCGGCAGATAGATCATGAAGGGCCAATAGCTGACGTTCATCGCGATGCAGCCGAGGATCGCGCCCGAAAAGCTGCGGTTCCGAAAGACCGAAAAATCGAACATCGGATGCGCCTGGCGCCGCTCGGAAAACAGGAATGCGGCGAAACAGATGGCCGTGGCGGCAGCGATCGCGACTGACGTCGGCAGGCCAAGCGTCGCGCCCTGCGTGATGAGATAGACAAGTCCGAATACCGCCAGCGAAAGCGTCAGGATTCCCGCCGCGTCGAGGTGGCTCGCGTCGGGGTCGCGCGATTCGGCTATCGTGCCCGCCGCGATCGCCAGCGTCACCAGCGCGAGCGGAAGGTGGACAAGAAATATCCATTGCCAGCCGGCCAGCGCGATCGTCGCGCTCCCGACGAGCGGACCGAAACCAAGCCCGATTCCCGAAACGACACCCCAGATCGCAAAGGCGCGGCCCCGTTCGCGCGCATCCTGAAACTGGTGCGAGAGAAGCGCAATCGAGCAGATCAGCATCGCCCCGCCGGCAAGGCCCTGAAGCAGCCGACCCGCGATGAGCAACGTCATATTGTCGGCGAGGCCGCACAGCGCCGAGGTGGCGCCGAAGGCTGCCACGCTGATCATGAAGATGCGCTTGCGGCCAAAGCGATCGGCCAGCGTGCCGGTGGCCATCAGCACGGTCGTGCAGGCGAGCGTATAGGCGTTCATGACCCACTGCAGTTGCTGGAAGTCGCCGTGAAGCACTTTCTCCAGGCTTGGGAGGATCACCGGGACGCTTGTGATTTCGAGGCCGAACATCAGCGCGCCGAGGCACATGGCGAACAGGGCCAGCGTGTTTTTGCGGGCGGGGGAGTGGGTCATGGGCGGCACCTTTCGAACGTCCGGGCCCGTTTGCCCGGCAGGTGCGCTATCTGGGGAGGGGCAAGAAATTACAGAAATGATTTTATTTTCTGGAATCTATAACTAATCATAATTAATTGACCGTCATGGACATCGATCCGGTCCTACTGCGCGCATTTGTCGCGGTCAGCGAGACGGGTGGCTTCACGCGGGCCGCGCGTCGGTTGAATCTCACCCAGCCCGCAGTGAGCCACCAGATCCGGCGTCTCGAGGAGCAGGTCGGACGCGCGCTGATCCGCCGGACGACACGGCGATTGATCCTGACCGACGATGGCGAGGACTTCCTGCTGCACGCGCGCCAGATCCTCGCCAGCCTCGACGCGCTTGCGCAACGCTTTCGCCCTTCGTCGGTGACTGGTGCCGTGCGTTTCGGCGCTCCGGAGGCGTTCATGGGCGAGCGATTGCCGGCGCTGCTCTGTCAATTCTCGCGCGCCTTTCCCGCGGTGCGGCTCGATGTCCATGTGAGCACCTATCTCGACCTCAGCACGATGATCGCGGCCGAGGAGCTGGACCTTGCCGTCGTGCTCTCGACCGCCGGGGGTGAGAATGGCGGAATCCCTCTGCGGCGAGCGGAGTTCGGGTGGGTCGCGGCCGACAATTTCCTGTTGTCCGACGGCGCGTCGCTGCCGCTCGCCTTCCATCCCCCGAATTGCATCAACCGGCTGATGGGGGTTGCCGCGCTCGAAGCGACATCGATCGATTGGCACATCGCCTTTACCTCGCCGAGCGAACAGGGCCTGCGCGCGGCGGTCCGATCGGGATTGGCGGTCGCGGTGCTGACGCGCGGCGACCTCGAACCCGGAATGCGCCTGCTCGACGGCGATTATGGCCTTCCCGCCCTGCCCAGCGCCGATTTCATGCTGATCCGCAGTGGGGGCGCGGCCTCCCCGGCGGCGCGCGCTTTCGGCGAAATGCTCGTCGCGATGGAGGCGCCGGGGGTAGCAGTGGACAACGGGCTTTGATCGGCCGCGAATAAGGGGTTCGGGCGCCGACCCTGCTTCATTGTTCGTCACGACGCACAAACTGTGCGCCATTTGGGTCTTACCTCGCGCGGCGCAATCGATACACTCGCCCGACAAGAGCCGCCCGGAAAGGACGGCCATCCGGGAGACTGACAGTGCCACAGGTTGAACGCTTTCCGATGCCCATCCCCTATGGCTGGTTCGGGGTCGGCTATGGTGCCGAGCTGGGTGTCGGCGATGTCCGGCCGGTTCATTATTTCGGGCGCGACCTCGTCCTGTTCCGCAACGAGAGCGGCGAGGCGGGGCTGCTCGATGCCTATTGCCCGCATCTTGGCGCGCATATGGGGCACGGCGGCACGGTCGAGGGCGACAGCCTGCGCTGCCCCTTCCATCACTGGGCGTTCCGTCCCGACGGCTTTTGCAGCAAGATCCCCTATGCCAAGGCCTTTCCGCCGCGCGCGAAGCGCGAGCCGCTGGCGAAATCTTACCCGGTGACCGAAAGCAGCGGCGTGATCTGGGCCTGGTACCATCCCGACGATGTCGCGCCGATGTTCGACGTCATAGACTATCCCGAATTCACCGATCCGGCTTTCGCCGAGCCGGTCAAGCGCGAATGGCGCTTTGCCAGCAACCCCCAGGAAATTGCCGAAAACGGCGTCGATGTCGCGCATTTTGCCTATGTCCACGCGATGGACGCGGTACCCGAGGGCGAGACCGACTATGAGGGCGTGCGCCGGCGCAGCGTCGCGCGCGGCCACCGCACGATCGACCTGCCGACTGGCGAGCGCAAGCAGCTCCCCTATTCGGTCGAGACGGTCCAGAACGGTGCGGGGCAGAAATTCACGCGGCTGAGCGGGCTGGTCGAGCTGTCGCTGCTCGTCATCGCGACCCCGGTCGAGGCTGACGATGTCGAGCTGCGCTTCTGCTTCACCCATCCGAAGGTCGCGCCGGGTTCGCCTGAGGAAAAGGCGATCGAGGCGGCGATCGAGAATACGTGCGGGCAAAAGGGCGTCGAGGGCGACATTCCGATCTGGCACAACAAGATCCATCGTGCACGGCCGTACCTGTGCGACGGCGACGGCCCGATCCTGCGTTTCCGCCGCTATTTCGAGCAATTTTACGCCGACGGGCCCGACGGAAGCCGCCTCGTCGAAGCGGCCGAATAACAGCCCATTTTCGTTTCATGCGGATCGATCCGCTTATTGCGCCCGCGGGCGCCATCGGGAGAATTGCGATGTCGAGATTGCGTTATGTCCAAGGGCCCGTCGAAACGCGCGCACCGGGGATGCTCAAGAATACTGTCTATGGCATCCGCGCCACCTATGAGACCGATCCCGAAGTGATCGCGGCGCTGCTGCCGCAGCCGCTCGTCGCGGTCGAACGCCCCGAAATCTGGCTGCAGATGGTCCATGTCGCGATGCACATCACCGAAACCGACACGGTCGAGATCGGGGCGCTGACGGTGGGCGTCAACTGCACCCATGAGGGCGCGCCGGGCGCCTATTGCTTCCACATGGCGATGGAGGGCGAAACCGTCGTCACCTCGGGCCGCGAACGTTTCGGTGAGCCGAAGAAGATCGCCGAGACGCATTTCGAGCGCAACGGCGACCATCTGCGCGCAACCTGTTCGCGCCACGGCGTCGCCTATTTCGAGATCGAGGGCACGATCGGCGAGGCGATCGACGCGCCGCTGACCTTCGAGGAACATCTCTTCTGCTACAAGGGCATGCCGTCGATCGACACGCCGGGCGAGTTCGACGGTGACGTCTTCCTCACTCGCCTCAACTGGCAGCGCAATTACAGCGGGCGCCGCGCCATGACGGGAACGATCACCTTGCGTGAATCGGCGTACGACCCGCTCGCCGACATCCCCGTCCGTCGCCTTGTCGGCATGGAATATGTCGAAGGCGGCACGGCGACCGGCGGCACGCTGCTGCGCAAGGTGCCGGGCGAATGGATCGCGCCGCACTGGGTCGGGCGCCACGACGACCCGCGCAACACCGGCTTCGAACTCGGCGCGCGGAAGGCCGCCTGATGCAGGATTTTTCTGGCCGGGTGGCGGTGGTTACCGGCGGGGCGAGCGGGGTCGGCAAATGTCTGTGCGCCGACCTCGCGCGCGCCGGCGCGCATGTCGTGATCGCCGACATCGATCCGGCGCGGCTCGAAGCGGTACGCGCCGAGATCGACGCACTGGGCAGCGGGGAGGTGCTCGCGATCGCGTGCGACGTGACGAAAGAAGCGTCGGTACGCGCGCTCGCCGACCGGGTCTTCGAGAAGTTCGGCACCGTGCACCTGCTCTTCAACAATGCCGGCGTCGGATTGGGCGAGGCGCAGCGCAAGATCTGGACGCTGCCGCTCAGCGACTGGCGCTGGGGGATCGACGTCAATGTGCTCGGTGTCGTCCACGGGATCGCGGCGTTCGTGCCGCGGATGATCGAGGCGGGCGAAGAGGGGGTGGTGATCAACACCAGCTCGACCAACGGCGGACTCCGCTCGCTTCCCAATACGCCGATCTATGCCGCGACCAAGGCCGCGGTCACCAGCATCTCCGAAGTGCTGCACCAGCAGCTCTTGCGCGAAGGCGGCAAGCTGCGCGCGGCCGTCCTCTTTCCCGGTCCGCACACGGTCAACACCGCGATCATGGCGTCGGGCGAAGTGCGTCCCGCCGACTATGTGGAGAATGAGGCGCAGACGAAGGTCGCGTACCGCACGATGGAGGATCTGGTCCGCACCACCGGGCTCCAGCTCAAACTCACCGAGCCCGGCGAAGTTTCGGCCTTCGCGCTTGACGGCGTGCGCGCGGGGCGCTTCTGGCTGCTGCCGGAGAGCGGGGAGAATGATGTGCTGATTGCGGCGCGCACCGAACAGATATTGGCGCGGCGGGATCCGCCCTCGGCATGGTGAGCGCGGCGGCGTCCGACGCGCCGGTGGTAGGCGCTGCGCCCTCTCGCGGCGTCTACCGCTGGTTCGTCGTCGCGATTCTGTTCATCGGCTATTGCTTCAGCGCGATCGACGCGCGTGTGCTGACCTTGATGGTCGAGCCGATCCAGCGCGACCTGAACCTCAGCGATTTCGAAATCAGCCTGCTCCAGGGCTTTGCCTTTTCGCTTCTCTACAGCATCGCCGCGCTGCCCATCGGCCGCTTTGTCGATCGCACCAAAAGGCGCGCGACATTGATCGTCTGGGGGGTGCTGTTCTGGTCGGCGATGACCGCCGCGTGCGGCTTTACCAGCAGCTTCATCGGCCTCTTCCTCGCGCGCGTTGGCGTCGGGGTGGGTGAAGCGACGCTCAGCCCGACCGCCTATTCGCTGATCAGCGACTATTTCGAGCGGCGTCGGCGGGCGCTCGCGATCAGCTTCTATGCGATCGGTTATCCGATCGGCGGCGGCCTCGCGCTATTGATCGGCGGCTGGCTGCTCGCGCGATTCACCAAAGCCGGCGGCGCGACACTGCCCTGGCTCGGCAGTTTCGAACCGTGGCAGATGGTGTTCCTCTGTGTTGCGGTACCCGGATTGATCGTCGCCGCGCTGATGATGATGATCCGCGAGCCGGCGCGGCAGGAGCTGGCGGCGAACCTGTCGGTGCAAAGCAGCCTGCGCGAAGGATTCGACTATATTTCCGAACGCTGGGCGCTGTTCGGCTCGCTGATCGGTTCGCTCGCCCTGATTGCGCTTCTGGCGATCGGCACGGCGCTGTGGTTTCCGACCTTCCTGATCCGCAGCTATGGCATGAGCCCCGCCGAGGTCGGCATGTCTTACGGGATGATCATGCTGACCTGCGGCACGGTGGGCACGCTGTCGGGCGGCTGGCTCGCAGGGCGGTTGATGCAGGGGGGGAGGGCCGACGCGAATATGCGCGTCGTGCTGATCGCCACCGTGCTGAAAGGCGTGCCGCTGATCATCGCGCCGTTGATGCCGACGGCCTTCCTGTCGCTGACGATGATGGCGATCGGCACGTTGATCGGGCAGGCGTCGCAAGGGGTGATGCTGACGGCGATCCAGGATGTGACGCCCAATCAGCTGCGCGGACAGGTCACCGCCATCTCGCTCTTGTGCGTCAATCTGGTGGGCATGGGACTCGGTGCCAGCGTCATCGCGGCGATCACCGATTTCGGTTTCGGCGATCAGGCGGCGCTCGGCTATTCGATCGCGATCGCCGGTGCGGTCGTCCTGCCGTTGATCGTCGCATTGCTGCTGGTCGCGCTGCCGCACTACCGCCGCGCGGTCGAAGGCTGACGCGCGCGGCAGCGTGTCGCGATATGGTCCGTTTGAGTGATGTGGGCTCCGCTCGGGCCGCTTAAGGCCTGGGACCCTTGGATCAGAGCCAGAAGAGGACGGCCGCGGCAGGGGCGATGGCAGAGAAGATTCTGGGCCATCGGTCGTAGCGCGTAGCGACACGCCTCCAGCCATATGCGGCTTCGATGCGTTGCGGCCCTGGTAGCGACGCCCGTCGTATTCAGCGGTCCTATTTCGCATTTTCCGGCCGGGGGATGGCCGGGTCGATCGAAGCCAGCAAGCGCGAAGATCGCGCGCCGCATAAATATGCCCTTGAAGATTTCGGTCTGGTCCGCTCCGATGTCGAACAGCGTTTCGCGGCCTATCGAGCCGCCTTCCTGGAGGGGAATTGAATCATGACCGAAGCCGTCAATCTCGCCGCGATAGAAGAGATCAGGCTGCTCAAAGCGCGTTACCTGCGCGCGCTTGACACCAAGGACTGGCCACTGCTGCGCAGCCTGCTCACCGATGACATGGTCGGCGACTTCCGCGAGATGCCGGGTGAAACCGACGAAGCCTTGCTGACGACCGGCGCCGACGCATTCGTCGCTGGGGTCACTGCGGCGCTCGAAAATGCCACGACGGTCCATCATGTTCACAGCTTCGAGATCCGGTTCACCGGCGCGCGCGACGCCGAAGGGATATGGGCGATGGACGACCATTTCTGGGCGGGCGAAGGAAGCGACCTTGCCGGCCGTTCGCGCCACGGATTTGGACATTATCACGACTGTTACCGCAAGGCGCGCGGGCGCTGGCTCATCGCCAGGACCCGGCTCAGCCGCATCCGCGTCGAGCGCGACTGACGCGCTCTCCGGCTCATCCTGGCATCGGCGGATAGCTGGCGGGGAAGCCCGCATCGGCGATGATTTCCTGCCCGTTGATCCGGCCCGAGCGCGGGCTAGCCAGAGGCCGCAGCATGCCTCGGCGGGGAGCGCCAACGCGCCGGCAGGCTGGATCAGTGCAGATTCGGTCGCGCCGAGGATCATGGGCGGCGCCCCGTTGGGGGGCTGCCGGCGAGCCTAGGGGATCGCCCAATTGGACTAGATGGCGATCAGCCGAGAACCGCGACACTGCGCAGGATCAGGCGGACGAGGTCGGCCTGGCGCCCGACGCCGGTCTTGCTGAGGATCGTCTTGCAATAGCTGCGTACGGTATTTTCGGTAAACTCCAGCTTTTCTGCCGCTTCGGACAGGCTGAGGCCCGACGCGAGCAGCGCCGCGAGTTGCGCTTCCGACGGGGTCAGGTCGAAAATCTGCGCGACGAGCCCCTCGAGCGGCTGGCTGTTGTCGAGCCCCGAGACATAGACGACCGCTGCCGGCCCCGCTTCATTGCCATAATGCGATCGCGCCTCGATTGAGCGGACAAGGATGCCGAGATGTCCGTCGAAATCGGCCTCGACGCGCAATCCCTCGGCGAAGCTGCCGCCGTCGCGGTGCGCGGCGACGGCATGGCCGATCAGTTTCTGGAGCTGCGTGTTGCCTGACTGGTTGGCGAGTGCGAGCCGCTCGCCCGCGGTGCGGAGGCCCTTGTTCGCCCGCGCGAGCGTGCGGCCCGCGCTGTTGCTGCGCAGGATGCGGCCCGCGCCGTCGAGGATGAAGGTGCATAGCGTCAGCCGGTCGAGTGTGTCGATCATCACCTGCACCTCGGTCTCTTCGCGCCGGAGGCGGGCGAAAAGCGCGAGCGACAGTTCGAGGTGCGGGCGCAGCGCGATCAGCATCGCCTTGTCGTCGTCGGAAAAATCCTCGCCGTCGGGGCCGTCGGTCAGCCCGACATTACCCTCCCACCCGCCGGGTTCGGAAATATACATGCCGAGCTGATATTCGATGCCATAGGGTTGCAATATTTCGGCATAGAAACGGCTGGCATGGAGGGCGTCGGGCGAGACGATCTCGCTCAGTCGGTAGATGTCGCCGGGCCGCGCGAGCGCGTTGCGCAGCGGGTCGAGGTCGCCGAGTTCGGCGTGGATGCGATGGATGCGGCGCGCTTCCTGCTCGCCGATCGGCGGCGGAGGCGCCCAGATGATGAAGGGAGGCATGCCGGGGCGGCTGAGGCGCAACGTGATCGCGGCACTCTGCCGCTGCATCCGCCGGTTGAGCGCCTCGAGGAAGCTTTGCCAGGGCGTTTCTTCGAGCGCACCGCGATAGATCAGCGTCACCAGCTCGTCGACTTCGGCAACAGGCTTGTAGCTGGGCATTCCGACTCCGTTCCCCCGATCCCCGTTCCCACTCTATAGGCTGCCTCCTTGGCGCGGCAACATCGACGCCGAAGCCCCCGAATAGGGGTTGTGGCGCGGCGCGCGGCGCGTCACCGGAAGCGATGGAAACATGGCGTGCGACGCGCGCGAACGGAGAGACGATGGCCGTGTCCGAACCGAAGACGACGATCCCGCACATGATCCTCGAAGCCGCGGCCGCCTATGCCGATCGCGTCGCGATCCGCGGCGAGGACGGCCGGGCCGTCACCTATGACGATCTGCCGTCGCTGATCGGTACCAGTGCTCGCGCCTTCATCGCCGCAGGTGTATCGGCGGGCGACCGCGTCGCGATCTGGGCGCCCAATTCGGTGGAATGGATCGTCGCCGCGATCGGCGCGCAGGCGGCCGGCGCGGCGATCGTGCCGCTCAACACGCGGCTCAAGGGGCGCGAGGCCGGATATATATTGCGCGCTAGCGGGGCGAAGCTGTTGCTGACTGTCGCCGAATTCCTTGGCACCGCCTATCCGGCGCTGATCGCGGACGAAGAATTGCCCGACCTTGCCGGCATCGTGCTGCTCGACGGCGAAGCGGGCGGCCAGCCGTGGCAGGCGTTTCTGGAGCGTGGCGCGGAGGTCGCCGAAGACGAGGTCGCCGAACGGCTCGACGCGCTGGACGAAGATGATGTCTGCGACATCCTCTTCACCTCGGGCACGACGGGGAATCCCAAGGGCGCGGTGACGACACACGGCCAGAATGTCCGGCTTTACCGTGCCTATGGCGGCGGGCTCGGCTATGGACCCGATGACAATTTCCTGATCATCAACCCCTTCTTTCACAGCTTCGGTTACAAGGCCGGCTGGCTCGTCGCGCTGATGCACGGCGCAACTGTGCTGCCGCACGCGGTGTTCGACACAGAAATAGTGCTGAAGCGGATCGAAGCCGAACGCGTGACGCTGCTGCCGGGGCCGCCGACCATTTTCCAGAGCCTGCTCGCCGGACCCTATGAAGCCCATGATCTGTCCTCGCTGCGCGTGTCGATCACCGGCGCGGCATCGGTTCCGGTGACGCTGATCGAGGAGATGCGCGGCAAGCTCGGCATCGATATCGTGCTCACCGCCTATGGGCTGACCGAGACGTGCGGGGTCGTGACGATGTGCAGCGCGGGCGACGATGCGGAGACCGTTGCGAACACCGCCGGGCGGCCGCTCGCCGGAATCGAGGTCCGGCTCGTCGATCGCGACGGGGCCGATGTCGCGACGGGTGAAGCGGGCGAGCTGCTGGTGCGCGGCCCCAACGTGATGCGCGGCTATTTCAACGACCCCGGCGCCACCGCTGCCGCGATCGACGCCGAAGGCTGGCTGCGGACGGGCGACATCGCGGTGCGCGACGCGCGCGGCAATGTGAAGATCACCGACCGCGCGAAGGACATCTTCATCGTCGGCGGCTTCAACGCCTATCCCGCCGAGATCGAGGGCCTGCTCGCGGCGCATCCCGCGGTACTGCAGTCGGCGGTGATCGGCGTTCCCGACGAACGGCTGGGCGAGGTGCCGATCGCGTTCGTCGTGCTGCGTCCCGGCGCCGTGGCATCGGCGGAGGAGATCGTCGCCTGGTGCCGCGAGAATATGGCGAACTACAAGGTCCCGCGGCGGGTCGAGATATTGGACGCGCTGCCGATGAACGCCGCGGGCAAGGTGCAGAAGTTTTTGCTGCGGGGGTGATCGGGGCGGGGCGTTTTCGACTGGAGGCCGACCTCCCGATAATCGTCACCCCGGACTTGATCCGGGGTCCATGACTTCAGCGCCGCGCGATCCCGGATCAAGTCCGGGATGACGAAAATGGGGGAAGGCAGCTTCCCACCCCTACGGCAACTCACTTTTCCGGGTAAAAACGGCTGATTGTGTCTACGACGCACGCGGGCTTTTCGACGCCCTCGATCTCCACCGTCACACGCACCACCGCCTGCACGCCGCCCTTGGCTTCCTCGGCCTTGACCAGTTCGCCGACGCCGCGGATGCGGCTGCCCGACCGGACGGGGTTCAGGAAGCGGAGGTTGTCGGTGCCGATGTTGATCCCCATCGAAACGCCGCGCACTTCGACAAGCGCGGGAAGGAAGCGGTTGACGAGGCTCATCGTCAGATAGCCGTGCGCGATCGTGCCGCCGAACGGGCCATCCTTCGCGCGCGCGGGGTCGACGTGGATCCACTGGTGATCGTCGGTCGCCTTCGCGAACAGGTTGATGCGGTCCTGCTCGATCGCCACCCAGTCGGTCGGGCCGAAACGCTCGCCGACGGCCGCCAGCAGCGCCGCGGGGGTTTCGAAGACGCGCGCGCTCATGCCTGCTGGCTCGATACCGAAACGACTTCGCCCGCCATATAGGAAGACAGGTCGCTCGCGAGGAACAGCATGACGTTCGCCACTTCCCAGGGCTCGGCATAGCGGCCGAACGCCTCTTTTTCGGTCAGCTCCTCGAGCAAGCCCGGCGGCGTCACCTTCGACAGCGAGGCGTGCATCGCGAGGCTGGGCGATACGGCGTTGATGCGGACCCCCTGTTCGGCGGCTTCGAGCGCCGAGCAGCGCGTGAAGGCCATCACCCCGGCCTTGGCCGCGGCATAATGCGCCTGCAGTTTCTGCGCGCGCCAGCCGAGCACCGAGGCGTTGTTGACGATCGCGCCCTTCTGGCGTTCGTACATGTGCGGCAGCATAGCGCGGGTCATACGGAACACGCTGGTCAAGGTCACGTCGAGCACCTTGTGCCACTGATCGTCGGTCATCTCGACGACGGGCGCCGCGCCGCCCAGCCCGGCATTGTTGATCAGCACATCGACATGGCCCATCGCGCCGATCGCGCCCTGCACAAGCGCTCGAACCTGCGCCTCGTCGGTAACGTCGCAGACGAGCGTGCCCGGCCGCGCGAAGCCCAGGCCCGCGATGCGGTCGGCGGTCTCGCCGAGCCGGCGCTCGTGCATGTCGGAGAGGAAGAGGGTCGCGCCTTCCTCCGCCGCGCGCTGGGCGACCGCGCCGCCGATGCCGCTGCCCGCAGCGGCGGTGATCAGCACGGTCTTGCCCTTCAGGAGGCCGGTGGGGGTGGGGTATTCGGGGGCGGGTCGTGCCACGCTTGAATTCCTTTACTTGAGGTCGCCGCGCGGCTCGCGCGGAAGGCCGAGTGCGCGCTCGGCGATGATGTTGCGCTGGATCTCGTTGGTGCCGCCGTAAATCGTGTCGGCGCGGCTGTAGAGGAACAGGTTGGGCAGTGCCGGGAAGGCATAGTCGCCGCCCGCGATGGTCTCGCCCGCCTGACCGAGCACATCCATCGCGAGTTCGCCAAGGTCGCGGCGCCACGTCGCCCACTGGATCTTGTAGGTGAGCGCGGCGAGGTTGAGCTTGCCACCTTGCGTCTCGCTGAGCATCCGGAGCGCGCCGTAGCGCATCAGCCGGAGGCCGATTTCGGCCTTGGCGATGCGCTGGCGGATCAGGGGATTCTGCGCCTCGCCATTGGCGCGCGCCGCAGCAATGACCGCGTCGAGTTCGTTGCGGAACCCCATCTGCTGCGCGAGCGTCGACACGCCGCGCTCGAAACCGAGCAGCCCCATCGCGACCTTCCAGCCGTCGCCCGGTGCCCCGAGAATATTTGCCGCGTCGGTGCGCGCGCCGTCGAAGAAGGTCTCGTTGAATTCGGCCTCGCCGGTGATCTGGTGGATCGGGCGGACGGTAACGCCGGGCTGATCGACGGGGACGAGCAGGAAGGACAGGCCCTTGGGGCCCTTCGAGCCGTCCTCGCTGCGCACGATGACGAAGATCCAGTCGGAAAATTGCGCGAGGCTGGTCCAGACCTTCTGCCCCTCGATCACCCACTCGTCGCCCTCGCGCCACGCGCGCGTGCGGACGTTGGCGAGGTCGGACCCCGCGCCGGGCTCGGAATAGCCCTGGCACCAGATTTCCTCGCCCCTCGCGATTTTGGGCAGGAAGTGCGCTTTCTGATCGTCGGTGCCAAAGGCGAGGATCGTCGGGCCGGCGAGTTCGATGCCGATATGGTTGAGCCGCGGCGGCGCGCCCGCACGCGCATATTCCTCGGCGAAAATGACCTGCTGTGCGAGCGTCGCGTCGCGGCCGCCATACGCCTTGGGCCAGCCGACGCAGCTCCAGCCGGCTTCGCCCAGCCGTTTTTCCCAGTCGCGGCGGCGTTCGGGCATTTCGGTGAGGCTGGTCAGCCCGCGGACATCGGCGAAGGGACCGCTCAATTCGGCGTTCAGCCATGCCGCGGCGTCGGCGCGGAAAGCCTCTTCGGCGGGAGAGAATCCAAGGTTCATGCGGCGTCATCCAGTCCGGCGAGGGCGGCGATCTGCTCGCGGTGCCAGTCGGGGGTGCCGAGCAGGCCGCGGTTGCTGCGCGCGCGCTTGAAATAGAGGTGCGCGTCATGCTCCCAGGTGAAGCCGATGCCGCCGTGGAGCTGGATCATCTCGCCCGCCGCGTCGCTATAGGTGTCGCAGGCGAAGGCCTTGGCGGCGTGGACCGCGAAGGCGGCCTCGTCCGATCCTTCGTCGATCGCGCACGCGGCCCAATAGACCGCCGAGCGGGCCTGCTCGACCGCGACCATCATGTCGGCAAGCCGATGCTTGACCGCCTGGAAACTGCCGATCGCGCGGCCGAACTGGACGCGTTCGCGTGCATAGGCGACCGTGCGGTCGAGACAGGCTTGCGCGCCGCCCAAGGCATCGGCGGCGATGACGAGCGCGCCGGTGCGGCGCGCGGCGACGAGGGCTGCGGCAGGGTCGGCGAGCGGCTCCGCCGACACCGCGCCGAAATCGAGCCGCGCATAGGGGCGCGTCTGGTCCATGCTGGTGAGCGGCGTGACGGTGAGGCCGGGTGCGTCGCGCTCGACAAGGACCGCGCTTTCGGCGACCGCCACCACGAACAGATCGGCGCGCGCGCCGTGCGGAACGTGCAACGCGGCGCCGGTCAGGGCGCCGTCGATCCATGTCGTGCCGGGCGCGGCCTCGGCGAAGCTCGCGACCAGGTCGCTCGCGGCGAGGCGGGGGAGGAGGCGCGCCTTGTGTCCGACGCTGCCCCCGGCGAGGATCGCGGGGACGGCGAGGCCGATGCTGGCAAGCAGCGGCAGCGCCGCCACGTGCCGCCCCGCTTCTTCGGCAAGGATGGCGAGTTCGACCATACCGAGCCCGACGCCGCCCTCGCTCTCGGGCACCGCGACCCCGGCGAGGCCGAGTTCGGCGGCGAACGCCTGCCACAGCGCGTCGTCGGCACCCGTCCGCGCCATCGCGGCGCGCGTGCGTTCGCTCGTCGCCTGCTCGGCGAAGAACGCCTTCGCCGTCTCGGCGATCATCGCCTGTTCGTCGGTGAAGGCGAAACGCATCCTAGCTGCCCCAGACCTTGCGCGGTTCGGCGCGCTCGGACAGCAGCTTATCGACCGCGCCGCCAACGTCGGCGGGGACCCATTTGGCTTGCTTGTCGACCGTCGGGCCGAGCTTCCAGCCATCCTCGATCGTGATGCGGCCGCCTTCGAGTTCGAAGACGCAGCCGGTGACGTGGCGCGACTGCGCCGAACCCAGCCAGACGACGGTGGGCGCGATATTGTCGGGATCCTGCACGTCGAAACCGCTTCCGACCGCCGCCATCTTGTCGGCGAAGGCGCCTTCGGTCATTCGCGTGCGCGCCGCGGGGGCGAGCGCGTTGGAGGTGATGCCATAGCGGCCGAGTTCGGCCGCCTGTACGAGCGTCAGCGCGGCGATGCCGCCCTTGGCGGTCGAATAGGCCGCCTGCGCGATCGAGCCCTGAAGGCCCGCGCCGCTGGTGGTGTTGATGATGCGCGCGTCGACGGGATTGCCCGCCTTCTGCTGCGCACGCCAATAATCGACCGCGTGGCGGCTGACGCAGAAATGACCGCGCAAATGGACGTGCATCGTCGCATCCCATTCTTCGGGGGTCGCCGAGACGAACATGCGGTCGCGGACGATCCCGGCATTGTTGACGACGATGTGCAGGTCGCCGAACGCTGCGACCGCGGCATCGACGATCCGCTTTGCGGCATCCCAGTCGGTGATGTCCTCATAATTGGCGATCGCGTTGCCGCCCGCCGCCTCGATTTCGGCGACGACATCATCCGCTGCCGAGGTGTCGCGGCCTTCGCCCGACAGGCTGGTGCCGATGTCGTTGACGACGACATTGGCGCCCTCGGCGGCGAAGGCGAGCGCATAGGAACGCCCAAGCCCGCGCGCCGCGCCGGTGATGATGACGGTCCGTCCGTCGCAGATACCCATGGGTCTTACAGCCTTTCGATGATGGTGACGTTAGCCTGACCGCCGCCTTCGCACATGGTCTGGAGGCCGTAGCGGCCGCCGGTGCGTTCGAGCGCGCCGAGCAAGGTGGTCATCAGGCGCGCGCCGGTCGCGCCGATCGGATGGCCGAGCGCGATCGCGCCGCCTTGCACATTGACCTTTTCGTGCGGGACGCCGAGTTCCTGCATCCACGCCATCGGGATGCTTGCGAAGGCCTCGTTGCATTCGAACAGGTCGATGTCGCCCACCGTCATGCCCGCCTTTTCGAGCGCGTATTTCGTCGCGGGGATCGGGCCGGTGAGCATCCACACCGGATTGTCGGCGCGCACCGACAGGTGATGGATGCGCGCGCGGGGTTTCAGGCCGTGCGCCTTCACCGCCGCTTCGCTTGCGATCAGCAGCGCGGCGGCGCCGTCGCAATTCTGGCTGGCTATCCCTGCGGTGATGACGCCGTCCTCGTTGACGGTCTTGAGTGTCGCGAGGCCTTCGGGAGTCGTCTGCGGGCGGACGGTTTCGTCCTGCTCCAGCCCCTCAAAGGGCGCGATCTCGGCCTTGAACCAGCCATTGTCGATGGCGGCCTGCGCACGGCGGTGCGATTCGGTGGCAAAGGCTTCCATCGCTTCGCGGCTGATCTGCCACTTGTTCGCGATCATCTCGGCCGACTTGATCTGGTTGATTTCTTGCGCGCCATAGCGTGCGTCCCAGCCTTTCGCGCCGATGAAGGGGCTGTCGAAGCCATAGGCCTGCCCCGCGTACATCGCCGCCGAAATCGGAATCGCGTTCATCGCCTGGCTGCCGCCCGCGACGACCAGATCCTGCGTCCCGCTCATCACGCCCTGCGCGGCGAAATGCACCGCCTGCTGCGACGATCCGCACTGGCGGTCGATCGTCGTGCCCGGAACATGCTCGGGAAGCCCCGCGACGAGCCATGCGGTGCGGCCGATGTCGCCCGCCTGCGGGCCGATCGTGTCGCAGCAGCCCCAGACGACGTCGTCGACTTCGGCTGCGTCGATACCGGTGCGTTCGACGAGCGCCAGAATCGGATGCGCGGCGAGGTCGGCGGGGTGGACGGCGGCGAGGCTGCCCTTCTTGCGCCCGATGGGGGTGCGGACGGCGTCGATGATATAGGCTTCAGCCATATTCTTGTTCCTTATGCGAAGCTGTGGCCGGGGCCGATCGGCAGCGTGCCGCCGATGACGGCGGCGTCGATGCGCGCGAGGTGGAAGGCGCGGTCGCCCCATGCACCGGCGAGCGCCCAGGCGCGCTTCATCCAGAAATGCAGGTCGACTTCATAGGTGTAGCCCATGGCGCCGTGCGTCTGGATCGCGGTCTCGCTCATCGCCCAGGCGGCGTCGGCGGCGGCGAGCTTGGCATGGCTGACATGGACGGACGCGCTGGCGGCCCCCTCGAAGAGCGCGACGGCGGCACGCTGGATCACCGGCTTGGCGAACTCGATCTTCACGACCGCAGTCGCGAGGTGATGCTTGACGGCTTGGAAGGCACCGATCGGCTGACCGAACTGGCTGCGGTTCTTCGCATAGTCGGTCGCCTGTTCGAGCATCGCGTCGGCGACGCCGACCAGCTGTGCGGCGGCGATCAGTGCGGCATGATCGAGGAGGGCGTTGGCCGAACCGACTTCTGCGCCCGTGGGTGCAACGGGCGCATAGAGGCGGCGGAGCGGGTCGACGCTGTCGATCAGCTCGGCGGCGCCGCTCCTTTCGGCGAGCAGCAGCGCGCCGTCCTTGACCGACAAGAAGTGCATTGCGCCGTCGAGGTCCGCGACCCACGGATTGGTTGGATGCTGGAGCGCGACCTTTGCCTCACCGGCGGCGATCGCGGAAAGCAGCGCGCCCTGACCGCCGGCCTTGGCGAGCAGCGGCGCGGCGACGAGCGCGGTGTCGGCGAGCGGCTCGGCGACCCCGGCGCGGCCGAGTTCGGCGGCGATCAGCACCGCGTCGAGCAACGACAGGCCGAGCCCGCCCTGCGCCTCGGGGACGAGCAGGCCGGGCAGGCCCATTTCGACGAGACCCTGCCAGACGTCGGTCGAGCGGCGGCTTTCACTGACGTCGAGCGCGCGCAGTACTTCGGGCGTGTGGACGCCCGCCAGATAGTCGCGCACGCCCTGTGTCAGCGTCGCCTGATCTTCGGTGATGGTGAAATCCATGACCCGCTTACCTCGGCAGACCGAGCAGGCGCTCGGCGATGATGTTGCGCTGAATCTCGTTCGACCCGGCGTAGATCGGGCCCGAGAGCGAGAAGATATAGCCTTCGAGCCACGCGTTGAGTGCGCCGCCGTCGAGGTGACGCAGCTCGGCAGAGGCACCGAGGATCTGCATCGCGGTGCGATGCGCGGCGCGGTCGAGTTCGGACCAGAAGATCTTGTTGAGGCTCGCCTCGGCGCCGATATGCCCGCCCGCCATGATCTTCGACGCGACGGCATAGGTGTTGTAGGCATAGGCTTGGGCATCCATCCACGCCTGCATCACCTGTTCGCGCGCGGCAGGTGCCACCTTGGCCTCGTGCGTGCGGAACAGTTTGACGAGGCGTTCGGCGGCGGCCTGAAAACGTGCGGGCGAACGCAGCATCAGCCCGCGCTCGAAGCCCGCGGTCGCCATCGCGACGTTCCAGCCTTCGCCTTCGCCCGCGATGCGGTTCTCGACCGGCACGCGCACTTCGTCGAAGAACAGCTCGGCAAAACCCGGATCGCCGTGAAGCTGGCGGATCGGGCGGCGCGTCACGCCGGGCGCGTTCAGATCGAACAGGATGAAGCTCAGCCCCTTGTGCCGCTTCGATTCGGGATCGGTACGGAACAGGCCGAAACCCCAGTCGGCAAAGCTCGCGCGGCTCGACCAGGTCTTTTGGCCCGAGATCACATAATGGTCGCCGTCACGGATCGCCTTCGACGTGATCGCCGCCATGTCCGACCCGGCATTGGGTTCGGACCATGCCTGCGCCCAGATCACCTCGCCCTTCGCCATCGGGGTCAGGAAGCGCGCTTTCTGCTCGTCGGTGCCGAACTCCATGACGGTCGGGCCGAGCAGGAAGATGCCGTTCTGGTTGACGCGCAGCGGCGCGCCGGCGCGGTAATATTCTTCCTCGAAAATCAGCCACTGGATCAGGTCGAGCCCGCGCCCGCCATAGGTTTCGGGCCAGGTCACCATGCCCCAGTTGCCGCTCGCGAGTTTCCGCTCCCATTCGACATGCTGGTGGTAGCCGTCCTCGCGCTCCAAGGTGACGAGCGGTTCCTTCGGGACGTTCGCTTCCATCCACGCACGCACTTCGGCGCGGAAATCCTGTTGTTCGAGGGTGTAGGCGAGGTCCATCAGAATTCGGCCGCCTTGCCCGTCTCGACGAAGGCGTCGCGCGATTTCTGGCTGTCTTCGTGCATATACATTTCGAGCGTGAAGCCCTGTTCCCAGCGATAGCCGCGGTCGACGTCGCGCGCTTCGAGGCCGTTGAGCGCCTCCTTCGCGATCACCAATGCCTTGCGCGACTTGCCTGCGATCACAGCGGCGAAGGCACGGGCCTCGTCGACGAGCGCCTCGCGGGGCACGATCTTTTCGACCGCGCCGAGCCGGTATGCTTCCTCGACCGGGATATTGCCCCCGGTGAAGAAGGCCGCGCGCACCTTGTGCAGCGGCAGCATGCGCGAGAGGTGCGAGGCGCCGCCCATCGCGCCGCGATCGACCTCGGGCAGCGAGAAGAAGGCGTCGTCGGCGGCGATGATCGTGTCCGACGCGCCGCAGATGCCGATGCCGCCGCCGATCACGAATTTGTGGACGGCGGTCACGACGGGCACTTCGCAGTCGCGCACCGCCTTGAAGGTCAGATAATTGCCGCGGTTGAGCAGGGTGATGCGCTCGGGATGCGCCTGCATCTCCTTGATGTCGACGCCGCCGCAGAAGCCGCGCGCGCTTTCGGCCGCGCGGATCAGCACGACATTGACCTCGGGGTTCTGCCCTGCTTCGCGGATGATCGCGGGCAGGCTGTTCCACGTTTCGCTGTCGAACGCGTTGACCGGCGGCACGTCGAAGACGATCTCGGCGATGCGGTCCTTGATCTCGGTATGGATCGGCATGGGTCAGGCCCCCGTTTGCGATGAAGAGGAAAGCGCGGCGAGGCGCGCGCGCGCGTCGCGCTCGATATCGCCGAGCAGGTCGGCGCAGCTTGGCAGATCGTCGAGGCGCCCGGCGACGAGCCCCGTCGCCATCAGGCCATGATCGGGGTCGCCCTCGACCACCGCCTTCTGGATCAGCATCGGGGCGGAGGCGGCCATCATCGCCTGCGGCAGGGTGAGGCCGCCGTGGCTCGTCATGCCCTTGGCGGCGCGCAGCAACTCGCCGAACGAGGCGCCCGTCTGGCGTTTCATCGCGAGCCCGCTTTCGACCGCGCGGCGCCAGACGCCGATCCCCGTCGAGCGTTCGATGCGGTTCAGCAGCGCATTGCGGATCATCCGCTGCGGCAGGCCATCGACCTTGGTCGAGACGAGAATATCGTCGGTGCCCGCCCTCACGTAACGCGCCTTGGTGAGGTCGGGAATCGGGCTCTCGCGCGTCATCAGGAAACGCGTACCCATCGCGATGCCGACCGCGCCGAACGCCAGCGCCGCCGCGAGCCCGCGCCCGTCGCCGAAGCCGCCCGCCGCGATCACCGGCACCTTCACTGCGTCGAGCACCTGCGGCAGCAGGATCGTCGAGGCGACCGAGCCGGTATGCCCGCCGCCTTCGCCGCCCTGAACGGTGACCATGTCGACGCCCAATTGCACCATTTTCTGCGCATGCTTGACGGCGCCGACGGTCGGTACGCAGAGGATGCCGGCATCCCTGAAGCGCCCGATCATCTTCGCATCGGGGCCGCGCCCGAAGCTCACCGCGCGGATCTGGTCGCGGTGCTTCAGGACGATCTCGACGATCTCCGCCGCGCCCGGCTGGAACATGTGGAAATTGACGCCGAAGGGCTGCTTCGTGCCCGCCTTGACCGCGAGGATCGCGGCTTCGAGCTCGGCGGGCCGCATCACCGCGCCCGCGAGGAAGCCGAAGGCGCCCGCCTCGCTCGACGCGATGACGAGCCCCGGCGTCGCGATCCAGCCCATTGCGGTCTGGATCACCGGCAGCCGGCAACCGAGCCGTTCGGTCAGGATGGTGGCGAGCGGATCGGCCATCAGCCTTCCTGCGCGTCCTTCTTGTTCGCCGCGGCCATCTTCTTGCCGTCGAAGCCGGCGATATAGTCGCCCTTGACGAGGCTGTTGTTGGCGTGCGCGAAATGATGATAGCCGAAAGCCGCGTCGATCCCGGCGTTCTTGCCCGCCAGCGTCTCCATATGGTTGCACGCCTGCTTCGCGAGCTGGAGCGCGAGGCGAGGCTGCGTCGCGATCCGTTCGGCGATGCGCTGCACTTCGCCCGCCAGTTCCACGCGCGGCACGACGCGGTTGACCATCCCCGCCTCGCGCGCGCGTTCGGCGCTCATCCGCTCGCCGAGGAACAGGAATTCCTTTGCCAGCCGGACGTTGAGCTCATGGCAATGCGCGAAATATTCGAGGCCCGGAAAGCCCATTTGCAGCACCGGATCCTGAAAAAAGGCGTCGTCCGATGCGATGATGAGGTCGCACACCCATGCGAGCATCAACCCGCCGGCGATGCAACCGCCGTGGACCTGCGCGATCGTCGGCTTGGGAATGTCCCGCCACCTTTTGCACATGCCCAGATATTGCTCATGCTCGCGGGCATAGGCCTTTTCTGCGCCGGCCTTGGTCGAGTGATCGTACCACATCAGGCGGCGTTCGACCGGCGAATGAAAGTCGCGGCCCGGCGTGCCGATGTCATGGCCAGCGCTGAAATGCTTGGCGTCGGATTTGAGGACGATGACCTTGACCGCATCGTCGTCGACGGCGCGGAAAAAGGCGTCATCGAGCGCGTAGGTCATCTGGCTGTTCTGGACATTGTGATATTGCGGGCGGTTGAGCGTCACCCACGCAATGCCGTCGGCGGCCTCATAGAGGACCGGCGTATCGGTCTCATAGACCGGGGTTTCCTCGACGCGCGGGACCAGCCCGTCATTCTGATCGCTCATGGCCTCAGCTCCTCTTGCCCGCGGGATTGTCCTTGAGCACCCCGGCGCGCAGACCATGCGGGTCGAGCCGCGCGATGATCGCGAGTTGCTCGGCGGTCGGAGCGGGAGTGGTCCTGATTTCGTCCGCGGCTTCGAGCGCGAAGCCGGTGGCTTCCCGCACCTGATCGAAGGTCACGCCGGGGTGCAGCATGACGACACGGATCGCATTGTCCCTGCCGCCGAAATCCATCACGCAGAGGTCGGTGACGATCAGGCGCAGGTCGACGCGGCTGAAATTTGCGCCGGGGGTGCGGCGCGCCGGATTGTAGCCGACGCTCGACACCATATCGACCTCGCCCTCGACGAAGACACGCTTCGAATGCGCGGGGACGAACATCGAATTGATATGGCAGATGCTGTTGCCCGGAAAGCCGCGCGCGCCGAGCATCTGCACCTTCGGCTGGTCGTAGGTGCCGCCGAGGTACGAGATGTTCGTCTGGCCGAAGCGGTCGATCTGGCTCGGCGTCACCATCGCGTGACGCTTGCCCGACCACACCGCGGCGTCGAAAAAGCGCGAGAAGGGAAGGTAGCCCGCCGCCTTGCGGTCGTCATAACCGCGCGCGCCGAGCGGAACCGGATCCTCGACCAGATACGCCTCGCCGTCGGTCATCATCAATTCGGGGGTATGCGTCAGCTTGGCGAGGCCGGCGGCGAGGCGCGGCGCGGGGCCGATGCCGGTCGCGACGAGTTCGCCATTGCTGCGCCACGCCTCGGACGCCGCGACGATGAGCTGTTCGCAAAGGGTGAATTCGGGTGCGGTGGTCATGGTATCAGCCGCCTCAGAAAATGGGAAGGGGGAGGGCGGTGAGGGCATCCTTGCCGCCGACGCGGTCGAGATAGCCCGCCTCATCGGCACCGATCGTGTCGGCGAAATAGCGGTCCCAGCCGCCATCCTCGCGCGCGCTGTCGGCGTAGGATTTGAGATGCTTCATGTCCCATCCGTAAGACGGCGGCATCGAGGTCGGATGCGCACCGAGCGGTGCGGCAATCACGCCATGGACGAAGCAGCGCTCGACGATGTTCGCGCGGGCATCCCCGGGATAGCTGTGGTCCATCCGCTCGACGACTTCTTCGGCCGAAACGAAGGTCTTGTCGGCGGCGCGCGCGAACCATTCGTCATAATAGGTGTCGGGCCCGAGCGCCTGGATATTGCCGAGCTTGTCGGCGCGGTGGACATGGAGCAGCGCGGCGTCGAGCTTGAGCGCGGGCATCGCGAGCAGCACCTCACCATCGTCATAGGGCGACTGGACGGTCTTGAACCCGCCATGCGTCATGACGTCGGTGCCGAGCCCGACATGCGTCGGCAGGAAGGGCAGGCGGAACGCTGCGGCCTTGAGACCCCATTGCAGCATGCCTTCGTCGAGCTCGAGAATGTCGAGAGTGCCCGCCTCGCGGGCCTTGCGGAAATAGGGTTCGAGCGGGATCGCGTCCATCGAGACGAAGCCGAAGATGACCTTCTTCACCTTGCCCGCGGCGCAGAGCATTCCGATGTCGGGGCCGCCATAGGCGACGATGGTGAGGTCGGTGAGGTCCGAACGCAGGATAGCGCGCACGAGCGCCATCGGCTTGCGGCGCGGACCCCAGCCGGCGATCCCGATCGTCATCCCGCTTTTCAGCGAGCCGACGAACTGCTCGATGGTCAATTGCTTGTTCAACCCGCTCTCCAGTGATCATGCGACGGACGGCATGTGCTCCCGCCATTGTCCGATCCGATTAGGGAGTCTGGCGGCGGGTCCGATACCGCCATATGGGGGGAGACTTTCCCCCGGCCGGAGCGAAGAGATCAGGCGCATGATGGAGGCGGACATGACGGACGGAAAAGAGCGCGTCGCGCTGGTTACGGGCGGCGCAAAGGGCATCGGCCGCGCGATTGCCGAGCGTTTGCTCGCCGACGGGTTCGACGTCGTCATCTGCGGCCGCAATACGCCTGCCGAGCTTCCGTCGAACGCGGGGCGCGCCGCCACCTTCCAGGCGTGCGATGTCCGGTCGGCGGACGAGGTGCAGGCGATGGTGGGTCGCATCGAGGCGCAACATGGCCGGCTCGACCTTGTCGTGAACAATGCGGGCGGCTCGCCCGAGGCCGATGCCGCGACCGCATCGCCGCGTTTCTCCGAACGCGTGCTCGCGCTCAACTTGCTGGGGCCGCTCCATGTCGCGCAGGCGGCGAACCGGATCATGCAGCGCCAAGCCGAGGGCGGCGCCATCGTCAATATCGCCAGCGTGTCGGGCGTCCGGCCCTCGCCGGGAACCGCGGTCTACGGCGCGGCGAAGGCGGGGTTGCTCAGCCTCACCGAATCGCTCGCGATGGAATGGGGGCCGAAGGTGCGCGTGAACGCGGTCATCGTCGGGCTGGTCGCGACCGAAGCCGCCGCCGACCATTATGGCGGCGAGGAAGGCATGAAACGCATCGATGCGATGCTGCCGCTCGGCCGCATGGCGCGCGGCGCGGATATTGCCGGAGCCGTGAGTTTTCTCGCGTCCGCCGACGCCGCCTATGTCAGCGGCGCGAAGATCGAGGTGCACGGCGGCGGCGAGCGGCCGTTGTTTTTGACGCTGGCGAGCGGCGGCTAGATAAAGTTGCAAATACCGAGTTCGTCATCCCGGCGAAGGCCGGCATCTCATCGTGGCGACCTGACGCTCCGTCGTCATCCCGGCCCTGGTTACCCACGCATCGTATCGCCTTGATTTGTGGCGACCTTCTATAGCCGAACCGATGCGCGCAGCTCGCTTTCCGCGCCGTCGGACAAGATGATGTCATAGTCGCCGGGTTCGAACCGCCATCCATGCGTGCGTGCGTCGCGATAGCGCAGGTCGTCCAGATCGATGGTCATCGCGACCGTGCGCGCTTCGCCGGGCTCGAGCGAAACGCGTGCAAAGGCCTTGAGCGCGCGCGGCCAGCGTTCGACCTGGCCCGGATAGCCGACATAGCAAAGGATGCTTTCGTCGCCTGCGCGGTCGCCGATATTGGCTACCGTCACCGAGATGTTCAGCGTCCTGTCGTGGGCGGTGACGCGCAGCGCTCGGCGCGCGAAGCGCGTGTAGCTGAGGCCATGGCCGAAGGCATAGCGCGGCTGGACGCCGTCGCGCGCCAGCTTCGCATAGCCGTGCCAATAGTCATAGGTGATCGCGTTGGCGTCGCGATCGAAGAACGGATAGTCGGCGGGGTCGCGAGCGACGGTGAAGGGGAGGCGCCCCGACGGATTGACCGCGCCGAACAGGATGTCCGCAAGCGCGGCGCCGCCCTCCATGCCTGAATAGAAGGTCTGGAGGATCGCCGACGCCTGTTCGCGCCAGCGCTCGACAAGCACTGCCGAGCCCGCGACGATCGCAACGACGACGGGCGTGCCGGTCGCTGCGACGGCTTCGATGAGCGCGACCTGCTCCGCGGGCAGGTCGAGCGACAGCCGGTCGCCGCCGATCGCGGGGCGACCGACGCTGCCATCGCTTTCCTGTCCCAGCGTGATGTCGCCCGGAATATATTCGCCTTCTTCGCGCGCGGTATAGCCCGCGACGACCAGCGCGACGTCGGCGCCGCGCGCCGCCGCGACCGCAGCGTCGATATTATCCTCGTCGCCCGTCGCAATCGCGTCGGCGCCAAGCATGGTGCGCAGGGCTTCAAGCGGCGTAACGACATGGGGCGGGCGCACGCGGCTCGATCCCATGTCGCCCGTATTGGGGAGACTCGCCAGACGCCCGAGCACCGCGAGACGGCGAAGTTTGCCGCGATCGAGCGGCAGCAGGCCGTCATTTTCGAGCAGCACGATCGACTTTTCGGCGGCTTCGCGGGCGAGCGCGACATGTTCGGGCGATGCGACCAGTGCGATGGGGTAATCGGTCAGCGGATCGGGCGCACAGGCAAAGCGATATTGCGTGCGCAGGATATTGCGGCACGCGCGGTCGATTACAAAGGGCGCGAGATGTCCCGCCTCGACCGCGGCAACGAGCTTGTCGCCGAGGATCTGCGGTTCGGGATTTTCGATATCGAGCCCCGCCGCGACCGCATAGGGCTTGTAGAGCCCCATCACCCAGTCCGAATGGACGAAGCCCGAAAAGCCCCATTCGCCGCGCAAGATGTCGGTGAGCAGGCCGTGGTGCTGGCCGCAATATTCGCCGTCGAACTTGTTGTAGGCGCTCATCACGGTCGCGACGCCCGCATCGAGCGCCGTCTTGAAATGCGGCAGATAGATTTCGTGAAGCGCGCGTTCGTCGACCTGCACGTCGATCTTGAAGCGCGCATTTTCCATCGAATTGAGCGCGAAATGCTTGACCGTCGCCATCACATTCTGCGTCTGGATGCCAAGGCCGAGCGCGGTCCCCATTGCGCCGAGATGATGCGGGTCTTCGCCATAGGTTTCCTGCGCGCGGCCCCACGCGGGATGGCGCAGGATGTTGATGCAGACGGCCCCTGACAGGTCGCAATCCTGCGCGCGGATCTCCTTGCCCATCGCCTCGCCGATCCGCATCTCGAGGTCGGTGTCGAAGGTCGCGCCGCGCGCCATCGTGCAAGGGAAGCAGGTGCTCTGGCCGCGCGCGACGCCGCGCGGGCCGTCGGTGAACCACAGGGGCGGCACGCCGAGCCGCTCGATCCCGCTGCCGGCGCGATAGGGACGCGCGCCCCACAACCGGTCGTCGGCCATGAATTCCTGGAAAAAGCCGCGGCCCGACAGCATGCCGACCTTTTCCGCGAGCGTTGCATGCTCCATGATCGCGTCGATCGTTTCGGCGATCCATTCGTCAGAGGCGCCGCGCCGGGGTGCGAAATCAAACTGCTGGTCGGTCATGTCATATGTCCATGCTTTGGGTGGAAGAGGCCCGGCCGTTGCGGCGCGCATTGCGCCAACCGATCGCGCGGACGAGGCGCGCGTGGGTGCGGGTGTCGAGCGGGTAGAAATAGATGAAAAGGCCGGCGCCGATCGCCATTGCTGCGGGCGCCAGCGTGGCGAGGCCGCGGATGTTCGCCAGCGCTTCGGGGGTCTGCGCGACGTTGGGGACATAGCCGATGAGATCGAGGAGGATGCCGATCAGGCCGGTCCCGATACCGAGGGCGACCTTCTGGGTGAAGGCGAGGAAGCCGACGAGCGCCCCTTCGGCGCGCAGCCCGGTCTGCCATTCGCCGACCTCGACCGTGTCGGGCAGCATCGACCAGAAGGTCAGCACGAAGGCGGCGTTCCCGACGCCGCTGAGCGCGAGCAGGCTGTAGAGCGTCGGCCCCGCCTTGGGTGCGAGCGCGAAGATCAGGATGTTGGCGGTCGCGCTGATCGCGATCCCGCTGAGCCACACGGCACGTTTTCCGATGCGTTGCGTCAGTTTGACCCACGCCAGCATCGACAGCGCAGCGGCGGCGAGCGACACCGTCAGCCCGATCGTGATCGTCTCTTCCGACCCCGCATAATATTTCATGTAATAGAGGAGCGCTTTGCCGCCCATCGCGTAACCGACCGATCCGACAAGCGTTGCACCGAGCAGCAGCAGGAACACGCGGTTCGACCGCACCGCGGCAAGCATCGCACCGAAGGTCGGATGCGCGTCGGGCGCTTCGCCGATCGCCTCGCGCGTACGACCGAAACAATTAAGCAGGACGAGCGTCGCGACGGCTGCATAGAGTACGGCGACCCAGAGGAATCCTTCGCGCCCGCCGCCGAAACGGGCCACAAGCGGAAGCGTCGCGGCGGCGAGGAACAATCCTGTGAGGATCGCGAACAGCATGCGCGCGCCGGCAAGGCGCGACCGCGCGAGCGAGTCGGCGCTCATCCGCGCCGACAGCGCGACGAAGGGGATGTTCACGACGGTGTAGACGGTGCGGAACAGGATATGCGTCGCAAGGCAGAAGGCGGCGAGCGCATTGTCCGACAGATCGAGCGGCAGGAACATCGCGATGAACGCGAAGGCCAGCACCGGCGCGCCGAACAACAGATAGGGGCGATAGCTGCCGAACCGGCTCCGCGTCCGGCTGGCGATCACGCCCATCGCGGGGTCGGTGATACCCTCCCAGACGAGCGCGGCCATGATGATCAGCCCGGCGATCGAGGCCGAGAGGCCAAGCACGTCGGTATAGAAATAGAGGAGGAAGAGCGAGCAGAAGGTAAAGTAGAGATTGAAGGCGAGATCGCCCGATCCGTAAGCGATCACCTGTCCGGTCGGCAGGCGCGGTTGCTCCATGGACGCGGGGCGTATCGCCGTCCCGCCGCTGACATCGGCCATCCTTGTCTCTCCCTCTTATCGAGGGAGCTTATCGCAACGAAATTCGCCTGTCTCTAATTTTTATCCAGATGGATAATTATTTTTTCCTGGCGGCTTCGGCCGTTTTCAGGCCGGGCATGAACAGCGAAACGATCGCGTCTGAATAGGCCTCTATCGTTTCGTTCGACAGCGCGTCGATGCCGTGCGTCAGCTTGGCTTCGGCGGCGAGGTTGAAGATCGACTGGGCGGCGCCGGTCATCGCATAGACCATCAGCGCCGGATCGACCCGCGGCATCGTCCCGTCGTCCATCAGTGCGTTCCATCGCGCGAAGATCCGGTCGTGGCTGGGGCGGATGAAGTTTTCGGACGCCCACGTGAGCCGTTCGTTATCGCGAAACGATTCCTGGACCATCAGCCGCGCATGTTCGGGGTGCTCGGCGCAGTAACGGACATAACGCCGCAGCGAGACTTCGAACGCCTTGTACGGTGGCAGATCGGCCTCGCCGGGCTCGGCGCGCAATATCTCGTTCGCTCGGGTGAACATCCGCCGGACGGCCTCGCGCCACAATTCGTCCTTCGTGCCGAAGTGATATTTGATCAGCCCGTGCTTGACGCCGACGCTCTCGGCAATTTCGCGTATCCCCACGCCGTCGAAGCCGTGGCGCGAAAAAAGCTGAAGCGCTTCTTCGGCAATGCGCTGCCGCGTCGCGACGCCGCGGTCCTGCGCTTTTCTTTTTGGTGCCGTTTTCGACTGCAATCTGTTTGCCCCGGACTGGATTCAACTCGATCCCGATACCAGCGACGAGCCGGCACAGGCAATGACCGATGGGTCAGGGCAGGGTTTTCCCGCCGGGAAGCCGGTCGGGCTCCTTCTTGCGCCCCAATGGTTCGAAAGTCCGGCGATATTGTTCGAAGCGTGCGCGCATGTCCTTCACGACATCTGGGTGGCGCGTCGCGAGGTTATAGTCCTCGCTGGGGTCGCTGCGGACGTCGAAGAGCAGGTTGGCGCCGATGCGCGCGAGCGGCAGATCATATTCGCGGTAATAGCTGCGCGCGACGAATTTCCAGCGGTCGGTACGGATCGCCGCGACCTTTTCATTGTCGAACAAGATCAGCGCGTCGTGCGGGCTGGGGTCGCCCTTTTGCCACACCGCGCTGATATCCTTGCCGTCGACGACCAGCCCCTTGGGAAGCGGCTTGCCCGCGAGCGCGGCGAAGGTCGGCAACAGGTCGAAATTCATCGTGATTGCGTTGCTGCGGCTACCCGCCGGAATGCGCCCGGGCGCCCAGGCGACGAAGGGGACGCGGTAGCCGCCGTCCCAGCCCGCGCCGCCCTTGCGGTCGCGGAGCGGACCCGCCGATCCTTCGAACCATGGGCCATTGTCCGATGTGACGATGACATAAGTGTCGTTCGCGAGGTCGAGCCGCTCGAGCTGTTCGCGCAGGCGGCCGAGTTCGGAATCGACCTCCTCGACGACGTCGCCATAATCGCCCGCGGGCGAATGGCCGGCATGTTCCTTGCTCGGGTGCAGCGGGATATGTGGCGCGGTGAGCGCCAGCATCAGGAAGAAGGGGCGGCGCTGGTTCGTTTCGACGAAGTCACCCGCACGCGCGAAGAAGCGCCGCGTCAGCGCCACCATGTCGACGTCTTCCTGCGTGAATTCGACGCCCTTGCCCGCAGTGTAGAGCGACAGCGGCTTCATGTCGTGGCTGTAGGGCAGGCCGAAGAACAGGTCGAAGCCCTGCACCGTCGGAGGCCAGTAGGGCGGGGTGTGGCCAAGGTGCCATTTGCCGATCAGCGCCGAGACATAATCGCGGCCCAGCACTTCGGGGATCGTGACCTCCTCTGGCGGCAGGCCGTTGGTGTCGTTTGCCTGGATCACCTGCCAAGCGAGGCCGGTGCGGATCGGATAGCGCCCGGTGAGGAGGCCCGCGCGCGACGGCGTACAGATATTAGCCGACGCATAGGCATCGGTCATCAGCAGCCCGTCGGCGGCGAGGCGGTCGATGTTCGGCGTGCGGATCGCGCGCGAGGCATTGGCGCCGATGTCGCCATAGCCAAGGTCGTCGGCGAGGACGACGATGAAGTTCGGCGGGCGCTTGCGCGCCGCCGGAGCTTTCGACTTCGCGAGCGCGAGGGTCGAAACCCCGCCGGCGCCTGCCAGCGCGATAGCGGCCATCAGGCTCCGGCGGTCGAGCGTTTTCATCAGAACCTATACTCCACGGTGGCGCCGAACTGGCGCGCGGCGGTCGAAGGGAAGAATTGCGACTGGCCGCCGGTGTCGAGCGGCGTGTCGTAGATCAGTTCGACAAAGCTCTTGTTGGTCAGGTTCTTGCCCCAGATCCACGCCCGCATCCGATCGCCGGGCAATGCGAAGCCCAGCTGCGCATCGAGCAGGCCATAGGCTTTCTGCACCGATTTCGGGTCGAGGTCGAGCGCGGTGAAAGTTTTGCCGCGATAGGCGTAGGAGAGTTGGCCGAAGACGCTTGCGCCCGCCGCCAAGACTTGGGTTTCGTAACGCGCGGTCGCATTCGCCGTGACCTTGGGCGCGTTTGCGAGTTCCTTGCCGGTCAGGTCCTGCCGCGATTGGCCGCCGGAGACAATACAGCCTTGCGCGACCGTCTGGCCGAAATAGCAGGGCGCGCCCCTGAAATCGGTATATTCGGCCTTGGTATAGGCTGCACCGCCCATCAGCGTGAAGCCGCCGCCCGCATTGATGTGGATGTCGGCCTCGACCCCGCGCGTGCGCAGCGAACCCGCGTTGATCACGTCGAACACCAGCGTTCCCGTGTCCGAAACGCCGATCGCCTGCGCCTGGAAATCGTCGAAGTCGGTGCTGAACAGGGCGATGTTGAAGCGCACGCGGCGATCGAACAATTCGGTCTTCGCGCCGACTTCATAAGAGGTCGGGATTTCGGGTTCGACGGTGCGGAGTATCGTTGAATCCTGCAGCGCGTTGAAGCCGCCGCCCTTGAAGCCGCGCGCGACGCTGCCGTACAGCGTGACCTCTTCGGTGGGGCGGAACTGCGCGCCGAGGCGCCACGTCCACGCGCCGTCGACGCGCTTCGACTTCTGGTCGACGCGGGGGCCGAGGAGGACGGTGTTCGGATTGGGGAAACGGCGGAAATGCGTGTTCAGCCGTTCGACGGTGTAGCGCAGCCCGCCGAAGACGTTGAACCGGTCGCTGAGATGCCAGGTCGCATCGGCAAAGGCGGCGAAATTCTGCGTGTCATTCTCGACGAAGATCGCGCGCGACAGCTGGATACCGGGGGGCAGCGGCTGGTCGAACGTCCCCTGCTGCGAATTGCCGAGTTCATAGTCCTGATTGAACAGGAACAGTCCGCCGACCCATTCGAGCGGCTGGCCCGAGGGCGAGGTCAGGCGCAGTTCCTGCGTGAACTGGCGCTGGTGGCTGTCGCCATTGTTGATGTTGAGCGCCGGCGTGGGGCGCTGGTCGGCGTCGTTATTGTCGACGGCGTCCCACCAGCGCATGCCGGTGATCGAGGTGAGGGTGATGCCGCTGGCGCTCTCGACGTCGACCTGCACCGAGCCGCCATAGGTTTCCTGCCGGATGAAGGTGTCGCCGTCGAGCGCGACTTCGCGATTGTTCGGACCCGGGACGATGCCCGCGGCGGTCACCTGCGTGCGGACCCGCGCATTGTTGCCGAAGCTGCGGATCGTCCACATGCAGCATTCGGCGTCGCGCGACGAATAATCGCCCGCGACGAGGACGCGGATATTGTCGGCGGGTTCCCACAGAAGCTTGGCGCGGCCGCCCCATTCGTCGCGGTTGTTGAGCTTGCTGTCGTCGAGGACATTGCGGATATAGCCGTCGCGCTTGGTCAGATAGGCCGAGGCGCGGAAGGCGAGGTTCTGCGTGATGCCGCCGGTGACCGTCCCGCGCAGCACAAACTCGTCGAACTCGCCATAGGTCGCCTGCACCCGGCCGCCCCAAGAGTAGCTGGGATCGGTGGTGACGATATTGAGTACGCCCGCCGACGCATTCTTACCGAACAGCGTGCCTTGCGGACCGCGCAGCACTTCGACGCGCTGGATGTCGAACAGGTCGGTCATGCCCGCGCCCTGGCGCCCGATCGGCACACCGTCGATGACGATGCCGACCGAGCCTTCGATCGCAGAGGAGAAATTGTTCGTGCCGATGCCGCGGATCGCAATCCCCGCGCCGCGCGGGTTGTTGCTGCCCTGGAAGGAGAAGTTCGGGGTGGTCGTCTGAAGCTGCGAAATTTCGGTGATGTTGCGATCGCTGAGTTGTTGGCCGCTCAGCACGGCAACCGACAGCGGGACATCCTGCAAAGACTGTTCGCGCTTCTGCGCGGTCACGACGATCTCGTCGCCGCTGGCTTCCTCTGCCGCAGGGGCGGGCGAGGCGGCGTTATCCTGCGCATAAGCGCCGGTTGCGAGCAGCGTCGATCCCATCAACGCCGCGAAAAGGCTCTTCATCAACATCCTCCCGTTTATATTTATCCAAATGGATAATAATTTGAGGTCGTCGATGTCAAGCGCGAATTCGGATGCGGCAAATTGCGCGCGCGCCGCGGGTTCTGCGTCGCGCCGGGGCTTTGCCAATTATGGGTTAAGGCGTTTCAGTCGGCCGAAAAATTCAGCGTCGCGAGGGCGACGATGAACAACAGCGCCGTTGCGGCGAACAGCGCGGTCAGGACGGTGAAGAGCAAGGCGCTGGTCGGCCGCGCGGCGACGAAATCGTCGGCATCACCCATCGCGAAGGCCTCGGCGATCGCTTGGGCTTCGTCGTCGTCATGCGGCGCTTTGAGCAATGCCGCGCTGATTGCGCTCGCGGGGACGGGCGACAGGAATTCGCACCCGAAGGACTTGCCATCCTCGCGGACGACGCGCGCCGGCGCGGCACCGAGTTCGGGCAGGATAAGAATGAAGGTTTCACCAAGCGCAAAACCGGCGTCGCTTTCGATCAGCAGGCCGGTTCGCGACAGGTTGCGGATCACGACCGCCGTTTCCTGCGTCGACGAACGCGCCGCGACGTCGAGGCGGAGCGTCCGGCGTTCGGTGCGCCGGCGGTCGGCCGTCTCGGCCGGATTCGCAATATGTGCCAGCAAGGATATCACCGCTGCCTCCTTGGGGGCATCTATGGGCGAACAAGCTTAATATTGAATTTCCATATCGGCAGTCGGGCGCATTCCGGGCCATGATGGCTTCCCGGCGGAGCGCGAGTTTTGGAATCTTCTTGCATAGTAAGGTTCAATTGTTTCCGGTTTGGCCAAGTAAGGAATCAGTCGAGGAACACTAAGACTCGCGTCGATCCTCGCTCTTCGGCGCGAAAATTTACGACGAAGCGTTGGTTTTTGTGGTTCGGATCGGGACAGAATAGGCTGTCCTTTCGGCGGTTTTGATCGCCGTGGGTTTTCAGCATCATATTGAATTTTTTAAATATTCGCTTTGAATAAATGACGGAAATTCGTCGCTGTCTGCCCGCAAAATTCCGATATCTAAAAATGTGTTAACGCGCTTGCGGAGTCTGAAAGAACCATGCTCTCCTAAAGGGGTAGGGGAGTCCGAGTCGTCGGACTGATGGGTCGCACTGAAATTTGGGAGCTTTTGCTGTGCCGTTTTCGGCGCAGGGTGCGGCGTATTCGAGGGAAACTGACATGGATGCTTTTGACAATCCGGCCCGGGGTGGAATGGCGGGTTCGCAGCGCGATGGGGCGCCGACCGACCAGTCGAACCAGGCAGTTGGGGGCAGCGAATTTCTCGCCGCAGCGGCGAAGGTGACGGCAGCGGCATCGGCCGTTCCGCTGATGATTCAGGCAATCCTCGTTCCCGACGCGAGCGGGCGTATCGTTCTCCCCGCCGGCGCGTCGATCGACGATATCACGGTTTCGGGTACGGACCTGATCGTCACGCTGCCGAACGGGCAGGTGTTCATCATTCCGGGCGGCGCGGTCGACATTCCCGCGATCGTGGTCGACGGTGACACGGTTCCCGCCAGCACGGTGGCGCAGCTTCTCGAAAATCTCGACGACCTGAACCCCGAAGCCGGTACCCGCAGTTCGGGCGGCAACTTTGCCGACCCCGAAGGGGCGATCCAGGACCCTTACGCGCTGGGTGACCTGCTCCCTTATACCGAACTTGCCTTTCCGCAGCCCGAAGAGCGCGAGCTGCTGCCCGACGTTCCGGACGAAGAGCCGACGATTTCGATCGTCACCCCCGACCAGCCGGCCGGGTCGCTCGACGCGACCTCCAGCGTCAACGAAGCCGGACTGCCCGCGCGTGGCAACGAGCCCGCGGGCAGCAACAGCGCCGCGAACAGCGAAACGGTCACGGGGTCGATCGTCTATGACGCGCCCGACGGCCTGAGCTCGATCACGATCAACGGCACCGCCGTCACGGCGGTCGGACAGGTGATCACCACGCCGCTCGGCCAGCTGACCATCACCAGCCTGACGCCGGGCAACGTCGGATACAGTTATACGCTGACCGACAACACCAATGCGAACAACAACCCGACCGATGTGTTCAACATCGTCGTCACCGACCGCGACGGCGACACCGCGCCCGGGCGCCTGACAATTTCGGTCGTCGACGACGTACCGACCGCGCGCAACGACACCGACCAGCTCGCGGGCGGCACGCGCGGCCCCGAAACGGGCAACGTCCTGACCGGCGCGGGGACGACCAGCGGCACAGCCGGCGCCGACACGCCGGGCGCCGACGGCGCAACCCTGACCGGGATCCGCGGCGCGGGCAGCGAGGGCTTTTCGGCGCCCGGCACCGTGCAGGGCCAATATGGTACGCTGACTATCAACGCCGACGGCAGCTATAGCTATGTCCGGAATCCGGGCACGCCGGGCGGCGTCAACGACGTCTTCACCTATCGCATCACCGACGGCGACGGCGATACCTCGACCGCGACGCTGACGATCGCGATCGGCAACACGCCGAACCCCGCACCGCCCGAACCCGTCGTCGCGACCGTTTTCGAGGCGGGCCTGCCCGCGCGCGAAGGCGAATCGGCCGGATCGAACAGCGCCGCGACCAGCGAGACGGCGTCGGGCACGATGTCCTTCTTCTCGTTCGACGGTGTTGCCAGCGTCTCGCTCGCGGGAACCGTCATCACGCCTGGAAACCTGCCGCAGACGGTGTTCAGCGACGCGACGGGCCGACTCGTCGTGACGAGCTACAGCTATGACCCCGCCACCGGCCAGGGCTCGGTCGGGTTCAGCTATACTTTGCTCGACAACACGCTCGCCGATCCGAATGAATCGCTCGATTTCGGGCTGGTCGTCACCGATCTCGATGGCGGCGGTACCAGCCGCGACCTGCTGATCGATATCGTCGATGACGCGCCGACCGCGCGTCCAGATGTCGACAGCGTGACCGAAGACGGCGGCGCGGGGGAAAGTGCGCCGACCGCCGACGGCAACGTCTTGACCGGCGCCGGCGGCGCCGACGCGAACGCGACCGATGGTTTTGCCGATGTGCAGGGCGCCGACGGCGCGACCGTGACCGGGGTTACGGGCGGCACCGTAGGCGAGCCGCTTGCCGGCGCCTATGGCACGCTGACGCTGAACGCGAATGGCAGCTATTCCTATGTCCTGAACAATGCGGCGCAGCCGGTGCAGGGCCTTTCGGCCGGGCAGACGCTGACCGAGGTCTTCACCTACACGATCACCGACGGCGACGGCGACACGTCGTCGACGACGCTGACGATCACGATCAACGGCGCCGACGATGGCGTGACGATCAATGGTTTGGGCGTCCGGGGCGGCGAAGTCGTCGTCGACGAGGCGAATCTCGCCGACGGTTCGTCGCCGGACGCGGCGGCGCTGACCCAGCCGGGCAGCTTCACCGTGTCGACCCCCGACGGGCTCTGCAATGTGACGATCGGCGGCACGCAGGTCGTGACCAATGGCGTTTTCACCGCAGGCACCGCGACGAGCCCACTCGGCGTCGTCAACATCACGGGCTTCACGCCCGTTCTCGGCGCCGACGGATCGGTGATTGGCGGCACCTTCACCTATAATTACGTCCTTTCGGACAACACGCTGACGCATAGCGCGCAGGGCGAAGACAATGTCTTCGACAATTTTTCGGTTGTCGTGACCGACAGCGACGGATCGAGCGCGACCGACAGCCTCGACGTGCGCATTATCGACGATGTCCCGACCGCGCGCGCCGATGTCGACAGCGTGACCGAGGATAGCGGAAGCGGGGAAAGCCCCCCGACCGCCGACGGAAATGTCTTGACGGGCTTGGGTGGCGGCGACGCCAACGCGACCGACGGCGTCGCCGACACTCAAGGCGCCGATGGCGCGGCGGTCACGGCAGTGACCGGCGGCACGCTGGGCGAGCCGTTCGCGACCGCCTATGGTACGCTGACGCTGAACGCCGACGGCAGCTACACCTATGTCCTCAACAACCAGGCGCAGCCTGTGCAGGGCCTTGCGGCCGGCGAAACGCTGACTGAGGTCTTCACCTACACGATCACCGACGGCGACGGCGACACGTCGAGCGCGACGCTGACGATCACGATCAACGGCGCCGACGATGGCGTCACCATCAACGGGCTGAATGCCGAGGGCGGCGAGGTCGTCGTCGACGAGGCCAATCTCTCCGACGGTTCGTCGCCCGACGCGGCGGCGCTGACCCAGCCGGGCAGCTTCTCGATCTCGACCCCCGACGGGCTCGGCAATGTGACGATCGGCGGCACGCAGGTCGTGACGAACGGGGTCTTCACCGCAGGTACCGCGACGAGTCCGCTCGGCGTCGTCAACATTACCGGATTCACGCCCGTACTCGGCGCCGATGGATCGGTGATCGGCGGCACTTTCACCTATAATTATGTCCTGTCGGACAACACGCTGACGCACACGAGCATCGGCGAGGATTTCGTCGGCGACAGCTTTGCGGTTGTCGTGACCGACAGCGACGGGTCGAGCGCGAATGCCAGCCTCGACGTGCGTATCATCGACGATGTCCCGACCGCCAACCCCGACGTGGACAGCGTCAGTGAAGACGGCGGCACGGGCGAAAGCGCCCCGACCGCCGACGGCAATGTGCTGACCGGGACGGGCGGCAGCGACGCCAACGCGACCGATGGCGCGGCCGATGTGCGCGGCGCCGATGGCGCGAATGTTACCTCGGTCGGCTTCGGCCAGACCGCCGGCACCGTCGGGACGCCGCTTGCCGGCGCCTATGGCACGCTCACGCTCAATGCCGATGGCAGCTATTCCTATGTGCTGAACAATGCGGCGCAGCCGGTGCAGGGCCTCTCGGCCGGCGAGACGCTGACCGAAATCTTCACCTATACGATCACCGACGGTGACGGCGATCCGTCGCCGACAACGCTGACGATCACGATCAACGGCGCCGACGATGGCGTCACGATCAACGGCCTGAGCGCCGAAGGCGCCGAACTGCTCGTCGATGAAGACGACCTGCCGGTGCGCGCGGGCGAAGCGGCGGGTTCGGATACGACCCCCGACAGCCTGACCGACAGCGACACTTTCTCTGTCTCGACCCCCGACGGCATGGGTACGGTGGTGTTGACCAGTTTCAACGGCGTGCCGCTCGGTGCCCCGCTGACGCTCGTCGTCGCCAATGGCAATTTCACGCCGCAATCGGTTGCGACCGCGTACGGCACGCTCAACGTCACCGGCTTCACCCCGGTGACCGGGGCCGACGGATCGGTGATCGGCGGGACCTTTACCTACAGCTATACGCTGACCGACAACCGCACCGATCATCCCTCGCTCGGTCAGGACAGCCGCACCGACAGCGTCGGCGTAACGGTCACCGACATCGACGGATCGACCGCCAGCGCGACGATCGACATCCGCATCACCGACGATGTTCCCGACGCGATCGATGACGCCACGACGCAGACGATCGAGAATGCGCCGGTCACGATCAACGTGCTCGCCAACGATGTGCAGGGCGCCGACAGCGTCCAGCCGTCGGCGGTCCAGCTCGTCGCCGGCTCGCTCACCGGCACCGGCACGCTCGTCAATAACGGCAACGGTACCTTCACCTACACGCCCGGCGCGCAGGAAACCGGCAGCATCAGCTTCCAGTACCGCGTCACCGACGGCGACGGCGATACCGATATCGCTACCGCGACGATTACCCTCGTCGCCGATTCGGCGCCGCAGATCGGCAAGATTGCCGACGTCACCGTCGATGAAGACGGTCTCGCGGGCGCCAATGCCGACAATGGCCTGCCCGGCGAGGTGACCTCGACCGGCAGCGCGAGCGCCAATGGCACGATCACGGTCGATTTCGGCAGCGACGTCCCGGCAACACTCGCGGGCTCGCTCGTCCTCAATGACAGCGCCGCTCTCGACACGCATCTGACTGTCAACAATGTGCCGGTGACCTTCGCCAAGGTCGGCAACGACCTCGTCGGTTCGGTCGGCGGCAACGAAGTGATCCGCATCAGCCTGACGACCCCGACGGCCGGCCCCGGCGCGACGCAGGTCACCTATGGCTATACCGTCACCCTGTCGCAGGCGATCGATCAGGCGACCCCGGGCAGCGAGGACAGCGATTTCCTCGCGGGCATCGGCTTCACCGTCACCGACAATGATGGCACGACCGCGTCGGGCTCGTTCGGGGTCACGATCGTCGACGACCTGCCGACGCTCAACATTTCCGACACGCCGACCACCGTCGTCGAAGGCGCGACCGCGACCGGAACCTGGACGCTCGATCGCGGCGCCGATGGCGTGTCGTCGGTCAACGTCAGCTTCGGCAGCGGCAGCGCGACGCTGTCGCTCGCGCCGGGAAGCAGCGTTTCGATCACGCAGCCGACGGGCACGCTCACGGTCAACGCCAACGGTACCTTCAGCTTTGCCGCGGCCGGGAACCAGAACAACGCCACGAATCCGTCCGCCAGCTTCACCTTGTCGGCGGTCGATCGCGACGGCGATCCGACGTCGGACAGCCTGACGATCGCGATCACCGACGGCGCCAACCCGGTCAGTGCCACGCCGATCACGCTGACCGTGAACGAAGCGGCGCTCGCCGATGGCCGCACCCCCGCCAGCCCCGACGAAGTCGCGAGCGGTAACCTCAGCTTCACCGCGGGTTCGGACACGCTGTCGGGCTTCGCCTTCACCGGCGTCGCCGGGCTTGTCGCCAACCTCGACGGCGCGGGCACCGACATTTACTGGACGATGGCCGCGGGCGGACAGACGATCACGGGGTCGCTGACCCCGGGCGGCCCCGCTGCGATCACGATCAGCCTGACCGCCCCCGCCAGCATCGCGCCCGGCGCGACCGCGACGGCGACCGTCACGGTGACGCTCGCCGACAATCTGCCGCATGCGCTGGCGATGGCCGCGCAGACGCAGGCGCTCGGCACCGTTACGGTGCAGGCGAGCGATACCGACGGCGATCTCGCAACAGGCGTCGTCACGGTGCAGGTCATCGACGATATCCCGACGATCACCGCGGTCGCGGGCGGCGCCAATGCGCTGACCGTCGACGACAGCGATCTTGCCACCAACGCCACCGCCAATTTCGGCTTTGGACAGCCGGGCAGCCTGTTCAACGTTGCATTCAACGCCGACGGGCCGGCGGCGGTCAATTCGATCGTCTACGCGCTCGGCGTGAAATCGACCGGCGTTGCTTCGGGTCTTGTCGACACCATCACCGGCCAGTCGGTAGTGCTGACCAACGAGTCCGGCGTCGTTTACGGCCGCACGAGCGGCAGCGGGGAGGTGGTTTTCACCCTGTCGGTCGATGCGAACGGCACGGTGACGCTCGACCAGCAGCGTCCGATCTTCCACTCGCCCGATACGGGCGCTGACCAGGCGACGGGGCTCAGCGCCGCGGACCTGATCACGCTGACCGCGACGATCACCGACAGCGACGGCGACCCGGCGAGCGCGACGGCCAATATCGGCGGCGCGCTGACCTTCAAGGACGATGGCGTCAATATCGACATCAGCGTCGCGGGCGAGGCGAATATCCTGCTGACGACGCAGGACGGCGAAACGATCGGGGCCGCCAGCGACTTTGCGGTATCGACGGCGAATTTCAGCGGCGTCTTCGCTTTCGCCAACGCCGATTTCGGCGAGGATGGCGCGGGTGCGATCACCTGGAACTATGCGCTGTCGCTGTTCGGTGCCGATGGTGCCGATTCGGGGCTCGACAGCAATGGCGCGTCGATCTTCCTCTATAATGTCGCCGGCGTGATCACAGGTTCGACCGCAGCGAGTGCGGGCGCAGTCAATCCCGGCAACACCATCTTCACACTGGATGCGAACGCCGCGAACGGCACGGTCACGCTGACGCAGTTTGCGCAGATCGACCATGCCGGTCCGGGCGTCGACAGCAATTTCGAGAACCAGCTTGCGGTGCTTGCCGACAATCTGGTCCGCCTGACCGGCACCGTGACGATCACCGATCGCGACGGCGACACCGACAGCGCGACGCAGTCGATCGACCTTGGCGGCAATATCCGCTTTGCCGATGACGGCCCGGTCCTCGACGTCACGCTGAAGGCGGGTGCCGAACTGCGGATCGACGAGACCAACGGCGTCACCGCCGCGGGCACCGAAGTCGACCCCGACGCCACCGGCAACCTCGGTTCGGCGACGATCGCGATCGCCGACCTTTATACGGTCAATCTCGACGCGGGCGCCGATACGCCGGCCGCCTACAGCTATGCCTTTGTCCTTGGCGGCGCGAACCCCGCGAGCGGTTACCTGATTTCGGCGACGAACGAAGTCATCCGCCTCTACCAGACCGGCCCCGGCACGGTCGAAGGCCGCGGCGAAACCTCGGGCAATGTCGCCTTCACCTTCACGGTCGCCGCGAACGGCACGGTCACGATGACGCAGCTCATCGCGATCGAGCATGGCAATACCGCGAGCAATGACGAAACCTCGCCCGGAATGAATGCCGGCGCACTGCTGCTCCAGGTCACCGCGACCGACTTCGACGGCGATTTCAGCCGAGATACCGTCGATCTCGGCAGCGTCGTGCGCATCGAGGACGACGGCCCGTCGATCACCAATGTCGCGGGTTCGGGCAGCGTCACGCTCGACGAAACCGGCGGGCTCGACAGCAATGTTACCTCTGCCGCGGCGGTCATCACCGCGAACCTCAACTTCGGTGCCGATGGTGCGGCGACGACGAACAGTGTCGTTTACGGCCTGTCGCTGACCGGCAATGGTACGACACCCCTGACAACTGCAGTTGGCGATTTCGCCATCTCGCTCGTTGCGACGTCGGCGACGACGATCGTCGGCCGTTACACCGACGGCGGCGGCGTGGTCCGTGACGCCTTCACCGTCACGATCAACGCGAACGGCACGCTGACCGTGTCGCAACTTGTCGCGCTCGAACATTTGCAGGACGGCCAGTTCCAGTTTCACAACGATCCGCTGACGCTCGACAATCTGATCACCGCATCGGTGACGATCACCGACAGCGACGGCGACAGCGTGTCGGCGACCAAGCAGGTCGGCGGCCAGGTCACCTTCCTCGACGATGGCCCGTCGGCCAGCGTGGCCGCGACCGGCACGATCGTCCTGAACGACGAGACCGCGACGACCAGCCAGGTATCGACCCTCGACACCGGCATGATCGTCAAGGGCGACGATCCGAACGTCGGCGGCGCCGGAGCGATCAGCATCGCCACGTCGGGCACCGCGATCGTCACCGTGACCCCCAACTTCGGGACCGATGGCGCCGCAGAGACCGGTTCGATAGTCTATAATATGGGGCTTGCCTCTTCGGCCACGGGCCTCACGATCACCGACGGATCGCCGATTACCCTCGTCTTTTCGGGCGGTTCGATCGTCGGCCGGGTTGGCGGCAGCGGTGCTTTCGCCGGGCAGGCAGCCTTTGCGATCGCGATGGACCCGGCCACCGGCGTCGTCACCGTCGAGCAATATCTGTCGCTCGATCACCCGATCGGGACCGATCCCGACGACACGCTGCAACTGATCGCGGGTTCGATCCTTGTCGGCGTCACGGTGAAGGATAGCGACGGGGATACCCGCTCTTCGAACGTCATCGATATTTCGGGCCAGATCCGCTTCGACGACGATGGCCCGACGGTGAGCAATGTTGCGGGCGGCGCAAGCGTGACGCTCGACGAGACGGGCGGTTTCGATACCGTCACCTCGACGACCCCGGTGATTACCGCGGCCTTTGCTTATGGTGCCGACGGCCCCGCAACCACTGGTGCGACGACCTATGGCATCGAACTGACCGCAGGCGGCACAAGCGCGGCCAGTGGCCTCGTGACTGCGGCGGGCGACTTTGCGATCACCCTGGTCGAAACCTCGGCGACGACGATCGTCGGCCGTTATACCGATGGCGGCGGCGTGGTTCGCGATGCCTTTACCATTACGATCAACGGCGATGGCACGCTCACCGTGACGCAGCTTGTCGCGCTCGAGCATCTGCAGGACGGCGCTCTGCCGCTCCACAATGATGCACTGACGCTGACCGGCCTGATCAGCGCCACCGTCACGATCAAGGACGGCGACGACGACACCGCGACCGGCAAGACCGAGATCGGCGATCAGATCACCTTCCTCGACGATGGCCCGACGGCCAATGCCGATACGAAGACGGTCGCCGAGGGCGCGACCGCGAACGGCAACGTCCTGACCGACAACGCCGACAGCTTCGGCGCCGACGGCCCCGACGCTACGACCCCTGCGGGCGGCGTCGTCGGCGTTCGCGTTGCGGGTGCCGATACGACCACCCCGGTCGTCACCGGCACCGGCACTGCGATCACGACCGCGCTCGGCACGCTGACGCTGAATGCGAACGGCACCTATACCTATGTTGCCAAGCCGAACGTGGTGACCGGCAGCGCGACCGACAGCTTTGTTTATACGATCCGCGATGCCGACGGCGACACGTCGACGACGACGCTGACGATCACGATCAACGATTCCGGACTGGCGGTGTCGAACGACAATGTGATCGTCGACGAAGCGGCGCTGGCGACGGGCAGCAACCCGTCGGCGACGACCGAAGTCGCGACGGGCACGATTGCCGACAATATCAGCGGCGGCACCGGACCGTTCACCTATACGCTCGTCGGCAGCGGGACCGGGGCGTTCGGCACCTTCGTCCTCAACCCCAATGGCGGCTATACCTACACGCTGACCAGCCGGATCGACGGCGTGACCGCCGACAATGGCACGAACACCGTCGATAACGCCGAGACCTTCAGCGTCCTGGTGACCGACGCGAACGGCAACAGCGTCACGACGATGGTGACCGTCGACGTGATCGACGATGTCCCCACCGCGCGCGCCGATCCGGCGATTGTCGTCGCTGAGGATATCGCGGGAACGGTCGGCGGCAACCTGCTCGACGACGATACGCAGGGCGCCGATGGCGCGACCGTCACGTCGGTGACCATCGGCGCGACGACGACCGCGATCGCCGCGGCCGGTAACACCGTCGTCACCACGGCGAACGGCGTCTATACCTTCACCGCGACGGGGGCATGGACCTTCAACCCGAACCCGGTGAACAATGCGGCGGCGGTGAATGCCGGCTTCAGCTACACGATCACCGACGGCGACGGCGATACCGCGACGTCGACGCAGGCGATCAGCCTGACCGACGGTGCCAATCCCGTTGGCGGCGGGTCGATCACGCTGGCGCTCGACGACCAGAATCTGGCCGATGGTTCGACCCCGGCAAACCCCGATTTCGCCAGCGGAACGCTGAACTTCACCCCCGGCTCGGACGCGATCGCCTCGATCGTCTTCGCAAGCAGCGTAGCGGGGCTCGGCGGCGGGCTGACTTGGGTGCGCGTCTCCGACACGCAGATCACCGGCTCGGACGGCGCGCGGCTCGTCGTCACGCTCGACCTCGTTCGCAGCGGCAACAACGCGACGGTCACCGCGACGCTCAACGACAATTACGACAGCCACCCGACGATCAATGTCGACGACCTCGTGAACCTCGGTTCGGTCGCGGTTGTCGCCACCGACGCCGACGGCGATCAGGCGACTGGTACGGTCACCGTGACCGTTTCGGACGACCTGCCGACCGCGACGCTGACCGTGACGAACGAAAGCAGCGTGCTGCTGACGACGCAGGACGCCGAGACGATCGGAGCGGCGGTTTCGGACACCGCAACCTCGACGGCGAACTTTGGCGGCGCTTTCTCGCTGACGTCGGCCTATGGCGCCGACGGAGTGGGCACGACGACGCTCAGCTATGCGCTCAGCCTCGTGGTCGCGAACGGCAGCCTCGCAAGCCTTGCAAGCAATGGCGCCGCGATCCGCCTCTACACGCAGCCCGACGGCTCGATCGTCGGTTCGACCGCGACGACTTCGGGTGGTGTGAGCACTGCGAACATCATCTTCTCGCTCGCGGCCAATACGACGACGGGCGCAGTGACGCTGACGCAGTTCGCCGAAATCGACCATGCGACGCCCGGCAGCACCGCCGCGCCCTATGACAATCAGTTCGCGACGCTCGCGGATGGCCTCGTCCGCCTCAACGGGACCGCGACGATCACCGACGCGGACAACGATACGCGGACAAGCACCGCGTTCGTCGACCTTGGCGGCAATATCCGCTTTGCCGACGATGGCCCGTCGATCGCGGTCGGGGCGCCGCTTCCGACGCTGACCGTCGATGAATCGGACTTCACGACCAACGCCGTCAGCGCGGCCGTGTTCACGACAAACTTCGGCGCCGACGGTCCCGGAGCGGTGACCTACACGCTCGGCATCAATACCGGATCGACGGGTCTTGTCGACACGGCCACCGGTCAGAATGTGGTGCTGACCCTCGTCGGCAATCAGGTGGTGGCGACCGCCGGCAATGGTGGCCCGACGGTCTTCACGGTCTCGGTCAACGCCGGCGGTACGATCACGCTCGACCAGATCCGCGCGATCGCGCACGATACCGATGGCGGCCCCGGCGCGGCGCATGACGATGCGAAATCGCTCGCTGCGGCGAACCTGATCACGCTGACCGGCACGATCACCGACGGCGACGGCGACAGCGCGCAGGCGACGATCAACCTCGGCGACCGGCTGACGTTCAAGGACGACGGCCCGACGGTGACCGCCGATTCGGGTACGACGACCGAGGCGACGCTCGACTTCAACGCGGCCTTCGTGCTCGACTTCTCGGGCAGCATCGATACCGCCGAACTGAACACGATGCTCAACGCCGTGCGCGACGCCGGGCTGGCGCTGTTCGGCAGCTCGAGCGGCGATGTGTCGATCCGGCTCGTCGGCTTTGCATCGTCCGCGACAAGCTGGGGGCCGTTCACCGACCCGGTCAGCTTCATCCAGCAGCTCGATGCGCTCAATCCGTCGCAAGGCGGCACGCGCCCGCTCAATTCGAACACCAACTTCTCTGCTGGTATCAACGAGTTGCTGAATGTCTATTCGGCAGATCCGACCGCCAGCAATCAGGTCTTTTTCCTCAGCGACGGCAATCCGAACGAAGGGACCGGATCGGGCAATGCGCTCAATTCGGCGACCGCGACGGCGTGGAATAATTTCGTCAACAACAATGGTGTCAATGTCACCGCGATCGGCGTCGGCAACGGCATCAGCGACGGTCCGCTGCAGGATATCGACGTCGACGGCCAGGGCGCGGTCCTTCGCGCCGACGATTTCGACGACCTCGTCCAGACCCTGCTCGACGCGGTGGTTGCATTGCCGGTCAGCGGCGATCTTGACGCGAACGACAATTTCGGCGGCGACGGCGGCCGGATCCAGTCGATCACGGTCGGTGCCATCACCTATACGTGGGACGGAAACAACACCATCACACGGTCCAGCGGTGGGCCGCTGAGCGGCAACAGCTTCTCGGCCACGACGCCGCAGGGCGCGACGCTGACCCTGAATTTCGCGACGGGAATCTGGAGCTATGCGCCCGACGACACCCCGACCGCGGGATCGGAGGTGTTCAACTATACGGTGGTCGACCGCGACGGCGACACCGCGGGCTCGACGCTCACCGTGACGGTGGTCGACGGCGGCGGACCCGGCGGCGGGACGATCGCGAACCCCGATATCGTCATCACCAACGCCAGCGGTTCGGGCGCGGCGATCCAGATCGCCGAAGCCGCACTGCTCGCGAACGACCAGGCGGGGACGGTGATCACCGGGGGCGCCAGCAATGTCACCGATGCGACCAGCGTGACGCGCGGCGGCGGCAACTTCACCTTCACCGACAATGACGTCGATGGCGGCGGTTTCTTCTACTCGACCACGCCGACTGATACGGCGCGGGTCACGGTCAACCGCGCGCAGGCGGGCAACGCCACGCTCAACGGTACCAGCGCAAACGACATCCTCGTCGGTCGCGACGGGGCTGACGACACGCTCGTCGGCAAGAACGGCAGCGATTATATGTATGGCCTGGGCGGCAACGACACGTTCAATCTCGCCAACGGCAATTTCGGCGCGGGCGAATATATCGATGGCGGTGCGGGCACCGACACGATCGTCCTGACCAACCAGACCACGGTCAATTTCGCGACCGGCACGATCGTCGGCGTCGAAACGCTGACCGGCAGCGGCAGCAGCGACACGGTGACGATGTCGGCGCAGCAGTGGGCCGCGTTCAGCACGATCAACCTCGCCGGCGGCGGCAGCGACGTGCTGACGGTCAACGTCAGCGGAGCTGTCAATATCTCCGGCGCCGCGATCACGACGGTCAGCAACACCGAAACGGGCAGCCTGTCCGGTAGCGGCAGCGCAGACACGATCACCCTGACGGGGGCGCAGCTCGATGCGATCCTGATCGGTTCGGGCACGATCAATCTGGGCGGGGGCACCGACACGATCGCGCTTACCTCGACGTCGAATGACCTGAACGGCCTGAGCGACGCGGCCCTCACCAACGTCGAGGCGATCTCGGCAGCCGGTGCGGCGGCGGGCGTGAAGATCAATCTCTCGAACCAGAGCGAGGCCTTCACCATTACGGGTTCGGGCTTTGCCGATACGCTGGTCGGCGGCACCGCGAACGATACGCTGACCGGCGGCGCCGGGGCGGACCAGTTCCGGTTCCGCAGCACGACCAACGGGTCCGACACGGTCACCGATTACACCGACGGAACCGACAAGATCGGTTTCCTCGACACGGGGTCGACCGGTAGCGGCAGCGTGAATTTCGGTTCGACGACCGGGACTGCGGCGGGTGCTGCGCTCAACGCGGCCGACTTCGTCTCGCGTGCGGGGATCACCAGCATATTGGCGGCCGACGACGCGAAGGTGATCGCCATTACGGGCGGCCTGACGGAAGCGAATATCCTCGCCAATACGGGGGGCAATAACTCCCAGAATTCCTATATTCTTGTGTTCAACACGACGACGGGTCGCGGGGAGATCTGGTTCGATACCGACTGGGACGACAGCGGAAATCGCGTGAGGGTTGCGACGCTCAACAATGTCACGACGCTGGCGCAGCTTAACCAGATCGGGGCGGACGACATCGTCGTCTATAACAATGCCGCCGATCCGATCATCCTCGACCTGACCGGCGATGGCTATGCGTTCGGTGCATCGGCACTATTCGACATGAACGCCGACGGCATCGTCGACCGTGTGACATGGAATTCGTCGAACGACGGCATTCTCGCGGTCGATCTCGACGGCAACGGGACGATCGACAGCGGAAGTGAAATCTTTACGCCCGGCTTCGGCGGCGGCAAATTCGCCAACGGTACCGAGGCATTGGCGTCGCTCGACGACAATGGCGACGGCGTGATCGACGCGAACGACGCCGCTTTCGCAAAGCTGCTGGTCTGGCAGGATGCGAACGCCGACGGAGTGAGCGATGCGGGCGAGCTTTCGGGCCTTGCCGACCATGGCATCGTCTCGATCGCGACGGGCGCGGTTTCGACTGACGAAACGATCGATGGCCAGGCCGTGACGGCGCGCGGCAGCTTCACCCGGACCGATGGGTCGACCGGCGAATATATCGAAGCCCAGCTCGATACCCAGCTCGGAACTCGCAGCGCCGCGCGCGATGCAGAGGATGTCCAGCGCGCGCAGGGCAACCAGGCGCTGACCAGCTCGCTGGTCGCAGCCTCGCTGGTCGCAATGGTCCATGACGTCCAGCAGGATAACGGCACTGCGCCGAAATTCGCGGCGGAGGACACGTCGGTCGTTGCCTATACCGGAGCCAGCGTCACGCCGGCGACGGACGGCACACAGGTCGAGGTGCAATCGAGCCCGGCCGGCGACGTTGCGGCGGAACCGAAGGATGCCGCCGCCGCGGAGCATTCGACCACGTCGGACGCCGACGATGCAAGCGCGGCTGCGATCGCCGATGCGAACGACAGCGGCGCGGGCGAACCCGCCGACCAATCGGACGACGGCAGCGCGCCCGATGCGCTGTTCGACATCGTTGCCGACCATGGGCCGTCGGATGCGGGCGCGATGGACGGGCTGCTGGCGCTCGGCGAGGCGCCGGCTGCTGCCGCGGGCGGCGAGGCCGCAGCACATGATCCGGCGGCACAAGCGGTGCTCGCCGAGGTGCTGGAGGGTGGCAACGCCATCGATCACATCATCGATGCGGTCACGGGCGGCGCGCCGGTACAGGTCGCGGCGGGCGAAGCGCAGGGTTTCGACCTCGCGCAGTTCCTCGACCAGCAGGTGGCGTCGGGAGCGGCTTACGCGCCGATCCAGCCGCTGGAACAGGATCTTCACAGCATGGCGGCGGCCTGATCGGGCACTTAAAAAACCAGTGGATCAAAATTGCATAATGGGAGGGCGTAACAGCATGGCACATCAATCGGCAAAATGGGCAGCGGGGGCGATCGCCGCGCTGGCTTTCGCCCAGCCGGGGAGCGCGTTGGCGCAGGCGCTCGCCGATCGACCGATCGGCGAGCTCAAGACCGAGGTCCGGACCCGCTATGATGCGGCGCTGGCGCTGACGACCGATCGTTCGGTCGTGGCGGCGAACAGCAACGCTTATACCTGGGCTTCGGAAGCCAAGGTTCATTGCGGGATCGCGCTCGGCTACCTCAAGTCGAACACGAAGGACGCAGAGAGCCTGCGTCGCTGCGATTTCGCTTACGGCATGATGACCCGCGGGCCGCAGCCGGCGCCCGAAACCCCGCTGGTGCCGCCTCCGCCGCCGACGACCGAAAACTGCCCGCCGGTGGTTGCCTCGACATTCTATTTCGATTGGGATTCGACCGTTGCGCCCGCCGACGCGAGCCAGTCGGTCGCCTTCATGGCCGAAAACCGCGCGCGGTGCGGCTGGCGCAGCTTCACCGTCGTCGGGCACACCGACCGGTCGGGTTCCGACCAGTATAATGAGGGGCTCGCGCTCCGCCGTGCGCGCGTGATCGCCGACATGATGGGCGGCGCGGGCATTCCCGCCGACGCCATCGCGGTGTCGGGCATGGGCGAACGCAAGCCGCGTATTCAGACAGTGGATGGCCAGCGCACACCGGAAAACCGGCGCGTTGAAGTCGAAGTGAATGGGGGACAGTGATGAAAGCGCAACATAAGCTCGCAGGCTTTGCCTCGGCACTCGCCATATCCCTTTTCGCCAGCGCGGCCTGGGCCGAACCGACCACCATGCAAAATGTCATGGCGGTCGCGATCGATTCCAATCCGCAGATCAACCAGGCCGAAATGAACAAGCAGGCGATCGAGTTCGAACTCGAGCAGGCGAAGGGCCTGTACCTGCCGCGCGTGACGCTCGAAATGTCGGCGGGGGTCCGCCGGCTCGAAAATGCGACGCGCCGCAATCTCGGCATCGCCAATGACGAGCTTTATCCGGTCGAAGCTTCGATCCGCGCGGAGCAGACGCTGATCGACTTCGGCCGCCGTAATGGCGAAAAGCTCCGTCAGGCAGCGCGCGTCGACGGCGCGGCGCTGCGCGTGCTCGAACGGTCGGAGTTCATCGCGCTGCAGACCGCACGGCAATATCTCGATGTTCTGCTGCAACAGCGGGTCGTCGCGGCGGCTGAAGACAATATGAGCTTTCACAACGCCCTCGTGAAGGATTTGTCGGAAGGCGCGGCGAAGGGGTCGATCAGCATCGCCGACGTGCAACAGGCGCAGGAACGCGAAAAGGCGGCGAGCGTACGCGTCGCGGAAGCCAAGGAGGCGCTGGTCAACGCGAAGATCGAGTTGCTCGCACTGAGCGGCCTTCAGGTCGACGATGTGCAGATGCCGCCGGCGATGGCCGAAAAGCTGCCCGTCAGCCTGAGCGAAGCCGTTGGATTGACGCGGTCGCGGCACCCCAAGGTGCTCGAAGCACAGGCCGATGTCGATGCCGCCAACGCCGAGGCCAAGAAGGCGAAGGGCGATTTCGCCCCGACGATCGGCCTCGAACTGTCGGGCCGGATCGGCGACGATATCGACGCCTTCCGCGGCGAAACGAACGACCTGCTCGGCCGCGTCGTCCTGCGCTGGGATATTTTCGACGGCGGCATCAACCGCGCGAAATATCAGGAGATGGTCCGCCGCGCGAGCGAGAGCCGTTTCCGCCTCCATGAAACCGAACGCAATGCCGAGGCCGATACGCGCCGCGCGTGGAACAGCCGCGAAACGCAGACTGCGGTTTTCCGCGACCTCGTCGACCAGAGCCGGTCGACCGACGAACTTCTCAAATCCTATCGTGACCAATTCACGATCGGACGCCGTTCGCTGCTCGACGTGCTTGATGCGCAGAACACGCGTTTCAACGTGCAGGTGCGCGCCGAAACGGCGCGCTTCTCGGAGATGTTCGCCGTCTACCAGGTGCTGGCATCGACGAACAGCCTGCTTGAGGCGTTCAACCTGACCGCGCCCGAATCGCGCCGCGTCTATGCACGCGAGCAGGTCGGTTACGGCCCGCCGGCCCCGGCCGAGCTGCAACGTCGCCGTTACCCGCAATAATTTGTTAGTGGATTGATTCTAAGTAGAAAATTTCAATATGGTACAGGGTCAATCCTCCATTGCGCGTATCGGTAAAGAGGCGCCGGGCGATCCGCTGATCGCCTGCATCCTCTTTGTCGCGCAGCATTTCGGCCAGAATTTCCAGCGCGGCGCGCTCTCGGCGCTCGCGCGCGATGAAAGGGGCTTCCTCCCCTTTCATCAGGCCGAAGCCGCGCTCGACCTCTGCTTCATCAACAACGAACGGCTCCCCGCACGCAAGGTCAGGCAGCTCGCGCGCGACCTGCCGGCGATTGTCCGCCGCACCGACGGTAGCTGCGCGGTGTTGCTCGAGGCGAAGGACGAGCAATATCTCGTCTGGGAGCCCGGGGCCGACACCCCGGTCTGGGCCGACGAAGCGGCAGTCGAAGAAAGCTATGCCGGGCAGGCGGTGGGCGTCGCCGCCGATCCGACCGCGATCCGCGCCGAAGAAAGGCCGTGGGACGAACAGGCAAAGCGCCACTGGTTCTGGAGCGAGATCCGGCGGATGCGCCGCTCCTTCTATCCGGTGCTCGGCGCAGCGCTGATGATCAACCTGCTCGGCTTCGCGCTGCCGCTGTTCACGATGAACGTCTATGATCGCGTGATTCCGAACAAGGCGGTATCGAGCCTGTGGGTCCTCGCGGTCGGCGCGCTGCTCGCCTTCGCGGTCGAATTCACGCTCCGCCTCGCGCGCTCGACCTTGCTCGATGATCTTGGCCGCGAACTCGACGTCAAATTGTCCGAGAAGATCTTTTCCAAAGTGCTGAACATGCCGCTCGCCGACCGCCGCGGCAGCACCGGCATGCTCGCGCGGCGCGTCTCCGAATTCGAAACCATCCGCGACTTCTTCGCCTCGACGACGATCGTTCTAATCGTTGATGTCGTTTTCCTCGTGCTGTTCCTGATCATGATCGCGGTGCTCGCGGGCTGGCTGGCGCTCGTTCCGCTGTCGATCATCGCGGTGATGGGCATCGCCGGATATTTCCTCCAGCGCCGCATGGTACAGGCGTCGCTCGACAATCAGGCCGATGCGAGCATCCAGCATGCGATGCTCGTCGAAGCGATCGGCGGGGCCGAGACGATCAAGAGTTGCGCCGCCGAAGGGCAGGTTCTCGGTCAATGGCGCCGGATGGTCGATACCAGCGCGCGGACGCAGGCGACGATGCGCCGGACGGGCGCCGCGGCAATCAACCTCGCGACGCTGGGCCAGCAATTTTCCAGCCTTGCGCTCGTCGTTGGCGGTTTCTACCTGTTCGACGCGGGCAAGATTTCGATGGGCGCGATCATTGCGATCGTCATGCTCGCCGGCCGGTCGATGGCCCCGGTCGGCCAGCTCGCCTTCCTGATGACGCGCGGGCGCCAGGCGCTGACCACGATGGCGAGCATCCAGCAGATGATCGTCGCCGACGACGAACGCCGCATGGGCAGCAGCGCGCTGAACCTGACGATCGACAAGGGGCATACCGTCGTCGAGGGACTGTCCTTCACCTATCCGGGCGCCTCGGCTCCGTCGCTGACCGACATCAACCTCAAGATCGAGGCGGGCGAACGGATCGCGATCGTCGGCCGCGTCGCATCGGGCAAGTCCACGCTCGGGCGCCTTTTGTGCGGGCTCTATGCACCCGAGGCGGGCAATATTTTCATCGATGGGCTCGACAGCCGCCAATATTCGCCGATCTACCTGCGTTCGCAATTCCGCTTCGTCGGGCAGGACGCGGTGCTGTTCAGCGGATCCATCAAGCAAAATATGCAATACTGCGCGCCGGCGGCGTCCGACGCCGAATTGCTCGCGACGCTGCAATCGATCGGCGCCGACCGCTTCATGGGCCGCGACGAAACCGGGCTCGATCGCGGCACCGGTGAACGCGGCGGTCAGCTCTCGGGCGGCCAGCGCGGCTTCCTGACCATCGCACGCGCGCTCGCTTCGCCCTCGCGCCTGCTGTTCCTCGACGAACCGACGGGCGCGATGGACACGCAGAGCGAGCGGCTTTTCATCCAGGCGCTCGATAGCGCTGTCGCGAAATCGCAGACGGTCGTGATCGCCACCCACCGCGAGGCGATCCTCCAGATGTGCGACCGCATCATCGTGATCGACGGCGGCCGGATCGTCGCCGACGGCCCGCGCGCCGAAGTGCTTGCGCGATCGACCAAGGAACCGACATCATGATCCCAGAGCTCAACATCGGGCGCGACGGCGCCACCAGCGCCGATGCGCCATGGTCGGACGGACGGCAGGGTTCGCCGAAGAACCTCAAGCTCGTGCTGCTGGGTCTGGCGGTCGCAGCCGCCGCGATCCTCTTTGCGTCGACGAACGATCGCTTGGCGCGCTTTGTCGAAGGTGTGGTCGCGAGCTGGACCGCGGATCCCGCCGAAACCGCCAAGGCGGCAAAGAAGAAGGCAATCGCGAAGCTGATCACCGAGACCGAGACGGACTCGGTCGTCCCCGCTGCCGAGGGCGCCGACGCGGTCGCGCGCAATGCACTGCTGCCGGTTTCGACGCTGCCCGTCGAGGCGGCGCGGCCCTTCATCATGCCGACCATCTCGCTCGCCCAGTCGACCAATGCGCAGCGCTGCCTGACGCAGGCGATCTATTATGAGGCGGCGACCGAATCCGATGCGGGTAAGGCCGCGGTCGCGCAGGTGATCCTCAACCGGATGAAGCATCCTGCCTATCCGAACACCGTCTGCGGCGTGATCTATCAGGGCAGCTCGCGCCCCGGCTGCCAGTTCAGCTTTGCGTGCGACGGGTCGATGCGTCGCGCACCGGTGCCCGCGCTGTGGCGCCGCTCGGCCGAAATCGCGCGCGCCGCGCTGTCCGGCCATGTCGAGGTGAGCGTCGGGATGGCCACGCATTATCACGCCAATTATGTCCTGCCGCGCTGGGCGCCGAAGCTGACCAAGATTGAGCAGATCGGTGCGCATATCTTCTATCGCTGGCCGGGGTCGTGGGGAAAGCCGCGCGCTTTTTCCGATGCCTATGCCGGCGCTGAATTTATTCCCGCTTTCAGCCAGCTTTACCAGGGCGGCACGGCACTTGCGACGGTCCTGCCGGGCGAAGCGATCGCGGTCGAGGGCGTCCCGCCGCCGCGCGACCCGACCGATCATCGCGCCGACAATGACGTCGGCGGCCGTGTCGACGTCACCAAGGGCTGGGTGCCGAACATCCCCGACCCGACGCAGAGCAAATCGCGGTTCGACAGCCTGACCAGCCAGCAGGGCCCCGCCGTCACGCCCGAACTCCAGCCCGGAAAATAATATGTCGATCGTGAAATATTGGCAGCGCCTTCGCGGAAGCGAACAGATCATGGTGGCGGCTGCCGCCGGTTTTGTGTTGTTCCTGCTGTGGGCAAGCATCGCGCGCGTCGACGAAGTATCGCGCGGGCAGGGGCGGGTGATCCCGTCGTCGAAGGTCCAGATCATCCAGTCGGCCGAACCGTCGACGATCCGCGAAATATTGGTGCGGTCGGGGCAGACGGTGAGCAAGGGGCAGTTGCTCGTGCGCCTCGACAATACGACGTCGCAGTCCGAACTCGGCCAGCTTGAAACCGAAAATGCCCGCCTTGCGCAGCGCGCCGCGCGCCTTGCGGGTGAAGGCGGCAGCGGGGCCGGGTGCGTCGGTGCGAGCTGTGGCGATGAAGCGCGCCTTGCCGAGGTGCGGCGCTCGTCGCTGCAAAGCCAGCTCGCGGCCTTGTCGGCCGGCGTCGAACAGCGCCGCCGCGATATGGGCGAAGCGCAGGCCACCGCCTCGTCGCTCGAAAGCAGCCTGCGTCTTGCCCGCGAGCAGGTTGCGATGCTCGAACCGCTCGCGGCGAAGGGCGTGGTCCCGCAGACCGAGCTCCTGACCGCGCAGCGCGACGTGGTCGATATCCAGGGCCGGCTCGCCGCAGCGCGACAGGCGATTTCAAGGTCGCAGGCCGCGGTGCGCGAGGCGGGCGCCGAAGTGTCGCGCGCGCGCTTCGATTTCCAGCAGGAAGCACTCAACGAACGCAGCCAGCTCACCACCAAGATGGCGGTCAACGAAGAAACGATCCGCGGCGCCGAAGGCCGGCTCGCGCGATCCGAAATCCGCTCGCCGACGCGCGGGGTCGTCAACGACCTGCTCGTCAACACGGTCGGCGGCTTCGTGAACGCGGGTGAGCAGATCATGCAGGTCGTGCCGCTCGGCGACAAATTGCTCATCGAAACGCGCGTCACGCCGCGCGATATTGCCTTCATCAAGGTCGGCGACCCCGCCAATGTGAAGGTGACTGCCTACGACTTCTCGATCTATGGCGGGCTGAAGGGCCGCGTCGTCCGCGTTTCGGCCGACAGCATCTATGACGAGGTCGAACGGCAGGCCTATTTCACTGTCGTCGTCGAAACGACGAACAGCTATCTGACGTCAAACGGCCGCCGCCTTCCGATCACCCCCGGCATGCTCTGCGACGTCGAGATCGTGACGGGCAAGAAATCGGTATTGAGCTACTTGCTGAAGCCGGTCTTGAAGGTGAGCGGGTCGGCCTTGACCGAACGCTGATAATTGAGCGCCAGCGTGAAGGATTTGCGCGACGCCGGGATCGGGGTGGCGAAAGGTGCGGGCTGCGTGCCGCGATAGGCGTGCACCCAGCGCTGGTTGCCGCTGAACGACAGCACCGGCCGGACCGAATTACCCTGACTGCCGTCGTAGAGGCGGTCGGTCATGTTATCGAGCACGACCTTCCCCGATGCAGTCTGCACCAGCAGGAACGCATGATCGCTGTTCGCCGCCAGGTCGCGGAGCAGGACGAGCTTCATCCGGTCGGCATCGACCCCCGCCGCGCGGAGCAACTGCATCTTGAGGATCGCAAAATCCTCGCAGTCGCCGCTGCCGCGCGCGATCGTCTGTTCGGCGGTGGCCCAGAAGTCGCGCTGGCGGTAATTGCGGTCGTCGTTCACATAGGCGATCTCGCGATTGACCCATTGGTTGACGCGCGCGAGCAGGTCGGCTTCGCCGATCCCCGGCGCGGCATTTGCCCGCCGCAACTGCGCCTGCATCAGCCCGGCGGGCGCGGCGCGACGGACATGGTCCCAGCGGTCGTCGAAGCGTGTCCGTTTGACCGGGATAGCCCGGGTGCCGAGTTCGGCGGTCGGGTCGGTATCGGCCACGGCGGCGAATGCTTCGCCGATCGACGAAGGGTTGGGAAGCGCGGCTGCGGCATCGCAGTTCCGGACATCGGCCAAGGCGAAGGAAATCGGGCCGCGGCTCGCCGGCTCCAGCGTCGGGCGCGCCGGGAAAGCAACAAGGTTCGCGGTGACGGGGGCCGGGGCCGCGAAAGGCGCAGCGGCGACGGGTGTGCCCGCCTGTTCGGCGCGAATGCGATCGAGCGCGCTGGGCGCACCGCCCAGCAGCATATCCACGGCATCGGTTCGCGCCGCCGACGCGACGGGGCACGGGGCCTTGCTGACCGGCAACGACCGGTCGTTGACCAGTTTCGACGAAGCATGGGCGGCCGCCGGCGTGAGCGCGGCGGCGGCAATCGCGATGGAGACAGGAAGCCATCGGGACTCGCCAGCGACAAGATGGGCGTTCTTTCTCATGCTGCCGCATTTGCCGCGGCGGGATGAGGATTCTTTTCATGACGATAGTAAACGCCGCATTCAGCACGTTATGCGGGCGCGATAAACGGCAGCGAGACGCCATGGTAAGTAATTGGAAATATGAGGAAGTGGTGCCGCTTACAGGACTCGAACCTGTGACCCCATCATTACGAATGATGTGCTCTACCAACTGAGCTAAAGCGGCAACGATGGGCGCCTCTATCAGCGCCTTGGGGGGAAAACAAGCGTCCTTGCGCAAGATTCGGCGTTCGGTTTCTTTCCTGTCCCTGCTGTGCGGGAGGCGCGTGCGGAGGCCGACCTAATCCGCGCCGAGCGGCAGTTCTGTCGTCGACTTGATTTCGGATAGCGCGACCGTCGAATTGATTTCCTGCACACCGGGCAATTTGCTCAGCTGGTCGAAGAAGAAACGTTCATAGGCGTCGATGTCCTTCGCAACGATACGCAGCATGAAATCGGTGGTGCCCATCAGGACATAGGCGTCGAGCACCTCGGGAAATCCCTGGATCGTTGCACTGAACTCGTCGAGATTCGCACGCCCGTGCGCGTTGAGCTTCACTTGCGCGAAGACGTGCGCGTTGAGCCCGACCTTGCGCCGATCGACGATCGCGACGCGCTTCTTGACGAAGCCCTCGCGCTCGAGGCGATCGATGCGGCGCCAGCAGGGCGACACCGACAGCCCGACGCGCTCGGCGATTTCGGCCGTCGTTTGATTCGCGTCGCGCTGCAGTTCGCGGAGAATTTTCATCTCGAAGGGATCAAGATCGGTCATTTCATCCTCATAATGGATATATTTGGGTTGTAACATCCATTTATTGATCCGTGTTGCCGAAATGCGATCAAGTTTGCCCAAGGCAAAGATGCGACAAGCCGCTCTCATCCAGCGGAGAGTGTTTCATGGTTGTCCGTCTTGCCCGCCTGGCCCCACCGCTCGAATGCGTGCGCCTTTATGACCTCGAGGCGGGACTCGACGGCTTCATCGCGATTCATTCGACGGCCCTCGGCCCGGGGGCAGGGGGATGTCGTCTGTGGTCCTATCCCGACATGAAGCAGGCGCTCGGCGATGCCGTGCGGCTTGCCGAAGGCATGAGTTACAAGAATGCGCTTGCCGGCCTGCCACTCGGCGGCGCCAAGGCGGTGCTGCGGCGTCCCGAAGGCGAATTTGACCGGGTGGCACTGTTCCGTGCGTTCGGCCGGGCGGTCGAAAATATGGGCGGCCTCTACGTCACCGCCGAAGATGTCGGTACATCGGTCGAGGATATGCAGGAGGTCGCTTCGGTCTCGCGGCATGTCGCCGGACTGCCCGCGGTGGCGGGGCGCGCGGGGGGCGACCCGTCGCCGTGGACCGCGAGGGGCGTGTTCGAATCGATGCAGGTTGCGGCCGAATTTGCTTTGGGACGTGATCTGTCGGGGCTGACCGTCGCCGTGCAGGGTACCGGCAATGTCGGCGCCGACCTTTGCCGCCGGGTTGCCGAAGCCGGTGCGCACCTGATCATCGCCGACGTCAATCCGTCGCGCCGCGATCGGCTGAAGGCAATATATGGCGCGGCGGTCGTCGATGTTGCGGATATCGCGTCGGTCGAGGCTGACGTGTTTGCGCCCTGCGCGCTCGGCGGCGCACTCGACCGCAAGACGGTCGCGAAGCTGAAAGCAAAAGTCGTTTGCGGTGCCGCGAACAATCAGCTTGCGACACCCGATGTCGCCGCGCTGATGCTCGAACGCGGCATCGTCTATGCTCCCGACTATGTCGTCAACGCCGGCGGGATCATCAACGTGTCGGCCGAATATCTGGGCGAGGACGAGGAGGATGTGAAGCTGCGCGTCGCGGCGATCGCGCCGCGTGTCGGCGCGCTGCTCGAACGCGCGGCGCGCGAAGGGCGCTCGCCCGCGCTCGTTGCCGACGAAATGGCCGAAGAGGTCATCGCGGGCGCGCAGCGCGAGGCCGCCTGATGCACCGCTTCCGGATCGACGCGATCCTCGACCCGCAATCGCTGCTTCGCGTGACCGGCTATTTCGCGCAGCGGTCGATCGTGCCGAGCGAAATGAAAATGCACGTCCTGCCGGGCCATATGCGGATCGAGGTGACGGTGTGCGATCTCGACCCGCGGCAGGCGGCAACGATCGCGGCCAAGCTCGGCGAAGTCGTCGCGGTGACCGGTTCGGAGCTGGAAGAACTGGCCGCCTAGGGCAATGGCGGCCCGTAGCGAACGGAGCCAAGCTCAGCTACGGGCCGCAACAGTATCTCTACTGCTTTGGTAGAGTGACAGCGGGGCTTCTGTTTGGCTAGACAGGGCAGGTTCGAAACAGCGCAGCAACCACTCCGTTCATCGCCCGATATGTCCAGCCAGCCGACCCGCAAAAAGGGACTCATCATCCGCCACGTCCCCCATGAGGGGATCGCAGGCTATCGCGAACCGATCGAGGCGGCGGGGTATGAACTCGATCGCATCGACGTCGCGGATCCGGGTTTTGTTGCGGTCGATCTGCGCGAACCCGACCTCTTGATCATGATGGGTGGTCCGATGGGGGTGTATGAGCAGGATCAGCATCCGTGGATCGCGTGCCAGATGCGGCGGCTCGCCCACCGGCTCGATGCTGGGAGGCCGACGCTGGGCGTGTGCTTCGGGGCGCAGATGATGGCGGCGGCGATGGGCGCGCGCGTCTATCCCGGACCGGCGAAGGAGGTGGGCTTCCATCCGCTGAGTTTCGTCGACGCCGACTCGCCGCTGCGCCACCTCGCCGATATTCCCGTCCTTCACTGGCACGGCGATACCTTCGACCTTCCCGGCGATGTCGAACTGCTGGCATCGACCCCCGGCTATCGTCACCAGGCCTTTCGCCGCGGTCGCAATATCCTGGCGCTGCAATTCCATGGAGAAATGGGGCTCGACCCGCGGTTCGACGAATGGCTGCGTCAATGGCCCGACGCGCTGGCCGAAGCGGGCGGTTGCCCCGACGGGATGCGCGCGCTTCATCGGCGCTTCGGTCCGTCGGCGGTTGCGGCCGGACGCCGCATGATCGCCGAATGGCTCGCCGACCTGTCGGCATGACCGCGCAGCACTGACTTCAAGTTTTTCTTTGCGCAATGCGATGCGGCGATAGCTTGCCTCGCCCCGCGGTGCGTGCAAGGGCCACGCTGACAAGCGACGGGAGACGAAGGCGATGGATTTCGACGTGGTGATTGTGGGTGCGGGCCATGGCGGCGCGCAGGTCGCGGTGATGCTGCGGACGCAGAAATTTGCGGGCAGCATCGCGATCATCGGCGACGAACCCGAATTGCCCTATGAACGCCCGCCGCTGTCGAAGGAATATTTCGCGGGCGAGAAGGAATTCGAACGCATCCAGCTGCGTCCGGCGAAATATTGGGACGAACGCGAGGTGACGATGCTGCTCGGCACACGCGTCGTCGCGGTCGATCCGGTCGGCCATAAAGTCACCACCGACGCGGGCGAGGCGATCGGTTATGGCAAGCTGGTGTGGGCCACGGGCGGCGCGCCGCGCATGTTGCCGATTCCGGGCGGCGACCTTCGCGGGGTGCAGGGTGTGCGCACGCGCGCGGATGCCGACGCGATGAAGGCGGCGTCCGACACCGCACGGCAGATCGTTGTGATCGGCGGCGGCTATATCGGGCTCGAGGCGGCGGCGGTGCTCAGCAAGGCGGGCAAGAAGGTCGTGCTGCTGGAGGCACTCGACCGCGTGCTTGCGCGCGTTGCTGGCCCGGACCTGTCGCGCTTCTATGAAAAGGAGCACCGCGACCATGGCGTCGACCTCAGGCTCGGCGTGTGCGTCGATGCGATCGAAGGCGAGACGCATGTTACCGGCGTACGGCTTGCCGACGGAGAGGTCATACCCGCCGACCTCGTCATCGTCGGTATCGGCATCGTGCCGGCGGTCGAGCCGCTGGTCGCGGCGGGCGCCGAAGGCGGCAACGGGGTTCTGGTCGACGCGCTATGCAAGACGAGCCTGCCCGACATCTATGCGATCGGCGACTGCGCGGCGCATGTGAATTCCTTCGCCGAGGGCGCGGTGATCCGCCTCGAATCGGTGCAGAATGCCAATGACCAGGCGAATGTCGTTGCGAAGGGCATCGTCGGCGACGAGGCGCCCTATCATGCGATCCCGTGGTTCTGGTCGAACCAATATGACCTCAAGCTCCAGACCGCGGGGCTCTCGACCGGCCACGATCAGGCGGTGCTGCGCGGGGACCCCGCTACGCGCAGCTTCTCGGTCGTCTATCTGAAAGCCGGCCGGGTGATCGCGATCGACTGCGTCAACGCGACCAAGGATTATGTCCAGGGGCGGATGATCGTCACCGCGGGCCTCCACGCGACGCCCGAACAGCTCGCCGACGCCGAAACCCCGCTGAAGTCGCTGCTCCCGGCCTGACCCCTACCAGCGGATCGTTACCCCGACGGTGCCGCCGTAACGCCGGCTGCGCGGTCCGTCGGCGTCGAAGCCATAATCACCCTTCACATGCACCGCGACGCTGTCGCCAAGGCGTGCGATCAGCCCGGCGCCCACTTCGGCCTCGGTTCGGTCGAGGTCGGTGCGGATCGGATCGGCGCCAAAGCGCGTGTCCTGTTCACCCGAGAAGCCGTGCCACAGGCTGGCGTGGAGATAGGGCTGGATCGCGCCATATTCGCCCTGCAAGCGCAGTCCGACGCGTCCGGTGAGCGAATCGCCCGCGGCAAAATCGATCGTCGAAAAGGCGTCGGCGCGGTCGTCGAGCTTGATCCGTTGCCAGACGATCTGTGCTTGCGGCTCGAGCGTCCAGCGGTTCGACAGCGCGATCGGATACCCGGCTTCGAGCGATGCGGCCCAGCCCTTGCCATCGACGTCGATGGCTTCGCCGCTGCTCGCGGCCGCTTCGCCATCGAACCAGCTGTGCATCACGACCGCGTCGACATACCAGCCGCTTGTCCCGACCAGCGTCGCATAGCCCGCAAGGCTGGTCGCCTTGACGTCGATCTGGCCGACCGTCAGGTCGTTCCAGCCGAGCGCCCGCCCGCGGACGGTGCCATCGGTCGACGCGCGTCCGACGAAAGCGCCAAGGCGGATATGGGTGCCGCCATCTTCGCCCCAGCCGGCAAAATCCTGGCCGATCTGGAAGCCGCTGAGGTCACCGTCGAGCGAGGGGGCGACGGCGCCGTCCCATTTGATCTCGCTATTCTCGGCAAACACCCGGCCCCAGGTCGACGGAAGTATGCCGCCGCCGCGCATCAGCGCCTGTTCGCCGCGGCGTTCGTGGAAGGTGCCGAGCGTGGCGGCGGCGAGATGATGCGCGACGGGCACCGCGGCGACAAACGCCGGCACTTCGGGGCGGTAGAGCGGAACCGCCTCACCAGCCTCGGCGACAACCGGCGTGGCGTCCGGGGTCGGCGGCTCGACCACGACCACGGGGTCGGGTGAAGGGAGCGGCGCCGGCTCGGCGGGCGGTTCGGGGGGCGGGGGCGGGGCTTCGGGCGCGGGCGCGGGTGGCGGCGCGGGCGTCGTCGGCGGCGGCGGATCGGTCACCGTCACGGGCGGCGCGGGGTCGACCGGATCGGGATCGACCGGCGTCGGCTCGGGCGGAGGTGGCGGGGGATCGGGCACGGGCGGCGGCGGGGGTGCCGGCGGCTCGGGCGGGAGCGGCTCGGGCGCTGGCGCGGGCGGCGGGGTCAGGACCGGGGGCGCGGGCGCGGGTTCGGGCGGCGGCGGCGCCGCGGGCGCGGGGGGCGGCGGCAAGGTTGAGCGCAGATACCAATTCTCTCCCGTCCCGGTCGTGGTGCCGCCGCGGAACAGGAAATATTCATAGGCGCCGATGGCGACGCGATGGTTGAGCGCAAAGGCGCCGCTGGCGGTCGTGCCGCCATTGATCGCTTCGACAACGAGAATTCCGTTCAGCGCCGTGACCGCGCCGGTGCCGCCGGCGTTGAGCACGGTGACCCCCGTCGTGCCCGATGCGTTGCCGCCGTCGATCACCAGCTTGTCCGACCGCGAAGCGTCATTGCCGAGCACAGTGTCGATCAAAAGCAGGCCGTCGTTGCCGATATAATCGCCGCGTACGGTAAAGCTGTCCCCCGGCATATTGCCGCCGTTGGTCAGGTCGATCCGCCCGGCGTTGACCAGCGTCGCACGCTGGCCTGCGGCGAAGGCGGCGATGCCGCCTTGCAGCCCGCCGCCGAAGATCGAGCTCGACGCGTCGAGTTCGAAGCGGCCGGTGCCCGCTCCGGCATCGCCGAGTGTCAGGAAACCATCGAAAGTCAGTTCGCTATCGTTCGTTGCTGCAATGCTTTCCCAGCCGTCGAAGCGCGCGATGCCGCCCGTCGTCACATTGTCGAAAACCAGCGCGTCATTGCCTTCGCCGCCGGTGATCCGAGGCGACCGCCCGAGGTTCGCGGCGGTCAGGTCGGCGAGGCGCGCGCTGTCATTGTCGCCGCCCAGGTCGACCGTACCGTGCACCACGCCGCCGCCGTCCCAGACGAAGCGGTCGGTGCCGACACTCATCAGCACGTCACCGCCCACCGACCCGCCGGTGATCGTCACGCTGTCGGTGCCGCCCGACACGCTGATATTGCCGCCGATCGTGCCGCCCGACAGGATGATGGTTTCGTTGCCGAAGCCGGTGACGAGGTTGCGGTCGATTGTGCCGCCCGACATGTCGAACAAATTGTCGGCCAGCTTCATGTTGACGCGCCCGATCCGCCCGCCGGTCATCCTTGCGATGTCGCCATCGTCGAACGCGTCGACGATGCGGCCGCCCGACATGAGGAAGGTGTCGAGCGCGCCGCCCTGATTGAGGACATTGATCTCGCCGCCTGTCATCACGAAATCATCGACGCCTTCGCCCTGCTGGACCTGTCCGGCGACTGTCCCCGCGCCGATCCGGAATCGGTCGCCGCCATTGCCCTGGTCGACGGATCCGTCGATGCGCCCCGAATCCATCGCGATCGTATCGGCGCCGGCGCCGAACGTCACATTGCCGGCGATGGTCCCGGAGCCGCCCGCGGGGAACGTCAGCTGGTTGTTGCCGCCCGGGTCGTTGAGGCCGCCGGGCGAGGTGCCGCTGCTGCAGACATGCGCGTCGTTGCCGGCGGTGGGCGTGAAGACGCACTGGGCGAGGGCGGGGGCGGTTTGTCCCAGCGCGAGGCCGGCGACGGTCGAAAGCCAGATATGCTTGCGACGCAGGGGAAGGGGCACCGGCTTCGGCTGGGGGCGCGGGGGCATAAGACTTCACTCCCTTTCGGGTCAGTGTGCCCCCCTGTTCGTGCAGGCTATAAAGCGAATATTGCCAAATTGCTAAGCGTCGCCGGGCGGTTCGTCGCCGAGTGCCTTTTTGAGCGTCGCCTTGATGTTCCGGAGCAGGCGGCGCAGCGCGACGATCACGACGACGGCGGCAACCGCGAGCAGGATCGCGATGACGATCGCGAGCGGCGGATAGGCGATGGCGAGTGCGAGGAGGCCGCCCGTCGCGACATCTTCGCCGGTCGAAACGGCCGCATTGCTGAAGGGTTCGGGGCTGACGTTGACGACCGCGCGCGTCGTCGCTTTTGCGCCATGGCTCAGCAAGGCGCCGCCGCCGCCCAGCAGGAAGGCGATCACCTGCCAGGCAGGATCGGAGGAATCGACGAGCGCGAGTGCGAGCAGCGCGCCGCCGAGCGGGCGGATGATGCTGTGCACCGTATCCCAGATCGAATCGACCCAGGCGATCTTGTCGGCGAGGAATTCGGCGAGCGTGCCGACCAGCGCGACCCCGAGGACCCAAGGGTTGGCGAGCACCTGCAGCGCCGCGAGATGTTCGGGCAGCGGAAGCCAGCCGAAGTGCATCGCAATCCCGGTCGCCAATATGGTGAGGTAAAGCCGCCAACCGGCCAAAAGGCTCAGGCTGCCCGCGACGCCCAAAATCTCGACGATTCCCAAAGCCCTGCTCCCCGCCGTTGATCTGTCCGGCATCTTGCACCCGCCGAAGCCTGCCCGCAATGGCGAGATGACAAGGCGGATCAGCGCGGTTATCGCCTGTACCATGACCCAGAATATTCCGCCGTCAGCCCCGCCAGCGAACCTGCCTGAGGGCGCCATTCCCGCCGCGACGCTCGTCATCATGCGCCCGTCCGAAAACGGCGGAGCCGACGAGATATTGATGGTCAAGCGGTCGACGACGATGGCGTTTGCAGCCGGTGCGGTCGTGTTCCCCGGCGGCCGCGTCGATCCCGACGACTATCTGGTGGCGCGCCAGCACGGCTTTGGTGTGGATGACGCCGACGGTGCCGGTCGCGTCGCCGCGCTGCGCGAGACGCTGGAGGAAACGGGGCTCGCGGTCGGCTGGCCCGGGCTGGCGGAGGACGATGTTGCGGGGGTGCGCCAGGCGCTGCTCGCCGGGACCCTGCTTTCCGACATCCTTGCGGCGCGGGGCGACCGAATCGCATTGGAATCATTCGTTCCCTTCGCGCGCTGGTGCCCGAATTTCAAAGAGGCGCGGACCTTCGATACGCGATTCTATGCGGTGGCGGCGCCGCCGCACGGTCATGAGCTGACGGTCGAGGAAGCCGAGCACAGCCATATTTTCTGGGCGAGCGCACAAGACACGCTGGCGATGGCCGACCGGGGCGATGTGTCGGTGATTTTCCCGACCCGCCGCAACCTCGAGCGCCTCGCGCAAGTTGCCGACTTTTCGGGCTTTTCTGCGCACTCCAGCCAGTATCCGGTCGAACTGATCACGCCGTGGGTCGAAGAGCGCGACGACGGGACGCATCTGTGCATTCCCGCGCATCTGGGATACCCCGTCACGAGCGAAAGCTTCGATCGCGTACGGCGCGGATAAACGGCGTTCGGGCGAACAACTTTTTCCCTATTTAGCAATTTGCTAAGAATTGGCGGACTAGGGCAAAACGTCGTTGCAATTGCTGAAGCCTGTGCCTAAGAAGGCCGGGCAGAAGCAGACCGGGGGATTTTCCCTTGGTGTGATTCGACAAGACTAATCCAGTGGACGGAGAAAATGATGAACCTGCTTAAGAAGGCTGCGATCTCTCTCGCAGCGACCTCGATGATCGCGGCGCCGGTTGCGGCGTCGGCCGCTCCCGCAGCCAATGCAGCTTCGGCCGTTGATGGCCAGAGCGAGCTCGAAGGCAGCACCAGCTGGATCATCGCTGTCCTCGCTCTCGTTGCTGTCGTTGGCGGCATCATCATCGCGTCGGACAACGACGACGATTCGCCGACCAGCCCGTAATCGACGGCTGATCGATACCGATACCAAAAGGCTCCGAGCTTCGCTCGGGGCCTTTTGTGCGTCTGGAGCCGGCGATTTCAGTAGGCCTTGCCCTTGGCAAGCCCTGTCCGCGGCCGGGGGATGACCCGGCCGCTTGGCAATCAGATATCGAGGTTCCGAATGGCGCGCGACCGTGCGAGCGGGATTGCTTGCCGCGCGCGTTCGGTTGCGGCGCTGTCGATCGGGGCCAGCCGGATCGCATAGCTTTCGTCGCTTGTGCTGCCCGTCGCGCCGGCATCGGCGAGGACGCCGCCCCACGGATCGATCGCGATGCTGTGGCCATAGGTCTGCCGCCCGTCGGCGTGCGTGCCGCACTGTGCCGCTGCGACGACATGGCATCCCGTCTCGATCGCGCGCGCGCGCATCAGGACGTGCCAATGCGCCTCGCCGGTCGATACGGTGAAGGCAGCAGGAATCGCGATTAGTGTCGCACCGCGGTCGACCAGCGCGCGATAGAGTTCGGGAAAGCGCAGGTCATAACAGACGCTGAGCCCCAGCCGCCCTAGCGGGGTGTCGACGACCGCAAGCGTATCGCCCCCGGCATAGGCGGCCGATTCCTGCCAGTTCTCGCCCGAGGGCAGGGTGACGTCGAACATATGGACCTTGTCGTATCGCGCGACGATGCTGCCGTCGGCGGCGATGATATGGCTGCGATTGACCCGCCGTTCGCCATCGTCGGCGAGGAGCGGCATCGAACCCGAATGCAGCCACAACCCGTGTTTCCGCGCCATCGCCTGGAGCGCGGCGGGCCAGGGGCTATCGGCTTCACGCGCGATGTGCGCCGCCGATCGCGCGCGGTCGCGGTCGAGCAGCAGCGACATTTCGGGAAGGAAGGCCATCGCCGCGCCGCCCGCGGCGGCTTCGCCCATCGCGCGGTCGATCGTCTGCAGGTTGGCGGCGGGGTCGATCCCGCTCGTCATCTGGATCAGCGCGGCGAGCGGGGCGGCGGGTGGGGGCGGTGTCTCCATGGCATCTGGCTAAGCTGCGGCGGCGCCGAGGACAAGCGCGGCGGTGTGACAGTTCAGTGGCCAGCAAGGTTCGAAGGCGATAAGATGGACCAATGTTCTATTCTCCCGCGCGCCAGCCGCTTCGTTTTGCTCCCTCGCTTCTTCTCGCCGGCGCCGCCGCGCTGCTTCTGGTACCGCTTGCGGCCGACGCGCAGACCGGCGCTCCGGTCGCCAAAGCGCAAAGCCAGGCGAAGAACAGCGACTGGCTCTATGTCGGCAGCGACATCCCCCGCGATACTGCGTGGCAATTCGGCGTGCTCCCCAACGGGGTGCGCTATGCGGTCCGGAACAACGGGGTGCCCCCGGGGCAGGTGTCGATCCGTGTCCGCATGGACGTCGGTTCGATGTTCGAAACCGAGAAGGAGCGCGGCTATGCGCACCTCCTCGAACATTTGACCTTCCGCGGGTCCGAACATATCCCCGACGGCGAGGCAAAGCGCATCTGGCAGCGCTTCGGTGTGACCTTCGGTAGCGATTCGAATGCGCAGACGACGCCCACGCAGACGGTGTACCAGCTCGACTTGCCCAGCGTCACCGCAGCCAATCTCGACGAGAGCATGAAATTGCTGTCGGGCATGATCCGCGAGCCGCGTATCTCGGAACTGGCGGTCGCCGCCGAACGCGGCGTGGTGATGTCGGAACTGCGCGAATCCGACGGGCCGCAAAAGCGCATCGGCGACGCGACCAACGCCCATCTCTTTGCGGGGCAATTGCTCGGCGACCGTTCGCCGATCGGCACGACGGCCTCGCTGGGGAAGGCGAGCGCGACGTCGGTCGGTGCGTTCCATAATCGCTGGTATCGCCCCGACCGCGCGGTGGTGGTGATCGTCGGCGACGCCGATCCGGCGGTGCTCGCCGGACTGGTCGCGAAATATTATGGCGACTGGAAAGCCGACGGCCCCAATCCCGCCGATCCCGATTTCGGCAAGCCCGACCCCAAGCAGCCCGCCGCGCGCGAGATCGTCGAGGCAAACCAGCCGCTCGCGCTGACGCTGGCGATGGTGCGGCCCTGGAAAAAGCGCGTCGACACGGTCGAAAATACGCGGCGGCTCTACCTCGAATTCATCGCGCAGGCGCTCGTCAACCGCCGGCTGGAGAATCGTGCGCGCAGCGGGGGCAGCTATCTCGTCGCGACGGTCGAGCAGGAATATGTCAGTCGCAGCGCCGATGTGACGATGGCGTCGATCGTTCCCTTGAGCGACTGGAAGGCGGCGCTCGCCGACGTGCGCGGGGTGATCGCCGACGCCACGAAAAACCCCCCGTCGCAGGCGGACATCGACCGCGAAGCCAATGAGATACAGGCTTTTCTGGTCAAGGAATTCGAAAATGCCCGCAACGAGCCCGGCGCGCGGCTGGCCGACGACATGGTGCGCGCGGTCGACATCAACGAAACGGTGACCAGTCCACAGGGGCAGGTCGACATGTTCAAGGCGATCCGCGCCTCGGCGACGCCGAAGGTGATGCTCGACATCAGCAAGGCGATCTTTGCCGCGCCCGTGACGCGCGTCGTGCTGACGGCGCCGACTGCGGCGGGTGGCGACGCCGCAGTGCTCGCGGCGCTGAAAGCGCCGGTGACGGCGCGCGACGACCGGCTGGCGACGGTGAAGGCCGATTTCAAACAGCTTCCAGCAGTCGGTCAGCCGGGGACGATTACCTCGACCAATCCGATCCTCGGACTCCGCGCCGAACGGATCGAATTCGCCAACGGCGTGACCGCGCTTGTGTCGAACAACAAGGTCGAGCCCGGCAAGGTGCGCGTCAACGTGCGCTTCGGTACCGGCAATCGCAGCGTCGCCGCCGATGCACCGAACCTTTTGTGGACCGGCGACTATGCGCTCGTCGCGAGCGGTATCGGGCCGTGGGGGCAGAATGAGATCGACCAGCTCACCAACGGGCGGCAGATCCAGATGAACTTCGCGATCGACGATGATGCGTTCGAACTGTCGGCTGAAAGCAAGCCCGCCGACCTCGCTGACCAGATGCGGCTCATGGCGGGCAAGCTGGCGCAGCCGCGCTGGGACCCCGCACCGATCGAGCGGCTACGGATCGGCTATCTCACCGGATACAATCTCAACGACGCCACGCCCAATGCGGTGCTCGACCGCAATCTGCGCGGCTGGCTGACGAATAATGACGCGCGCTGGGCGGCACCCGACAAGGCGCAGATCGAGGCGCTGACGCCGGCGGCTTTCCGCGCTTTCTGGGAACCGCGGCTCGCCAGCGGGCCGATCGAGGTGCAGATTTTCGGCGATCTTGAAACCGTCGACTACAAGAAGATCCTTGCGGAAACACTCGGCGCGCTGCCGCCGCGCCAGACCTTGGCACCGCCCGCGGGCCAGCGCGTCGATTTCGCCAAACATGTGACGGCGCCCGAGATTGCCTATCACCGCGGCGAACAGGGGCAGGCTGCTGCTATGACGGCCTGGCCGACCGGCGGCGGCCTTGCCAACCTGCGCGATGCGCGCGGGCTCGAGGTGCTGGCTGCGATCTTCAATGATCGCCTGTTCGATCGCCTGCGCGCCGAACAGGGGGCAAGCTATGGCCCCGTCGTCGACAGTCATTGGCCGACCGGGTTCGACAGCGGCGGTTACCTGCTCGTCGGCAGCCTGCTCGCGCCGAAGGATCTTGACCGCTTCTATGGCATCGCCCGCGACATCGCCGCCGACCTCGTGGCGCGCCCGGTCAGCGCCGACGAGCTGACGCGCAACGCCGTGCCGATCCGCGAACAGGTCGCGCGGGCATCGACGGGCAATGTCTATTGGATGTTCCTGCTCGAAGGTGCGACGCGCGACCCGCGCGTTGCCGCCGCCGCGCTGTCGATCCAGGACGATATTTCGGCGGTCACCGCGGCCGATGTCCAGCGGCTTGCACGCCAATATCTGACCCCCGCGCGCCAATGGTCGCTGGCGATCCTTCCCAAGGGGATGACGCTGGCCGATGCGTCGGCGCTGGGCGCCGCGGCACCGGCACCCGCCGCTGCAGCGCCGGTCGGCGGGCGCTAAGGCGGTCGCGCTAAGCCGCCGGGGGACGCGTCCGGCGAATGCGCGGCTCGTGATCGAGTTCGCCCTTGGTCATGATGTCGTGGCGCATCTTCGCACGCACATCGTGGATCGAAGCGATCACGGGACCCATCGCGACGCCGAGGTCGATAAGCACCGCTTCGGCGAGTTGCAGCGAGCTTTCGAGCGTCTCGGGGACGGCGTCGTTGGCGCCGGCGCGATAAAGCGCCGCGGCATGGTCGGCGTCGCGCGCACGGCTGATCACGGGCAGGTCGGGATATTTCTGTTTCAGCTGCCGCGTCATGCGCAGCTGCTGCACCGGGTCGTCCATCGTCAGCACGATCGCATTGGCGCTTTCGATCCCCAGCCGGTCGAGGCTTCCGGGCCGCGCGACGTCGGCGAAGCGGACGCTGAAGCCGTCGCGCCGCGCCGCGGCGACAGTGTCGATGTCGGCATCGACCGCGATATAGGGCCGGTCGTGCTGGCGCAGCAGTTCGGCGATGGTGTGGCCGACGCGGCCGAAGCCGACGATCACGGTGCGGCCCTCGGGCGTTTCCTCGGTCTGCGCGTCGCCTGATCGCATTTCGATCCGCCGCGCCATGTCGTGGCCGATCCGCGCGAGGAGTGGCGTGATCGTCAGGCCGATCGCGGTAACCAGCTGCCAGAATTCGGCGGTGGTGCGGCTGATAAGCTGTGCCTGCAGTGCGGTCGCGAGCACGATCAGCGTGGTTTCAGAGGGGCTGGACATCAGCAGGCCGACCTCGGCAGCGGTGCCGCGCCGCGCCACCCCTGAAAAGCGGAGCAGCGCTGCGGTGACGACCGCCTTGACGAGCACCACCCCGATCACGGCGGCAATCAGCTGCGGCCAGAGCGCGGCGATCGTTTTTAGGTTGAGCCCCATGCCGACGCTGATCAGGAACACCCCGAGCGCGAGCCCCTTGAACGGCGCGGTAATCGCCTCGACCTCGTTATGATATTCGGTTTCGGCGATCATCAAGCCGGCGAGCAGTGCGCCGACGATCGGCGAAAGCCCGACCGCGGCGGTCGCAAGCGCCGCGACGATGACAACGAGCAGGCTGGCGGCGAGGAAGAGTTCGGGGTCCTTCGCGCGAGCCGCCTGCGCAAAGATCCTCGGCAGCAGGAACCAGCCGCCGATCGCGAGGCCGGCAACGACGACGACGCCCTGCCACAGCGTCGTGAGCAGCAATTCGGCACTGTCGCCCGAGGCGGCGGGTGACAGGGCGGCGAGGATGAATATGATGGGGACGAGTGCCAGATCCTCGAACAGCAGCATCGAAAAGGCCGATTTGCCGACCGCCGACTTGGTGCCCGCGATGGGGAGCACGAGGGCGGTCGACGACAGCGCGAGCGCGATGCCGAGGCCATAGGCGGCAGCGGTCGACAGGTTGCCGACAAGCAGCAGCGCGGTGCCGAGGATCAGCCCGCACAGGGTCAGTTCGGCAGCGCCGATCCCGAACACCAGCTTGCGAAGCTGCCACAGGCGGCGGAACGACAGTTCGAGCCCGATCGAGAAGAGCAGGAGGATGATACCGAGTTCGGCAAATAGCGCGATTTCCTCGGCCGACCCGATCGTGAGGTGGCGCAGCCAGGGGTAGTCGCCGGTCAGCGACCCCAGTCCCGATGGCCCGACGAGCAGGCCGACGAGGATGAAGCCGATCACCGGCGAAATCCGGAAGCGCGCGAACGCGGGGATGATGACGCCTGCGGCGCCCAGCACCACCAGCGCGTCGCCGATGAGCGAGGTTTCTGTCTCCGATACCATAAGGGCCGACCTTATGCAGGCCGGCCCCGATTGGCTAGACGTCTAACCCAACCTTTTTGGTTGTTATCAGCTGCCCATCTTGGCTTCTAGATTCTCGACGATCGCCTCGAAGAAACCTTCGGTGGTCAGCCAGTTCTGGTCGGGACCGATCAGCAGCGCCAGATCCTTGGTCATCTTGCCGCTTTCGACCGTCGCGACGCAGACCTTTTCGAGGTCGTCGGCGAATTTGACCAGCTCGGCGTTGCCGTCGAGCTTGCCACGGTGCTTGAGGCCGCCGGTCCAGGCAAAGATCGACGCGATCGGGTTGGTCGAGGTTGCCTTGCCCTGCTGGTGCATACGGTAGTGGCGCGTCACGGTGCCGTGCGCGGCTTCCGATTCCACCGTCTGGCCATCGGGAGTCATCAGCACGCTGGTCATCAGGCCGAGCGAGCCGAAGCCCTGTGCGACGGTGTCCGACTGGACGTCGCCGTCGTAGTTCTTGCAGGCCCAGACGAACTTGCCGCTCCACTTCAGCGCCGAGGCGACCATGTCGTCGATCAGGCGGTGTTCGTAGACGATGCCGATTTCGTCGAACTTTGCCTTGAATTCGTTGTTAAACACTTCTTCGAACAGGTCCTTGAAGCGGCCGTCATAGGCCTTGAGGATCGTGTTCTTGGTCGACAGATACACCGGCCACTGGCGCGCGAGGCCATAGTTCAGGCTGGCACGCGCGAAGTCGCGGATCGAATCGTCGAGATTGTACATGCCCATCGCGACGCCCGACGACGGGAACTGGAACACTTCCTCGTCGATCAGCGTGCCGTCTTCGCCTTCGAACACCAGGCGCAGCTTGCCGGGGCCGGGGACGCGGAAATCAGTCGCCTTATACTGGTCGCCGAACGCGTGGCGGCCGACGACGATCGGGTCGGTCCAGCCGGGAACGAGGCGCGGGACGTTCTTCATCACGATCGGTTCGCGGAACACGACGCCGCCGAGGATGTTGCGGATCGTGCCGTTCGGCGACTTCCACATCTTCTTCAGGCCGAATTCCTCGACGCGCGCTTCGTCGGGGGTGATCGTCGCGCACTTCACGCCGACGCCATATTTCTTGATCGCGTTCGCGGCTTCGACGGTGATTTTGTCGTCGGTGCGGTCGCGTTCCTCGATGCCGAGGTCGTAATAATGAAGGTCGATGTCGAGATAAGGCAGGATCAGCCGCTCGCGGATCCATTGCCAGATGATCCGGGTCATTTCGTCGCCGTCGAGTTCGACGACCGGGTTGGCTACCTTGATCTTGCCCATGCTTTCAGCCTTTTTCCTTGGGGAGTCGGAGTTGCAGCGGGCCTTAGGCAAAGCGGGGCGATTGATCAACTGCCCCGTCGCAACCGCGTTCGTACCCGGATGGCAACGATCGCGGCGCCTTATCCATTGTCAGTATAGAAGCGGCACCCTAGAAGATCGGCCCATGTCCCATATCATATCCTCGAACCGTCCCGGTGGCGGCATCAAATGGCACTGGCCCTCGGTTCATCCCGAAGGCCGCAAGTTCCTGTTAATCGCCGGTATCGTGACCCTCTGCTTCTGGCTGCTCGGCTGGGAGATCGTCGGCTGGCTGATGCTCGGTTTGACGATCTGGGTCGGCGCCTTCTTCCGCGATCCGGTTCGCGTGACCCCGGCCGGCAGCGATGTGATCGTCGCGCCCGCCGACGGGCTGATCACCCAGATCGCCGAAGTGCCGCCGCCGCCCGAGATCGCCGGGGCCGACGGGCTGGGCGCTGCGCCGATGCTGCGCGTATCGATTTTCATGAGCGTCTTCGACGTCCACATCAACCGCACCCCCGTCGCGGGGACGCTGCGCAAGCTCGTCTATATTCCCGGCAAATTCCTCAATGCCGACCTCGACAAGGCGAGCGAAGAGAATGAGCGCCAGCATTTCGTCGTCGAACGCGCCGATGGCGTGCGCATCGGCTTCACCCAGATTGCGGGTCTCGTCGCGCGGCGCATCATGCCCTTCGTCACGATGGGCAACGAACTTACCACCGGCCAGCGCGTCGGCCTGATCCGTTTCGGCAGCCGTGTCGACGTCTACCTCCCCGTGGGAACGACCCCGCAGGTGCTGCTGGGACAGCGCACGCTGGCGGGCGAGACCGTCGTGGCGCGGATCGGCACGGCGGAGACGATCGAAGGCATCGGACAATAAGGTGGCGGACGGCCCGCCGATCGACGACGGACAGGTGACGCCCGATGCGGCGGGGCGCCGCATCGCGGGGCTCAGCCTGCGCGCCTTCGCGCCCAATGCGATCACCATCCTCGCGCTCTGTTCTGGGCTGACCGGCGTCCGCTTCGCGATCGGCGGCGAATGGGCCGCGGCGGTGACGATGATCATTGTCGCCGGTGTGCTCGACGGTATGGACGGGCGCATCGCCCGGCTTCTGCGCGCGCAGAGCAAATTCGGCGCCGAACTCGATTCGCTGTCCGACGTGATCGCTTTCGGTGTCGCGCCGGCGATGATCCTGTTCCTCTGGTCGCTCGCCGACGCGCCCAAATTCGGCTGGACCGCGGCGCTGGCGCTCGCGGTATGTTGCGCGCTCCGCCTCGCGCGCTTCAATTCGCGGATGGACGCCGATTTTCAACCGCACAAGTCGGCGGGCTTCATGACCGGCATTCCCGCACCGGCGGGGGCAGGGCTGTCGTTCGTGCCCGTTTATCTGTGGCTGGTGACCGGCAACGACCTGTTCCGCGAATGGTATGTCGTCATGCCTTGGGCGCTCGGCGTCGCGATGCTGATGATTTCGGCGATCCCGACCTATAGTTGGTCGTCTATCCGGCTCCGTCGCTCGTGGCGGCTGTTCGCGCTCGCGGGCGTCGGTCTGCTCGGCGCGGCGCTCGTCACCGCGCCGTGGCAGACATTGCTCGCGGTGTGCGCGCTCTACCTCGTGCTGCTGCCGTTCGGCATCGCAAGCTATGCGAAGGTCAGGCGGCGCGGCTGAGCGCCGGCTGCATGCGAACCGCGGCGCGAACGGGGCGCGAGGCATCGCGGCGCGCCCGCGAACGGCGCAGCGTCACCGTCTGCGATGCGGGTCCGGGCTGCGGCGCAGCATCGGCAGGGAAGGCGCCTTCGCCGAGGAGCGCCGAGAGAATCGCATTCTCGTTATTCTTGAGCATGGCCAGGATCACCGTGACGCCGAGACCGGCGGCGAGGGCGAAGAGGAGAGCGGCTGCGACCTGAACCATGATCTTGTCCTTTCGGCTTTCGTATGCGAAACCTTTGATTAACCAGCGACGGTTTCCATGGTTCTTTTGTTCCATGTTCTTGTTTTGTTCTCAACTATTTTGCGACGAACGGAGTCGCTTTGTCGCCGAATTGAGTCTGCGGCCCGCTTCGGTTGAACCCGAAAATGTACGCGTTGCCCTTGCTTTTGGCGTCCAAGCCCGCTAACGGGCCGCCCATTCCACATGGAAGGCGCACATACCGGTGCCGGGATCATCCTCAAGCGGATGCCTCGGTTCTTGCTTTCCAGAGGACTAACCGGAAGGAGAAAGACTATGGCGGCACCTGTCGTCACGATGCAGAATCTTATCGAAGCTGGCGCCCACTTCGGCCACCAGACCCACCGTTGGAACCCGCGCATGAAGCCGTACATCTTCGGCGCGCGCAACGGCATCCACATCCTCGACCTGTCGCAGACCGTGCCGCTCTTCGCGCGCGCACTCGACTTCATCGCGTCGTCGTCGGCGGCCGGTGGCAAGGTCCTGTTCGTCGGCACCAAGCGCCAGGCGCAGGGGCCGATCGCCGATGCGGCCCGCGCTTCGGGTCAGCACTTCGTCAACCACCGCTGGCTGGGCGGCATGCTCACCAACTGGAAGACGATCTCGAACTCGATCAAGCGCCTCAAGACGCTCGAAGAGCAGCTTTCGGGTGACACCTCGGGTCTCACCAAGAAGGAAGTGCTCAACAAGACGCGCGAGCGCGACAAGCTCGAAATGTCGCTCGGCGGCATCCGCGACATGGGCGGCATCCCCGACGTGATGTTCGTGATCGACGCGAACAAGGAAGAACTGGCGATCAAGGAAGCCAACGTCCTTGGCATCCCCGTCGTCGCGATCCTCGATTCGAACGTCTCGCCCGACGGCATCGCTTTCCCGGTTCCGGCCAACGATGACGCCGCGCGCGCCATCCGCCTGTACTGCGATGCGGTTGCCCAGGCGGCAACGCGTGGCGGCCAGCAGGCCCGCGCCAACCGCGGCGAAGACCTTGGCGCTGCTGTCGAGCCGACCGCCGAACCCGTTCTGGTCGAAGAAGCCGCCGCTCCGGTGACCGAGGACGAACAGGTCCCGGCCGAAGCTGCCGCCGAAACCGAACGTCAGAGCGACGCATAATCGCTCTCGGGCATGACGGGACGGCGGGCTGCTTCCAGTGGCCGCCGTCCCTGTCATCCCGTTGACTTATCGCCCCGCCATGCGCGCGGGCGTCCCGCGGGCCAGATGGGCTCGCCCCTTTTGAAAGGAATATCCCATGGCTGAGATTACGGCCGCCCTCGTCAAGGAACTGCGCGACCGCACGGGCGCAGGCATGATGGACTGCAAAAAGGCGCTCGCTGAAAACAATGGCGACATCGAAGCGTCGATCGACTGGCTGCGTACCAAGGGCCTCGCCGCCGCCGCCAAGAAGGCTGGCCGCGTCGCCGCCGAAGGCCTCGTCGGCTTTGCGACCGAGGGCGCGAAGGGCGCGCTCGTCGAAGTGAACAGCGAAACCGACTTCGTCGGCAAGAACGAGCAGTTCCAGGAATTCGTCCGCGACGTGACGCAAGTCGCGCTTGCAGGCAGCATCACCGACATCGACGCGCTGAACGCTGCGGCCTATCCGACCGGTGGCACCGTCGCGGAAAAGCTGACCAGCAACATTGCGACGATCGGTGAAAACCAGTCGCTGCGCCGCAGCGCGGTCGTCTCGGTCGGCTCGGGCGTTGTCACCGGCTACGTCCACAACGCCGCCGCCCCCGGCATGGGCAAGATCGGCGTGCTGATCGCGCTCGAATCGACCGCCGGCGCCGACGTTCTCGAACCGCTCGGCAAACAGCTGGCGATGCACGTGGCCGCGGCGAACCCGCTGGCGCTGAACGGCGACGACCTCGACGCCGACCTCGTCGCGCGCGAACGTGCGATTGCCGAAGAAAAAGCAGCCCAGTCGGGCAAGCCCGCCGAAATCGTCGGCAAGATGGTCGACGGCGCGATCGCCAAGTACCGCAAGGAAAATGCGCTGCTGTCGCAGCTCTTCGTGATGGACGGCAAGACCCCGGTCGCCGAAGTCGTCGCCGCCGCCGGCAAGGATGTCGGCGCGACGATCACGCTCAAGGGCTTCGTTCGCTTCCAGCTCGGTGAAGGCATCGAGAAGGAAGAAAGCGACTTCGCGGCGGAAGTCGCGGCGGCCGCTGGCGTCTGATAAAAGATACGCGCGATTGCAGCGCTGCGGCGCCGCAGTCCGCTTGGCAATGGCGCGTACTCTGACTAGGGTGCGCGCCATTCGCTTATTCATCGATTACATAAGGTTCCCCCGACTATGGCTCTGCCCGGCATGAAACGTATATTGCTGAAACTGTCGGGCGAGGCATTAATGGGTTCCAGCCCCTTTGGGATCGACCCCGAAACGGTCGCGAGCATGGCCGCCGAGGTCAAGGAAGCGAAGGGCCGCGGGCTCGAAATCTGCCTTGTTATCGGTGGCGGCAACATCTTTCGCGGCATGGCGGGCGCTGCCAAGGGCATGGACCGCGCGCAGGCCGACTATATGGGGATGCTCGCAACCGTGATGAACGCGCTGGCGATGCAGAATGCGCTCGAACAGCTTGGCGTCGAAACGCGCGTCCAGTCGGCGATCGAGATGGACAAGGTGTGCGAACCCGTCATCCGCCGCCGGGCCGAGCGCCATATGGAAAAGGGCCGCGTGGTGATCTTTGCCGCAGGTGTCGGTGCGCCCTATTTTACGACCGACAGCGGTGCCGCGCTCCGCGCCGCCGAAATGAAATGCGACGCGCTGCTGAAGGGCACGAGCGTCGACGGCGTCTATAACGCCGATCCCAAGAAGGATCCGAACGCGGTCCGTTACGACACGTTGAGCTATGACCGCGTGCTCGCCGACAATCTGAAGGTGATGGACGCGAGCGCGGTGGCGCTGTGCCGTGACAATCATATCCCGATCGTCGTGTTCAACATTCGCGAACCCGGCAATCTGGCGCGCGTGCTGGCGGGCGAGGGTGTTTCGACCGTCGTCGGCGACGCCGCCTGAACAGAATAAGAGAGGAAAGACAGATGGCGAAATATGACAAGGCCGATCTCGAACGCCGTATGCACGGTGCGGTGGAATCGCTGAAGAGCGACCTCGCGGGTCTGCGCACCGGCCGAGCGCACACCGCGCTGCTCGATCCGGTGACCGTCGAGGTCTATGGCAGCCACATGCCGCTCAACCAGGTTGCCTCGGTCAGCGCGCCCGAGCCGCGGATGCTGTCGGTGCAGGTGTGGGACAAGTCGAACGTGGGCCCCGTCGACAAGGCGATCCGCTCGGCCGGGCTCGGGCTCAATCCGATCGTCGACGGTCAGATGCTGCGCCTGCCGATCCCCGAAATGACGCAGGAGCGCCGCAAGGAGTTGTCGAAGCTCGCCGGCCAATATGCCGAAAAGGCGCGCGTCGCGGTCCGCAACGTCCGCCGCGACGGCATGGACAACCTCAAGGCCGATGAGAATAAGAAGGAAATCAGCGAGGACGATCGCAAGCGGTCGGAAACCGAAGTCCAGAAGCTGACCGACGCGACGATCGCCGAAATCGATGCCGCGGCGACCGCCAAGGAAAAGGAAATCCTGGGCTAGTGGATCGGTCGGTTTCCGGGACCTTGTACAGATTATGACGACACCAGCCGCCAGCCACGGCGCACGCCATGTCGCCATCATCATGGACGGCAATGGCCGTTGGGCCAAGAAGCGCCTGCTGCCCCGCGTCGCCGGGCACAAGGCCGGGGTCGAGGCGGTGCGCACGATCGTGCGCGCCGCGGGCGACCTCGGCATCGAGGCGATGACGCTCTACGCCTTCAGTTCCGAAAACTGGAAACGGCCCGAGGAAGAGGTCAACGACCTGATGGGGCTGATGAAGCGCTTCATCCTGTCCGACCTCGACGAATTCGCCGCGAACGATGTGAAGCTGAAGGTCATCGGCAACTGGCGCGCGCTTGCACCCGATGTCGTCGCGCTGATCGAAAATGCGCTGACACGCACCTCGGGCAACAAGCGCACGACGCTCGCGGTCGCGCTTAACTATGGCGCGCAGGACGAGCTGGTGCGCGCGGCGACCGCTGCGGCCGCATCGGGTGAGATCACGGCCGATGCGATCGAGGCGAACCTCGATACCGCGGACATGCCGCCGCTCGACCTGCTGATCCGCACGTCGGGCGAGGTGCGGCTGTCGAATTTCCTGCTCTGGCAGTCGGCCTATGCCGAGCTTTATTTCACCGACAAATTGTGGCCGGATTTCAAACCGGCCGATCTGAAAGCGGCGCTCGACCATTTTGCGCGCCGCGATCGCCGTTACGGGGGACTTTAGGGCATGGCGGCAGCGGGCAAATCGGACCTGTGGGTGCGGATCGGATCGGCGATCATCCTGTTCGCGATCGCGGGCACCGCACTGTGGTTCGGCGGCATCGCCTTTGGTCTGCTACTGCTTGTTGGCGGTGCGCTCGTCCTCGTCGAATGGTTTCAGCTCGTCAAGCGGATGACGCTGGGCGGCGGGACCAAGACTGCGCTCAACATCCTCGGCCCGGTGCTCGTCCTCGGCGCGATGGCAGGGCTGTGGTTCATTCGCGATCATCTGGGCGTTACCGCGGCCCTCTGGGTCTTCGGCATGGTCTGGGCGACCGATATCGGCGCCTATTTTGCCGGTCGCGCCTTTGGCGGCGCGCGCCTTGCGCCCAAGATCAGCCCGTCGAAGACCTGGTCGGGACTGATCGGCGGCATGATCGCGGCGCTGATCGCCAGCGCCACCATCGGCGACCGCGCGGGTATAGTCGGCGTGCCTTTGTGGATCGGCCTGTTCATGGGGCTGCTCGCGCAGCTCGGCGACCTCGCGCAAAGCTGGATGAAGCGCCGCGCGGGGGTCAAGGATTCGGGCAAGCTCATCCCCGGCCACGGCGGCCTGTTCGACCGCGTCGACGGCGTGCTGCCGGTCGCGCTGCTGCTCGGCGCGCTGGCGTTTGCAGGGCAGATCGCCGTGCGGGCGGCGGGCTGAGATGACGCGCCGCCTCTCGCTGTTCGGTGCGACAGGATCGGTCGGGCAATCGACCCTCGACCTTGTGCGGCGCGACGGAGAGGCGTGGGCGGTCGGGGTGCTGACCGCCAACAGCGACGTCGCCGAACTGGCGAAGCTTGCGAAGGAATTCCGCCCCGATATCGCGGTTATCGCCGACGAGGCGCTTTACGGCGCGCTCAAGGAGGCGCTTGCGGGCGCGGGCATCGAAGCCGCGGCGGGCGCCGATGCGCTGGTCGAGGCGGCGAGGCGTCCGGCCGATCTCGTAATGGCCGCGATCGTCGGCATCGCGGGGCTGGCGCCGACGATGGCGGCGCTCGAAGCCGGAACCGACGTCGCGCTTGCCAACAAGGAAGCGCTCGTGTCTTCCGGCGAGCTGATGACCGCGGCTGCGCGCAAGTCGGGCGCGACGATCCTGCCCGTCGACAGCGAGCATAATGCGATCTTCCAGTGTCTCGCGGGCGGGCGCATCGACCAGGTGCGCCGTATCATCCTGACCGCAAGCGGCGGCCCGTTCCGCACGATGAGCGCCGCCGACATGGCCCTCGTGACCCCGGCGCAGGCGGTCGCGCACCCGAACTGGTCGATGGGCGCGAAGATCAGCGTCGATTCGGCGACGATGATGAACAAGGGCCTCGAACTGATCGAGGCGCACCATCTGTTCCCCGTCGGGCTCGATCGGATCGAGATCCTCGTCCACCCGCAATCGGTGATCCACAGCCTCGTCGAATATATCGACTGCTCGACGCTGGCGCAGCTTGGCTCGCCCGACATGCGCATCCCGATCAGCAGCGCGCTTGCCTGGCCGCAGCGGATGGCGACGCCGTGCGCGCCGCTCGACCTCGCCAGCATATCGCGGCTCGATTTCGAGGCGCCCGACGAGATACGCTTTCCCGCGACCGCACTCTGCCGCGCCGCAATCGCCGAAGGCGGCGCGCGCCCCGCGCAGCTCAATGCCGCGAACGAGGTGGCGGTCGCCGCCTTCCTTGCCGGCCGCATTTCCTTCCCGGCGATTGTCGATACGGTGCGCCGGGTGATCGATGCGGCGGCCCCGGCGGTCCCGGCCTCGCTTCAGGACATATTCAGCGTCGATGCGGCATCGCGCGCGGCTGCCCAATATTTTGTGGACCAATTTGAACATGCTTGAGACCCCGGGTTTCGCTTTTACCGTCCTCGCTTTCCTGCTCGTGCTCGGCCCGCTCGTGTTCGTGCACGAATATGGCCATTACATCGTCGGGCGCTGGTGCGGGGTAAAGGCCGACACCTTCTCGATCGGTTTCGGGCGCAAGGTCCTCGGCTGGAGGGACAAGCGCGGCACCGAATGGAAGATCGGCTGGCTGCCGCTCGGCGGCTATGTCCAGTTCGCGGGCGACCGCGACGCGGTCAGCCAGCCCGACGCGACCTGGCATCAGCTACCGGCGGCCGAAAAATCGCACACATTCCCCGCGCAGCCGGTGTGGAAGCGCTCGTTGATCGTCGCCGCGGGACCCGTTACCAATTTCCTGTTCGCGATCCTGATCCTCGCGGGCTTCGCCTGGGCCGGCGGCAAGCCGGTGACGCCGCCTGTCGCGGGCGGGATCGAGGCCGGATCGGCGGCGGCCGCTGCCGGTCTGCGTATCGGCGACCGGATCGTCACGATCGACGGGCGGCCGATCGAGACCTTCGGCGACATCCCGATGGCGGTCGCGCATCGCCCGGGCGAAGCGATGCAGGTGCGCGTCCTCCGCTCCGGAAGCGAGCGCACCGTCGAGCTGACGCCGCGGCTGATCACCGAGAAGGACCCGTTCGGCAAGGAATATGAACGCGCGATCATCGGCCTCGCGCCGCCACCGCCGCAGTTGCAGCCGGTGTCGCTGCTCGAAGCGCCCGCAGTCGGCCTGCACCAGACCTGGCAGATCGTCCGGCAGACGGGCGAGGTGCTGGGCCAGTTCCTGACCGGGCGCCGGTCGATCAAGGACATGAACGGTCCGGTCAAGATCGCCGAGGTTTCGGGGCAGGCAGCGACGCTGGGGCTGGCGTCGCTGATATTCTTCATCGCGCTGATTTCCATCAATCTGGGGTTCATCAACCTCTTGCCATTGCCGATGCTCGATGGTGGCCATTTGCTATTCTATGCCTATGAAGCGATCCGCCGGCGCCCCGCGCCGCTGCAGGTGCAGGAATGGGCGTTTCGGTTCGGCTTTGCAGCGGTTGTCACGCTGATGCTGGTCGTAACTTTCAACGATTTGGCCTCATTGGGCCTGTGGGACCGGATCGCGCGCTTGATTGGCTAGCGAGTCTGGGGCAGGGAGTTGCGCGCGAACCTGCGGTCAGGCGGGTTTGTCGCTTTCGAGTTATTTTTTCGGGATGAACAGCGTGGCTTCACACAAATTCTCGGCGCGGACACAGCTGTCGGCCCTCCTCATGGCAGGTACGATGCTCGCAGCGCCGGCGATGGCGCAGCAAGTGGCGCCGCCGACCGTCCCCGCACCCGCTCCCGAAGCGGCGCCGACCGCGACCACGGTCCAGTCGATCACCGTCGTCGGCAACCAGCGGCTCGAAGCGCAGACGATCCTGTCGTATCTGCGGCTGCGCGTCGGTCAGCAATATGACCGTTCGGTGCTCGACCAGGCGCTGAAGGACCTCGCCGCGACCGAATTGTTCAAGGATTTCCAGATCACCGACAACGCGGGTGCGCTGACGATCCAGGTGACCGAGAACCCGGTGATCAACCGCGTCATCCTCGAAGGCAACAAGCGCCTGAAGGAAGACAAGATCCGGCCCGAGATCAAGCTGGCGCCGCGCCAGATTTTCACGCGCTCGAAGGTCCGCGCCGACGTCGCACGCATCATCGAGCTTTACAAGCGGCAGGGCCGCTTCGCCGCGACGGTCGAACCCAAGATGGTGTCGCTCGACCAGAACCGCGTCGACGTGGTGTTCGAGATCAACGAAGGGCCGAAATCGAAGGTCCGCCAGATCAACATCATCGGCAACGAGAAGTTCAGCGACGGCGATCTCAAGGACGAGATGGCGACGAAGCAGTCGAGCCTGATGACGATCCTGTCGTCGAACACCAGCTACGACCCCGATCGCCTGGCCTATGACCAGCAGAAGCTGCGCCTCTTCTACCTGACCAACGGTTACGCCGATTTTCGCGTGATCTCGGCGGTGGCGGAGCTGACGAGCAACAAGCAGGACTTCATCATCACCTATGTGGTCGAGGAAGGCGAACGCTACAAGTTCGGCGACGTCGACGTGAAGAGCGAGATCCGCGACTTCCAGCCCGAGATGCTGAAGAAGCTGCTGCCTATGCACACCGGCGACTGGTATGATGCGAAGCTGGTCGAGGACACGGTCGAAAGCCTCAGCGAGACCGCTGGCCTGTTCGGCTATGCCTTTGCCGACATCAACCCCGAATTCCGCCGCGATCCCGAAACCAAGACGATGGCGATCACCTTCAACGTCGGCGAAAGCCCGCGTACCTATGTCGAGCGGATCGACGTCAACGGCAACACGCTGACGCACGACAAGGTCGTGCGCCGCGAATTCCGTCTGAACGAAGGCGACGCCTTCAACAGCTTCGGTATCAAGCGCACGGAGAACCGCATCAATAGCTTGGGCTATTTCCAGGAGAATCTGGAAATCGAGCGCAAGGAAGGCAGCGCGCCCGACCGCATCATCCTCGAAACCAATGTCGAGGAAAAGCCGACCGGCGAACTGTCGCTGTCGGCGGGCTTCTCGTCGATCGAGAATTTCCTGCTCCAGGCCTCGATCCGCCAGCGCAACTTCCGCGGTCTCGGCCAGCAGCTCCAGGCCTCGGTCAACTATTCGAGCTATTCGAAGTCGGTCGAGCTCGGCTTCACCGAACCCTATCTGTTCGACCGCAATATCTCGATCGGCGGCAGCATCTATCGCCGCGATTTAAACTCGTTCAACTTCATCAACAATGACCGCCGGACCACGTTCCAGCAGGTCACGACCGGCGCGCAGATCAACGCCGGCGTGCCGCTGACCGAATTCATGTCCTTCTTCGCGCGCTACAGCATCAACTTCGACGATGTGACGCTCGACAAGGGGATCTATTATTTCGGGAACGAGTGCGATCCGCTCGTCGCGGGCCGTTACCTCTGCGATGCGATCGGCACGCGGACGACCTCGCTGCTCGGCTACACGCTCGCTTATGACGACCGCGACAACCGCCTGCGCCCGACGCGCGGCCAGTCGTTGTCATTGAGCCAGGATTTCGCGGGCCTCGGCGGCAGCGTCAAATATGTCCGGACGCGCGCCAATGCGTCGAAGCACTTCAATCTCGGCAGCCGCTTCATCCTCAACCTGTCGGCTGAGGGCGGCTATATCTATCCGTTCGGCGGGCGTCCGACCCCGACCAGCGACAAGGTCCGCCTGACCGACCGCTTCTTCCTCGGCGAACCGCAGATGCGCGGTTTCGACATTCGCGGCGTCGGCCCGCGCGTGATCCGCTATGGCGTCACCTATGATCCGACCAATCCGGTCGTCGATACTTCGAACGACAATCGCGGGCAGATCGACGACGCGCTCGGCGGTCGCGCTTATTATCAGGGCCGTCTCGAACTCGATATCCCGCTGGGCAGCGGCGCGAAGGAAATGGGCCTCCGGCCGTCGGTCTTCGTCGATGTCGGTTCGGTGTTCAGCGTCAAGCGTCCGACGCTGACCACGCTCGCCGATTTCCGCGATCCGGCCGACGGGTTTACCAAATTCCTGTGCCGCAATGCCACCACGGGCGTGAAGACCTTCGCAACCAATACGCCCAACCCCGACGGCACGCCGTCGGGTGATTTCACGACGTGCGATACCGCGAACGGCTTTTCTTCGCTCGCACCGTTCGAGGAACGCTTCTTTGGCGATACCTGGATGCCGCGCGTCTCGATCGGCGCCGGGGTCAACTGGAACTCTCCGTTCGGTCCCTTCCGGATCGACTTCGCTTACGCCCTTCGCAAAGAAGAGGGCGATGATACCAAACGCTTCTCATTCAACGTAGGAACCCAATTCTGATGAAGAAAATTCTCACTGCTTCGGCGCTTGCCATTGCCGCGCTGTCGGTTTCGCCCATGCTGGCCGCGCCGGCTGCGGCGCAGGCGAAGGCCATTGCCGTCGCCGATCTCGAAGGCGCGATTCGCCAGTCGAGTGCGATGAACACCGCCGGCCAGCAGATCCAGACGACCTACAAGGCACAGCTGGATCAGCAGGGAACGCGCGAGCAGACGCTGCAGGCCGAACTCAATGTCCTGGTCGCCAAATATAATGAGGAAGTGAAGCGGTCGCCGCAGAACCAGACCGCCATCCAGGCGGCCGGCAAGGCGCTGCAGGACAAGCGCACCGCGGCGCAGGCCGAACTCAGCAAGATCGGTGAGCCCATCGAATTGGCCGCTGCCTATGCGCAGGAGCAAGTCCAGCTTCGTCTCAACGACGCAGTGAAGGCGGCGATGACAGCGCGCAAGATCGATTTGCTGCTGACGCCCGAAGCCGTGATCGCGCGTGAAAACAATACCGACATCACCGCCGCGGTGGTCGCGGAGATCAACCGCCTTGTCCCCTCGGTGTCGATCGCGGCACCCGCCGGCTATCGTCCGGGCCAGCTGCTGCAGGCAGCGCGCGCGGCTCAGCCGGCCGCCGCACCCGCTGCTCCGGCGCCGACCGGCACCCCGCCGACGACCCGCTAAGTCCGATGGCAGACGGGGAAAAGCCGGACGGCACGATGGGGCCGGTGGATATCCGCCGGATCCTGACGCTGTTGCCGCATCGTTATCCGATGCTGCTCGTCGACCGGGTGGAATCGATGGTGAAGGACACCTCGATCCACGCGGTCAAGGCGGTGACGATCAACGAGCCCTTCTTCCAGGGGCATTTCCCCGGCCGGCCGATCATGCCTGGCGTCCTCATCGTCGAGGCGCTGGCGCAGGCGGGCGGCATATTGGCGGTCGAATCGCTCGGCCTCGGCGGCTCGGGCAAGCTCGTCTATTTCATGGCGATCGACGGCGTGAAGTTCAGGAAGCCCGTCGAACCCGGCGTTCTGCTCGATCTCCACGTCACGATCGTCCAGGCGAAGCGGAACATCTGCAAGTTCGAGGGCCGGGCGATGCTGGGCGACGCCCTTGCCGCGGAATGCCAGTTCACCGCAATGATTGCCGATCCGCCGAGCGACTAAGCAAGGCTTGCAAAATCAGCGATTCACCGTTAGGGGCCACCGCTTCGCGAGCCCCATAGCGGGGAAAGCACAGACTCACAGCTAGCTGGTCGGTAACCAGCGGCACAGGAGCCACGACATGAAAAAAGATATCCACCCCGCGTACCACATGATCACGGTCAAGATGACCGACGGTACCGAATATCAGACGCGCTCGACCTGGGGCAAAGAGGGCGACACGATGACGCTCGAAATCGACCCCACCGCGCACCCGGCGTGGACGGGCGGAACGGGTCGTATGCTCGACGCGGGCGGCCAGGTCGCGAAGTTCAACAAGCGTTTCGGCGGTCTCTCGCTCAAGCGTTAATGGCGTCTGCCCCTGCGCAAGCGGGGGTCAGCCCAGAACCTTTGCAAGCGCGCTTTGCCAGCCGGCAAGGCGCGTTTTGCGTTTTCCGGCGTCGATTGACGGGGTGAAGCGCGTCGCGGTGCCGCGCATCGTCTTCGCCGCGCTCGCGAGGTCGGGGTACAGCCCCGCACCCGTTGCCGCGAGCATCGCAGCGCCGAGTGCCGTGCTTTCGACGAACCCCGGCCGTTCGACCACCAGATCCAGCATGTCGGCCAGATCCTGCGCCATCCAGTCGTTCGCCGCCATGCCTCCGTCGATCCGCACCTCGGCCCAATCGACGCCATCGGCAGCGAACGCCGATTTCAGGTCGTGCGCCTGATAGGCCTGTGCTTCCAGCGCGGCGCGCGCGACATGCGCCTTGCCGGTCGCAAAGCTCAGCCCCGACAGCGCGGCCAGCGCATCGGGCCGCCAGTGCGGCGCGCCGAGGCCGGTGAGGGCGGGGACCAGATAGACGCCGCCATTGTCGGCGACCGACCGTGCCAGCCCCTCGCTCTCGCTCGCGCTTGCAAGCAGGCCGAGTCCGTCGCGTAGCCATTTGATCAGGCTGCCGGCGACGAATACCGAACCTTCGAGGGCATAGGAGCGCACATCGCCTTCCTGGACCAGCACCGTCGCGAGCAGACGGTTTTCGGAATGGGGCCGCGTGGTACCGCTCGCCGACAGGATGAAGGCGCCGGTACCGAAGGTCGCCTTGGTCTGCCCCGGCGACAGGCACGCCTGGCCGATCGTCGCCGCCTGCTGGTCGCCCGCCATGCCGCAGATCGGGATCGGGCTGCCGAACAGCGCGGGTTCGGCTACGCCGACGGTGGCCGTACAGCCGGTGATTTCGGGCAGAAGCGCCATCGGCACGCCGAGTAGGTCGCAAAGTTCGCTATCCCAGCCGCCGGTACCGTCGATGTCCATCAGCGAGGTGCGTGACGCATTGCTCGCGTCGGTGACATGGACGCCGCCGGTCAGGCGATAGACGAGGTAGGATTCGATCGTCCCGACCGCGAGCCGATCGCCCGCCTCGCGAAGTTGCGGCCAATGTTTCAGCGCCCAGCCGATCTTGCTTCCCGAAAAATAGGGATCGAGCAGCAGCCCGCTACGGGCCTGCACCATCGCCTCATGCCCCGCCTCCTTCAACGCGGCGCAATCGGCGGCGGTGCGGCGGTCCTGCCAGACGATCGCGGGCGCCAGCGGTTCGCCCGTCTTGCGGTCCCAGAACACCACCGTTTCGCGCTGGTTGGTGATGCCGATCGCCGCCACCTGATGCGCGCCGCCCGCCTGTTCGACCATGTCGCGTGTACAGGCGAGGGTGGCGGCCCATATTTCTGCGGCGTCATGCTCGACCAGCCCCGGTCCCGGATAATGTTGCCGGATCTCGCGCTGTGCGCTGCCGAGCGGCGTGCCGTCGGCTTCGAAGAGCATCGTGCGGGTCGAGGTCGTACCCTCGTCGATGACGATGATTTTCTCGGCCATGTCGCTCTCCCTCTTTCGCTTTGATGCAGAAAGAACGGGGCGTCGACAAGGCGCACGACACGAACATTCCTATTCGCCTTGCAAAATTGCGCCCGCTGTGCCATATATTGTGCAGCGCAGCATGGCGGGATCACCCGCCGCAACCACCGGCAGCGTGATTTCCCGCCCGTTTTCAGGCGCGGGCGAGCCGGACCAGCGCTTTGTCCCCAGAGGCACCCTTTCACGCGGGTCGTTTCGAACCCGCGGCCGTGCGCCGTCCGTTCGATGCGAGCGGACGCTGTGCGCGTCGCCCTTTGTGAGTATTTTATGACGACTTTTAATGACTTTGGCCTGCATGCCGACATCAATCGTGCGCTTGCCGCCAAGGATTATACCCAGCCGACCCCGATCCAGACGCAGGCGATCCCGCCGCTGATGAAGGGCCGCGACCTGTGCGGTATCGCGCAGACCGGTACCGGCAAGACCGCCGGTTTCTCGCTGCCCTCGATCCACCACCTGATCACCTATCCGCACAAGACCAACCCGCGCAGCTGCCGGATGCTCGTGCTCGCGCCGACGCGCGAACTCGCTGCGCAGATCGCGCAGAGCTGCCGCGATTATGGCCGCTTCACCAAGCTGCGCGTCTCGACCGTCTTTGGCGGCGTGCCGATCAACAAGCAGATCCGCGACCTTGCACAGGGCGTCGAAATCCTAGTCGCCACCCCGGGCCGCCTGCTCGACCTGATCGACCAGCGGGCGCTGCGCCTCGACGATGTCGAAATCTTCGTCCTCGACGAAGCCGATCAGATGATGGACATGGGCTTCATCCACTCGCTGCGCCGCATCGCGAAGCTGCTGCCGTCGCGCCGCCAGAACCTCTTCTTCTCGGCGACGATGCCGAAGGAAATCGCGCACCTCGCCGAACAGTTCCTCGAGGATCCGGTGACCGTGTCGGTGACGCCGCAGGCGACGACCGCCGAAAAGATCCGCCAATTCTCGACCTTCGTCGAGCAGAAGGAAAAGCAGGCGCTGCTCCATCACGTCATCAAGACGTCGGACATCGACCGCGCCTTGATCTTCACGCGCACCAAGCATGGCGCCGACCGCGTCGTCCGCCACCTCAAGGGTGCGGGGATCGAGGCTTTCGCGATCCATGGCAACAAGAGCCAGGCGCAGCGCACTACCGCGCTGCAGGCCTTCCGCTCGGGTCAGGTGCGCCTGCTCGTCGCGACCGATATCGCCGCGCGCGGTATCGACGTGTCGGGGGTCAGCCATGTGATCAATTTCGAGATCCCGAACGTCCCCGAACAATATGTTCACCGCATCGGCCGCACCGCGCGCGCCGGGGCCGAGGGCATCGCGATCAGCTTTGTCGCCCCCGATGAGCGCACCTATCTGCGCGACATCGAGCGCGTGACGCGAACCAAGTCCGAACCGATGGCGCTGCCCGAGGGGTTCAACGAACTCGTCCGGAACCTGCCCAAGCCCGCGGCACCGCCGCGCGACACCGGCAGCAAGGGCCGCAACCCGCAGCGCCAGCGCGAGGACGCGCACCGTCAGCGCGATGGAGGCCACCGCGACGGCGGCCAGCCGCGTCGCGAGGGCGCCGCTGGCGCCGCCGACGGCCAGCCGCAGCGCAAGCGCCGTTTCCGCCCGCGCAACAAGAGCGTCGGCGCGCACAAGGGCGCGGTCAAGCGCGTCGGTTGACGCTTGCCGCCCATCCGCTAGACCCTTCGCCCACAAGAGAATGGGCGAAGGGGTAGCGGATGACGAACGGTGACGGCGCGGCGGCAATCGATACCCGGCAGAGCGAGCGCAAGGTCATCCTGGCCTCGTCGCTCGGCACCGTGTTCGAATGGTATGATTTCTACCTCTACGGCCTGCTCGCGACGATCATCTCGGCGCAATTCTTCTCGGGCGTCAACGAAACCACCGGCTTCATTTTCGCGCTCGGCGCCTTCGCCGCGGGTTTTGCGGTAAGGCCCTTCGGCGCGCTCGTATTCGGGCGCATCGGCGACCTTGTCGGGCGCAAGAACACCTTCCTCGTCACCATGGGGTTGATGGGGCTCTCGACCTTCCTCGTCGGTGTGCTGCCCGGCTACGCGTCGATCGGCGTCGCGGCGCCGATTCTGCTCGTGCTGCTCCGCCTCGTGCAGGGGCTCGCGCTCGGCGGCGAATATGGCGGCGCCGCCACCTACGTCGCCGAACATGCCCCCGACGGCAAACGCGGCCTTTTCACCAGCTTCATTCAGACGACCGCGACGCTCGGCCTGTTCGCGGCGCTCGGCGTGGTCATCGTCATCCGTTCGGCGATGGGCGAGGCGGCTTTCGCCGACTGGGGCTGGCGCATTCCCTTCCTCATTTCGGTGATCCTGCTCGGCGTGTCGCTGTGGATCCGCCTCCAGCTCGAGGAAAGCCCGGTCTTCAAGCAGATGAAGGAAGAGGGCACGACCTCGAAGGCGCCGCTGACCGAAGCCTTCGGGCGCTGGGAGAACCTCAAATGGGTGCTTGTCGCGCTGTTCGGGGCGGTCGCGGGGCAGGCGGTCGTCTGGTATTCGGGGCAATTCTACGCGCTCTTCTTCCTCGAAAAGACGCTGAAGGTCGATGGCGCGACCGCGAACATCCTGATCGCCATCGCGCTCGCGCTCGGCACGCCCTTCTTCATCTTCTTCGGCTGGCTCAGCGACAAGGTCGGGCGCAAGCCGATCATCCTTGCGGGCTGCGCGCTCGCAGCGCTGACTTATTTCCCGGCGTTCCAGATGCTGACCAGCGCGGCCAACCCCGCGATGGCCAAGGCGCAGCAGAACGCCGCGGTCATCATGGCGGCCGATCCTGGCGCCTGTTCGTTCCAGTTCGACCCGATCGGGCGCAACAAGTTCGAGGGCAGCGGCTGCGACATCATCAAGTCGACGCTGGCCAAGGCGGGCGCCAACTACACGACTTTCACGCGCGAGCGTATGACGGGCGAACCCGCACGAGTGCGCATCGGGTCGCGCGTCCTCGCCGCGCCCGATCCCTGGCGGCTGGCCGAAGAGGACCGCGCCGGCGCGATCGCCGCCTTCCGTTCCGACCTCGAACACGCGCTGGCGGACGCGGGCTATCCGGCGAAGGCCGATCCGGCTGCGATCGACAAGCCGCTCGTCGTCGCGATCCTCTTCTACCTCGTGCTGCTCGTGACGATGGTCTACGGCCCGATCGCGGCGCTGCTCGTCGAGCTGTTTCCCACGCGTATCCGCTACACCGCGATGTCGCTGCCCTATCATATCGGTAACGGCTGGTTCGGCGGTTTCCTGCCGACGACGGCGTTTGCGATGGTCGCGGCGACGGGCAATATTTACTACGGACTCTGGTACCCCGTGATCGTCGCGGTGATCACGCTGGTGATCGGCCTGTTGTTCCTGCCCGAAACCTTCCGCCGGTCGATCCATCACTAGCGCGCATTGACGATCGGCGCCCCCGCGCTAGGGTTGTCGCAGCCTTGAGGGGGGCGTGATGATTGTCGACGACGAAGATTTCGATCCGCCGCCGCCGCGGCGTCCGATATTCCGGCGCAAGCGGGTCCTGATTCCGCTTGGCATCCTGCTGGCGCTCGTCGCCGGTTTCCTGCTGCTCCTGACCCCCGATACCGATCGCGACGAAATGATCGCCAAATATGGCGGTCCGGACGCTGCGTTCGCCGCGGGGCCGGCGGGCCAGCGCATCCATTATCGCGACCAGGGAAGCCGCGATGGCCCCCCAATCATCCTGCTCCACGGATCGAACGCCAGCCTGCAGACATGGGAACCGCTCGTGAAGCGGCTCGGCGGCACATATCGCATCGTCACGCTCGACCTTCCCGGCCACGGCCTGACCGGGGCAACGCCCGACCGCGACTATAGCGCCGACGGGATGATGGAGGCGGTCGATGTCGTCGCCGCGAAGCTCGGACTCGACCATTTTATCCTCGGCGGCAACTCGATGGGCGGCTGGGTCGCGTGGCGCTACGCGCTGGCGCAGCCCACGCGCGTCGATGCGCTGCTGCTGATCGACGCCGCGGGCATGCCGCTGCGCAAGGGGGAGAAGCGTCCCGAATCGAACGTCGGTTTCCGCGTCCTCGAATATCCTTTCGGCCGCTGGCTCGCGACGCGGGTGACGCCGCGAATGCTCGTCGAACAGTCGCTGCGCGGGTCGCTCGAGAAACAGGCGATCGTCGATGAAGCGATGATCGATCGCTATTGGGAGCTGCTGCGATTTCCCGGCAATCGCGAGGCGACGGTGCTGCGCGCGCGCATGGACCGCGAACCCGCGATGGCGGCGCGCGTCGGCGCGATCGAGGCACCGGCGCTGATCCTGTTCGGCGACAAGGACAGGCTGATCAATCCCAGCGCGGCGCAGACTTTCCACGAGCGCATCGCAGGGTCTGAAGTCGTGCTGCTCCCCGGTATCGGCCATTTGCCGATGGAGGAGGCGCCCGACGCGACCGCCACTGCGATCGCCGACTTCCTCAAGCGGCGGCTTGCGCCTTTGCCGGCTGGTCCAGAAACGCGTTGATCCGCGCCGAAATGGCGGCGGCGTGGGTGAAGGGGAAGAGGTGCGATCCCGGCACCAGCTCCAGCACCGCGCCGTCGATCTGGTCGGCCAGCATCTCGCCATAACAGGCGGGCATGACGCCGTCGCGTTCGCCCATCAGGACGAGCGTCGGCAGGTTCTTCAGCCCCGACAGCAAGCCGAGACTGGTCCACCCGGCCATGGCGGCGGTCTGGTAAGCGATACCCAGCGGCGTCGCGGTCTGGATCTTGAGCCCGCTCGCCAGCATGTCGTCGTCAAACATCGCCGTCCAGCCGATGCCGGGAGCGCCCATGACGGGGGTTGTCGCCATCAACACCAGCCGGCGGACGCGTCCCGGGAACTGGATCGCGATCTGCTGCGCCAGCGCGCCGCCCCAGCTGAAACCGGCAAGATCGATGCTTTTGTGGCCCAGCCGGTCGGCAATCTCCATCACCACCGCGGCGATCGTCGGCGCGCCATAGGGCAGCAGCGCATCGGGCGAACCGCCGACCCCCGGCATGTCGAGCGTCCACACCTCGCGGCCATGGATTTGCGCGAGCAGCGGCGCTGCGGCGGCGATATCGGCGCCGATGCCGTTGAGGAAAAGGAGCGGCGTGCCGGCCGTCCCCTCGCGCCAGCGCGCGATGCGCAGGCTCAGGCCATAGACATGCTCGGTGCTGATGGCCGGGCGGCCGCTGATCCTGCTCATGGCGGTTGCCTTCGCATATCTGGGTGACACGCGAAAGGCCGTGCGGGCCTAGCCCGGCTGCTTCGCGGCCGCTGCCGCCTGTTCGTAGCGGAGGCAATCGAAAATCTTGGCGCCGGCAAGGAAGACCGATCCGCTGCACGCGATCAGCAGCAGCTTGCCGCCAAGCCCCGGATATTCATGCAGATAGGCACCCCCGCGCGCCATCGCGCCGACGGCGAGGGCATAGATGATGAGGCACGCTTCGAGGCGGGTCTTGATGACGAACAGGCGTCCGATTTTTTTCAGCATCACCTTTTATCCAGCAAGAGCCGTGCCACCGGCGTAAAAGCGGGATTCGCCGCGCCGGGCTTATGGTAAACTGTAAGTTAATCCGACAAGCGAGGGCAAGGGGTGTCTGCTTTCGAGGTGGAGAGCCGACATTCGTTCCACCATCTTTCATCATCCCGGACTTGATCCGGGATCCATCGCGGCGCGGAAGTCCTGGACCCCGGATCAAGTCCGGGGTGACGATGAGGGGCAGAGCGGCGTCCGATCGAAACCCGCCGTCGGCGCGGTGCGCAACTAACCCGCGCGCGCAAACCAGATGACGTGCCGCGGGCCTTTGCCATTGCTGCGCGCGCGAACGCCGACCTCTTCGACCTGAAAACCCGCTGCCGTCAACCGGCGCGTGAAGCGGGCGTCGGGGGCGGCCGACCATATCGCGAGGATGCCGCCGGGGCGCAGCGCCGCCTTCGCCGTTGCAAGGCCTGCCGCCGAATAGAGCCCCTCATTGGCTTCGCGCGTCAGGCCGTCGGGACCATTGTCGACGTCGAGCAGGATCGCATCATAGCGGCGCGTCGCCGCGCCGATCGCTTTCGACACGTCGCCGAGGATCAGCTCGACCCGCGGATCGTCGAGACAGCCTGCGGCCAGGTCGGCCATCGGTCCGCGCGCCCACTCGATGATACCCGGTACCAGTTCGGCCACGGCAATTTTTGCGTCGGGGCCGAGCGTCGCCAATGCCGCGCGCAGGGTGAACCCCATGCCATAGCCGCCGATCAGCAGGCTGGCCTCCTTCGGGCTGCGCAGCCGGTCGCAGGTCATCGTCGCGAGCGCTTCTTCGGAGCCGCTCATCCGGCTGCTCATCAATTCGTTGCGATCGATCGCGATGATGAAATCGTCGCCGCGCCGGTACAGGCGCAGCGCGTCGCCGCCGGGAACCTCCGCCGTGCCGATCAGTTCGCGTATCTTCAATTCAGTTCGCCGAGGTTGAGCGTCTGGAGCAGCGCCGCGCGCGCCGTCCGCACGTCGTTCGCCAGCGCCGCCGAGGGGAGGTCGCCGGGCGCGATCGCTTCGGGCCAGTGCTTCGCCACAACGTCCGATATCCGGTCGAGCTTCGCTTCGTCGGCGATGAAGCGCGGGTCGACCGTCGCGGGATCGGCGACGACGCGCAGCCGCAGGCAGGCGGGGCCGCCGCCATTCGCCATCGACTGGCGGACGTTCACCGGCAGCAGGCGGCGGATCGGGCCGTTGCCCGCGACATGTGCTTCCAGCCAGTTCCACACCGCGGGCGTGTCCTGCGCTTCGGTCGGCAGCACCAGCCCCATGCCGCCGCCGTCGGGCAGGCTGACGAGCTGGGCGTTGAACAGATAGGATTTGATCGCGTCGGGCAGGCTCACCGCGCTTGCGGGCACTTCGACAATCTCGACCGCGGGGAAGGCGGCGCGAATTTCGGCGTGCGCTGCCTCGCGATCCTCGAAGGCGGTTTCGTGGGTGAACAGCACATGCTCGTTCGCGACCGCGACGACATCGTTGTGGAACGCGCCGCCCTGAATCGCGGTGTCCGACTGGCGAATGAACAATGTCCGTGCGGGATCGAGCCCGTGGTTGCGCGCAATCGCCTTCGACGCGTCGAGATGCTGGCGCGCGGGGAAGCGTCCGCCGCTTAACCCATAGACGAAGATTTCGACGCCTTGGCCATCATGCCCGCTGCACAGCCGCATATGGTTGGCGGCGCCCTCATCGCCGAACGGGGCGGGGATGGGGGCGTGCACGGCAAAAGCGGGGTCGGCGAAGGCGAGGCGAAGCTGCGCCAGCGTGCCCGGCCATTCGTGGCTGCGGTGCGGCATGGTGACGAGGTTCGCGACGGTCAGGTGGCATTTGCCGTCGGCGCTGTCAGGGGCGGGGGAGACGGTGGCGGCGTTCGCGGCCCACATTGATGAAGCCGACCAAGCTTGCGCGCGGAGGTGTCCTTCCGCCTGCTCCGGCGTCGTGCCGAGCGTTGCGAGCCAGGGCGCATCGGGACGATCGAGCGGCATGAAGAAGCCCTGCGGCAGCCCGAGCGACAGGTTGTGGCGCATCTTGTCGACGCCCTGCAGCGCCGCGGCGCGCGGCTGCGACACATCACCGGCGTTGTTCGCCGACGCGATATTGCCGCGACTGAGGCCGGCGTAGTTGTGGCTGGGACCGATAATCCCGTCGAAATTGATTTCGGTGAGCATGGTGTGCTTTCGATCCAGTCTTATACGGATGGGCGGTACTAGCGTCCGATCCAGCTGATCGCGTCGCCCTTGGCGACGCTCAGGATGCGCGCGGTTTCGGCATCGACCGTCCCGTCGGCGCCGACCTTGCCGAAACAGCAGCGGAAATCGGCGAGGCGGCCGGTTGCGATCAGCGCATCCTCGCCGCCTTCGGCGACACCCGTCACCTCGACATGCTTCGCATCGCGAATGCTCGCGACCTGATCGGTGCGCGCGGTCATCGTCGGGCCGCCGTCGAAGATGTCGACGTAATTTTCGAACGCGAAGCCCTCATTCTCGAGCATCCGCATCGCGGCGCGGCCCGTGGGATGCGGCACGCCGATGACGCTGCGCGCATGTTCGCCGAGCATCGCGATATAGACGGGATGCTTGGGCATCAGGTCGGCGATGAACTGGTTGCCGTGCACCGCGTTGAACTGGTCGGCTTCCTGGAAATTCATCCCGAAGAATTTGCCCGCGACCCCATCCCAGAAAGGCGAGCCGCCTGCCTCGTCGATCACCCCGCGCAGCTCGGCGAGGATGCGGTCGCCGAAACGCGCGCGGTGCCGTGCAATGAACAGATAGCGCGAGCGCGCGAGCAGCAGCCCGAGCCCGCCGGCCCGCGCCGCGGGGTGGAGGAACAGCCCGCCGACTTCGGATGCGCCGTTGAGGTCGTTGCTCAGCATCAGCACCTGCGCATGGAAGGTGCGGCCAAGCTGTTCGCTATGCTTGCTGTCGGTGCCGATGCGATAGGAATAGAAGGGCCAGCGCTGGCCGACCTGCCCGAAAATCTGGCAGGTGCCGCGCACTTCGCCGCTGTCGAGATCCTCGAGCACCATCAGGTACAGTTCGTCGCCGGGATATTCCTTTTCCGAGGCGAAGCCGGCTTCGGCGCGTTCGAGCTTGGCGCGCAGGGCCTTCTTGTCGGGGGGCAGGTTGGTGAAGCCGCCGCCGGTCAGCTTCGCCATCTCGTAAATGCTTTGCAGGTCGCCCGGTTTGGCCGCCCGGATCACATAATTCACACAGTCCCCCGTTCCGCTATTCTTATCATGGTGAGTGCCGACAATTGCGCGCGTTCGGGCAGGCTGCCCGTGATCAGAAATTCGTCCGACGAGTGGATCGCACCGCCGCGCGGCCCCATCGTGTCGACGACGGGAATCCCGCACGCCGCGATATTGTTGCCGTCGCACACGCCGCCCGTCGCATTCCAGCTGATCGGCGGCAGGCCAAGTGCGGCGCCGCAATCGCGCACCAGCTCGAACAGCCGCGTCGCGGATGCGTCGAGCGGTTTGGGCGGGCGGTTGAAGCCGCCATGAACATGGCAATGCACGTCATGCTCGCGCGATACCGCAGCGATCGCATCGCGCATTGCGCCTTCGGCGGCGGCCATCGCATCGGGGGTCGACGGGCGCATATTGACGCGCAGGATCGCCTGATCGGGCACGATATTGTTCGGCCCGCCACCGTCGATCTTCGCAGGGTTGACCTTCAGCACGTCCGATTTCAGCGCACCGAGCCGAAGCGCGAGGTCGGCGGCGGCGAGCAGCGCGTTGCGCCCTTCCTGCGGGTTGCGCCCGGCATGCGCCGCGCGGCCGTGGACGATGATCGAGAAATTGCCGCTCCCCGGCCGCGCCCCCGCGAGCGTGCCGTCGGGCAGCGCGGGTTCGTAGGTGAGGGCGGCGGTCTTGCCCTTCGCGAGTTCGGCGATCAGCCGCGCCGACGCCTGGCTCCCTGTTTCCTCGTCGCTGTTGATCATCACGTCGTAACCGACGCGGTCCGCGAGCGGGGAGGCTTCGAGCGCGGAAAGCGCCGCGAGGATCACCGAAATTCCGGCCTTCATGTCGGCGGTGCCGGGACCGTTCAGCACCCCGTCCTCCAGCCATTTTAGGGTCTGGAATGGATGATCGGCGGCGAACACCGTGTCCATATGCCCGGTCAGCAGCAATTGCACCGGCGCTTCGGGGCGCACGCGGACATGCAAATGGTCGCCGCGCTGGATGGTGTTGACGCGGCCCGCACCATCGACGCTTTCGACCGGATCGGCCGCGACCAGCCGCACCTCACCGGGCAGCGCCGCAAAGGCGTCGGCGAGCTGCCCCGCGACGGTCTTCAATCCGGTGAGATTGCCGGTGCCGCTGTTGATCGCGGCCCACTGTTCGACCTGCGCCAGCATCGGCGCATCGGCGGCGCGTTCGAGCGCGGCGTGTTCGGTCGTCGAGACGGATGTCATGCCCCGGCTATAGACGCGCGCAATGTCGTTTGGCGACCCCCGACGTCGCGTGTCAGGACGGCTTGGCTGGCTTGAGCAAGGGCGTGTAGCCGCGAAGCTGCAGCGCCTTGCGCGGCGAAAGCTCGCTTGCAAGCTGGTCCAGATATTGTTCGGCCCGCGCATTCTTGCCCTGCGCGAACAAGGTGCGTGCCAGTTCAACGCGGGCGCGTTGCCGCACGTCGAGATTGCCGAAGGGGTCGAAGAAGGAATCGAGGCGCGCGCGATCCTTTACGCCATCCCAACCGAACGGTTTGTTCGCCTCGCTGTCGTTCGCGATTGCCTGATAGCGCCGCGCGGCCTCGGCGGGCGTGATTCTGCCGGTCAATATGGCGTGACGCGCCTGGAGCAACCTCGCTTCGGGTGACGGGTCCGCTCCTGAGAAATCGACAAGCACGCGGCCGATCCAATCCCAATTTACCACCCCCGTCGCTGCCTGCATCCCCAGCAGGTTGAATGCGAGGATCGCGCTGCGATGCTCCGCCGTCGTTGCGGCGCGCATAGCGCCATCGGTCGGCCGGCCAAGGCTTGCGGGCGAGACGAGTTCGATGGCCGGGTCATTTTTCAGGATCGCCTCGATGTCGGGCTTGTGGAAATAGCCGACGACGACGAGCATCGTCTCGCCTTTGTGCTGGTGCGCCGCCGCGCGGATGCGTTGTGCCTGCATGAAGGTGCGGTAGAGATAGAGGCGGCGCGGCAGGTCGCGATCGGCGCGCGGCGCGGGCTCGGTGGCCCATTTCTGCAGCGGCGCGAGCGTCGCCGGATCTTCGGCGGCAAAGAAATCCCAATCGAGGATCTTCCGCTCCGGGAAAGTCAGAAAGCCCTGAAACCCTTGCGCCTTGCGTATTTCCGGCGGCGTATCGAGATCGATCCCGAAACCGAGCAACTGGTCATCCATCGGCGGCGTCCAGTCGATCGGACAAATTGTGGTGCCGCTCTTCGCGGCCCAAGGCACGATGATGCCCTGCACTTCATAGGTGAATTCGTAAAAATCCTGTCGCGACGCCTGTTCGGGTGGCCGCTCGATACAGACGGCAGCGGGCTTTACCAGATCCAGATAAGCTGCGAGCACGCCGGGTTGGTCGTTTTCGGCAACCAGTTGCGCGGCGTGGTCGACGCCAAGGATCGCAAGCCGCGTCCTGCCTTCATCGGCTTGCGCACCGTGCGGAAATGCGGCGGCGATCAGCAGGGTAAGGCATGCAAAGGCGCGTCGCAGCACGGTCGGTTTCCTTGTCCACAGAAAAGGATGACCGCATAGCATGGACGAGGCGCGTGACAACGCTCGCAGGAGGGGCGGGGATTTCGTCTTCGCTGTGCAGCAAGTCACTGTCGCGGGCGCCGCCCTCGGGTATGAGGCGGTCGAATCGCACCGAATCGCAATGGATTAACCGAAAGTTCGGAACAGCGTCGCTACGCTGGCCGTCCCTTAAGTGAGTGAGCCGATGACCGCCGCCTTTGTGCTTGGCATCAATATGTCCGTGGCCGGCATTTTTGCCGTAGCCTTTGCCGTGGTCGCGGTGACCAATCGCATGGCGCGTGGAGCCTGGTGGCTGGCGCTCGGATGCGGCATGGGGATCGTCAACGTCGGGCTGGAATTCCTGCTTCGGCAACAGACCGACCCGGTACCCGTGAGCGTCGGCATATTCCTTGTATTCCTGTCAGCGCTCAGTTTCGCGCTGATCGGGGTGGCGCGCCATTATCGCGTCGAGCCGCCGTGGACGGCAATGACGGTGATCTGGATCGCGACGGTTTTGTTGGTGCCGGTCATTTTCAGTATGACCTATGGTTCGCTGGCGCGGCTGACGCTCTACCAGCTGCCCTATTTCGTCATGCAGGCGCTGTTCGGCGCCATGATCTGGCGTTCGGGACGCCGGCAGCCGCTCGACCTGCTGCTGGTCGCGCTCCAGGCCGTTTCGGCGCTCATCTACCTGCTCAAGCCGCTGTTCGCCATGATGGTGGGAACGGCCCGCACGCCGCAGGATTATATGGCGACGACTTATGCGGCGATTTCGCAAAGCGGCAGCGTGGTGGTGCTGATGGCGACCGGGCTCGTCATGCTGCTGGTCACGATGCGCGATACGACGGCCGAGATGATCGCCCGATCGGAAACCGACCCGCTATCGGGCGTCCTGAACCGTCGCGGCTTCGAAAGTCATGCCGAGCAGGCGCTCGCGCGCGGGGACGACGATATGGTGCTGATCGCCGCCGACCTCGACCATTTCAAGCAGATCAACGACAGCTTCGGCCACGCCGCAGGCGACGGCGTTATCGCGCATTTTGCCGCGATGCTGACCAACGCCGCGCCCCCCGATGCCATCATCGGCCGCGTCGGCGGTGAGGAGTTTGCGGTCCTGTTGCCCGCGGCGCTGCTGTCCGACGGGCGGCTCTATGCCGAAGCGGTTCGCGCGGCCTTCGCCGCGGCGCAATTGCCGGTGCTCGGCGTCGATCGCCGCTTTACCGCGTCCTTCGGCGTCGCCCAGTTGATGCGGCCCGAAAATTTGCCCGGCCTGATGCACCGTGCCGATACGGCGCTCTACCGCGCCAAGGCGAACGGGCGGAATCAGGTTCGGGTCGCAATCGGTGAACTGGCGCCCGCGCCGGCGCTCGGCGTCGCCTGATCTCAGACCGCGAGCAGCGGCGTATCTTCCTCGCGCGGCGGCGCCGGTTCGAAGCCGGGCAGGGGATCGAACTCGTCTTCGCTGAGCTCGATCGAAGCCAGCCCGTCGAGCTTGAAGTGGCCGAGCCGCGGGTCCTCGTCGGACCGCCAGCTCTTGCCCAGGTTCAGCGCGCTGATGAACAGGTCGCCGCGACGCTCGAAGAGCAGGTGCGGCGCAAGCGTCAGCACCTGGCCGTTGTAATGCGCCGTCACCAGCCGTTTGCGGGCGATGGCTTCCATCAGTTTCAGTCGTGTGTCGTCCATGATTCCAGGTCAGTTGGGGAGAGAGATTTTTTCGTTGTGCGATGCAACGTAAACTACCCGGCCCGCATTGAAAAGCGCCCATTGCCAATCGAAACCAATCGCGGCATAGGGCAGCGGCCCTTTCCTCCCCGGGTCCACTGGCGCAGCTGCGCCGACCAGAGGGTGCTTGCATGACTGAATTTCTCGATCGCTCCGGCCTGTCCGTCGATTCGCGACTGACCGACTTTGTCGAGCAGCGCGCGCTGCCGGGTACAGGCCTCGATGTCACGAAATTCTGGGCCGATTTCGCGGACCTGCTCGGCAAATTCGCGCCCGAAAATGCAGCGCTGCTGGCGAAGCGTGAGGATTTGCAGGCGCAGATCGACGCCTGGCACGAAGCGCGCGCCGGACAGGCGCACGATGCCGCCGCCTATCAGGCGTTCCTCCGCGACATCGGTTATCTCGTCCCCGAACCCGCCCCGTTCCACGTCGGCACGCAGAATGTCGATCCCGAAATCGCGACGATGGCGGGGCCGCAGCTCGTCGTGCCCGCGCTCAACGCGCGCTTCGCGCTCAACGCCGCCAATGCGCGCTGGGGCAGCCTTTACGATGCGCTCTATGGCACCGATGCGCTCGACGCGCCGCCCGCGCGGCCGGGCGGCTATGACGCCCAGCGCGGTGCTGCGGTGATCGCGCGCGCCAAGACGTTCCTTGACGAAGCCGTGCCGTTGGCATCGGGAAGCTGGGCCGACTGGCAGGGTGGGCAACTCGCGCTTGCCGATCCCGCGCAGTGGGTTGGCAGCAAGCCCGGCGGCATCCTGCTCCGGCACAATGGCCTGCACATCGAGCTTGTAATCGATGCCGACAGCGCGATTGGTAAAAGCGATCCCGCGGGCATCGCCGACGTCGTGCTCGAAGCGGCACTGACGACGATCATCGACCTCGAGGACAGCGTTGCCGCCGTCGACGGCGAGGACAAGGCGCTCGGCTACACCAACTGGCTCGGCCTGATGCGCGGCGACCTCGTCGAAAGCTTCGCCAAGGGCGGGCAGGCCGTCACGCGCGCGATGGCGGCCGACCGCGAATGGACCTCGCCGTCGGGCGAGCCTTTCGTCCTCCACGGCCGCAGCGTGATGTTCGTGCGCAACGTCGGCCATCTGATGACGACGCCGATGATCAAGCTGCCGAACGGTGCCGAGGCGCCTGAGGGGCTTTGCGACGCGGTGATCACCAGCCTCTGCTCGCTCCACGACCTCAAGGGGCTCGGCACGCTGAAGAACAGCCGTGCGGGCAGCATCTATATCGTGAAACCCAAGCAGCATGGCCCCGAGGAATGCGGCTTCACGAACCGGCTGTTCGATGCCGTGGAAGATATGCTCGGCCTCGCGCGCCACACGATGAAGGTCGGGGTGATGGACGAAGAACGGCGTACCTCGGCGAACCTCGCGGCGTGCATCCACGCGGTGAAGGACCGCATCGTCTTCATCAACACCGGCTTCCTCGACCGCACCGGCGACGAGATTCACACCTCGATGCGCGCGGGTCCGATGATCCCCAAGGGCGAGATGAAGGCGAGCGACTGGATCGCCTCCTACGAGGATCGCAACGTCCGCATCGGCCTTGCCTGCGGGCTCAGCGGCAAGGCGCAGATCGGCAAGGGCATGTGGGCGATGCCCGACCTCATGAAAGCAATGCTCGAAGCCAAGATCGGCCATCCGAAATCGGGCGCGAACACCGCGTGGGTGCCGTCGCCGACCGCCGCGACGCTGCACGCGCTCCACTATCATCAGGTCGATGTCTTCGCTCGGCAGAAGGAGATCGCGGGCGAAGCGGTGCCCTCGCTCGACCGTCTCCTGAACATTCCGGTCGCCACGGGACGCAACTGGAGCGAAGCCGAAATCACCCGCGAACTCGACAATAATTGCCAGGGCATCGTCGGCTATGTCGTGCGCTGGATCGATCAAGGCGTCGGCTGCTCGAAGGTTCCAGACATCGACGATATCGGCCTGATGGAAGACCGGGCGACGCTGCGTATTGCCAGCCAGGCGCTCGCCAACTGGCTGCTTCACGGCGTCTGCACCCCCGAACAGGTCGACGCCGCGCTGACGCGCATGGCGGCGAAGGTCGACGCGCAGAATGCGGGTGATGCGCTTTACGAAAAGCTGACCCCCGACGGTATCGCGTACCGGGCTGCGCGCGCGTTGATCTTCGAAGGCGTGACCCAGCCGTCGGGCTATACCGAGCCGTTGCTGCACAAATATCGGCAGGCGAAAAAGGCGGCGTGAGCGGCGGGCAGCTGACGACCGGTTTGCGGCTATAAAGTCCTCCCTGCGGCGAAGCCGTGGGGAGGGGGACCATGCGCAGCATGGTGGAGGGGCAGCGAGTTTGCGCCATAGGCCCCTCCGTCAGCGCTTCGCGCTGCCACCTCCCCATCGCTGCGCGACAGGGAGGATATCAATGCGTCATCCCGGACTGATCCGGCACCTGCCTTGCCTTTCACCGTCCGCCAGAAGAAAGGCGGGTGCCGGGTCAAGCCCGGGATGACGACAGGAGAGAAGTGTCCTTCGTGAACCCCGGCGAAAGCCGGGGCCCAGAATTCCAACATTGGCTTGGCTTCTCCGCACTGGGCCCCGGCTTTCGCCGGGGTTCACGAGAGGGCCGCTTCCCACCCCCAGGCCCCGCCGCTATCTCGCTCACGATCGTCGCTAGCCCCATTGCGCAGTGCCGCAATGGCATGTAGAACAAAATGGCAACATAATCGGAGATCCCATGTCCGCTGCCGTCGATCCCGCCTATCGCCATTATCCGAAGCGGGCCGAATATCGCGCGCTCGTCGAAACCGGCGGCGCGGTGATGAAGCTCTATCATCTGGCCGCCGCCGATGCGCCGGTAGCTGAAGTTGTAGCAAGGCTCTGCGACCAATGGTTCGCCGAGCATGCTTCGGCAGTGCTGGCCGAGGGCGATTGCGGCTTCGTGATCCTCCATCGCTGCGGCGCCGATTTCTATTTCCTGCTCGTGTCGGTGTGGCGGGGGTCGAACGAACTGTGGGAAGCCGTGTGGTATCGCCACGGCGACATGCCGGCGTTTGCGCCCTTCGATCCCGGCTATCCCATGGCGCCCGGCGTGGTGCGTCCGACCTTCTGCGTCTGGGAACTGGGTATCGTCGCGCACGAGAGCGCGGCGTGGAGCCGTTACCTCGCGTCGCCGCGCGACACAGCCGCGCGGTCGCGCTGGGTTGAAGATGTGTTCGAGGGCGTCGTATAGGGCGCGCCCTTTGGCGGTATTTTTCCGGGAGTTTTGACGTGCAGATTGCGGTGCTGACCTTCGACGGCTTCAACGAACTCGATTCGTTCGTCGCCGCGGCCATCCTGAATCGCCTCCGCGGGCAGGGCTGGGAAGCGCAGATCACGTCGCCGACACCGCAGGTTACCTCGATGAACGGCGTGACGATCGAGCGGCAGCAGCCGCTCGATTTCGCGGCCAAGGCCGACGCCGTGATCATCGGCAGCGGGATCAAGACGCGCGAGATTGCCGACGACCCGCTGATGCTCCAGCGCATCCGGCTCGACCCGGCGCGGCAATTGATCGGCGCGCAATGTTCGGGGACGCTGCTGCTCGCGAAACTCGGGCTGATCGGCGACCTGCCCGCGTGCACCGACCTCACGACCAAGCCATGGGTGATCGAGGCCGGGGTCGAGGTACTCGACGCGCCGTTTGTAGCGCACGGTAATGTCGCGACCGCTGGCGGCTGCCTCGCGTCGCAATATCTCGCCGCATGGATCATCGCGCGACTCGCCGGGACCGCCGCGGCGGAGGAGGCGCTCCATTATGTCGCGCCGGTCGGCGAAAAGGCCGAATATGTCGACCGCGCGCTGGCGGTAGTGCGGCCGTTCCTGCCGGTGGAGGCGTTGGCTCGCACCGCATAGCTGCGGCCCCGTACAATATAGCCCTTTCGTGCTAACGTCCGGGGTAGCGGGAGGACGCATGGCGATGCACGCAGAGCAGGATTTTCCCTGGTATGATGATCGGCCGGTGGCCTTGGCCTGGGCGGACTGGATCATTGTGCTTGCTGCGCTCGCGATCGGGTTCGTTTTTCTGGTCTCGCCTTTGCTGCCTGCAATCGTCGGACAGCGATGGGCGCCCGTGCTGGCACCTTTGTTGTTCGTTGCGGTCCCGCTGGGTGCGCTCGTCTGGCGCGCGGGACCGTCGTGGCGACGGATTTCTAACGGTTTCCGCTGGAGCTATGTGGGGTGGGGCGTCGCGATCGGCGTGTTGAATATTCTGGTGACGATCGCGATCGGGCTGATCGCGATAAAGACGATGCCCTTGTCGCACAACGCGGTTGTCGAGGGACTTTCCGGGGGCGCTGCACCGGGAGCGCTGGTCCAGTTTTACATGCTGTCCGCGGTTCAGCTGTTCGGCGAAGAGCTTTTCACCATCCTGCCTTTCCTGTTCCTGTTGTGGCTGGGGACGAAGCATCTCGGCCTGTCGCGGCATCATGCTGTGCTGTTGGGGTGGATCGGATCGGCGCTGCTGTTCGGTGCGATCCATCTTCCTACTTATGGGTGGAATATCGCGCAGGCGGTATTGCTGATCGGGACGGTGCGGCTGGTGCTGATGCTCGCTTATCTCCGGACAAAGAGTATCTGGGCGTCGACAATCGCGCATATCGTCAATGACTGGTGGGCATTCACGCTGGCGATCCTCGCGGGCGGTACCGCATAACTGGCGATCCCGTACAATACGGCTTGCCCCGGCGTGCTATAATCCGGCATTTTGCAGCGTGCGCAAACTGGGGGCAGGGCGATGACGGCACCATTTAATTTCGGGCAGCTCAAATTTCTGAAGGCATTGACCGAGGCGCTGTTTCACGACGCCGAGATGGTGATTTCGGCCGATCAGGTCGTCGCCAATGTCTGTGACCTGTTCGAAAAGGTCGGGGGGACCAAGCTCGACGAGATCCAGCTGTCGCTGACCGCGACCGAGATCGTGCTCGGCGGACCCTTCTTTACCGAGGACGATGTCGCGGGGCGCGCCGAAAAGCTGCGCGACCGGCTGCAGAACAGCCAGATCGACCTGTTCCAGGATATGGCGCGGCTGCGCGGCGTCATCTACGCCTGCTATTACGGTCATTGGCAGCCGGGGCTCGAGCCGGGCGACCAGGGCGCGAACGCCCATAATCCGGTACACCGCCAGATCGGTTTCACCCTACCCAAATTCCGGCAGCGTGGTGGCTATGATGTGCCGCTGGCGCCGATACGCGGGCGCGAGATCGACCCCGCCCATATCCTCGATGCCGCCAGCCTCGAGGACGAATATGATGTCGTCGTGATCGGTTCGGGCGCCGGCGGCGGGGTCGCCGCCTATAATATCGCGGCGCAGGGCTATAAGGTGCTGATCGTCGAAGCGGGACCCTTCTATCCCAGCCACGCGATCACGCATCACGAGCTCGACATGATCGCGAAGCTCTACAAGCATGGCGCGCTGCAAACCTCGACCAATCGCGATTTCGTGGTGTTTCAGGGGCGCTGCGTCGGGGGGTCGTCGACGATCAACAACGGCATCTGTCTGCGCGTCAACGAGCCGGGGCGCACGCACCCCGACGCAAAGGACGTGCTTGCCAAATGGGCGAGCATCGGCGCGCCGGTCGACGCCGCCGCCTTTCATGCCAGCTATGACGCGGTGCAGGCCAAGCTGGGTATCGCGCCGATCGAGCCGCGCAGCGGGCGCCACAACGGCCCGCACCTGATCGAGGGTTGGCACGCCTATGCCGCGGGGTCGGCCAACCCGCGCGACAGCCGAGCGATCGCCGACTGGTTCGCCAAGAATTTCGGCCCGCCGAATACGGTCAACGCCTGCGCTTATTGCGGATATTGCAATTCGGGCTGCGCCTATGGCCGCCGCATGGGGATCGCGCAGACCTATTTGCCCGAGGCGTGCCGCGATTTCGGCGCGCGCATCCTGCCGGGGACGAAGGCCGAACGGATCGTGTGGCAAACCGCCTATGACGGCCGGCGCGAGGCCGAGGCGGTGAAGCTGGTCCTGCCCGACGGGTCGAAGACATTGGTGCGCGCGCGCGTCGGCGTCGTCGTTGCGGCGGGTACGATCGCCTCGTCGAAGCTGCTCGACCGCAGCGACATCGACGGCACCGGCTATCAGGTGTCCTTGAACGTCGCCTCGCCGGTCGTTGCGCTGATGCCCGATGGGGTCGGCGGCGACGCGTGGGACGAGGACCAGATGTCGAGCTATGTCGATTGCGGCGATTTCCTGCTCGAAAGCCATTTCCAGCCGCCGATGTCGATGGCCTCACTGATGCCGGGATGGTTCGGCGACCATGCCGCGCGGATGAAGAATTTCGGACGCGTCCATTCGGCGGGTATCCTGTTCCCGGCCGACCGCCGCGGGCAGATCGTCGACGGTAAGTTGAAGTTCAGCCTCGACACCAGCGACGATTTGCCGGTGCTGCGCGATGCGATGGCGACGCTGACGAAGGTGCATTTCGCGGCGGGCGCGCTCGAATGCTATCCGGCGCTCGCGAAGGGGCAGAAGATCACCCCCGACATGGATGTCGACGCTTTCTTCGCGCAAGCGATCCGCGAACAGGACGATGTCACCCTGTCGAGCAGCCACCCGCATGGCGGCAATGCGATCAACGAAAATCCGCAATATGGCATCGTCGATCTCGATTGCCGCGTCCACGAAACGACCAATGTCTTCGTTACCGACGCGAGCGTCTTCCCGAGCTGCATCCGCGTGAATGCGCAATGGACGACGATGGCGATGGCGCAATATGCGACCGGGCGCGGCGATCCCTTTCGCTGAGGCGCAATCGCGCCTACATGCGCGCGCATGTTCGAGGTTGCCGCCCTTTACCGCTTCGCGTCGTTCGACGATCCCTCTGCGCTGCGCCAGCCGCTGATCGACCTGTGCGCGGCCGAAGGGGTGAAGGGGACGCTGCTCCTCGCGCGCGAGGGTATCAACGGCACGATCGCGGGCAGCCGCGCGGGAATTGCGGCGTTGATCGATCATATCCGCGCGCTTCCCGACTGCGCGCTACTCGATGTCAAATATTCGACCGCCGCCGACATGCCGTTCCAGCGCATGAAGGTGCGTTTGAAGAAAGAGATCGTCACGATGAAGGTGCCGGGACTCGACCCCGCGCGCGAGGCCGCGCCCTATGTCGATCCCGCCGACTGGAATGCGCTGGTCGACGATCCCGATACGGTGCTCATCGACACGCGCAACGGCTTCGAGGTCGGCTATGGCAGCTTTGCGGGTGCGGTCGATCCCGAAACGAAGAGCTTTGGCGACTTCCCCGACTGGTGGCGCGCTAACGCCGATCGTTTTGCGGGCAAGCGCGTCGCGATGTTCTGCACCGGCGGCATCCGCTGCGAAAAATCGACCGCCTTCCTGCGGCACGAGGGCGTCGAGGACGTTGTCCACCTGAAGGGCGGCATCCTCGCCTATCTCGAACAGGTGCCCGAGGCCGACAGCCGCTGGCACGGCAGCTGTTTCGTCTTCGACGAGCGCGTGAGCGTGGGGCACGGGCTGGTCGAGGTCGGCGACACGTCCGGCCCCGACTGAACCGTCAGGAAAGCGTTACCGTATAGGTCACCCGGTAATCGCTGGCGTCGCCGCCCAGCGTCTTCGTGAACGTCCCGGGTGCGTCGCCGAGATCGATCGTCCCGATATTGTCGCTGCCGCCGATATCGTCGAACTCGCGCAGCTGGAAACTCACCGGCTGGTCGAACTCGAAGCTTTGGGGCACCACCCTGCTCTCCCCCTTCTTGATCGAATAAATCTCGCTTTTCCCTTCAGGAAAGCGCTGCCCCGTGTTGAAGCGGAGGAACAGCTGGTCGGGCAGGCCGAGCCCCAGGCGCCCGGTCAGCTTGACGCATTCGACGCGGATGTTCGACAGCGTCAATTTCCGCGCCGCCGGCCGCACAGCGGGGGCGGGTGCCTTCATCGCGACCATCGTCACCGGCGGGATGACCGCGCCGGGGTCCTTCGACAGGCGGTCGATATTCTCGCTCGCTTGCCCGGCATATTTGCCCGCCGGAAATTCGGCGAGATAGGCGCTGAAACCGCGGACGCTGTTTTCGGCCATCGCTCCCTTCCACAACAGCTCCTCCAGCCCGCCGCGGTTGCCGGGCGCCGGGGCGTTTGCCGTCGCCGTGCGCGGCACCAGATAGACCGGCGTGCCGGTGATGCTCGCGCTCACGAACGGCCGCTGGCTGCCGGCAGTTGCCTTGAGCACATCGTCGCGGATCAGACCGCCGAGCAACTGCACCGGCATATCGGGCTGCGGCAGGTGTTTCGCGAGCGACGTCGCGAAAGGCGAATTGCCGCTCGTCCCGTCGGCGGCGGTCTGCCCCGGCGCGGCGGCGAAGATCACGAGCACATCGTCGGCCTCGACCCCTGCAAGACCATTCACCACCGCGCGCGTTCCCGACCGCCATGAGCGTCCGAACGGATTGTTGCGGCACGAATCGAGTATGATCATGCGGATCTGCGCGCCCGACACCGATTCCATCAGCCGGTCGAGGTTGATCGCCTCATAGGGCAGGTCGAGATCGGACTTCAGCTGCGCGTCGGTCGGGATCAGCCAGTTCTTGCCCTGCGCCTCGATCCCGTGTCCGGCATAATAGACCATCGCGACCTCGGCCCCGTCGGCCTTGGCGCGAAAATCGCGCATCGCCTTCTGGAAATCATTGACCGCGAGGTCGGCGGCGACGGTGACATCGTCGAACCCCGCCTGCTTCGCCGACGCGGCGATGATCCTGATGTCGTTCGCCGGGTTCACCAGCCGGCTGGTGTTCGCATAATCGCCATTGCCGATGATCAGCGCGACCTTGCGCGCTTCGGCCGCCGAGGGTGCGAGAAGGAACAGGGCGGTGAGGGTGACAAGCCAGAATCGGATCATCGCGATATCCTCTCTTCGCTAGGCGGGGCGTGCCGCTCCATATTCGGTCCAGCCGAACGGCCGCGGTGTTTTCGGAATGTAAGCGGCCGCCTGCCGATCGACCGCGAACCCGGCTTTTTCATAGGCCTCGCTGATCGGCCGGGTGAGGTGGCAATTGCCGCCGACGCGCTTCCACACCGGCTCGATCCGCCGCTGCCACTTCGCGACCCCGGCATCGGGCGCGGCGCCATGTTCGAGGAAGAGCGCGGTCCCACCGGGTTTCAGGACGCGGCGGATTTCGTTCAGAACCGCCGCCTGATCGCCAACCGAACACAAAGTGAATGTCGTGACGACCGTATCGAATTGCCTGCTTTCGAAGGGCATCGCTTCGCCGACGCCTTCGCGAATATCGGCCTCTATCCCGCGCGCGGCAGCGGCCGCGACGCTCATCGTCAGCAGTTCGGGCGAGGGGTCGAGCCCGCTGAAGCTCTCGATCTGGCCCGGCCGATAGAATTCCATGTTGATGCCGCCGCCGCAGCCGAGTTCGAGTACATGGCCGCGCGCGTGCGGCACCACCTTGCTGCGCAGCTTCATGATCTGCCCCTGCGAGCAGGCGCATTTGATCAGCCGCGGTACCCCATGACGTTCCCACCAGCTTGCCATTCGCCAGTCTCCCCCTTGGCGTGGAAGGTGACCCTTGCTAGCGCTATTGGCAACACCCATCTGTGCCTGCCCGCACAGTCAACGAAAGATCGCCATGCCCGCCGTCCACCACACCAAGATGCTCATCCTCGGCTCCGGCCCCGCCGGCCTGTCGGCCGCCATCTACGCGGCGCGCGCGGGCATGATGCCGATCGTGGTGCAGGGTCTGCAGCCCGGCGGCCAGCTGACGATCACCACTGACGTCGAAAACTACCCGGGCTTCGCGGAGGTCGTGCAGGGCCCCTGGCTGATGGAACAGATGACCGCACAGGCGATGCACGTCGGCACCAGCATGATCTGGGACACGATCGTCGATGTCGACTTGTCGCGTCGCCCGTTCAAGCTGACCGGCGACGGCGGCGACGTATACATGGCCGACACGCTCGTCATCGCGACGGGGGCACAGGCCAAATGGCTCGGCGTTCCGGGCGAGCAGGAGCTCGGCGGCAAGGGCGTCTCGGCGTGCGCAACGTGCGACGGATTCTTCTATCGCGGCAAGAAGGTCGTGGTGATCGGCGGCGGCAATACCGCGGTCGAGGAAGCCCTGTATCTGACGAACCACAGCGACGATGTCACGCTGATCCACCGCCGCGACCATCTGCGCGCGGAAAAGATCCTGCAGGACCGGCTGATGGTCAATCCGAAGATCAAGATACTCTGGAACAAGCGCGTCGATCGTTTCGTCGCGGGCGAGGGCGTTTCGGGGCTGGTCGGCGTCGACCTGATCGACACGGTCACTGGCGAGGCGAGCCATGAGCCGACCGACGGCGGCTTCGTCGCGATCGGCCACAGCCCGTCGACCGAGCTGTTCAAGGGCAAGCTGCCGCTCGACGACGATGGTTATCTGCAGGTCACGCCGGGTACCTCGCTGACTTCGATCCCCGGCGTTTTCGCCGCAGGCGACGTGACCGACAAGGTCTATCGCCAGGCGGTGACCGCGGCGGGCATGGGCTGCATGGCCGCGCTCGACGCCGAACGCTTCCTCGCCGAAGCCGAATATCACGCGATGGCCGAGGCCTGAGGCGGCGCGGCGGCCGCTAACGACAGTAAGGGAGCGTTGCTGCCATTTGGTCATCACGCTATCTTCGCGACATGAGCTACCAAATGCCGAAATATGCTGGAGCAATCCTTGTCGCGTGCGTTGGGCTCACGCTGTCTGCTTGCTCGGAGCAAGGCAGCGAAGAGACCAAAGCGAAAAATGTATCAACGACCCGCTCTCCACTACCCAAAACCGAGTTGGATCGAGCTGCACATGCTGCTGCCCAAGGGGACGTTGAGGGAGAGATGGCTCTGGCCTTCCATTTCTCCGACTTGGGCGACGAGGAAAAATCCAGATATCATTTCGAAAAATGTTTGAAGGGCGGGCACCCAGAATGCCTCATCGAGCAATCTAGCGCACTTTACGCTGAGGCGATGGACAAAAAAACACCCCCGCGAAGCAGAGCCGAACTTTTCGCCGAAGCCCTTGGTTATGCTGATCGAGCAATAGCATCGGACAAATATCGCAATTATGCTCGCCTTGAGGGATATCGCGCTCAACGCGACGAGATAGTTGAGCAGCTCTCGTCTTTGAAGTCGAAATAGCACCCGCTAACCACCCCAAAACTGACATGGGCATCGGGGCGGGCGCTATCGTTCCAATATGCCCAAAATCCGCTCGGCTAGCCAAGCGCCATCATCGCCCGCAAAGCTGTGCGACGTGCTGTCGAGGCGCTCGACCAGAGCGCGGCCCAGCGCCGCAGGGCAGTTTTCCGTAAAAGCCTGTGCGGTCCGGTCGCCGGTTGCGAGCAGGATCGTTGCGGGCGCGTCGAGCGCGGCGAACGCGCCATCGATCCGAGCCGCGAGGCTATCGGGCGTAGCGGGCACGGCCGGCGCCTTGAGCGCCGACAGTCCGCGCAGCAGCTTCCGGAAATCGACTTCACCCTTCAGCAGCCGAAGCAGGCTTTTCGGATCTTTCAGCCGCGACAGGTAACGCGCGCGGATCGCCGAGGCCGGGGGCAGTGCGGGTTCGTCGGTCTCCTCGGTTTCGCCGTCGTAAGTCCATGGATTGGCGACGATCAACCCGTCGAGCGCGAGCGGCTGGTGGAGCAGCAACGCACTCGCCGCATCGCAATTGCCGAACGCGACGATGCGTGAGACATGTGGCGCCGCTGCGCGGAATGCCGTGATCGCTGCGGCGATATCGGGACCGCTGCTCTCGAACCCGCCGTTCGCGCCCTCGCTGTCGCCGATTCCGCGCCGGTCGAAACGGAACACCGGATGGCCCGCTTCGGCGATGCGGGCCGCGAGCATCGCCATCCCGCGATGCGCGCCGCTGCGAATCTCGTTGCCGCCCGACACGATCAGCAGGCCCGTCGTGCCCGCCGCCTCGTCGAGGCTCGCGGCGAGAGCCGCGCCTTCGCAGGCGAAGCTCAGCTGATGCCGCATGTCGTGCTCCATGCGGCGATGTCGGCGGCGATCGCGGCCGCCATCGCGCTGTCTTCGCCCGGTTCGGCACGCAGCCAGAGCGGCGTTCCGGCGATGCCGTCGGTGCCGAGGCCGACGCTGCGCAGGGGCGCGACCGCTTGCGCCTCGCTGGTGCCGAGCCCGGCGACCATGGCGGGCGACAAAAGATTGCCGGCAAGCAGCAGCGGTGCAGTTTGCACCTGCTCCTGCAAGCTTTCGAGCGACGAGGTCCGTCCGGCCTCGCGATCCGCACTGACGCGCGCGCGCATCAGGGTGCGGAGCAGCGAGGCGCCGCCGACGGGGGCCAGCCGCCACCACGCAGCCGCTTCCGCTCGATGATCGATCAGCGCGCCGCCGCGGGCCGATGCCACGATGAGCGGACCGTCGATGGTCGCTGCGACGTCGGCGAGCGCGTCCTGCCAGCGCGCCAGATTGACCTCGACCAGCGGCACAAGGCTCTCATTCTGCCCGGGGAGGTCAGGGAGCCATGCCGCAAAGCCACCGACCGCGAGCGCGCGCATCGCGAGCACCAGTGTGCGGCGCGTGCGGTTCGCTTCCTCGAACAGCGGCGGGACGATGAGGACGGTGGCGCGGGGGACGCCCGCGGGGTCGATGCGCAGGATATGTTCGCTCATGCGCGCATCCGGGGTCAGTCGGTCACTTTGCGCTGCGAAAAGGCGAGCAGATTGCCGTAGGTTTCAAAGATTTCACCATCGATCTCGTCATCGTCGATGATGATGCCGAGCCGGTCTTCCATCTCGGTCAGCACGGTCGCGACCGCCATCGAATCGAATTCGGGCAGTTCGCCGAACAAGCCGCTGTCTTCGGTCAGCGCGGCAGCGCGTGCCTCGCCGAGGCCGAGCACGTCGGCGAGCAGGGCGCGAAGGGTGGCGTCGACGGAGCTGCTATCGGTCACGTTTCTTTCCTCAACAGGGAACGGGCAAATGCCTTCAATGCCGGTCCCCATGCCGCGACGCGCGACGGATTGAAAGCCTCGATGCGCCACAGCGGATCGTGCCGGTTCATCCAGTCGCGCTTGTACCCGTCGTTGCCGGTGCCGAAATCGACGCGCTTCACGCCGTCGATCTCGATGACATGGCGGAACAGCGCCGCCGACAGCAAGGTGCCGGGGGAGGCTTTCAGGCTGTCTTCGACATGCGCGAGCTTGTGGATGAAGGCGGTGCCGTCCTCGACGGTCCAGAATTGCGCGGCGACGGGGATGCCGTCGATGCGCGCGATCCCCATCCGCAGGCGGCCGCCGGCACCTTCGGCCTGGGCAAAGGCGCGGAGCAGCGCGGGATGCCCTTCTTCGGGTTTCCAGCTTGCGGCGTATATTTGTTCATAGGCCGCCCAGCTTCCCGAATCGAATTCGGCGAGCAGTTGGATGTCGACGATGCCCTTCTTCGCCTTGCGCTGGACGGTGTTGCGCAGCGCGCCGGGGCGGCTGGCCCACCATGCGTCATGGTCCATATCGCCGAGGTCGAGCCAGTGGCGGTCGCCGGCGGGCGTCGTTTTTACCCACCAGCCCGCGGCGCGGAGTTCCGCGACAAGCTCGCCCGGATCGACCACGGGAAAAAGCGTCAATCGGGCGGCCTTTCGGCGAATTCCGGAAAAGAGCGCGCGGAGTGCGCCCTCGCGATTGCCGTCGCCATCGAAAAGCGGGCGGATCGAAAAGCTGTACCAGTTGGTCAACCCTGTGAAGTCGCCGGGCTTCTCGATGCGTAGCGGTAGCCATGCCGTCGTCGCACCGGCGCTGCCGTGCGCGTCAAGACGGGCCTGACCCGCAAAGCCGTGCGCCTCGAGCAGGTCGAACCACGCGGCGCGGTCGAAGGGCGACGCAAAGCCGGCCGCGCGCGCTGTGGCGGGCAGCCATTCATCATTAGCGTGATGTTCACCGTTCCCTTGCATGGTGCCGCCCTCTATCACTTCACTCCTAACAGCCGATGACCAAAGCCGAAAACCCATCATCGAGACCGCTCGACCATCTCGCCCGCCGCGGCGCGCCCGACGCGGCCGCGCTGCTGATCGGCGACCGCGTCACGACCTTCGCCGAACTCGATGCGGGTGTCGGACGCCTTGCGTCGTGGCTGCTCGAACAGGCGGGCGGCCCCGGCGAGCGCGTCGCAAGCTGGAGCGCGAAGACGCGGCTTGCGTGCCTGATGCCGCTCGCCGCGGCGCGCGCAGGGCTGATCCATGTGCCGGTCAATCCGCTGCTCAAGGGGCCGCAAGTCGCCCACATCCTGTCCGACAGCGGCGCGAAATTGCTCGTCACGGGTGGCGCGCGCGCCGATGCGCTCGGCGGCGGCCTGCCCGGCGAATGCGCGGTACAGGATTTGAAGATCGCCGAAGAGGTGATCGATTCGGGCGGGCAGGGGCTGCCGCCGTCGATCGCCGAGCCCGATGACCTTGCCGCGATCCTCTATACCAGCGGCTCGACCGGCCGGCCGAAGGGCGTGATGCTCAGCCATGCGAACCTCTGGCTCGGCGCCGAAAGCGTCGCCTCCTATCTGGAGATCGTCCCCGACGACCGCGTGCTCGGCGTCCTGCCGCTCAGCTTCGATTATGGCCAGAACCAGCTGCTTTCGAGCTGGTATGCGGGGGCAGCGGTCGCGCCGCTCGATTATCTGACTGCGCGCGACGTCGTGAAGGCGGTCGCGCGGCACAAGGCGACGACGCTCGCCGGAGTGCCGCCGCTCTGGGTGCAATTGGTGGAGGCTGAATGGCCTGCCGAAACCGCAGCGTATCTGGGGCGCCTCACCAACAGCGGCGGGGCGCTCACACCGTCGCTGATCGACGCGATGCGCAGGACGTTCCCGCGCGCCGACATCTACCCGATGTACGGGCTGACCGAGGCGTTCCGTTCGACATATCTCGACCCGAAACTCGTCGCCGACCATCCGACATCGATGGGGCGCGCGATCCCGCACGCGGAGATTCTGGTGTGCCGGCCCGACGGGACGATCGCTGCCGACGATGAGCCCGGCGAACTTGTCCATTGCGGCCCGCTCGTCGCGCAGGGCTATTGGCAGGACGAAGAGCGGACGGCGCAGCGTTTCAAGCTGGCGCCTGCCGGCTCGCGCTATGGCGGGATGGCGGTGTGGTCGGGTGACACGGTGCGTCGCGATGCCGATGGTCTCCTCTATTTCGTCGGGCGCGACGATGCGATGATCAAGACTGCGGGCAACCGCGTCAGCCCGACCGAGGTCGAGGATGTCGCGGTCGCATCGGGGCTGATCTATGAAGCGGTCGCGTTCGGGGTGCCCGATCCGCGGCTCGGCGCCGCGATTATCCTCATCGTGCGCGGCAAGGACGGCGCCGCCGACGAGGAAGCGCTGGCCGGATATCTCCGCCAGAACCTGCCCAATTTCATGCAGCCGCAGGCGATCGAATGGCGCGACGCCCTGCCGCGCAACCCCAATGGCAAGCTCGACCGCGTGGCAATCGCCGCCGATTGGGCAAAGGAGGTGACGGCATGAAGCCGCACGGTCCGATCCCGCCCGGCTTTCGCGCCGATGCGGGCGGCATGCTGCTGATCGGCGGCGACCGCGCCGAGGCGCTCGCCGACATGGCGGGCGACACCCCGCTGTTCGTCTATGACAGCGCGATGCTGGCTGCGCGCGTCGCCGAATGGCGCGCGGCGATGCCCGCCGAAGTCCAGCTTCACTATGCGATGAAGGCGAACCCCTATGCCCCGCTGCTCGCCTTCATGGCGACGTTGGTCGACGGGTTCGATGTCGCGTCGGGCGGCGAGCTGAAGGCCGCGCTCGCGAGCGGGATGGCGGCGGGCGACATCAGCTTTGCCGGTCCCGGCAAGCGCGACCGCGAGCTCGAAGCCGCGATAATTGCCGGCGCGACGCTCAATCTCGAATCGGCCGGCGAAGCTAGCCGCGCACTGTCGATCGCCGAGCATCTCGGCCTCACGCCCAGCCTCGCGGTGCGCGTCAATCCCGACTTCGACCTCAAGGGGTCGGGCATGAAGATGGGCGGCGGCGCCAAGCCCTTTGGCGTCGACGCCGCCGAGGTTCCAGCGCTCGTCCGGCGCTTGCTGGACGCCGGCGCCGACTGGCAGGGTTTCCATATTTTCGCTGGATCGCAGGCGCTTGACGCCGACGCGATCGCCGATACGCAGGCGCAGACGGTAGCGCTCGCAGCAAAGCTCGCGAACGAAATCGGCGAGACCCCGCCGCTCGTCAACCTCGGCGGCGGCATGGGCGTGCCCTATTTCCCAGGCGACAAGCCGGTCGATGCCGCAGCCGTCGGGGCGGCGCTCGCTGGGACGCTGGCGGCGCGCGACCCGATCCTCGCCAAAAGCCATTTCGCGATGGAACTCGGCCGCTGGCTCGTCGCCGAAGCCGGCGTCTACCTGACCCGCATCGTCGACCGGAAGACGAGCCATGGCGAGACCTTTCTCGTCACCGACGGCGGCCTCCACCACCAGCTCGCCGCCAGCGGCAATTTCGGTACCGTGATCCGCCGTAACTATCCGATCGCCGTTGCGAACGCGTTCGGCGCCGAACCGGCGGAAACGGTCTCGGTCGTCGGCTGTCTCTGCACGCCGCTCGACCGGCTCGGCGACCAGGTCGCGCTGCCGCATGCGGGAATCGGCGACCTGATCGCGATCTTCCAGGCGGGGGCCTATGGCGCAAGCGCGAGCCCGGCCGCCTTCCTGGGGCAGGGGCCGGCGCGCGAATTGCTCGTCTGACACCGCGAAACCTGTTCCTTATCGGGACAGTTTAGAAGCGGTGCGGTCCAAACTTATGTCAATACTAACATTATGTTCACCCTTTTCGAGCAATGGCTGAAGCTGACGCAATGGCTGTCGCCGCGGAGTTTCCGGACCGCGGCTCCCCTGACGGCTCGAAAGGTTGATGGATTATGGCTTCGTTCCCCTCGCTTCGCATCGCGCGCGCCGCGCTCGTTTCGGGCATCGCCGCGACCGCGCTGACGGGCTGCATGGGCGCCGGCGGCAAGGCGCCGCAGCTGCCCAGCGCGACCTTCGTCCAGAACCAGGAAGGGCCGGGCGAGGAATATGTCATCGGGCCGCTCGACGAGCTGCAGATCTTCGTGTGGCGCAATCCCGAACTCGGCGGCAAGGTACAGGTGCGCCCCGACGGCCGCATCACCACGCCGCTGATCACCGACATGCCTGCAGTCGGCAAAACGCCGACGATGCTGCAGCAGGATATCAAGCTCCAGCTCAGCCAATATATCACCGATCCGATCGTCAGCGTGATCGTCACCAGCTTCAACAGCACCTTCTCGCAGCAGGTGCGCATCGTCGGCGCGACCGAAAAGCCCGCGTCGATTCCCTTCCGCGCCAACATGACGGTGCTCGATGCAATGATTGCAGTGGGCGGGCTGGGCGAATATGCCGCTGGAAACAAAGCGCGACTCGTCCGTTTCGACAAGGGCAGCGGCAAGCAGCAGGAATTCGGGCTGCGGCTCAACGACCTGATCAAGCGCGGCGACATCAAGGCGAATGTGCGGCTGCAGCCCGGCGATGTGATCATCATCCCCGAAAGCATGTTCTGACCGAAGGCCGCCGACCAACCCACCTCCCGAGGATAGATTTCGACCGATGAACAGCCTTTACGACGAATTCCGGGTGGCGCTGCACAGCGTCTGGACACGCCGGTGGCTCGTGCTGGCGGTGGCGTGGGGCATCTGCATTCTCGGCTGGCTGGCGATCGCGTCGATACCCAACCGCTATGACAGCCGCGCGCGCCTGCTCGTCGACATCAACGAAATCCTGCCCGACGAGGTGCAGGGCGGCGGCGGGCGTCCCCAGCTCGACCAGATCCGCGAAACGCTGACCAGCGCGCGCAACCTCGAAAAGGTCGCGGCGACGACCGGCCTGCTCCCCGCGGGCGCGAACGAGCGCGAAAAGGCCAGCGCGGTCGCGATGCTGCAAAAGAATATCAAGGTGATCCCGCAGCAGGACAATATCTTCGAGATCACATCGAGCGTGGCGGTCGGCAGCCTGTCGGACGCCGACAATGCGAAGCTTGCCTCGGGTGTGCTCGACAGCCTGATCACCGTGTTTCGTGACGACCAGCTGCGCGGCGGCCGGATGAACGCGCGCGAGAGCCTTAAATTCCTCGACGCGCAGATTGCCGACCGCGAAAAGGCGCTCCGCGAGGTCGAAGCGCGCCGCGGCGCCTTCGAGGCGCAGAATATTGGCATGATCCCGGGCGGCACCGGTTCGCCCGCGCAGCGCGTCGAGGCGGCGCGCGCCGAACTGAGCCAGCTCGATTCGCAGATCGTGTCGGCGCAGGCACAGCTTGCGGCGGCGAACGGCCAGCTTGCCTCGACCCCCCAGTCGATCCCCGGCGGTGGCGGCGTCGGCGGTGGCGTCGCGCGCCAGCAGCTCGCCGGCGCGCAGAACGAACTGTCGTCGATGCGCGCGCGCGGCCTGACCGACGCGCATCCCGACGTGATCGCGCTCAAAAGCCAGATCGCGTCGCTGAAGGCCATGGCCGACCGCGAAGGCACGGGCGGCGGCGGCGGGATGCAGAATCCGGCCTATGCGTCGCTCGCCGCGATGCGCGCCGAGCGCCAGGCAACGGTCAGCGCGCTGTCGGCGCGCAAGAGCCAGCTGATGGGCGATATCGCCAAGATCACCGCGCAGCAGATCCAGAACCCCGGCATCGCCGCCGAATATGACCGGATCAACGGCGAATATACCGCGTTCAAGGCGCAATATGACAAGCTGCTCGCCCAGCGCGAACAGGTTCGCCTGCGCGGCGATGTGCAGACCGAAACCGACGCGATCAAGATCGAACTGCTCGATCCGCCGTCGAAGCCGACCAGCCCCGCGGCGCCCAACCGGCCGCTGTTCCTGACGCTCGTGCTGCTCGCGGGCATCGGCGGCGGTGTCGGCGCGGCCTTTGGCCTGTCGCAGATACGCACCAGCTATTCGACCGCCAGCAAGCTCGAACGCGCAAGCGGCCTGCCGGTCATCGGGTCGATCACCGAAGTCGTGACGCCCGAACGTCATCTCGACCGGCGCAAGAAGCTCGTCTGGCTCGCGGGCGGTGGCGGCGCGCTCGTTGGCCTCTATGCGCTGCTGCTGGTCGCCGAATTTATCCAGCGCGGCATGGTGGCGTGACGGGGGACGATGACATGAACGACCAACGCAAAGTCAAGCGTCCGCCCTCGCTCCTCGAACGCGCGGCCGACATGTTCGGGCTCGATCCCGCGGCCAATGCGCCGACGATCGACGTATCGAACCTGCCGCCCGAGCCCGAGAAAAAGGTGAAGAAGGCGAAGACGGCCGAGCCTGCTGTCGAGGCACCGCAGCCCGAAGTTCTGGAACCCGTCGTCGAGGCCGCGCCCGCGGTCGAAGCGGCGCCTGCGCCGAAGCCTTCGCCGCGCAAGGATGTCGCGAAGGCGGCTCCGGCCGTCGTGCCGACGCGGCAGGGAACGATCGACCGCGAACGCCTCGCGGCGCGCGGCATGATCGTGCCCGGCACGCCGGTCACGGGCATTTCCGAAGAATATCGCATCGTGAAGCGCGAGTTGATCCGCAATTTCGGCGGCACCGGCAATCGCCCGATCCTGCCGCGCGGCCACCGCGTGCTGATCGCTTCGGCGAACCCCGGCGAGGGCAAGACCTTCTCGGCGGTCAACCTCGCGCTCAGCCTCGCGGTCGAGGCCGACCATGATGTGCTGCTGATCGACGCCGATATCGCGAAACCGAGCGTGCTCGAAGCGCTGGGACTGGAAGACGGCCCCGGCCTGATGGACGCGCTTGCCGATCCGCACCTGCCGCTCGGCGACTGCCTGATCCAGACCGACATTCCGGGGCTGAAAGTCATGCCCGCCGGCACCGGGCATATGCACGACACCGAACTGCTCGCTTCGGCGCGGACCGAAGCGCTGCTCGGCCAGCTCGAAGCGGGGGCGCCGGGGCGCATCCTCATCATCGATTCGCCGCCGGTGCTCGCGGCATCGCCAGCGGCGGTGCTCGCGGGGCATGTGGGACAGACGATCATGGTCGTGCGCGCCGACGAAACGCTCGAATCCTCGCTGCGCGACGCGATCGGCCTGATGGGTGCCTGCCCGCATATCCAGCTGCTCCTCAACGGGGTCAAATTCTCGCCGGGCGGCCGCCGTTTCGGCACCTATTACGGACAGGGAGGCGCGTGATGCGCACCACGACCACCATGCGTCATGTCGGGACGCTGGCGGCCTTGCTGCTCGCCGGGACGGCGACGGGCGCGCACGCGCAATTTTCGGGCGATCCCGGTGCGTCCGGCGCTGGCGACGCGCCCTCGGCGGGCGCACCTGCGTCCGAACCCGGCCGTTCGGCGAAGCGCGCCGAAGGGCGCCGCACGCAGCGGCAAGTCGACGTCAGCCCCTATCTGGAAATCGGGCAGGTGCTGACCGCCGACCTGAAGAATGGCGGCGACGTGCTGACGTACACGACTGTCGCGGCGGGGGTCGACGCCGCGATCGTCACGCGCCGCGCCGAGCTGTCGGCGACGCTGCGCTACGAACATCAGTTCGGCTGGGGCAGCCAAGGCGACACCGACGTCATCAGTGGTCTCGCGCGCGGCCGGCTGGAGGTCGCGCGCGGCCTCAACCTCGAAGGCGGCGCGCTCGCGACGCGGACCCGCGCCGACCGGCAGGGTGCCGACAGCGGGCTGTTCATCGGCGACGCCAGCAATGTCGCCAACCTCTATTCGGTCTATGCCGGCCCGACCTTTACGCGGCGTATCGGCGGCCTCGATTTCGGCGCCGGCTATCGCTTCGGCTATACCAAGGTCGATGTCGAAGAACCCGCGATCCTCGCGCCGGGTAGCCAGCCGCAGGATATTTTCGACAGCTCGACCAACCATGTCGCCTGGGCCAGCCTCGGCGCGCGGCCGGGCGATCTGCCGTTCGGCTGGCAGGTATCGGGCGGTTACGAGCGTGAAGATGCGAGCCAGCTCGACCAGCGTTACGAGGGCAAATATGCCCGCGCCGACGTCACCGTGCCGATCGGTCCGACCGTCGCCCTGCTTGGCGGCATCGGGTACGAGGATATCGAAATCGGCCAGCGCAATCCGCTGCTCGACGTCAATGGCGTCCCGGTGCGCGATGCGAACGGGCGTTTCGTCACCGACAAATCGAGCCCGCGCCAGCTGTCGTTCGACACCGACGGGCTGATCTGGGACGCGGGTGTGATGTGGCAGCCGAGCCGCCGCACCTCCCTTACGGCACGAGTGGGCCGCCGCTATGGCGACACCATCTACACCGGCAGCTTCGCCTATCGCGCCGACCATGCGACGACGATCCAGATCGGCGTTTATGACGGGCTGTCGAGCCTCGGCCGCGGCCTGTCGGGCGGGCTTGCGGCGCTGCCGACGCAGTTCGATCCGACGCGCAACCCGATCGGCGGCGGGATCAATCCGTGCGTCTTCGGCCAGCAGGGCGGCGGGTGCCTGAGCAACCAGCTCGGCAATGCGACTTCTGCGCAATATCGCAGCCGCGGCGTACAGGCGACGCTGTCGTCACGCTTCCGCGGCTGGAGCTATGGTGTCGGCGTCGGATACGACCAGCGCAAGTTGCTCGCGCCGCTGCTGTCGCCGATCGGCAGCCTCAACGGGACGAAGGACGACAGCTATTATCTGTTCGTCTCGGCGGGGCGCCAGCTCGACGTCGATTCGGATTTCAGCCTGTCGGGCTACCTCAATTATTATGACAATGGCGCGCCGGGGACGAGCGACGTCCAGTCGGCCGGGCTGTCGGCCGCCTATTCGCGGCGCTTCTGGCGCAGCCTGACGGGGACCGCGGCGGCCAGCCTCAACGCCTTCGATCAGGACGGCTTCAACAGTCAGCTTATCGGTTCAGCTTTGGTGGGACTGCGTTACAACTTCTGACCAGGCAACGGGAATAAAACGATGTACGATCAGTTCTATGGTTTCACCGGACGTCCGTTCCAACTGACGCCAGACCCGCATTTCTATTTCGAGAGCGGCACGCACCGCAAGGCGATGTCGTACCTCGGCTATGGTCTCGCGCAGGGCGAAGGCTTCATCGTCATCACCGGCGACGTCGGTGCGGGCAAGACGACGCTTGTCGGCCATCTGATGAACACGATCGACCCCAACCGCCTGACTGCGGTCAAGCTGGTGTCGACACAGGTCGAAGGCGACGATCTCCTCCGCCTCGTCGCCGAACAGTTCGGCATCGAGTGGGAAGGGCAGAGCAAGGCCGAACTGCTGCGCTCGATGGAGCAATATCTTCGCGAACAGGCGCGCGCCGGAAAGCGCACGCTGCTGATCGTCGACGAGGGGCAGAATCTTGCGATCTCGGCGCTCGAAGAGCTGCGAATGCTGTCGAACTTCCAGCTCGGCGGCCATTCGCTACTGCAAATCTTCCTGCTCGGCCAGCCCGAGTTCCGCCAGACGCTCTTCCACTCGCCGACGCTCGAACAGCTGCGCCAGCGCGTGATCGCGACGCACCACCTCGACCCGATGGAGCCCGAGGAAGTCGAGCCCTATATCCTCCACCGCCTCGGCAAGGTCGGCTGGACGGGCAACCCCAGCTTCAGCCCCGACGCGTTCGAGGAAATCTTCGACTATAGCGAAGGCGTGCCGCGCAAATTGAACGTGCTGGTCAGCCGCCTGCTGCTGTACGGCGCGGTCGAACAGATGAACCGCATCACGGCGCAGAATGTGCGCTCGGTCGTCGCCGAGATCGAGGCCGATCGCGGCATCGACGCGGCGACGCTCGCGCCGCTCCCGGTCGAGGAGGTGGTTGCGGCCGCCGCAACCGCCGTCGCACCGACGCCCGCGCCTTTTTCGGCACCGGCACCCGCAAACGAAGCGCCGCTCGAATGGCCGCGGCGTGCCCCCGAACCCGTCGCCGACGGGCCGGCTCCCTTCGCGGCGCCCGCCGAAGCGGCGCGCGTCGTCACGCTGTCCTCGCCCGATGCCGAAGGAGATGTTCTCGAACTCGCGCCCGGAGCGGTCGAAGCCCCGGCGCCGGCCGCCCCGGTGGTTGACCCCGAACATCTCGCGGCGCTCGAGGCGCAGATCGCCTCGCTCGAGGAGCGTCTGGTCGAGCAGGATGCGGCGCTGCGCCGCGTGCTCGACCTGCTGATCGAATGGGTCGAACGCGACCCGGACAATGCACCCAACCCGGCGACGTCGCAGACCTGGGCGGCCTGACAGCCCGGTCCGGACCCGCTAAGCTGCCGATGAAGGTGAGGAAAAATGCAGAACGGCCTGTCGGTCGATGTCGAGGACTGGTTCCAGGTCGGCGCGTTTGAGCGCACGATCGGCCGTGCCGACTGGGACGGTCTCGAATGCCGGGTCGAGGCGAATTGCGACGCGGTGCTGCAGATTTTTGCCGATGCCGGCGCAAAGGGCACCTTCTTCACATTGGGCTGGATTGCCGAACGTTATCCCGCGCTGATCAAACGCATCGTGGCCGCGGGGCACGAACTCGCAAGCCACGGCTATGATCACAAGCGTGTGTTCAACATGACCGCCGGCGAATTCGCCGCCGACCTCGAGAAGACGCGCGCCATCCTCGAAGATGTCGGGGGCATCGCGATCACCGGCTATCGCGCGCCGAGCTTCTCGGTCGACCATCGCACGCCATGGGCGCACAGCGTGCTCGCCGAACAGGGCTATGCCTATTCGTCGAGCGTCGCGCCGGTCGTGCACGATCATTATGGCTGGCCGCAAAGCCCGCGCCATGCGTGGCGGCCGCTTTCCGACAGCGACCTCGTCGAATGGCCGGTCACGACCGCGCGTTTTGCCGGGCGGACCTTGGCAGCAGGCGGCGGCGGCTTCATGCGGATGCTGCCCTATGGCTTCACGCGCTGGGCGATCGCGCGGATGAACGGCGAAGGCCATCCGGCGATCCTCTATTTCCATCCGTGGGAAATCGACCCCGGCCAGCCGCGCGTCGTCGACGCGCCGATCAAATCGAAAATACGCCATTACAGCGGCTTGTCCGCCATGGCTGGCAAGCTGAAGAAGCTGCTCGCCGATTTCGAATGGACGCGCGCCGACGCCTTGCTCCCTGCACAGCAGCAGCGCGCGCAGCCGTGGCGCGACGCGGCGTGAATGCGCCGACGCTTTCGATGAAGGATGGTTTTTCCGGCGCGCCGCTGTCCGATGCGGGCGACTGGGACGCTTATGTTGCTGCGCACCCGGATGCGACACCCTTCCACAGCCGTGCCTGGTGCGAGGCGATCACCAAAGCCACCGGCCATCGCTGCCATCTCGTCGCGGCGCGCGATGCCCGCGGCGCGCTGACCGGCCTCCTGCCGCTGCACCATGTCCGTTCGCCCCTGTTCGGTCAGGCACTGGTCGGTAGCGGTTTTGCAGTGGGCGGAGGCATCCTCGCCGACGATCCGGCGGTCGCTGCGACACTGGCGCAGGGCGCGGCGGACATGGCGAAATCGCTCGATGTGCCGTCGGTCGAATTGCGCGGCGGGCCTGTGCCCGACGGCGAGGGCTGGACCCGCGAGGAAGGCGTGTACGCGGGCTTCGCGCGCGACCTTGCCGCCGATGACGATGCCGAACTTCTCGCCATTCCGCGCAAGCAGCGCGCCGAAGTGCGCAAGGTACTGGAGAGCGGCCTGACCGTCACGACGGGTCGCGGCGATACGGAGCGCCGCGACCATTATCGCATCTATGCGACCAGCGTCCGTAACCTCGGCACACCGGTGTTTCCCAAGGCGCTGTTTGGCGCGGTGCTCGACGCCTTTGGCGACGACGCCGATATCCTGACCGTGCGCGCAGGCGGCCGACCCGTTGCGAGCGTGCTCAGCCTCTACTGGCGCGGTACCGTGATGCCCTATTGGGGCGGCGGCACCGCCGACGCGCGGTGGCTGCGTGCGAATGAGCTCATGTATTTTGCGCTCATGCGCCATGCCCGCGCCAAGGACTGCACGCGCTTCGATTTCGGCCGCTCGAAGGTCGGCACCGGCCCCTTCGCCTACAAGAAGAATTGGGGCTTTGAACCGCAGCCGCTCGTCTACGGCCGCTGGCTTGCTTCGGGTGAGGCCCCGCGCGACACCAACCCGAACAGCGCCAGATATCGCCTCCAGGTCGATCTCTGGAAGAAGCTGCCGCTGTGGGCGGCGAACCGGCTCGGCCCGCTGATCGCCCGCGGATTGGGATAGGTTTTGGGCTGATGGCCGGGATATTGTTCCTCGTTCACCGCGCGCCGTGGCCCCCCGACCGCGGCGACCGGATCCGAAGCTGGCATATGTTCGAGGCGCTGGCGAAGCTCGCGCCGGTGCACGTCGCAGCGCTCGCCGACAATGAAGCCGATGCCGCGCTCGCGCGCGACAAGATGGCACCGCTTTGCAAGAGCCTGGCGATCGAAGTGCGCAAGGTATCGCGCCCGCTGGCGCTCGTGCAGGCGGTGCTGAACCGCGAGCCGGTATCGAACCGGCTGTTCCACAACGCGGCGCTCGCACACCATGTCGACCACCTGATCGGGCAGGGCGAGGTCACCCATATCGTCGCTTTCTCGGGCCAGATGGCGCAATATCTGCCCGCGCGGTTCGACGGGCCGGTGCTGATGGATTTCGTCGACGTCGATTCGGCGAAATTCGCGACCTATGCCGAGCAGGACAGGCGCCAGCCGCTGCACTGGGTGCACGCGCGCGAAGCCCGAATGCTCGGCGCCTATGAAGCCGAGGTGGCGCGCCGCGCCGACGCCAGCCTGTTCGTCAGCGACGCCGAGGCGGCGCTGTTTCGCAGCCGCAGCGGGCCGGGTTCCGGCAAGATATGCGCGGTCGAAAACGGCATCGACACCGACCGCTTCGATCCCGCCCTCGCGCTCGATCCGGTGCGAGCGGGCGAGGGGCCGCTCGCGGTGTTCACCGGCCAGATGGATTATCGCCCCAATATCGATGCAGTGCGATGGTTCGCGGCCGATATCCTGCCGCTGATCCGCAGGCACCACCCGCAGGCGCGCTTCGCGATCGTCGGCCGTGCACCGACCGACGAGGTGCGCGCGCTCGAAGCGCTGAAGGGCGTCACGGTTACGGGCGAGGTGCCGGATGTGCGCCCATGGCTCGCCGCCGCCGACGCGGTGGTCGCGCCGCTGCTGCTCGCGCGCGGGGTGCAGAACAAGCTGCTCGAAGCGATGGCGATGGCGCGGCCCGTCGTCGCGAGCATCGCCGCCGCAACGGGGATCGATGCCGTGCCGGGGGAGCATTTGCGCGTTGCCGACGGTGCGGAAGCGATGGCTGACGCGGTGTGTGCGCTTTTCGACGACCCCGCCGGCGCGGCCGCGATCGGGCAGGCGGCGCGCGCGCGGATGATCGCGCGTTATGGCTGGGATGCCCGCCTCGCACCGCTCGGCGACTTGCTGGGATTGCCCGCATGACCGGCTGGACGCACTGGCAGCGTCATCTCGCCGCGCTCGCGCTGCTGTCGGCACTCATCCTTGCGACCTTCTGGCGCGACGCCGCCGATATGGCGGGCATCTGGTGGCACAGCTCGACCTTCACCCACTGCCTGCTGATGGTGCCGATGATCGGCTGGCTGGTGTCGCAGCGGGTCGCGTTGTTGCGTCCGCTGACGCCCGCCTTCTGGTGGCCAGCGCTGGTCTGGATGGCGGGGGCGGGGCTGGTGTGGCTCGTCGGCGAAGCGGCGGGGGTCGGCTTGTTCCGGCAACTCGGGCTCGTGCTGATGCTGCAAGGCGCGGTAGGTGCGACACTCGGCGAAAAGCTGGTGCGCGCGCTTTTGTTCCCGCTCGGCTATGCGCTGCTGCTGGTGCCGTTCGGCGAGGAACTGGTGCCGCTGCTCCAGACCTTCACCGCGCATATCAGCGTCCTCCTGCTCCATCTGTCGGGCCTGTCGGCGGAAATGCAGGGCGTGTTCATCACGACGCGCGCGGGCTTTTTCGAGGTCGCCGAGGAATGTTCGGGGGTCAATTTCCTGATCGCGATGCTCGCCTATGCGGTCTTCGCGGCGCACCTCTGCTTCAAGAGCTGGACGCGGCGGATCGTTTTTGTCCTCGCCGCACTCGCGACGACGATCCTTGCCAATGCGCTGCGCGCCTATGGCACGATGGTCGCCGCCGAAATCTGGGGGATCGAGGCGGCGGGCGGGATCGACCATATCTTCTACGGCTGGATCTTCTTCGGGCTGGTGATCCTGATCGTCATGCTCGTCGCGCTGCGCTGGTTCGACCGGCCGGCGAACGACGTTGCGGTCGACGTGCGCGGGCTGGACGGCGTGCCGCGCTTCGCAGGGCCGGCAAAGGCGGTGCTGCCTGCTGCGCTTATGCTTCCGCTGATCTTCGCGGGATGGGGGATGCTGATCGGCGGGCGCAGCGCGCCGCTTCCCGAAACCATGGTGGTCGAAGCACCGCCGGGCTGGCGCGATGCGCGCGCGGGCGGCACCGCGTGGGCGCCGCGTTTCGACGGCGCCGACCAGCGATTGCTGCGCCAGTTCGCCAACGACAAGGGGCAGGTGGTGACCGTCGCGATCGGCGGCTACGAACGCCAGGCCGAGGGGCGCGAGGTCGTCGCCTTCGGGCAGGGCGCCGTCGACCCCGACAGCAAATGGGCGTGGAGCGCGGCGCTGCCGGCGATCGAAGGGGCACGGACCGAGCGGTTGCTCCACCCCGGCCCGGTGCTGCGCGATGCCGCCACCTGGTACGTTGTCGGCGGCACCGTGACGGGCAATCCGCGCCGCGCAAAACTCGCCGGGCTTCAGGCGCGCTTGCTGGGCGGCGATCCGCGCGCACTGTCCTTGATCGTATCGAGCGAGGCGCGCCAAGGCGGGATTAATGCGATCACCGATTTCGTTTCCGCGTCGGGCGGAGTCAACGCGATGGCTGACCGCGCGCTGAAAACGCGTTAAGAGCGCTTCCTATATGTGCGGGATCGCTGGCATCTATCACCTGGAAACGGCGAAACCGGTCGACCCGGCACGCCTGCGCGCGATGCTCCAGCCGATGCAGCACCGCGGCCCCGACGGATCGGGCGAATGGACCGCGCCCGGCGTCGGCCTTGGCCATCTGCGCCTGTCGATCATCGATATCGAGGGCAGCCCGCAACCGATGGCGAGCGACGACGAGATCGTCACGCTCACCTATAACGGCGAAATCTATAATTTCCGCGAGCTGCGTGCCGAGTTGGAAGACCGCGGGCACCGGTTCCGCACCAGCGGCGATACAGAGGTCATTATCGCCGCCTGGCGCCAATGGGGGCCCGACTGCCTGTCGCGGCTCAACGGCATGTTCGCCTTCGCGATCCATGATCACCAGCGCAGATGCCTGTTTCTCGCGCGCGACCGGCTGGGGGTGAAGCCGCTCCACTATGTCCGCCTGTCCGATGGATCGGTGGCCTTCGCGTCGGAGCTGAAGGGGCTGCTGCGCAATCCGTTGCTGCGGCAGGAAGCGAATCTGACCGCGATCGAGGATTTCCTCGCATTCGGCTATGTCCCCGACGACAATTGCATCGTCGCGGGCGTGCAGAAGCTGCCCGCCGGCCATTATCTGATGCTCGAACGCGGCAAGCCCGTCGCCGCGCCGACGCGCTGGTGGGCGCCCGATTTCTCGAAGCGGATTCGCGCGAGCGAAGGCGAGACGGCCGAACATCTTGTCCACCTGATGCGCGCTGCGGTGACCGACCGTATGGTCGCCGACGTCCCGCTCGGCGCCTTCCTGTCGGGCGGGGTCGATTCGAGTGCGGTCGTCGCATTGATGGCGGAGGCGAGCGCCAAGGCGGTCAAGACCTGCACGATCGGATTCGATCAGGCGGCGCTCGACGAAACCGCTTACGCCCAGCAGATCGCCGAGCGTTTCGCGACCGATCACCGCACGCGCACCGTGTCGTCGGGCGACTTTGCGCTCGTCGACCGGATTGCCGACATGTTCGACGAACCCTTTGCCGATGCGAGCGCGCTGCCGACGTACCGGGTGTGCGAACTCGCGCGCGAAGAGGTGACGGTTGCGCTGTCGGGCGACGGCGCCGACGAGGCTTTCGCAGGATATCGCCGCCTTGTCTTCCAGCATCAGGAAGAAAAGCTGCGCGGGCTGATCCCGGGCTTCCTGCGTCGCGGCGTGCTTGGGCCGCTTTCGCATGTCTGGCCGCAGATGGACTGGGCGCCGCGCCCGCTGCGCGCACGCGCGACGCTCGCCAGCCTGTCGAAAAGCGGTGCGGAGGGTTATGCCGAGGCGGTGGGCGTGACGGGCCTCCCGCAACGATCGCGCCTGTTCAACGACGCCGCGCACCATGCGCTTGGCGATCATGTCGCCGAAACGCGATACTGGAAGGCGATGGCGGAGGCGCCGGCGCGCGAACCGCTCGACCGCGCGCAATACGCCGACCTGATGATCTGGCTGCCCGGCGACATCCTGACCAAGACCGACCGGATGAGCATGGCGGTCAGCCTTGAGGCGCGCGAACCCCTGCTCGACTATCGCCTGATCGAATTCGCCGCGTCGCTGCCCGCGTCGATGCGGGTGAAGGGCAGTACCGGCAAGGCGATCATGAAGCAGGCGATGGAACGTTATCTGCCGCATGACATCCTCTACCGCCCGAAGATGGGATTCGTGACGCCCGTATCGCACTGGTTCCGCGGGCCGTTGATCGAACAGGCGAAGGCATTGGCGAGTTCTTCGACGCTTGCGCGTTCGGGTTGGTTCGACATGGCCGAAATCGAGCGGATCGTCGCGGCGCACCAGTCGGGGCGGCGCGACCATGGCCGCCTGATCTGGCAATTCTTCATGCTCGAAAAGTCGCTGGCGAAACTGTTCGGGATCTAAATTCTATCCTCTGTGACAGGGCAGGGGCCGATGCGAATCGCCACGCCATCTTAACGCTTGGCTGCTAGGCTCGCTTCCGATGACGGTGCATCCCGCCTTTCCCATCGACAGTGCCGAAGCCGCGCCGCTCGCCGTGCGCGTCGTCGATCCGCTGTCGCTTTCGGACGATCTCGCGGCGGCATGGGACCGGCTGGCGGGCGAGGCGAGCGAACCCAATCCCTTTGTCGAGCGCTGGTGCCTGCAATCGGCGCTGCACCTGCTCGATCCCGAACGGAGCGCGCGGCTGGTGCTGGTGCAGGGCGGCAGCGAGGGCCCGCTGATCGGCGTGATGCCCGTCGCGCCCGCGACGCATTATGGCCGCCTGCCGCTGCGCCACGTGACGGGCTGGGCGCACCCCAATCACTTCCACGGCGCGCCGCTGGTTCGCGCGGGTTTCGAAAGCCTGTTCTGGTCGATCCTGCTCGGCTGGTGCGATGCCGCGCCATGGGCACATACGCTGGTGCAGGCGCCGCGATTGACCGAAGACGGGCCGCTCCACCGCGCGCTGGAGGGCGTCGCGCGGGCGCGTGGCGGCGAGGCGGTGACGGTGCACCGCGAGGAACGCGCGCTGCTGGAGAGTGCGTCATCGCCGGAAGAATATTGGGACGCCGCGGTGCGTGCGAAGAAGCGCAAGGAACTGCGCCGCCAGGCCAATCGCCTGGTTGAGCAAGGCGCGGTGCGCTTTCGCCGCTGGCAGCCGGGCGAGACGATCGACGGCTGGATCGATGGCTTCCTCGATCTGGAGGCGCGCGGCTGGAAAGGCCGCGCCGGATCGGCGCTCGCGAGCCATAGCGATACGGCGGCATGGTTCCGGGCGATCCTGACGGGCGCCGCCGAGGCGGGCAAGCTCGACATGCGCGCGCTCGATCTCGATGATCGCCCGCTCGCGATGCTGGTCAACTTCCTGTGCCCGCCGGGCGGCTTTTCCTTCAAGACCGCGTTCGACGAGGATTTTGCGCGCTTCTCGCCCGGCGTGCTGCTGCAACAGGCGAACCTCGACCTGCTCGACGATCCGCGCATCGACTGGGTCGACAGCTGTGCCGCGCCCGGCCACCCGATGATCGACAGCGTGTGGCGCGAGCGGCGCGCGCTCGTCTGGGTCAATGCTGCCTTGTCGGCGCCGTCCGACCGGCTGCGGTTCGCGATGCTGACGCGCGCCGAGCGCGCCTGGCGACGCTGGAAGGGTGCTGCAGCACCCGAAAATCAAGTAGAAGGCCTGTCATGACCGCGCACCAGCCGATCGCCCGACCCGTATTTCCCGCCGAGACGCTCGAACGGATGGCGGCGCTCTATCCGTTACAGGCGGGGCTACTCCATCATCACCTGCCCGATCACCCGCTGTTGTCGCTCGAGGCTCTGGCGCAGCTCGGCGAAAGGCTGCCCGCGGGCGAGGTCGAATATAATCCGGGCAATGTCCCCATCGGCATCCGTCCGGAGGATATCCCCTCGAACGGCCTCTCGATCGGCGAGACGATCCGCACGATCGACACCAACGGCAGTTGGGCGGTGCTCAAGAATATCGAAAATGTCGAAGCCTATCGCAAGCTGCTGATGGACTTGCTCGGCGAACTGGAACCCGTCGTCGCGCCGCGCACCGGCGCAATGCTCACGCCGCAGGGCTTCATCTTCATCTCTTCGCCACGATCGATCACGCCCTTTCATTTCGATCCCGAGCACAACATCCTGCTGCAATTGCGCGGGACGAAAGTGATGAATGTATGGCCCGCGGGCGACGAACGCTTCGCCGACCGCCGCGAGCATGAGCGCTATCATGCGGGCGGCCACCGTAACCTGCCCTGGCAGGACGCCTATCACGACGCCGCGCAGCAGGTGCCGCTCGGCCCCGGCGATGCGGTGCTGATGCCGGTGATGGCGCCGCATTTTGTCGCCAATGGCGACGCGCCGTCGATTTCGCTGTCGATCACCTGGCGCAGCGAATGGAGCTATCGCGAGTCCGAGGCGCATGCCGCCAATGCGGCGCTGCGTCGCATCGGCCTCGACCCCGCAATGCCGCCACGCTGGCCAAGCTATGCGTGGTTCCGGTCGATGGGCTGGCGCGTCGCGCGCAAGCTCAAGCTCGTATCGTAAACCGGCCTCGACAAAGACGGCGCTGGTCCGTTCCAAAACAGATGACAGATTGCTTTCAATTGGCGCCAATTGCGGTTATGGGCGCGCATCCTTGTATTTCGAGCCCATAGAGGACTGATGGCGAAAGAAGAACTTCTGGAAATGCGCGGCCAAGTGGTCGAACTGCTGCCCAACGCGATGTTTCGCGTCAAACTGGAAAACGACCACGAGATTCTCGGCCACACGGCCGGCAAGATGCGCAAGAACCGCATCCGTGTGCTCGTCGGCGACGAAGTGCTCGTCGAACTGACCCCTTATGACCTGACCAAGGGTCGGATCACCTATCGCTTCAAGTGAGCGGCGCGGCGACATTCCCCGCGCTGGTATTGGCATCGACCTCGCCGCGCCGGCGTGAATTGCTGGCGCGGATCGGGCTTGTGCCGACCCGCATCGCGGCCCCTGAAATCGACGAAACGCCGCTGAAGGGCGAGCTTCCGCGCGATTATGTTGCTCGGCTCGCCCAGGGCAAGGCGCTCGCCGTCGAACGTGCGCCGGACGAGGTTGTGCTCGCAGGCGACACGACGGTGGCCGTTGGACGCCGCATTCTCGAAAAACCCGCAGACGAAGCCGACCTGCGCCGGATGCTTGGCCTGCTTTCGGGGCGGCGGCACCATGTCTATTCGGGAATTTGCGTTGTCGGTACCGATGGAAAGGCGCGTGTGCGCGTCGTCGATACGATCGTCGCGTTCAAGGCGCTGAGCGCCGCCGAGATCGACTGGTATGTCGAAAGCGGTGAGGGGATGGGCAAGGCGGGCGGCTATGCCATACAGGGGCGCGCCGAAACCTTTGTCCGTTTCCTGTCGGGAAGCCATTCGAACGTCGTCGGGCTGCCGCTGTTCGAAACGCGGGGGCTGCTCTCGAGCGCCGGAATCGCGCTTGGCTGAGTGGCTTTACGAGGCCGGAATCGGCGAGGCGCGGGCGGCGCTGGTCGAGGACGGCGAGATTGTCGAAGCGCGGATCGAGCGCGAGGGTGAAGGGCCGCGCCCCGGCGCCATCCTCCATGCCCGGCTCGTCGAGGCCGGGCGCGGCGGCAAGGGCGCGCTGGTAACACTCGACTGGCCCGGCGCGCCGCAAGCGACCGTCGCCGAAATCCCGAAAGCGACGTCCATTGGCGCATCGCTGCTGGTCGAAATCACCCGCATGGCGCTGCGCGAGCGCGCGCGCGACAAGCCTGCGCGCGCGCGCCTCGCCGAGCCCGGTGCAGCCACCACCGCCGGCCCCGACCTGCGCGCGCGCATCGCCGCCACCGGCGTGGCCGTCGTCGATATACGCCCGACCGACCCGGACCGGTTGGAGCAGGCGGGGTGGAGCGAGTTGATCGATTGCGTTCGCACCGGGCATTGGCCCTTTGCGGGCGGCGCGCTGTGGGTCGATGCGACGCCCGCGATGGTGCTGATCGACATCGATGGCGAAGGTGACGCGCTCGCGCTGGCAAAGGCAGGAGCAAAGGCGGCTGCGGGCGTGATCCGCCGCTGCGATATCGGCGGATCGATCGCGATCGATTTTCCCTCGCTGCCCGACCGCACGGGGCGGCAGGCGGTCGATGCCGCGGTCGACGCCGCGCTGGCCGCGCCGTTCGAGCGCACCGCGGTCAACGGATTCGGGCTGATGCAGATCATCCGCCGCCGCGAGCGGCCCTCGCTGATCGAGCAGGTCCGTCTCGATCCCGTTGCAACCGACGCCGCGCTGTTGCTGCGCCAGGCGGAACGCGCGGTCGGGACGGGCGAATTGACGTTGACCGCGCGGGGCGGCGTGATCGACCATATCGCAGCGCACCCCGACTGGGTGGACGCGCTCCAGAACGGCACCGGCCGCGCGGTCCGCCTCGTCACCGATCCCGCCATCAAAGGAGCAGGCCATGCCCAGTAAATCGCCGCGCTGCCCGCTTTGCGGCAACCCGCGCGTCCCCGAATTCAAGCCTTTTTGCAGCCGCGGCTGCCGCGATCGCGACCTTTTGACCTGGTTCGGCGAAGGCTATCGCGTGCCCGTCGACCAGGCGCCCGACGGCACCGCGGACGATGATCGTTTCGACGACGGATGATGTCCGGAAAAAGGGCGAAGAAAGGTGCTGGACAGGACGCAAAGCCCTGCCTATAGCCGCCGCTCGCCAGCGCGGCCGACCGGCCGCCACGGTTTGCCTGGGTAGCTCAGTTGGTAGAGCATGCGACTGAAAATCGCAGTGTCGGCGGTTCGATCCCGTCCCCAGGCACCACCTCCCATACAGTTTGACCCAGCTTTTTTTATGACAGGCCTGTTACGCCTGCCGTAACGTAAACTGTTGCTTTTGTGCCACTAATCGACACAAAAGCTGGACGTCCGCGCGCGCGCGCGTTGACGCGGCGGGGCGGTGCGTTAGACCGGTCGTTCACTGCCGGGCATCTCCCGATAAGCCTTTGGCTGCGTCTCGGCGGTTTTGGAGAGAGAGACATCATCATGACTTTGCGCAACATCCTGTTGGGCGCCACCATGCTGTGCGCCGCCACCACCCCTGCCTTTGCCCAGGATACCGCCGCACCGGCCGACAGCGCCGCGACCGGCGACGTGACCGATTACGGCAACGACATCATCGTCACCGCCAGCAAGCGTTCGCAGACGCTGCAGGACACCCCCGTCGCGGTGTCGGTGACCTCGGCCGCCGCGCTCGAAGAATCACAGATTCGCGACCTCATCGACCTGCAATCGTCGGTCCCCAGCCTCCGCGTCTCGCAGCTCCAGTCGAGCGCCAACACCAACTTCATCATCCGCGGCTTCGGCAACGGCGCGAATAACGCCGGTATCGAACCGTCGGTCGGCGTGTTCATCGACGGCGTCTATCGCTCGCGCTCGGCCGCCCAGATCGGCGATCTTCCGAACGTCGAACGCATCGAAGTGCTGCGCGGCCCGCAGTCGACCTTGTTCGGCAAGAATGCGTCGGCGGGCGTCATCAGCATCGTCACGCAAAAGCCGCAGTTCGAATTCGGCGGCTCGGCCGAAGTCACCTATGGCAATTACGACGCCATCACCGTCAAGGGCGATGTCACCGGCCCGATCAGCGATACCGTCGCCTTCTCGATCGGCGGCAGCTACAACCGCCGCGACGGTTATGCGCAGGACCTGAAGCTGGGCACCGACGTCAACGACCGCAACCGTTGGGGCGTCCGCGGCCAGCTTCTGTTCGAACCGACCGACGCGCTCTCGATCCGCCTGATCGGCGACTATGACAAGATCGACGAAAATTGCTGCATCGCGGGCAATGTCATCGCCGGCCCGACCGTCGCGATCACCAACGCGCTCGCCGGCGGTCCCAGCGTCGATGCGAACGATCCTTTCTCGTACGACGTCTACAACAACTTCCTGTCGTCGAATAAGATCAAGAATTACGGCGGTTCGGCGCAGATCGACTATGATCTGGGCAACCTCGCGCTGACCTCGATCACCGCTTATCGCCAGGTGCGTGCCGACACGAACCAGGATTCGGACTTCACGGCGGCCGACCTGATCGGCGAGAAGAGCGATTATGTCGACATCGACACCTTCACGCAGGAAGTACGCCTGACCTCTGACTTCGACGGCCCGCTCAACTTCCTGATCGGCGGCTATTATTTCAACGAAAAGGTCGACCAGCAGAGCGCGATCAAGTTCGGCCAGCACTTCCGCCCCTATGGCGATGCGCTGATCCGCGCGGCGAGCGGCAATGCGCTCAACGTCGGCCTGCTCGAAGGCACGCTCGGCGCGCTTGAAGGCGCTCCGACGAAATATCTCGGCACCTTCTTCCGCGCGGGCAATGGCCTCGACGAAGATTATCAGATGAAGAACGAGGCTTTCTCGATCTTCGGCACGGTCGACTTCGAAGTCACCGATCGCCTGACGCTGACCCTCGGCGGCAACTATACGAAGGACCGCAAGCGCTTCTCGACCAACGTCGTCAGCAGCGACGTCTTCTCGGGCGTCAACCTCGACGCGGCCGCCTACACGCCGTTCCGTCAGGCGCTGCTCGTCGGGCAGGGCGTACCGCCCGCGCAGGCCGCAATTCTCGCCGCCAATCCGACGATGACGCTCCCCGACGGACGCAGCGCCAACCCGCTGGCCGGTCTGAAGGCGTTCCAGTTCCTGCCGCCCTTCCTCAACATTCCGAATGCGGTCGAAAGCGGCAAGACGAACGATGGCGACTTCTCGTACAGCGTGCGCGCTGCCTATGAGCTCACCGACACGGTCAATATCTATGCGACCTATGCGACGGGCTTCAAGGCAAGCTCGGTCAACCTGTCGCGCGACAGCCGCCCGCTTGCTTCGGACCTCGCGGCGATCACTGCTGCGGGCTTGCGTACCCCGAACCTCGTCGCGGGTTCGCGTTTCGCCAACCCCGAGGAATCGACCGTTTACGAGTTCGGCCTGAAGGGCCAGTGGGACGTCGCGGCGGTGAACATCGCGGTGTTCAAGCAGTCGATCAAGGGCTTCCAGTCGAACGTCTTCACCGGCACCGGCTTCGCGCTGGCGAACGCCGGCAAGCAGTCGACTTTCGGGATCGAGTTCGACGGCTCGGTGCGTCCGGTCGACGGGCTCAACCTGACGCTCGCCGCGACCTACCTCGACGCCAAGTATGACAGCTTCGTCAATTCGGCGTTCGGTGACATCTCGGGCAGCACGCCTGCAGGTATCCCCGACCTGTCGCTGTCGCTCGGCGGCACCTATACGCACGAGTTCGCGGGCGGGACGAAGGCGATCGCACACGTCGACTACAGCTATGAAAGCCCGGTCCAGATCGTCGAAGGCCTGTCGGGCTTCCCGGCGAGCGTCGCGCAGAATCTGAAGCGCGAAGTGAACTCGCTCAACGCGTCGTTCACGGTGCGCCTGACCAACGGCATCGACGTCGGCGTGTGGGGCCGTAACCTCACCAATGCACAGTATCTGACGACGATCTTCCCGGCCGTCGCTCAGGCGGGCAGCGTCTCGGGCTATCCGAGCCAGCCGCGCACCTATGGCGGCACCATCCGCTACAAATTCTGATCGAGGCGGCCGGAGCAGCTGCTCCGGCCACTTCCGAACAGCGGACAAAAGAAACCCCGGCCTCTCGATCGAGAGGCCGGGGTTTTTTTGTCGGCGTTGCCGCCGTCGGTTTAGAACCTCACGCCCGCCGCGATGCCGTAGCGGCGCGGTTCGAGGGTGAAGATGTTGGTATAGTTACCCGACGACTGGTCGGTGATGTAGAGGCCCGTGACGCTGTTGGCGTCGAAGACATTCTGGATGAAGCCTTTGACATACCATTTGTCGTCGGCGCCGTTCAGCTGGATCTGGGCATTGACCTGCGCATAGCCCTTGATGCGGTTGACGTTGCCGTTGAAGATGCTGCCATAGCTTTCACCGGTATAGGCCATGTCGACGCGCGGGACGAGCGTCATGTCGCCCATACGTGCCGTATATTGCACGCCTGCGCTGAACTTGTAGTTCGGCGCCTGCGGCAGCTGGTTGCCCTTGATGTTGACCGGAACCCCGGCGGAGAAATATTCGACCCCGCCAAAGGTTGTCGGGTTGAGTCCCAGCGGCGAGAAGGCACCCGCGGCGGCCGCGCTGAGCACGTCGCAGATCCCGAATGCACCCGTCGAGGCGATGCCGCCGTCCGCCGGGAAAGCGGTCGTGCCCTGCAGGTTGGCGCCGGGTTGAATGCCCGGAATGACCCGCGTGGTAACCGCCGGATCGGGATTGATGTCCGGGTTGGTGTTGATCAGGTTATTCACCTGATTCACAAACGCGTTGATGCCCGCCACATTGCCGGTCCGCGAGGCCACGGCGCAGTTTGCGGCGTTGGTGATGTCCTTGATGATCACCGCATCGCTGCGGCCGCCACCAAAGTCGCGCGGGTTGCTGGTGAATTTGTCGTCCGACACCTTGCTGTGCAGATAGCTGAAGCCGAGGTTGACGACGACATCGGGGTCCGGCCGGACAATGGCTTCGGCCTCGAAGCCATAGATGTCGGCGCTGACATTGTCGTTGACCGCGGTACGGGCGACGATCTTGCTGAGCTGCAGGTCCTTATATTTATAGTAGAAGGCCGTCAGGTTCAGCTGCAGTGCGCCACCGCCAAACGTGTTCTTCGACCCGATTTCGAACGCATCGACCTGTTCGGGCTTGAACGATTCGGGCACGGCGAAAATCGGCTGCAGCGGCGGATTGATGCCGCCCGACTTATAGCCGCGCGAATAGGAGGCATAGAGCAGATTGTCGTCGGTCACCTTGAAATCGATCACGAAGCGGCCGGTGAGTTTGTTGAACTTCACCTTGCGTGCCTGAATGATCTGGTTGCCCGGCGTGCCGGGGTCGGCATCGAACGACCCGACGAAGGGCGGACCGAAGACGGTGTCGGTCGTGCCGCCGTGCGGCGCCAGGAAGCTGGCCAGCGTCGACCGGGCGGTCACGCTCTTCTTGTCGTTGTTGTAGCGCAGGCCCGCGGTCAGCTTCAGCCGATCGCTGACTTCGAAATAGGCCTCGCCGAACAGGCCGTAGGATTTGATCTTCAGGTCATCGGTGTTGTTCCGGAAGAAAGGCGTGGCCAGGAACGACGGCGGCAGCGGGCCGGTCGCGTTGGTTGCCGCGGTGAACGCGCCCAATACCCCGGTCAGATAGTCGATCGGGAAGGCGTTCACATAATAGCTGTTCTCGGTCAGGTGATAGTCGGCATAGATGCCGCCGACGAGGAAGTTGAACGGCCCGTCGAGATCGCTCGACAGGATGCTTTCGACCGACCAGCTGCTGTTATACTGGTTCGACCGGTCGAATTGCAGCGACTGGTCGCTACAGATTTTGTTGCCGCCAAAGCTGCCGTAGCCGCTTTCTTCGGCCAGCGAGGTGCAAAGCTGTCCGGTCGGGCCGTTCGGGATGATCGCCGCCGCGACGGGTGCGAAATAGGGCGTGAACGCCGCGCCGAGCGCGCCGTTTGCGGCCGCCTGCAACGTCGCGAGGCCGCCCGCGTAGAGCGCGCGGTTGCCGACATTGCTGTTGTAATCCTGCGACGCGTCGAGCTTGACCTTCTGATACTGGCCCGACACCTGCAGCGAGACGGGGCCGAAATTATGCTCGATCTGGCCCTGCAACGTCAGTTCGCTGGTGAAATAGCTCGGCGTATAGGCGGTGTTCACTTCGCGCGGGTCCGACGGGATCGTCGTGTTGGCATAAACGTCGGGGCCGTAAAGGCTGCCGAGTGCAAAGGCCTGCGGGATGCCGCGGATCGCCAGGAATTCGCGCGAGGTCAGCGCCGCGGTGAAGGTCGCGTTGCCGTTGAAGGGCGAATTGTCGAGGCGGCTGTTCAAACAGCCGAGGATGCCGGTCGGGTCGCGCTGGCAAAGCTGTTTCTGGATGCGGGTGCGCTGATCCTTTTCGCGGAAATAGGATGCGAGCAGGTCGATCGTCGTGTCGTCGCTGGGCTCCCAGCGGAACGAGCCGCGGACCGAGTATAAGTCGCGGTCGTCGATGCGCGTGTCGAGGAAGCTGTTCTTCGTGTATCCGTCGCGGTTGAGGTAAATGCCCGCAACGCGAATGCCCATCGTATCGCCAAGCGGGATGTTGACCATCGCCTTGCCCTTCATGGAATCATAATTTCCATATTCGGCTTCGGCGGCGGCTTCGAATGTCCCCAGTTTCGGTTTGGCGGTGATCACGTTGACCACGCCCGACGTCGCGTTGCGACCGAACAGGGTGCCCTGCGGGCCGCGCAGCACTTCGACGCGTTCGAGGTCGAAGAATTCGGTTTCGAACAGGCGGGTCGAAAACAGCGGATCGCCGTTCAGGTGGATCGCGGTCGCGCTGTCGCAGGTCGTGCCGACGCAAAGGTCGCCGATGCCGCGGATCGTGAAGCTCGCGCCGGTGAAGTTGGTCTTGGTGAAGGTGACGTTGGGCAGGGTCAGCTGAAGATCGGACGGAGTCTTGATCTGCTGCGCTTCGAGCGCCTCGGTCGAGAAGGCGCTGACCGCGATCGGCACGTCCTGCAGGCGTTCCGACTGGCGCTGCGCCGTGACGACGATTTCGCCGCCGAAAGCATCGCGTTCCACTTCATCCGCCGCGTCCTGCGCAAAAGCCGGCGTCGCCACCGTCATCGCAAGGATCGACGTTCCGATCAGTGCCTTGAACTTCATCTATAGCCTCCCTTTTTCGATCCCGCGCGATGCGGGGCCGCCCAACGTCAAATTGTGGTAAGGGGAGGGGAAACGACCAGACATGGCAAAGGGCACCGGGCCGGTATGGCCATGTGCCCTTGAGTATCCCACCTGCCAGCTGTGCTGGTCATCGTCCTCTCCCGCTGGCGTCGGGGAAAACGCCAGCCTCTCCGGATCACGACCCGCTTGAGCGAGTTCTGTAATGCAAGGTGAAGGTGCGCCGAGTTGACGAAAGCGTCAAGTCACTTGTTTGGCCCAAAAAAGGACGCGAAACCGCGCCTCTTCGAAAAGTCAAAAAGCCAAGATTCCGCAACGTAAAGTTGATGGGAGTGGACAATTTCTTTCCGCCTTGCCCTTGCTTATCGGCGCGGGGACGTCGAAATGTGCGGCATGATGGCAACAGTGAAAGCGCGGCGATGAGCGACAGCAAGAGTGAATTGGGACCCGACGGCAAGGTAGTGGTGCCGGATCATGTCGCCGATGCCGTTCGCACGCTCATCGAATGGGCCGGCGACGATCCGGCGCGCGAAGGGTTGCTCGATACCCCGCGCCGCGTCGCGCGCGCGTGGAAGGAATATTGTTCGGGTTATGCCGACGATCCGGCTATCCACCTGTCGCGCACGTTCGAGGAGGTCGGCGGCTATGACGAGATCGTGCTGTTGCGCGACATCCCGTTCCAGTCGCATTGCGAGCACCATATGGCGCCGATCACCGGCAAGGCGTCGATTGCCTACCTGCCGCGCGACCGCGTCGTCGGCATTTCCAAGCTCGCGCGCGTGCTCAACGGCTATGCGCGGCGGTTGCAGGTGCAGGAGCGCCTGACCGCCGAAGTCGCGAAATGTATCTGGGACAATCTCCAGCCGCATGGCGTCGCGGTGGTCATCGATGCACAGCATGGCTGCATGACCGGGCGGGGCGTCCGCACGCCCGGCGTCGGCATGGTAACCAGCCGCCTGCTCGGTTGTTTCCTGAACGACCAGAGCAGCCGCAAGGAAGTGCTGAGCCTGATGGGCTATTGATGGATAGGCGGCGGCCTAGCGCCGCCACATCCTGAGCAGCTGATACTGGACCGCCTGGAGCCGCGTAAAGTTGGCCGGGTCCATCTTGCGGCCCTCGATCGCGGCGACCTCGTTGAGTTCGTACATCAGGTTCCGGTGCGCGACGTCGGGGATCAGGCTCTGGATGAAGGTGATTGCGACGAGCCGCTCGCCGCGCGTCACCGGCTCAACCTCGTGCAATGTGTGCGACGGATAGACGACCGCGACGCCCGGCGCTTCCTTGAAGCGCAGGTCGGCGTTGCCGAGCTGAACATGGAGGGCGCCGCCATCATAGTCGGCAGGATCGTTCAGGAACACCGTACAGCTGACATCGGTACGCAGCTGGCCGTCGGGCAGGGGGATATAGGCGGCGTCGGGATGCAGCCCGTAGTGCATGCCGGGCGTGTACCGCGTCATCAGCGGCGGCGCGATGCGTGCGGGAAAGGTGAATTCCATGAAATCGGGATTCTGCACCATCGCGTCGAGCAGGATCTTCGACGAGCGTTCATAAGCGCCTGCGTCGTGGAGCTGGAGATTGTTCTTCACCGTCGAATGCGGGTTGCTGATCTTTCCGTCGACGAACTTGCCGCTGGCGGCAATTTCGCGCAGCGCGCGAACGGCGCCATCGTCGAGCAGCTGGACGAGCTTGAACATTATCGGCTTTCCCCGTTGCCGCGGATCGGCAGGTCGCCAAGGCTTGTATAGCGCGCGGCGAGCGCTTCAACCCATGCGATGGCTTCGGCGATGGCGGATGCGTGTTCCGCCCCCGCCTGCATCTGCAGTTCGCGGCGCAGGTCCGGGCTGTAACCATGTTCGGGCGCCTTGGAATATTGGCGCATGATCGGCCCGGCGAGCGCGGCGTCGATGCGCGCCTGGCTGGCGGGCAAAGCGAAATGCCCGGCTTGCACCGCAAGCGCCACCACCGGATCGGCCAGCATCGCATCGAAATCGGCCCACAGGTAACGCGGATCGCCCGGCGGCAGCGTGTTTTGCGCGGTCGCCATCTCGCAAAGCCAGCTCATCGCGACGCGCGTGACCGGCGGCAACTGCCACAGCGCGTGCGGGAAATCGGGAAGCAGGGCTGCGAGCCGGGCCATGCGCGCGGGGGCCTGTGCCTGCGTCTCGGCCATCGAGGCCTCGCCGGCGAGGATCGTCTCGATATAGCGGGGGAGCGCGGCGTAGAGGAACAGCGCACGGCCATCGGCGCTCGTCAGGTCGCCGGCGATCGCCGTGATCACGCTCGACGCCTTGACCATTGTACGCTGGCCTGGGCCGAAGCCGCGGCCGAGCCAGCCACGTATCTGCGCAAGGCGTTGGCGATAGCGTTCGGGCGACCACACCGACTCCGGCCGGTCGATCCGCTCGGCGACCTGCGCCAGCGTGCGCAGGAGCATCGGTTCGCGCAGCGGAAGCGCGCCGCTGACCTCGGCAAGCAGGCGCGAGGCAAGCGTCGATCCGACATGGCCGATATGGAAGATGAAATCGGGCTGCGGCGCCGCGGGGCCAAGGTCGGGCAGCGCGTCCCACGCCATCCACTCGCGCCCGATGCGATCGGTGAGTAGCCGCTGGTCGAGGAAGCTCGCCGCGCGGTAATCGGCTTCGCCCAGCAGCGCGATCAATATCCGGTCGTTCGCAAGGTCGGCCATGTGCGGCAGCAGGCTCGCGTCGGCGGCGAAACGGGAATGGAAGCGATCGTCGGCCATCGACTGCCGCCATAGGAAAGGGCGGGGCATAAGAAAAGGGCCGCGTTTCCGTCGGGAAACGCGGCCCTTTCAAAAGGCTTTGGCCAGATGAAGCTTAAGCTTCTTCGGCTTCGTCCGCAGCCGCTTCGGGAGCGAGTTCCGAAGGCGGCGTCGCGTCTTCGAATTCGTCCTCGCTGTCGGGTTCCAGCGCCGTCGCAACTGCTTCGGCCTGTTCTTCCTCGAACATCGCGGCGATGACGTCGATGCCCTGCTTCTGCATTTCGGCTTCGTCGGGCGAACGCGCGACGTTGACGCCGACGGTCACGGCGACTTCAGGGTGCAGCTTGACCTTGACGTCGACGAGGCCGAGCGACTTGATCGGGCGCTCGAGCTCGACCATCGACTTGGTCACGCCTTCGACGCCGTCTTCGGCAAGCGCGTCGACGATGTCACGGACCGAAACCGAACCGTACAGCTGGCCGGTGTTCGACGCCTGACGGATCAGGACGACCTGCTTGCCGTCGATGTCCTTGGCGCGGCCTTCGGCGTCGGTGCGACGTTCGGCGTTGTCGGCCTCGATCTTCGAGCGGTTGGCTTCGAACAGCTTGCGGTTGGTGTCGTTCGCGCGCAGCGCCTTGTTGTTGGGCAACAGGTAGTTGCGGGCAAAGCCGTTCTTGACGGTGACGACATCGCCGATGCCGCCGAGTTTCTCGATACGTTCGAGCAGGATGATTTCCATCGGTCCGCCCTCCTTACTTCACAATGTAGGGGAGCAGGCCGATGTGGCGCGAGCGCTTGATCGCTTTTGCCAGCTCACGCTGCTTCTTGGTGGACACCGCGGTGATCCGCGACGGGACGATCTTGCCGCGCTCCGACAGGTAACCCTGGAGCAGGCGGACGTCCTTGTAATCGATGACCGGTGCGTCCTTCTGGCTGAAGGGGCAGGTCTTGCGGCGGCGGAAAAAGGGTCGTGCCATGGTCGTTTTCCTTATTCTTCGCCGTCGCGGTCACGGCCGCGGCCGCCACGACGTTCCTGCTTGCGCATCATCACGGACGGACCCTTTTCGAGTTCGTCGACGCGGATGGTGAGCCAACGGATGATATCTTCGTTGATCGCAGCCTGGCGCTCGATCTCTGTGATGGCTTCGCCCGACACTTCGGCCGACAGCATCACATAGTGACCCTTGCGGTTCTTCTGGATCTTGTAGGCGAGCTGCTTCAGGCCCCAGGTTTCGGTCTTGTGAACCGTGCCCTTGAACTCGCCGATGACGTTGGTGACGGTTTCCGCCAGCGCGTCGACCTGAGCCTGGCTCAGGTCCTGACGCGCGATAAAGACATGCTCGTAAAACGGCATGGTGCGCTTCCTTCGATTTGGCCGATCGCTGATTTCGCGCCGATCGCGAAACCCCTCCGGCTGTCGTCTCGCTTCACGTATTGGTGCAAAGCAAACGGGGCGAATGGCACAAGGCCTCGCCCCGAATGAGCGCGCCTATACAGATTCGCGGGGAGAAATCAAGCGCGGACGGCCAGCTTTTCCAAGAGTTCGTGGCCGAATTCGGTGAGCGTATCGTCGCGCGCGCCGAGGATGAGAATGCGGTCGCCCGCCTTGGCCTCGTCGAGCATCGCCGCGCCGCATGCCGCGCGGGTCGTGAGGTGAACGGCATCGGCTCCGCCCGCGACGATGTCGGCGACGAGCGCCTCGCTGCCGACGCTGCGGTCGACGGTGCCGCCGAAATAGACGGGATCGCAGACGAAGAGCTTGTCGCCTTCGCGCATCGCGTCGGCGAAGCTGGCCGCGAGTTCCTTGCCCATCTGGCGCAGCGGGCCATAACCGTGCGGCTGGAAGAAGAGCAGGGCGCGGCCGGGTAGCTCGGCGACGGCGGCGAGGGTCGCGGCGACCTTGTCGGGGTTGTGCGCGAAATCGTCGATGACGGTGACGCCGCCGGCCTGACCCAGCACCTCGTAGCGGCGCGCGAGTCCGGCAAAATCGGCGAGTGCCGCGACCGACTGCGCAACCGGAATGTCGACCGCGCGTGCGGCGGCGATCGCGGCGAGGGCGTTGGCGGCGTTGTGGCGGCCCGGCATCCGCAGCCGGACCTCGTGGCGGTCGGCGGCAAAGCTCACTGCAAAGCGGCAGCCGTCGGGCAGCGCTTCGAAATCGCTGCCGCGCATCGCCGCGCCGTCGCCAAAGCCGAAGTGCAGATTATTGCCGCCGTTCATCAACGGGGCGGATTCGGGATCGTCGGCGTTGATCACCGCGATGCGCGCCTTGGCGGTGAAGTCGCCGAACAGGCGGTGCAGTTCGTCGAGGCTCTTGTGGTCGAGGCTGATGTTGGTGACCACCGCAACATCGGGCTGGTAGAGTGCGATCGATCCGTCGCTTTCGTCGACCTCGCTGACGTAAAAATCCTTATCGCCGACCAGCGCGCTGGCGAAGGGCGTCTCGGCGTCCGAAAAATTGCGCATCACCGCGCCGTTCATCACGGTCGGCTTGCGGCCCACGCTCTCGAGGATCCAGCCGATCATCCCGGTGACGGTCGACTTGCCGCTGGTGCCGCCGACGCCGATTGCCTTGTCCGCGGCGTTGAACAGCGCGGCATTGAGGTCGGCGCGCGTCATCCGGGGAAGGCCGAGCGCTTTGGCCGCGGCGATATCGGGAACGCTGTCCTCGATCGCCGCCGAGGCGACGAGGATCTGGCCCGCCTTGGGGCCGCTGCCGTCCTGCGGATAGAAAGCAATGCCCCGGCTTTCGAGCCATGCAAATTTGTCGGGCGTCCGGCCCTGGTCGCGGCTGCGATCCGACCCTGAAACCGCAGCGCCGCGCGCCGCGACGATCATCGCGAGCGGCAACATGCCCGACCCGCCGATGCCGCAGAAGAAATAGGATTTGTTTTCGGCCATCGCGGCGCGATATGGGCTTGGGTCAGGTTTGGCAAGGCAGGGCAGGGGACAGGATTTGCGTATCGGGATCGTTGCCCCTTCGACCCCCATCCTGCCCGACGATGCGGAAGCGGTGCGCGCGCTCGCCAGCCTCGGCTATTCTGACATCGAACTCGAATTCGATCCGCAGTGTTTTGCGACGCATGGCCATTTCGCGGGCGAGGACGGACACCGCTTCGCCGCACTGGTCGAGATGGCGAACCGCCCCGACATCGACGCGGTCTGGTTCGCGCGCGGCGGGTACGGTGCGTGCCGGATCGCCGAGGATGCGGTGGCCGCGATGACCGACGCCGCGCGGGGCAAGGCGTTCCTCGGCTATTCGGATCAGGGCAATCTGCTCGGCGCGCTGTATCGTGAGGGTTTCGACCATGTCGCGCACGGGCCGATGGTCGCCGATATCCGCCGCGAGGGCGGGGATGCTGCGGTCTTGCGGGCGCTCGACTGGCTCGTCGCGCGCGATCCTGGTGCGTGCGAGGCGGGGTTGCAGCATGGCGCGCGCCACGCGGCGTTCAACCTGATGACGCTGTCGATGCTGCTCGGCACGCCGCTCGAACCCGACCTTTCGGGGCACGTCCTGCTCGTCGAGGAAGTGAGCGAATATCTCTACGCCTTCGACCGCGCCTTCTTCCATATGGCGACCAGCCTCGCGCCGCGCGGTCTCGCCGGTTTGCGGCTCGGCCGCGTCAGTGCCGTCCCCGAAAACGACCGCCCTTTCGGCATGGAGGCCGAAGAGATTGCGCAGGACTGGTGTCATCGCACCGGCATCCCGTGGCTCGGGCGGGCCGACATCGGCCACGACGCGGCGAACAAGGTCGTGCCCTTCGGCTTGCATCGCGCGGGGTGAGGGAATAGGCGCGGGCCAAATCCATATTCATCAGGGGACGCATCATGCGCGCATTCATCTTTCCGGGTCAGGGCAGCCAGGCCGTCGGCATGGGCAAGGCCTTGTTCGAGGCCTCGCCCGTCGCGCGCGAGGTGTTCCAGGAGGTCGACGACGCGCTCGGCCAAAAGCTGTTCCAGCTGATGAGCGAAGGTCCCGAGGACCAGCTCACCCTCACCGAAAATGCCCAGCCTGCGATCATGGCGAACGCGATCGCGACCTTGCGCGTGCTCGAAAAGGAAGGCGGCGTGACGCTCGCCGCCAAGGCCGACTATGTCGCGGGCCACAGCCTCGGCGAATATAGCGCGCTCTGCGCGGCCGGCGCCTTCGACCTTGCGACCACCGCGCGGCTTTTGAAGACGCGCGGGCAGGCGATGCAGGCGGCGGTGCCCGTCGGGGTCGGCGCGATGGCGGCGCTGCTCGGCGCCGATATCGACACCGCGCAGAAGCTCGCCGATGCCGCCGCCGAGGGCGAGGTCTGCACGGTGGCCAACGACAACGACCCGTCGCAGGTCGTGATTTCGGGCCACAAGGGCGCGGTCGAACGCGCGGTCGCGCTGGTCAAGGATTATGGCATCAAGCGCGGCGTGTTGCTGCCCGTCTCGGCGCCCTTCCACTGCCCGCTGATGCAGCCCGCCGCCGACGCGATGGCCGAGGCGCTCGGCTCGAATGCGCCCGCCGCGCCGCTGGTGCCGGTGGTGGCCAATGTCACCGCGAGCCCCGTCAGCGACGCCGACACGATCCGCGACCTGCTCGTGAGCCAGGTCACCGGCCGCGTCCGCTGGCGCGAAAGCGTCGCCTCGATGGAAGATATCGGCGTCGGCCAGTTCGTCGAATTCGGCGGCAAGGTCCTCTCGCCGATGGTCAAGCGCAGCGCGTCGGGCGAAGTCGAGACGGTCAGCGTGATTTCGATGGACGACATCGAAGCTTTGCTCAAGTCGCTCTAATTCAAAGATTTCAGGAGAAACTCAGATGTTCGATCTCACCGGCATGACCGCCCTAGTCACCGGCGCTTCGGGCGGCATCGGTTCGGCCATCGCGCAGGCGCTTGCCGCGCAGGGTGCGCGGCTTGCGGTTTCGGGTTCCAACGCCGACAAGCTGAACGCTTTCCGCGATACGCTCGGCGGCGACCATGTCGCGCTGCCGTGCAACCTCGGCGACGGCGCCGCGGTCGATGCGCTAGTGCCGTCGGCGGTCGAGGCGCTGGGCCAGCTCGACATCCTTGTGAACAACGCCGGGGTGACGCGCGACAATCTGATCATGCGGATGAAGGACGAGGAGTGGATGGACGTCATCCGCATCAACCTCGAGGCCAATTTCCGCCTCGCGCGCGCCGCCGCCAAGCCGATGATGAAGGCGCGCTTCGGCCGCATCATCTCGATCACCAGCGTCGTCGGCGCGACGGGCAATCCGGGGCAGGCCAATTATGCCGCGTCGAAGGCGGGCGTCACCGGCATGACCAAGGCGCTGGCGCAGGAGCTCGCGAGCCGCGGCGTCACCGCGAATTGCGTCGCGCCGGGCTTCATTGCCACGGCAATGACCGACGACCTGCCCGACGCGCAGAAGGAAGCGCTCAATCAGCGTATTCCGGCTGGCCGGATGGGCGCCGGCGACGATATCGCGGCCGCCGTGGTCTATCTGGCGTCGAAGGAAGCCGGATATGTCACCGGACAGACGTTGCATGTGAACGGCGGGATGGCCATGCTATCCTGAGCCAGGCGGGGCGCACGAAGTCCCGGCTGGGGAGGGACGCTTTATGGTCAGATTCCTTTGGTGCAGCGGCATGCTGGCGGCGGCGATGCTGCCGGTCGCGGCGTCGGCGCAGTTGGGCGACAAGCTTGATTGTGCGGTCGACAGGGCCGACCCCGCGTTCAGGAATCTGCTCGCCGATGCGTTGATCGGCGACGGCGGCAATTCGGGTTCCGAACGGTTGATCGGCCAGTTTTCGACCATCGCCGATGCTTGCACCGCCGGCTTCACGCTCGATGCTGGTCAGAAAAAGGCTTATCTGGACTATGGGGTCAGCCGCATATTGCGCGAATGGCTGATCGGCCGGCTGGCCGGTTACGGGCTGTCCGGGGCGACGATTGACACGGCGCTCGACTTTGGGCCGGGCCGAAGCAATCCGCGCCTGTCGGGCGAGATGGGCGAAGAGCAGGTCAAGATATTGGTCCAGGCCTTCATCGAAGGCGGAATCGATGCCGAAAACCTCAGCGCGCCCGCATGGGAAAGCGTCGGCACCTATGCAGCGGTGTCGTCGATCTATTGGCGCCAGCGCCAGGCATTGTCAGCGTGGACCGTGATTCCGCGAGCACTCGTCGCCGAGCCGGAACAGGCCGTTGCAGCGATACCTCCGGTGGAGGCGGTCGCGGCTCCCGTTCCGGCGCCGCCGACACCCGAAGCGGCGATCGCGCCGCCGCCAGCCGAAGCGGAACGAGCGCCGTCGCCGGAGCCCGTTCCGCCTTCGGAGAACTAGAAGCTCGCCCGAGCCGTCAGGCGGAAATCGCGCCCGGCGAGCGGCACATAATCCTTGGTAAAGCTGGCGTGGCGGCGTGCTTCGACGTCGAAGATATTGTTCGCCGACAGGCTGAGCGTCAGATTCTTCGTATCGGGAAGCGGGCGCCAGCTGATCGAGGCGTTGACGAGCGTGAAGCCGTCGGTCGGCGTCTCGAACTGTGCGGTGCGTGTCTGGTCGTCGGTCCATTCGACCTCGACGCGTGCATCGACGCGCTCGCCCTGCGCTTCGAGCCCACCGAGGATGCGCAGCGGCGGGATACGCGGGACATTGCGGTCGAGGCCTGCGTTCTTGATTTTCGCGCGGGTCATGTCGGCAGTCACGTCGCCGACAATGTTGAACCCGCCGATCTGCGCCAGCCGCGCGCTCGCCTCGGCCTCGAAGCCATAGACGCGCGCATCGCGCTGGAAATATTGGAAGACGGGCAGCTCATCCTCTTCCGCGCCCGTTGCGGCCGAATAAATGAAATTGTCGAACCAGTTCGAATAGCCGGTCAGGCTGAGGTTGAACGCGTCGGTCTTGATCTTGAATGACGCTTCGGCGCCCCAATTGGACTCGCGCTTCAGGTTAGGGTCGCCAAGCTCGAAGCTTTGGGTCGCGATGTGCGGGCCGTTCGACAGCAGTTCCTCGGCCGATGGCGCCCGCACCGCGTGCGACACCGACACGCCGAATTTCGCGCCGTCGAACAGGTCGTAGGTCGCACCGAGCGCGCCCGAGAAGCTGTCGAATTTGCGTTCGAAGCCCAGCGTCTGCGCGCGCACATTGGTCTTTTCATAACGCGCCGCGGCTTCGAGACCGAGCGGACCCATCGTCAGTTCCTGCAAGGTGAACAGCGCAAACTGGTCGGTCAGGTTGCGCGGGACAAAGGCTTCGGCGCCGACCGCATCGAAGTCGCGGTGGCTGTATTGCACGCCGCTCGCGCCGCGCCAGCCGCCGCGGTCGTTCTGCGCCAGCTCGATCCGGCCCTCGATGCCCTGGTTGGTAAAGACGGTGCCGACTTCGTCGCCTTCGAATTCGGTGTGTTTGTAATCGGCAAAGCCCGCGCGGATGCGCAGCTTGTCGAAGAAGCCGTCGCCCAGCTCGACTTCGCCCCGCAGGTCTGCGCGCCATTGCTTCATGCCGATGGTGACGGGGCCTTCGCCATGCTCATGGCCGCCCTCTTCATGCTCGCCGCCATGGTCGTGCGCGGTGTTCGGGCGGTCGGGCACGCCGTAATTGGTATCGAAATAGCCGATCGAAATGCCGAGTTGGCCGCCGTCGTTGATCAACGAGATGCCGCCGCCCGCGGTCCAGGTCTCGCTCTGCGTGTTGTCGATCTTGCCGCGCTTGCCGGCCTGCGCGGTCAGCTCGGCCGCCTCGTCGAGATGTCCGTCCTCGACTTCATGTTCGGCAAGGTGGAGCAGGTCGCCGCGAATGTCGGGAGCGTAAACGAAGCCGCCGGTCCGGACGTCACCTGTCTTGCGCCAGCTGCCGTCGAGGTGCGCGACGATCTGCGGGCTCAGCGCGACGTCGATCGAGCTGCCGATGTTGCGGTCGTTGGCCGCGGTCGCATAGCCGCCGATCGCGTCGATATGGACATGATCGGTGGGGACCTTACGCGGAATTCGGCGGTCGAACATGTTCACCGCGCCGCCGATCGCCTGGCTGCCGAACAGCAACACTGCGGGGCCGCGCAGGATTTCGATGCGCTCGACGGTCAGCGGGTCGATGGTGACCGCATGGTCGGCGGAGGTGTTCGATGCGTCGATCGATCCGATGCCGTCGGTCAGGACCTTGACGCGCTCGCCCGAAAAGCCGCGAAGGACGGGGCGCGACGCACCGGGGGAGAAGCTCGTTGCCGATACGCCGGGCTGGCGGGTCAGCGTGTCGCCGATCTGGCCGCGGATATCGCGCGCCAGCTCGTCGCCTTCGAGCACCGACACATTGCCGAGGATGTCGAGGCTGCGGACATAGGGGGCGGTCACGACGATCGGCTCGCCCGTATGCACATCGTCGTCGCTTCCCGCTGCGGCGCGGTCCTGCGCAAAGGCAGGGGCGGCGAGGAAGAGGGCAAAGGTGAAACCGGCAGAGCAAAGCAAACGCATAAGGGGAGAGTCCTGTTATATGGCGACCTGATGGCGCACCCAGTAATGATATACTGTTACAATGACAACCCCTGAGGTCGCTGCGGCCTGTCGTTCGTCGGACGCCGATGTCCGTTAGTCGACAAACGCCGGCCATCGGCGGGGCAAGCGAAGCTGTCTTGCGGGCCGACGGGCGCCGCCCTAGATCAGGCGCATGACTATTGCTGCAAACAGCCTCGACCTCATCGGCAACACCCCGCTGGTGCTGCTGAAGGGACCGAGCGAAGCCACCGGCTGTGAAATCTGGGGCAAGTGCGAATATGCCAACCCCGGCGGATCGGTGAAGGACCGCGCCGCGCTCTATATCGTTCGCGACGCCGAGGCGAACGGCAGCCTGCGCCCCGGCGGCACGATCGTCGAGGGAACCGCGGGCAACACCGGCATCGGGCTTGCGCTTGTCGGTAATGCGTTGGGTTACAAGACGATCATCGTCATGCCGGACAATCAGAGCGCCGAAAAAATGGCGACGATCCGCGCCTTGGGCGCCGAACTGGTGCTCGTCCCGCCCGCGCCCTTCGCCAACCCCGGTCATTTCGTCCACACCTCGCGCCGCATCGCCGAGGAAACCGACAATGCAATCTGGGCGAACCAGTTCGACAATATCGCCAACCGCAAATCGCACATCTTCGGCACCGCCGAGGAAATATGGGAGCAGATGGACGGCCGCATCGACGGCTTCACCTGCGCCGCCGGCACCGGCGGCACGATCGCGGGGACCGGGCTGGGGCTGAAAGCGCATAATGCCGACATCGTCGTCGCGCTCACCGATCCGCATGGCGCCGGACTCTATAATTACTACCAGTGCGGCGAACTGAAAGCCGAAGGCACCAGCGTCGCCGAGGGGATCGGGCAGAACCGCATCACCGCGAACCTCGACGGTGCGCCGATCGACACCCAGTTCCGCATTTCGGATGCCGAAGGGCTCGCGGTGGTCCGCGCGCTGCTCGACGAGGAGGGGCTGTGCCTCGGCCTGTCGTCGGGGATCAACGTCGCGGGTGCGATGGCGCTCGCGCGGCAGCTTGGCCCGGGCAAGCGGATCGCAACCATCCTGTGCGACAGCGGGTTTCGCTATCTTTCGACGCTCTACAACCCCGAATGGCTGGCGAGCAAAGGTCTGGAGACAGCGGCATGAGCGGGATCAGGATCGACAGCAGTCCGGCACCCCAGTCGCAACCCGCGCCGCCGCTACCCCCCGTCGCACCCGTGAACGATACGATGCGCCGCCTGCAGATCGGCATTGCCGGAGTACTCACGGTGCTGCTGCTCGTCGGTATGGCGGGGCTGATCGGCGAACGTGCGCGCGAACGCGCCGCGAGTGACGTTGCCGCGACGGCCGAAGTGAAAATGCCCGGCGACGAGCTGAAAAGCAGCGGCGCGCCATTGGAAGAGCTTGGCGTCCAGGCGGTCCAGCCTTCGTCGAAGGATCAGAATGCGGCGACCGCGGCGAAGGTGCCGCAGGCGGCGCCCTCGGCATCGAGCGTCCCCGACCTCGAACCCGACCCCGCACTCCAGCGCGCGCGCCAGTCGAAACAGTGACGGCGGCACCGCGCCGGCCGATGCTGCGCGCCCTGACGATTGCCGCCGCAATTGCCGCGCTCGCTTGGATCGCGGGGGGGCAGGCGTTGCTCGGGCGCATCGACCCGGCGCTGGCGATCCCGTTGCTCGCGCTGCCGATGCTACTCCTCGCGCGGTGGCAACGCGATGAACCCGCCGCGATGCGAGCGCGTACGTGCCTTCTAGCCTTGATATTCCTGGCGATCGCGCAGGCCGCGCTTGCGGTCATTCTCGCGGGATCGGCGGGGTGGCTGCAACTGCTCGCGACGATTTTGGCAGGCGCGCTTGCGGCATGGCTGGGCGACCGGCTCGTCCAGTGGCGCCCCCGACCGCGAGGCTTGTCGTGGCTCGCCGGGCTGCTGCTTGTGGTCGGCTGGTTCGGCGGCGGACATGTGCTGCTTGCATCGCTTTACCGGCCCGCCGCCGCTTCCGCCGATGCGCCCGCGGTCACGATGCTCACCGGGCTGCCGCTGCGCTGGTCGGCGGGCGAGGGGATTGCGGCGATGATCGCCGAAGGGACCAATGACGACCCCGCGCTTGCCCGCCTGATGGCGGCGGGGCCGGTGTCGCTGGTCGACAGCCTCACCGACCATGTGCCGCCCCCAGGCGGAGCGCTGCTGATCGCGCACCCCCGCGCGCTGGCGCCGCAGGAACTGGTCGCAATCGATGCCTTTGTGCGCGGGGGCGGGCGAGCGGTCGTGCTCGCCGATGCGCTCTCGGGCTGGCCCGCCCGCCATCCGCTCGGCGATCCGCGCAATCCGCCGGTGACTAGCCTCCTCACCCCGCTGCTCGACCATTGGGGCGTGACGCTGGGCGCGGCGCCCGCCGGCGAGGGGGCGGCGCTCCCCGCCGATATCGATGGCGCGCGCCTCCGCCTGTTCAGCGCGGGGCGCTTCGACCGGCTGCCGAAGGCCTGCCACGCCTACGCGGACCGGCATGTCGCGCGCTGTTCGATCGGTGCGGGCGAGGCGTGGCTCGTCGGCGACGCCGACCTGGTCTTCGCGCCACTGTGGCGCCCGCTCGTCCCCGGCGCCGACCATCTGCGGCAGGCCGACACGATGGAATGGTTGTCCGCGCACCTGTGGCGCGGCGCGGGACGTGCCTTGCTGCACCCGCTCTGGATCCGCGCCCACGCCCTCTGAGTCGGCGCTTTCGCCCCAATTTACCCCGATCATCTTGCTCGCGCGGCTTGCTGCTCGCGCCGTGGGACCGGTATTTACCCAATTCGGAGCGCTTTTTGCGGTAAATGGGGGTTAGATTCCCTATTTCACCCTAAATTACCCCTTTCCACCCCGATCTATAGTTGATAGTCAGGAATCGGAGAGGGGCAATCTCCACCCGTGCCGAACCAGCTGGAATCCCGCGATTCCGGGGGCGGGGAAGTTTTGCCCGGTGGCGCGAATACGGGGGGCAGAGCGATGGCGATTGTGACGCCCGGCCAGTATGCGGGCACCAATTTCGCCGCGATCGATGGCAAGGGGCGCATCGCCGTCCCCTCTCAGTTCCGCAACAATGTGCCCCTCACTGCGGACGGCCAGCGTGTGCTTTGGGTCGGTTTCCACGAGAAGCTGCCCTGCCTCGTCGCCTATGGCCAGGATCAGTATGACCGGCTGAACGGCGAGATCGAACGCGACCGCGAAACCGCGCGGCTGCGCAACCTCGACTTCGACGAGGACGCCGAATTCAAGAAGCGCTTCAGCTACACCGAGCCCTATACGCTCGACGACAGCGGCCGCTTCCTGCCCAGTTTCATCCACCGCGACCGCGTCGGCGATGCCGGCGCGACGGCTTTTGTGGGGTCGGGCCGCCGCCTCGAAATCTGGTGGCTGCCGACCCTGGCCGAATGCGCCGAGGCCGACCCGGTCCTCCAGCGTCTCGCGGCGTCGTGGGATGCCACGAAAGGGAAGGGGCGAAAGTGACCGACCTTCCCCCCGAACTTCCTCGGGATCCCCGTCACGATCCGGTCCTCCGTGAAGAAGTCATCGCCGCGCTCGCCATCCTTCCCGGAGAACGTCACGTCGATGCGACCTTCGGCGCCGGCGGGTACACGCGCGCGATGCTCGCCGCGGGTGCCGATGTCATCGCCTGCGACCGCGATCCCGATGCGATTGCCGGCGGACAGGCGCTCGTCGAAGAAGCCGGCGGCAAGCTCACGCTGGTCCACGGCCGCTTCGGCGAAATCGACCGGCTGCTCGCCGAGCGCGGGATCGATGCGGTCGACGGCATCACCTTCGACATCGGCGTCTCGTCGATGCAGCTCGATCAGGGCGAGCGCGGCTTCTCGTTCCAGAAGGATGGTCCGCTCGATATGCGCATGGCGCAGGAGGGCGAAAGCGCCGCCGACTGGTTGAACCGCGCCGACGAGACCGAGATCGCCGACGTGCTCTTCCATTATGGCGATGAACGCCAGTCGCGCCGCGTCGCGCGTGCGATCGTCGCGGCGCGCCCGCTGACCCGGACCGGCGAACTGGCCACGGTGATCCGCAAGGCGCTGCGCCATCCGCCCGGCGCGCCCAAGGATCCCTCGACGAAGAGCTTTCAGGCGATCCGTATCCACATCAACGGCGAGCTCGACGAACTCGTCGCGGGGCTCAACGCCGCCGAGCGGCTGCTCCGCCCCGGCGGCCGGCTTGCGGTTGTCAGCTTTCACAGCACTGAGGACCGGATCGTGAAGAATTTCCTGCGCGAACGCAGCGGTGGCGATGCCGCGGGTTCGCGTCACCGGCCCGCGCCGACGACTCCTCTGGCGCGGGCCGCAACCTTCGAAACCCCGGCGCGCAAGGTGCGCCCGGGCAAGGCCGAAGAGGCACGCAACCCGCGCGCCCGCTCGGCAACACTGCGTAGCGCGATCCGGACCGCTGCTCCGGCCCATTCGACGATGAAGGAGGCAATGTCATGCTGATGGCGGCCCGCAAGCTCCAGGGGATCGGCCTGGTCCTGCTCGTGCTCATCTTCGCGATGATGCTTTACCCCGTGTCGCTCAAGGTTGCGGCGACGCGCAGCGAATTGACGCGCATCGAACGGCAGATCGACCGGACGCGCGACAATATCCGCTATCTCGAATCCGAACTCGCGGTGCGCGCCTCGATGCGCCAGCTCGAACAGTGGAATGCCGACACCTTCGGCTATTCGGCGCCCGATGCCGGCCAGTATCTGTCGAACGAACGCCAGCTCGCGTCGCTCGACCGGCTGCCGCGCGCGCGCGGCGCCAACGAGGTTGCGCCGGTGCTGATGGCGATGGTCTCGCCCGTCGGTACCCCGGCGCCGGTCAAGGCGGCGGTCGAACCGAAAGCGGCGGCGGCCAAGCCCATCGTGATCGCGCAGGCCGATATCCGCAGCGATACGCCACCGCGGATGGCGCCGACGCGCCGGCGCGAACAGCTCAAGATGATCGAAGACCAACTGCTCGCCGAATCGACGCTCGCCGATCTCAAGCGCGCGGCCGCGGCCGAGGCGGCGGGAGGAAAGTCCGGCCGATGAACACGCTGGTCGTCCGTCCGACCCGGGTTCGTACCGCTGGTGTGCGGCAGCAGATCCTGCTGACCGCGCAGCAGCGTTTGATGATCCTGATGCTTTTGTTCGGGGCGGCCTTTTTCCTCGTTTCGGTGCGTCTCGTCTATTTCGCGCTGTTCGACACCTCGTCGAACCGGGGCGCGGCGACCGCCTTCGTTCCGGCGCGCGCCGATATCGTTGACCGCAACGGGGTGCCGCTCGCGCGCACCATCGACGGTTATTCGATCCGTGTCGTGCCCTCGAAGCTGCTCAACAACCGGCAATATCTGGCCGACGAGCTGGCCAAGATTTTCCCCGATACGCCGCGCGAGGAGCTGCTGGCAAAGGTCAGCGGTTCGCGCCCGACCTATATTCGCCGCCGCGCGCTACCCGACCAGGTCGCGGCGGTGAACGCGATCGGCGACGTCGGTTTCGATTTCCCGCGCGAGAAGGAGCGGCTCTATCCGCAGCTCACCCTTGCCGCGCATGTGCTCGGCTTCACCAATGCCGAGGGACATGGCGTCACCGGCGTCGAGGGCGCGCTCGACCAGCGGCTGATCGACAAGGCGACGCGCGGCGAGCCGCTCGCGCTGTCGATCGACGCGCGCGTGCAGGGCGTGCTCGAAAGCGAATTGAGCGCGGCGGTCGCCAATCTCGAGGCGATCGGCGGAGCGGGCGTCATCCTCGACGTCCACACGGGCGAGGTCGCCGCGATGACCTCGCTACCGACTTTCAACCCGAACAAGCTGACGGGCAGCGACCCGGCGACGCGCCGCAACGCCGTGACCTATAATCTCTACGAGCTCGGTTCGACCTTCAAGCCGCTGTCGATCGCCGCCGCGATCGACGATGGCGTGGTGACGAACATGGCACGCCGCTACGATGCGTCGGCACCGCTCGCGATCGCGGGCTTCCGTATCCGCGACAGCCATCCGGGGCGCTGGTACAATGTCCCCGAAACGCTGATCCAGAGCTCGAACATCGCGACCGCGCGCATCGCCGACGAACTCGGCCGCGAGAATATGGAGCGGCTCTTCCGCAATCTCGATTTCGACAAGCGTCCGCAGATCGACCTCAAGGAACGCGCCTTCCCGCTCTGGCCGCGCGATTGGGGGCGGCTGACGACGATGACGACCAGCTATGGCCATGGTATCGCGGTGACCCCGATGCACCTCGCCAGCGCCTATGCCGCGCTCGTCAACGGCGGCATCTATCGCCCCGCGACGCTGATGAAGCTCGGTGACAAGGCGCCGCCGCAGGGGCGACGCGTGTTCAAGGCGGCGACCAGCGCGCGGATGCGTCAGCTCCTTCGCCTCATCGTTTCGGACGGCACCGGCAAACAGGCCGACGCGCCGGGCTTCCGCGTCGGCGGCAAGACCGGGTCGGCCGAAAAGCCGGGGGCGGGCGGCTATCGGCGTCATTCGCTCGTCTCGACCTTCGCTGCGGCTTTCCCGATGGACAATCCGCGCTACATCGTTCTCGTGATGATCGACGAACCCAAGGGCAATGCGTACAGCTCGGGCCAGCGTACCGCCGGCTGGACCGCGGCGCCCGTGGTGCGCAAGGTCGTCACCCGCGCGGGTCCGATGCTCGGCGTCTTCCCCGACGAAAGCCGCGACGTCGATGTCTCCGAACTGATTCCGCTCGTGCGGAAGGGCGAGGAAGCGAACTGATGCGTCTCGCCGCGCTGCTCGACGATCAGGGACTGGAGGGCAGCGATCCCGTCGTGACGGGGCTCGCGATCGATCATCGCAAAGTTGCGCCCGGAACGATTTTCGGCGCCTTCGTCGGCGAAAAGTTCAACGGTGAGGATTTTATCGCTGCGGCGATCGAGGCGGGCGCGGTAGCGATCGTCGCGCGCCCCGAAGCGAAGGTGGAGGGCGCGGTGCATGTCGCCGATGCCAATCCGCGCCGCGCCTTCGCGCATATCGCCGCGCGCTTCTTCCACCGCTTTCCCGCGACCTGCGTCGCCGTCACCGGCACGAACGGCAAGACCTCGACCGTCGAGATGACGCGCCAGCTCTGGCGCATGGCTGGCTTCAACGCCGCCTCGATCGGCACGCTCGGCATCACGACGTCGCTCGAAAGCGCCTCGACGGGCCTCACCACGCCCGACATCGTCACCTTCCTGTCGAACATGTCGGGCCTCGCCGCCGAGGGCGTGACGCACGCGGCCTTCGAGGCGTCGAGCCACGGCCTCGACCAATATCGCACCGAAGGGCTACCGGTGAAGGCGGCGGCCTTCACCAACCTCAGCCACGACCATCTCGACTATCACGGCACGATGGACGCCTATCTGGCCGCGAAGCTCCGCCTCTTCTCCGAAGTCGTCGAGCCCGGCGGTTCGGCGGTGGTATGGGCCGACGACGAATATTCGCCCGCCGTGATCGACGCGGCGAAGGCGCGCGGCGTCCGGCTGCTGACCGTGGGCGCAGGCGGCGAAACGCTCCGCCTCGTCTCGCGCGAGCCGACCCAGCTCGGCCAGTCGCTCGTGATCGCGGCGGGCGAACTCACCCAAAAGGTCGAGCTGCCGCTGATCGGGGCCTATCAGGTCGCGAACGCGCTCGTGTCGGCCGGACTCGTTGTCGCGACGGGCGGTGACGTTGTGCAGACGCTTGGCAATCTCGCGCGGCTCCAGCCGGTGCGCGGACGGCTCGAACGCGCCGCGATCACCAAAAACGGCGCCCCCATCTATGTCGATTATGCGCACACCCCCGACGCGATCGAGGCGGCGCTCGACGCGCTTCGCCCGCACGCGACCGGCCGCCTGATCCTCGTTTTCGGCGCCGGCGGCGATCGCGACCAAGCGAAGCGCCCCGAAATGGGCAAGGCGGCGGCTGCGAAGGCCGAGGTGCTGATCATCACCGACGACAATCCGCGCGGCGAAGATCCTGCCGTCATCCGTGCGGCTATCGCCGCCGCCGCGCCGGGTGCGCAGGTCATCGGCGACCGCCGCGCCGCGATCGCCGCCGCGATTGCCGAGGCACGCGCCGACGATATCATCTGCATCGCGGGCAAGGGTCATGAACAGGGCCAGATTGTCGGGCGCGGCGATGATATGCGCGTCATCCCGTTCGACGATGTGATGGTTGCGCGCGAGGAGGCGGCATGAACCCGCTCTGGATCGCGCGCGCGATCGCATCGGCCACGGGCGGAGCCGCGAGCGCCGATTTCACCGTCCACGGCGTCGCCTTCGATTCGCGCGAGGTGACGAAGGGCGACCTCTTCATCGCGATGAAGGGCGAGGTCGCCGATGGCCATGCTTTTATCGACAAGGCGATTGCCGCGGGCGCCGCTGGCATCGTCTGCGAAACCGCGATCGACCACCCGCATGTCCGTGTCGCCGACAGCGCTGCGGCGCTGAATGCGCTCGGCATCGCGTCGCGCGCGCGCAGCCATGGCCGGATCATCGGCGTCACCGGCTCGGCGGGCAAGACGGGAACCAAGGAGGCGCTGTTCGCCGCGCTCGATCGCTTCCGCCCCGGCAAGGCGCATCGCTCGGTCAAAAGCTATAACAATCATGTCGGCGTGCCATTGAGCCTTGCACGCATGCCCTCGACCGCCGACTTCGGCGTCTTCGAAATGGGGATGAACCACGCGGGCGAACTCGCCGACCTGACGCGGATGGTGCGTCCGCACGTTGCCATCGTCACGACGATTGCCCCCGCGCATATGGAATTTTTCAGCGGCGAAGAGGCGATTGCCGACGCGAAGGGCGAGATATTCGAGGGACTCGAGCCCGGCGGTACCGCGATTGTGCCGTTCGACAGCCCGCATTACGCCCGGCTGCGCGCCAAGGCGGAGCAGCACGCTGCCCATGTCGTCAGTTTCGGGCTGGGCGAAGGCGCCGACGTGCGCGCGGTTGACTGGCTTTCGGACGGGAAGGGCGGCTCGCTCGTCACCGCGCAGGTGCAGGACTCGCTCCTCTGCTTCACTATCGCGCAGGCGGGCGCGCATTGGGTGGCGAACTCGCTCGCGGTGCTCGCGGCGGTGAAGGCGGTCGGCGGCGACCTCCCGGCGGCGGGTCTCGCCTTTGCCGAAATGGGCGGGCTCACCGGGCGCGGCGCGCGACACCGCGTCGACGTGCCGGGCGGCCACATCCTCGTCATCGACGAAAGCTATAACGCGAATCCCGCCTCGATGGCGGCGACGATCGGCCAGTTCGGTACCGAATCCGCCGACCGCAAAGTGGCGATTCTCGGTGCGATGAAGGAACTGGGTCCCGGCGGAGAGGCGTATCACGCGGGTCTCGCGGCTCCGCTCGTCGCGGCGGGAGTGCAATTCGCCCTGCTTGTCGGCGAAGAGATGGCGCCGCTCGCCAAAGCGCTTGAGGGCCGCATCGATTTCGAGCATGTGGCCGCCCACTCTGCCGCGACCGCGCGGCTCAAACACCTGATCCGCGCCGGCGACGCCGTGCTGGTGAAGGGGTCGAACAGCGTCGGCCTGTCGCATGTCGTGACGGCGCTGACCAACGGGGATTATTGATGCTTTACTGGCTGGCGGAATGGCTTGGCTTTCCGGGGGCTCTCAACCTCATTCGCTACCTGAGCTTCCGCTCGGGGGCGGCGGTTGCGACCGCGCTGATCATCGGGCTGTGGATCGGCCCGCGCTTCATCCTGATGCTGCGGATGCGGCAGGGGAAGGGGCAGCCGATCCGCGACGATGGTCCGCAAAGCCACCTCGCCAAAAAGGGCACGCCGACGATGGGCGGGCTTATGATCCTGATTTCGCTGATGATCTCCGCGCTCCTGTGGATGGACCTGTCGAACCGCTTCGTCTGGGCGTGCCTGTTCGTGACCGGCGGGTTCGCCGTGGTCGGCTTCCTCGACGACCTCGACAAGGTGACCAAGGCCAGCCATCGCGGGATTCCGGGGCGTGTGCGCCTGCTGATCGAGTTCGTGATCGCCGCGGTCGCGGTGCTGCTGATCGTCTCGCGCACCGGCACCGACCTCTATCTGCCCTTCTTCAGCGGCATCGTGATCCCGCTCGGGCCGTTCTATTATGTCTTTGCGATGGTGCTGATCGTCGGTTTCGGCAATGCGGTGAACCTGACCGACGGGCTCGACGGGCTCGCGACCTTCCCGGTGATCATCGCCAGCCTGACCTTCCTCGTCATCGTCTATCTGTCGGGTAACGTGAAGTTCGCGGGCTATCTCGGCATCCCGCACGTCCCCGGCGCGGGCGAGCTTGCGGTCTTTGCCGCCGCGATCATCGGCGCCTGCCTTGCCTTCCTGTGGTTCAACGCGCCCCCCGCGGCGGTCTTCATGGGCGACACGGGCAGCCTCGCGCTCGGCGGCGCGCTCGCGACGATCGCCGTCACCGCGCAGCATGAACTCGTCCTCGTCCTCGTCGGCGGGCTGTTCGTGGTCGAAGCACTGTCGGTGATCATCCAGGTCTTCTGGTACAAGCGCACGGGCAAGCGCGTGTTCCGCATGGCGCCGATCCACCATCATTTCGAACAATTGGGCTGGCCCGAATCCACCGTCGTCATCCGCTTCTGGATCGTCTCGATCGTCCTCGCGCTCGCAGGGCTCGCGACCTTGAAACTCCGGTGATCACCTCGCGCGTCTTTGCCGGCCGCCGCTATGCGGTGCTGGGACTGGCGCGCTCGGGTCTCGCGACCGTCGAGGCGCTGATCGCCAGCGGCGCCGGCGTCACCGCGTGGGACGACCGCGAGGAAGCGCGCGACGATGCGATGGCATTGGGCGCTGACATCGGGAACCCGCTCGACATCGATCTCATCGGCTTTGCCGGCGTCGTCGTGTCGCCCGGCGTGCCGCTCAACCGCCACCCGATCGCCGCGCACGCGCGCGAGGCGCATGTGCCCGTGATCGGCGACGTCGAACTTTTCGCCGAGGCGCAGGGCGAGCTGCCGCCGCACAAGGTGGTCGGTATCACCGGCACCAACGGCAAGTCGACCGTCACCGCGCTCATCGCGCATATGCTGGAGAGCGCGGGCGTACCGGTGCTGATGGGCGGCAATATCGGCCTGCCGATCCTCAGCCGCGAGCCGCTCCCCGAAGGCGGGGTCTATGTCCTCGAACTGTCGAGCTACCAGATCGACCTGTCGCACAGCCTCGCCTGCGATATCGCGGTGCTCACCAACCTCAGCCCCGATCACCTCGACCGCTACGACGGCTTCGCGGGCTATACGGCATCGAAGGCGCGGCTCTTCGGGCTCCAGCATCGTGATCAGGTCGCGATCGTCGCGGTCGACGACGATCCGTCGAAGATGATCGCGAGCCGGATCAACCATCGCCTGCACCGCGTGTCGGCGAAGGATATCGATCCGGTCGATCAGATCCGCTGGCCGGCGCTGCAAGGGCCGCACAACGCGCAGAACGCCGTCTGCGCGATTGCCGTGTGCCGTGTGCTGGGGCTGGATGACGAACAGATCGAGCGGGGGCTCGCGACGTACAAGTCGCTGCCGCATCGCATGGAATTGGTCGGCGAAGTCGGGGGGGTCAGCTGGTTCAACGACAGCAAGGCTACCAACGCGGCTTCCGCTGCACCGGCGCTGGCGGCTTTCCCGCCGGCGCCGGACCAGCGTCTTCACTGGATCGCTGGCGGCAAGGCCAAGGGCGACGGACTGGCGGCGTGCCATCCGTGGTTCGGCCACGTCAAACGCGCCTATCTGATCGGCGAGGCGATGGAGACCTTCGCGGCCGAGATCGGCGATGCGATCCCGGTCGAGCGCTCGGGGGATATGGCGACCGCGGTGAAACAGGCGGCGGCGGCGGCGAAACCCGGCGATATCGTGCTGCTGTCACCGGCGTGCGCCTCGTTCGACCAGTTCAAGGACTATGAGCAGCGCGGCGACGCGTTTCGCGCCGCGGTACAGGCGCTCGGGGCATGAGCGGGGGGGACAATATGGACGCGACCGAAAGGCCGGTGATCGCCACGACGACGCGTACGACAAAGCGCCGCGGCCCGCGCCTCAGCCGCGCCGACCGCACGCCGCTCGGGCTGTGGTTCTGGGAAATCGACCGCGTTCTGCTGCTCCTCGTGTCGATCCTCGTCGCGATCGGGCTCGTTGCCGTCGCCGCGGCATCGCCCGTCGCCGCGCAGAAACTCTCGACCTCGACCGCGTCGCTCGATCCGCTCTATTATTTCTATCGCCAGCTGATGTGGGTGATGGTCGGCGTGCCGGTGATGCTCGCGGTGTCGATGCTGCCCAAGCCGCAGGCGCGGCGTTTCGCGATTTACGGCACCATCACCTTCCTCGTCCTGCTCTTCCTCGTGCCGCTGATCGGCACGTCGGTGAACGGTGCACAGCGCTGGATCGGCAGCGGCGTTTTCCGGCTCCAGCCGTCGGAATTCCTCAAACCCTTCTTCGCGGTGTCGCTCGCGTGGATCCTGTCGCTGCGGCTGCACGACCAGAGCCTGCCCGTCGTCCCGCTCGCCGCCGCTTTGACAGGCGTCATCGCGCTGCTGCTGATGGGGCAGCCCGACCTCGGGCAGACGATCATCTTCGCCGCGACCTGGTTCGTGCTCGTGCTCGTCGCCGGCCTGTCGATGCGGATCATGGGGATGCTCGCGGGCGCGGGTGTCGTCGGGATCATCCTCGCCTATTTCTTCTATCCGGTCGCGCAGCAGCGTATCAACATCTGGCTGTTCGCCGAGGGTGACAGCTTCCAGGTCGACAAGGCGCATGCGACGCTGACGGCCGGGGGACTGATCGGCACCGGCCCCGGCGCCGGCCTCGCCAAATTCCAGCTTCCCGAAGCGCACACCGACTATATCTTCTCGGTCATCGGCGAGGAATTCGGGATGATCGCGTGCATCGCGATCGCGATCCTCTATCTCGCGATCATCGTCCGCGTCCTCGTCCGCCTGCTCGACGAGGAAGACAGCTTCCTGATCCTCGCCGTCGCGGGGCTCGTCGCGCAGTTCGGCGGACAGGCGGTGATCAACATGGCGGTGAACACGCAAATCTTCCCGTCGAAGGGGATGACGCTGCCGTTCATCAGCTATGGCGGTTCGTCGTTCATCGCTTTGTCGATTGGCATGGGTTTGCTCTTGTCGCTGACCCGCCGGAACCCCTATGCGGCTCGGGTATCGATGACCCGAAACTGGAACAAGAAATGACCGCAACACGCCACTTCCTTCTCGCCGCCGGCGGGACGGGGGGACATATGCTGCCCGCTTATGCCCTCGCGGGCGAACTGATCGCGCGCGGACACCGTGTTGCGCTGGTCAGCGACGACCGCGGGCTGAAGATTCCGGGGGCTCCCGCCGAACTCGAAACGCACGTGCTTCCGGCAGGGCGGGTGTCGGGCGGACCGGTTGGCTGGCTCAAGGCCGCGCTGGCGATCCGCAAGGGACGCCGCATGGCGATCGACCTGATCCGCGAGTTCGATCCCGCCGTCGTTGTCGGTTTTGGCGGCTATCCGTCGCTTCCCAGCCTGCTCGCCGCGGGCGCGACGAAGCGTCCGCGCGTGCTCCACGAACAAAATGCCGTGCTCGGCCGCGTCAACCGGATGATGGCGCCGCGCGTCGATGCGGTCGCGGTCGCCTACCATAATATCCAGCGCTACCCCGAAGGTCATGAGCTGAAGAAGCATATCACCGGCAACCCGGTGCGCGACGAGATCGTTGCGATCCGCGAGGACGGCTTCCCGCCGTTGCCCGAAGACGGCATCTTCCGCCTGCTCGTCGTCGGGGGCAGCCTTGGCGCGACGGTGCTGAGCGAAGTCGTGCCCGCGGCCATTGCGATGCTGCCGCGCGCGCTGCTCGACCGGCTGCAGGTCGTGCAGCAGTGCCGCGAGGACGATCTGGAGGCGGTGCGCGCCAAATATGCCGAGCTCGGCGTCGCCACCGAATGCGCGCCCTATATCAAGGATTTTCCCGAACGGCTCCGCTGGGCGCATATGGTCATCGCGCGCGCGGGGGCGTCGACCGTCGCCGAACTGGCCTGCGCGGGGCGCCCCGCGATCTTCGTTCCCTATCCAAGCGCGATGGACAACCACCAGACCTATAATGTCGTCGACCTTGTCGAAGCGGGCGGGGCGATCGCGTTCCAGCAACCCGACTTCACCCCCGCCGAGGTGGCGAAGCATATCCAGCGCATGGCGCTCGAACCCGGTGCGCTCGAAACCGCTGCCGAGCGCGCGGCGAGCTGCGGGCTTCCCGATGCGACGCGCGACCTCGCCGACCTCGTCGAATCGCTCGCGGCGCCGCCGATGATGGACGTGATCCGCGTCGGCGCATCGTCGCGTTCGGCTGCGGTCGCCGGCGGCGTCGCCGCTACCCGCGCAGGAGATCGCTGATGCGCGGCGTTGCGACCGATATCGGCACCATCCACTTCATCGGCATCGGCGGCATCGGCATGTCGGGTATCGCCGAGGTGATGCACAACCTCGGCTATCAGGTGCAGGGCAGCGACATCGCCGATGGCTATGTCATCGAGGGTCTGCGCAAACGCGGGATCAAGGTCGCGATCGGGCATGAGGCGTCGAACGTCGATGGCGTCGCCGTCGTCGTCACCTCGACCGCGGTCAAGCGCGGCAATCCCGAGGTCGAGGCCGCGCTCGCGCAGCGCATTCCGCTCGTCCGCCGCGCCGAAATGCTCGCCGAGCTGATGCGGCTCAAATCGACCGTCGCGATCGCGGGCACGCATGGCAAGACGACGACGACCAGTCTCGTCGCGGCGCTGCTCGACGCGGGCGGGATCGACCCGACCGTGATCAACGGCGGCATCATCAACAATTACGGGTCGAACGCGCGGCTCGGCGCGTCGGACTGGATGGTCGTCGAGGCCGACGAGAGCGACGGCAGTTTCCTGCGCCTCGACGGGACGATCGCGGTCGTCACCAATATCGATCCCGAACATCTCGATCATTATGGCAGCTTCGACGCGATCAAGGACGCGTTCGTCGAGTTCATCGAAAATGTGCCCTTCTATGGCGCGGCCATGCTCTGCCTCGACCATCCCGAGGTGCAGGCGATCATCCCGCGCATCCGCGACCGCCGCATCGTGACCTATGGCTTTTCGGCCCAAGCGGATGTGCGCGGCACCAATGTGACGCCCGGCCCTGACGGCAACCGCTTCGATGTCGTCGTGCGCGACCGCGACGGGAACAGCCGGACGATCGAGGGTATCCACCTGCCGATGTCGGGCCGTCACAATGTCCAGAACTCGCTCGCGGCGATTGCGGTGGCGCTGCACATGGGGGTCAGCGACGACAAGATCGTGTCGGGCTTCCACGGCTTTGCCGGGGTCAAGCGCCGCTTCACCAGGGTCGGCGAGATTGCGGCGGGTGAGGGCGTCGTCACCGTGATCGACGATTATGCGCACCATCCGGTCGAGATCCGCGCCGTGCTGTCGGCGGCGCGCGAAGGTGTCGGCGCGGGACGCGTCGTCGGCGTCGTGCAGCCGCACCGCTACACGCGCCTCCGCGATCACATGGACGATTTCCAGCAGGCGTTTAACGACGCGGATATCGTGCTCGCGCTGCCCGTCTATGCCGCAGGCGAAGCGCCGATCGACGGCGTGTCGTCGGACGCGCTGGTCGAAGGCCTGCGCGATCGCGGGCATCGCCAGGCGAATGTCGTTGCTGATGCTGGCGGGCTCGCTTCGGCCATCGCGGCGAGCATCGCCGCGGGCGACCTCGGCGCGGGCGACATGATCATCTGCCTCGGCGCGGGCGACATCACCAAGATGGCGGCGGGCCTCGCGGCGGCGGTCGAGGCGGCATGAGCGCTGCCGATACCCTCCCGGCCGTGCGCGGCAAGCTGACGGCGAAGGCGCCGCTGGCGCCGCTCGTCTGGTTCAAGTCGGGCGGCCCCGCCGACTGGCTGTTCGAGCCGAAGGACGCCGACGACCTTGCCGATTTCCTTCGCGACCTCGATCCTTCGGTTCCCGTGATGGCGCTCGGTCTCGGATCGAACCTGATCGTCCGCGACGGCGGTTTTCCGGGTGTCGTCGTCCGGCTCGGCAAGGCCTTTGCGAAAGTTGAAGCGATCGATGCGACGACGCTGCGCTGCGGCGGCGGCGCGTCGGGCATTCTCGTTTCCTCGACCGCGCGCGACGCGGGCATCGCGGGCATGGAATTCCTGCGCTCGATTCCCGGCACCGTCGGCGGCTTCGTTCGCATGAACGGCGGCGCCTATGGCGGCGAGGTCAAGGATATCCTCATCGACTGCGACGTCGTGCTGCGTTCGGGCGAGCGCAAGACGCTGCCGCTCGCGGACCTCGGCTACACCTATCGTCACAGCGAATTGCCCGAAGGCGCGGTCGTGACCGGCGCGACCTTCCGTGGTCGCCTTGGCGAACCTGCCGCCATCCAGGCCGAAATGGACCGCATCTCGGCGAGCCGCGAGGCGTCGCAGCCGCTGCGTTCGAAGACCGGCGGTTCGACCTTCAAGAACCCCGACGGACACAAGGCTTGGCAACTCGTCGACGAAGCCGGATGCCGCGGCTTTGCGGTCGGCGGCGCGCAGGTCAGCGAAAAGCACACCAATTTCGTCATCAACACCGGTGAGGCGACGAGCGCCGATATCGAGGCGCTCGGCGAGGAAGTCCGCCGCCGGGTCAAGGACAAGAGCGGCATCGAACTGCAATGGGAGATTCAGCGCGTGGGAGTGGCGAAGTGAGCCGGGGTCCTTGGCATGTTGCCGTCCTGATGGGCGGCTGGTCCGCCGAGCGCGAAGTGTCGCTGATGAGCGGCAACGGCGTTGCCGACGCGCTGGAGTCGCGTGGGCACAAGGTCACGCGCATCGACATGGACCGCGACGTCGCGCTGCGGCTGGCCGAAGCGAAACCCGACGTCGTGTTCAATGCGCTCCACGGCGTCCCGGGCGAGGACGGGACGGTGCAGGGCATGCTCGACCTGATGGGCCTCAAATACACGCACAGCGGCCTCGTCACCTCGGTCATCGCGATCGACAAGGAATTGACGAAGCAGGCGCTCGTGCCGCATGGTATCCCCATGCCGACGGGGACCATGGTCGACAGCGAAAGCCTCTTTTCCATCGACCCCTTGCCGCGTCCCTATGTGCTGAAACCCGTCAACGAGGGCTCGTCGGTCGGGGTCGCGATCGTCAAGGACGACAGCAATTACGGCAACCCGATCGCGCGCGAGGCGGTGGGGCCGTGGCAGGAATTCGACCGGCTGCTCGCCGAACCCTTCATCAAGGGGCGCGAACTCACCGTCGCGGTGCTCGGCGATCAGGCGCTTGCCGTCACCGAACTGCGCGTCAAGTCGGGCTTCTACGACTATGATGCCAAATATACCGATGGACTGACCGAACATGTCTGCCCCGCCGATGTACCCGATGACGTGGCGCAGCGGATGAAGGATCTGGCGCTTCAGGCGCACCGCCTGCTCGGCTGCAAGGGCGCCTCGCGCTCGGATTTCCGCTGGGACGACGAACATGGCCTGACGGGCATCTTCCTGCTGGAAGTGAATACGCAGCCGGGGATGACACAGCTTAGCCTCGTGCCCGAACAGGGGCGCGCCGTCGGCATGGATTATGCCGAACTCGTCGAACGCATCGTGGGGGAAGCGTTGTCATGAGCAGCACGAAGATCAAGCGCGCCAAGGCGCCGCCGCGGCGGCCCGCGCGCGCGCCGAAGAAACGCAAGACGATCAAGACATCGCGCGTCAACGCGATCATCAACGCGCTGCCGATCAGCCCGCAGCGGTTGCAAAGGCTTGCGAACTGGACGATCGGGCTCAGCCTGTTCGCGGTCGCCGGGATTGCCGCGCACGCGACCGGCGTGACTGCCAAGGTGCATGAGGAATATGCGCAGGCAGTCGGCCGCGCGGGGTTCCAGGTCAAGAAGGTCGAGGTCGTCGGCGCCGACCGCATCGACCGGCTGAAGGTCTATGACATCGCGCTCGCGCAGAAGGATCGCTCGATGGCGGCGGTCGACCTCGAGGACGTGCGCGGCGACCTGATGCGCTACGGCTGGATCAAGGATGCGCGCGTGTCGCGCCGCCTGCCCGACACGCTCGTTGTCGATATCGTCGAGCGCACCCCGGCGGCGATCTGGCAGCACAACAACCGCCTGTCGCTGATCGACGAAAAGGGCGTCGTGCTCGAACCCGTCACCGTCGCGACGATGCCCGACCTGCCGCTCGTCATCGGGCCGAAGGCGAACCAGCGTTCGCAGGACCTCGACCGGCTACTGACCGAGGCGAGCAGCCTCAAGGAATTGCTCGCGGGCGCGACGTGGGTCGGCAATCGCCGCTGGGACCTCCGCTTCCGCAGCGGCGAGACGCTGTCGCTTCCCGAAGGCGAGGCCGAGGCGAAGGCCGCGCTCGCCAAATTCGCGCATATGGACGGCGCCAACCGCTTGCTCGGCCGCGGCATATTGCGCTTCGATATGCGCGATCCCGCACGCTTCGTCCTGCGCCTGCCGCACGAAGGGCAGGTGGCGCCCGCGAAGCTCGACGATGCCCGCGCCGCGGTCGACGCGGTCGCCGAAGCCTCGGCGGAGAAGGGCTAAGCCATGGCGCCGCCGCGCATCGAAAAGATCATCACCGCGCTCGATGTCGGGTCGTGGAAGGTGTGCGCGCTGATTGCCGGGCAGACCGCCGACGGCCAGCTCCATGTGCTCGGCACCGGCCAGCGCGAAAGCCGCGGCGTCCAGCGCGGCTATGTCGCCGACATGGAGCAGACCGAACATATCGTGCGCGAGGCGATCGAGCAGGCCGAGCGGATCGCGGGGCTCAATATCGACGACGTCTGGGTTGCCTTTTCGGCAGGCGGCCTGATCAGCGACGTCGCGCCGATCGAAAGCGAGCTTGGCGGGCACCGGATCGAAAAGGAAGATGTCGACGACCTGCTCGCCGCGGGCCGCGCCGGCATCGATCCCGAAGGCCGCATGATCCTCCACGCGCAGCCCGCGCTCTACACGCTCGACGGGCTCAACGGGGTGAAGAACCCCATCGGGCTCCACGCCGACCGGCTCGGCGTCGATATCCACATCATCATGGCCGACGGCGCGCCGGTACGGAACCTCGAGGCCGCGGTGCGGCAGGCGCATCTCGACGTCAACGCGGTCGTCGCCTCGCCGATCGCGGCGGGGCTGGCCTGTCTTTCCGACGAGGAGCGCGACCTCGGCGTCGCGCTCGTCGAACTCGGCGCGGCGGTCACCACCGTTTCGCTCTATGCCGGCGGTATGCTCGTCGAGATGGCATCGCTGCCCTTCGGCGCGAGCGATATCACCGACGACATCGCCTCGGCCTTCGGCATCCGCCGCAGCCAGGCGCAGCGGCTCCAGAGCTTCTATGGCTCGGCGTCCGCCAGCCCGCGCGACAATAACGAGATCATCGAACTCGAACCCGGCGCGCCGACGAACGGCGATTCCCCGCGCATTACCCGCGCGCAGCTCGTGTCGGTGATCCGCCAGCGGCTCGACGCGATGATGGGGGAGATCGGCCGGACGCTGAAGGACCTGCATTTCGTCGGCCCGATCGGGCGCCAGGTCGTGCTCGTCGGCGGCGGCGCCGACCTGAAAGGGATCGCCGACTACACGCAGGTCGCGCTCGGCCGCGCCGCGCGCGTCGGGCGGCCGCGCGGCTTGCACGGCCTGCCCGATGCGCATAGCGGCCCCGCTTTCGCGACGCTCGCAGGTCTGGTTCTCTACGCCGCGTCTGACCCCGTCGACCTTCGCGACCTGCCGATGATGGCACAGGATGTGTACAAGCCGGCGGGGACTTCGATCCTCCACCGCCTCATGGCGGCTCTGAAGAGCAGTTTTTGAATGACACGCGACGAAAAGGTTAATTTTTTGGGTGATTCCCACGTCACAATAGTGCAATGCGGATGCAGAAAACCGGGCGGACGGACTACCGCCCGGTCGGGTCGCAAGGTTGGGGAAGCGGCACCTGTCCGCCGCTGCAGGGAGACTATTTGATGAGCATCAATATTGGCCCGCCGCAGGTCGACGAGCTGAAGCCGCGCATCGCGGTGATCGGCGTCGGCGGCGCGGGCGGCAATGCCATCGCAAACATGATCGCGGCACGCGTCGAGGGCGTCGATTTCGTCGTCGCGAACACCGACGCGCAGGCGCTGAACGCTTCGCCGGCCGAACGGCGCATCCAGCTGGGGACGCAGATCACCCAGGGGCTGGGCGCGGGTTCGCGGCCCGAGGTCGGCCGCGCCGCCGCCGAGGAAAGCATCGCACAGGTCGAAGAGGCGCTGAACGGCGCGCATATGTGCTTCGTCGCGGCCGGCATGGGCGGCGGCACCGGCACCGGTGCGGCGCCGGTGATCGCCAAGGCGGCGCGCGACCGCGGCATCCTGACCGTCGGCGTCGTGACCAAGCCCTTCACCTTCGAAGGCAACCGCCGGATGCGCTCGGCCGAAGCCGGTATCGCCGAGCTGCAGGACCATGTCGACACGCTGATCGTCATCCCGAACCAGAATCTCTTCCTCGTCGCCAACCCGAACACGACCTTCAAGGAAGCGTTCACGATGGCCGACGAAGTGCTCCAGCAGGGCGTGCGCGGCATTACCGACCTGATGGTCATGCCCGGCCTCATCAACCTCGACTTCGCCGACGTGCGCAGCGTGATGCGCGAAATGGGCAAGGCGATGATGGGCACCGGCGAAGCCGAAGGCGACGGCCGTGCACTCGAAGCTGCCCAGAAAGCCATCGCCAACCCGCTGCTCGACGGCGTGTCGATGGCGGGCGCGAAGGGCGTCATCATCTCGATCACCGGCGGCGAGGACATGCGCCTGATGGAAGTCGACGAGGCCGCGAACCACATTCGCGAGCTGGTCGATCCCGACGCCAACATCATCTGGGGCAGCGCCTTCAACGACAATCTCGACGGCAAGATCCGCGTGTCGGTGGTCGCCACCGGCATCGACGGCAGCGGCGAAGCGGCAGCACCGGCATCGCCCGCGGCGCGCAGCTTCTCCTTCGCCCCCGCGCGTGCGGCAGCGCCCGCGCCGGTGGCCGAAGAGGTTGTCGCACCCGTGGCCGAAGAAGAGCCTTTCGTCGCAGCGCCGGCACCCGAAAGCCATGATCCGGCTCCCGGCTTCTCGCTCGGTGATACGCCCGAGCCCGAGGCTCCGGTTGCCGAGGAAGAGCCGATGGAATTGTCGCAGGTCGCCGCGACCTATGACGATACGGCCGACGAACTCGTGCTCGGTGCGCCCGAAGCACCGGTTGCCGATTATCGCTCGGCTCCCGCTGCGGAACCTGCACCGGCAGACGAATCGCCGGCACGGTCGGTTGGCGGCGGCACCCTGTTCGAACGCATGTCGCGGCTGTCGCGGGGCGCATCGGCGCCCGAAAGCGATGACGGCGGCAAGGAAGACGGGGTCGATATCCCGCGCTTCCTCGGGCGTCAGAACAACCAGTAACAGGGTATCGGGCGGCCGCCCGCCGGGCACGGCAGGCCGGGAATCGGGATGATTTGCCCATGCGGCAAGTGAAAATGACGGCGAAGCCGGCGCGCGCGCGATATATGGCCTGCGCGCTCGGCGCGCTGTTGCTCTCGGGCACCGGACTGGCGCCCGTACAGGCGATGCAGGTGACGCCGCCCGACGCGGCGACGAAAGCCGCGATGCAAAAGCGGACGGCGGCGCGCACCTTGCTGTCGTCGTCGCTCGCGCGGATCGCGTCGAACAACAGCGACACCTCCGCGCTGCTCGATGCGGGCCGCGCGTCGATCGACCTGGAGGATTATCGCGCCGCGGTGGGTTTCCTCGTTCGTGCCGAACAGGCGAACCCGCGCGACGGCGCGGTCAAGGCCGCGCTGGGATCGGCGATGGTCCATATGGAAAATCCGACACGCGCGCTCGATTATTTCGGCGAAGCGCAATTGCTCGGCGCCTCCGAGCGACTGTTCCTCGCCGACCGCGGCCTCGCACGCGACCTGCTCGGCCAGCAGGACGCGGCGCAGCGTGACTATCAGCTCGCCTTGTCGATTTCCCCCAATGACGAACTGACGCGGCGTTACGCGCTGTCGCTCGGGATCAGCGGCGACGCCGACCGCGCGATCGCGATGCTGACGCCGCAGCTCCGCGCGCAGGATCGCAGCGCATGGCGGCTGCGTGCGATGATCCTCGCGATGAACGGGCGCGATGGCGAGGCGACCGAGATCGTCAACGCGACGATGCCGCCCGCAATGGCGCAGAATATCCTGCCTTATCTGACCCAGATGGACCGGCTCAATCCGGCGCAGCAGGCCGCCGCGGCGCATTTCGGTCGCTTCCCGAACGGGCAGCTCGGCCCTAAACGCAAGCCGGTGCAGGTCGCCGCCGCCGTGCCGCCGCCCCCTCCGCCCGCCGAGACCGGCAAGCGCCCGGCGGCGAGCGGCAAGCGGCAAGTGATCGCTTGGGCGACGCCCGCACCCACACCCACACCCACACCCGCGACGCGCAAACCCGACCCGGCACCGGTGACGCGGCCGCCCGCTGCGGCGCCGAGCGCGGTTGCACCGGCCGCCGCGACATCGACCCCGCCGGGGTGGGCAGCGGCAGGCCCGCCGGTCCTGCAGTCGCCGTTCCGACAGACGATACGCACGACGGCGGCATCGCCTCCGCCGACTGCGCCGCAGCCCGGCACGCCGGTTCCTGTTCCCGCTCCTGCGCCTGTCGCTGCGGTTCCGGCCGCGCCCGAACCGATTGGCGCTGCCGTCGACGCGAACAAGGGGCCGGTCGGCCCGGGCTTTTCGATCGCCGACATGGGCCGCTCGTCCGCCGCTGTCTCGACCCCCGCGCCGTCGCCCGTCACGATTGCGGCCGCTCCGTCCGCTCCGCCGGCTGAAACCGTTGCCTCTGCTGCCCCAGCTACCGTCGCCGCGGCCCCGCTCGCATCGCTAGCCGACATTGTGGGGTCGATCGAAATCCCGGCCGAGGAACTCGCGCGGCCCGACAATGCGATCGGTGCCGACACGCTGGCGAAACTGCTCGACGACAAGCGCAAGGCCGAAGCCGCCGAGGCAGCGAAGCGCGAGAAGGACGCCGCCGCAGCGAAACTGAAAGCCGAAGCCGACGCCAAGGCGAAGGAAGAAGCCGCCGAGAAAAAGGCCAATCCCGCGCGGATCTGGGTCCAGGTCGCGACGGGCGCCAATGCGAAGGCGCTTGCGACCGACTTCGGAAAGTTCGCAAAGAAAAGCCCTGCGGTCTTCAAGGGCAAGGCGGGCGCGACGACCGAATGGGGCAAGACCCGCCGCCTCCTCGTCGGTCCGTTCAAGGATCGCAAGGCCGCGCAGGACTGGCTTGCCGATTACAAGAAAGCGGGCGGCGACGGCTTCCTCTTCAACAGCGAGGCGGGCCAGTCCGTCGATCCGGTCAAGTGAGCGTTGCCGCTTGTGCCAGCGATCCCGCGCGCAGCCGCGGGCGGCGTCATGACGAGCCCGGCCGTGTCGTGCGCGGGCCGCGCGACGTGTTCCAGCGCGACCGCGACCGCATCATCCATTCGATCGCCTTTCGCCGCCTGCGCCACAAGACGCAGGTGTTCGTCGCCCCCGACGGCGATCATTATCGCGTCCGCCTGACCCACAGCATCGAGGTTGCGCAGATCGGCCGCGGCATCGCGCGCGCGCTCGGGCTCAACGAGGACCTCACCGAGGCATTGTGCCTTGCGCACGACATCGGGCATCCGCCTTTCGGCCATGCGGGCGAGGATGCGCTGAAGGCGGCGATGGCGGCGCATGGCGGCTTCGACCATAATGGCCATACGCTGCGCACATTGGCGCGGCTCGAATGTCCCTATCCGCGCTTCGACGGGCTCAACCTGACCTGGGAAACGCTGGAGGGGCTCGCCAAGCACAACGGGCCGGTGACGAACCCCGGCTGGGCGCTTGCCGAGATCGACGGCGATTTTTCGCTCGACCTCGGCAGCCATGCCAGCCTTGAGGCGCAGATCGCGGCGGTCGCCGACGATATCGCCTATGATAATCACGATATCGACGACGGGCTGCGCGCGGGCCTGCTCGACCTCGACCAGTTGATGGAACAGCCCTTTGTTGCCGCCAATTATCGCGCGGTCGAGGGACGCTTTCCGGGCGCACCGCGCGACCGGCTGCTGCGCGAACTCGTCCGCGATCAGATTGGCGTGATGGTCAACGACGTGATCGCCGCGACCACGGCCCATGTCGCCGATGCCGGTGTGGCGAGCGTCGAGGAGGTCCGGGCGGCCGGCCGTGCGCTCGGCGGCTTTTCGGCGGGCCTCGCGGCGGAAGAGCGCGAGCTCAAGCGCTTCATGTACGCCAATCTTTACCATCATCCCGAACAGGTCGCCGCCGCCGAGGGAGCAAACCAGGTCGTCGGGCGGCTGTTCGCGGCCTATGCCGACGATCCGCGCCTGATGGGTGCGGACTGGTCCGCGCGCGTGCCGCAGGAAAATTGCGCGACAGTGCGCCATATCGGTGATTATATCGCTGGCATGACCGACCGCTTCGCCATCGACCGCTATGCGGATATCTTCGGCCGCGACGCGGTGCCCGACGCGCTGGCGCATGCCTGACGCGCTGATCGTCGGCGCGACGGGGCTCGTCGGGCGCGCGGTGATCGAACATTTCGGTTCCAATCCCGTCACCGTGCTTGCGCGCCGCGAAATCGAAGGGTTGGCGACGCAGCACAAGCAACTGGTCGCCCCTTCGGACCGCTGGGGCGATATCATCGCCGCCGAAAAGCCAGCCGTCCTCATCTCCTGCCTCGGCACGACGATCCGGCAGGCGGGATCTCAGGCCGCCTTTCGCGCCGTCGATCATGATCTCGTCCTCGCCGCGGCGCGCGGGGGCAGGGCAGGCGGCACGCGGCACATGATTTCGGTCAGCTCGGTCGGGGCAGCTGCGAAAAGCTCCAATTTCTACCTCCGCACCAAGGGCGAGACCGAAGACGGCCTGCGCGCGCTCGGCTTCGAGCGGCTCGACCTGATCCGCCCCGGCCTGCTGCGCGGGGACCGGCCGGGGCCGCAGCGATTGGGCGAAGGGCTGGCGACGATCGCGGCGCCGCTGACCGACGCGCTGCTTCACGGATCGTTTCGCCGCTACCGCTCGATTTCGGGCGATACGGTCGCGGCGGCGATCGCCCGGCTCGCGCGCCAGGGTGGTTCGGGCGTGCATATCCACGAAAACGACGCAATCCGCGCGCTGGCCGATTGACTCCGTAAAGGGGCAGCGCCAAGGCTCGCAGCGTCTGTCGGGTCTCCCTCAAGAGATTCGACCGGCCGCGCGGGAGAGCGTGAGGGCAGGGCAACCGGCGCCTCACCACCGAAGGAGCAACCGCCCCGGAAACTCTCAGGTCAAACGGACCGCGCAGGCTGGAACGGACACTCTGGAAAGCGTTCCGGTCGTTTCGCCGGAACCACCGAAGGGGTAACTCCGTCTTTTGATGGAGGAAAACTCTCAGGTTCCCGTGACAGAGGGGGCATGGCGAAGGGCGCGGCGATGGGCCGCGCATACGCCGTGCAACCGCGGGAGACTGGCATGACCGACACGGAATTCACAGGCGACGAAGCGGCCATCGAGACCGCGACGCTGCCGCTCGACGCCTGGCACCGCGCCAAGGGTGGCCGGATGGTCGAATTCGCCGGTTACTGGATGCCGATCCAGTATGAAGGCATCATGGCCGAACATCTGTGGACGCGCGAAAACGCCGGCCTGTTCGACGTCAGCCATATGGGGCAATTGTCGCTGTCGGGCGACGGCGTTGCCGAAGCGCTCGAAACGCTTGTCCCCGGCGACATCTCGGCGCTCAAGCCCGGCCGGATGCGCTATTCGCTGCTGCTGGGCGAAGACGGCGGCATCCTCGACGATTTGATGATCACCAACGAGGGCGACCAGTACGGCATCGTCGTCAACGGCGCGGTGAAATGGGAAGATATCGGGCATCTGCGCGAAAATCTGCCCGACGACATCACGCTCAACCACAATGAGGATTACGGCCTGCTCGCGCTGCAGGGGCCGAAGGCGGTCGATGCGCTGGCGCGGCTGGTGCCCGAGGCCGCGACCCTCGTCTTCATGCAGGCGGCCCGTGCAACGTGGCAGGGGCACGCGATCGCGCTCAGCCGTTCGGGCTACACCGGCGAGGACGGCTTCGAGATTTCGCTGCCCAACGAAGCGCTGACCGCCTTCGCCGACGCGCTCTGCGCGATGGAGGAAGTGAAGCCGATCGGGCTCGGCGCGCGCGATTCGCTGCGGCTCGAGGCGGGCCTGCCGCTCTACGGCCACGACCTGACCCCCGCGATCGATCCCGCCGAAGCCGACCTCGGCTTTGCGATCAGCAAACGCCGCCGCGCGGAAGAGAATTTCCCCGGCGCAGCACGCATCCTCGGCCATCTCGAAGACGGCCCGCCGCAAAAGCGCGTCGGGCTGCTCGTCGACGGTAAGCTGCCGGTGCGCGAGGGCGCGAAGCTGTTCGACGGCGAAGACGAGATCGGCGTTGTGACGTCGGGCGGTTTTGCGCCGAGCGTCGGTGCGCCGATCGCGATGGGCTATGTTCCGACGGGCCTGTCGGCGCCCGGCACCGCGGTCGCCGCCGAGGTGCGCGGCAAGCGCGTGCCTTGCACCGTCGCCGCCATGCCCTTCGTTCCGCATAATTATGTTCGTAAAACAGGAGGTTGACTGATGCCGCGTTATTTTACCGAAGAGCATGAGTGGATCGACGTCGACGGCGACGTCGCGACGGTCGGCATCACCGACTTCGCGCAGGGCCAGCTTGGCGACATCGTCTTCGTCGAGGTCCCCGACACCGGCGCCGAACTCAGCAAGGGCGGCGACGCCGCGGTCGTCGAATCGGTGAAGGCGGCAAGCGACGTCTACGCCCCCGTCGACGGCACCGTGACCGAAGGCAATGGCCAGCTCGAGGAAGATCCCGCGCTCGTCAATTCGGACCCCGAGGGCGAAGGCTGGTTCTTCCGCATGACGCTGGCCGACAAGAGCCAGCTCGACGGCCTGATGGACGCCGCCGCTTACAAGGTCTTCTGCGACACCCTGTAACCGATCGCCCCTCCCGCGGGCGGGAGGGGGAGGGATGAGATGAGCGATACCGCGCTGACCCATTGCCGCCTGATGGTGGCGACGCCCATTTATGAAGGCGCGCAGGGCACCTATGTCCGCGCGGCGCTCGACCTTGCGCTGCGCGCGCAGGCGATGGGCGTTGCGGTGCGGTTCGAATTCATCCTCTACCAGCCGTCGATCACCCGCGCGCGCAACATGCTCGCTGCGATGTTTCTCGCCAGCGACTGCACACACATGCTGTTCGTCGACGCGGACATCGATTTCTCGGCCGACGATGTCTTTTCGATGGTGCGCGCGATGGATGCGCATGGCGAGGTAGGCGTGCTTGGCGCGGCCTATCCGCGGCGGATGGTCAATTGGCGGAACGTCGCGCGCGCGGTGGAACTGGGGCTGGCCAAGGACAACCCCGCCGAGCTTGCGCGTTATGCGGGCGAATTCGCGCTGCATTTCCTGCACCCCGACCAAAGCTTCAGGATGACCGACCTTGTCGAACTGTCGCGGCTCGGAACGGCGATGATGCTGATCCGCCGCGATGTGCTCGAAGGGATGCACGCCGCCTTGCCCGAACTGGTTTTCCGGCCCGACCCGGCCGAGCGGCAGGCGCATGGCGTCGGCGAACTCGAACCCGCATTTTTCTGCCCGCTCATCGAACCCGAAAGCCAGGCGCTGCTTTCGGACGACTATGCCTTTTGCCGCCGGGCCCGCGACGCGGGCTTCCGGATATGGCTCGCCCCCTGGGTCCGCACGACCCATGCGGGCCCGACCGTCTTTTCGGGCACGCTCGCCGACACCGTCCAGCTTTTTTCTTCAAATCCAGCTTCTTCTCCGGAGTAGTTCATGCGTTATCTCCCCCTGACTTCCGATGATCGCGCCGCGATGCTCGCGACGATCGGCGCATCGTCGATCGACGACCTGTTCGTCGATGTCTCCGCCGAGGCGCGGCTCGACGGCCCGATCGCCGGCTTGCCGAACCATGCGAGCGAACTCGCGGTCGAACGCCATATGGGTGCACTCGCGCGCCGCAGCCGCGCCGCGGGCGAAGGTCCCTTTTTCCTTGGTGCAGGTGCCTATCGCCATCATGTGCCCGCCAGCGTCGATCACCTGATCCAGCGCGGCGAATTCCTGACCGCCTACACGCCGTACCAGCCCGAAATCGCGCAGGGCACGCTCCAGATGCTGTTCGAATTCCAGTCGCAGGTCGCGCGGCTGCTCGGCACCGACGTTGCCAACGCGTCGATGTACGACGGCTCGACCGCGTGCTGGGAAGCGATCGTCATGGCGCGGCGCATCACCAAGCGGGCGAAGGCGTTGCTCTCGACCGGCCTCCATCCGCATTACCGCAGCGTCGCGCGCACGATGGCCAAATATACCGGCGATGTGCTCGTCGACGGCGATCCGACGCTGGAGGCAGGTACCGATTGGGCCACGCTCGCTGACAGCATCGACAAGGAAACGAGCTGCGTCGTCGTGCAATATCCCGATATCCTCGGCCGCATCGACGATATGACGAAGCTCGCCGAAGCCTGCCAGGCCGCGGGCGCGCTGCTGATCGCGGTCGTGACCGAACCCGTCGCGCTCGGCCTCATCAAGTCGCCCGGCGAGATGGGCGCCGACATCGTCGTGGGCGAGGGGCAGTCGCTCGGCGTCGGGCTCCAGTTCGGCGGTCCCTACGTCGGTCTTTTCGCGTGCAAGACCAAATATGTGCGCCAGATGCCCGGACGCCTGTGCGGCGAAACCGTCGACGCGAACGGCAAGCGCGGTTTCGTGCTGACGCTGTCGACGCGCGAACAGCATATCCGCCGCGAAAAGGCGACGAGCAATATCTGCACCAATTCAGGTCTTTGCGCGCTGGCCTTCAGTATTCATATGACACTGCTCGGCGAAGCCGGGCTGCGCCAGCTCGCTGCGATCAACCATGGTCGCGCCAAGGCGGCGGCGGCCGAACTGGCGAAGCTGCCCGGCGTGTCGGTGCTCAACAACAGCTTCTTCAATGAATTCACCCTGCTGCTGCCGACCGCGGCGCGCCCGGTGATCCACAAGCTGGCAGAAAAGGATATCCTCGGTGGTGTCTCGCTCGGCCGCCTGTACCCCGACAATGCCGGCCTCGAAAACGGCCTTGTCGTCGCCGTGACCGAAACCGTGACCGAGGCGGATATTTCCGCCTTCGCCGCAGCCCTGAAGGAGGTGCTGGCATGACCGCGCTCAACCGCGCCGGCTGGCGCCCCGAAATGAATGTCGCCGGCGGCGCCGACGACAATGTCACCTTCACCGGCAACCGCGCACTGATGCTCGAAGAGCCGCTGATCTTCGAAATCGGCGGCAGCGAGACCACCGGCGTCGATTTCGATGAAACCATACCAGCTGCGGATTTCGGCGCCCTGGCGCGCACCGCGCCGATCGGCCTGCCGGGACTCAGCGAGTCCGAAACGGTGCGCCATTACACGCGCCTCAGCCGTCAGAATTATGCCATCGACCTTGGTCTGTTCCCGCTCGGCAGCTGCACGATGAAGCACAACCCGCGCCTCAATGAAAAGGTCGCGCGGATGCCGGGCTTTGCCGATGTCCACCCGCTCCAGCCGCAGGAAACGGTGCAGGGGGCCTATGCGGTGATCCACGAACTCGCCGAATGGCTGATCACGCTCACCGGCATGGACAGCGTTGCGATGTCGCCGAAGGCGGGCGCGCACGGTGAGCTTTGCGGCATCCTGTGCATCAAGGCGGCGCTTGAAGCGCGCGGTGAAGACCGCCGCGTGATCCTCGTCCCTGAAAGTGCGCATGGCACGAACCCCGCGACCGCGGCCTTCGCCGGCTTTACGGTCGAGGATATCCCGGCGACCGAGGAAGGCCGCGTCAACCTCGAAGCGCTGAAAGCGCGGCTCGGCCCCGATGTTGCGGGGGTGATGATCACCAATCCCAACACCTGCGGCCTGTTCGAGCGCGACATGAAGGCGATTTCGGACGCGGTCCACGCCGCGGGCGGTTATGTCTATTGCGACGGCGCGAACTTCAACGCGATCGTCGGCCGCGTGCGGCCCGGCGACCTCGGCGTCGACGCGATGCACATCAACCTGCACAAGACCTTCTCGACCCCGCACGGGGGCGGCGGCCCCGGCTCGGGTCCGGTCGTGCTGTCCGAAGCGCTCACCCCCTTCGCGCCCTTGCCCTTCGTGACGAAACAGGGCGACAGCTTCCGCCTGATCGAGGAAGAAAATGCGGGCGAGGATCATCCGCAGACCTTCGGCCGCATGACCGCCTTCCACGGCCAGATGGGCATGTTCACGCGCGCGCTGACCTATATCCTCAGCCACGGTGCCGACGGCCTCAAGCAGGTCGCAGAGGATGCGGTGCTCAACGCGAACTATGTGCTGCGCAGCCTGACCGACGTGCTCGACGCGCCTTTTGCCGAGTCGGGCCCGTGCATGCACGAAGCGCTGTTCAGCGACAAAGGCCTCGCCGAAGGCTTCTCGACGCTCGATATCGCCAAGGGGCTGATCGACGAAGGCTATCACCCGATGACGGTCTATTTCCCGCTCGTCGTCCATGGCGCGATGCTCGTCGAGCCGACCGAGACCGAATCGAAGGCGGTGCTCGACCAGTTCATCGGCGCTCTGCGCAGTATCGCGCTGCGGGCGAAGAACGGCGATCCGGCCCTCAAGACCGCGCCGCACTTCGCGCCCCGCGCACGCCTCGACGAGACGCTGGCGGCGCGCAAGCCCGTGCTCGCCTGGGAGGGCTGATGACCGACATGGCGCCCGGCCCCGACCGCCCCGAAGCGCACTCCGGTGCCGGGTGCGTCGCGGCCGGTGCGCTGTTCGCGATCGTCGCGATCCTCGGCTGGCTCATCGCGATCACGGCTTATGGGCTCGTCGTCGAGCAATGGGAGATGATCGAGGTCCGCCGCGAGTTCAGCTACGACTGGGCGTTCCTTTGGGCGCCGCTGTTCGCGATCGGGCTTGGCCTTGCCACCGCCCTGTTAGTCTCGCGGCGTGCATCGGCGGCGCGAATGACCTTGCTGATCACCGTCACCGGCGCCATTGCCGTGCTTGCAGGCGTCGTGCTGTTCGGGCTCGGCGGATTGATCTGACAGGGCGGGGGAGCATGCGATGAGCTGGGATACGATCTTTCTGTTGGCCAATTACTGGGCCTTTGCTGGCTGGATCGCGCTCGCCTTCCTGCCGCGCAGCCCGAAAATCCTCGCGGCGATCCTTTATGCGGGCGTCTTCCTGCTTTGCCTCGCCTATACGGTGTTGATTATCGGCTTCGTCACCGGCGGCATCGATCCCGGTGGCGCGAGCGGGGCGGATTTCACGACGCTGAAGGGGGTGATGAAGCTGTTCGACAGCCCCGGCGGGGCGACGATGGGGTGGATCCATTATCTGGCGTTCGACCTGTTCACCGGCATGTGGATCGCCCGCGACGCTGACCAGAAGGGGTTCAGCCGGATCGTCCAGTTTCCCTTCCTGTTCCTGACCCTGATGGTCGGCCCGGTCGGACTCTTCGCCTGGCTGATCGCGCGCGAACGCCGCGCGCGGGCGCAGGCCAAGGGCAAGTGACCGCGCAGCCGTGGATGCCGGGCGACGGCGATCCCGCCGCCAAGCGCCACGCCCCCGCGACCTTGCGCAACCGCGACGCGATTGCCGCGGTGCTGGCCGACTGGCTACCCGAAACCGGCACGGTGCTGGAGGTCGCGAGCGGATCGGGCGAGCATGTCGTCCACTTCGCCGCCGCCTTTCCGCATCTGGAATGGCAACCGAGCGATCCCGATCCTGCCGGCCTGATTTCGATCGCGGCATATCGCGCTGAAGCCGGTCTTGCGAATATCGCGCCGCCCCGCGCGCTCGATGCGTCGGCACCCGAATGGCCCATCGACCGTGTCGATGCGGTTCTCTGCATCAACATGGTCCATATTAGTCAATGGGCCGCCACTGTCGGGCTTTTCACACAAAGCGCAAAGCTTCTCCAGAAAGGCGCGCCGCTAATCCTTTACGGACCTTACTTTCGCAAGGATCACCCAACTGCACCCAGCAATTCGGCCTTTGACGACAGTCTGCGGGCGCGGAATGCGGAATGGGGTGTCCGCTGGCTGGAAGATGTGACCGAACTGGCTGAAGCCAAAGGTTTCGCGTTGGCGGAGATTCAGGAGATGCCCGCGAACAATCTGATGTTGCTGTATCTGCGTATGTGACGCCCGCGTGGGCGATCGCTGGGTGATTCCAGCATTGTTCATGTTGGTTAGTGCGCTGATGGGATTGGAAATTATGCAATCAGCTTACAGGCACGCAATTGAGGAAGGCTACCGCTTCTACAGCTATGGGGACGCAAGTCTGTTGCTGCCGAAAGGATAATGCGAAAGGCATTTTCGCAAGGCGATTTTCGACCTATTTCAAATAGGCACCTGCGTTCGCTGCGTTTTCAATCTCGTTGTGCACGATTCTGAGTAAATCTACGACCTTATCGCGGTAATCCGAGATTGTGCCCGGTTCGAACCGGAGCGAAGCCCCATGAGCTACGTGGTTGCGCCGATCCACAAGCTCTTTATCGATAAACTCCCTATATCCATCAAAAGGACGGCCATCAATTGCGATACAGGAGAGGCAGAAATCTAGGACCTCACAGTTAAGATTAGACTGGCCATTAATCCGATCAAAGTTTCCCCGTTTGAAAATTTTGTCGGGCTCAGATCGTATTGATACCAAAAATCTAGCGAAATTCTTTTCACCTGAAATCTGGTTGGACTTATATCTCTTTCGGACTGATATCGCCCAAAACTCTTCCTTTAGCAGGGATACATTGACGCGTTTTTCTGAAACAAACCCTAGATACGAATTTGCTGCGACAACAAAGTATCCTTCCCAGTGGGCATACAGCACGGGGATTGCGGCGCGAAGCAGCGCCTCTTGCCGCGTCCCACTTGCATCTTGGCAAGCCCTTACAAGCTCAGATAGCTCCCTGATTCTCCAAGTTTTATCCTCCTGTAGCCGCGAAGCAAGTAAGGTCTCAGGTGTCACGCCGAAAACAATGCGATGCCTCGGGGAATTGTGAATTGCACGCGGTCCGTACCAGCAATCCCGGCTGCGGAGAACTTCTTGGATTCGTCAGATTGCCAGAACTCTATAATTTGAGATTTGACGAAAGATGAAGGGTCCGGCTTCGATTTTATATTATCAAGGCATCGCAATATCCCGACCAAGATTATCTCGATTGACGTTCGTCCAATCCTGCCAGAAAATTCTCCATCTCGGTACGGGCGCAGGGCGTTGTAACCGCAGGAGTCGATCAGTATTTTCATGCCATCTTGGATTTTATCAAAAATCTGATCGATGTCTCCTTGGCTCTTCGAAGCAATATCTACCATTGCATTTGTGACAAATTCTTCGATATCCGTTCCAATTTTGTAATCTATAAACGAGAATGCAATAATTTTGCTTAAGTTATCGAGATGATTAGACTTTCTTATTGATGTTGGCCCCAAGGGGATTAGTTGCGAAAACTCTTCACTCTCAGCGAACGATTTCATCCTATCGAAGAAACTCTTATTGACCATTACTATGGCGCAGTTTCTTAGCTCTTGGTCGTTGGCTGACAGCCCGCCGCTGTTCAGTCTTTGAAACAGGTCAAATTTGCTCTTCGGATCGCTTTTCTTTTCTAAAAGTTGCACACCGATTTTTGTGCGCTTAATCGCGCGCTGCAGATCGGCGTCGAGAGCGTGATACAGATTGGTGTTGTCTACGAAATCGGCATCGTTGGCGCTCTTTTTCAGCGCGTCAATTTCCAAGCGCTTCTGCTTAAGTTCTTCAGACCAAAAAGCTCCCCGAAGGGAAGGGAGATATTGAGTTCCGATGAGGGCGAAAGGCACGTTGGCATCGTCGCTGTCGGGGTCCTTCAATTCCCCCATGAATTCAAGGATCGTCGATAATCGTTGTAGGCCGTCGATGACCTCCCACTTACTATTTGGAAGTTCGAAAACGAAAATTGAGGGCAAAGGGATGCGCACCAATATCGACTCGATCAGGCGGCTCTTTCGAGCGATATCCCAACGAAAAAGACGCTGAAAGTCTGGGTCAATCTTGACGTCGCCATCACGATAAAGATTTGCTAACTCGCCGATAGTGAGGCTGAAGGCGTCTGTGGAAACCTGTCTGGCAGCCTTATCAATCTCTTGTTCTAACGACATGGGTTTCTCCACAAATTTTTCGGTTCGGACGTAGATCGTTGTGAGCCAATTGTATAGCTCCGGCCGCCACGGGCGGCGGGGTGGCATATTCGGAAGTCCGCATGTGCTGCGAGGAAAGTGCCATCTTATATAGATTGGGCGTAAGGTCCCGCTAAGCCTTCATAAGCAGGACGTAAGGTTCAATCTCAAGCGCTTCTGCGATCCTACCGAGCGCAGCCACAGACGGGTTCCGCGTGCCTCTTTCGAGGTCGCTGACATAGCTGCGTTCCATTTCCGCCGCCGCCGCTAATTCCTCCTGGGTCATGCCCTTGAGCTTGCGGTGGTGCCGGACATTGACGCCGAAAAGCTGAACCACGTCCATGGGCCGATGTGGACGGAAAAACCATCCGTTTGGCGTAGTCAATTTAACGAAGCAGCTTTTCATCGTCTGGAACGGCGGCTCCGTGAAGCGAGTATCTTTGGTGCTTCGAATTCTTACCCATGCCTACCCATGCGACGGATTTGAACAAGTTGCCGTCAACGGCCCTCTTAAAGGCTTCACCGTGTGCGGTCGGGCTTGCAAAATATTCGTGATATTCTTCAGGAATTAAATCCCATGCGTCGTATATTCCGGCAGGTTTATCGTCGATAAACGCCTGCAAAAGGGCGACCTGATCATCAGTCAGCGGCATTGAAACTCTCCGAATGGTATTATGCAGCGGTTGTTCGATTGTGCGATGGCGGACGCTTAACAGCGGCAACATTGTAACCCCAATGTTAATCCAACAGGTCACCTAAACTGCAACTGAGCGCCGTTGCGACCCGCTCAACGACAGCGATCGTCGGATTCTTCACCACACGCTCAATGCCACTAATGTAAGTCCGATCGAGCCCCGCCTCGTCGGCGAGTGCCTCTTGCGACCAGCCACGCTCCTTGCGCAGTCGCTTCATATTCACAGCCAATCTTTGCCGGACATCCATCCTTCAGGGTGGGCCAGAATGTTGCTGATTGGACCACGGACGATGAATCTCATTTTTGCTAGTCTTGGCCAACAGCGTCGGTAATCTGAACCGTCGGTGATGGCCTCAACTTGCCCATGTTCGGGCATCACCAAAGGAGAGAAAAATGATTGCACAACTGAATCGCGCCGCCTTGGCGTTTTTGCTGACCCTTGGGCTTGCCGCCTGCGGTGGCGGCGATGACACCGCATCGAACGCCGTTGCCGAAACCCCTACGGAACGCGATCTGCCGACAGTGGCAATCGGTAAGTCGGCAAAGGGAAACGATCTCGAAATCACGATCAAATCGGTCGAAACGCAGTCGAAGGTCGGTGTCTATGGAATGGGACCAACGCTTAGTCCCGATGAGACGTTTGTCGTGGTTCGCTACACCATCAAGAACGTCGGTTCGGCGCCCGTCGATCGGGGGAACCAGCCGGACATCAAGCTCATCGACGGCAATTCTCAGGAATATGCGGAGGATGGAGAAGCAGAAATGTTGGAGGCGATAAAAAACAACGACGATACGGGCACGCTGAATCCCAACGTCACGTACAAGAAAACAGCGGTATGGCGGCTTGGAAAGGCATCATTTGATAAGGCGACGTGGCGGGTCAAGGTTCCTCTGGACACAACTACCGACGCCACGATCGAAAAGATCGCGCGCTGGCCACTGGATTCAAAAGCCCCGGCTCCCTTGATGTTCGCTCTCAAATGACGGGGCATCGCACCATCGGCCTGCTGGCCGCAACGCATGTCGCTGCGCTCGGCGTAGGCTATGGCGTCGCGACGAAACAGCCGGTCGACAGCGAGGTCAAACATACCGGCCTGTTCACCCTCGACACCAAGAAGGTTCTCGCCACGACGGTCGAAAGCCTGCGCGAGGAGAGCAAGCTGCTTGTTTTCAGCTACAAGGGCACGGCCAAGGTACAGGCCGGGCGCACCGTCCTTTGGTTGTTCGGAGGCGAGCAGGAACTCAGCGTTCCGGCCGTCGTCAGCTATTACCTCGATCTGTCCAACCTCAGCCTCGCCGACGTCAGCTACAACGAAAAGGCCAAGCTGGTGACGGTGAAACTGCCGAAGGTGACGTTGGGCGACATCGCCTTCCAGCCGGAGAACGCGACCACGATCAACGGCGGCGTGCTGACCTTTAGCGATGAGCAGGTCGAGGCGCTCAGGAAAGCGAACTACGCGAATGCCCGCCGCGCGATGGTGGCGCAGGCGCAACAACCGGGACTGCTCGACGCAGCAAAGCGGCAGGCCCGGACCAACGTCGAAAACTACTTCGCCATCCCGCTGCGTATCGCCGGTCTGCCCGACGTGAGGGTGGCCGCGACATTTTGAAAGGAAGCTTATGAGAAGAAACTACGTCGTCGCGGCGATCATAGCTGCGACAATTGCCGTCCCTGCAATAGCTGCCGACGTTGCCGGGTTGATGAAAACGCAGCCGGTGTTTTCGACCCAGACGAACAAGAATATGTACGATCTTGAGCGGTGCATGATCGAGGTCGATGCTCCCATCATGCCACACGTCTATCGTCAACCCGATCGCCCCCAGCGCACGTTGTTCGTGTGGGACGGTGGTGGCGGCGTCGGCGGTGTTAGCGCCGCTGCTCAACTGGACGGTACCGAGAACACGAAGATTACGTTCTGGGGCCGAGAGAAAATCCTGCGGCGCATTCAACCCTGCATCGATCTTGCCTACAGCGGCTGAATAACAGCCAAAACCTCAACCCAAAGGGCCTCCGGAAGAAATTCCGGGGGCCTTTTTTCTATTTGGAGAGCCCATCATGATTTCTATCCGAAGTACGGCCGACATGGCCCACGCATTGGCGTCACCGATCGACGCCGATTTGAAACGGCTGTTGGCGCTCAGGCGCGATCAGCTTCTTGACTGCGACGGCTATGATCTTGGCGAACTGGCCCATTTCGTTGTCGCGGAACCGCTCGACACGCTCGCCGCCATCGAGGGGGTGGTGGGGGTTCCACTCGCCGCAAATCTCGTGGACGGCAGCAATTACGGCGACCCCGGCTTCACCGCCAACTTCGAGTATGTCGCGCGTCACGGAGCTTGGTTCGAGGCGGTGATGATCCTCAGCGACGACGGCTTCGGCATTGTCCTTTTTGTCCCGGATCGATCTGACATCGACCAAACCCTGCTCGGGCTGGTTCGCGACCACGCCTGACACCTGCGTCAAGAGCATCAACCGCAAACGGCGTCCTTCGGGGCGCTATTTTTTTTGTCTGGAAAACATCATGCTTTCACTTCCCGACCGAGCTTCAATGGACAATGCGCTGACATTGCCGCTCCGCCATGATATCAAAATGCTACTCCAGCAAAGGATCGATCAGGTCGTTGACGACGGCCTCGAAGACTACACGCACATTGTCGTCCTGTGTCCGGGCGACACAGAAGTCGCGCTGAAAGCCGAAGTCCTTTTCTCGCCGCTGGAGCGGGAGGGCGTTCGCTTCGGCCAGCCGGGGTTCGAACCCTATTGGGATTGGCTACACAATCACGGTGGCTGGTTCGAATTGATTTATTGTGTCGGCAATTCGGGCTTCGCGTTCTTGCTGTTCCTTGAGGATCGTGAGGACACCGGATGGATCGACCTTGTGCAGCTCTGCCGCCGGGTGGGGGGTGGGGGTAGCAGGTGAGGTAACTTCTCGGCGGTTCTCGCTGAATGGGCGGGCGGGGTAGTTTCAGGGACAAAGTTCGCAACCCCTTGAACTGCCGCTGCTCGCCTCCATATGGCCACTCTGCTTCGTGCCGGTTGCCGGAATCGTCACAACGAAGCTTCGATAACTACACATTCTTCCTGACCGCATCGCGGACCCGGCATCATCAGTCCTTCAACTGACGGAAGAAATGTGTGACTCGTCGTGTCAGCTCCAAATCCCTTCAATCTTGGCTTTGCCAGATTAGTCCGCGCTGCGGGCTGGATTTCGCGCGCTCTCGCCGGATTCCCTCCTTCTCGATGCCCACAATCCTGCATCAGAGCAGGATTGTGCCTGGACTGATTGCGTACTCGCCTGAACCCGGATCGCGTCATTCGTTCGCACCGATCAGGTGAATCTTTCAATTCTAGGATTTACCAATGGATTCAATTCGTAAAGCTTCTCCACGACTTAATGACGGTCAGCGACCCGCGCCGAGCGAAGCAGACAGAAAGAAACCGACGCCCATACAAATGGCGCGCGCGGCCCATCTCGCATCCACGCATCTTAAGCGTCCTGCCGGGACCAACAAGATCGACACACGGTCCTTGCCCGATCAACCCGCTCACGGAAATGTTCCCCCATTGACCGTGGGCAATCTTCGTCATGTGCTGACGAAGTACGGGATTACGGTTCGATATAATGTCATCAAGAAAGACGTTGAGATCGTCCATCCTGATCACACCGGGACGATAGACAATGCGCTCAACGTGACCGAGGCCAAAATTGTCAGCTTGGTCGCGGCTCACGGCATGTCCACAACGCATGTCGGCGCTTTCCTTGTAGTGATTGCTGACGAAAATCCCTTCAACCCTGCCGAAGACTGGATTCGAAGCAAGCCGTGGGATGGCGTCAACCGGCTGCCTGATTTTTTCGAAACGCTTCAGGTCGAGGAGGGATACGACAAGAGCTTCCGCAATCTTCTGATGCGCAAATGGCTGCTGAGCGCGACTGCAGCAGCACTTCTGAAATCAGGCTTCAAGACCCGTGGCGTCCTAACCCTTCAAGGTGCGCAGGGGATCGGCAAAACCAGTTGGCTCAAATCGTTGGTGCCTGAACCCGCTCTCGCTGACTCTTTGGTGAAGCTTGACCACCATCTAGACGGCGGCAGCAAGGATTCCATTCTGACCGCTATCCGTCACTGGCTGGTCGAGATTGGTGAACTCGGGTCAACCTTTCGGAGAGATGTCGAACGTCTGAAAGGGATCCTGACCAACGATATCGACAAGGTGCGCCAGCCCTATGCAAAGCAGGATAGCACCTATCCTCGACGGACCGTCTTCATCGCGACGGTGAATGACGACACCTTTCTTGTCGATGGAACTGGTAATCGGCGCTGGTGGACCATCCGTGTCGCGTCGATCAACTATGCCCACGGCATCGACATGCAACAGGTCTTTGCACAGATGGCTCAGGCATTGGAATCGGGGGAAGTGTGGTGGTTAAACTCTTCCGCCGAAGAACAGCTCGATGCGATCAACCGTCAGCACATGGCGTCAAGCGTGGTCAGGGATTTAGTCCTATCGCACATCGACCATGAAGTGAAAGATCCCTCTGGTTCCCCGGCGTTTACTCCGACCGAACTGCTAAAATATGTCGAAATATCCAATCCCAGCAACGCGCAGGTCAAGGAGTGTGCCCAGTTGCTGCGCGAATTATTTGGTGAACCAAAGCGCATCAGGGGCAGCAACAAATGGCGCGTGCCGCTTCTGAAGGTAGGTTCTGTGCATGATGACGACAAACGGTCGGAGGCAAGCACCGTCCCGCTTCCACAAGGCAAAAGCAAGTTTGATTGAAATTCAATCGAACTGAACGCTGGTGCCAGTGACCGGGGCTTCGACCGAAAGTTGCCCCGGTTGCTACCCCACCCCCCACCACCGGCAGCGCTGGTCCGGCACCACGGTCGCGTAGGGGGAGGCGGGCAGGGAGGGGCATAATCGTCCGGCCGCTTTTCTCCATGCCACAGCGCCGATCCGGCCGTCCGGCTACCCCAACCCTTATCGACATTCGCCCCCGTCGGGCGACCTCAATCTATCGATCATCCAGAAAGGAAATTCGCATGCCTGTTGTTTCAATGGACGCCACGTTCGTCCTCACCGCGAGTTGCCCGCCCGGCAAACGCAAGGTGGATTATTACTCGGACAAGCTTTCCGGCTTCATCCTCGAAGTCAGGGCCAATGGCGGCAAATCGTTCCACCTTCGATACAAAGACACCTACGGCCGCCTCCGCCAAATTCGGATCGGACCCTATCCCGACATCAGCTACGAAAAGGCGAAGCGCGAAGCGTTGAAGCTTCGTTCGCGTGTTGTGGTCGGCGAAAGCCCGTTGGAAGACAAGCAGGCGAAACGATCGGTGCCGACCGTTGCCGAACTGTCAGTCCGCTATCTCGATTATGTCCGGACCTACAAACGCAGCCACGACAATGACGCGCGGGCGCTACGCCTTCACATCCTGCCCCGTTTCGGCAAGATGCGGCTGGATGAACTGGAACCCGAAGCGATCGCAGCGTGGTTTGGCAAGAAGGTCGAAGAGGGGCTTTCGCCTGCTTCGGTCAACTTCCTTCATGTCGTGCTGGGCTATATGTTCAAGCTGGCTCGACAATGGAACGTGCCCGGCGCCGAAGTGAACCCCTTGGGCGCGATTCCGCATTTCAGGGTCGACAATGCGCGCGAGCGTTACCTGACGGCGGCGGAAACGGAACGAGTAAAGGCAGCGATCGAAGCCAGCCCAAATAAGCAGCTCCGTTTCATCATCCCGCTGTTGTTGCTGACCGGCGCGCGAAAGCGGGAGTTGCTTGATGCGCGTTGGGAGCATTTCGATCTCGATCAACGGCGTTGGCGCATTCCGCACAGCAAGTCGGGAAAGGCGCGGCATGTACCCTTGTCGCAGTCCGTTTTGGACTTACTGGCACAAGTGCCTCGCTGGGATGACTGTCCCTTCGTGGTGCCGAACCCACAAACGAAGAAACCTTACAAGGACATCTTCTATGTATGGAACAAGGCCCGGATCGAAGCCGGTTTGCCCGATGTTCGCGTCCACGATCTCCGGCATACCGCCGCGAGCAACATGGTGTCGAACGGGCAATCCTTGTACGTCGTTGGGCAAATCCTCGGGCACGCTCGCGTGACCACGAGCCAGCGATATTCGCATCTCAGTCAGGAAAGCTTGCTCGTCGCTGTTGATGCCGGTGCTGCCGCCACCGGGATCGACTGGGCGAAATCCGCAGTCTGACCGTTCCGCCGTTTCGTCCAGGCCCGTTGATCCGGGGGTCTGGGCGGACGGTTGGAGGTAGCCAACTCGGCAGAAGCCACGTTCTGGCGCCAGCGGGCAAACGCATATGATGTGGCCTACACCGTCACTTTTACGTGGATCATCGGCAGCTTACCGCATAACCGTCTGTTTGCGACATGGGGAATCGTTGGGGGCAGTCTCGTGAAAGTTAGCCTACTTATTTTTGCAATGATCAGCGCCTTGGCCTCGACTGCTGACGCATTGGCATCGGTCAAGCACCCTTGCGAAGAGCTCGCGACAAACTCGGCGCTGGGGGAAATCTGGCCGGACGAATTTCAGGAGTTAATGGCTGCAGAGCGGCCCAAGGGCAAAGGCGTGTTTCAGCGAACCGTCGATTATGAAGCCGCAGAACGAAATAGGTCTTCAAGTTTTGCTGCCCGATCACCAATGTTCGCGGTGGTTTCATTCGCAGCTTGGAGCGACTTTTCATACGATGCAGATGCGGAAACTCTGACACTGCGACCCCAAAGCCTCAATCAGCCGCGCGACTGTTCAGATGGGAAATTTTGCAATCGTTTGTTCGGTTATGAAATGAAGCCGACCGGGGCGATATCTTACGGCCAAACCCTTCCGTCACTGTCATTCAAGATTGCGCCGGAGGTGATCGAGCCCATTGCCAAAAAACAACATCCATTCTTCTACTATGTCGTTTCGCCCGAGTATCCTTATGCCTCAGCAGATGGCAGCACCATGCCGGTCAAGCTCCATTGCGCGGCCCTTGTCGCCGACGAAGACGGCAGTATCCGAGACGAGGATGATCGACTGCTCGCCACATGGTTTCGGTCTGACGTTGGTCAGTCGGTTGACGCGTCGGCACAGTTTGCGCCGCGTGGTTGTGGCGTAAATGACTGCTCGAAATTAGGTAATATCGGTTGGGGCCTGCTCCGCGTGGGGGCAAGTTTCATATCCCTGCAGCAGCCGATGGGTTTGGATCCAATCGACCCTGAGAATGAGTTCTGGTGTGCGGTTGATGGTCATCAATGGCCTGACGGCTTGTCGGCGACCTTGGATTCTGATCGTCGCATTGACAGTATAAGCCTGACACATGGCCGGTCGATATATGCGCCCCAAATCTCAACCGAAAAAGGCATTCGAATTGGGAGTTCGCTAAAGGAAGTGCTCAAAGCATATCCCTCGGCGCGCGCCGCTCGCGAGAATGATGGTCAGACTGATTACGTCACCCTTGCCTCTCAAGGGGTGAAACTCCTTTTCAGGATATCGGGGGACCGAGTTTCGATGATCAGCCTTGGAACGTCGCCGGGTGCAGAACTCGATGGCTGTCCAGAGCAATAATCCTGCACGCCGCCGTTCCGCCGCTTCGTCAGAGCCACCTGATTCAGGGTGTTTGGGCGGACGGTGGGCGCGATTTTTGAACCGACTTTGCCAAGGCGTATCCACATCGAAACGACCAATCTGGAAGTCAGGACAGGGTGGGTAGGCGCTGGGTTCTATTCCGGCCGGACCGCAAAAGCAGGGCGAGTGCCTTGGGTTTCCTCAGAATATCGAAACGACTGCCTCATCTGGTCCATATCAGCCCGTGGCAGGCGACGCTGGGCTTGTTCGCCGGCGCGGCGCGGTTGCTCGCCGCGGGCGCGCCCCTGATCCTCTATGGCCCGTATATCGAACCCGATGTGCCCACGGCGGCAAGCAACCTGGCCTTCGACGCCAGCCTGCGCGCGCGCGATCCGGCGTGGGGGCTGCGCGACACCGATGCCGTCAAGCGCGTCGCCGCCGAGGTGGGATTCGCCTTTGCGGAGCGCCGCGCGATGCCCGCGAACAATTTGATGCTGCTGTTCCGCCGCACCTGACGGACCTGACAGGATCGACGATCGCCGCTTTACCTCGCGGGTACAGTCGCTAGCTTTCCCCCAATTGCGCGCAAAAGACGCGATTCGAGGAGAGAGTGCCGATGGGCCGCGATGTTTCGGAGCTGTTTACGTTCGACGAATTCCTGACGCATTGGGCGGGCGAGCGCCCCGACCGTGTCGGGCTGCGCGAAGAAGGGCGCGTCTACAGCTACGCCGAACTCGACGACCGCACCGCGCGCGCGGCATCGGCGCTGATCGCGGCGGGGCTGAAGAAGGGCGACCGGATCGCGTGGGTCGGCAAGAACAGCGATCTTTATTTCACCCTTTTCTATGGCGCCGCACGCGCCGGCATCGTGATGGCGCCGATCGGCTGGCGCCTGTCGCCGTCCGAATGGGCCTTCATCGTCAACGATACAGAGGCGAAGATCGTCTTTGCCGGACCGGGGTTCGAGGGGCTGGCGGATCAGCTTTCCGGCAAACTGAAGCATAACCCGGCGATCGTCGGCGCGGCCGACGCATGGGCGATGATCGACGGCGCCGACCGTGTGTCCTTCGAACCCTCGGGGGTGAATGACGCGGTGCTCCAGCTCTATACCTCGGGCACGACCGGGAATCCCAAGGGCGCGGTGCTGTCGAACCAGAATCTGTTCGCGCTCCGGAAGCATTCGAACACGCTCGATCTGCCCTATACCAAATGGGAGGATGACGAGGCCGTACTCGTGGCAATGCCGTGCGCGCATATCGGCGGCACCGGGCTCGGTATCATGGCACTCGCTGCGGGGCTTCCGGGCGTGGTGCTTGCCGAATTCAATCCCGACGGGGTGTTCGACGCGGTCGAGCAGCATGGGGTGACGCGCTTCTTCATGGTCCCCGCGGCGCTCCAGATGCTGCTGATGCATCCGCGCTGCGCCAGCGTCGATTACAGCCGCCTCAAATATATCCTCTACGGCGCCGCGCCGATCCCGCTCGAACTGCTGCGTCAGTGCATCAAGGTTTTCGGCGCGCAGTTCATCCAGGCCTATGGGATGACCGAAACGACGGGAACCATCTCGATGCTGCCGCCCGAGGATCATGATCCCGAAGGCAATGCGCGGATGCGTTCGGCGGGCAAGGCGCTCCCCGGGGTCGAAATCGTCATCCTCGGACCCGACGGCCAATCCGTCGCGACGGGCGAGGTGGGCGAGGTCGTGACGCGCTCGTCGAACAATATGCTCGGCTATTGGAACCTGCCCGACGCGACGGCGAAGACGATGACCGACGACGGCTGGATCCGCACGGGCGACGCGGGCTATCTCGACGCCGACGGCTATTTGTTCATCCATGACCGGATGAAGGACATGATCATCACCGGCGGCGAGAATGTCTATCCGGCCGAGGTCGAAAGCGCGATCTTCGGCCATCCGGCGGTGCAGGAAGTCGCGGTGATCGGCATCCCCGACCAGAAATGGGGTGAGACGGTGAAGGCGGTCGTCGTCGCGAAGCCCGGCACGACGGTCGAGGAATCCGATATCATCGCCTGGGCGCGCGAGCGTATCGCGCCGTTCAAATGCCCGCGCAGCATCGACGTGATCGACGCGCTGCCGCGCAACGCCAGCGGCAAGATTTTGCGCAAGGACCTGCGCGCCCCTTATTGGGAAGGCTATGAGCGGATGGTGAACTGACGGGGGCTTCGACCGGCCGCCGGACCGTGAGAATGTGAAAGCCAACCCATCCGGCGCGGCATAAAATCACCCCACATCCGGCCTTTCGCGCGACCTACACCCCTGAAAGGCCGATGCGTTTTCCTCGTTGGCGTTGCCATGCGCGAGGAACATGGGGGGGCTCCATCACATGGTGGAGCCCTTTTTTGTTGCGCGGAAACCGGCGCGCGCGGTCTCAGCCCGGCAGTGTATCGCCCTCGATTTCGGTAACGAGCCAATCGCGGAACCGCTGCATCGCGTCGCTCTCGCCGCGCGACATCAGGCGGGTGAGCCAATAGCGGCCCGCGTCGATCGTGATCGCAAAGGGCTGGACGAGCGTTTCGGCCGCGAGCTCGCGCGCAAACATCGAAGGCGGCGCAAGCGCGACGCCGAGGCCAGCCGCCGCGGCCGAAGCCATCAACGCCGAACTGTCGAATACCGGGCCGCGCAGCACCGGCGCGGGCACCCCGGCAGCGCCGAACCATAGCGTCCATTCGTCGGCGCGGTACGAGCGCAGCAGGCGCTCGTGGACCAGATCGGCAGGCGTCTTGAGCCGCGCCGCGATCGCGGGCGCGCAAACCGGCGTCATCGGCGCGGCGAGCAGCGGCTCGGCGTGCGTGCCGTGCCACGCGCCGTCGCCGAAACGGATCGCATAATCGAGCGCCTCGCCGGCGAGGTCGACGCGGTTGTTGTTCGTCGAGATTCTGAGGTCGATCGCGGGGTGCACGCGCGCGAAGCGATCGAGGCGCGGGAGCAGCCAGCCGGTTGCGAAGGTGCCGACGACGCCGACCTTGAGCGCCTCGCGAAAGCGGCCATCGGCATATTGGTCGAGCGTCGCGGCGACGCGGTCGAACGCGTCGGCGACCACTGGGACGAGCGCATGCCCCTCGTCGGTGAGTGCGAGCCCGCGCGGCAGGCGGTGGAACAGGCGCGTGCCGAGCCGGCGTTCGAGCTGCGCGACCTGATGGCTGACCGCGCCCTGGCTGACGCACAGCTCGATCGCAGCGCGCGTGAAATTGAGGTGGCGCGCCGCGGCCTCGAATGCGCGCAGGGCGTTCAAGGGGAGCTGGGCGCGGTCCATGCTTTACCATCAATTATTCTCATGGCTTTGTCGAGAAATGATCCTTTGTCGCGGCGCGCGTGCCTTGGCATTCCGGCGGTGAAGGGAGACAAATATGATCGAAGTAATCAGCCTGTTCGCATGGCTCGCCGCGGTGAGCGGGACCCCGGTTCCGACGGACGACCCGCTGACGCGGCCGATGGCGGTCGAGCGCGCGAAAGAGTGGCTTGCGCCGCAGCCGCCGGAGAAGATTTTCGGGACGAGCTATCTCGTCGGGTTCGGCGGGTTGAGCGTCGCGCTGATCGACACGGGCGCCGGGCTGGTGCTCGTCGACGGCACGTTGCCGCAGGCCGCACCCGCGATCCTCGCCAATGTCCGCAAGCTCGGTTTCGACCCCAAAGACATCAAATTTATTCTGAGCACCGAGCCGCATTACGACCATGGCGGCGGGCTTGCCGCACTGGCGCGCGATACCGGCGCGACCGTCGTGGCGAGCGCGCGCGGTGCCGAGGGGCTGCGCGCCGGCGCGCTGGCGAAGGACGATCCGCAGCTCGCCTTTGGCGGGAGCTGGCCTGCGGTGACGCGGCTGCGCGTGGTAAAGGACGGCGAGGTGCTGAAGCTGGGCAAGGTCGCGATCACTGCGGTCGCGACGCCGGGGCATACGATGGGCAGCATGAGCTGGCGTTGGCAGGCGTGCGAGGGAAAGACGTGCAAGGCGATCGTTTTCGCGTCGAGCCTCAACCCCGTGTCGGGGGACGATTATCGCTACACCGCGCCGGCGAGCGCGCCGATCGTCGAGGGGTTCGCGGCGAGCTATCGCAAGATGGACGCCATGCCCTGCGACGTGCTGATCTCGGCGCATCCCGACAATGCGGGCCCCGGCCGCTACAACGATACGCCCGGCGCCTGCCGCGCCTATGCCGACCGGTCGCGCAAATTGCTCGCGAAACGGCTGGCCGACGAGAAGGGCGGCGCGAAGTAGCCATCATTATCGGCGCCTTTTCAACCTTGTAAGCCCCCGCAATCGCGCTAGGATCGCCCCGGTTCCAGACGCGGCGACGGGGGCTTGCAGATGCTGAAAACAGGCGTTTTCCTTGGCCTTTTGGCGATGGGCATGGATGTCTCGATGCCGCCGCCGCGATTTGCCCCAGACGGACAGCCGACCCGCACGCTGCTGGGTTGGATGCCGGGTGAGGTGCAGTGCGACGGCGCGCAGGTCGGCCATGTCATGCTGCGCCGCCCGCTGGGCGAACTGGGCTTTGGGGTGCCGGTCAAGGCGCCGTCGATTTCCTTTACGTTCGAGATCGATGCTGCGGGACGGCCGCTGTCGATCGCGCGCGATAACGGGGCGTCGACAGGCTTTTCCGGCGATGCCGCTCCGGCGCTCGCTGCAAGCCGTTTCGCGGCGGGCGCACGCAAGAATTGCCGCATCGCCTATGTCGCGCACGCTGTGCCGCTCGGCGACGCCCCAATCGAGGATCTGGTGTCCTATTCGATCACCCCGACCTCTGGACGGCTGCCGAAGGAGGGATGGGACCGGATCAAGGCCGGGGGGGATTGCACCGCCGCGCCGTATCCGCAACCTCTGCTGCGCGCGTTCCCGGATTTCGACAAGCTGCCCGGCACGCCGGGGGTCAGGGACTGGTCGCTCGTCGCCTATGACACCGACGCCAAGGGCGCCCCGGTTGGGATGAAGACGCTGTTCGGCACCGGCAACAAGGCGCTCGACGCGGCGGCGCGCAGGGCGGTCGGCGATTCGCGTTTCACGGGCGGGGTGCGGACGGGTTGCCGTTATCCTTACTGGAAGGCGCCCGAAATACTCGCCGCGCCGCCGGCCCCCGCCGAAGAAAGTGCGCGCCCCGCGGGCAGCAATTGCCCCGCAAAGACGCGCTGGAACCGGCCGCTCGCAACGCAATTTCCCGAACCATGGCGGCGCCGCTCGATCGAGGGTTGGGCGATCGTCACTTATGACATCGCGCCCTGGGGCGGCGTCGGCAATATCAAGGTCGTGGCGGCGCAGCCCGCCGCCGACTTCGGCTATGCAGCGCAGACGATCGTACAGAATGCCAGCGCCGCGCCATCGCCGCAGGGCGCGACGGGCTGCGTCGAGACGGTTCGTTTCGCGATGGGGCGCCGCACCGCCCCCGCAATGATCGAAGAGCCAGGTGGGGTCGAGATTTTCTGACACCCGTCAGGGACGGCCAGGCGGGTTACCCTAAGGCGTCTCGATGGGGCGGATCATCAGTCCGCGACCACCAGGCAGGCCTGTCCGCTCTTGCTCACGGCGGCGCAGAAGCTCTCGGCTTCGCCCTTGTTCGCAAAGCCGCCGGCCTGAAGGCGCGTGAGCTTGCCGCTCTTGACCAGATAGGGCTGGCGACCGGCAAAGGCGGCGTTTTTCTTTTCGAGCGTAGCCCAGAGGTTGCGGGCGTTCGCCTCGACGCCAAAGGCGCCGAGCTGCGCGCGCCAAGGGCTTGCGGTGCCGCTGTGGACGCGAACCGGTGCCGGCGTCGCCGCCGCAACGGCGGTCGCCTTTGCGGGTGCGGCTTTGGGTTCGGCGGGCTTGGGCGCGGGCTTCGCTGGCTTGGGCTTCGGGGGGAGCTTGCCGCTTTCGGGCGGCGCGGCATAGGTCGTGCCGGGCTGGCCGGTCGCGGCGACGGCGTCGGCGGTCGCTTCGGCGGCCGCCGCGGCTGCGGCGCTCGCGGCGGGAGACGACGGCACCGCGACGCTGCGGACCGGTTCGGGCGCGGGCTTCGCTACGGGCGGGGTATCGATCACCGGCGGCGGTGTGTAGCTGGTGCCGGGCGCCGAAGCGGGCAGGCTCGCGACCTTCACGGGGGAGGCCGAGGCGGGCTTGGCGGCAGCGGGCGGCGCCGCGGCGTTCACCGCGGCGAGGCGCGCGCGCTGTTCGCCCTTTTCGATTTCGGGGATCATCGCAAGCCCGCGCTGGCGCTGGTCGAGCGGGATCAGATTGTCGAGCTGCGCAAGGCGCGCCGAGGCGATGCCGAGCCCTGCGTCGCTTGCGCGCTTGGTCAGCGCATAAGCGCGCGGCCAGTCTTTCGCCGCCAGATCGCCGTTGAAGTGCGCGGTGCCGAGAACATATTGCGCGCGCGGTTCGCCGCGCGACGCCGAAGCGAGGATGAAGGGCATCGCTTCTTCGCGGCGGTTCGCGGTGAAGAGCACGAGGCCGAGATTATCCTCCGCCTGCAAATGACCCTGTTTCGCGGCGCGGCGATACCATGCTTCGGCCTGTGCCATGTCGGCGGGGACGCCGCGACCCAGCTTGTACGCCTGGCCGAGGTTGAACTGTGCATCGGCATCGCCCGCGAGCGCGAGCGGACGCCACTCGGCGACCGCAGCCTGGTAATTGCCTGCCTGCCAGGCATCGACGCCTTCCTTGACGTCGGCATGGGCCGGCGCCGCGAGCGTCGATACCGCGATCAGCGGCGACGCCAGCAGGGCGATGGTGCGGAATGAACGCATCTTATTCTCCAATGACTTGCGCCGCGCCATGGCGGCCGCAGTCCCCGGATGCTTCATAGCGCCAATTGGCTAACACCGCGTTAGCGACAAAAGCGGGCGCCGCGAACCTGATCCGTTTTGGGACAAGTCCATATTAGGCCGCTGTTTACCATAAGTGCGAGGGAGTCGTTCACTCTCTTTTTATCATCGTTAACCCAATTTTAGCGCCCCGCATGGCATCCCTTCGCCGAATATTGGATTTTCCGAGGGGGTAACGCAGTGCGCGTATTGGCATTGGCTTCACAGAAGGGCGGGTCGGGTAAGACGACGCTGTCGGGGCACCTAGCGGTGCAGGCGCAGCTTGCGGGCGCAGGTCCGGTCGTCCTGATCGACATCGATCCGCAGGGCTCGCTCGCCGATTGGTGGAACGAGCGCGAAACCGACCTTCCGGCATTTGCCCAGACCACCGTCGCGCGGCTGGCCTCCGACCTCGAAATCCTGCGGCAGCAAGGCTTCAAGCTCGCGGTTATCGACACCCCGCCGGCGATCACCATGGCGATCCAGAGCGTGATTTCGGTTGCCGAGCTGATCGTCGTCCCGACGCGCCCCAGCCCGCACGACCTACGCGCCGTCGGCGCAACCGTTGACCTCTGCGAACGCGCGGGCAAGCCGCTGGTGTTCGTCGTCAACGCCGCGACCCCGAAAGCGAAGATCACCAGCGAGGCCGCGGTCGCGCTGTCGCAGCATGGCACCGTGGCCCCCGTCACGCTGCACCACCGTACCGATTATGCCGCGTCGATGATCGACGGTCGCACGGTGATGGAGGTCGATCCGAACGGCCGCTCGGCCGACGAGATCCGCCAGCTCTGGACCTATATGAACGATCGCCTCGAAAAGAATTTCCGCCGCACCGTATTCGCCGCGCCGATCCCGACGCAGGGTAATTATGGCGCGGTCCGCCCGATGGGTGGTGGCTTCGGCCGCCGCATCGCTGGTCAGTGACGGGAGCGGGAACCATGGGCGAACCCAAACCCCTCGCATCGCTGAGCGCAGGCCTCCTTGCCCGCAAGGGCGGCGCGCGTCCCGCCATGCGCCGCCAGCCGCTCGGCAGCGGCCCGGCCCCCCTCAACAGCGGTGGTTATGACGACCTTGGCTGGAACGACATGGGCTATGATGTCGATCCCGACCAGTCGGCCGAACCCGCGCGGATGCTCGACCTGAAACCGTTGCTGACGGGTTCGGTGCTGGCGCATAATGTCGAGGCCGAACATGCGGTCGACGATGGCGCCGGTCACGAATTCCCGGCAGGGCTTTCAAACGATTTCAACGGTTTGACCGACGATTACGGTGCCGACCAGTTCGAAGCCGAAGCGCCCGAAGTCCCCGAAATCGTCCGTCAGCAGGAATCGCTGATCGAACGCGTCGCCGCGGTGGCGCGCAAGGTCGAAGCGCGTCCCGAGCCGAAGCCGAAGAAGGAAAAGGCGCCCCGCGCGCTGCGTGCCCGCGAAAAGGCCGCCTTCACGCTGCGCCTCGACGCCGAACGCCATCTGCGCCTGCGCCTTGCCAGTGCGGTGACCAACCGGTCGTCGCAGGTGATCCTGACCGATTTGCTCGACGAATATCTGTCGTCGCTGCCCGAAATCGACGCGATGGCGAGCCGCCTGCCGGCGGCGCGCCCGCCGCGCCAGGCGCAGCGTTAAAGAAAAAGAGGGGGAATCGTCATGAACCGCAAGATGCTGATGAACCTGGCCGTTTCGGGTTTTGTCCTGAGCGTGGCCACCGGATGCAGCGGCATGGGCAAGATGGCCGACGCGCCGTCGCGCGCCGCCGGCAAGCCAGCGATCGCCGCCAAGTCGGCCGACCAGGCCCGCGTGGCGCTCGAAGCGGGCAAGGCCAGCAAGGCCGTCGGCCTCGCCGAAGCCGCGGTGGCGGGCAGCCCCCGCGACGCGGGCTATCGCGCACTCCTCGGACAGGCCTATCTGAACCACGGCCGGTTTGCGTCGGCAACCGCGGCGCTGACCGAAGCGGTCGAGCTCGGCGCGACCGACAGCAATACGATCCTTTCGCTGGCGCTGGCGCAGATCGCGCAGGGCAAGAATGCCGACGCGGTCGCGCTCCTTACGCAGCACCGCGACACGGTGCCGGCGTCGGACATCGGCCTCGCGCTCGCGCTTGCGGGTGACAGCGAAGGCGCGATCTATGTGCTGAGCGAAGCTGCACGTGCCGAAGGCGCCAGCGCGCGCACGCGGCAGAATCTCGCGCTGGCTTTCGCCCTTTCGGGGCGCTGGGCGCAGGCGCGTATCCTGGCATCGCAGGACCTGTCCGCTGCAAAACTCGAAGCGCGGATGGCCGAATGGTCGAAACTGGCCGAACAGCCGAGCGCGCAAATCCGCGTCGCGAGCCTGATCGGGACGAAGGCGCAGCAGGATGCCGGCATGCCGGTGCGCCTTGCACTCAGCAATTTCGGGGAAACCCAGCTGGCCGCCGCCGCGCCCGCGGTCGAACTCGCGAGCGCCGACCCGGCGCCTGTCGCCGCCTATGCGCCGCCGCCGCCGGTTCTGGCCGATGCGGGCAGTGCGATCCGCAGCGTCGAACTTCCGATGCCCGAACGCGGCGCCGACGGCGTGGTGCCGGTGACCGAGCTGCCGCAGCCGAAACCCGCGGGCGAAGTCATCCTCGCCGATGCGGCGCCCTACCGCGCCGCACCGCGCGTTGCAGGCGAGGGGCGCATCCGCCCGGCGCAGAAACAGGCGCTCGAACTCGCAACCGTGCTGATCCCGAAGGCGATGGGTTTCGATGCGAAGAAGCCGAACGGCTGGGCCGTGCAACTCGGCGCCTATGACAGCCTCGGCATCGCCAAGGAAAAATGGGGCACGCTGAAAAAGCGGAACGGGGTTCTCGCGAATTTCCCGGCGTCGAGCCATGCCGCGACGGTGAACGGCCGCAATTTCTATCGCCTGACGGTGAACGGCCTCGCGACGCGTGCCGACGCGACGAGCCTGTGCAACCAGCTCAAGGCGCAGGGGCAGACCTGCTTCATCCGCGCGATGGGGGGCAGCGAAAGCATCCAGTGGGCGGCGAAGGGCAGTCCGCTGCGTCTCGCTTCGCGCTAAGACAGATTACCCGAATTTGGGGGGAGGGGCGTGGTCGCGAGACCGCGCCTCTCTGTTTTTTGCGCGTCGGCGGCGATCGCCGGCGCGGATGGCAAGATGTTCGGGGTGGGCCGGGCCCACCCCGCGCATCTTAAAGGCCGTCGAGGCCCTTGCTGACCAGGATATTCACCGCAACGCGGCGATTCTGCGCCTTGCCCTCGGCGGTGCTGTTATCGGCCGCCGGATCGGCTTCGGCCATCCCGGTGGGGGTCAGCATACGATAGGGCTTCCAGCCGCACGCCTGCTGCAGGTGATTGACGACGCGGCTTGCCCGCTTTTCGCTCAGCACCTGGTTGAGTTCCTGGCTTCCCGTGGAATCAGTGTAGCCAACGACCAGCAACAGGGCGTTGTCCATGCCCTCGGCCTGGCTTGCCGCGCTGCACAGATCGGCTTTCGCCTGCTCGGTCAGCACCGCCTTGCCGGTGTCGAAGTTCACGTTCGTGGTGCCCTTGACATTATACTGGTCGATATCGCCCACGCGGCTGCGCAGCGCCTCGGTGGCCGCCGTCTGTTCGGCGAAGCGCTGGTTGGTGCCGGTGTGGATCATGTTCGCGGTCCGCAGATCCTTGTTCTTCAGGACGACCTGGTTAGCAACCAGGCCCCCATCCCACTGCAACGTCTCGACGGTGACCGGCAGGCCGTTGAGCAGCGAATTGGCTGCGAGCTTGTCGCGGTCGAGGCCCAGGAAGCCGCCGCTGCTCTTGATCTTCGTGTAATCGGCGATCGCGATCGCCGTATTGTTGCCGTCGGCGGTCGTGACCTGCATCCGGCCATCGCTGCGCGCGGAGATAATGCCCTCGATCTTCGGACCCTTGGTCATCTGGTCCGGCGAGGGCAGCTCGGCGGTGACGGTCGCCATCGGCTCGGCTTCGGTGGTGTCCTGTGCGGCCAAAGCCGCTGGTCCGGCCAGCATCGCCAGTGCCAGCATCGCCCCGGAAGTCTTGAAAACGGAACCCATACGCTACTCCTTCTGTTGGATCGGCAGGGCAGCGCGTGTCCACTGGCCCCTTCAGGCAGAGCGACTCTCGATGAGGGCGAAAGTTGCGCGGGTTGTTGGACCTCTTGCACAGGATGCCGCCAATATGGGGCGGTTCAGCGCTTTTGGCGCTCGCGCGCCCGGATAAAGCCGTCGCGCGCCATGCAGCGCGCGAGCCACGCCTTGGTGGCGTCGCCGAGCACATCGTCGGCGCCGAGTGTCGTCGCGAGGAAGGCGGCATAGCCGATCGCGATGTCGGCGATGGTGAACCGGCCCGCGACCAACCATTCGCGCCCGTCGGCGAGCGCGGCCTCGATGCTCTTCGCCCGTCCGCCGAAGAAGGCCTTGTAGTCCTCGACCGCTTGCGCGAGCCGCCGCTCGGGCACTTCGACGCGCGTATAACGGATCATGATCGCGAGCGGGAAGGTCAGCGTCGCATCGCTGCGATGCAGCCAGTTGCGGGCATCCCAATAATCGGCCTCATCGCGGCGGACCTCGAGCGGCGTTCCCTCGGCGATGCGTTCGCAGATCGCCGCAGACTCGGTCATCAGCCGCCCATCCTCGACCCAGCCGGGAATGGTCATCAGCGGATTCACCGCACGATAGTCGGGCTCGAACGCGCGCGGCGGGAATTTGAGCAGCTTGAGGTCGACGTCGATCCCGGCTTCCTCGACCGCCCACAGGCAGCGCAGCGAGCGCGCATCGGGGCAATGATAGAGAATGGGGAGCGTCATGCGGCAACCTCCTTCGGCCGGGCGATATGGCGGCGATGCTCGCGCCAGGCGATGAACAGGCCCGACGCGACGATCAGCGGTGCGCCGACCCATGTCGTGTCGGCGGGGAGCGTTCCGAAGAACCACCAGCCCGCGGCAATCGCCCAGAGCAGGCTCGAATAATCCATCGGGATGACGACCGACACGGGGGCGAGGCGCAGCGCGCCGGTCAGCGACATCTGAACGATCGCGCCGAGGAAGCCGAGCCCGGCGAGCAGCAACCATTCGTGGCCGTCGTGCGGCGTGATGACGAAGGGCAGGGCGATCCCCAGCGGGATCATCGAAAGCAGGCTGAACCAGAAAACGATCGTTGCGGCATTTTCGGTGCGGCCGAGGTCGCGCACGGCAATCGTGATCAGCGCGGTCATGATCGCGCCGGTGAGCGCCACCAGCGTGCCAAGGCCATGCTCGCCGCCGAATCCGCCCGCGAAACTCGCGACGGGGTTGAGCACGACGAGTACGCCGACGAAGCCGATGATCACCGCGCTCCAGCGCTGCCATCCGGTCGCTTCGCCGAGCAGCAGCGCGGCAAAGATGACTGCGAAGATCGGCACCGACAGGCTGATCGTCGTCGCCTCTGCCATCGGCAACAGGATCATCGCCCCGAAATTGCACGCCATGCCGGCGAGGCCCATCAGCATCCGCCGGGCGTGCGCGCCGATCCGCTGCGTCTTCAGCGAGGCCAAGCCACCGGTCGCCATCACCCAGACGAGCAGGAAGGGCAGGACGAGCGCCTGTCGCCAGAACAGGCTTTCGACGACATGGATTCCCGCAGCGTCGATATATTTGACCAGCACGAACATCAGCGACAGGCTGATCATTGCCAGCAGCCGGAGCCCGATCCCGCCCAGATAATTCTGCGGGGCCGCCGTCGACGGGTGCTCGGAAGGAGTGGAGAGGGACGCGTCGCTCATGCGAAATTGCGCATATCAGCCCGGCCCGCACGCGCAACCCGTCATCCCTCTTGCCCCGTCCCTGCAATCCGGCTAGTGGCCCACTCCGGCCTAGGGGTATAGCTCAGTTGGTAGAGCATCGGTCTCCAAAACCGAGGGTCGCGGGTTCGAGTCCTGCTGCCCCTGCCAGGCCGCCTTGAAGAGGCCACGTCCTCCCCGCGCGATGCCGCGGGTTTCAAGTCCGGGACGGCCCGGCAGTCCTTGAAGGAGGCTGCCATGGCCTGGGTATATTTGACGATCGCCGGACTTTTCGAAATCGTGTGGGCTTATTCGATGAAGCAATCGGAAGGTTTCACGCGCCCCGGCGCGACCGCGATCACGATCGCCGCGATGATCGTAAGCTTCGCGCTGCTGTCGCTGTCGATGAAATCGCTGCCGCTCGGCACCGCCTACACGATCTGGACCGGGATCGGCGCCGTCGGCGCGTTCCTCGTCGGCATCTTCGTCCTCGGCGAACAGGCGAATGCGATGCGCATCGGCGCGGCGATCCTGATCGTCAGCGGCCTGCTGCTGATGAAGCTGTCTTCGCCCGCCTGAGCGGACACACATCTACCCAGCGAGGCCACGTCCTCCCCGGCGCCTTCGTGCAAAGGCGCCGGTATCAGGTCCGGGACGGCCCGGCGACTTCGAAGGAGGCCGCCATGCTGTCCCAATCCGTATCCGGCGCCAATGCGGCGTCGTCGTCCGCACTATTGCTCGAATATTTTCCGATCCTGATCTTCCTCGTGGTCGCGCTGTCGCTGTCGCTGCTGTTCGTCTTCCTGCCGATGGCGGTGTCGCGCTTCACTGGCGCGCATGCGCCCGACAGCGAGAAGCTCTCCGAATATGAATGCGGCTTCCCCGCTTTCGAGGCGCCGCGCAAACCGTTCGACGTCCGCTTCTATCTCGTCGCGATCCTGTTCATCATCTTCGACCTCGAGGCCGCCTTCCTCTTTCCCTGGGCGGTGGTGGTCGACGATCTCGGCTGGGAAGCGTGGGGCGCGATGATGGTCTTCCTCGGCATCCTGACAATCGGCTTCATCTATGAATGGAAAAAGGGCGCGCTCGACTGGGACTAATCCGCTTTCCTCCCGAGCATGAGGTGATTGCATGATCTTATGATGACAAGTATCATATCAATGTAATACCAATTTTCATCTGGGGGAATGATGATGCGGGGTGGATGGGGATGCCGGTTCGGTATGGCTTGCACGGCGCTTCTGTCGTCGCCCTCGATGGCGCAGGAGGTGCCCAAGGGTAGCTTCGAACTCGTCTGGGCCGACGAATTCGACCGCGACGGCGCCCCCGATCCCGCGAAATGGAACTGGGACATTTTCGCCAACAAGACCGGCTGGCATAATGGCGAGCGGCAATATTATGCGGCGGATCGACCCGAAAATGCACGGATCGAAAACGGCCGGCTGGTCATCACCGCGCGCAAGGAGGTGCTGTCCGACCGCGCCGACCATGGCGGGCAGGGCTATAGCTCGGCGCGGCTGACCACGCAGGGCAAGGCCGAATTCACCTCCGGCCTGATCGAGGTGCGCGCGAAGCTGCCGTGCGGGGAGGGACTATGGCCGGCGATCTGGACGCTCGGCGCGACGGCGCCCTGGCCCGACAGCGGTTCGATCGACATCATGGAGTTCGACCGCAAGGCGTCCGCGGTGACGGGCACTGTCCATAATATCTCGACCAGCGGAACCGCCGGGAATGGCGGCAGAGTCGATGTCGCGGATGCGTGCGGGGCATTTCACGATTATCAGCTTTTGTGGACGTCGCGCGAGCTTCGCTTTGCGGTCGATGGCAAGCCCTATCACCGCTATGCCAATGCCGGGACCGGAATGGCGCAATGGCCATTCGACAAGGCGCACTATCTGATATTGAGCCTCGCGGTGCGGGGTGCTGATCGCGAGGTCGCCGACGACGCGATTTTCCCGGCCCGGTTCGAGATCGAGCATGTCCGTATCTATAAGCAAAGGCCGCGTGGATCAGCGGCGGTCGATGGCGCGGGTCAGCAGGTCGGCGACGCGGCGATGATCGGCGAGTGACGGATGGCCGTGGCAGCCGCCCAGGTCGAGCGGGGGTAGTCGCAGCGTCGCAACGCGGCCGGGTAGGGCGGTTTCCAGTCCTGCCGCGACCTTCTCGACCTGCGCGAAAAAGAGGTCCGATCCGACGAGGATGAAGCGCGCCTGCGGCTGGCGCGCCGCGAGATCCGCGACGAAGGTGGCATAGCGGCCGCGATAGGCAGCCTCGAGCGCCGCCGTATCGGCCCAGTGCTCATCGGGTTTCAGCGCAGTCGAAAAATCATTGCCGCCAAGGGTGATCACGATGGTTTGCGGGCGCCAGCCGGCATCGGTGGCGGCTGGTGCGGCGGCACCGGGGATGGCGCGCGGATAGAGGAAGGGCAGGCTTTCGCCCGGCACGTTGCCGTCATAGTTGCGGACCATTCCGAAACCCGAAAAGGCGTTGATGCGATAATCCGCATCGAGCGCGCGCGCTATGAGCGGACCGAAGGCCCGGCTCGTATCGGTGCGGTCGTGCACCTCCTCGCCGGTACAGGTGGTCGTGGCGGACATGTTGCCATAACCGACGGTGAAGCTGTCACCGATGAATTCGATCCGGCGCACGCGCGAACGCGGCGCGAGTGGCTTGCCTGCCACCTCGAAGGCAATGAAACGGCTGGCGCCCGCCTGACTTTCGGTCAGCTTTTCGAGGCGCACGATATGCACGCCCGCCGCCAGTCCGCCGATCACCGTGTCGACCTCGCCCGGCGCGCGAAAGACGGCGCGCTCTACCCCGTCGATCGACACGCGGATATGGTCGGTGGGCGCCGCGAACCGCACCCGCACGGCGGTTCCCTCGAACCGGGCCTCGATATAGACCCCCGGCCAGCCGAAATCGACGCCGCCCTCGGGCGCCGCGGCTACGCGGCCGCCGATGTGGACGGGAAGGGGAGCCCACCGGGCCGGCTCGGGTGGAGCCGCCCCGGTGAGCATTAGGACGAGCAGCGGGAAGGCCGCCGCCCTAATCATGGAAGGATGTGACAGATATTCGGGCGCGGGCGGACGACCCCGCGCGCCCACCGTGCCAGCGCGTCCTCATCGACGCGCGCCGCATCGGCGATCTCGACCCGGAAGCGCCCATGGAGCGCCTGCACCGCGCGGACATTGGCATCGCCGCCGAGCGCGCCGAGAATGTCGGCGGGCAGTGCGGCGGCATGAGCGGCATGGCCGGCCGGCGGATTGGTCAGCGCCGGTTGGGCCGATGCGCCGCCGCCTGCCAGTGCGCCGCGGATTTCCTCGGCAACCAGGTCGGCAATCGGCCCGAGCACGACCTGTGCGGCATTCTCCGACGGGCGGATGATCCCGCGCGCGCCGAGCGCCGACAGCGCGGCGTCGTCGACCGCGCTCTGGTCGGCGACGATGAGCCGCAGCCGAGTGGTGCAGGCATCGACGCTGATCAGGTTGGCCGCCCCGCCCAGCGCCGTGACGAAGGCATCGCCGCGCGCACTGCCCGCCGGCGCGGTCGCGGTTTCGGCGACCTCACCCTTCTCGCGCCCCGGGGTGGCAAGGTCGAAGCGGCGGATGAAGAAACGGAACAGGCCGTAATAGAGGAGCGCATAGACCGCGCCGATGGGCAGCAGCAGCCAGGGCCGCGTCGCGAGGCTGAAGTTCAGCACATAGTCGAACAGCCCTGCCGAAAAACCGAAGCCGAGCTTGATGTCGAGCGCGTTCATCAGCGCCATCGAGGCGCCGGTGAGTAGCGCGTGGATCGCGTAGAGCAGCGGCGCGACGAACATGAAGGTGAACTCGATCGGTTCGGTCACCCCGGTCAGGAAGCTCGTGAAGGCGAGGCTGAACAGCATCCCGCCGACCGCCTTGCGCCGCTCGGGCCGCGCTTCGTGATACATGGCGAGGCACGCGGCGGGCAGGCCGAACATCATCACCGGGAAGAATCCGCTCATGAAGGCGCCCGCGGTCGGGTCGCCCGCGAAGAAACGGCGCAGGTCGCCCGTCGCGCCCTCGAAATCGCCGACGACGAACCAGGCGGCGTTGTTGATGATATGGTGCAGCCCGGTGACGATCAGCAGCCGGTTGAGCGCGCCATAGACGAAGAGGCCGATCTCGCCCGAGGCGACGACCGCCCGGCTCGCGGTATCGATCGCGCCGCTGATATGCGCATAGCTGTAGCCGACGATCGCCGCGAGCAGCAGCCCCGCGACCCCGCTTGCGATCGGCACGAAGCGTCGGCCACCGAAGAAAGCGAGATATTCGGGAAGCGCGATCGTCGCGAAGCGATTGTAGAAATGGCCGCCGATCAGCCCCGAGATGATCCCCACGGGTACCTCGAGCCGGTCGATCAGCCCGACCGCCCATTGTTTTGCCGTCAACGCTGCCGCCGCCTCGGGAAGCCCCGCGCCGATGTCGGGCGGCGGGGTCATGAAGGTCTGCGCGCCATTGGTGGTGACGAAATAGCAGGCAACGCCGGCGAGCGCCGCCGCGCCGTTTCCGTCGCGCGCGAAGCCGACCGCGACGCCGATCGCGAAGAGAATGCCGAGATTGTCGAAGATTGCGGCGCCCGCGGCCGATATGAATGCGATGTCGAGCAGGTCGGGCTGGCCGATGCGCAGCAGCAGGCCCGCGATCGGCAGCACCGCGATCGGCAGCATCAATGCGCGGCCGAGCGGCTGGAGCGCTTCGAGAATCTTCCTCATCGCCGTGTCTCCTCGAATGCGCGGGCGAGCGCGCGAACCTCTGCCGCCGACTTGCATTGCAGCGCAAGCTCGGCGTGCGCGCGCGCCTCGACCAGGGTCAGGCCGCGCACGATCTGTTTCGCTTCGGCGACGAAGCCGGGAACCGCCGAGAGTTCGGTGACGCCGAGGCCGATCAGGATTGGCAGCGCCGCGGGGTCGGAGGCGAGGCCGCCGCACACGCCGACCCAGCGGTCGTGGACGGCGGCGAGGCGGCAGGTTTCGCCGATCATGCGCAGCACCGCAGGGTGCATCGCGTCGACCCCGGCGGCGACCGCCGGATTGCCGCGGTCCATCGCGAGCACATATTGGGTGAGGTCGTTGGTGCCGATCGACAGGAAATCGGCCTCGGCGGCGAGCAGGTCGGCGGTCATCGCCGCCGCTGGCGTTTCGACCATCACCCCGACGTCGACGGGCGTCGCGATGCCCATCTCGCCGCGCAGCCGGTCGACGATCACGCGGACCTGCCGCAGCTCGTCAAGGCTCGCGATCATCGGGATCATGATCTTGCATTGGCCGGTGGGAGCTACGCGCAGGATCGCGCGGAGCTGTGTTTCGAGCAGGTCGGGCTGTGCGAGCGCGACGCGAATACCGCGCTGGCCGAGTGCCGGATTTTCCTCGGCATCGATCGGGATATAGGCGGCGGGCTTGTCGCCGCCGATGTCGAGCAGGCGGATGATCACCGGCTTGCCCGCGAGTGCGTCGGCGATGCCCTGATAAGCCGCGTGCTGTTCGTCCTCCAATGGCGCGGTGTCGCGATCGAGGAACAGGAATTCGCTGCGCACGAGCCCCGATCCTTCGGCGCCCTGTGCTGCGGCGAGTGCGGCGTCCTCGACGGTGCCGATATTGGCGAAGATTTCGATGCGCGTGCCGTCGGCGCTGTGGCAGGCGTCCTTCGCCGCCGCGTGCGCGGCCGCGCGCCGGGCGTCGCGCTTGGCGAGCCGCGCGGTGAACGCGTCGGCGTCGGCGGCCGACGGGTGGGCGGTGACATGGCCCAGCTCGGCATCGAGCAGCAGCGGCGTGCCGTCCTCGACCGCGCCGAGCGCATCGCCCATCGCGACGAGGGCGGGAAGCCCCATGCCCGCGCAGAGGATCGCGACATGCGAGGTCGGACCGCCGCGCGCGAGGCAGATACCCGCAGGTTTCGCTGCCGCAAGCATGACGAGCTGCGACGGCAGAAGGTCGTCGGCGACCACGATCGCGCCCGCCGGGAGCGCAGCCCCGTCGAGCGGGGTACCGGTCAACGTTGCCAGCAACTGCCGTTCGATGTCGACGAGGTCGTCGACGCGTTCGATCAGGTGGGCATTGCCCGTCGCGCGGATCGCGGCGATCTGGTCGTGGATCGCCCCGCGCCAGGCAAAGCCGGCACTGTTGCCTGCCGCGATCCGGCTTTCGGCGGCAGCGAGCAGTTCGGGATCGTCGATCAGCGCGAGGTGCGCCTGCATCACCGATGCGACGCTGCCGCTTGCGCTGTCGGCGCGCGCGGCAATGCTCGCGCGCACCTCGCCGCGCGCGGCTAGCAGCGCCGCGCGCTCCTCGACGGCGCCTGTGCCCTCGCGCGCGACCGCGATTTCGGCCTGCCGCAGCCGCGCCGCAGGCCCCATGGCGAGGCCGGGGGAGGCGATGACGCCGCCGATCTGGCCCGCACGAAGCGGCGTGGCGGGAGCGGGTGCAACCGATGCCGCCGCAGGCCTGCCTTCACCCATATCGGTCGCCAGCAGCGCAACGATCGCCGCCAGCGCCGCTTCGGCATCGTCGCCGCGTGCCTGCACCATCACCTCGTCGCCGAATGCGGTGCCGAGCGCGAGGAGGGCAACGGTGCTGCGCGCATCGCCGCGCTTGTCGCCGTTCAGCAAACGCACGTCGGCCTCGAAGCCGCGCGCGACCTCGCCGATCCGTGCCGCGGGACGCGCATGGATGCCGTGCGGCAGCGACAGCGTCACCGCCTGCTCGACCACCGTGCCGTCGTCCGAGCGGCGGCGCGCCTCCGCCTGTACCGGGACAAGCGTCATCAGCGCCTCGCACGCGCCGATCGCGCTGTCGGTGGTGCGGCGGCTGATCGCGAACGCCTCGGCATTGGTCACGATCACCGGGGTGATCAGGCTCGTCGCTGCGAGCGCCACCGCGTCGAGATCGAAGCGGATCAGGGGGTCGCCGCGCGACACCGTCTGCCCGGCCGCGACGAGCGGGGTAAAGCCTTCGCCCTTCAGCATCACCGTATCGAGCCCAATGTGGATGAGGACTTCGGCGCCCTCGGCGCTGCGCAGCGACACCGCGTGGCCCGCGTCGTGGATCGTGACGACCTCGCCGTCGAAGGGCGCGACGACGGTGTCGCCGAGCGGTTCGATCGCGACCCCGTCGCCCATCATCCGCTGGGCAAACACCGGATCGGGAACGCTGTCCAGCGTCGTCGCCCATCCTCTGAGCGGAGAGGTGATGATCAGGCTCATCGATTAATCCCCAAAACTTCCGCCGCTTATCTTGTGCGGCTGGTGTATCATTGTGCGGCGTGCGCCAGGTCCGTTGCCGTTTTCGGGGACGATCCGTCCCCCGATCCATGTCGCGCGCGGTTCGAGCCCGGCGTCCAGCCACACCCAGTCGGCGCGCTGCCCCGGCGCGATTGCGCCGATGCGGTCCTCCAGCGACAGGAAGGCGGCGGGTGTCGCGCTCGCCATCGCCGACACGTCGGTCACAGGAAGGCCGGTGACTTCGACGGTCTTGCGCAGCGCCGACGCCATGTCGAGATGCGTGCCGGCGAGCGTGCCGTCCTCGAAGATGCAGACGCCGTCCTTCACCGCGATGCGCTTGCCCTGCAGCGTGAATTCGCTGACGTCGGTGCCGACGCTTGGCATGGCGTCGGTGACGAGCATGATGCGGTCCTTGCCCTTCGCCTGCACCGCGAGCCGCACGACGGCCGGGTGCAGGTGCACGTCGTCGACGATCAGCCCGCACCAGGTGTCCGAATCGAATGCCGCCCCGACCGCGCCGGGCTGGCGGTGATGGAGCGGCGACATCGCGTTGAACAAATGGGTGAAACCCGAAAGCCCCGCGGCGATCGCGCGCTGCGCCTCGTCATAGGTCGCATCGCTATGCCCCGCGCTGACGATCACGCCGTGGCGGACGAGGGTGCGGATATCCTCCTCGTCGCAGAGTTCAGGTGCGAGCGTCAGCATCACGCGGCCGCGATGCGGTGCGGTGAGCGTCGCGAGGATGTCGGCATCGAGGCGGCGGATGCGATGCGCCTCGTGGATGCCGCGCTTCACCTCGTTGATGAACGGGCCTTCGATATGGATACCGATAACGCCGGGCACGCCCTGCTCGATCGCCGCATCGACCGCGGCGAGCGCGGCGGATATCTGCGCCGGCGTGTCGCTGATGAGCGTCGGCAGGAAGGCGGTGGTGCCGAAGCGCGCATGCGCTGCGCCGATCGCGGCGATCGCCTCGACATCGACCTGGTCGTTGAAGAGGACGCCGCCGCCGCCATTGACCTGCGTATCGACGAAGCCGGGCAGTAGCCAGCCGCCTTCGAGGTCGATCTCGCGATCCGCGGGCGCATCGCCAGCCGCGGACACGGCGGTGACGGCACCGTCGGCAACGGCGATATCCGCCGCGCCGACGGTGCCGCCCGGCAGTGCGACCCGGCCGTTGTGGAAACGAAAGATCATAAAGTCTCGGTAACCTTGTTGAGATGCGGAGGCGAGTCGGGGTTATGGCCGCGTGCCAGCGCCAGCGCGCTCGCCATGCGATAGAAACTCTGGATCATCAGGATCGGCTCGATCGCCGGATGCGCGGCGATCGCAGGCAGGTCTCCGCCCACCGGATCGGCAAGCAGCACGGTCGCGCCCCGGCCGCGGAATTCATCGGCAACGGCGCGAACGCCTGCGGCGGCGCGGTCGGTCCCCCCGAACGCGAGGACGTGAAAGGCCGCGCCGACGATCGCCATCGGGCCGTGGCGCACTTCGGCGGCGCTGAAGCTTTCGGCGTGGAGTCCCGAAGTCTCCTTGAATTTGAGCGCCGCCTCCTGCGCCACCCCCAGGCCATAGCCGCGCCCGAGGACGAACAGGTTGGTCGCGTCCCGAAACGCGCCGACCGCGGACGACCAGTCGAGCGCGAACGCCTGAACGAGCTGGGCGGGGAGGGCGGTCAGCGCGGTGTCGAGCGCCGCGTCTTCAGCCCACGCGGCAACCAGCGCCGCGACGGCGGCGAGCGAGGCGATATAGGATTTGGTCGCCGCCACCGACCGCTCGACCCCGGCCGAAAGCGGGATGACGACATCGGCGAGGCCGGCGAGCGGCGAAGCGTCGGCATTGACGAGCGCGACGACGTAAGCGCCGGCGTCGCGCTGTTGTTCGACTGCGGCGAGCAGGTCGGGGCTTTTCCCCGATTGCGAAATCGCGAGGCAGAGCCGGTTTCCGGCGACGGCGGGCGCGTCATAGAGCGAGGCGATCGACAACGCCGCCGATGCGGTCGGTGTCCCCGTCATCGTTTCGATCAGATATTTGGCATAGGTCGCGGCATGATCGGACGATCCGCGCGCGCAGGTGACGACGGCGACGGGGGGCGAGGTGCGCAGGCGCCGGCCGATTGCAACGAACGCCTCGCGATTCGCGGCGAGCATCGCTGCAACCGCCGCCGCCGCCTCGCCCGCTTCCTGTTCCATCAGCGTCTGTCCGTCACCCGCGGCGTTCGGCGTCATGTCATCTTGTCTCCGGATCGGTGACATGTCGCCACTCGATATATTGGTACTATATAGGTTATATAGGTCTCATCAAGAGGTATGTTTGGGAAATCAGATTTTGATGATCCAGCGCTTGCGGCGCAGCCATTCCATCGCCCCCCAGATCAGCAGCATATAGAGGATGACGGGCAGCAACGATGCGATAGGATCGCCCAGCGCGTCGCGCAGCGCGCGGAATGGCAGCAGGAGCAGGTCCCACGTCACGACGCCCGCGGTCACCTGATGCAGCGTGTAAGCAGCGATCGCGTTGGCGCCGAAGGCGAGCATCGCGGTCGCCGCGACACCCGGTTCGCGGTCCTCGCGGTCGAGCCGGTGGTGCAGCAGTGCGAGCGCGAGGATCGTGATCCCGCTGGTGACGAGGACGAAGCTGCTCGACCAGATATCCTTGACGATCGGGAAAGCGAGGCTCCACGCGCCGCCGATGGCCAGCATCGCGGCGCCGGCAATCGCAAGCTGCCGGCTGGCCGGGCCGTTGCGGCGAATCAGCATCTCGCCGATTGCCACCCCGATCAGGCCCTGCGCGATCGCGGGCAGCGTGCCGAGGATTCCTTCGGGATCATAGCCCTCCGGCCCCTTCACATATAGATGATTTCCGAGGATGATTCGGTCGATCGACGCGATGAAATTATGACCACGGACCCAGATGTCGGTGGCCATGCCATCGAGCGAAGGGAGGAGCGCAAGCGGCCAATAGGCAGCGAGGATCGCCGCGGCGATGATCATCCGCGCGCGCGTGCCCACCAGCAGGAACAGCAATGCGCACGCGCAATACACCAGCCCGATTCGCTGCAGGACCCCGAACAGGCGCCAGTCGCCCGAAGCGAAGCTGGTGAACCAGTACAGGTTGCTGAGGATGAAGCCGAGCAGGAGCAGGCGGCCGGAGCGGCCGAGGATGTGGCGGCGCTGTGCCGAATCGAGCTTCGCCTCGCGCATCGAAAAGGGGATTGCGATCCCCACCATCGTCAAAAAGCCGGGAAAAACGAGGTCGGCGAGGGTGAGCCCGTCCCAGCTGACGTGCAGCAGGATCGGTGCGACATCGGCCTCTGCGCCATATTTCATCGCCGCCGCCGAGTTCACAAGGATCATTCCCGCGACGGTCAGCCCCCGCAGCACGTCTAGTGAAATCAATCGCATGGCCTTGCCTCCCCCGTTGCGGCCGCTCCCGCCGCCAGCATCTTTGCACTGCCATAAATTTGCAATGGACAGCGTGCTGGATTTGTAGTCTATTGGTAATAGTCCAAGGACGCAATTGGTCTTATAGAGATTGTGGGAAGGCAATCTGGACCGGTCGGGATGGGGGAAAATAGAAATGAACAAGGGGCCTGCCACTAGTAATTCTGTTCGCCGCGGCCTGCTTCAGGGCATCTGCGTTGCCGCGCTCGCCAGCGCGATCACGCTCCCTGCTGCTGCACAGGACGGCGCCGCACCGGTCGCGGCCGATGAGGATAATTCGGACGACATCGTCGTTACCGGGATTCGCGCCAACCTCGAATCGGCGCAGAACCGCAAGCGCAGCGCCGACACGGTCGTCGATTCGATCACTGCCGAGGATATCGGCTCCTTCCCCGACAAATCGGTCGCCGAAGCGTTGCAGCGCGTTCCGGGCATCACCGTGATCCGCTTCGCGGGCACCGACGACACCTCGCACTTCTCGGCCGAACCGTCGGGCGTCATCGTTCGCGGGCTCAACCAGGTGCGCTCCGAATTCAACGGCCGCGATACGTTCAGTGCCAATTCGTCGCGCGGATTGAGCTGGCAGGATATTTCCCCCGAACTGCTCGGCGGTATCGACACCTACAAGAACCAGACCGCCGACATGATCGAGGGCGGCATCGCGGGCACGGTCAATTTGCGGACGCGCGTGCCGTTCGGCCAGGACGGCCGCCTGATCTCGATCTCGATCAAGAACACCTATGGCGACATCGCCAAGAAATCGACGCCCGAGATTTCGGGGATCATCTCGAACCGCTGGGAAACCGGGATCGGCGAGATCGGCCTGATGATCAACGGCGCCTATTCGCACGCAAAGACATCGAGCCAGGGCATCCAGTTCGAGCGCATGGGCATTTTCGACGGCGTGTTCGGGCCGGGCAAGCAATATGTGCCGAGCGGCATTTACATGCGCGAGAATGAATATGACCGCAAACGCTATGGCGCGGCGGCGGCGTTCCAGTGGCGGTCGAACGATGGCGATATGGAACTGACCGCGCAGTATAACCGCTCGCAATATAACAACAGCTGGCGCGAATATGCGGTCTTCTCGTCGGCCTTCTATGCCGATCTTTACGGCCAGCCGAGCGACTTTACCTTTGTCGATCCGTCGCTGGTTGCGCCGCTCCAGGGAACCGCGCCGTTCGCCTTCGATGCCGACGGCAATTTCCAGAGCGGCTGGTGGTCGGCGATGCGCCCCTATGTCGGCGACAATCCCGGCGACGAACGCGGTCTGGGCCTGAACCAGAATGGGCAGGCCTTCTTCAATCGCTGCTATTCATGGGAAGGTTGCACCAACGACCGCCGCGCGCCGCAAGTCGACACCGCCGCCAACGCCTTGCGCAACCGGCAGGTGACGCAGGATTTCGGCCTGAACTTCCGCTGGGACGTTGCCGATCGCGTGCGGGTGACGCTCGACGGGCAATATGTCGATGCCAGCGTCAGCAACTATAACGCGTCGGTCACCTCGCGCAGCTATGCCAACACCTTCGTCGACCTGACGGGGAAATATCCGACGCTGACCTTCACGCCGACCCGGGCGGACAATATCAACCTGTCGCCGGGTGGGCTGACCAATCCCAACAATTATTATTTCTATTCGGTCACCGACCACACCGAGGACAGCGACGGCAAGGAAGTCGCGCTGCGCGCCGACGTCGAATATGAAGTCGATTCGAGCTGGCTCAGCGCGATCAAGGTCGGCGCGCGCTATGCCGATCGCGACCAGACGGTGCGGTGGGGCGCGTATAACTGGGCGAATATCTCGAACACCTGGACCTATACGCAGGCGCCCTATTTCAACACCGACAGCCCGGTCTATCCCGCCGGTACAACGCAGATGCGCACCTTCGGCAGCGACTTCTTCGCGGGCAACCAGATGAACCACCAGTCCTTCATGTTCTTCAACATGGACAAGCTGGTGAACCGCGAGGATCTCGCGGCGACGCTGGGGCGTCCGTCGATCGGCGTGGGCGATTATTATCCGGTCTGTTCGAACGCGGGCTATCGCGCGGGCGAAACGATCACCAAAAAATATGGCTGCTACCTGCCGAGCGAGGTGCTCAAGGTCGGCGAGCGGACGATGGCGGCCTATGCGATGGCGAAGTTCGGGGGCGATGGCCTTGCGATCGGCAATATCGGCATTTCGGGTAACCTCGGCGTGCGCCTGATCTGGACGCGCAACGATACCCAGGGCGCGACGACCTTCGCCAATCCGTTCACGGCCTCGCAATTGACCTGCGATCGCGCGGTCGTCGACGGGCGCCCGACGGCGACCGCGGGCTGCGTGGTGACGGCGAAGGAGCTCGCGTTCAACAATGGCGCGACCGTGGCCGACACGACCAGGGCCAATCACTTCCACGCCTTGCCCAGCTTCAACGTCAAATTCGACCTGACCGACAAGCTCGTGTCGCGCTTCGCCTATTCGCGGGCCATGTCGCGGCCCGACTTCGGGTTGCTGCGCAACTTCCTGACGATCAACCGCCTGTCGCCCAATCTCAACGACCTCTCCGATCCTAATGTGACGAGGAATTCGGCGGGCGAGGCGATTGCCTATGACTGGCAATATACGGGCAAGTCGGGCAATCCGGGGTTGAAGCCGATGACCGCGGACCAGTTCGACCTGACGCTCGAATATTATTTCGGCCGGGCGAGTTCGTTCACCGCCACCGCCTTCTACAAGAAATTCTACAATTACATCCAGGCGGGCCAGTTCAGCCTCGAGGTGAATAATGGCGGGGTCACCGAAACGGTCCGGCTCGAACGGCCGGTCAATGGCGACGGGGCCAAAATCTATGGCGCCGAATTCGCCTTCCAGACCTTCTTCGACTTCCTGCCCGCACCCTTCGACGGCTTCGGGGTGCAGGCGAACTACACCTATGTGAAGAACAACGGGATCGAAACGGTCAACCTGACCAACGAGACCGCCGGCGGGACCGCGGGCGGCGGGATCACCTACGAGGACAGCACGGTCAAGCCGAACGCGCTCGAAGGCATATCGAAGCACAGCTACAACCTCGTCGGCATGTATGAAAAGGGACCGGTGTCGGCGCGCGTCGCCTATAACTGGCGCTCCAAATATCTGGTGACCGCGATCGACTGCTGCGTCGGCTTCCCGATCTGGCAAAAGAGTACCGGCTATCTCGACGCCTCGCTGCGCCTTCGTGCGAGCGAGCGGATCGAGTTCATCCTCGAAGCGACGAACCTGCTCGGCACCGATACCGTGCTGATGCAGCAGGTCGACTCCGACGGGCTGCTCAAACCGAACGCGTGGTTCAAGAACGACCGGCGCTATCAGCTCGGTGTGCGGCTGAACTTCTAAAGGGGGAGCGGCGCCAGCCTCTCTTCGGGCTGGCGCCGGCTTTCTCCCGCGCTAAGCTGGGTCATGATGGGGGACAAATTCGATCTGGTGATTGTCGGCGGCGGGACCGCCGGCTGGATGTGCGCCGCGGCGTGCGCGGCGAAGCTCGATCTTGCGCGTTTTCGTGTGCGCCTCGTCGAATCCGAAGAGATCGGGACTGTCGGCGTCGGCGAAGCGACGCTGCCGCAGATGAAGGACTTCAACGACTTCCTCGGGCTCGACGAGGTCGAGTTCATGAAGGCGACGCAGGCGAGCTTCAAGCTCGGCATCGAGTTCGTCAACTGGGGAAGCGAGGGCAATCGCTACGTCCACCCTTTCGGCACTTTCGGCCGTCCGATCGGCGAGGCCGATTTCTTCAGTTACTGGATCCGCGCGCATCGTGCCGGGACCGCGGCGTCGCTCTTCGACTATTGCTTCCCGATCGTCACCGCGCTGCAGAACCGCTTCATGCTCCCGAACGGCGACGGTAGCGACGTGCGCAACGCGTTCGCTTACGCCTATCACCTCGATGCCTTTCTCTATGCCCGCTACCTGCGCGGCTGGGCTGAGGCGCGCGGGATCGAGCGCGTCGAGGGGCGGATCGTCACGGTCGAGCAGGATGGCGAAAGCGGCGATATCGCAGCGGTGACGCTGGCATCGGGCACGCGCGTCGCGGGTGATCTTTTCGTCGATTGCTCGGGCTTCCGTTCGCTGCTGCTGGGCGCGACGCTCGGCGTCCATCTGGAGGACTGGTCGCACTGGTTGCCATGCGACAGCGCGCAGGCGGTGCCATCGGTGCGCTCGGCCGATTTTACGCCCTATACGCGTTCGACGCGGCGCAAGGCGGGGTGGCAATGGCGCATCCCGCTCCAGCACCGCACCGGCAATGGCTATGTCTATTCGAGCACCGACATCTCGGACGACGAGGCCGCGGCGACCCTGCTCGCCAATCTCGACGGCGAAGCGCTCGCCGACCCGCGCGTGCTGCGTTTCAAGGCGGGCAAGCGCGAACAGGCGTGGGCGAAGAATTGCATCGGCATGGGACTTGCGGGCGGTTTCCTCGAGCCGCTCGAATCGACGAGCATCTACCTTGTCCAGATGGCGATCATGCACCTGCTGACGCTGATGCCCGACAGCCCGGCGATCGACCCCGCGCTGCCCGCCGAATTCAACCGCGTGATGGACGTCGAATATGATCGCATCCGCGATTTCCTGATCCTCCACTATATCGCGAACGAGCCCGACGCACCGCTGTGGAAGCGCGTGACCGCGATCGACCTGCCCGACACGCTTGCGGGCAAGATCGAGCGGTTCCGCCACCGCGGCCATGTGCAGGCGTATCGCGACGGGCTGTTCGGCCCGCCGAGCTGGCAGGCGGTCTTCGTCGGGCAGGGGATCGAGCCGCGCGCCGCCGACCGCCTCGCCGACGCGCTACCCGCCGCCACGCTTGATGAACGGCTGTCGAAACTCGCGGCGACGATCGCCGATGCGGCGGCAACGGTTCCGTCGCACGCCGACTTCATCGCGCGCTATTGCCCGGCGCCCGCGCCATGACGAACCCGGTTCAGCATGTCGTCGTGTACGGCAGCGGGATCGCGGCGGCGATGGCGGCGCTCGCCGTCAGCCGCGCCTTCGCCCGGCTCGGTACGCAGGTGACCTGGGTGGATACGGGCGAGGCACCCGACCCGTATGCGGCGCTGGTCGCGCCGCCCGATCTCGTGACGTTCCACCGGCTGCTCGGCATCGACGAGCGCGCATTGATTGCGGACGCCGCCGCGACGATCAACATGGGGCAGCAGTTTGCCGGTTGGTCGGGCGGCGATGCCGCCTTCCTCCATGCCTATGGCGATGCGGGCAGTCCCTTCGCGTCGCTGCCCTTCGTCCAGCACTGGACGCGCGCGCGGCAAGCAGGGCTGCGCGTCGGGCTGGAGGATTTCTGCCTTGCCGCCGCGGCCGCCAAGCAGGGTCGCGCCGGTGCGCCGGGCGACGCGGCAACGCGGCAGGCGGTGAAGCAGGGCTGGCACCTCGATTCCGCCGGCTATGAGCGGCTGCTGCGCGCCGCATGCGAGGGCGCCGATGTCCGTGTCGTTTCGGGCGAGGGCGCGATTTTGCGCATCAGCGACGCACGGCTCGACCGGATCGAGCTTGCCGATGGCGAACTCCTGGCGGCCGACCTGGTCATCGATGCGGACGGCGCGCTGGTCGCAGGGCTTGATCCCGATGGCGTTTTCGACCGCGCCGGTTTTTGTAACCGCATGATCCGCGGCTCGGCGCCCGCGTTCGATCCGCTGCCGCTCTACAGTCGTGTCGCCGCGCACCCCGCCGGGTGGCTGGCGATGATCCCGCTATCGAACCGGACAGCAATCGAGTTCGCCTATGACAGCCGGTGGCTGTCCGATGCCGATGCGCCGGCGACGCTTGCCGCTGCGGTGGGGCGGCCGGTCGATACGGGTCCGCCGACGCCGCTCGATGCCACCGCGCGCCCGCGCCCGTGGGTGGGCAATGTGGTTGCGGTCGGCGCCGCGGCGGGCGGTGCGCCGCCGCTCGACGGCGCTGAATTGCTGCTGCTCCAGCTCGCGATTGCGCAGCTCGTGCTCCTCTGGCCGATCGATCGCGCCGCGATGCCCGAAGCCGATATCTATAATGAGGAAATCGCGGGCGCCCGGGCGCGCGTCGCCGATTTTACCGCGCAGCATTTTCGCCTCAACGCGCGCGTCGGCGAACCCTTCTGGGATGCTGCCCGCGCGGCGTCGATCTCGCCCGAACTGGCGGCCAAGATCGACCTGTTCGCCGCGCGCGGCATGTTCGCGCATTTCAATCACGAGGCGCATGTCGAGGACAGCTGGGCGCTCGTCATGGCGGGGCACGGCGTGATCCCGCGCAGCTTCGACCCGCAGGTGCTGCTCGTCGAGGATCAGGCGCTGATGGCCGAATTCCAGCGCCAGCTGCGCGCCGTCGCGAGCGATGTTCACGCCATGGAAAGCCACGCCGACGCGCTGCGGCGGATGCGCGGGTGAGCGCGCGCCAGCGCCCGGTCCGGCGCATCGTCATCGTCGGCGGCGGCAGCGCGGGCTGGATGACCGCCGCGGCGCTCGGCCGCGCGCTCGCAGGGCAATCGCACAGGATCACGCTGATCGAATCCGAAGCGATCGGCACCGTCGGGGTCGGCGAGGCGACCGTGCCGCCGATCCACGAATTCAACCGCTATCTCGGTCTCGACCAGGCCGCGTTCCTCCGCGCGACGCACGGCACGATCAAGCTGGGGATCGAGTTCGACGGCTGGGGCGGCGTCGGCCACCGCTATTTCCACCCCTTCGGCTATCTCGGCGTCGAGATGTCGGGGATCCATTTTCACCATTATTGGCTGCGCTACCTTGCGGCGGGCGGCGAGGCCGATCATGGCCCCTATAATCTCGAAACGATGGCGGCACGCGAAGGCCGCTTCGCCCCGATGACCCGCCTTGGGCCCGTGCATCACGCGGTCCATTTCGATGCCGCGGCTTATGCCCGCTACCTGCGCAGCTACGCCGAGGAGAAGGGCGTCACCCGGATCGAGGGGAAGGTCGCCGAGGTCCGCGTCGATCGCGAGGACGGTTTCATCACGGGGCTCGCGATGGAGGACGGCCGCGCGATCGACGGCGATCTCTTCGTCGACTGCTCGGGCTTTCGCGGGCTGTTGATCGAAGGCGCGCTTCGGACCGGCTATGCCGACTGGAGCCACTGGCTGCCGTGCGACAGCGCGGTCGCGATGCCGTGCGAGGGCGCGGGCGATCCGTCGCCCTTCACGCGCTCGACCGCGCGCGAGGCGGGGTGGCAATGGCGCATCCCGCTCCAGCACCGCGACGGCAACGGCTATGTCTATTCGAGCGCGCATCTGGAGCATGACGAGGCCGAGACGTTGCTGCGCGCGCGGCTACCCGGCACGCCGCTCGCCGACGCCAACCGGCTGCGCTTCACCGCAGGGCATCGCAAGGCGATCTGGAACCGCAATTGCGTCGCGATCGGGCTGGCGGGCGGCTTCCTCGAACCGCTCGAATCGACCTCGATCCACCTCATCCAGACGACGATTATCCGGCTGCTGGCGCTGCTGCCGCGCGATGCGATCGATCCGCATGTCGTCGCGCGCTTCAACCGCGACGCGCTTCATGAATATGAGACGATCCGCGATTTCGTGATCGCGCATTATGCGCTGGCGGGCCGCGACGATACGCCCTTCTGGCGCGACGTCGCGGCGGCCGGAATGCCCGACAGCCTCGCCGAGCGGATCGAGGCATTCCGCGCGACGGGCAACATCTTGTTCGAGCCCGGCGACCTGTTCGGCCCGACCAACTGGTATGCGGTGCTGACGGGGCAGGGGCTGCGGCCGCAAAGCTGGCACCCGATCGCCGACGGCCTGTCCGATGATGAGCTGGCGTCGCGCCTCGCGACGCTGCGTGGACGGGTTGCCGAACAACTCTCCGAGCTGCCGCCGCACATCGAGTTTTTACGGCGGCTCGGTTAGCCGTTCAGCTCCGCCACGACGTCATAGGCGTCACCGCGGTAGAAGCTCTGCGTGAATTCGGCGGTCCGCCCGTCGGACAGGAAGCCGCGCCGTTCGATGAACAGGCCGGGCGTGCCGGGCTCGATCTCCAGCATGTGCGCCTGTTCGGCGGTCGCCGCGATCGCGCGGAGCCGCTGGAGTGCGCGGACGGGCAGATGCCCTGCCGCCTCCAGCGCTTCATACAGCGATGCGCCCACCGCATCGACCGACGGTAGGCAATAGGCCGGGATCGTCGCAATCTCGAGCGCCATCGACGTGTCGTCGGCGTAACGGATGCGGTGGAAGCGGTAGACGAGCGAACCCGGCGACAGGCCGAGCGACAGCGCTTCCTCGGGGGTGACCGCGCCGGCGGTCTTGCTCACCCATTTGCTGTGCGGCTTGCGCCCGCGCGAGACCATGTCCTCCGAAAAGGAGGTGAGCTTGGAGAAGCTCTTTTCGACGCGCGGCCTTGTCACGAAGGTGCCCGCGCCGCGGCGGCGCGTGACGATGCCGTCGCCGACGAGGCCGTCGATCGCCTTGCGCACCGTGATGCGCGACACGTCGAATTCCTCGGCGAGGTCGCGTTCGGTGGGGATCGCCTCTTCGGCCTTCACCACCTGCCCCTCGATCGCGTCGCGGAGGATTTTCTGCAGTTGCAGGTAAAGCGGTGTCGGGTCGTCCTTCTGGAGCGGACCCACGCGTTCGATCAATGACAAGGACGATGCTCCACACGATTGCCGGTCATGCCGGTCGATAGGACCAGCCATAACGCAGCATGTGTTGCATTGGTATCCTTAGTTGCGCTTGTTGCGAATTATTCGCGTGAAAGTCCGCGCGCGATAGCATCGGTCAAGGCATGGTCCGGACTGTCCTGCGACAGCTCCCATACCATCACGCCGCCCGCCTTTTCTGCGGCAAGGCGAGCCTTCTTCTCGATCGTCGCGGGGCCGTTGTGCGTGATATAGCGGCACCCGGCGCACAGCGTGCCGATGACGTCGGCTTTGGTCGCATTTATGCCATGTGCCGCGGCGAGGTCGCGATAGGACCAATTCGCCTTCTCGCCGCCGAATCCATAGCCGTAGAAAGGGACGCCGAGCACGAGCCGCTCACGCGTGACCCCGCGCGCCAGCCACAGGTCAAGGTCGCGCGCCGCCATGGCATAGCTGCTGTGCTCGGCACCCGCCGGACCCCAGCTCGGGCCGATCGCGTCATAGGACATGACGTTGACGAGGTCGAAATAGGGGATCGAACTGATCGGGATCATCCCGCCCTCATAGGATGCGGTGGCGCAGGTCAGCAGCTTGCCGCGGACTTTCATCGCCTCGGACAGCGCCGCGATGAACGGCGTATAGTCGCCAGCACGATCGATTTCGGTAAGCAGTTGCCCCTCGATATCGATATCGACCCCGTCCAGGTCCAGCGTATCGGCGAGTTCGATGAGCGCAGCGACCGTTGTCGCGCGGCGGTCGGGCGCAAGCAGGGCCTTCCAGTCGCCCGAACAGCCGGGGATCACGCCGCCCGCGGTCGAGATCAGCACCTTGGCGCCGCGCGCCTGCAACCGCGCAACAGTCCTGCGCAGCGCGTCGACCGACAGGTTCGCGCCGGTTTCGTCGCCATGCACGTCGTCCGCCCATCGCGGATAAAGTGTCCGTCGGCATCGGGGTTGGCAAACGCCAGATTGTAATGGGTGAAGGCCGACAGGTCGGTGCGCTCGATCGACAGGTCGAGCCCCTTGAACGCGGCGAGATAGCCGACCACAACGGGGCGCGGCTGCTCCCCGGCGGTCGCTGTCGACGACAATACTAATGTAAAACCAATCAGGATCGACGCGATGAAGCGAAAAGCGCGAATATCTGCCATATTGTCGTTTATCCTTTCAATTCCGCCGAATCCGAAAGGCGTTGACCCGCCCGCGACTGCATGACAAATTAGATACAAATTGTCGAGCGGGAGAAAAGACATGCGGGCTGCGGGTTGGATGACGATGGCAATGGCGGCGCTTGCCGCGCCGCAGGCGCTGGCCGCAGACGCCCCGTCGCAGGCGTCGCTCGACCGTCTTGCCAACACGCTCGGCTACCGCCTCACCATGGTCGACAATGGCCCGGTTTGCCCGGCTGGCATCGAAGGATGTTTCCTGTCGACGATCACACTGACGCTGCCCGAAGCGCTGCCGGCCGATGTGCCGACGAAGGGGCTGTCGCTCTATTTCAGCTTCGTCAACCGGCTGCCGCTCGTCGAAAGCGACATCTTCACCCACCGGCTGGTCAATGGCGACGTCCAGCAATTGACGTTGAAACCCGGCGTCACGTTGCGTCCCGGCGCGAAGCATGAAATCAGGCTGTGGGGCGTCGGGTCGAATTTCTCGAAGGCGTTCGGCATGCCCAACGCCTATCTCGTTGCCGACGGACTCAAACCGCGCACGATCGCGGCGACGCGCGCGGTGATCGACCCCGAGACGGGTCTTGAAATCCTGACCTTCGTCGCGCCGATGACCGACGAGGCGAAGCTCGCGACCAAGAGCGACGCCGACAAGACGCGCTGGCTGACCGCCAAGCGCGCGTTTGATTTGCAGGCCGGGCGGCTGGCGCCGGAGGCGAAAGGCGTGGTGATCCTCCCGAAGCCCGCAAAGGCTGTGCAGGGCAAGGGAACGGTAGACCTCAGTCGCGGCCTTGCTGTGTCGCTGACCGGCGTCGATCGAAGCGCCGTCGGGCCGGCGCTCGCTTCGCTCGGTGCAAAGGAAGGTGGCACACTGCCGCTGACGATCCGTATCGACCCCGCCGCGGTAGCCAAGGCGGAGGGTTATATCCTCGACGCCAAGCCCTCGGGCATTGCGATCACCGCGCACGACGCGGCGGGCGCGAGCCACGCGCTGCGCTCGCTCGCGCAGCAGGCGGCGTTCGAGAGGGAAAAGCTCACTTCGCTCCGCGTCGAGGATGCCCCGGAATATGGCTTTCGCGGCCTCCACATCGACCTCGGCCGCAACTTCCACAGCCGCGACGAGATTTTGAAGATCGTCGAGGCGATGGCGGCGTACAAGCTCAACAAGCTGCACCTCCACCTCGCCGAGGACGAGGGATGGCGCATCGAAATCCCGGCGCTGCCCGAGCTGGCGGAAATCGGATCCAAACGCTGCCATGACCCCTCCGAGCAGACCTGCATCCTGCCGCAGCTCGGCGCGGGTCCCGAAGGCACGAGCGGCGTCAACGGCTACCTCACCGCCGCGGACTATGTCGCGATCGTGAAGGCTGCGGCGGCGCGGCAGATCGAGGTGATCCCGTCGATCGACATGCCCGGGCACAGCCGCGCGGCGATCAAGGCGATGGAAGTGCGCCACGCGCGCCTGACCGCCGCGGGCAAGAAAGCCGAAGCGGACCAATATCGCCTGATCGATCCCGCCGACACCACCGAATATCGCAGCATCCAGAATTACAGCGACAACACGCTGAACGTCTGCCTGCCGGCGACCTATCGCTTCGTCGATACCGTCGTCGACGCGCTCGCCGCGATGCACAGCGAGGCGGGGGCGCCGCTCAAGACCTTCCACCTCGGCGCCGACGAAACCGCGGGGGCGTGGATCAAGTCGCCCGCGTGCAAGGCGATGATCGCCGAGAATGGCGGCGATGCGGGCAAGCTTACCCCGCGCTTCATCGAACGCGTGACCGCCAGCCTCGCCGCCAAAGGGCTGCGCACCGGCGGCTGGAGCGACGGCATGGGCCACACCGAAACCGCGAATATGCCGAAGGCGCCGCATCTGGTGCAGACCAATATCTGGGGCGTGCTCCACACCGGCGCGATCCGCGAGGCGCACGACCAGATGAACCGCGGCTGGGACGCGGTGCTGTCGATCCCCGACCTCGGTTATTTCGACATGCCCTATGCCCCGCACCCGGACGAGGGCGGTTACGACTGGGCGTCGCGCGGCGTCGATCCGTACCAGGTCTTCGGCTTCATGCCCGACAATCTGCCCGCCAACGCCGCGACGATCCGCAACATCCGTGCCGAGGGCAAGGCGATCGAGGATAAGCCGGTCCTGCAGGCGGGGCACCGCGTTGCGGGGCTGCAAGGCCAGTTGTGGAGCGAGACGATCCGCACCGACGCGCAGGTCGACTATATGCTTTTCCCGCGCCTGCTCGCGCTCGCCGAACGCGCATGGGCGCCGGCGCCGTGGACCCCGGCCTATCAGGCGGGCGCCAGCTATGAATGGGGTGACAAGCGTGTCGATGCGGCCAAGCTGAAAGCGGGCTGGCAGGATTTCGCGGGACGCACCGCGGCGCAATTCCCGATGCTCGAAAAGATCGGTGTCGCCTATCGCGTCGCGCCGCCGGGCGCGCGGATCGCGAGCGGCAAGCTCGAGGCGAACAGCATGTTCCCCGGCACCGTGATCGAATATCGTGTCGAGGGCGGCGCGTGGACGCGCTATGCCGGGCCGGTGGCGGTCGGCGGGCCAGTCGATGTGCGTAGCCGCTCCGCCGACGGCAAGCGCGCCAGCCGGACGGTTCGGGTCGGACCGGCCCGGTAGGGGGCAGGGGAGACGAAGTGAACGGGGCATTGGAAGAGATATCCGGCAGCGACCATGCCGCGATCGCGTGCGTGGTCGAGGCAGCCGATCGCCCCGTCATCATTCGCGGTGCCGCTAGCGACTGGCCCGCGGTTGCCGCAGCGCGCGAAGGCGACGAGGCGATCGCCGCCTATCTTGCGGCGCGCGACAATGGAAAACCGCTGACCGTGCTTGTCGGTCCCTCCGAAACGGGCGGGCGTTATTTCTATACCGATGACATGCGCGGCGTGAATTTCCGCAGCGAAAAGATGCCGATGGCGACGCTCGTCGAACGTCTCGTCGCGCTCCGCGGTACCGCCGACGCGCCGACGCTCTATGCGGGGTCGACGCCGACGCCCGAAAGCGTCGCGAGCTTCGCCGCCGAAAATCCGTTGCCGCTCGATACCGGCGTCGATCCGCGCATCTGGGTCGGCAATACCAGTCGTATCGCGCCGCATTACGACATGGCGGCGAACATCGCGGTCGTCGTCGCGGGGCGGCGGCGGTTCAGCCTGTTTCCGCCCGGGCAGATCGCGAACCTCTATGTCGGCCCGGTCGAACGCACGATTGCCGGGCAGCCGACCAGCATGGTCGACCCCGACCATCCCGATCATGCGCGCTACCCGCTTTATGCCGAGGCCGAGCGGCACAAGCTCGTCGCCGACCTCGCGCCCGGCGACGCCATCTATATGCCGCCCATGTGGTGGCACCATGTGCGCTCGGAAGGCGCGCTCAATGTGCTGGTGAACTATTGGTTCGGGCAGCGGCAGGACCGCTTCCCCTTCGCTGCGCTGATGCTCGCGATGCACTCGATCCGCGAACTGCCCGAAACCGAACGCGAGGCATGGCGCACGTGGTTCGACCATTATGTCTTCGGCGAAGGCGCCAGCCACGCTGTCGACCATCTGCCGCCGCACGCACAGGGCGTCCTCGGTCCGCCATCGCCGCAGCGCGACCGGATGATCATCGACTATGTCGTCGGCTTTTGCCGCAGCGGCGGGAGCGGTTAGGCCGCCTTCATCCACACGACGAGCGCGAAGCGCGTCGTTTTCGCAGGCAAGGTGCGATGCGGGGTGAAGCGGTCGAGGAACAGCGCTGTCCCTGCCGGGCATTCGGGCTGAACACGCGGCAGCCCGGCGAGCCGCCATTCGGGGATTTCATAGCCGTCGTCGCCCTCGCTCGCGAGCGGCGCGGGCTGGCGCTTCGCCGCGACCTCCAGTCCGCCGCTTTCGGGACCGGCATCGCTCAGCGGGATCCATGCGGTGACGAGCACCTTGCCGCACCCGGTGCCGTCGCCGCGCGCGACGTCGCTATGCCACGCATGTCGATGTTCGGGGAAGCAGGCGATACTCGCGCGGACACGTACGATCTTGCCCGCCAGCGCACGCCCGCTCAGCGCTTCGGCCGCACCGATCAACCGCGGATCGTTTGCCAGAGCCTGCAACCGTTCGCCGCGATGGGCGTCGGTGCAGACGGCGACGCGGAGCAGGTTCGCGACGCTACGTTCGTGCGCGTACACGCGGTCGATGCGCTCGCCCAGCGGGGCGTCGGGGCAACTCTGCTCGAAGGGCAGGTAGAGCGCGCGCGACACGCGATCGATATGCTCGGCGATATCGTCCGCCGCGGCGCGGACCTGCCCGGCATCGAACAGCGGCACAGCAGCATAGCCTTGCTCGACAAACTGCGTCGCCGCGTTCACCGTGCGCGCCCGAACAAGGTGATCGTCGGCCATTCGCCGCCGGTCTCGACCGCCGCGTCAATCCCGTAAACCGCGCGCAGCCGTTCGGCGGTCAGCACCTCGGTGGGCGTCCCGTCGGCGACGATGCGCCCACCGTCGATCAGCAGCAGCCGGTCGCAGTATCGCGCCGCCAGCGTCAAATCGTGCAGCACGGCGATCACCAGCCCGCCGCCCGCCGCCTCGGCGCGCAGCATGTCCATCACGTCGATCTGGTGCCCCGGGTCGAGGCTCGCGAGCGGTTCGTCGGCGATCAGCGCGGGCGCCTCGACCGCCAGCGCACGCGCGAACAGCACGCGCGCGCGCTCGCCGCCCGACAGCTCGGTCGCGATCCGGTCGCGCAGTTCCAGCACGTCGGCGCGCGCCATCGCGCGCTCGATCGCGGCGCTGTCGGCGTCGGATATCCGCGACATCGGCGCGAGATGCGGCAGCCGCCCCAGCCCGACGAGCCGCTCGACCGTCAGCGGCCAGTGCAGGGTCTGCCCTTGCGGCACATAGGCGATGCGCCGTGCGAGGTCGGCGCGCGGCATTGCCGTCACATCGATGCCATCGACCTCGGCGCGGCCGCTCGCGGGGACCAGCGCGAGCATCGCGCGCGCCAGCGTCGACTTGCCCGCGCCATTGGGGCCGACGATCCCGGTCAGCGTGCCCGCGCGAAAAGCTGCGCTAACGCCGTGCACTACGGTCCGGCGCCCGAGCGTGACGCCGATGTCGTTCAGCGTGATGCTCACCATATCCGTCGCTCCCGCATCAGGTGGAGGAGGAAGATCGGAACCCCCAGAAAGGCGGTGACGACGCCCAGCTTCAGCTCGTTCGTCGTCGGAATGATGCGGACGCCAAGGTCGGCGAGCGTCAGCAGCGCCGCGCCGCCGATGGCCGAGGGGAGCAGGATCGCCGACGGGCTGCGGTCGGTCAGCGGACGGATCAGGTGCGGCACGATCAGCCCGACAAAACCGATCGCCCCCGACACCGCGACCGCGCCGCCGACGCCGATGGCGGTGCCGATCAACAGCCGCAATCTTGTCCGCCGAAGGTCGGTGCCAAGCGCCTGCGCCGCATCCTCGCCCAGTGTCAGCGCATCGAGCGCGCGTCCGTTCCACAGCAGCATCGCGCCGCCGATCGCGATGCACGGCAACGCAATCCACACATGGTCGAACGACCGGTTCTCTAGGCTGCCGAGCAGCCAGGTCATGATTTCCATCGCCGCGAAGGGATTGGGCGACAGGTTGAGCGCAAGGCTCGTCCCCGCGACCGCGAGCGTCCCGACGGCGATCCCGGCAAGGATCAAGGTCAGCGGGCTTTCGGCCTTGCCCGACAGGATGAACAGCAGCGCGAGCGACAACAGCGCGCCGCCCGTCGCAAGCAGCGGCAACATCACCGGATGCAGCTCGGCGATCCCGAAATAGAGCGCCGCGACGCCGCCGAGCGCCGCGGCGTTCGACGTTCCGAGTACCGACGGTTCGGCAAGCGGATTGCGCAAATAGCCCTGCAGCGCGGCGCCCGCGAGCCCGAGGATCGCGCCGACGCCGAGCGCGAGGATCGTGCGCGGCAGGCGAAGGTCGAACAGGATCACCGACGCCACCCCGTCGCCGTCACCCGTCGCGGCCGCGATCAGCCGTGCGACCGACAGGTCGACCGCGCCGAACAGCAAGGATCCGATCGCGGCGACGAGCGTCAGCAGGAGCAGCGCCGCGATCAGCGACCAGCGGGGCAGGGCAAAGCGGTTCATGATCGGTCCCCGTCGATGCGCGCGATCTGCGCCGTGATGCTGCGCGCCGCCTGCGTGTAGGCGGGGCTGCTGCACACGGTCCATGCCTGCGGAATGCTGATGCGCGGAATATCCTTGATCGCGGGATGGTGCAGCATTTCGCTCCCCTGGTCGGTCACGACATCGGTCGCGCTCTCGACGATCAGGAAATCGGGCTGCGCCGCGACCATTTCCTCGAGGCTCAATTGCGACAGCGGCGGCTTGCCGAGCTTGCCCGCCAGATTGACCAGCCCGACGCGCCCCATCAACTCGTCGATCAGGGTGCCCGTGCCGGTCATATAGCCGCGCCGCTGATAATAGGCCGCGACGCGGCCCTTGCCCGGCTTGGGCAGCCCGGCCAGCTCACCCTGCATCCGTGCGATCAGCGCGCTGCCGCGTTCGGGATGGCCGACCGCCGCCGCGGTCTCGCGGATCGAGGTGTAGATTTCACCCAGCGTATTGGCGGTGGCGAGGTCGAGCAGCGGATAATCCTGCCGCGGCAGCGCGCGCAGCGCCGCACTGCGGCTCGCCGGCATGCCGACGATCAGATCGGGTTCGATCGCCAATATCTGCTCGGCCGAATTGCTGAGCAGCGGAATGCCATACGCCTTCGCCGCCTCGCCCGACATTTCGATATCGGTCGCATTTTTCGTGAGCCCCGCGATCTGCCCCCGGTCGGCGAGCGCGAGCACGAGCTGGTCGGCGCACAGATTGATCGACACGATGCGCTGCGGCACCGCTGGCGCCTTGGCGCGCGGGGCGGGGGACGTCGCCCAGAGCAGCCCGGCCCCGCCGAGCAGCGCCGCTGCCGCCGCAAGCGCGCGCGCCCGCATCAAAACTCGATTCCCTTCTGCGCCTTAACATTCTGCTCCCGGAACGGATGCTTCACCTGCGCCATCTCGGTAACGAGGTCGGCGGCGTCGATCAGTTCCTGCGGTGCGTTGCGGCCGGTAATGATGAGATGCGTCATATGCGGTTTGCCCCCGATCGCTTCGAGCACCTCATCCACCGGCAGATAGTCATAGCGCAGCACGATGTTGAGCTCGTCGGCGATCACCATCGCATAGGAGGGGTCGGCGATCATCCGCTTCACCTCGTCCCACGCTTCGCGCGCGACCGCGATATCGCGCGTTCGGTCCTGCGTGTCCCAGGTAAAGCCTTCGCCCATCGGCTTGAATTCGATCAGGTCGGGAAAGCGGTCGAACACCGCTTTCTCGCCCGTCGCCATCGCGCCTTTCACGAACTGGACGACACCGACTTTCATGTCGTGACCGATCGCGCGGATGGCCATGCCGAGCGCGGCGGAGGTCTTGCCCTTGCCGGGGCCGGTGTGGACGATCACCAGACCCTTTTCGACGGTCTTCGCCGCGACCTTCTTGTTCTGCGCGGCCTGGATCTTCTTCATCTTGGCCGTATGTTCGGCGTCGGTGCGCGCCTTCATCAGAAACGCGCCCGCACGCCGCCATAGGCCGCGCGGCCGTATGTGCCGTAATTGAAGGCCGTCGCATAATCGGCGTCGAACAGATTATCGACGCGGCCATAAATCTCGAAATGGCCGCCGACGGGGAGGGATGCGCGAATGCCCGCAAGCGCATAGCCGTCGAGCGGCACATTGTTCGCCGCATCGTCGAAACTGTCGCCGACCAGCGTCAGCGTCGCGCCGGTCGACAGGCCGAACGACCAGTCATAATCGGCCGACAGGCTGACGGCGTGCGCTGCGCGGCGGGGCAGGCGCTTGCCGTCGAACGCCGGGCGTCCCGACCGGTCGCGCGCGTCGATATAGCTATAGGATGCGGTGACGTTCAGCGCATCGACGGGCTTCAACGCCAGCGTTGCCTCGATCCCCTTGGCACGCGTGCGATCGATATTGCCATAGGTGAAGGTCGCATTGTCGTAATTGATCTGGTCATTGGTGTCGCGCAGGAAAGCGGTCAGCGAGATCAGCGCGCGGCCGTCGGCCAAGCTCTGGTCGATGCCGATGTCATAGCTTTTCGACCGTTCTGGGCGCAGCGCGCTATTGCCGCTGAACGCGTCGTAGAGCTGGTACAGCGACGGTGCCTTGAACCCCTCACCATAGCTCAGCCGCACATTGGTTGCGCCCGCATTCGGCGAATAATTGGCATTGGCGCCGAACGTCGTCGCGCCGCCGAACTGGCTGTGGTCGTCGTGGCGGACGCCGCCCGACAGCGACAGGCCGGTGAGCGGCTGGACGATCCCCAGCGCATAGACGCTGTCGATATTGGCCTTCTGGCTGTCAGTCGATCCAAAGCCGAAGAAATCATAGTCGGGGCGTTCATGCTCGTAACCGAAGATCAGCTTCGCTTGGCTGGCTGGCGTCACGACGCCCTGATATTCGAAACGCAGGTTGGTCCCCGAATAGCCGTAATCGGGCGCGGTGCCGCGCACGAAATAATAGTCGCGTTCGTTGCGCATCCACGTCACCGCCGCGCGGCTGGTGAAATTGCCGTCGAACAGGCCAAGGTTCAGCCCCGCATAGCCGACATATGTGTCGAGCTTAGCGACGTCGGCGCTGTCCGCGGGCGCGCCGAAGAAACTATCATAATCGAGGTCGGCGTTGATGTAATAGCCGCGCAGATCAAGGCTCAGCGCATCGCTGAACGCGATCTTCAGCCGCGCGTTGCCGGCGAAATTCTTGTATCCGTCCTTCTCGGTCCCGACTGCGGCCGATGAAATGCCGTCGGTGCGGAAATAAGCGCCGCCGATCCCGCCCGAAATCGCGCCGGCGGTGCCCGACACATCTGCCTTGGCGTTGAGGGTGTCCCTATGACCATATTCGGCCGAAGCCTTCGCCGCGAAGCCTTCGGCCGACGTCGCGGTCATCAAGCTGATGACGCCGCCGATCGCCTGGCTGCCGTGTACGACCGAATTGGATCCGCGCAGTATTTCGATCCGGTCGATGTTGCCGGTCAGCAGGTGGCCGAAATCATATCCGTCGCCGATGCCGCTCGGATCGTTGACCTTCACCCCGTCGATCAGCACCAACGTCTGGGTTGTCTCCGCGCCGCGAAGCGACACGCCGGTCACCGAGCCGGTCCCGCCCGTGCGGCTGAAGCGCACGCCGGGCGTTGTCGCGAGCAGGTCGACGACATTGATCGTCTGACGCTTTTCGATCGTGTCGGCGTCGAGGATCGTGATCGCCTGTCCGACCTCGTCGCGCGATTGCTCGACGCCCGATGCCGTGACGACGATATCGTCGCGATTGTTTTCGGCAGTTTCAGCAAAGGCGGGTGTTGCCGCCGCCAGTGCCAACAGGGAAATGCTCGCAAATTTCAACATGGGAAAGCCCCCGACGCCGGCAACGAAGGGCGGAGCCTGCCGATACGCGGACGCGATCGACCGATGCTGGCATCGCAAGTGGCGTAACGCCTGCGGCACCGGCACCGAGGCGGCTCCGGCCGCCTGGTCGTCGCTCGACGGAAACCTCCGTGCCGCGGCCTTTCCCTGGACCTTGGCATTGAGCGACCCACGCCGGCAGGTCTCCTGGCTCGCGGGTCAGGGCTCGATGCACGCCTTCCCAGGATGACCCCAGTGGCTGATCCGAAAATCCGGACCGGTGCATCTCGCTCGCCGCTTACAGTTGCAGGGACAGCCTCGGCTTTCAGGGTTCAGGACGAACCCCTTCACCGCGTTCCCATATTAAGCCCTTTCGGGCACCGGCGCGATCATGCGCGGGGCAAGCCCGCACGCGCCGCCCATAGCGGAATGGCGGTTTTGCGCAATGCCTATTGCCGCTCGACGATCATCGCCGCGCCGACCCCCATCGCGCCGGTCAGCACGACGAGGCCGTATCGGCCGCCGCAGGCGTCGAGCGCGTCGAGCAGCGTCGAGGTCAGGATCGCGCCGCTCGCGCCCATCGGATGCCCCTTGGCGAGATGCCCGCCGCTGACATTGACCCGCGCCGGGTCGGCGCCGCGGTCGCGCAGGAATTTGGCGATGGTGACGGCGAACGCTTCCATGAACTCGATCCGGTCCATTTCGTCCAGCGTCAGCCCTGCACGCGTCAGCACCTTGTCCATCGCAGCGAACCCCGCGGTCAGCGAGGCGGCAGGGTCGCCGCCGCTTTCGGCAAAGGCGACCACGCGCGCCCGCGGCGCGATGCCGAGCCCTTCGCCGCCAACCAGCGCGAGCCCCGCGCCGTCGCATATCGGCGGTGCGTGTGCAATGCTGTGGAGCGGTTCGAAGGTCGCGCCCTCGAGCGCGCCCGCATATTGCGCCTGCAGTTCGCCAAAGGCGGCCGGTGCGGCGGCGAGCGATTCCGCGCTCGTCTGCGGCCGGATACATTCCTCGCCCGTCAGCGCGCCGGTCGCGATGCGCGATTTCTGGAGCGCGGCGTCGCTTTCGGCTGCGCCTGCCTTTTGCTGCGATGCCAGCGCGACCGCATCGAGCTCGCCGCGCGTGATGCCTTCGGCGTGTGCGAGCCGGTCAGCGCCGAGCACCGGCGGCACGAAGCGCGCGCGCGGCGGCAGTGCGTCGTTGGTGTAGAAGCCCGCGCGATCGCCGAGGAAGTTGCTCGCGCTCATCGACTCGACCCCGCCCGCGAGGATGCGCGTCGCTTCGCCGCTTGCGACCTTTGCGACGGCCTGACCGATCGCCGACAGCCCCGATGCGCAATAATTGTTGATGCTGTGCGCGGCGGTCTGGTCGGGCAGGCCGGTGTGCAGCTTCGACACCAGCGCGATATGCCCGCCCTGCGCCCCCGCTTGCGTCACGCAGCCGAGCAGCAGCGTATCGGGCGTCGCAGCGATGTCGCCGCAGCGCGCAGCGAGTGCGGTTACCTGCTGGAGCACCAGCTCCTGCGGGCTCAGCGCCGCAAGCCCGCCGTCGGGCCGCGCCTTGCCGCGCGGCGTGCGCACGGCGTCGTACAGATAGACGGGATGCGGCAAGTCAGGTGCCGACCACGAAGCTGACCGCGGTCGTTGCGCTGCCGCCGACGTTGAAGGTCGCGAAGTTGCGCGCGTCCTCGACCTGATAATCGCCCGCGTTGCCGGTGACCTGCCGCCAGCTGTCGAGCAGCATGCGCACGCCGGTTGCGCCGACCGGATGGCCGAGGCCGATCAGCCCGCCCGACGGATTGACCGGCAGCTTTCCGCCCAAGGCAATCGTGCCATCCTCGACCGCGCGCCAGCTTTCGCCGGGTTTGGTGATCCCGAAATGGTCGATCGCCATATATTCGGTGATCGAGAAGCAATCATGCACCTCGACCCCGTCGCACGCATAGATGTCGGGCATCTCGGCTCGGCGGAGCGCATCCATCATCGCCTTGCGCACGCTCGGGAAGACATAGTCGCCGCCGCGGCTGTCCGCGACCTTGGTCGAATAGAGCAGGGGGGCGGTGGCGTGGCCCCAGCCCTTGATGCGCGGGATGCTGTCGACTGAAATCCCGCGGCGCTTGGCATAAGCTTCGGCCACCTCGCGCGAGGCGAGGAAGATGGCGGCAGCGCCATCGGTGACCTGCCCGCAATCGGATTTGCGCAAGCTTCCTTCGATCAGCGGATTGACCTCGTCATTCTCGCCCAGGTGCTCGTCGGTGATCGCCCAGCCGCGCGTCTGCGAGTACGGGTTCTTCTTCGCATTGGCGAAATTGTTCGCCGAAATCCCGCGCAGATATGCACGGTCGAGGCCGAAGCGTTCGTCATATTCCTCGGCGACGCGCGCGAACATGTATGGCCAGAGGTATCGCGCCTCCTGCGCCTCGCGCCCCGCCCAGGCAGCGGCGCCGAGATATTCGGCGGCGCGCTGGCCCGGCACATTGCGCATCAGCTCGATACCGAGCACGAGCGCGAGGCCGTAACGTTCGGCCTCGATCTCGGCGGCCGCGGCGAGGATCGCGATGCTGCCCGACGCACAGGCGGCTTCGTGCCGCGATGCGGGGATGCCCGCAAGGTCTGGATGGACATGACCGAAGAAGCCGCCGAGCTGGCCTTGGCCGGCGAAGAGTTCACCGACGAAATTGCCGACATGCGCGGTTTCGACTTCCTTTGGTTCGAGGCCCGTCGCGACGAACGCCGCTTCTGCAACGTCGCGGAACAGCTCGAACAGCCCGCCGCCCTCGCGTTCGAGGTTGCGCGAAAAATCGCTCTGCGCGCCGCCGAGGATGAAGACGTCCTTTGCCATGTCAGGCTTCCTTTTCGAGAGTGGCGAGCGCCATTTCGCGCACTTCGCTGCGCATCACCTTGTTGGTGACGTTGCGCGGCAAGGCGTCGAAGCGGAACAGGCGCTCGGGCAGTTTGAATACCGCGAGGTCGTGGCCGCGAAGATAGTCGGCGACCTCGCCCATCCCCACATCGTCCGCTCCGCGCGGGACATAGGCGAGGCCGATGCGTTCGCCCATCGTCGGGTCGGGGAGCGAGAAGACGCACGCCTCGGCAAGCAAAGGATGCCCGCCGAGCAACTGATCGATCTCTTCTGGCGAGATGTTCACCCCGCCGCGGATGATCAGATCCTTGCAGCGCCCGACGAAGCGGTAGAAGTCGCCGCCCTCGGCGATCTCGAACAAATCGCCGGTGCGGAACCAGCCGTCTTCGGTAAAGGCCTCGGCCGTCCGGTCAGGGGCGTTATGATAGCCCTCGAACAGCGTCGGCCCGCGGATCTGCAATTCGCCCGATACGCCGTCGGCCTCAATAGGATCGCCGCCGCCGGGCGGAACGAGCCGGCTTTCGATATTGGAGGCGCGGCCTTTGCCATAGGGGCGCTGATAGGTGCCGCGGCGCGGGAACAGGCTCGCGCGCTTGTCGGGGTCGGGCATGTCGCCCTCGCCGGTGATGAAGCTCATCCCCTCGTTCGATCCGAAGACGTTGACGATGATGATACCGAGCCTTTCCTGGAACCCGCGTACCATCGCGGGGGCGAGCGGGGCGGAGCCAGAGGCGATGACGCGCAGGCTCGACAGGTCGACCGACGCGAGCAGCGCCTCATTCTGCAGCAGCATGTTGAGCACCGCAGGCGGCGCAATCGTCAGGCTGGGGCGCTCGGTCGCGATCTGTTTCAGGTAGATGCCGGGATCGAACGGATGATGCAGCACCATCGTCCCCGCGCTGGTCAGCCAGCACATGGTGATGCCGCCGATGCTCGCCATGTTGATGAGCGGGAAGGGGTTCAGAAGCACGTCGCCCGGCCCGACCTTCATCGCCTCGTAGCCCGCCCCTGCGACGGCGATCCAGTGATTGTGGCTGCGCGGCACGCCCTTGGGAACGCCGGTGGTGCCCGAGGTCCAGCAGATGGTGAAGATATCGTCGGCGTCGACCGGGTTCTCCGCAACATGCGCGGCGAGGGCCCGCTCGTCACCGCGGACGGTCGACAGGTCGAGCGCACCGGCGGGCGGATTGGGCCCGAAGGTCATCAGCGCGATGCCGTCCAGCAGCGGCTCTGCAACGCCGACATGGTCGCAACCTTTCACTTGCGTCGCGCAGACGAAGGCCTTGGGCTCGACGACGCCGATCATGCCCTTCAGTTCATGGCTGCGATATTGCACCGCCGCCGGGCTGACGATCGCGCCGATCTGCGCCGCGGCAAAGTAAAGCGCGACGAACTCGCTAATGTTCGGCAACTGGACGAGCAGCACATCGTCCTTGCCGACCCCCGCCTTGACCAGCGCGCCCGCGATCCGGTCGATCTCCGCCTCAAGCTCTGCGTAGGTCAGCCGCTGCGGCTCGCCGAAAGCGAAGTCGCCGCGGTTGGGGGCATCGACCAGCGCGAGGCGTTCGGGGTGCGCCACCGCATTGGCGAAGAACAGGTCGGCGAAGGTCTTGTCGCCCCACCAGCCGCTGTCCCGGTGCCGCTGCCGTTTATCCTCTCCCGCAGCGATCATCTCAGGCGGCCAGCACGCTGTTCGGACCCATGCCGATATCGTCGCCGCTGGCCCACACGGTGTGCGTTCCCGAACAGATGCGCTCGGGCAGGATGATCCGGCAGACGGGCCCGGCCGCGACATTCTTGGCGTCGATCAGGACGCATTCGGAACGGTCGGTTTCGAGGTCGGCGATGAAGGATACGAGATAGCCGTCGTCCTCGTCCTTGGCATCGATGCGCGGCGCGAAGGGCGCCTCGCTGCCGAAGCGGCCGGGACCGAATTCATATTCCTCGCTCGTGCGCGCATTCAGGTCGTGCTTGACGAGTCCGCGGAACAGGAACCAGCCCGGCTCGGGGATCGCGCTATAGGCGTAGCGATAGGGCTTGCCCGCATAGCGGTGGTTGAACATGCCGAATTCGAGGTCGCGGTCGTCGAGCCGCTCTTCGATCGTCTCGCCGGTCTTGAGGTTGAAGCGCCAGCGATGGAGGCGCGGCTTGAGCAGCCCCTGATCGAGATAGGCCATCATCCGTTCGAGCCCCTCAGGCGCGTTCGGATAGGATTTCGGCATCGGCTCTTCCTGATAGTAGCCGTCGAGGATGATCTCGTCGCCTTCCTCCCATGCGTTGAGCCAGTGGAGCGTGTATGTCGGTTCGGCTTCGAACCAGCGGATATCTTCGGGCTGCCCGTGGCGCGGGATGATCGCGAAGCGCGTCTTTTCGTCGGGGTGGAACTGGACGACGTGCAGGTTCCGCTCGAGCAGCTCTTCGTTCCAGTAGAGCGGCATGTCGTTGAGGATCGTGTAATTTTCGGTGAAAGCCATGTCGTGTGGCAGCCGCGGCCCGGCGAGCGGCACAGGAATATAGTGCTTCAGCTTGTTGTCCGCCCCGACGACGCCATAATGCATATAGGGCGCATGCTTCGAGTAATTGAAGAACATCAGCTCGCCGGTCGCGAGGTCGACCTTGCAATGCGCCGAAATGCCGTCGAGCGGTACCCAGCTTTCGGTGCCGAACTGTTCGAGCGTGAAGGGGTCGAGCCGATAGGCTTCACCGCACTGGTAGAAGGTCGAGATGATCCTGCCTGCGTGGATCGCGACGTCGGTCGAGCTTGAATCCTTGAGCCACTCCTGCGCGCCCCAGCCATGGCGCGTCGATTTGTGCGGCGGCTCCATCAGCCCCGCCCACAGCGAGCGGCCAGCTTCCTTTTCGGCCTCGAACCCCTTGGTGCGCACGAAACGGCTGCGATAGCTCGCGCGGCCGTCCTTGAAACTGATCGAATGGATGAAACCGTCGCCGTCGAAGGGGTGGTAGCGCCCGATCGGCTCATGGATCTGGTTTTCACCGGTGCGCACATAAACGCCGTCGATATCGGTCGGGATATTGCCGATCACCTCGGCATCGCCGTTCGCGAAGATCGCGTTCCATTCATTATAGGTCGGGCGCCAGGCGCCCTTCATATAGGGATGGTCGTTCGGCTGGATCGTCGTTTCGATCGTGTCGACAAGCTGGGCGGTCATGCGATGACTCCTTCGGCAGGGGCAAAGCGCGGCCTTGCGGCGGCCGCATCATATTCTTTCACAAGGCGGTCGACGATGGCGGCGACGGGTTCGACGCCGCGCACCGCGCCGACGCCCTGTCCGGCGGACCAGACATTCTTCCACGCCTTCGCGTCGTCCTGTGCGTCCGAGAAGTTCGGGCGTTTGTCCTCGGGCATATTCGCGGGGTCGTAGCCGGCGGCAACCAGGCTCGATTTCAGCCAGTTGGCGGTCACACCAGTAATACCCTTCGAAGGAACGATATCTTCGGCGCCCGCCGCGACAACCATATCCTTATAAGGCTGCACCGCCATGCTTTCGGTGCAGGCGATGAGCGACGTGCCGAGATAGGCGAAGTCAGCGCCGAGGATTTCTGCTGCGCGCACCGCGTGCCCGGTCGAGATCGCGCCGCCGAGTACGAGCGGGCCGTCCCAGAATTGCCGGACCTCCTCGACGAAAGCAAAGCCTGCGGTCGCGCCGGTATGGCCGCCCGCGCCCGCGGCGACGAGCACCAGCCCGTCGACGCCCGCAGCTGCCGCTTTGCGCGCAAAGCCGACCGAATTGACGTCGGCGAAGACCAGTCCGCCATAGCTGTGAATTTCTTCGACCACGCGCGCCGGGTTGCCGAGCGCGGTGATCACCAGCGGCACCTTGTGGCGCACGACGCAGGCGAGGTCTTCGGGCAGGCGGCTGTTGGACGGATGGACGACCAGATTGACCGCCCATGGCGCGGCGTCGGGATCGTTCGACAGCGCGGCGTCGATCCGGCTCACCCAATCCTCAAGATCGGCGGACGTTCGTGCATTCGGCGCGGGGAAACTGCCGATCACACCGGCGCGCGAGGCGGCGATCACCATCTCGGGTCCCGAGACGAGGAACATCGGCGCCGCGATCGCGGGCAGGCGCAAATTGCGCGTCAGCGCTGGTGGAAGGCCGTGTCCCGGCAAGGTCAATCCTCTCTCAAATCATCTGACTTGCATAACGATACTTAAAGCCCTTATGAGTCGCAAGGCAAGAAAAACATCGCGGGCGGTGGTCGCCAAGATGATGGTGCGTGGGAGGACCCTATGAAGAAGAATTTTGTCGCGCTGCTCGCTGCATCGGCGCTCGCCAGCCCCGGTATCGCTTTTGCGCAGGACGCCGCGCCCGCAGAGGAGCAGGGCGGGCTGGAAGAAATCATCGTCACCGCGCAGAAGCGCGCCGAAGGCCTGTCCGACGTGCCGATCTCGATCTCGGCGATCAGCGGCAAGCAGGTCGAAAATTACGGCCAGACCAATCTCGAACAAATCTCGTCGTCGGTCCCGAACCTCAAGATCACGCAGACCGCAATTGCCAACCGCATCGCGATTCGCGGCATCGCATCGGGCGACAACAAGGGGTTCGAACAGTCGGTCGCGATGTTCGTCGACGGCGTCTATTATGGCCGCGACCAGCTCTCGCGCCTGCCGCTCGTCGATATGGAGCGCGTCGAAGTGCTGCGCGGGCCGCAGCCGACGCTGTTCGGCAAGAATGCCATCGCCGGCGCGGTGAACATCACAACACGCAGCCCTACGGATGAATTCGAAGGCTCGGTCAGCGGCCTCTATGAATTCAACCACAAGGAATTGCAGCTCACCGGCGTCCTCTCGGGACCGCTGAGCGACGGCGTCGAGGCGCGCGTCGTCGGCTATTACCGCAAGATGGACGGCTATTTCTACAACCAGAAGCTCGACCGCGACGAGCCGAACGTCGACGAGAAATATGTCCGCGGCAAGCTGGAGTTCGACAAGGGCGGTCCGTTCGCCGCCGAACTCAAGCTCGAATATGCCGACTTCGAGATGAAGGGGCAGCCGCGCGACGTGTTCGGCGCGGTCGGCAATTACAATACCGTATTCCAGGGGCCGTTCTTTGTCAGCACGAACCCCGACTATGTCCGCGAGGACAATGGCTATGAAAGCAAGAACAAGGTGTTCGGCGCGACGCTTAACGCCGATCTTGAACTCGGCGAGCATACGCTGACATCGGTCTCGTCGCTGCTCGACTACAAGACGCGCGAAATCGTCGACGTCGATTTTTCTGGGATCAGCTTTCTCGATGGCACCAACCTGCGCGAGGATTATCGCCAGTTCAGCCAGGAACTGCGGCTGACGTCGCCGGGCGGCGAGACGTTCAACTATATCGCGGGCGTCTACTACCAGCACGCCAAGCTCGATGTGCAGGATTTTACCCGCTTCAACTCGACCTTCCTTGCGCTCGGCGCGCCTTTCAACGCGCTCGGCGACACGCGGAACGATCGCGATTATGCCCAGAAGTCGGACCTGATCTCTGCTTTCGCGCAGGGCGAGCTTTCGGTCACCGACCAGCTACGCATCACGGCGGGTGCGCGATTCAATCATGAAAAGAAGAGCGGCAGCCGCAGTCTCGCGATCGTGCAGGGGCCGCTCAACACGTTCAACCCGCTCATCGTCGCCGCCACCTTCCGCGCGCTCAATATCGAGGCGCACAGCGTGTCGGGCAAGCTCAGCGAAGACAGCTTCAACCCGATGGTCAACGTCCAGTTCGACGCGACCGACGATCTGATGCTCTATGCTTCCTATGCCAAGGGGACGAAGGCGGGCGGCTTCGACATTCGGTCCAACTCGCTGCCGGGGTCGACGACGGTCGCGAAGCCGGGCGCATTCATGTTCGAGGATGAGAGCGCGGACAATTTCGAAGCGGGCCTAAAATACAAGGGTCGCAACGTGGCGTTCAACCTGTCGCTCTATCGTACCGATTATAAGGACCTTCAGGTCAATATCTTCGACGGCACGCTGAACTTCAACGTCCGCAATGCCGCCGAAGCCCGCACGCAGGGCGTCGAGGCCGATTTCCGTGCTGCAGTGGCCCAAGGGCTGACGATCAGCGGTGCCGTCGCCTATCTCGACTTCAAATTCTCCAACTTCACCGACGGCCAATGCTATTATCTGCAGACGCCGGGCGCGAACGGCTTCTGTGACTATTCGGGCAAGCGCAACGCGCTCAGCCCCAAATGGTCGGGCAATCTGAACGTCGATTATACCACCCCGGTGACCAGCGACATGAAGGTCGCGTTCAACGTCAACGCCGACTTCTCATCCTCCTATATCGCGTCGGCGAACCTCGATCCGCGCACGCATCAGGACGGTTATGTGAAGCTCGGCGCACGGCTGGCGCTCGCGCAGGTCGACGATCGCTGGGAGGTCGCGCTGATCGGGCGCAACCTCACCAACCAGCGCATCCTTCAGACCGCCAGCTCGATGCCGCTCGCTACGACGATCACACGCAATGCCGGCAACGCCTATAATGGTATCGTCGACCGCCCGCGCACGATCGCGGTCCAGTTGACCGGGCGTTTCTGATTTGGCGGGGAGGGCGGTTCTGTGCCGCCCCCCTGTTGCCGGTGCCAGCCTTGTCGGCATCCCGTGCTTCGTTTAGGGGGCGGGGAAAGGTAAGGACGGCTTATTTGAAACACGACCGCACGATCAGGGCCTGTTCGATCTGGCGCGCGCTCGATGTCGTCGGCGATGTTCCCGTGCTGCTGCTGATGGAGCAGGCGTTCTTGGGCACGCACAGCTTCGACGAATTCGCCCGGCGCACGGGGCTTGCGCGCTCGGTCGTCAACGGCCGCCTGAAGAAGCTGGTCGAAGAGGATTGCCTCGCCAAAGTCCCCAAAAAGGGCGCGCGGGGCTTTCACTATGTGCTCACCCAAAAGGGGCGCGACCAGTTTCCGAACGCGCTGATGATGCTGCGCTGGCAGCATCGCTGGGAAGCCGACAGCCGCGATTTCCGGGTGCAGCTCCACCATGCCGTGTGCGGCCACGCGACCGAGCCGGTGCCGGCATGCGCGCATTGCCGCGCCGAGATCGACCCGCGCGACGTCGACTGGCGCGAGGGGCCGGGGCTGGCGCAGGTCGTTCCGCACTATGAACGCCGCCGCTTCAACGGTGACGTCGGCGCGCGGCGGCCGGGCGGGCGACCGCTCGTCGACACGATGATCGAATTGTTCGGCGACCGCTGGGCGACGCTCGTCGTGCGTGCGATGTTCACGAGCATCAATCGTTTCGACGATATCCAGCGCGATACGCTGATGGCGACGAACATCCTGACCGGCCGCCTCGAACGGCTGGTGCGACAGGGGATTCTGAAAACCGTTCCCTATTCGACGCATTCGGATCGGGTCGAATATCGGCTGACGGCCAAAGGCCGCGACCTTTATCCGGTGCTTCTCGCGCTCCTCCAATGGGGGGATAAATGGTTCTCCGATGAGCGCGGGCCGCCGCTGCTGCTGACCCACCGCCCTTGCGGGCACGACCTCCATATGGTTGCCGCGTGCAGCCATTGCGGCGACGAACTGCAACTGTCGAACAGCGGCTTCACGATCGAGACGACCGATGGTGGTGAGAGCGCCGCGTGACATTGCGTTCTTCACCCCCTATATGCGCGGCATGCGGACGCTGATGCGCCTCCTGATCGGTTTGCTGATTTCCCTGTCCATCGGACTGGGAAGCGTAGCGCACGCTGCTGAGGCGCCCTTGCCGTTCGCGGCCGAGGTTTGCGCCGAAGACGCCGGGCATACGCAGGATGAACCCGCGAACGATCCCGACAAGATGGGGCTCCACAATCACGGCGGTTGCCACGGACATCATCAGGTCGGCAGTCCAGCCGACGGCGACGTCATGACGAACCTGCCGCTTCACGGTGTCAACTTCGCTGCCGGTGCCGACTTCGTGCCGCAGCTGATCCCCGGCGCGAACCTGCGGCCGCCGATCGCCTGAACCAGCCCGTACCGCCGGAACGCCCGGCGGCTGACTTTGGCTTGTTCAGGATAATCCACGATGAAATCATTATGGGCGGCCATGCTGGCCGCGCCGCTCTGTGCCTTGCCGGCGCAGGCGCAAACCTCGCCCCCGTCCGCGGGCGGCGATGTGCTGACCCTTGACGAGGCGCTGGCCGATGCCGGTGTGACCACCCCGCTGACACAGGCGGCCGAAGCGGGCGTCTGGGCCGCTGAGGCCGGGCGCAGCGTCGCGAAGCTTCGGCCGAACCCGTCGGTCAGCGTCGATACCGAAAATGCGCTCGGGACCGGACCCTATCGCGGGTTCGATGAATCCGACACGACGGTGGCCTTCGCACTGCCGGTCGAACTCGGCGGAAAAAGATCGGCGCGCGTGGCGGCCGCCGAAGCCAATATCCAGCGCGCGCACGTCGACCTCGCTATCGCGGAGGCAGATCGGCGGGTCGCGGTGACCGAGGCCTATGTCGCGGCGATCGCTTCGGAGCGGCGGGCGGTCGTTGCCGAAGCACAGGTTGCGGTCACGACCGAAAACCTGCGTATCGCACGCGACCGGGTGATGGTCGGTGCCAACTCGCCGATCGACGAACAGCGCGCGGCGCTCGAACAGGTGCGCGCGACGACCGATGCCGAAACCGCGCGCCTGACGGCTGCTGCAACGCGCGCCACGCTGGTGCAATATGTCGGCGATAGTGCGCGGACAGCGCTCGATCAGCGCTGGTTCGACGGTGCCGCAGCAAGGGGGCAGGGGCCATCGGCACCGGTCGATGCGCGCGGCACGCTGGCGCTGGCGGCGGCGGCGGCCGATACGGCCGCGGCAGAAGCGGGGCTCCGGCTGGCGCGTAGCCAGCGGGTACCCGACCTTACCCTGACCGCCGGGACGCGGCGGCTCGAGGCGAGCAACGATCAGGCGATGGTCTTCGGCGTGTCGGTGCCGTTGCCGCTGTTCAACGGCGGCAAGGCGGCGGTGACGCAGGCCGCGCGCGAGCGCGACCGCGCCGAAGCGCAGGGCCGGATCGCGTTGTTCGAGGCCGAGCGCGCGATCGCTGCCGCCGAGGTCGATCGCGATCGTGCTGCGACGGCAGTGCGGGCGTCCGAACCGGCGCTGGCCGCGGCGACCGAGGCCGCGCGCGTCGCGCGCGTCGGCTATGCCGAGGGCAAGTTCGACCAGCTCATCCTGCTCGATGCCGAACGCACCCTGCTCGACACGCGCCGCGCCGGAATCGACGCGCGCGCCGCTTACCATGATGCCGTCGCGCGCCTCGAGCGGCTGACGGCGCGGCTGACAGCCGCGGGAGACAATCAATGACACCCAAGTCCAAATATCGGGCGGCGCTGCCGCTCGCGCTGACGCTCATCCTGGCCGGTTGCGGCCAGCAGGCGGCGGCACCGGCCGAAAAGGCGGCCGAGGCGAAAGAGGCTGAAGCCGAAGGCGTCATCCATCTGACCGCAGAGCAGGTCGCTGCGGCGGGGATCGCCCTCGTCCGCCCGACCGCGGGCGCGGGAGTGCTCAGCCTGCCCGCGACGATCGAAAGCGACCCGCAGGCGACGCAGGTTGTCTCCGCGGCGATCGGCGGCCGCGTGGTCGCGCTCAACCGCAATCTGGGCGAAGGCGTCCGCCGCGGCGAGGTGGTCGCGGTGATCGAGAGCCGCGATGCCGCAGCGCTGCGCGCCGAGGTCGAGGCCGCGCAGGCGCGCGCCAATCTCGCGCGCTCGAACCTCGCGCGCGAGGAAAGGCTGTTTGCGCTCAAGGTGTCGCCAGAACGCGATTTGATCGCGGCGCGCACCGCGATGACCGAGGCGAATATCGCGCTTCGGCTTGCCTCGCAGCAGGTTTCGGCCGCGGGTGTCGGCGGCGGCGCACTCAACCGCATCGGCGTCGTTGCGCCGATCGGGGGGCAGGTGACCGCACGCAGCGTCGTGCTCGGCCAGACCGTGGCGCCCGATGCCGAACTGTTCCGCGTCGCCAATCTCGGCCGCGTCGCGATCAACTTGTCGCTGACCCCCGCCGACGCCGGGCGCGTCCGCGTCGGGACGCCCGTCGAAGTCCGGTCGGGCGCGCGCTCCGCGACGGCGCGCGTCCATTTCGTGTCGCCCGTCCTCGACGCCGCGACCCGCCTCGTTCCGGCAGTCGCTCTGCTCGAAAACGGCGGTGGCGTGTGGCGGCCCGGCGAGCCCGTCACCGCGCTGCTGCAAATCGGCGTATCGGGGGACGCGGTGAGCGTCCCCGACAGCGCGATCCAGACCGTCGAGGGCCGGACGAGCGTGTTCGTCCGCACGAAGGAGGGTTTCCGCGCCGTGCCGGTGACGGTCACGTCGCGCGTCGGCGGCATGGCCACGGTCACCGGCCTGTCGGGCCGCGAGAGCCTTGCCAGCGAGGGGAGCTTCACGCTGAAGGCCGAGCTCGCCAAGGGCGAAGCCGAGCATGGGGGGCACTGACATGATCGCCTCTATCGTCAATTTCGCGGTCGCGCGGCGCTGGTTCGTGCTGCTCGTCACCGCCATCGCGACGCTGATCGGCGCCTGGGCGCTCAGTCGCCTGCCGATCGACGCCGTTCCCGACATTACCAACAATCAGGTCCAGATCAGCGCACGCGCGCCCGCGCTGTCGCCCGAACAGGTCGAACGGCAGGTCGCCTTCCCGATCGAAACCGCGCTTGCCGGCATCCCCGGGCTTGAAAGCACGCGTTCGCTCAGCCGCAACGGCTTTGCGCAGGTCACTGCGGTATTCACCGACGCGACCGATATCTATTTTGCGCGCGCGCAGGTCGCCGAGCGGTTGCGCGACGCCGAACGCGCGCTTCCCGAAGGCGTCGACCCCGAAATGGGGCCGATCGCGACGGGGCTGGGCGAGGTCTTCATGTGGACGGTCCATATGGAGCACCGCCAGGACGACAAACACAAGCCCGGCGAGCCGGGAATGCAGCCCGACGGCAGCTATATCACGCCCGAAGGCGACCGGCTGGTCACCGACGCCGAAAAGGCGACCTATCTGCGTACCGCGCAGGACTGGATCGTCACCCCGCTGCTCAAGCCGATCCCCGGCCTTGCGGGCGTCGACACGATCGGCGGCTATGTGAAGCAATATCAGGTCGTCCCCGACACGCAGCGGCTCGCCGCGCTCGGGCTCAGCCTTGGCGATCTGGCGACCGCGCTGGAGGCGAACAACCGTGCGATCGGCGCCGGAGTGGTCGACCGCAACGGCGAGGGCCTCGCAGTGCGCTCGGACGCGCGCATCGGCAGCGCGGAGCAACTCGCGCAAACGGTGATCGCGACGCGCGGCGGAGTTCCGATCCGGCTCGATCAGGTCGCGAGCGTGCGCACGGGGCAGGCGATCCGTATGGGGTCGGCCTCCGAGAACGGCCGGGAGGTGGTCGTCGGCACCGCGATCATGCGTATCGGCGAAAACAGCCGCAACATCGCGGGACTCGTCGCCGAACGGCTCGACGAGATCAACGCCTCGCTGCCGACCGACATCGTCATCCAGCCGGTGCTCGACCGCACCGGGCTCGTCAACGCGACGATCCAGACGGTGGCGAAGAACCTGACCGAGGGCGCGCTGCTCGTCATCGTCATTCTCTTCCTGCTGCTCGGCAATTTCCGTGCAGCGCTGATCGCGGCGCTCGTCATCCCGATCACGATGCTGCTGACCAGCTTCGGGATGCTCAAGGGCGGGGTGTCGGCGAATCTGATGAGCCTCGGCGCGCTCGATTTCGGGCTGATCGTCGACGGGGCCGTCATCATCGTCGAAAATGCGCTGCGGCGTATCGGCGAGCGGCAGCATCAGCTTGGCCGCACCCTCGATCGCGACGAGCGGCTGGGGGTCGTCGCCGCAGCGGCGCGCGAGATGATCCGGCCGTCGGTCTATGGGCAGGCGATCATCATCCTCGTCTACGTCCCATTGCTGACGCTCACCGGAGTCGAGGGGAAGACCTTCACCCCGATGGCGATGACCGTCATCGTCGCGCTCGCCGCGGCGTTCGTGCTGTCGCTGACCTTTGTTCCCGCGATGCTGGCGATCTGGTTGTCGAAGCCGGTCGAGGAAAAGGAAGGGCGGATCATGCGCTGGCTCGGCGCGCGTTACGAGCCGGGCGTTGACCGCGCGATGGGACAGCCGCGCAAGACGATGCTTGCGGCGGTCGCGGCACTCGTCGTCGGCGCGGGTGCCTATGTTACGCTGGGGCAGGAATTCCTGCCCCAGCTCGACGAGGGCGATCTCACCGCGCAATTGCTGCGTGTCCCCGGCACCTCGGTCGACCAGAGCCAGGCGATGCAACTTCGCGCCGAACGCGCGCTGGCCGCGCTGCCCGAGGTGAAGTTCGTCTTTTTGAAGACCGGCACGGCCGAACTCGCGTCGGACCCGATGCCGCCGAACATCTCCGACACTTTCATCATTATGAAGAGCCGAAAGGACTGGCCCGATCCGCGTCTTACAAAGGCAGAACTGACGGCGAAGGTCGAAAAGACGCTCGCCGGGCTTCCTGGCAACGCCTTCGAGATCAGCCAGCCGATCCAGATGCGTTTCAACGAGCTGATCGCCGGGGTGCGCGGCGATGTCGCGGTCAAGGTTTTCGGCGACGACAGCGACGGGATGGCGGCGACCGCGAACCGCATCGCGGCGATCCTGCGCCAGACCGACGGTGCGACCGACGTCCGCGTCGAGCAGACCGAAGGGCTGCCGATGCTCGACATCAGGCCCGATCGGACGGCGATGGCCGGGCTCGGGATCACCGCGGCGGCTCTGCAGGAAACGGTCGCGGCGGCGGTCGGTGGGCGCGATGCCGGGGTGATCTTCGAGGGTGACCGGCGCTTTGCGGTTACCGTCCGACTGTCGGACGCCGCGCGCGCCGATTTCGCTGCATTGGGTCAGGTGCCGGTGCCGACCCCGGGCGGCGGCTTCGTCCCGCTCGAAAGCGTCGCCGAACTCGCGGTCGTCGACGGTCCGAACCAGATCAGCCGCGAAAATGGGAAGAGACGGATCGTCGTACAGGCGAATGTTCGCGGCCGCGACATCGCGAGCGTGGTCGAGGATGCGCAGGGCGCGATCCGCGAACAGGTACGGCTGCCCGCGGGGCAATATGTCGAATGGGGCGGGCAGTTCGAAAATCTCGCCTCGGCGCGCGACCGGCTCGCGCTCGTCGTCCCCGCGTGCTTCGCGCTGATCGTGCTGCTTCTGTACGGTGCACTCGGCAGCGTGCGCGATGCGGCGATCGTCTTTACCGGGGTGCCGCTCGCGCTCGTCGGCGGGACGCTCGCGCTGGCGCTGCGCGGTATGCCCTTCTCGATATCGGCGGCGGTGGGCTTCATCGCGCTGTCGGGGATCGCGGTGCTCAACGGGCTGGTGATGGTGACATCGATCCAGCAGCTGATCGCCGACGGCAAAGCGCGCGTCGAGGCTGCGAGAGCGGGCGCGCTCGCGAGGCTGCGGCCGGTCGTGATGACCGCACTCGTCGCCTCGCTCGGCTTCGTGCCGATGGCGCTCGCGACTGGCGCGGGGGCGGAGGTGCAGAAGCCGCTCGCGACTGTCGTGATCGGCGGGCTGATCTCGGCGACGTTGCTCACCCTGTTCGTGCTGCCGACACTGTATGCGCGCTACGGGCGTCCGCGCATTTAGGGAAGCAACCGGCCTTCGTCGCGCCGCGGCATCGGCGCGACGAAGCGCAGCAGTATCGCGGTCAGCACAAGCCATCCGGTCGAGATGAAGAGCGCCGCCGGCAGCGAGGACAGGTCGGCGATCAGGCCCAGCGTGTAGGCGCCGAGCGCCATCGCGCCGAAGGTGACCGCTTGATAGATCGACAGGCAGCGGCCGAGGATTTCCTCGGGCGAACGCAGCTGCATTGCGACGTTGAGCGTGGTCAGCATCGATACCCACGCCCCGCCGGCGACAAAGGCGGCGGCGACGGTCCATGCGAGGCTTGTCGTCAACGCGACCGGCAGCATCGCGGCGGCAAAGATCAGCGATACGGCGGTGACCACCCGGTCGCTGCCCCAACGGTGCCGCGCGGCACCGACACACAGCGCGCCGACGATCGATCCTGCGCCAAAGGCCGCGAGGCACAGGCCGTAGGTGATTTCGGTCCCATGCAGCCGGTCGCGAACGAGCGAGGGGAGCAGCGCCTGGAACCCCGCCGCGCCGAAGCCAAAGGCAAAGCCGCGGATCAGCACGCGGCGCACCGGGTCCGAATGCGCGCAGAAACGGATTCCCGTGGCGATCGCGGTCAGCATCGAAGTGCGTCGCGGCGGCGCTGTTTCGGGACGCCAGCGCAGCAGCACGACGATCAGCAGGATATAGCTGATCGCATTGAGGCCAAAGGCGGCGGCGGTGCCGACGATCGAGATCAATAGTCCGCCAAGCGCCGGGCCGACGCTGCGCGCAAGATTATAAGCGATGGTGTTGAGCGCGATCGCCTGCGGCAGGTCGCGCGGCCCGACCTGCAGCCGCACCGACGCCTGCCAGGCGGGGCCGTTGAGCGCGGTCCCGCACCCGACCGCGAGGGTGAAGAAGAGCAGCGACAGCGGCGTGATCGCGTCGAGCCAGGTCGCCAGCGTCAGCGCCGCCGAGACGATCAGCATCCCGGTCTGCGCCGCGAGCATCACGCGCCGACGGTCGAAGTTGTCGGCGATCGCGCCCGCAAAGACGGCGAGGAGCAGGATCGGGATCGTCGCGCTGGCCTGGACCAGCGCGATCAACAGGTGCGAATTGGTGAGGTCGGTCATCAGCCACGCCGCGGCGACCGACTGGATCATCGACCCCATGTTCGACGCGAGGTTTGCGATCCAGATCGCGCGGAACGCCGGGTAGCGGAACGGCGCGAGCGCGGATGGCGGGGGTGGCGTGTCGGGACTCACTTGTCTGCGCCTAACCCCGCCCGCCAGCCGCGGCAAGGCCGGCCTATTCGGTCAGCTCGAATGCGGCTTCGGACCCCTCGGCCGACGACGGCCCGACCCACAGCTTGAACTGGCCGGGCTCGCTGCCCCAGCTCATATCCTGCCGCGTGAAGGCAAGGTCGGCGTCGGTCAGCGTGAAGCGGATCGTTCGTTTCTCGCCCTTCTTGAGCATCACCTTCTCGAAACCCTTGAGCTCCTTCACTGGGCGCGTCACCGATCCGACGAGGTCGCGGACATAGAGCTGGATGACCTCTTCGCCGTCGCGCGCTCCGCTGTTCGTGACGGTGACGCTTGCGGTCAGCTTTTCGCCCGGACGGATTTTCGCCTTATCGAGCGTGACGGGCGAGTAAGCGAAGCTGGTGTAGCTGAGACCATAGCCGAACGGATAAAGCGGGGTGTTCGGCGTATCGAGATAGCGCGACACATATTTCGCGCCCGGCGCGCCGAGTTCGATCGGGCGCCCGGTGTTCTTCATGTCGTAATGGATCGGCACCTGCCCGACATTGCGCGGGAAGGTGACGGGCAATTTGGCCGAAGGGTTGTAATCGCCGTACAGGATGTCGGCGATTGCATGGCCGCCCATCGTGCCCGGATACCAGGCCTCGAGGATCGCATCGGCATTGGCGTCGGCCCAGCCGATGCTGTTCGGACGCCCGCTCATCAGCACCACGATGATCGGCTTTCCGGTTTTCTTCAGCTCCTCGAGCAGCGCTTGCTGGTTACCCGGCAGTTCGAGCGAGGTGCGGCTCGCGGCTTCGCCGGTCATGTTCCAATGTTCGCCGACCGCGGCGATGATGACGTCCGATTTCTGCGCGAGCGCGATCGCTTCGGCGAAGCCGTCGGTTTTGCCCTCGGCGGCGAAATCATAGCTCGCGCCCTTGGAAAAGGCGACGCTCGTTCCCTTGGGCGCGCGCGCCTGCATCCCTTCGAGCAGTGTGACGGGCCGCGTCTTGCGGTCGCCCGCCGCCGACCAGCTGCCGATCATATCCTCCTTGCTGTTGCCGAGCGGGCCGATCACCGCGATCGACTTCGCCGAGGTGGCGAGGGGGAGGGCATTATCCTTGTTCTTGAGGAGCACGATCGATTTGCGTGCGACGTCGCGCGCGGCTTCGAGATATTCGGGCTTGTAGATCGTCGCTTTTTCGCGCGCCTCGTCGGCGTAACGATAGGGATCCTCGAACAGGCCGAGGCGATATTTCATCTCGAGGATCGCCTTCACCGCGGCGTCGATACGCTTGATGTCGACCTTGCCCTCGGTCACCGACTTCGCGAGATTTTCCATATAGACCGCGCCTTGCATGTCCATGTCGACCCCGGCGTTGATCGCTTGCTCGCCCGCCTGTTTCAGGTCTTTCGAATAGCCGTGCGGGACCATTTCGTTGATCGACGTGTAATCGGTTACGACGAAACCCTTGAAGCCCCATTTGTCGCGCAGCACGTCGGTCAGCAGGTAGTGGTTACCCGATGCGGGTACGCCGTCATATTCGTTGAACGACGTCATGAAGGTCGCGGCGCCTGCGTCGGCAGCGGCCTTGAACGGCGGCAGGTAAACGTCGCGCAGCGTGCGCTCCGAAATGTCGACGGTATGATAGTCGCGCCCGGCCTGCGCCGCGCCATAGGCGGCAAAATGCTTCGCGGTCGCGAGGATCGTGTCGGGGCGCGACAGGTCGTCGCCCTGGTAGCCCCGCACGCGCGCCTTGGCGATCAGGCTGCCAAGATAGACATCCTCGCCCGAGCCTTCCGAAATGCGGCCCCAGCGCGCGTCGCGCGCGATGTCGACCATGGGGGAGAAGGTCCAGTGAATGCCCTCGGCAGAAGCCTCGACTGCCGAAATTCGAGCTGCCTTTTCAATGGCTTGGAAATCCCAGCTCGCCGCTTCGCCGAGCGAGATGGGAAAGATTGTGCGGTGGCCGTGGATCACGTCATAGCCAAAGATCAGGGGGATTTTGAGCCGCGTCCCTTCGACGGCTAGCGCCTGCAACTCGCGCGTATATTTGGCGGTATAGGCGTTGAAGATCGCGCCGACGCGCCCCGCGCGGACGTCTTCCTTGTAACTGTCGCGCATCGTGGGGCCGGTCGATTCCCAGTTGCTGGTCAGCAGGTTCAGCTGGCCGACCTTCTCGTCGAGCGTCATCTTCGCCATCAGATCGGCGATGAAGCGATCCATCTTCGGATCGGGACGCATCCAGCCGGCCGAATCGACGGGTACCTTCTGGCTCGTGCTGGTCGCGGGCTTCGCGAGAAGCGGGGCAGGGGAGAGCTGCGTCCCCACCATCAGGGTGGCCAGCGTCAGGCATGTGAGGTTGCGCGTCATCGGCGGCATGATTCGTCCTTCCCGGTCGGGTCTGTTTATACATTGTCACGAGGATTGGCCGAAATCGGCCGAAAACCGGCTGGCCCCCGATTGCATCCCTCTGTGTCGCTTCCCCCTATACAGTGATCGTGAAACCGGTTACAAACTAAAAAAACAACGACGCGATTTCCCGCGACTCGCCGCTGCACCGGAGGCAAGGCCGGCCAGCGAAGAAGCGACCGCGGGGAATGTCGGGGGCCAAAAAGGGAGGATGCCGTGAAGTTTTCGCATGATTTTCAGACCGTTTCCGCGCGCCGGTCGCGCGCCCGCACGCTCGCTGCCGCGCTGGCATGGAGCAGCGCCGGTGCCGCGCTCGCCATTGGGGTGGCGACGCCGGTACAGGCGCAGGTCGGAGGCGCCTCGCTGCGCGGCACGGTGAAAGCCGAAGGCGGCGTTTCGCAGGTCACGGCGATCAACGTCAACACCGGCCTGACGCGCAGCGTCACGGTAGGCGAGAGTGGCAGCTATAATATCGCGTCGCTTCCCGTCGGCACCTATCGCCTCGAACTCACCACGCCGGGCGGGGTGCGCCGCACCGACGAATTCACCCTGTCGGTCGGCCAGAGCGCGGTCCTCGATTTCGACTTTTCGCAGCCCGATATCGCCTCGGCCGATGGCGATGCGATCATCGTGACCGGCAGCCGCATCCGCTCGATGGAAGGCGGCGAAGTCGGCACGAACATCACCCAGCGCCAGATCGAGGTGCTGCCCCAGAACAACCGCAACTTCCTGGCCTTCGCCGACCTTGCGCCAGGCGTCCAGTTCGTGACGGGTTCCAGCGGCCAGTCGCGCCTGCAGGGCGGAGCGCAGGACAGCCGTTCGGTCAACATCTTCATCGATGGCGTCGGACAGAAGGATTATGTCCTGAAGAACGGTATCACCGGCCAGGATTCGACGCAGGGCAACCCGTTCCCGCAGCTCGCGGTGGGCGAGTATCGCGTCCTGTCGTCGAACTATAAGGCCGAGTTCGATCAGGTCAGCTCGGTCGCGATCTCCGCAGTGACCAAGTCGGGGACGAACGATTTCCACGGCGAGGTCTTCGTCGACTATACCGATCAAAGCCTGCGCGATCGCCGCCCGTCGGAATTGACGGGCACCAAGGTCAAGACGAAGGATTTCCAGTTCGGCGGGGCACTTGGCGGCCCGATCATCAAGGATATGCTGCACTTCTTCGTGACCTATGAAGGCAAGCGGCAGGAAAACCCGATCGACATCCGGCCGGGCCTCAGCCTTCCGGTCACCTATTTCCCTTCGGAATATCAGGGTGTATTCGGTCCGACCAACGCGACGTTCAACGAAGATCTCTATTTCGGAAAGCTGAGCTTCCAGCCGTCGAACAGCGACCTGATCGAGCTTTCGGGCAAATATCGCAAGGAAAGCGGCGAGTTCCTCAGCTCCGGTTTCAATGCGCGTGAGACGATCAGTTCGCAGGACGTAGAGGAATTGCGCGTCACCGGCCGTTGGGAACATACGGCGGACAACTGGATCAACGATTTCAAGGTGACCTATGAAGACGTTAAGTGGGCGCCGACGCCCACCCTCTTCGAGGACGGTTTCCTTTTTGCCTATGCCGGTCCGTCGCCGACCAACCCGCAGCCGGGCGTCGTAGTTCGCGGCGATATCCTGCGTGTCGGCGGCGGCAGCAACTATCAGGAAAAGGGCCAGAAGGGCTGGGGCGTCCAGAACGATTTCACCTGGACCGGGTTTGAAGGCCACACGATCAAGGTCGGCGCCAAGGCGAAATGGGTCGAGCTCAATTCGCTTCAGCTCAACGGCTTCAACCCCGTTTACACCTATAACCCGGCGTTCAATCCTGGTGGCGGCACCTTCAACGACGATGTGCCGTATCGCGTCCAGTTCGGCGCTTCGACGGGTAACGGCAGCCCGATCATCAATTCGAAGAATTTCCAGTTCGGCATTTATGTGCAGGATGATTGGGAAGTGACCGACCGGCTGACGCTGAACCTCGGCGTCCGCTGGGACTATGAGCGTACCCCGGCGTTCCTCGACTTCGTTCACCCCGCAGATGCGGTGAACGCCGTTTCGCCGGCCAATTATCCGAACCTCGTCAACGCCGATTACGACATCCGCGACTTCATCTCGACGGGTAAGGAGCGCAAGGCGTTCACGGGGGCATGGCAGCCGCGTATCGGGTTCAGCTACGAACTCGACGACGATGCGCGTTATGTGGTCTTCGGCGGTTTCGGCCGCTCGTACGACCGCAACCAGTTCGACTTCCTGCAACAGGAAATCAGCACCGGTTCGTACACGACGCGCACCTTCAACTTCATCACCGGCGACCCGAACAACAGCTGCGCGGCGGGGCCCACCTGCGTTGCGTGGAACCCGATCTACCTGACCGAAGCGGGGCGTCAGCAACTGCTCGCCGGCGCCGGACCGGGCGGCGGACGTGAATTGCGTTTCATCAACAATGATCTGAAGGTTCCCTATTCGGATCAGTTCAGCCTGGGCTTCCGCGCCAAGGTGACCCCGTTGTTCGAAGCTGAGGTGGGCTATAGCCATATCGAGTCGAAGGATGGCTTCGCCTATCTGCTCGGTAACCGCCGTCCCGACGGCACCTTCTTCCCGCCGGCGCCCTCGGCTCCGAATTCGCCCTTCGGTTTCGCACCTCCGGGTTTCGGGTCGATCATCATCGGCACCAACGGTATCGAGACGAGCGCGGATTCGGCCTATCTCAAGCTCGTCAAGAATTACACGGTGGCATCGCCGTGGAGCTTCTCGGCGACCTACACCTATACCGAGGCCGAGGAAAACCGGCAGTTTGGCGAAACCTTCAGCCTCGATTACCCGTCGCTGGACGATTACACGGTCACGCGGTCGAGCGGGGTGCGCAAGCATCGCCTCGTCGCGACGGGTTCGGTCGACCTGCCGATCGGGGTGACGTTGTCGGGTAAATTCCAGATTGCGTCGCCGCCCTATCTGAAGACGTTCCGCAACATCGGCGGGGCGAACCCGATCCGCGAGGTTATTTCGAACGAAGCCCATGGTAACGGCGACCGCTGGGGTTTCCGCCAGATGGACGTCGCGATCACCAAATATATCCCGTTCAAGTTTATCAGCGAGGAATCGCGCCTGCGGCTCCGCGTCGACATCCTGAACCTGTTCAACGATCGCAACTATGTCGACTATAATAATGACCCGAATTCGCCCAACTATCTCGATATCTCGGGTAACGGCGTTGGCGGAAATCCGCCGCGTACGGTAAAGGTATCGGCCGGATTCTCTTTCTGACCGGCTGACCAGGCGCCCGGCCCGCACCCCCCTCCCGCGGGCCGGGCGCCCAATTTTTGGAGTATCGAATGTCGTTCCGGATCGGGGCGCTCGCCCTGCCGCTTGTGGCCCTGACCGCCGCCTGCACCGCAGCCCCCGTACCGTCACCCGCCACGGCGGCGGCGGCGGTCCAGCCTCCCGAACCGCTGGCGCCGATCACCGAGGCCGCCTTTTCGGAAGAGCTGACCGCGCGCACCTTCCGCTATTTCTGGGACACGACCGACACGGAGCGCTGCCTCGCGCCCGATCGCTGGCCGAGCAATCCCTTCTCGTCGATTGCCGCGACGGGTTTTGCGCTGACCGCATACGGGATCGGCGCGGAGCGTGGTTATGTGACGCGCGCCGAAGCGGCGCTACGCACGCGCGATTGCCTGCGTTTCTACTGGACCGCACCGCAGGGGCCGGAAGCCGCGGGCAAGACCGGTTACAAGGGTTTCTTCTATCACTTCCTCCGGAACGACGACGGCACGCGCTTCAAGACCAACGAGCTTTCGACCGTCGACACCAGCCTGTTCCTCGGCGGCGCGCTGTTCGCGCAGAGCTATTACGACCGGAACGATCCGGTCGAGGCCGAAATTCGCGACCTTGCGGAGAAGATCTACGCTCGCGTCGACTGGACCTTCGTCCAGCGCACCAGGACCGGGACGCAGGCGGCGAATCTGGCGAATTCGCACGGTATCACGATGGGTTGGAAGCCCGAGAAGGGTTTCGAAACGCACGATTGGGTCGGCTATAACGAGGGGATGCTCGTCTATGTGCTCGCGCTCGGTTCGCCGACGCACCCCGTCGGCAAGGATGCGTGGGACAAGGGCTGGGCGGCCGACCTCGAAAAGGACTGGGGCAGCTATTACGGGCAGCAGCATCTGCAGTTCGAACCGATGTTCGGGCACCAGTACAGCCATGTCTGGGTCGATTTTCGCGGTATCCGCGACGCATTCATGCGCGGCAAGGGCATCGACTATTTCGAGAATAGCCGCCGCGCGACCTTGGCGCAGCGCGCTTATGGCGCCGACAATCCGAACAAATGGGCGGGATACAGCGCCGACATCTGGGGCTGGACCGCGTCCGACGGACCCGGATATTCGAAGGACAAATATAGCGTCGGCGGCACGCCGCGCTTTTTCAACGGCTATATGGCGCGCGGCGTCAGCGCGATCCGCGTTGTCGACGACGGCACGATCGTCCCGACCGCGGCGGGCGGATCGGTACCGTTCGCACCCGAAGTGACGATCCCGGCGCTGATGGCGATGCGCACGCAATATGGCGCGCGGCTATACACGCGCTACGGCTTCAAGGACGCGTTCAACCCCAGCTTCACCTTCGCCGATCCGGCGATGCGCAGCGGCACGGTCGACCCGGTGCATGGCTGGGTTGCGAGCGATTATCTCGGTATCGATCAGGGACCGATCCTCGCGATGATGGAAAATCATCGCAGCGGTTTCGTGTGGAAGGTGATGCGGAAAAACCCGCATATCGTGCGCGGGCTGAAGCGGATCGGGTTCGAAGGTGGCTGGCTCGACGACGCGAAGGCCGAATAAGGTCGCGCCCCGGCTTTTCCCGGGGCGCGCCGATCAGCAGCCCTTGCCGATGCAAAGATCGGCCAGCACCGGATAATGATCGGACGGCAGCTTGCCGCCCGCCTGCTGCGTCAGCGTCGCGTGGCGTAGCACGCTCACGCCCTCGCCGACGAAGATATGGTCGATCGGGCTCGCCTCATCCTGTTCGATCTTGAACGCATTGAAGGTGCCGGCGGGGCCGAAATGCGGCGTCCGGCTGATCGTCAGCGTATCGCGAAGCGCGCCGGCACCCGGCTCGGTGATCGCGGCATAGGCGGGACTGGTCGTCGGGCTGTTGAAATCGCCCATCAGCACCACGGCGTCGCCCGGCTTGCGATGCGTGCCGATCCAACGGCGGATCTGCCGCGCGCCTTCGAACCGCGCGGTGGTCCCGACATGGTCCATATGCGTGTTGACGACGAGCAGGACATGCTTCGACGCCTTGTCGCGAAGCCGCGCCCACGTTGCAACGCGCGGATAGGCGGCGTCCCAGCCCTTGCCCGGCACGTCGGGCGTGGGGGAGAGCCAGAAGGTGCCTGAGGCGACGAGTGCGAAGCGGTCGCGGCGGTAGCCGAGCGGCGAAAATTCGCCCTTGTCCTTCCCGTCGTCGCGCGCGGCGCCGACAAAGACATAGGCAGGCAGGTCGGCCTCGAGATTCTGTTTCTGGTGCAGCAGCACTTCCTGCATCCCGACGATGTCGGGGGCGTAATAGGCGACGACGCCGGCGAGCGCCTTGCGCCGGTGCGGCCACGCATTGTCGCCGTCCGACGCGAGGTCGAGCCGGATATTATAGCTCATCGCCGTAACATGGTCGGCGGGCGCCTTCGCCGCCGCGGGCTGCGCGAGCAGCGCCGCGGCGAGGACAAGCAGCAGGTGCCTCATCCGAGGTTTCCGCCGTTCGCCGCGATCACGCTGCTGTAGAAGCGCGCGCTGCGCTTCGGCGTGCGGACCTGCGTCTCGTAATCGACATGGACGATGCCGAAGCGCTTTGAAAAGCCGAGCGACCATTCGAGATTGTCGAGCAGCGACCACGCCATATAGCCGCGCACGTCGACGCCCTGCTTGATCGCATCGCCGATCGCCGAGATGTGCGTGCGCAGATAGTCGCAGCGCAGCGGGTCGTCGATGCCGTCGGGACCTGCGGTCGGCGGGTCATAGAAGGCGGCGCCGTTCTCGGTGATATAGACGGGGATGTCGCCATAGGTGTCGCGGAACCAGACGAGCATGTCGGTGAGCGCGGGCGGATAGACTTCCCAGTCGGTCGTCGTGTGCGTCGCATTCTGTCGCACCGGCGACGCGCCGACGGGCCACTGGTTCGGGTCGGCTTTCACGACGTTGCGCGTGTAATAGTTGATGCCGATGAAATCGACCGGCTGGCAGATCGCCTTGAGGTCTTCCGCGGACCATTCGGGCCATGCTTCGCCGAACACTTCGGCGAGTTCGGCAGGGTAGCTGCCTTTCAGCGCCGGGTCGAGATATTGGCGGTTCATGTATGCGTGGGCGCGCGCGGTCGCCGCGATATCCTCGGCGCTGTCGCTGGCGGGATATTTGGGCTCGATGTTGACGACGAGGCCGATTTCGTGCGCACCCTCGCTGCGATAGGCCGAAACTGCGGCGCCGTGCGCGCGCATCAGGTTATGGCTCGCGATCGGCGTCTCGAACAGGTTGCGATGCCCTGGGGCGAGTGCGCCGTGGAGGTAGCCGCCGTCGGTGATCACCCATGGTTCGTTGAGCGTCACCCATTTCTTCACGCGCCCGTCGAGACGGCGGTACATCACCGAGCCATAGTCGGCAAACCAGTCGGCGCTGTCGCGATTGAGCCAGCCGCCCTTGTCGTCGAGCGCCGCGGGCAGGTCCCAGTGATGCAGCGTCAGCAACGGCTCGATATCGTTCTTGAGCAGCTCGTCGACGAGCCGCTCGTAGAAGTCGAGCCCCGGCTCGTTCACACGCCCGATGCCCTCGGGCAGCACGCGGCCCCAGTTGACGCTGAAGCGATAGGCCTTCAGCCCCAGTTCCTTCATCAGCGCGACGTCGGCGGGCATGCGGTTATAATGGTCGCACGCAACGTCGCCGGTATCGCCCTTCACCGCCATCAGGCGCGGGTCGTGGCTGAAGCGTTGCCAGATGCTCGCCCCCGCGCCGTCGGCAAGCGGCGATCCTTCGATCTGATAGGCGGCGGTCGCGGCGCCCCAAAGGAAGTCGTCGGGGAATACTGTCTGCGTCATTTCTTGTCCTTGGTTATGTTCTGTGAAGAGGGAAGTTTCTGTTCGAGCAGCCAGGCGTAGAGCGCCGGGTCGCCATAGGCGGGATCCCAGGCGTTGTGGCCGAGGTCGGGATAGATGGTCAGGCGAACCTTGCGGCCGCCGCAGGCGCGGATCGCGCGCGCCATGTTGAAGCTGCCTTCGGGGACGACGACATCGTCGCGGTCGCCGTGGAAAGCCCAGACGGGAAGGTCCATCAACCGGCACGCCTCGCCGGGATTGCCGCGCCCTGCGACGGCGGCGACGGCGGCAAAACGCTTCGGTTCGGCGATTGCCCAGCGCCAGCTCGCATGCCCGCCGCGGCTGAGACCGGTGAGGTACACGCGCGCCGGATCGACGCGATATGTCTTCGCGATATGGTCGACGAGCCGGTCGAGCTTGTCGATGTCCCAATCCTGATCGGCGCCGAGCAGGGGCGAGACGGTGAGGAAGGGGAACGCCGGGTCGCGGTCGGCGATCTTCGGCGGGCCGTGGACCTTTACCTTTGCCACATCGTCGCCGCGCTCGCCCGACCCGTGGAGGAAGATCAGCAGCGGATAGGGTGTCGCGCTCTCGGCCAGATAGCCTTTGGGCACGAACAATTGGTACGGGTAATTGCCCGCCTCGATCGGAGGTTGCGGGGTCTGCCCCTCGACAACGGTGGGCGCCTTCGTCCTGGCGGTGGCGGGCGAGGCCGCGAGCGCGAGGCCCAGCAGCGCCGCGGTCCAATATGTCATCATTCGATCCTTGTTTGCACGGGTCATCCCTTGACGCTCCCGGTCAGGAGGCCGCTCAGGTAAAAACGCTGGAGCGCGAGGAAGAGGATGAGGACGGGGAGGGTGGTGATCACCGCGCCCGCCATCATCAGCTCATTGTCCTGCACATGCTCGCGGCTCATCGCGGCGAGCGCGACGGGCAGCGTGTAGAGATCCTGATCGGCGAGGACGATCAGCGGCCACATGAAATCGTTCCAGCTGCCGAGGAAGACGAACAGCGCGAGCGTGACGATGATCGGGGTCAGGATCGGCAGCACGACGCGGCGCAATATCTGCCCCTCGCTCGCGCCGTCGATGCGCGCCGCCTCGAGCATCTCGTCGGGGATCGACAGGCAATATTGGCGGACGAGGAAAATGCAGAAGATTCCTGCGAGCCAAGGGATCAGCGCGCCGGCGTAGCTGTTGACGAGCCCCATCGCCTTCAGTTCGAGGAACAGGGGCAGCATCCCGATCTGCCCCGGCACGACGAGCGCGGCAACGAGCAGGCGGAAGGTCGCGTTGCGCCCCTTGAAGCGCAGCTTGGCAAAGGCGTAGCCCGCCGGGATCGTGAACAGCAGCGCGAGGATCGTCGCGAGCGTGGAGACGAGCAGGCTGTTGGCGAGGAAACGCCCAATGCCGAAGGTCCCGAACAGGGTGCGGTAATTTTCGAGGCTTGGTGTTTCGGGAAGCAGCGGCGGCGGGAATTGCGCGGCCTCGCCCGGCGCCATGAAGCTGACCGAGACCATCCACAGCAGGGGCGCGACGGTGAGCAGCGTAACGAGCGCCGCGAGGAGAGTGACGGACCAGCGACGCAGGCTCATATCGCGCCTCCGCGCTTCGCGAGCTTGAGCTGTACCAGCGTCACAGCGAGGATGCACAGGAAGAGCAGGAAGGCGACCGCCGCGCCCGATCCGAGGTTCCACCATTTGAACCCTTCCTCATACATGAAATAGAGGATGGTGACGGTCGACTGGGCAGGGCCGCCCTGTGTCATCACATAGGGTTCGGCGAAGAGCTGGAACATCCCCGCCACGGTCAGGACCGACACGAGCAGCACCGTCGGGGCGATCGCGGGCAGGGTGACATGGCGCAGCCGCGTGAACCAGCCTGCGCCGTCGATCCGCGCCGCTTCGTCGAGTTCGCGCGGGACCGTCTGGAGCGCGGCGAGGAAGATGATCATGTTGTAGCCGAACGTCTTCCACCCGACGAAGATCAGGATCGCGGGCAGCGATGCGTTCGGGCTCCCCAGCCAGTCGATCGGCGCAATGCCGAACAGCGAGAGCAGGTAATTGACGAGGCCGTAGCGTGTGTGGAGCAGGTAGCGCCACACGACCGCGGTCGCGACGAGCGTCGTGACATAGGGTGCGAACAGCGCGACGCGCCACACCGGGCGCCATTTGAGCCAGCGCGAATTGACGAGCATCGCCGCGAACAGCGACAGGGCGACGATGAAGGGCACGCCGAGGACGACGAACCAGAGCGTGTTGCCCATCGCTTTCCAGAACAGCGGGTTTTCGATCAGTAGCTCGTAATTCTGCAGTCCGACGAAGCGCAGATTGCCTGCGTCGGCGAGCGCATAGATGTCGAAATCGGTGAAGCTCAGGAACAGCGACGCGATTGCCGGCACGACGAAGAAGGCCGCGATTGCCGCTAGCGCGGGCGCGCTCATCGTCCAGCCGGCGCGCGCTTCGCGCCTGTGGAGGGCCGCGTTCACAGCGCCTTTCCCTTGTCGAGCATCCAGCGCCGCTTTTCGAGCAACCGGTCGGTGCGGCGGTCGATTTCCTTCGCCGCCGCGTCGACGCCGAGTTGCCCGCGCACCATGCGTTCGGCGACGACCTGCATCTCGGTGACGATGCGTTCCCACTCGGGAACCTTGGGCAGCGCGGTCGCATGGTCGAGCTGGGTGGCAAAAGGTGCAACCGCCGCGTCGCTCGCCAGCCCCGCTTCGCGCCACACCGAGCGCCGCGCGGGTAGGCTGCCCGTCAATTCGTGGAAGTCGAGTTGCGCGGCGGGCGACAGCAGGCGCGTGAGTATCTCCCACGCGGCGGCGGGATTTTGGGTGCCCGCAAAAACGACGAGGCTCGATCCGCCGGGGGCCGCCGACCCGATGCCGTTCGGGCCGGGGTTGGGCGCGGTGCCCCATTTGTCCTGCATCGCCGCGGGCAGGCGGCTCTTCATGTCGCCGATCGTCCACGGACCCGACAGAAAGACGCTGAAATAGCCGCGCGCGAACTCGTTCCACACATTCGAAATCTGCGCCGACGACGCCAGCGGCGCGAGCCCTTCATCGAACAGCGATTTGTAGAAGGCGAGCGCCGCCTTGAATTCGGGGTCCGAAAAGGCCCCGCGCGCACCATTGTCGCGCAGCATCCGTGCGCCCGCCGACAGCGCGAGCGTCGTGAGCTGCTCATATTCGTTGAGCGGGTAGAGCAGGGCAAAATTATCGCCCCCGGCAAGCTGCTTCACCCGGTGCAGCGCGGCCTTCCAGCTCGCCCAGTCGGCAGGCGGTGCGGCGTGACCGGCGCGCGCGAACAGGTCCTTGCGATAGAATTGCAGCCGCGTGTCGACATACCAGGGAACCGCCCAGGTCCGGCCTGCGATGCGGTTGGTGTCGACCACCGCGGCGAACTGGTCGGCGAGGATCGGTTCGGCCGACGCGGGGACCGGGGCGATCGCACCGATCGCCGCCATTTCGGCGATCCAGCTGTTGCCGACCTGTCCGATCGCGGGCAGCGACCCGCCGGCAAAACCGGTGAGCAATTTTTCGTGCGCCGCGGTCCAGGGAAGCGGCTGCACCTCGATCGGCGGCATGCCTGCAGGCAGCGCGAGCGTCTTCAGCAGTGCGGGCAGGTTCGCGCCCTCGTTGCCCATCGCCCAGATCGTCAGCGCGCCATCGCGCCGCGCGCCGCATGCACCGAGCATCGGAAGCAGGGGCAGCGCGGCGAGCGCACCCGTCAACTGGCGCCGCGTCACCTGCATCGGGCGCCATCATTGGTCACGGGTGCGCGCCGACCGCCGACTGCGGCTGCGCGGTCGCATTGTTCGCCGCGCCGCCGGTCGTCCCGCGTGCGATCAGCTCGGGCGTCAGGATCGTCGCGCTCGCAGCGCCCAGCGTCTCGCCGCGCAGGATACGCAGCAGCATCATCATCGCGGTCGATCCCAGCCGGTCGATATGGACCTGCATCGTCGACAGCGAGGGGTTGAGGTGGCGCGCGAGCGGGATATCGTCGAATCCTGCCACCATGACGTCACCGGGCACCGACTTGCCTGCCTCGGCGAGCCCCGCGATCAGCCCGACCGCCATCTGGTCGTTCGCGGCAAAGACCGCGTCGGCGGGGAGTTGTCCCTGCACCAGCAGGCGCGCCGCCTGCGCGCCGCTTTCTTCGGAGAAATCGCCGGGGAGGATCGCCGGATTGCGCACGCCGCCGATCTTCGCCATCGCGTCGGCGAAGCCGCGCTGGCGCTCGCGCGCGTCGCGGTTGTGCTTGGGGCCGGCGATGTGGACGACCTGCCGTGCGCCGCGCGCGAGCAGCGCCTCGGTCATCGCATAGGCACCCCGGTAATTGTCGACCGCGACGAAGGGCAGGTCGAGCGGCCCCGCATCATAGTTGAGCAGCACGGTCGGGAGCGCGGGGTCGAGATAGTCGGCGAGCAGCTCGGGCTTGAGGTCGGGCGGCATGACGAGCAGCCCGTCGACGCGCCCGCGCATCGCGGCGATGGCGGCGGCGGTCTCGTGCGTACTGCCGTGCATGTTGCCGAGCAGGAGGTGCATGCCCGATTCATGCGCGACGAGGTCGATGCCGCGGATGATTTCGGAGAAGAATTCGCCGAACAGGTCGGGGAGGATAACGCCGACGGTATCGGTCTTGCGCCGGGTCAGGCTGCGCGCGCCGCTGTGCGGCACGAAATTGAGTTTCTTGACCGCCACCATCACCGCCGCGCGTGTCGGTGCGGTGACGTTGCCGAGGCCGTTGATCGCGCGCGACGCCGTGGCGACCGAAACCCCCGCTTCGCGGGCGACGTCCCTCAATGTGGCCATGCCGCTTGTCCCCTTTCCCTCCATTGGCGCCGGGCCGCCGATGCGACTCCGTCCCTTGTCCTGTTGCCGGGCGCGGAAACGTTCACACCGTAACCGGTTACATGATGCGTAGGCAAGGTCATTCGCGCGCCTCCCCATGCAGCGCGGCGCCCTCGCTATCGAAGAGGTGCAGGCGACCCGCCGGCAGCAGGACCGGCACGACATCGCCTTCGCGCAGGCTGCCATCGTCGCGAAGCTGGCACGCCAGCGGTTCGTCGCCCGCGGCGCCGTGCAGGTGGATCGTCGCGAGCCCGCCCAGCCGTTCGATGAAGCCGATCCGGTGGGGGAGCGCGCCCGAAGCCGCTCCGATTGCGATATCCTCGGGCCGGATGCCGACGGAGAGGTGCGTTCCGGCGGGCAGCGCCTTCGCGTGCGGCGGCAGGGCGACGATGCGCCCGTCGGGGAATGTCGCTTCCCCGGGACCCGAGACCGTCACCGGCACGATGTTCATGCGCGGGGTGCCAAGGAACTGCGCGACGAAGATATTCGCCGGGCGCTCGTAAAGTTCGCGCGGGGTCCCGACCTGTTCGATCTGCCCGTCGCGCAGCACGATGATGCGGTCGGCGAGCGTCATCGCCTCGACCTGGTCGTGGGTGACATAGAGCGTCGTCGTGCCGAGCGTGCGGTGGAGTGCCGCGAATTCGTACCGCATCCGCACGCGAAGGTCGGCGTCGAGGTTCGACAGCGGTTCGTCGAAGAGGAATATCTCCGGCTGGCGCACGATCGCGCGGCCGATCGCGACGCGCTGGCGCTGGCCGCCCGACAGCGCCGCGGGCTTGCGGCCGAGCAGCGCCTCGATGTTCAGGATTTCCGCCGCGCGCTGGACCTGCCGTGCGATTTCATCCTTGTCCGCTTTCGCGATGCGCAACCCGAACGCCATATTTTCATAGACGGTCAGGTGCGGGTAGAGCGCATAGGACTGGAACACCATCGCGATACCGCGCGCCGACGGGGCGAGGTCGGTGACGTCGCGGTCGCCGATGCGGATGCGCCCGCCGGTCAGTTCCTCGAGCCCCGCGACCGACCGCAGCAGCGTCGACTTGCCGCACCCCGACGGGCCCACGATGACGGTGAATTCACCGTCGGCGACCTCGATCGACACGCCTTTCAGCACCTCGGTCTCGCCGAAGCTCTTGCGCGCGCCTTCGATCGACAGTCCGGCCATGGCTTCCTATCCCTTCGTGCGTGCCGCGATCAGTGAACCGTCGCGCCCGCGGTCGCCTGGCGTGCGGGCGCGCGGCCGGCGGCGATGGCGAAGATGCACAGCAGGGCGTAGCAGGCGGCGGGAAGCACGAGCGCCATGCCATATCCGACCGCGTCGGACAGCAGGCCGGCAAAATAGGGGATTGCAGCTCCCCCGACGATCGCGGTGCACAGCAGCCCCGACGTCGCCTCGGCGCGTGCGGTCGATCGTTCGAGCGTCAGCGTGAAGATCACCGGGAACATGATCGAATTGAACAGCCCGATGCCGAGCGCGACGAAGCCGGCGCCGACCCCGCCGACAAAAGCGACGTAGAGGCAAAGCAGTGCGGCGATCGCGGTGAAGGCGGCGAGCAGTTTCGATGCCGAAACGCGCGCGAGGAGGACCGAGCCGATGGCGCGCCCGACCATCGCGCCGCCCCAGTAGAAGGCGACGGCCTTGCCCGCCTCCTGTAGCGAGACACCCGGAACGCCGTCGCTGCCCATGAACCAGCCAAGCAGCGGAACGCCGAACGGCGCGTCGGACTGGCCCCACACCGCGTCGCTGTTGAGGAACAGCGCCATATGCGTGCCGATCGCGACCTCGGCCCCCACATAAAGGAAGATGGCGGCCGCGCCGATCAGTCCCCAGCGCGACGAAAAGGCCTCGCGGATCAGCTCGCCCATTCCGGCGCGGCTGCCGATCGGGGCGGGGGGAACGGCCTCGTTGACGATGCGGCGGCTGACCCAGAAGAAGAGGAGCAGCGCGGCGATCAGGCCGCAGATCCAGAAATAGGCCGAATCGATCCCGGCGAGGGCCTGCGCGCGCACCGCTTCGGTGACCACGGTGCCTTCCTTGACCTCGACACCCTCGAGGAACAGGTGCGCGCCGATCAGCGGGCCGAGGAAGGTGCCGAAGCTGTTGAACGTCTGGCTGAAGGTCAGGCGGAAATGGCTGTGCTTCGGATCGCCGAGGGCTGCCGCCAGCGGGTTGGCCGCGACCTGCAATATGGTGATCCCGCTCGCCAGAATGAACAGGCCGGCGAGCACGAGCGGATAGACCGCGAGGTTCGCTGCCGCGAGCATGACAAGGCAGCCGACGACCATCGTCGACAGCGCGGTCAGGATCGACGGCACCGAATGGAAACGCGCAATCAGCGCGGCGGCGGGAAAGGACATCAGGCCATAGGCGATGAAGAAGGCCGAGGCCGACAATTGCGCTTCGGCATCGCTCAGCGTGAAGATGCCCTTCACCGCGGCGACGAGCGGGTCGATCAGCGAAGTGATGAAGCCCCAGGCGAAGAAGAGGACGGTCACCGCGGCAAAAGCCGCGACGGCATTCGACCGTCCGCCACCGTTGGCGGACGCCTGGTTGGGCATGTCCATGCAGATATCCTCTTCACCGAAACTATGTTATGTCGCGGGTCTAACGGGACGCCGGAACCAATGCAACCGGTTACATTGCGCTGCGCGACGAGCATGAAATCCCGGCGCCGACCCATCGTCCGGACCTGCCGCGAAATATTCGTTCGCCCCACTGGCGCGCTTGGGCTCGACTGGTTACATGGGCCGCCACCAAACGAATCGCGTGCGCGGCTCCGGAAATGCGGGGCAGGCGCCGCCCGCACCAGAAAGTGGCACCCATGGAAATCATCACCGGCCTGACCTTCGACGATGTTCTGCTGGTGCCCGGCGCGTCTGACATCCTGCCGTCGGATGCGAATTTGTCGACGCAGCTGACCAGCGAAATCAACCTCAACATTCCGATCCTGTCGTCGGCGATGGACACGGTGACCGAGGCCGATATGGCGATCCTGATGGCGCAGATCGGCGGCATCGGCGTCCTCCACCGCAACCTCACGATCGAGGAACAGGCCGCCGCCGTGCGGCAGGTCAAGCGCTTCGAAAGCGGCATGATCGTCAACCCGATCACGATCACCCCCGACGCGCCGCTCTCCTATGCGACCGCGCTGATGGACCAGCACCGGATTTCGGGCATCCCCGTGGTCGAGACGGGCGGGAAGCTCGTTGGCATCCTCACCAACCGCGACGTCCGTTTCGCCGACAATCCGGGGCAGCCGGTGCGCGAACTGATGACCGCCGACAATCTGGCGACCGTACGCCCCGGCGTCGGGCAGGACGAGGCGCGCAAGCTGCTGCACCAGCGCCGCATCGAAAAATTGCTCGTCGTTGACGACGATTATCGCTGCATCGGCCTGATTACGGTCAAGGACATGGAAAAGGCGGTCAATTATCCCGAAGCGACCAAGGACGCGAGCGGCCGCCTGCGCGTCGCGGCGGCGACCAACACCGGCGACAGCGGGATCGAGCGCGCCGAAGCGCTGCTCGACGCCGAATGCGACCTGATCGTCGTCGACACCGCGCACGGCCATAGCAAGGGCGTCGGCGCGACCGTCGAACGGATCAAGAAATTGTCGAACCGCGTGCAGGTGCTCGCGGGCAATGTCGCGACGGGCGATGCAACGAAGGCGCTGATCGACGCGGGCGCCGACGGCGTGAAGGTCGGCATCGGCCCCGGCTCGATCTGTACGACGCGCGTCGTCGCGGGTGTCGGCGTGCCGCAGCTCACCGCGATCCTCGACAGCGTCGAGGCGGCGTCGAAGCTGGGCGTGCCCGTCATCGCCGATGGCGGCCTCCGCACCTCGGGCGACATTGCTAAGGCGCTGGCGGCGGGCGCATCGAGCGTGATGGTCGGCTCGCTGCTCGCGGGCACGGCCGAAGCGCCGGGCGAGACCTTCCTGTTCCAGGGCCGGACGTACAAGAGCTATCGCGGCATGGGCAGCGTCGGCGCGATGGCGCGCGGCTCGGCCGACCGTTATTTCCAGCAGGACATCAAGGACCAGATGAAGCTGGTCCCCGAAGGCATCGAAGGGCAGGTGCCGTTCAAGGGGCCGGCGAAGGACGTCATCCACCAGCTTGTCGGCGGCGTGAAGGCGGCGATGGGCTATACCGGCAGCCGCACGCTCAAGGATCTGCGCGAGCGCGCGAAGTTCGTTCGCATCACCAATGCGGGTCTGCGCGAAAGCCATGTCCACGACGTCGCGATCACCCGCGAGGCGCCGAATTATCCGGTCGGCTGAGGCCGGTCGATGACGCCCGCAGCGCGCATTCAGGCGGCGATCGAAATCCTCGACGGCATCGCCGCCGCCGCGCGCGACGGCGGGGCGCCCGCTGACGCGATCTTTGCCGAAGCGATGCGTGCGCGCCGCTATGCGGGGTCGAAGGACCGCCGCGCAATTCGCGCCCATGTCTATGATGCGATCCGCGTCGTGCGCTCGGCGCCCGCATCGGGCCGCGCGGCGATGCTCGCGCTCGTCGATACGCAGCCCGAACTGGCGGCGCTGTTCGACGGCTCCTCCTACGGACCGGCGCCGATCGCCGACGACGAACCGCGCGGCGAAGCCGGGCTCGCGGCGCAGGCGCTGATCGACCTTTTCGACCCGCTCGTCGGCGAAGACGAAGGCGCGGCGATGCTCGCCCGCGCGCCGCTCGACCTGCGCGCCAACCGCATCAAGGCCAGCGTGACCGATCTCGCGGCTCTTTTTCCCGAAGGCGAGGCGATCGCCGGTGCACCCGACGGCTGGCGCCTGCCCCCCGAAACCGCCGCGGTCCAGCATCCCGCCTATGCCGAAGGGCAATTCGAGGTGCAGGACGCCGCGAGCCAATATGCCTCCGCTGCGCTGGGCGCCACGCCGGGGCAGGCGATCGTCGACCTGTGCGCGGGGGGCGGCGGCAAGACGCTCGCGATTGCATCGCTCACCGGAAACGACGCCGACATCCTCGCCTGCGACACGAATCGCGCCCGGCTCCAGCAATTGCCGCCGCGCGCCGAACGCGCCGGGGCGACGCGCATCGAAACGCGGCTGCTCAATCCCGGACAGGAACCCGCGATGCTCGCCGACTGGCAGGGCAAGGCGGATCGTGTCTTCGTCGACGCGCCCTGTTCGGGCAGCGGGACCTGGCGGCGCAGCCCCGAACTGCGCTGGCGGCTGACCCCCGCGCGGCTCGAACGCCACCTCGCCGATCAGGCCAAACTGATTGATATCGGTGCCGATCTTGTGGCGCCCGGCGGCAAACTCCTCTATGCTGTCTGCTCGATCATCACGCGCGAGGGGCGGGCACAGGTGGACGATTTTCTGAACCGGCATCCGGGCTGGACGGTCGACGCCGGCTATCTGCCCGACGGCATCGGCCGCGCCGCGGGACATGGTTTCCTGTTCACGCCGGGGCGTGACGGCTCTGACGGATTTTTTCTCGCGCGACTGACGGCACCATGTTAGCATCCCCTGTAATGAAGCGATGGGAGAATGCGATGCGTGTCGGTTTTCTGGCTCTTTCGGCGGGCTTGATCCTCGCCAGCCTGCCCACCGCATCCGACGCGCAGCGCGCCGACAACGATATCTTCCCCCGCTCCATCGCGCTCCAGCAAGAAGGACATAAGGCGCAGGACGCGGGCGATCTCGACCTTGCGATCGACCTTTATGAATCGGCGCTCGCCGCCGATCCGCGCAACCGTTCGGCGATCATCGCGCTCGCACAGGTCGCGCGCGCGCAGGGACTGCCGGGCAAGGCGATCGGCCTCTATCGCGAGGCGCTCGTGCTCGAACCCAATGACGTCGTTGCGCTGACCGGGCAGGGCGAAGCGCTCGCCGACAAGGGCGCGCTCGAACTCGCGCGCGAAAAGCTCGCCGAGGCACAGCGGATCTGCGACAGCAAATGCCCGCAGGTCGCGGCGCTCGAAAAGACGATTGCGTCGAGCGCGTCGAAGCGCGTCGTTGCGGCCGAAGTGCTTGTGCCCAAGCCGGTCGTCGCGACCGTCGGCGCCAGCAAGCAGAACTGATTTCGGTCAGGCGCCGAGCGCGCGCGCCAGTTCGACCCATTCGGCGACGCTGACCGTCTCCGCGCGCCGCGTCGGATCGATCCCCAGCGTTTCGGCGACGGCGACCGCCCCCTCGACCCCCTTCAGGCTCTGCCGCAGCATCTTGCGCCGCTGGCCGAACCCTTTTTCGGTCAGCTTCGACAGCAATTTCGGCGCGACGCCTTCGGGCTGATCGGCTGGCGTGACATGGACGATCGCCGACATCACCTTGGGCGGCGGGGTGAAGGCCGAGCGGTGCACTTTCATCGCGATCTTCGCGGTCGACCGCCATTGCGCGAGCACCGCGAGGCGGCCGTAGGCGTCGGTGCCGACCGGCGCGACGATGCGTTCGGCGACCTCGAGCTGGAACATCAAAGTCAGCGACAGCCAGCGCGGCGGCCACGCCGCGGGCTCCAGCCAGCGCGTGAACAGCGCGGTGCCGACGTTATAGGGCAGGTTGGCGACGATATGATAAGGCGCGCCACCGGTCAGCGCGTCGACGTCGACCGCCATCGCGTCGTCGGCGATCACCGTCAGCTGCCCCGGAAAGGCCGCGCCCAGCTCGGCGAGCAGGGGCAGGCAGCGGTCGTCGCGCTCGACCGCGATGACTTTCGCGCCCGCCCGCAGCAGCGCGCGCGTCAGCCCGCCGGGGCCGGGACCGACCTCGAACACGGTGATGCCATCGAGGTCGCCGGGAAGCGCGGCGATGCGGTCGAGTAGCTGTTCATCGAAGAGGAAATTCTGCCCCAGCGCCTTGCTCGCCGACAGGCCGTGCGCGCGCACCGTCTCGCGCAGCGGCGGCAGCGGAACCTGCGGTTCGACCCTCACTTCGCGGGTGCGCAGCTGCGCTCGCGGGCCAGCGCCATCCGGGCCGCCATTGCGATCGCAGCGATCGTGGGTCCCGGATCGGCGGTGCCGGTGCCCGCGATATTGAACGCCGTCCCATGGTCGGGTGAGGTGCGGATGATCGGCAGCCCGAGCGTCAGGTTGACGCCGTCGTGGAAATGCAGCGCCTTGAACGGGGCGAGCGCCTGATCGTGATAGGCGCAGAGCAAGGCATCGTACCGTTCGCGGATCGCGGGCGCGAACAGCCCGTCGGCGGCGAGCGGGCCGTCGACGACCAGCCCTTCGTCGGCGAGCTGTGCGACCGCGGGCGCCATGATGCGTTCTTCCTCGCTGCCCAACTGGCCGCTTTCACCGGCGTGCGGGTTGAGGCCCGCGAGCGCGAGGCGCGGCGTCTCGATCCCGAAATCACGCCGCAGCCCGCGCGCGACGATCCGCGCCTTGGCGACGATCATGTCGGTCGTCAGCCGTTCGGATACCTCGGCGAGGGGGATGTGCACGGTGAGCGGGACGACGCGCAGGCTCGGCCCCGCAAGCATCATCACCGCGTTGGTCGCGGTGACGCCGCAGCGTTCGGCGATGAATTCGGTCTGGCCCGGATGCGTATAGCCGATGCCGTGCAGCGCATATTTGGACACCGATCCGGTGACGAGCGCCGAACTCGCCTGGTTGCGTGTCAGCCCGATCCCGGTTTCAAGCGTGTGGAGCGCGCACGTCGCGCCCGCCGGCGTCGGCTGGCCGGGGGTCAGCGGGCCGCTGTCCTCGAGGTGCCAGACGGGCAGGGCGTCGCCGAACGCGCGCACGACTTCGTCCATGTCGGTCACGCGCGCAACGGGACCGTCCCATACGGCGGAGATCGCGGCGGCGTCGCCGATGGCGACGAAGGGCGGCAGGCTGTTTTCGCGGCGCGCGGCCCAGGCGCGGGCCGTCACCTCGGGACCGACGCCGGCCGGGTCCCCCATGGTGACCGCGATCGGACGTCGATTGTTTGTATCCGTCATCAGCTATATTCGATCACGGCATCCCGGCGCAGGTCGCGCAGATAGCGCTGGGCCCGCTTGTTGACCTTGTCTTCCAAGATTTTCTGCTCGATCTGCTCGATGTCGGGGGCCGTCGCCGTCTGCGGCATGTCGCGGCCGCACAGGACGAGGACGCTCACGCCTTCGTTCGCGGCACCGAACGGCTGGGTCGTCTGGCCGACCTGAAGGTTGGCGAGCGTCGCCTGCAGCGGGGCGGGCAGCGCGCGCATTTCGATATTGTCGCGCGACACGACGGTGGCACCAAGGCCCTGCGCCACCGCGTCGGCGGCACCGCAACCGGCGATGCCGCGCGTCTTTTCGGCGAACTGGCCGGCGAGCTCGGATGCCTTGGCCTGCGTCGTGCCAGCCGGGAAATCGAGCGAAATCTGCTTCAGGCTGAGGATCGCGTCGCGCGGATCGGCGGTCAGCACCTGACGGCGATCGATCATCAGCATGATCGAGATACCGCCGGGTACCTCGACCGGCCCGACAAGCTGGCCGGGCTGCATCTGCGTCGCGGCCTCGCCCATCGAAGCGGGGAGCTGGCCGGCCTTCACCCAGCCAAGGTCGCCGCCGACAACGGCGGTCGATGCTTCGGAAAACTGGCGGGCATAGGCGGCGAAACTGCCGCCCGCCTGCAACGCCTGGATGATCTTCTTGGCATTCTCGCTGACCGCCGCGGCGGTCTCGGGCGTCGCCGACAGATAGATTTCGCCGAGGTGGAATTCATCCTGCCCCTTGGAATCGTTGAGCTGCTTGACGACGATCTCGACCTCTTCGGGCGATACGTTGGTCGTCGACTGGATGTTGCGCGACAACAGGCGGTCCCAGGCGAATTCGCCGCGGATCTGCTGTTTCACAGCTGCCGCCGACGAGCCTTTGGACGCCAGATAGGTGGCAAACTGGTCGGGGGTCTGCTTGAACCGCGTCGCGAGCCGCGCGAACTGGTCGTTCACGACATTTTCGTCGATCGTGATCTCGGCCGCCTTGGCTTCCTGGATCTGCAATTTCTCGTCGATCAGGTTGCTGAACACCTGGCTGCGCAAACGCTGCACCTCTTCCGGCGGCAGCTCGACATTGTTGTTCGCAATGCGGATCAGCGCCATGCGCTGTTCGATGTCGGTCGCCGTGATGATCTCGCCGTTCACCGAAGCGGACGGACGATAGACGTTCGGCTTCGCATCGCCGAAAAGCTGCACATTGCCCGGAATGTTCAGGCTGGTCGTCGGCACTTCGCTGTCGGCAACGGTCTGGGCCAGCACGGGCGTTACGCCGACGGCGGCCAAGACGATCAGGCCGGTCATGGTCGAAAATTTGGTCATCTTTACCCTATTCGAGAAAGTCCGGACGCTCCGTATCAGCGGAAACGCCCGATGGTCCAGCGCAATCCGCGATGTGGGACGGTTTGATGCCAGCAGATAGCGCGCGGACGCTGAACCTAGGCTGAGCGGAACGGGTCAGAACCCCAGGTTGCGGAACGCGATGCGGAACGAGAAGCTGTTGCCGCGTTTCGCGTCGCCGGTGTCGGCATAATCGCGCCGCCAGGTCAGCGCGATCGACAGGCAATCGTCGTCATAAGCGAGACCGAGGCGGTGGCGTATCGGTTCGAACCCATCGGCGCCGCTCAGCGGATCGTCGCTGCGCTGCGTCAGGTCGACGATCGCGGAGCCGAACAGCGACCAGTGTTTTGCAAAGGCGACGCGGCCGCCGGCGCGCACTTCCTCGCGGTCCTGCAAATCCTCGCCGAGCAGCAAGATGTCGCGGTTGAGCCGCGAATAGCCGACTACCGCATAGGTCGAACGGCTGCCGATCGTCGCGTCGAATTCGTTGCGGCGAACCGCCAGATTATCCTTGTCGAGCCGGAAACGGTGCGTGAGGCGCAGGAAATCGCGATACGCAATCGTCGTGCGGCCGACGATGTCCGATGTGCGGTCGGTCAGCCCGGTACCGTCGGGGAACAGCGCGGGCTTGTCCGACAGGCGATAGCTCTGCCCGACGACGCTGTTGATGTTGAAGCCGGGGCGACTGTAGTTCCATTCGACGCCATAGGTGATGCGCGCGCCATCCTCGAACCGGTCGTGGCCGTTGAAGCGGTTGATCGCGAAGAGATTGCTGTCCTCAAGGTCGAAGGCGCGTGAATCCTCGTTCGGGATGTCGAGATTCTTGATCGGCGGCGTCGCGACCAGCTGCACGCGCGGGGTCAGCGTTTGCGTGCCGCCCGCGAATTCGCCGATGAACGGCCAGCGCATGTCCGCCGCGACCGCGGCGATCCCACGCGCCTGCCAGCCCGATTTGCCGCGATAGCCGGGGATGGCGGTCAGCAGGTTTTCGTCGCTGTGATAGACGTCGCCGCGCACGAGCGCGGTCAGCGTCACTTCCTGGCCAAGCCCGGTCAGCCCGCGCAAATTCCACTGCGCCCCGGCAAAGGCGCGTTGCGTGTCCTGCCCGGCGGTGCGCCCGATCGCGAGCGTGTTCAATTGCAGTTCGAACTGTCCGCCGAGCAGCGGATCGGCGAAGCGCTGGCGATAGTCGATGATCGGCAGCGCGATCGCCTGCTGCCCCTGGATGTCGTTCGCGCGCAGCGTCTGCGTCGCCCAGCCGGCGATCGAGAGATAGGAGTTGCCGCCGATTCGTTCGAGCTCGAAGGTCGAGCGCAGCCGGTCGTCGCGGCTGATGTCGTAACGGCGCATGAAGGTGCGGTCGGTCGCGATCCGCCCCGAATAGGTCAGGCTCCAGCGCGGGTCGAACTGGAACTTGCCCGCGCTTTCGAGATAGCCGCGGAACCGCTTCCGGCTGTCGGGATCGTCGCCCGTCAGCGGGACGAGCGAGCCATAGGTCGCATAGCCGTTGATGCGGAACGACCCGATATCGGTCAGCGCGCGGAACTCGCCCTCCGTCATCGGGGCGGCGCTGGTATAGATGTGCGGCGTGAGCGTGATGTCGCGGTCGGGCGCGATCCGCAGATAATAGGGAACGGCGATTTCGAACCCGTTGCTGCGGTCGAGCCGGATTTCGGGAACCAATATGCCGCTGCTCGGCTCGTTGTTGATCGAATGGCTGAGGCCGGGCAGCGGGATCAGCGGCAGGCCAAAAATCTCGACGCGCGCGCCCTTGTACCGCACCTTGTTCTTCGCCCGGTCGTACATCACCTTGACCGCGCGGATCTGCCAGCTCGGATTCTTGGGGCAGCCCGCGTCATCTTCGACGGGGCAGGGCGTATAGGCGGCATTTTCGAGTTCGATATTGCCGTTGTCGAAGCGCGTTCCCTTGATCGCCGCGAGGCGCGAACCATTGTCGAGCACGACGAGCAAATTGTCGACGACACCGTCGCGCAAGCTATCGGTCAGTTCGATCTTGTCCCCATAGGCGATATCGCCTTCGGGGTTTTTGATCATCACATTGCCCTCGGCGAATACCTGTCCCGTTTGGCGGTTCCACGTGACCTTGTCCGCACGCATCTCGACCGCTTCGCGGTTCATCTGGACATTGCCGTCGGCGACGACGACTTCGGTATCGCTGTCGTAATTGAGGTTGTCGGCCGCGAAACCGATCTGGTCTTCGGACTGGACCGCCGGCGCGTCGATGGTCGTCGGAACGACGTCGGGCGTCTGGAGGTCGGGTTCGCCCGCGACCTCTTCCGGCTGGGCCGGATTCGCATTCGTCTGGGCCAGCACCGGGCTCGCGACCAATGCCAGGCCGCTCGCCGTCGCGAGCCAGAACGGCCGCGCAGGCGCCGCCCGATGGAACAAAGCCCAGCTCATTTAATCCCTTTGTCCCGAACCCTATATAGACATTTGCCGGATTGGACCGGCAGCTTTGTTTTTGCAACTCGCAAGCGAAACCCCTATCGGTCCGCCACGTTCCAATCAATCATCGCATAAGAAAGTTAAGGCATGGACATTCAGTTTGTCGCGCAAATCGATGCGTCTGCCGACGTCGTCGCTTTTCCGGTCCGCAAGGGCGAAGCGGGTGCACTCGGTGCGCTGCTGGGCGCCGCGGCGGCGCAGGCACGCTTCGATGGCGCGGCGGGCACCGTGGCAGAGACTGCGGCGATCGACGGCGACCAGGCGAAGCGCCTGTTGCTCGTCGGGATCGGCGAGGGCAGCGAGCTCGATATCGAGCGCGGCGGCGCGGCGCTGACGGCGAAGCTGCAGACGAGCGGCGTCACCGCTGTCCAGGTCGATTTCGCGAGCGCGGGCGCGAGCGATGCCGACGACGTGCTGGCCTTTGCGATGGGTGCACTCCTGCGCAACTGGCGCCTCGACACCTATCGCACGCGCCTCGCCGACAAGGCGAAGCCGAGCCTGAAGACGGTGATCATCGCCTCGCCGCACGGCGACCTGTCGGATCGCTGGGCCGAAAATGAAGCGATCGCCGATGGCGTTGCGCTGACCCAGACGCTCGTCGCCGAACCGCCGAACATCCTTTATCCCGAAAGCTTCGTCGAACGCTGCCAGCATCTGACCGACCTCGGCGTCGAGCTCGAAGTGCTCGACGAACGCCAGATGAAGGCGCTCGGCATGGGCGCGCTGCTCGGCGTCGCGCAGGGCTCGACGCGCCCGCCGCGGCTGCTCGCGATGCGCTGGAACGGTGGCAATCCGGGCGACGCGCCCGTCGTCTTCATCGGCAAGGGCGTCACCTTCGACACCGGCGGCATCAGCCTGAAACCCGGTGCCGGCATGGACATGATGAAATGGGACATGGGCGGCGCGGGCGCGGTTGCGGGCGCGATCAAGGCGATCGCGGGCCGCAAGGCGAAGGCGAATGTCGTCGGCGTCGTCGGCCTCGTCGAGAATATGCCCGACGGCAATGCGATGCGCCCCGGCGACGTCGTGACCACCATGTCGGGCCAGACGGTCGAGGTGCTCAACACCGACGCCGAAGGTCGCCTGGTCCTCTGCGATGCGATCAGCTGGGCGCAGAGCGCCTATGACCCCAAGGTGATCGTCGACCTCGCGACGCTGACCGGCGCGATGGTGATCTCGCTCGGCCATGAATATGCGGGCATCTTCGCCAATGACGACAAGCTCGCCGCCGACCTGCTCGCCGCGGGCGAGGTCAGCAACAACAAGCTGTGGCGCTTCCCGCTGTCGCCCGCTTACGACAAGCTGATCGACAGCCCGATCGCCGACATGAAGAATATCGGTCCGCGCGAAGGCGGCTCGATCACCGCGGCGCAGTTCCTGAAGCGCTATGTCGGCGAGGGCGTCGCCTGGGCGCATCTCGACATCGCGGGCATGGCGTGGGCCGACAAGGACGGCCCGGTGTGGGCGAAGGGCGCGACCGGCTATGGCGTGCGCCTGCTCGACCGTTACATCGCCGCCAACCACGAAGGTTGAGCAGCTAAGGGCAGGGGAGCATGGCGCGCGTCGACTTTTACCGGCTGACCCGCGACCCGGTCGAACGCGTGCTCCCCGCGCTCGCGACGCGCATCCTCGCGAACGGCGACCGCCTGCTGGTGGTCGCCGCGTCCGCGATGCAGCGGCAGGCGATCGACGAGGCGCTGTGGACGCTGACCCCGGCGAGCTTCCTGCCGCATGGAGCTGCGGGCTCGCCCGACGAAGAGATCGAACCGATCCTGATTTCGGGCACGCTCGCGGCTTCGCCGCCGAATCGCGCCAGCCACCTCGCGCTCGCCGACGGCGAATGGCGCGAGGAAGCGCTGGGCTTCGAACGCACCTTCCTGCTCTTCGACAACAGCCGCATCGATGATGCGCGCGCACTCTGGCGAACGCTCGCCGCGCGGGAAGATGTCGATAACCGCTTCTGGAAGCAGGACGAAAACGGCCGCTGGTCCGAAGGACCCTGATAATCGGGATGTGACGCGGGTCACCGACGCGTCGTGATGACCGTCGCATAGGCCGGGCACCGCTGTCTACGCGGCCGATTCGATCTTTGCACAGGAGCCTGATGATGCGCCCGAACCCGTTGCTTTCCACCGCCTTTGCCATTTCGCTGTCGCTGCTCGCGGCCGGGTGCGGTTCGAAATCGGAGACGGAGGTCGCAAGCGGCACCTATACCGATCCCGCAACGGGGAAGACCGCCGACTACAGCATCAGCAGCAGCGAAGACGGCGAAAACGGCAAGGTCACGATCAAGACAGAGGAAGGCGAAGTCCAGTTCGGCGGCGAAGCGAAGCTGCCTGCGGGCATCACGCCCTATCCCGGATCGAAGATGACGGGCGGTTTCGCGGGATCGTCCGAAGGCAAGCAGGGCGGCCTCGCTAGCTTCGAGGTCAAGGCCAGCGCGGCCGACGTCGTCGCGCACTATCGGCGCCAGATCGAGGCTGCGGGCCTCAAGGTAAAGTCCGAAATGAACGCCGAGGACACGATCATCATCAGCGCCGAAAAGCCCGACGATGCGCAAACCTCGATCCAGATCACCGCAACCCAGAATGGCGCCATGGTTGAGGGCGCGGTGACCTATGGTTCGGGCGGCTGATCGCCGCGCCGCGCTCTGTCCTTGCAGTGCAGCAAAAGCGCCGCTAGAGGCGCGCGCATCGCAGACAATAACAACATAGGAGCTTCCCCCATGGCGGTTACTCGCACTTTTTCGATCATCAAGCCCGACGCCACGCGTCGCAACATCACCGGCGCCGTCACCAAGATGCTCGAAGACGCCGGCCTGCGCGTCGTCGCGTCGAAGCGCATCCACATGAGCCGCGAACAGGCCGAAGGCTTCTACGCGGTCCACAAGGAACGCCCCTTCTTTGGCGAACTCGTCGACTTCATGATCAGCGGCCCCGTCGTCGTCCAGGTCCTCGAAGGCGAGAACGCGATGCAGGCGAACCGCGATATCATGGGCGCGACCAACCCCAAGGACGCCGCGCCCGGCACGATCCGCAAGGAACTCGCCGAAAGCATCGAAGCGAACACGGTGCACGGTTCGGACAGCGACGAGAATGCGGCGATCGAAATCGCTTACTTCTTCAAGCCCGAAGAAATCGTCGGCTAAGCCGATCGGTATTTTCCGAAACGAAGAGGCCGCCGGAGCGATCCGGCGGCCTTTTTCGTCGATGCGCAAAGAGGGGCAGCGATAGCGTCCGCCCTGCCTGGCATCCGGTTTGTCGGCACACTAAAACCTGTATTTCCTGCCGTGCTTGCGGGCCCCCGCCTCGAACTCCTCCCGCTTTTTGGCGATCTGCGCCTTGTGCTGCCGTTCCTCTTCCTCTGCTGCTTCGGCCATCCTTGCGCGATCTTCCGCCTCGGCCTTCTGTTTTTCTGCTTCGGCATTCGCGGCGGCCCGGGCGGCCGCGTCTTCGATCCGCTGCAATCCCCGCACGGTGCTTCGGATCATGCTTCCGCCCGAATAGACGGAATACAGCCCGCAAATTCCCATTATGACAGTTGGATCTCCGGCGAGCTTTCCGATGTCGGCCACGATCTTGATCGTGCCGTGGACCCCTTTCAGGATCAGATCCAGCTTCCTCCGTCCGGGCGTCGGCCCCGACCGGCAGACAAATGCCCGCAGCGCGTCGATATCTGCACAAATCCGCGCCAGCGCGCGGTCGGTCAGTTCGACGCGCCTCGTCGTGGCGAGTTTTTTGCGTAACTCTTCGAGCAGCTTGCCCGTCCAGCGGCTTCCGATATTCAGTTCGGCCAGCGCCTCGCGCTCCGCCGCCAATATTCTTTCGTGAAGCGACCGCCGCTCATCTTCGTCGAACTGGCGCAGATCTGCCCTGACCAATCGCGACCAACGCCCGAAGCGCTTCAGCAAGCCCTCCTTTTCCTGTTCGGCATCGCCGGTCAGAATGGCATGGATGTCGGTCAGTTGGCCGCACAGACGGTCGAGGTGCGCGCGTATCTCGATCGCGTCGCCTGCGTGTCCTTGCCGGGCTTCCAGCGCTTCGGCATCCTGTGCCGCAGCCTTGGCGATCTCCTTTATGCGATCGATTGCTTCGCCAAAGTCCGAATCCATCAAAGCGCCCCTCTTTGCCTAGAACTCTTCCGTAACTCCCATCAGCCCTGCCAGCTTTTTCGGCGCGACCGCAAGCCAGCTCTTGCGCAGCCATTCGCCGATCGCGTCCCAGTCGGTGTCGCCGAGGTCGAGGCGGATGCCGACCCAGCCGTCGCCGAAATAGGCGGGGCGGTAATAACGCTCTTCATCGAGTTCGATCAGCATCGCCTGCTCCTCGGCGCCGCTGATCTTTACCAGCAGCGCGATCTTGCCGTCGCCGTGATGATCTTCGGTGAAATAGGCGAATTTCTTGCCCTTCACGATCCCGAAGCAGGGCATGCCGTGCGAGGTGACCTCGTCGGCCTCGGGCAGCGCCATCGCGAGTTCGCGCACGCGGGCGCGCAGATAGTCGGGCGAGCGCTCGCGCGTCACGAACGCGGCGAGGGTGGCGGGATAGAGCTGATGCTCGGCGAACTGCACCCGCCGCGCGAGCGTTTCGACCGTGTCGCCGGGAAGGATCGCGACCGGCGTCTGCGCGAGCACTGGCCCCTCGTCGACGCCGGGCGTCACGACGTGCACGCTGCATCCGCCGAATTTGTCACCTGCCTCGATGGCTTGGCTGTGCGTGTTCAGCCCCTTGTAGAGTGGCAGCAGGCTGGGGTGGATGTTGATCATCCGGCCCGCCCATCGCGCGACGAACGCGTCGGACAGGATGCGCATATAGCCCGCGAGCGCGACGAACTCGGCGCCGACGCCGCGCAATTGTTCGTCGACCAGTGCGTCGAACGCGTCGCGGTTCATGCCCTTGTGCGACAGACCCCATGTCGCGATGCCTTCGGCCCCGGCGATCGCCAGCCCCGGGGCTTCGGGATCGTTGCTGCCGACAAGCACCAGCTCATAGGGGCAGGCTTCGGCCTTCGCGGCGTAAAGCAGCGCCGCCATATTGGTGCCGGCGCCCGAAATCAGGACGGCGACACGCGCCTTAGCCATTATGCGTCGCACTCCACGGCGCGCGTGCGCTCCACGTTTCGGCGCCGCCCGTCACGGTGCAGCCCTTTTCACCCTCGGCGATGTGGCCGATGCGGAACACGGTCTCGCCCGCGGCTTCGAGCGCCGCGGTAACAGTGTCAACATCGCTCGCGGCGACGACGACCGCCATGCCGATGCCGCAGTTGAACGTGCGCGCCATTTCCTCGGGCTCGATATTCCCCTGCGCCTGCAGGAACGCCATCAGTCGCGGTTGGCCCCACGCATCGGCGTCGACGTGCGCGTGCAATGTCTTTGGCAGGATGCGCGGGATATTCTCGAGCAGGCCGCCGCCGGTGATATGCGCGAGTGCGTGGATATGGCCGGTCTTCACGAGGGGCAGCAGGCTCTTCACGTAGATGCGGGTCGGCGCCATCAGCGCGTCGATCAGCAGGATATTCTGGTCGAAGAGGGCAGGGCGGTCGAGCTTCCAGCCCTTGTCCGCCGCGAGCCGGCGCACGAGCGAAAAACCGTTCGAATGCACGCCCGAAGAGGCGAGGCCCAAAATCACGTCGCCCGCCGCAACCTTGTCGGCGGTCAATACCTGGTCGCGCTCGACCGCGCCGACGCAGAAGCCCGCAAGGTCATAGTCGCCGTCCGAATACATGCCCGGCATTTCGGCGGTTTCGCCGCCGATCAGCGCACATCCAGCCTGCTTGCACCCTTCGGCGATGCTCGCGACGACTTCGGTCGCGACATCGTTGTCGAGCTTGCCCGTTGCATAATAATCGAGAAAAAACAGCGGCTCGGCGCCCTGCACGATCAGGTCGTTCGCGCACATCGCGACAAGGTCGATCCCGACGCCGTCATGCTTGCCCGATTCGATGGCGAGCTTCAGCTTTGTGCCCACCCCGTCGTTCGCGGCGACGAGCAAAGGATCGTTGAACCCCGCCGCTTTCAGGTCGAAGAATCCGCCAAAGCCGCCGAGGTCGGCGTCGGCGCCGGGACGACGCGTCGCACGGGCGAGCGGGGCAATGGCACGGACCAGCGCGTTGCCGGTCTCGATCGATACGCCGGCCTGCGCATAAGTGTAGGAGGCGGGTGGGTTGTGCTTGGAATCCATGGCCAGCGCGACTAACGACTCTGGCCACGAAATGCCATGATTTCCTTGTCCGGGGCCACGCTTTTGGGCAAAGCATAGAGAAGATATGATTTCGGCTGCCTTTCCCCGCTTCGCCCCGAGCTTCTCGCTTCGCTCCCTGGCACCCCGCGATTGGCGCTGGGCCGCACTTTTCGGCCTGTTCTGCGCGATTCTTGTCGCCGGGATCGTCGATGGCCAGATCACCCGCGGCGATCGCGGCATCACCCCGATCAACAGCAGCGGCGATTTCCTCGCAAGCGGGATCCTCGTCGACGTCACCGGCGATAATGCCGACGACGCGCGCTCGAAGGGCTGGCGCGAGGCGCAGCGCAAGGGCTGGGCGCAGCTTTATCGCAAGCTGAACGGCAGCGACGGTCCCGCGCTCGGCGATTCGGTGCTCGACGGGATCGTCACCGCGGTCGTCGTCGAGGAAGAACAGATCGGACCGCGCCGTTATGTCGCGCGGCTCGGCGTCCAGTTCGACCGCGTCCGCGCCGGCCAGATTCTCGGCGTCAGTGGGCGGACCTTGCGCTCGCCGCCGCTGCTCGTGATTCCCGTCTATTCGATCGACGGCATCCCGCAGGTCTTCGAACAGCGCAGCGCATGGCAGCGCGCGTGGGCCGAATATAATACGGGGCAAAGCGCGATCGACTATGTCCGCACCGCGGGAACCGGCGCCGACACGCTGCTGATCAACGCGGGGCAGACCGGCCGCCGCGGCCGCGTCTGGTGGCGCGTCATCCTCGATCAATATGGCGCCGCCGACGTGCTGACGCCAATCGCACGCGTCGAATATTCCTATCCCGGCGGCCCGATCAAAGGCTATTTCACTGCGCGCTTCGGCCCCGACAGCAAGCTGATTTCCAGCTTCACGATGACCGGGCCCAGCCCCGCCGCGCTGCCCGACATGATGGAAAAGGCGGTCGCGCGGATGGATCGCATCTATATCGACGCACTGGCCGCCGGTGTGCTGCGCACCGACACCTATCTCGTCCTCGAAAAGCCGGTCGAAAAGGCCGACCTGCCCGAAGAGGTCGCGACCGATGAAGAGGCGCTGCCCAGCGAAACCGACAGCAGCGTGCCGACCACGGCGCCGGTCGGGGTGCAGAGCTTCACCGTCCAATATAATTCCCCCGACGTCGATTCGGTCACCGCGACCGAACGCGCGGTGGGCGGTATATCGGGCGTCCAGTCGGCCTCGACCACCAGCCTCGCGCTGGGCGGTACCTCGGTGATGCGCGTGACCTTCCGCGGCGATATCGCGGCGCTGAAGGCCGCGCTCGCCGCGCGCGGCTACAAGGTGCAGGAGGGCGGCAGCACGCTGCGGATCAGCCGCTGATGGCGCGCGCCGCTCCCGGCCAGATCGCCTTGCCGCTCGACTGGAGCGCCGGCGGTAGCAACGATGGTCCGCTGATCGTCGGCACCAGCAACGCCGACGCGGTGCGCTATCTGCGCCACCCGGCAACATGGCCCGTCCGCACCGCCGTGCTCGTCGGACCACGCGGATCGGGGCGCAGCCTGATGGGCCGCCTCTTCGCCGCTGAAACCGGCGGCCGCGTGATCGATGGCCATGCCAGCGTTTCGGAAGAAGAGATTTTCCATGCGTGGAACGCCGCGCAGACAAGCGGTGCGCCGCTGCTGATCATCGCCGATGCACGGCCTTCGGAATGGAATGTCGCGCTGCCCGACCTGCGCTCGCGCCTCGCGGCGGTGCCGGTGCTGACGATCGGCGATCCCGACGACTGCCTTGCGCGCGACCTGATCGAGGCGCTGTTCGCGCAGCGCGGTGTGGCGCTCGCACCCGGCGTCGCCTCCTATATCGTCCCGCGGATGGAACGCAGCTATGCGGCGATCCACCGCGTCGTCGCGGCGCTCGACGCGGCGTCGCTCGAAAAAGGGGGCGGCATTAGCATTCGTCTTACGCGTGAAACATTACTGTCACAGGGGCTCATCGATCCCGATTTGCTCGAAAGACAGGATGAAGCGACATGTCGATAGCCGGCGGCCCCCTACGCGCAGACAATGATGCCGCCACCGCGGCGACACCGCCCACTTTCGGCCCCGAACGCTTCTTCAACCGCGAACTCAGCTGGCTGGCCTTCAATCGCCGGGTGATGGAAGAAGCGCGCAATCCCGCGCATCCCTTGCTCGAACGGCTGCGCTTCCTGTCGATTTCGGGGAGCAATCTCGACGAATTCTTCATGGTCCGCGTCGCGGGGCTGAAGGGCCAGCAGCTCCAGGGAATCGATGATCCCTCGGCCGACGGCCGCTCGCCGGGGCAGCAGCTTGCCGAGATCGAGGCCGAGGTGAACCGCCTCGTCGACCAGCAGCAGAGCGAATGGCAATTGCTCCACAAGCTGCTCGCCGAACAGGGCATCGTTGTCCACGGCACCGGGTCGGACAAGGACGTGCTGCGCGCGGCGCTCCGCCAATATTTCATCGACCAGATTTTCCCGATCCTCACCCCGCAGGTGCTCGATCCGGCGCATCCCTTTCCTTTCATCCCCAACCGCGGCCTTGGGGTCATCTTCGATCTTCAACGCAAGGCGACCGGCGAGACGATCCGCGAACTGGTGATGATTCCCGCCTCGCTGGCGCGCTTCGTACCCGTGCCTGGCCAGCCGGGCGCGTTCGTCCCGATCGAATATCTGATCGAGATTTTCGGCGACCTGCTGTTCCCGGGCTTCACGATCCGCTCGCTCGGCGTGTTCCGCATCATTCGCGACAGCGATATCGAGCTTGAGGAAGAGGCGGAGGATCTCGTTCGCCTGTTCCGCACCGCGATCCGCCGCCGCCGCCGCGGCCGCGTGATCCTGCTCGAACTCGAAGCCGACATGCCCGGCGAAATCGCCGAAGTGCTGGGCGCCGATATCCAGGGGCATGAAGCGATCGTCGCCAAGATCGGCGGTTTCATCGGCCTCGCGGCGCTGTCCGCGCTCGTCGACGTCGACCGGCCCGACCTCAAATTCCCCGCCTATTCGGCGCGCTTTCCCGAACGCATCCGCGAACATGGCGGCGATTGTTTCGCCGCGATCCGTTCGAAGGACATCGTCGTCCATCACCCGTACGAGAGCTTCGACGTCGTGCTCTCCTTCCTCCGTCAGGCCGCGGCCGATCCCGACGTCGTTGCGATCAAGCAGACGCTCTATCGCGCGGGCAACCAGTCGCCGGTAATACGCGCGCTGATCGAGGCGGCCGAGGCGGGCAAGTCGGTGACCGCCGTGGTGGAGCTCAAGGCGCGTTTCGACGAGGAACAGAATCTTCTCTGGGCGAACCAGCTCGAACGCGCTGGGGTGCAGGTCGTCTACGGCTTCATCGAGTGGAAGACGCACGCCAAGATTTCGATGGTCGTGCGCCGCGAAGGGCAGGGGTATCGCACTTACTGTCACTTCGGCACCGGCAATTATCACCCGGTGACCGCGCGCATCTATACCGATCTCAGCTTCTTCACCGCCGACCCGCGCGCCGGGCGCGACGCGGCGCAGCTGTTCAATTATATCACCGGTTATGTCGAACCCGAACGGCTCGACCTGATCACCATGTCGCCGCTCAACATGCGCGCGCATCTGTCCGAACTGATCGACGCCGAAACCGCGGCGGCAAAGGCGGGACAGCCGTCGGGCGTGTGGGCGAAGATGAACAGCCTCGTCGACCCCGATATCATCGACAAGCTTTACGAGGCGAGCGCCGCGGGGGTGCCGATCGAACTGATCGTGCGCGGCATCTGCTGCCTGCGTCCGGGCGTGCCGGGGCTGTCCGAAACGATCCGCGTCAAGTCGGTCGTCGGCCGCTTCCTCGAACATAGCCGCGTATGGGCCTTTGCGAACGGCGCGGCCCTGCCACACCGCGCGGCAAAGCTGTATATCAGCAGCGCCGACTGGATGCCGCGCAACTTCGACCGCCGCGTCGAATATATGATCCCGATCGAAAACCCGACGGTGCACGACCAGATATTGGACCAGGTGCTCGTCGCGAACCTGATCGACAATGAACAAAGCTGGATTCTTCAGTCCGACGGGACCTCCGTGCGCGTGGTTCCCGGTGACAAACCATTCAACCTGCACCATTATTTTATGAACAACCCGTCACTGTCGGGCCGCGGCACCGCGCTTCACAAGCGTCAGGATGTGCCGACGCTTGCCTTCGACGTGCGCGAAGATTGAAACGGAACCCGGTTTGCTGCGTCCCCCGAAACAGACGGTCCACCGCTCTGCGGTCATCGACATCGGCTCGAACTCGGTGCGTATCGTCGTCTATGAAGGGCCGGCGCGCGCGCCCGCGGTGATCTTCAACGAAAAGGTCGCCGCGGGGCTCGGCCGCGGCCTCGCGCTCGATGGCCGGATCGCGCCGCAGGATGCCGAGCGCGGACTCGTCGCGCTCCGCCGTTACGCGCTGCTCGCCAAGCATATGGATGTGCAGGACGTGCAATGCGTCGCAACCGCTGCGGTGCGCGACGCCGCGAACGGCCCCGACTTCATCGCCGCGGCGGCCGAGGCGGGGCTGAGCATCCGCCTGCTGTCGGGCGAGGAAGAGGCCGAAGCTGCCGGGCATGGGGTGCTCGCCGCGATTCCCGACGCGCATGGCATCGCGGTCGATCTCGGCGGCGGCAGCCTCGAATTGGCCGAAGTGTCGGACGGAAGGGTCGGTCGCCGCGCATCCTTCCCGCTCGGGGTGCTCCGCTTGCCCGCGCTTCGCAAGGACGGCGAGCAGGCGTTCGAGCGTTCGGTGCGCAAGATGCTCCGCGCGGCCGGCTGGCCCGGTGAAGGTCTCACCGGCCTGCCGCTCTATCTCGTCGGCGGGTCGTGGCGTGCGCTCTCGCGCCTCGACCTCGAACTGACGAAGGACCCGCTTGCGGTGCTCGACCAGCACAGCCTGCCGCGCACCGCGCTGCGCCGCCTGACGCGTGCGACCAGGCGGCTGAGTTTCGAGGAATTGCGCGCGATTCCCGGCATGGCGTCGAACCGCGCCGCGGCCTTGCCCGACGCGGCGGCACTGCTCGCGGCGCTCGTGAACATCCTCGACGTGCCCGAAATGACGGTGTCGTCGTCGGGGCTTCGGGAAGGATTGCTCTATCAGGCGCTCGACGCCGAAACGCGCGCGCAGGACCCGCTGATCGTCGCCGCCGAATTCGAGGGCCGCCGCCTCGCGCGCTTCGCCCCGCACGGCCGCGCGATCGCAGAATGGATCGCGCCGCTGTTCGCCGACGAGGCGCCGGTCGACAGCCGCGTCCGTCTCGCCGCCAGCCTGCTCAGCGACGTCGCCTGGTCGGCGAACCCCGATTTCCGCGCCGAACGCGGCACCGAAATCGGCCTGCACGGCAACTGGCGCAGCATCGATATCCCGGGCCGCATCCTCCTCGCGCGCGCGCTTTATGCTGGCTTCGGCGGTGCCGATGCCGAATTCCCGGCGATGGGCGGCCTTGTGTCGGCCGAACGGCTGGCGCGGGCGCGCCAATGGGGGCTCGCGATCCGCCTCGCGCAGCGCCTGACCGGCGGCATCCAGGCGCCGCTCGTAGGCAGTTCGATCGCGCTTACGGACGGCAAGCTGCGGCTATCGGTTGCGCCCGAATGGCACCACCTGATGGGCGAAGCCGTCGACCGGCGCCTGCGCGCATTGGGGAACGCGCTCGACGCAGAACCGGTAATCGATTTGCTGGGCGGCGGCGCGGCCTAGTTCGCGGCCGGAGCGGCGGCGGCGGACGTGCAAGTGGTCCCCGCGGCCGATGCGATATCCTCGCCCGGCTTCAGCGGCGCGAGCATCCCGTCGGTCATGCCCTTCGTCCACCATTGCCAGCCGCCGCCGACATAGCGCGCGCCGCTCGCCGATTGCGCGATCGTCATGTCGACGGTCTTTCCGGCGGTCACGATTTGCGCCGTTTCAGGGGTCGGATAGCGCGCCTCGACGGTCGATCCGTCGGCGCAGCTATAGCGGACGAGTTCGGTTGCGGGCGTCGCCGCAGCGTCGGCCTTGGGCGCCTTTGATTCTGCCGTTTCCGCGGCCGGGCTTTCGGTCTTCTTCGGCGACGCGTTGCAGCCAGCAAGGCCGATGGCGACGAGGGCGATAGCGACGGGAAAACGCATGGCTTGCTCCTTCATTTCGCGGGAAATGGCGCGCGCCCGATTATGGGGCAACGCCGGGTCCCGCGCAAATGATATGGTGCCAGCCGTTCAGGCGGCGCTGTCGATCTCGCTCATCACCAGCTTGCCATTCTTGACCGCGAAACCCATCCGGCCTTCGACAAGGTCGAGCGCGGCATGGCCGAACACATCGTAACGCCAGCCTTCCATCATCGCGATGCCTTCGCGCCCGCCCGCCGCCAGCGCTTCGAGGTCGTCGCTGCGTGCGATCAGTCTTGCCGCGACATTGAGTTCGCGCGCACGAATCTTGAGCAGCAGCTTGAGCAGGTCGGCGACGAGCACGCCTTCCTTGCCGAGGCCGGGTCCGCGCGGCGCGCGATCGGGCATGTCGTCCTTCGCCATCGGCTTTGCATTGGTCAGCGCGTCCATCAATCGCGCGCCGATGTCGTTCGATTTCCACGTCGCCGACAGCCCGCGGACGCGCCCGAGCCCGTCCTGATCCTTTGGCGGATGGGCGGCGAGGTCGGCGAGCGTCTCGTCCTTGACGATGCGACCGCGCGGCAGGTTTTTGGAACGCGCCTCGCGCTCGCGCCATGCGGCGAGCGCCTGCAACCGGCCGAGCACGTCGGGCTTGCGCGACGGAATCTTGATCCGCTGCCACGCCTTGTCGGGGTCGACGCTGTAATTGGCTGGATCGGCGAGCTTTTCCATTTCCTCGTCGAGCCAGTGGCCGCGGCCGGTCTTGATCAGCTTGTCGAGCATCATCGGGAAAATCTTCGCGAGATGGGTGACGTCGCCGATCGCATAATCGATCTGGCGCTTGTCGAGCGGACGGCGGCTCCAGTCGGTGAAGCGCGCGCCCTTGTCGAGCTGGATGCCGATCCACGCTTCGACGAGGTTGGAATAGCCGACCTGTTCGGCTTGGCCGATCGCCATCTGGCCGATCTGCGTGTCGAAGATCGGGTGCGGGGTCTTGCCGGTCAGGTTGAAGATGATTTCGACATCCTGCCCGCCCGCATGAAAGACTTTCAGCATATCTTCATTGGCGACGAGCAGGTCGAGCAGCGGCTTCAAATCGATGCCGGGGGCCATCGGATCGATCGCCGCCGCATGGTCGCGGTCGGCCACCTGGATCAGGCAAAGCTCTGGCCAGAAAGTGTTTTCGCGCATGAACTCGGTGTCGACGGCGATGAAATCGCTGTCCCGGATGAGGTCGCAAAATTCGACGAGCGCGGCGCTGGTTTCGATCAACGGATGGACTTGCATAGCGCGCCTATACAGCTAGTTGGAAGTAACGGGCAGGAAAAATTGTCCGTGCTCTTCGGGTCGCGGAGCCGGAACACCGGCTGGGGAAAAAGACGAAGGGAAAATGGGCATGATGTGGCTCGGTTGGGCGCTTGCCGCGCTCGGTTTTGCGCTGCTTTTCGGGCAATATGCTGCGGGGCAGGCGGATGTTTTCGTATCGATCGCCAACCCGCGGCCGCTCGACGAAGAATCGATGGTCGTGACGCTGAAGGGCTGGGGCTTTGCGGCGCAGGCCGCGCAGCCCTTCGTGACGCCCGAATCCGATCATGGCCTGTGCGACGTCCGCGTCTTTGCGACGCGGCGCCAGATGCTCGTTGCCATCGCGACCTTCGGCTTCCTTCGGCCGGTAACCGTTGCCTGGCGCGCGCACGCCGGCGTCCAGCCGCTGGGAGACGCGTGATGCCCATCGTAAAGCTCGGCGACGAGGGGCGCTGGACCAACTATCATGGCACGGGCACGTGCGAGGCGGCGACGCGCTTTGCCTTGCGCAGCGGCGACGCGCCGCGCGGACGCGACGAGATCGCGATCGCGGCAAAATCGGTGCAGGACTGGCTGGCACAGGCGGCGGCGGCGAAGCGCCGCGTCCGGCCGCTCGGCGCGGGCTGGTCGCCGTCGAACGTCAACATCAGTTCGCAAAGCTGGCTGCTCCATACGCGCCGCTTCAACCGCTGCTTTCGGATCGGCGCCGACGACGTGCGGCCGGGCATCGACGCAAGCACGCTGATGCTCGTCGAAGCGGGCGCGCTCGTCGATGAGGTGTCGGACAAGTTCGAGGAACAGGGGCGCTCGCTGTGGACGAGCGGCGCGGGCAATGGCCAGACGTTCGCGGGTGCCGCCGCCACCGGCACCCACGGATCGATGATCGCGCGCGGGGGTATCCAGGACCATATCCGTGCGGTGCAGGTCGTCACGCCCGCCGGCATCCACTGGATCGAGCCCGAGGCGGGCGTGATGAGCGACACCTTTGTCGCCGACACGGGTTCGACGCCGTTGCGTGACGACGCGATGTTCGCTGCCGCGCAGCTTCCGGTGGGGTCGCTCGGCATCGTCACCGCGCTCGTCGTCGACAGCGTCCCGAAATTCCTCGTTCGCCCGATCCAGAATCTGCGCAAGGTCGATGCGGCGGCGCTGGGCTGGCTTGCTGCGGGCGATTTCCGGCGCTTTTCGGCCGCCTATGCTCTCGATCAGGATCCCGATTTCGTCCAGATGATCGTCAACCCGTACAAGCCGTTCAAGCGGCCGGCGATGCTGCGTTTCCTCTATCGCGAGCCATGGCGCGACGATTATCCGCGCGCGACGCCGGGGCAGCTCGGTGCGGGTTATGACGCGCTCAGCCTGCTCGGCCGTTTCCTCAACGATTATCCGTGGGCGCGGGGGCCGTTGCTGCAATTCGCGATGAAGCAGGGTTATGCGAGCGGTCCCGACGTCGACGCGCCGCCGGTCTATGGCAGCTGGGGGGAGGGGCTCGACACGCACCGGCCGCTCGCCGACCTGTTCAACGCCTCGGTGACGATCGACCGCGCCGATCTTGCGCATGTGTTCGAACTGGTTTGCGCGGTCTATGCGCGGCATGGCGGCTCGACCGTGGTCACGGTGCGCTTCATGGAGCGGGCGCAGGGGTTGCTCGCCCCCGCGCGTTTCCCGCACAATGCGGTGATCGATTTCGACGGCCCGCGCAGCCAGCGTACCGCCGACGCCTATGCGCGCGTCGTCGAACGCCTCGATGCCGAGGGCGTCGCCTTCACGCGCCATTGGGCAAAGAGCTGCTGGCTCGACGCGGTGCGCGTCGCCGCCGACTATGGCGAGGATTTTCGCCGCTGGCGCGCCGCGCGCGACCGATTGCTCCCCGATCCGGCGCACCGCGCGCTGTTCGGCAGCGAGGTGCTCGATGGCCTCGGATTGACCTGCTGATTTGGCCGTCAACCCTTGACAAATGGCGCGCCGACCTGCCTTAGGCGCGGCCATGTTGGCGCGGCGTTCGACCGTGCTTCCCCGGATTTTGAAAGACGAAAAAATGCACGCCTATCGTACTCACACATGCGCCGATCTTCGCGCCGCCAACGTCGGTGAGGAAGTCCGTCTTTCAGGTTGGGTGCATCGGACGCGCGAACATGCGAATGTCCTCTTCGTCGATCTTCGTGACCATTATGGCATCACCCAGATCGTGGTCGAGACGGGTTCGGATCTCTATCCGACGGTCAACGCCATGGGTCCCGAGTCCGTCCTGACCTTCACCGGCAAGGTCGCCGCGCGTTCGCCCGAGACGCTCAACCCGAAGCTCGCGACTGGCGAGATCGAAATTTATCCGAGCGCGGTGACCGTGCAGTCCGCCGCCGATCGTCTGCCGCTGCCGGTGTTCGGCGAGACCGAATATCCTGAGGAAATCCGCCTCACGAACCGTTTCCTCGATCTGCGCCGCGAGCGGCTGCACAAGAATATCGTGCTGCGGTCGAACGTGATTTCGTCGCTGCGCCGCCGGATGATCGATCAGGGCTTTACCGAGTTCCAGACGCCGATCCTGACCGCGAGCAGCCCCGAGGGCGCACGCGACTATCTGGTGCCCAGCCGCGTCCATCCCGGCAAATTCTACGCGCTGCCGCAGGCGCCGCAGATGTTCAAGCAGCTGCTGATGGTCGCGGGCTTCGACCGCTATTTCCAGATCGCGCCCTGCTTCCGCGACGAAGATGCGCGCGCCGACCGCTCGCCGGGTGAATTCTACCAGCTCGATTTCGAGATGAGCTTCGTCACGCAGGACGACGTCTTCAACGCCATCGAACCGGTGCTCCACGGCGTGTTCGAGGAGTTCGCGGACTTCGACGGCAAGGGCCGCACCGTGTCGCCGCTGCCGTTCAAGCGCATTCCCTACCGCGAATCGATGCTGAAATATGGCAGCGACAAGCCTGACCTCCGCAACCCGCTGCTCGTCCACGACGTGGGCGACTTCTTCAAGGGTTCGGGCTTCGGCCGCTTCGCGACGATGGTCGAGGAAGGCCAGGTCGTTCGCGCCGTCGCCGCGCCCGAAACGCACGAGAAGAGCCGCAAATTCTTCGACGAGATGAACAGCTGGGCACAGTCGGAAGGCTTCCCGGGTCTCGGCTATGCGACGCAGAAGGACGGCGTGTTCGGTGGCCCGATCGCCAACAACCATGGTCAGGAAGGCATGAAGGCGATCGCCGACGCGATGGGTCTCGGCCCGAACGACGGCATCTTCTTCGCCGCGGGCGCCGAAGCGAAGGCGGCGAAGCTCGCCGGCCTCGCGCGCACGCGCGTCGCCGACCAGCTTGACCTGATCGACAAGAGCCGTTTCGAATTCTGCTGGATCGTCGACTTCCCGATGTTCGAAGCCGACGAGGACACTGGCAAGATCGATTTCAGCCACAATCCCTTCTCGATGCCGCAGGGCGAGATGGATGCACTGACCGGCAAGGATCCGCTCGATATCCTCGCTTACCAGTATGACATCGTCTGCAACGGCGTCGAACTGTCGTCGGGTGCGATCCGGAACCATCGCCCGGACATCATGTACAAGGCGTTCGAGATTGCGGGCTATTCGCAGGCCGACGTCGATGCGAACTTCAGCGGCATGATCAACGCTTTCAAGTTCGGCGCGCCGCCGCACGGCGGTTCGGCACCGGGCGTCGACCGCATCGTGATGCTGCTCGCCGACGAGCCGAATATCCGCGAAGTGATCGTCTTCCCGATGACCCAGAAGGCCGAGGATCTGATGATGGGCGCCCCTGCGCCGGTGAGCGACAAACAGCTCAAGGAACTCAGCATCCGCCTCGTCGACGGTCCGAAGAGCTAAGGCGTGAGCGAGCCGCGGGAGCACCGGCTGGAAACGCCGGAAGGCGACATCTGCTGGTTCGAATGGGGTGAGCGGGGGCATGGGCCTTCGCTGCTCCTGCTCCACGCGACGGGTTTCCATGCACGGCTCTGGGACCAGGTCGTCGCGGCGCTTCCCGCGGGCACGCACGTCATCGCGCCCGACCATCGCGGCCATGGACGCAGCTACCGCCCTGCGACGCTCGCCAACTGGGCGGCGACCTCCGATGCGCTGCTGCCGCTGCTCGACGGGCTTGGCGGCCACCCGCTCGTCGGCTGCGGCCACAGCATGGGCGCCTATGTGCTGACACGGCTCGCGTCGCAGCGGCCCGCTGCTTTCGCCCGCCTCGTCCTCATTGATCCGGTGATCATGGACCCTGCCTTCTACACGGGCGACGCCGGCCCGATCCCCGATCCGACCGATCATCCGGTAGCGCGCCGCCGCAACGCATGGACATGCGCCGAAGAGATGCGCGCGCGTTTCGCCGATCGGCCGCCCTATGCGAACTGGGATACGGCCGTTCTCGCCGACTATTGCATCCATGGCCTGCTTCCCGTCGCAGACGGAGAGGGGCTGGAGCTGGCCTGTCCCCCGGCGCTCGAAGCGTCGGTCTACCAGAATGCGCTGCGCACCAGTCCGCATGAGTGGTTGCATTATCTGTCGGTGCCGTCGACCGTCATCCGTGCCCCGACGGGCGAGCGCGGCGGTGAGCTCGATTTCTCGCTGAGCCCGACGTGGACCGGGCTCGGCCCGGCGATCGGCGCCGAACGCGACGAACTGTGGGGCGACCAGACCCACTTCATCCCGATGGAAAACCCGGCGCGCGTCGCTGCTCTGCTCGCGGAGCTGCTCTGATCCGCTGCGCGTAACGAACACCGTGCGCGCTGTACCAGAAAATGACATCGGCCGATCGCGCGCTTGGTCGGAAGGCCGGCTCGCGCTAGGGTGGCCGGATGAGCATCTCCCTTTCCGACTTTGAAACCGGCGCCAGATATGACGGCGACTATTCCGATACCCTCGCGGCGCTCGAGGATCGGCTCGAACGGCTTCAGGCTGCGCATATCATTCACGGCCAGCGCAGCATCATCATGTTCGAAGGCTGGGACGCGGCGGGGAAGGGCGGAATCATCCAGCGGCTGACCGCGTCGCTCGACCCGCGCTATTTCGAGGTGTGGCCGATCAGCGCCCCCAATGAGGAGGAAAAGGCGCGCCATTTTCTCTGGCGTTTCTGGAAACGCTTGCCGGGCAACCGCGAAATTTCGATCTTCGACCGCAGCTGGTACGGCCGCGTGCTTGTCGAGCGCGTCGAGGGCTTCGCGAGCGAGGCCGAATGGCGCAAGGGCTATGACGAAATCAACGAGTTCGAGGCGCAGCTGACGGGAAGCCGGACGAACCTCGTCAAACTTTTCATCCACATCACACAGGACGAACAGGACAGGCGCTTCGCCGATCGCCTCGACGATCCTTGGAAACGCTGGAAAACCGGCACCGAGGACTATCGCAACCGGTCGAAGCGCAAGGAATATCTCGCTGCGATGGAAGAGATGTTCGCGCAGACGAACACACGCTGGGCGCCGTGGAAGGTGATCGACGGCAACAACAAGAAGGCGGCACGCATCGCGGCGTTGACCTATATCGTCGAAACACTGGAGGCGGCCGTGCCGATGACGCCCCCCGATCGCGACCTGGCGGTCGTGAAGCTCGCGGCGAAGGCGTTCGGTTACAAGCCGAAAGACTAGGTTTTCGGCCTCCTTGGCCTAGCAATCGCGCGCCCCAGCCGCTACATGGTAAAGATGAGCCGCGCCAAGAGATCCGATGATTGGGGTTTTCCCCGCTGGCGCCCCTATGGCTCGTCGCGCGAGGCGCAAAAGGTGCGCCTGTGCGATCGCCATGGTTGTACCGAACCCGGAAACTGCCCCGCGCCCAAGTCGCCGAACAGCCCCGAACGCTGGTACTTCTGCGAGACGCACGCCGCCGAATATAATCGCGGCTGGGACTATTTCGAAGGATTGAGCGCAGAGGATGCAGCGGCGCGCGCGGCCGAAGAGGCGCGCGGCGCGAACAGCTATGCGCGGGCGCAACATTATGCGTGGGGCGGGTCGGGCGACGGCAGCCGCAGCGCCGACGAGATGCGCGCGCTCGAAATCCTCGACCTCGAACCCGATGCCGATTTCGAGGCGACGAAAAAGGCGTGGCGGAACCTCGCCAAGGAATGCCACCCCGACGTCAAGCCGGGCGACGCCGAGGCTGCGAAGCGCTTCGCGGCGGGGCAGGCGGCGTTCGAGGTGCTGAAGCAGGCCGAAGAGCGGAAGAGCTGGAAGCCGGCGTAGCTGCCGCGTTGTCCTGAACTTGTTTCAGGCCTTCACCTTTCCCGTGCAGGGTTGCCGATCACGGTGGCGCCGGCGGCAACGTCGCGCGTGACAATGCTCCCGGCACCCACGATTGCGTCGTCGCCGATCGTCACGCCCGGCAGGATGATCGCCCCGCCTCCAATCCAGACATTGGCGCCGATGGTCACGGGGCGGCCGAAGCGTATCTTCTGTTTCCGCAACAGAGGGTCTTGAGGGTGGTCGGAGGCGAGTATCTGGACGGCCGGACCGATAGCCGTCCCTTCGCCGATGATGACCGGTTCGACGTCGAGGATGACACAATTATAGTTCAGAAATGCACCCGCCCCCAAAGATATGTTGTGACCATAATCGCAGAAAAACGGCGGGCGTATAAGGGCATCTTTGCCCACGGAGGCGAACTGTTCGACCAACAAATCATATCTTTTCTGGTCATTCAGACCCGGAGCATTGAAGCGCTCCATCCACAGGTCCGCCGGTCCTCGCGGTGTCCGGGCGGCTTCGTCTTTGTCCGGCATGTCACTTCCTTCGGGGGCGATCCAGAGAACCGCCGGTGTCCCTCAAAAACTCTGGAATCGATGCTATTTGTAAACGCACGCATCCAGCCCGTCGCGGCGGACCTGGCCGATGCGCGCGGTGATCGTGTTGCCATAGCGGCGGGTGAAACCCGACGGGCTCACCGCTTCGCGCTTCTTGGGAAGCGGCAGGATCGCGGCAATCCGCGCGGCCTCGCGCGGCGCCAGCTTGGCGGCGCCATGCTTGAAATAGCGCTGCGCACCCGCCTCGACGCCATAGGTGCCGATGCCCGTCTCCGCGACGTTCAGATAGACTTCCATGATCCGGCGCTTGCCCCAGATTTTCTCGATCAGGAAGGTGAACCACACCTCGGGCACCTTGCGGACATAACGCGTCCAGCCGCTGCCCTGCCACAGGAAGACATTCTTCGCGGTCTGCTGGCTGACCGTCGATCCGCCCCGCATGCGCTTGCCCTTGGCGTTGCGTTCGATCGCCTGTTCGATCGCGTCGCGGTCGAAGCCGTCGTGGCTGCAGAATTTCCCGTCCTCGGCGGCGATCACCGCGCGCACCATATTGCGGTCGATGTTCGACAGGCTTTCCCAATCCTTGGTGATCCCGTTGCTGTCGAGCAGCATCGTCAGCGTCACCGGCGGCGGTACGACGGCATAGACGAGCACCCACGCGACCGAGATCGCGATGAACCACAGCAGCCATTTGAACGGTCGCAGATACCAGGGAAGCTTGCGCGTCTTTGCGCGGGAGGAAGTCGCCATGCGGGCAAATTAGCCAGTTGCCGTCCCGAGGCAAGCGGGCTTGATCGATCGGGCGAATTTCGGAAAAGAAGAAGGGTGAAAGGAAACCTCTATGCCGCTTCGACCCGCCCTGCTGCTTGCCGCGCTCGCCTTCGCCGCGCCGGCGCTGGGGCAGGAGGATCGCCGCGATCTTTGCCCTGACCGGCCGGGACTCGGCACGCCCGCCTGCACCGTCGATGCGGGCGCCGTCATGCTGGAGGTCGGGATCGCGGACTGGACGCTCGACCGCAATGCTGCGAGCCGCACCGACGCCTTCGCGTTCGGCGACGCGTTGCTTCGCGCGGGGCTCACGCCCTCGCTCGAGGTGCAGGTCGGCTGGACGATGCTGGGGCATGTGCGCGAACGCGACCGGGCGAGCGGCGACGTGACGCGCCGGACGCGGACGGGCGACGTCACGCTCGCGCTGCGCCAGAATTTGAAGAATCCCGACGGTTCGGGAACGTCGATCGCATTGATGCCCTATGCCACGCTGCCGGTCGGCGGCGAGGGTGTCGGCGCGGGCGACTGGGGTGCGGGACTGATCGTGCCGGTCAGTTTCGAACTCGGTGCGGTGTCACTTGGCTTAACCCCGCACGTCGAGGCGGCGGTCGACGGCGATGGCGACGGTCGCCATCTCGCCTATGGCTCGGTCGTCGGGCTGGGTTTCGGCGTCTCCGACGATATTTCGATGGCCGCCGAAGTGTCGCTGACCCGCGACCGCGATCCCGGCGGACGCTCGACCGAGGCGTTGGCCGGGCTTTCGGCCGGCTGGCAACCCGATGCCGACAGCCAGTGGGACATCGGCGCCAATGTCGGCCTCAATCGCGACAGCCCCGACGTCGAACTCTATTTTGGTTTTGCTCGCCGGTTCTGAGGTTCGCACCCCAGGAATTCGGCGGCGTCCTTTGCATCCGCGCGTTTTAACTGCGGACGCAAAGGCGTAGCGCGGATTAAGCGGTGACCAGCCGGCGATCGCCCGCGAGCTTCAGCATCGCCTTCTGCAGCTTCTCGAACGCGCGCACTTCGATCTGGCGCACGCGTTCGCGGCTGACGTCGTAGACCTGGCTCAGGTCTTCGAGCGTCTTGGGGTCGTCGGTCAGGCGGCGCTCGGTCAGGATGTGACGCTCGCGCTCGTTCAATGTTTCGAGCGCTTCGTTGAGCAGCGAATGGCGCACGTCGCGTTCCTGGGCCTCGGCGACGCGTTCGTCCTGCAACGGACCTTCGTCGCCCAGCAAATCCTGCCACTGGCTGTCGCCGTCCTCGCCCATCGGGACGTTCAGCGAGGTGTCGCCGCCCATCGCCATGCGGCGGTTCATGCTGGTGACTTCTTCCTCGGTGACGCCGAGGTCGGTCGCGATCTTGGTCAGATGCTCGGGCGACAGGTCGCCGTCCTCGAACGCCGCGAGGTTGTTCTTCATCCGGCGGAGGTTGAAGAACAGCTTCTTCTGCGCCGCTGTGGTTCCCATCTTGACGAGGCTCCACGAGCGCAGGATGAATTCCTGGATCGAGGCACGGATCCACCACATCGCATAGGTTGCGAGGCGGAAGCCGCGTTCGGGGTCGAACTTCTTCACGCCCTGCATCAGGCCGATATTGCCTTCGCTGATCAGCTCGCTGACCGGCAGGCCATAGCCGCGGTAGCCCATCGCGATCTTGGCGACGAGGCGGAGGTGCGAGGTGACGAGCTGCGCCGCAGCTTCGTTGTCGCCATGTTCCTGGAACCGCTTCGCGAGCATATATTCCTGCTCAGGGGTGAGCAGGGGGAATTTGCGGATTTCGGCCAGGTAGCGGTTCAGGCTCGCCTCACCGCCGAGTGCGGGCACCGTTGCCGGAACATTGCTTTTGTTAGCCATGGGTAGAGACTTCCCTTATTTTCAGAGGAGAAATATGCCGCGGTTGGCTCCGGCGGTCAAAATAGATTTTCATTCGAAACCTAAACGCGCAATTCATCGATCAGTTCCCGCATGTCCGCTGGGAGTTCGCTGTCGAGCGCGATCCTGTTACCGGTCACCGGATGAATAAAGCCCAAATGGGCCGCGTGCAATGCCTGCCGCGCGAAATTCCGCGCTTTCAGTACCTCCGACAGCGGCTTTTTGGCGCGTCCATAGACCGGATCGCCGACCAGCGGGTGGCCGATGTGCATCATGTGAACGCGTACCTGATGCGTGCGTCCGGTTTCCAGCCGGCATTCGACCAACGTCGCATTTTTGAGCGGCTCGATCGTGCGATAATGGGTGATTGCATGCTTGCCGCGTCCCTCGGCAACGACCGCCATCTTCTTGCGGTTCGTGCTCGATCGCCCGAGCGCCGCATCGATCGTGCCGTTCGCGGGCATCGGCCGGCCGGTCGCGAGCGCGAGGTAGCGGCGGTCGATGCTGTGCGCGGCGAATTGCTTTGCGAGACCCTCGTGCGCCTTGTCGTGCTTCGCCGCGACGATCAGTCCGCTCGTATCCTTGTCGATACGGTGCACGATCCCGGGGCGTGCGACGCCGCCGATCCCCGACAATTGTCCCGCGCAATGGTGGAGCAAAGCGTTGACCATCGTGCCGTCGAGATTGCCCGCGGCGGGGTGGACGACCATGCCCGCGGGCTTGTCGACGACGATCAGGTGCTCGTCCTCAAAGGCGATGACCAGATCCATGTCCTGCGCAACATTATGCGCGGGCAGCGCGGCGGGCAGGCGGACCTCGATCGTCGTGGGCGCCGCGGCCTTCGCCGACGGGTCCCAGAGGATGTTGCCGCCCGCGTCGACGACGCGGCCGCCCTTGATCAGGCTTTTCAGGCGTTCGCGCGACAGGCTTGGCAGCGCTTCGGCAAGGGCCCGGTCGAGCCGCAGCCCGGCCGCGCTATCCGCCAGCGCCACGGTCAAAATGTCGTCATCCCCCTGCATTGATTGGAATGTGGTTTTGGGGCGCCGGAATTCAAGGGCCACGGCCCACCGTATCGCGCTTGCCCTGGACCGCTCCGGTGCCGTAGGAGCGGCGCACGCCGGAAACGTCCGGACACTGCGCTGGGGAGCCCGTTCATCCATGACCGACGATCGCGTCGATTTCGCCTCGATGCTGGCCTCGCGCCTGTGTCACGACCTCTTGAGTCCCGTCGGGGCCTTTGCCAACGGCCTCGAACTGCTCGCCGATGAAAAAGACCCCGCGATGCGCGAGCGCTGTTTCGAGCTGCTCGAACAAAGCGCGCGGACCTCGGCGAACAAGCTCAAATTCTTCCGCCTCGCGTTCGGGTCGGCGGGCGGTTTCGGCGAGCTTGTTCCCGCGGACGAGGCCAAATCGGCGATCCAGGGCATCATCGGCGACCGCGCGATCGACTTGAACTGGATGATCGGAACCGACCCGCTGCCCAAGCCTGCGGTGAAGATCATCCTCAACCTGTCGTTGCTGCTTGTCGATGCGCTGGTACGCGGCGGGCGGCTCGACATCGGCTGCGAAAAGCAGGGCGAGGGGAGCATCGAGATCGCGCTGCATGTCGAGGCCGAGCGCATCTTCCTCGACGCCGACGTCGAACGCATCCTTGCCGAGGGCGAGGGCGCGAGCCCGATGACGTCGCGCACCGCGCCTGCGGTGCTGGTGCAGGCGGTGGCGCGCCAGAATGACGGCACGGTCATGCTCGCACGCGAAACCCCGACGTCGTTGCTGGTTGGGGCCGTCCTCCGCAGTCGCGGGTAAAGCCACTTTTAACCATTGTCCGCCATGGTGCAGCCTCAGTTTTTGGGGCGCACCGGGACGGCAATGGACGATCTGCTGAACGACTTTTTGGCCGAAACGGCGGAAATCCTCGCCGAGGCGGGTGGGGCTATCGTCGCATGGGAAGCCGACCCGGCCGACCGCGCGCAGCTCGACGCCATTTTTCGCTTCGTCCACACGATCAAGGGCAGCTCGGGCTTCCTCGCGTTGCCGCGCGTCACCGCGCTGTCGCACGCCGCCGAAGACGCGCTCGATCAGGTGCGTCGCGGCAATCGCCAGGCAAACGCGGCGCTCGTCTCGGGCGTTCTCGGGATCCTTGACCGGCTGAGCGACCTGTGCACGGCATTGGGCCAGAACGGAACCGAACCCGCGGGCGACGACCGCGACGTCATCGGCGCGCTGGCCGAGCAGGGTTCGATGCTCGATGCACCGTTCGAGGTTGCCGGCGTTCCGCTCCGCCGCGAGGATGACTTCAGCGCCGAATTGCAAAGCTGGCGCTCGATCCGCGTGCCGCTGCCTTTGCTCGACAGCGTGATGACGGGGGTCACCGACATCGTCCTCGCGCGCAACGAATTCGCGCGGATGCTCCGCGAATCGGGCGCAAACCCGTCGGTCATCGCCTCGTTCGACCGCCTTTCGGACTCGATCGCCGGGATGCGCCAGTCGGTCAGCCAGATGCGGATGCAGCGCATCGACAAGCTGTTCGCGCCGCTGCCGCGCATCGTCCGCGACCTTGCGCAGGAGATGGGCAAGAAGATCGCTTTCCAGACAAGCGGCGGCGAGGTCGAACTCGACCGTGAGATGATGGAGAATATCCGCGATCCGCTGATCCACATCGTTCGCAACGCGATCGACCATGGCATCGAGGCGCTCGAGGATCGCGTCGCGGCGGGCAAGGATATCACCGCGACCATATCGGTCTCCGCCCGCCAGTCGGGCAACCAGATCGAAATCGCGATCCAGGACGACGGGCGCGGCCTGTCGCCCGATGCGCTCGTTGCCAAGGCGGTCGCCTCGCGCGCCGTCCCCGCGGCCGAGGCGCGCGCACTGGGAACGAAGGAAAAGCTGGAACTGATCTTCCGCCCCGGATTTTCGACCGCGGCAAAGGTCACCGCCATTTCGGGCCGCGGCGTCGGGATGGATATCGTCAAGGCGAATGTCGAAAAGATCGGCGGCGTCGTCGAACTGCGCAACGAAGAGGGGCGCGGGCTGACGATCCTGCTTCGCGTGCCGATGACGCTGACGATTATTTCGGGCCTGATGGTGCGCGCGGCGGGGCAATATTTTGCGATCCCGCGCGGTGCCGTCCGTGAAATCCTGCTCGAAGGCGGCGACAGCGTGCGCATCGACCGCGTCGGCGGCGGCGAGCTCGCGACGGTGCGCGGTGAGCAATATCCGCTGCTTCGGCTCGAAACCGTCCTTGGCCGCGGCCGCCATCACGGCGACGATGTCGACGACCGCGCGCTCGTCATCGTCCGTCCGGGGCAGGGGCAAAGCTATGCGCTCAGCGTTGCGGCGATCCACGATCATGAGGAATTGGTGATCAAGCCCGCCGCGCCGATGATCATGGCGACGGGACTTTATGCGGGCACGACGCTGCCCGACAACGGCCGGCCGGTGCTGCTGCTCGACGTCCAGGGCATGCTCGCCGCGTCGGCGATCGATGCGAGCGAAGCGGGCCGCAGCCACGACAGGATGGCCGAGGCCGAGGCGGAAGCGGCGGCGGTGCGCAACGCCGCGCAACTGCTTCTGTTCCGCGACATAAATGCCCGTGTCCGCGGCGTCCGCCTGTCGGTGATCGAGCGCGTCGAGGAAGTGTCCGCATCGGCGCTGTTCGAAAGCGCGGGCCGCGTTCAGGTCCAGATCGGCGACGATATTTTTCCCGTCCATGCGGCGACCTTGCCGGCAGGCGAGGGGACGCTGAAGCTGCTCCGCCTCTACGACGGACAGGCGGTGCTCTGCTATCCGATCGTCGAGGTGATCGACATCGTTCGCCTGCCCGACGCGGTGCAGCCGTCGGCCGCGCCCGGGCTGATCGCCGGGGTCGTGCTCGTCGGCGGAGAGCCGGTCGAACTCATCGACCCCTTCTGGCTGATGGAACAATATGCTGCCGGGGCGGTGGCGCTCACGCTGCGCCAGCCGCTCTGCCGCCTCGCCGACGACCATGACGGCTGGGGCGACAATTTCCTCGCGCCGATCCTGCGAAGCGCGGGTTACCGCGTCATCTCCGCCAATGCGCCGTCCGACGAGGCGCCGGACGTGCTGCTGTGTTTGACCGCCGAGGGCGGCGACTGCGATGACGCCGGCGGTGTGCCGGTGATCCGCCTGCGTACCTCGATCGCGGCCGCGGGTCCCGGGGACGAAACCGTCTATCGATATGACCGGCAGGCGCTGCTCGACGCGCTGCGCCGTCAGGTTGGGGGAGAATGCGCATGATGGACAAGCTCTACCTCGTCGCGCGCATTGCCGACACGGGCGTCGCGCTGCGCAGCCGCGCGATCAATTCGGTCGTCACCGTGGGCACGCCGGTGGAGGTTCCCGCCGCACCGCCGCATGTTGCGGGGCTTTTTGCGCTGCGCAGCCGCGTCTTTACGCTGATCGATCCGCACGTCGTTGTCGGCCTTCCCCCCGTGCTCGTTGCGCCGGGACAGCGCGTCATCGTCGTCGAGGTCGCCGAACATGGCTATGCGCTACTCGCTGACGAGATCGAGGATGTCTGCTTCATCGAAGCGCCCGAAACGCGGATCGCGGGCAAGCTGCTCCCCGGATGGGCGCGCGTCGCCGATGCGATGATCGAACATCGCGGTGCTTCGCTGCTCGTCGTCGATCCGTCGCATTTCATCACCTTACCCGCCTTAAAGGCTGCATGATTCCTGCCGTCTATTAACGGGCTGAACACCCCTTCACCGTAAACAGGCCCAAATCCCGGGGGTCGGAGTTAATTTGATGTCGAAATCTTGTCTGGTGGTCGATGACAGCAAAGTCATTCGCAAGGTCGCGCGCCATATCCTTGAAAGCATGTCCTTTGCTGTCGAAGAGGCAGCCGACGGTCAGGAGGCGCTGACCTTTTGCCGCGCCAATCGCCCCGATGTCATCCTGCTCGACTGGAACATGCCGGTGATGAGCGGAATGGAGTTCCTCGGCGCGTTCAACGACCTCGACTATGGGCATGAAGAACGGCCGCGGGTTGTTTTCTGCACGACCGAAAACAGCATCGATCATATCCGCGCCGCGATCGAAGCAGGCGCCGACGAATATGTGATGAAGCCGTTCGACCGCGAAACGCTCGAAGGAAAGCTGCAGCTCGTCGGTATCGCTTGAGGCTGTTTCCATGGGCCGGCCACAACCCCTGATATCTGACCCTGAACCAACCGCCCGCACGGTGCGCGTGATGCTCGTCGACGACAGCCTTGTCGTTCGCAGCATATTGGAACGTATCGTCGACCAGCGGCCGGGCCTCAAAATCTGTGCATCGGTTGCTTCGGCGCAGGACGCGCTCGATTATCTGGCGCGCGAGCCTGTCGACGTCGTCGTTCTCGATATCGAAATGCCCGGGATGAGCGGCATCGACGCGTTGCCGCACATATTGGAACGCGCTGAAAAGGCCCGCGTCCTCATCCTCTCGTCGAACTGCGTAGAGGGCGGCCCCGCCGCGATCGACGCGCTTGCCCTCGGTGCCAGCGACACGCTCGCCAAACCCGGCCGCGGCAGCTTTTCGGGCCGCTTCGCCGAAGTGCTGACCGAACGGATCATGACGCTCGGCCATCGGCAGGATCATCCCGCGCCGGTTCCCGTCGCCGAACGCCGCGCGCCCGCGCCGCCCGCACTCGCGATCGACACCGACCAGCCGATCGAATGTATCGCGGTCGCGGCCTCGACGGGGGGGATTCCCGCCTTCACCAATTTCCTCGCGCATCTCGATCCCCGGATCAGCGCCCCGATCCTGCTCACCCAGCATCTGCCCGACGCGTTCATGGAATTTTACGCCAAACAGATCGCGACGATGGCGACGCGCCGCGTCTATGTTGCCGCGGCGGGCATGGCGGTGGAGCGCGGCTGCATCTATCTCGCCCCCGGCGACGCGCATCTTCTCGTCGTTGCCAATGGCGGCCGTTACGAAATCGCGCTCGACCACCGCGTCGTCGACAATGGCTGCTGCCCGTCGGCCGACCCGATGCTCGACTCGCTCGCGGAGGTCTATGGAAAAGGCGGCATTGCGGTGATCCTGAGCGGCATGGGCCGCGACGGGGCGATCGGCGCAGCGCGCGTGAAGGAGGCTGGCGGGACAGTCTTCGCGCAAGCGCCCGAAAGCTGCGTGATCTGGGGGATGCCGGGCGCGGTCGCCAAGGCGGGTATCGCCGCGGCGACGCTCAACCCCGACGCGATCGCACTGATGCTTGGCAGCTTCCTGCCGGGGCGCGGGCAGGGGCGCCGCAAGCCATGATGGGCGGTAGCGCCAGCGAATCGGCCTATCGGGTGCTGATGGGGGTGCTCGAATCGCGGACCGGCCAGACGCTGTCGCCGAACCGCATCTGGCGGATCGAAATGTCACTCAAACCGGTGATGCAGCGCCATGGGATCGCCGACCTCGACGCACTGGTCGCGGCGCTTGTCACCTCGAACAGCCGGCAACTGCTCGATGATACGGTCGACGCGATGCTCAACAACGAAACCTATTTTTACCGTGAGTATAGTGTCTTCGACGAAATAGCTGCGACAGCGCTTGAACAGATTCGCGAGATCAACAAGCTGCGGCGCCGGTTGACGATCTGGCATTGCGGTGTGTCGACAGGGCAGGAAGCCTATTCGATGGCGATGCTCATCGCCGAACAGGGCGAGAAATGGGCGGGCTGGCAGGTCGATATCGTCGGCACCGACGTCAGCTATCACGCGATCAGCCGCGCGCGTGTCGGCATTTACAGCCAGTTCGAGATCCAGCGCGGCCTGCCCGTGCAGCGCATGGTGCGCTGGTTCGACCAGACCGAGGGGGGCTGGCTTGCCAAGGCCGACTTGCGCCGCCGGATCGATTTTTCGGTGCAGAACATGCTCACCGACCGGCCGCCGCTCGCAAGCCCCGCCGACCTGATCTTCTGCCGCAACCTCCTCCTCTATTTCTCGGCGCCGATGCGCCAGAAGGCCTTCGCGCGGCTCCGCGCGATGGCGGCGCCGCAAAGCTTCCTCGTACTGGGGGCAGGCGAGACGGTGCTCGGACAGACCGACCAGTTCGTCGCGAGCCCGCGCCTGCGCGGTCTCTATGAGCCCGCCGACCAGCAAGTGCGCCGCGCCGCCGCGGCCTGACTTGCAATTTCCACCGCGCTGGCGCAGGTGGGGTGCCAATCCGCTTGGGGGCGGCGCAGGCAGGAACCGCGATACGCATGAGCGATTTTATCGAACGCTGGTCTCCCAATTTCGACGAACGCGCGCTGCCCATTTCGATGATCGTGTTACATTACACGGGCATGAAGGACGGCGCCGAAGCCATTGATTGGCTTGCCAACCCGGAAGCCAAGGTATCGGCGCACTATGTCGTCAGCGAGGACGGCCAGATCACCCAAATGGTACCCGAAGACAAGCGCGCCTGGCATGCCGGGCAGTCGCATTGGCGCGGGGTCAGCGACGTCAATTCGGCGAGCGTCGGGATCGAGATCGTCAATCCGGGGCACGAATGGGGCTATGTGCCCTTTCCCGACCCGCAGGTCGCTTCGGTCGTCCGTCTCGTCCACCTGATCAAGGACCGGCACGCGATCACGCGCGGCAATGTTATCGGCCATTCGGACATCGCTCCGACGCGCAAACAGGACCCCGGCGAACTGTTCCCGTGGGAAGAACTCGCGCGCCGCCGCCTCGCGCTGCCGCGACCGACGAAGAAGCTGACCGATCCCCTGTGGACCGACGCGGGCTTCCTGCTCGCGCTCGAACGCTTCGGCTATGATGTAACCGACGGGTTCGCGGCGACGGTCGCGTTCCAGCGGCGCTTTCGGCCCGAACTGATCGACGGCACAATCGATGGCGAATGCCGCGCGATCCTGCTCGCGCTGCTGCTTCCGCAACCCGAAGGGGGATAGCCGAAACCGTAAGGGAAACCGTCTCCGGCCGCTTCGCGCGGAGCCGCGTTTTTGCCGCGCCGTCGGCATCCTGTTGCAAAATGGTCACAAATTGGAGGAAATTTTGGCGCGCGGCTGAAACCTCCTTTACGCGCCCGGCCGGAAGGCCCATCGGCCCCGGCAGGGGGGGCGGCGCAAGGTTGCAATCCTCCCGGGTGCCGTCCCTTCCTATTCTGCCATAAGCAGCGAGGAATACTGCACTGTGAAAAAAGCTTATCTCCCCCTACTGAAATTGACTGCCGCTCCGCTCGTCCTGAGCGTGGTGATGCTTTCGGCTCCGGCGCACGCCCAGGACGCCGCCGCCACCGCCGATGAAGCGAGCGAAGATACGATTGTCGTGACGGGCTCGCGCATCGGGCGCCCCGAACTCGAGGGATCGAGCCCGGTCCAGGTGCTCGGCGAAGCATCGATCCTTCAGCAGGGCTCGCAGAATATCTCGGACGTCCTGAATGAAATGCCGTCGATCGGCACCGGCATCGGACGCACCAACTCGAACTTCCTGACGAGTGGCAACGGTGTCGCCACGGTCAATCTTCGCAACCTCGGCAACAGCCGTACGCTCGTCCTGGTGAACGGCCGCCGCGTCGCCGCCGGTATCGGCGGGACGTCGGCCGTCGACATCAACAATATCCCGACCGACCTGCTGCAGCGCGTCGAAGTGCTCACCGGCGGTTCGTCGGCGGTCTATGGCTCGGAAGCGATGGCCGGCGTGGTCAACTTCATCCTGAAGGATGACTTCGAAGGCATTCGCGGCCGCGCCCAGGCAGGCATCACCGACGAAGGCGACAACGGCCGCCAGATGCTCGGCCTGACGGTCGGCAAGAATTTCGCGGACGGCCGCGGCAACATCACGCTCGCCGGCCAGTATGACCGCGACACGGGCCTGCGTTCCTACAAGCGCGCCATCTCGGCCGAAGACGTCCCCTTCCGCAGCAGCTTTACGCCGCAGGGCCGCTTCTTTGTCGGCGACACCAGCTACACCTATGATCCCGCAGGGAACCTCAAGGAAGGTTATGACTCGCCAGTCGATGGCTACAACCGCAACGGCGAACGCTATATCGCCGTGCCGCTCGAGCGTTACCTGCTCAACGGCCTCGGGCACTTCGACATCAACGATTCGCTTACCTTCTTTGCCGAAGGCACCTATGCCAAGGTGAAGTCGCGCTCGCGCCTCGAGCCTTATGCGTTCGACAATTCGGATGCGCAGCTGCCCGACGGCACGATCCTGCCCGGTATCTCGATCAACAATCCCTTCGTTCCGCAGACGATTCGCGACGCCGCGATCGCTGCCGGCGAGACCACGATCGGTTTCACCAAGCGCTTCAATGGTGTGTTCGACCGCTCGAATCGTGCCGACCGCGAATTCTATCGCGCGGTGGCGGGCCTTCGCGGCACGCTGTTCGGCGACTGGAAGTGGGACGCCTATTACAACCGCAGCCAGACGGTCGAAAATACCGCGTCCGAAACCGCGTTGCGTGATCGCCTCTATTATGCGCTCGACGCGGTAGGTGCGAATCCCGCGACGGCCGAGTGCCGCGATGCGGCGGCGCGTGCGGCGGGCTGTAAGCCGTTCAACATCTTCGGCGCGGGCACCGCTTCGCCCGAATCGATCGCCTATATCACGAACAATGGCCAGCTCTCGACCTACAAGGCGAAGATCAACCAGGAAGTGTTCGCCTTCAATACCTCGGGTTCGGTCTTCCGTCTGCCGGGCGGCGACGTGAAGGTCGCCGGCGGTATCGAGCATCGCACCGAACGCAGCAGCGAAATCTATGACGCGGCGACGCAGTCGGGCAACACGCTGAGCAATGCGCTGACCAACACCACGGGCAAGTATCGCGTGTTCGAAGCCTATGGCGAAACGGTCGTGCCGATCCTGTCGGACGTTCCCTTTGCCGAATATCTCGGCCTCGAGGCCGCGGTACGCTACGGTGATTATTATGACACCGTCGGGTCGGTCTGGAGCTACAAGATCGGTGGCGACTGGGCGCCGACGTCGGATATCCGTTTCCGTGCGGTCTATTCGCGCGCGACCCGCGCGCCGAACATCGGCGAGCTGTATCAGGGCGCGTCGCAGACCTTCCCGTCGGGCCTGACTGATCCTTGCGAAGGCGTGACGGCGACGTCGAGCCGTCCGCAGGACACCTATTGCCGTACCATTCCGGGTATCGCGCAGCAGATCGCCGCGAACGGCACCTTCGTCTACAACAACAATCTCGATCGTCAGAGCATCGAGGGCGAAGACAGCGGCAACCGCAACCTCAAGGAAGAAACCGCGAACACGTGGACTGCTGGCGTGGTGCTCACGCCGAGCTTTGTGCCCGGGCTCAGCGTCACGGTCGACTATTTCAACATCAAGGTGAAAGACGCGATCCAGCTGATTCCTCGCCAGACCGCGATCAACGACTGCGTTGCTTCGGCCGGTGCGTCGGCGCTTTGCAGCCTGATCGTTCGCGAACAGGTCGGTACGCCGCGTCCGCGTACGCCGGGAACGCTTTATCAGATTAACGCGTACCCGGTTAACTCGGCAAATATCGAAACCGCAGGTGTCGACGTTCAGGCGCGTTACAAGACGAGCTGGGGCGAAGACAGCAGCCTCGACGTCGCGTTGCTCTACACCTACCTCGACAAGCTGACGCTGCAGTCATTTGCTGGCGGCGACGTCCAGGACAACCGCGGCCAGCTCAATGGCGACGGTCGTCTTGGCGCCGGTTTCAAGCATCGTGCGAACCTGTCGGTGACGTACAAGACCGGACCCTTCAGCTTGAACTGGCGCACCAACTACCAGAGCAAGATGCAGGATACGCTCGGCGGCAACCCGGGCCTCGGTGACGAGAACTACGTCAAGGCTTACTGGTATCACGACGTCCAGGCGCGCTTCGCCGTCGACAAGGATCGCCTGGAATTCTACGCCGGCATCGACAATCTGTTCGACAAGAAGCCGCCGGTCATCAACCAGAATGGTGCGTCGAACATCACCGGCACCGAAACTGCGGCGGACAGCTATGATCCGTTCGGTCGCAATCTCTACGTCGGGGCGGTCTTCCGCTTCTAAGAAATCGGGCCCCGGTTCGCCGGGGACCTGTAAACAGGAAGGGGCGGCTCCCCGCGGAGCCGCCCCTTTTCTTGGGCTTCAGCCCAGCACGTCGGTGAGCACGCGGCGCCAGTTCCCGCCCATGATGCGTTCGATGTCGCGCGAGCGGAACCGCGCCTTGTCGAGCGCCGCCGCGATCGTCGCCATGCGGCGGATATTGTTCAGCTCGGGAATGACGACATGCTCGGGCGTCCAGTCGAAGCCGGCAATCCTCTGCTCGCGCATCGCCTGCCACCAGGGCAGATATTCCTTCACGCCTTCGGCATTGTCGTTGTTCAGCGCGACAAGGTTGGTCTGGCCCGCCATCGGGAAATCATTCGATATCCCCACCGCTTCGATCCCGGCGATATTGGCGACATGACGTATCTGCGCGATCAGATGGTCAACCGTCGGTGTCGCTTCGCGGGTCAGCCAGAAGCTCATCATAAAGATGCCCATCATCCCGCCCTTGTCGGCGATCGCCTTGATGACGGTGTCGGAGGCGCAGCGGGGATGGTCGACGATCGCCTTGCACGCGCCGTGCGACAGCAGGATCGGCGTCGAACTGCGCCGTGCGGCATCCAGCATCGTGGGTTCGGACCCGTGCGAGACGTCGGGGACGACCCCGACGCGGTTCATCTCGGCCAACCCTTCGATGCCGAGCGGGGTCAATCCGCTCCATTCGCGTTCGAGCGCGCCGCCGGCGAACAAATTATTGTTATGGTGCGTGAATTGCAGGACGCGGAGACCGCGCCGTTGGAAATCGGCGATGCGCGTCAGGTCGGTGCCGACAGGCTCGCACGATTGGAATTGCAGGAAGGTGGCGCAGCCCGGACGCGTGCCGATGTCCGATCCTTTAAGCGCGACGAAGGCTTCGGGCCGGTTCGCCAGCCGTGCGACGGCCGCGTCGAGTGCGGCGCTGCATTTTTCGAAGGTCCTGAGGTAACGCGGCACATTATCCTTGTCGCGAACCTCTTCGATTTCGGAAATGTCGCAGATCATCCCGCCAAGGCCTGACGCTCCGATTTCGGCTAGGTCTTCGGGCAGGAAGCTGAGGCCGTCCATCATGAAGCGCTGCTTTCCGGCCGCGGCGGCGCCGTATCCGCCCAAGGCAAGGGCCATAGCGCCCGCCGCGAGGAAGGATCGGCGGTCGATCGGGGATTGGCCGGGTTTAGTCACATATTGCTCCTGTTGTGCATCGATTGGCATTTGCCTCCCTATGGCCGCGCCTGTGGGCCAAGCGCGAGCCTTTTTCGTACCGCTCGCCAACCGTCTGCAATATTGCTATAGTCGGGCGTGCCAGAGGGTCGGGCGATCGCCGCTTTCGCAAGGAAGGGGAGGAAAGTCCGGGCTCCACGGAAATCACGGTGCCGGATAACGTCCGGCGGGTCGGCTTTCGGGCCGATTCAGGGAAAGTGCCACAGAGAGCAGACCGCCAACGGCTTCGGCCCGGCGAAAGGTGAAAGGGTGCGGTAAGAGCGCACCGCGCGGCTGGTAACAGGCGCGGCACGGCAAACCCCACCGGGAGCAAGGTCGAATAGGGATGGTACGAGGCAACTCAGGGCTGATTCCGGCCCAACCGTCCGGGTTGACTGCTTGAGCGTTCGGGTAACCGTTCGCCTAGAGGAATGATCGCCTATCCCCGGCAACGGGGTGGACAGAACCCGGCTTACAGACCCTCTGGCACCTCTCCCCAACGCCGTCGTCGGGAACCGCCCGTGCGGGGGCCGCGTTTTACGCGGACAGTTGAAAGGGAACGCATCATGAAAGTCGTCGATGACCATGTCGAAGTGACCGAGACCGAAGCGAGCAGCGGCGTAAAGGGGCATAATGTCCGCTATGTGCTGGCTTTTTCGCTGGTCGCGGTGATTATCGTAATGTCCGCGATCTGGATCATCCCGGTTTTGCTGCAGCCCTGATCGCGAGCTTCATTTCGCCTTCGTGAGGCGGATGAGCTCCTCTTCGGCGCCCGGTGTGTCCTCCATATAGATGGTGCGAACGGGCTGCCTGAATTTGCGGGTATGAAGCTTGTCGTACCCGCGATCGCCGCTCGCCGCGACCTTGAGCAAACTCGTGATGGTGTCGCCGGTCGCGACATTCCAGCTCATCTCATTGCCGTCATGCGCATAGGTCCGGCTGTACACCGTCGCATCGAGCCCGATCAGCCGCATCCTCGGCCCGTCCTTCGTTGCGGCGGGGCGGTAGCGATAGGTCGCCGACAGCGCTGTGGTGCCGCCGGTCAGGTCGCTGATCGTCAGCACGCCCTTGTCAATAGTCAGCCCCGCTGCGCCCAGCCGATCGGGCTCGAGCTTCAGTTCGCCCGCGGGCGAATGGCCGATATCGAACTCGCTGCGATAGCTCAGCATGACGCGGAGCGTGCGTGCATCGGGACTTGCGATGACATAGACCGTATCCGTGTCGCCATCGCCGTTGAGGTCGCCGTCGGCGCGCGTCTCGATTTCTTCGCCGGCCTCCAGCCAGTCGTTCAGCATCGCGTCGGTGATCGGCGGCATCGCCAGCCGATCGGGCGCGGCATGGGCCACACCGCATAGTGAAAATACCGCGATCAATCCCAGGCTGCGCATCGCTCATTCCCCCCTCGATCACCGACAGATTATCAGTCGCTATCATATCGTCCAGCCACCGCGGGTGATTTGGCGCACAGGCCGGTTTTCCGCTTTCCTACATCATCCTGCTGACCTACCCTTGCCTCGGGGTCGCCTGAAACCGCGCATATGCGAATTCAGAGTGAAGTTGCGCAGATTTCCGCCGTTCTTCGCGTGGGTGGGAAAATGCGTCGAAGGGGGCAGGCAGTTGGGAAAAATGTGGCGGATCGGCGCGCTGGGCGCTGCGTTTATCGGACTGGTCCCTTTGGCTCCGGCCGCGATGGCGCAGCCGTCGGGTTCTTGCGGCAGCGGACCGCTACAGGGTGATCGCGTCGCGCTACTCATCGGCAACAGCGCCTATAACGACTGGGAATGGCCGTCGCTCAAAAACGCCGTGAACGACATCGACTATGTTTGCGATGCCTTTGCGAAGGCGGGCATCGCGCCGCGAATCGTCCGCAATGCCGACAAGGCGGCGCTCGATATCGCGCTCGCCAAATTCGCCGGCGAAGCGAAAGGTGCGAAGTCGGTCGTCCTCTATTATGCCGGACACGGGTTCGAATATGGTGGCCGCAACTGGCTGGTACCGATGGACGCGCCGCCCGCGACACGCCGCGCCGACGTCGAGAAGCGCTATCTGTCGATCGAGGCGCTGGTGAAACACGTCGTGCCAGAGGGGGCCTTTACGTTGCTGTTCGTCGACGCGTGCCGCACCGCGGAGCCGGTCGTACGCGTGGAGGACGTCAATATCACGGGCGGTGAAGCCGGATCGGCGCCGCTGGGACTGCTCGATATCGGGCAGGGGGCGGTTTTCTATTCGACCGCCAAGGGGCGTCCCGCGCTCGATTTCGCCCCGGTGGGCTCGCCGGTCAGCCCGTTCGCGGCAGCGGTGGTCAAGGAACTCGGGATCCCGGGGCTCGAAATTTCCGATTATTTCAAGGTCGTGTCGCGCGAAGTGTATAAGCGGACTTTCGGGATGGAGCACGGGCCGCAACAGCCCTTTCATTACGGCAGCTGGTTCGACGATTATTATCTTGTCGCGCCGCCGGAGATATCCCGGACGCCATCGGTGGCGCCGGCGCCCGCTGCGATTTCGGGGGCGGCTGCGACGCGCGGGGCAAAGCCTGCTATCGACCCGCTCGTCGATATTTCGCTCGACCGCCTCGCGATCGAGGACGAGCCGATCCTGATTGCCGACGTGCTGTCGCGGCATAGCGCGGGCGAGATTGTCGGACTGGCCGACGGAGGGCATCCGCTCGCACAGCAACTCGCCGGCTATATGCTGTCGCTCGGGGTCGGGATGAAAAAAGACCTGCCGCGTGCGCGTGCCTATCTCGAAGCGTCGGCGGCGCAGGGTTTCCCGGCAGGGCAGCAGGAACTTGCCTATCTACTCCTCGAAAACGACCCGCCACCCGCCGACGTGAAGCGCGCCTATGACCTGTATGTGGCTGCATCGGACGCGGGTTTCTCCAAGGCGAAGACGCATCTCGCCTATCGGCTGGCGGCGGGCACCTTCGGCACCCCCGACTTCGTGCGTTCGCAGGCGCTTTATGCCGAGGCGGCGGAAAAGGGGCATCCGGCGGCGATCTTTGCGCTGACCTATTTCGCCGATACGCGCGAAGCGAACCTCACGCGGCTGCGTACCCTCGCCGATGCGGGCAATCCGGAGGGCAATCACTGGCTCTGCGAGGCGCATTTCGCCGACAAGACGCTGGCTGGCGCGATCGAGGACTGCGGTGTTGCGGCGCGTGCCGGTTTTGCCGGGTCGCGTGCGATCCTGGCATATGCCTATGCCAAGGGGATCGGCGTCGCGGCCGACGCTCGCGAGGCCTCGCACTGGGCAAAGCTCGCGCGCGACCTTCCCGAACTCCGGAAGGACCAGCGCGACCTGATCGCGGGGATCGGTCTGTAGCGGTCAGGGATAGCTGACCGCGATCACTTCCCATTCCTTGGGCCCGGCAGGCAGTTGCACGGTGCGCAAATCGCCGACCCCGGCGCCTCGCAGCGCGCGGGCGAGGGGGCTGTTCCAGCCGATCCGGCCTTCGCCCGCCTCGGCCTCGTCGTCGCCGACGAGAGTGACGATCCGCCGCGCATCGTCGTCGTCGGCCAGTTCGACAGTCGCACCGAACCAGATGCGGCTCTTGTCGGGTTGTTCGGCAGGGTCGACGACGCGTGCCGCCTTCATCCGCCTCGCGAGGAAGCCTAGCCGGCGGTCGATTTCGCGCAGTCGTTTGCGGCCATAGATATAGTCGCCATTCTCGCTGCGGTCGCCATTGCCCGCCGCCCAGCTGATCACCTCGACCAGCTTCGGCCGTTCGTCGCCCAGCAGCGCGTCATATTCGCCGCGCAGCGCCGCGTAGCCCGCCGGGCTGATGATATTCGTCTTCTCCCCCGCCATTCGGTGTCAGCCGGGCGTGCGTTTGCCGAGGTAGAAGCTCAGCGGCGCCTGCTGCCGCGACCCGCCACCGTCGCGCAGCGTATCGTAGACGACGGCATTTTCGAGCACGCGCTGGACATAGTTGCGCGTCTCGAAGATCGGGATCGCCTCGATCCAGTCGATCATTTCGATCCCGCCGCCGCGCGGATCGCCGTTGGCGCGCAGCCATTTGTTCACATTGCCCGGCCCGGCGTTATATGCTGCGACCGCAAGCGGATAGCTACCGCCGAAATAGCGCAGCATCTGCTGGAAATAGGTCGACCCCAGCATCATGTTGTAATTGGTGTCGGTGGTCAGCGAGCCGGCGTCGTAGCTCATGCCGAGCTTGCCCGCGACTTCGCGCGCCGTACCCGGCATCAATTGCATCATCCCGCGCGCGCCCGCGTGGCTGACCGCCGCGCGGTCGAACTGGCTTTCCTGCCGCGTGATCGCGTGGATGAAGGTCCAGTTGCTTTCGTGGCCCGCGGGGACGCGGACGGTCGGAAAGCCCGAGACCTCGACGGCATCGAGGCTGTTTGCCTGCGCGCTCCGCCCGATCATGACACCAAGGTCGGGGCGCCCGATCTGCGTCGCGAGCTTGCCTGCGAGCACATGGTCCGCGGGCGAGGTTGCTTTCTGCGCGAGCGCGCGCAGGAATTGGGACTGCTCGCGCCACGCACCGATTTCGCCGAGCGCGCGCGCGGCGCGGACCAGCCGGTCATCCTCGAACGTGCGGCGTTCGTCGTTGCTCACCTGGATCGTCGGATCGGGCGTCGGCTTGGGCTGCGGGCGGTTCAGCCGTTCGAGCGACAATTGGCCGTAATATTGATCATAATGCTGCGCCGCATCGGCAAAATGGGCGTTTGCCGTCCCGCGGTCGCCCGCGGCCAGCGCGGCCCGGCCGGCCCAATAGAAACCCTTGGTGCGCGTCTGCGCCGACCGGGCGGCTTCGCCATAGGCACGGTACAGGCGCACCGCTTCGGCCGGGCGGCGAAGATCGCGATAGGCAAGCTGCCCTGCAAGCCATGCGAGCGAAGTATAGTCGTCGCGCACACCGAGCGGGGTTTCGCGGATCACCGTGCCCGCAGGGAAGGCATCGTCTAGCTGGCGCGCGATATTATAGGCGGTTGTCTTGTCTCCGCCTTCGCTCGCCTGTCGCGCGTTGGTCAGCAGCGTTTCCAGCCATTCTTCGGTATCGGTCGGAGGTTTTGCGAGTGAACGCGGCGCGGCGAGCAGCGCGCGCGCTTCGCCGACGCGGCCCGCCTTGCGCAGCCAGGTCGCCTTGTCCGTGATATAGCCGGCATCGGTTCGCGTCAGCGACGGATTCTGGCTTTCGACCGCCGATGCCTGGAAGGCCGCGTCGACCGACGCGTTGCGCATCGCAAGCCGTGCGGCGAAGACGCTGCGCTTGTCGGGCGAGGTATAGGCGAGCTGGCGGCTCGCAGCCGACGTCGCGCCGAGCCACAGCAAGCGGTCCATCCGTGCATCGTGGTCGGCCGAAGTGATCGCGCCGGGGAACATGCTCAGTGCGCGGCTCGTTTCATAATCGTCGAGCGGCCCGCTCGTCCATGCGCGGCGAACTGCGTCGGCGGCGTCCCCGCGGCGGCCCGAGGCGTTGAGTGCGAGCGCATAGCGTAGTTGCCCGCTCGCGGTCTGCGGCGGATAAGCCTGGAAATAGGCGAGGGTGCGGGCCGGATCGTAGCTGTCGAGCGAGATGGCCTTTTCGGCGCGCGTGCGCATCTTTTCGCTATCGGGCCAGCCCTTGTTGGCCATGAGGAAGCGCGAAAGCTGGTCGAACGACGCGCCGGTGTTCGCCGTCAGCCGGCGCCATTCGAGCACGGCATCGCCGACCGAATTGGTCGAGGGCGGCGCGCCCGACTGGGCGGCGAGGCCCATCTGCGCGCGATACCAGGCCATCTGTTCGGGGGTCAGTTCGCTGGCATGAGCGGTGGTCGGGATGAGAAGAGCCGCGGCGAGCGCGAGGCGGGAAATGCGGGACAGCGAGATCATACCGGCCATGCTAATGCCAAACTCCTTGCGGGGCGCTGAATAGACGTCCAATAGCGGCGCGCTGGCCGGATTCTATCGGCCTTCGCGGGTTGTTGTAAAGGAGCGGAGCATGTTTTCGGGGTCGATTCCCGCTTTGGTGACGCCATTTCGCGATGGGGCGTTCGACGCCCCGGCCTTTGCACGCCTCGTCGATTGGCAGATCAAAGAGGGGACGAGCGGCCTCGTTCCATGCGGAACGACCGGCGAAAGCCCGACGCTCGGCTTCGACGAACATTATCAGGTGATCGATACCTGCATCGAGGCAGCGGCGGGCCGCGTGCCCGTGATTGCGGGTTGCGGATCGAACGACACCGCGACTGCCATCCGTCACATGCGCCATGCGCAGGCCGCGGGCGCGAGCGCGGCGCTGATCGTCGCGCCTTATTACAACCGGCCGAGCCAGGACGGGATGGTCGCGCATTTCAAGGCGCTCGCCGACGCCAGCGACCTGCCGATCGTCGTTTATAACGTCCCCGGCCGCACCGTTGCCGACATCAGCGCCGAGACGATGTGCCAGCTCGCCGAAATCCCCTCGGTCGTCGCGATCAAGGATGCCAGCGGCGATCTGGCGCGCGTGACGATCCACCGGGCGGGCGCTGGCGAAGGCTTCTGCCAGTTGAGCGGCAATGACGATCTGTGGCTGCCGCACGCCGTGATGGGCGGCGCCGGTTGCATCTCGGTCACCGCCAACGTCGCGCCGCGCCTGTGCGCCGATTTCGCCGCCGCCAGCGCTGCGGGCGACTGGGCGCGCGCTCGGGTGCTGCACGACCGGTTGTTCGACCTGCACCAGGCGATGTTCTCCGACACCTCGCCCGGGCCTGTAAAATATGCGCTGTCGCGCGTCCATGACTGGTTTTCGCCCGAAGTGCGCCTACCTATCATCCCGGCGAATGCCGCATCGCGGGCGGCCGTCGACGCCGCGCTCTCGTCGGCAGGAGTAATCTGAGCTTTCGTCATGGCCCGTCCCCAGTCCGCCGCCGAATTCGACAAGAAGAAGGTCGTCGCCGAGAACCGGCGCGCGCGCTTCGACTATGCCATCGAACAGGTGTTCGAGGCGGGAATCGCATTGCAAGGGACCGAGGTAAAGGCGCTGCGCTTTGGCGAAGGGACGATCGCCGAAAGCTATGCCGAGGTGACCGGCGGGGAAGTGTGGCTGATCAACAGCAATATTCCCGAATTCAGCCACGGCAACCGGCATAACCACGAGCCGCGCCGGCCGCGCAAATTGCTGCTCAAGGGGCGCGAGATCAACAAGATGCACGCGGGCGTGATGCGGCAGGGCATGACGCTCGTTCCCTTGAGCGTCTACTTTAACAGCCGCGGCCGCGCGAAGGTCGAACTGGCGCTCGCCAAGGGCAAGAAGGCACACGACAAGCGGGAGTCGATCAAGGAGCGCGACTGGAAGCGCGACAAGGAGCGGCTGATGAAGGACCGCGGATGAGCGGCGGCAAGCCTCGCGACAAGGCAGCGGTGATGAACTGGATTCGCCGTAATTCGCCATCGCGCGAAGAGCTGCTCGAGAGTCGCTTCGTCAAACCCTTCGCGCACCGCGTCGCGCACAGCCATTTGTGGCGCTTCACGCGCACCTCGGTCCGGCGCGGAACCGCGCTCGGGCTTTTCGTCGGCATCTTCTTCCTGATCCCGGGCGTGCAGATACTCGGCGTCGCGCTGCTCGCGCTGCCGTTCCGCGCCAACATCCCGATCGGCGCGGCGATGACTTTCCTGTCGAACCCCGTGACGACCCCGCTCATCCTCGCGGCGTCGGTGTGGCTGGGCAGTGCGCTGTTCGGGCTGCACACCAATGTATCGAACCTCTACATCCTCTACGACGAGGGCGCTTCACTGGTCGAATGGTGGCACTGGTTCACCGCCAATGCGGGCACCGCGCTGCTCGGCGGGCTGGCTGGCCTGTTCGTGATTTCAGTCGTGTCGGCCGTGATCGGCTATGTCCTCGCGTCGCTGATCTGGGACAATTGGATCCGCCTGCGCTGGCGCCGCAAGATCCGCCGCGCGCGCGACCAACGACTTGAGGCGTCGACGAGCGACACGGCCGCCGGTTGAACCCCCCAACCGCCAGCGTATAGCTGTCACATCGCTAATCCATATCGTGTCCGAGCGGCACGGATTTTCGCTTCATATTGAACACTGGGGAATATCATGACTCTGCATATTTCTTCGCGCCTGATGGCGACCGCCGCGCTTGGCGCGCTGATGCTGGCCGCCGTTCCGGCTACCGCCAAGGACAAAGCCGCCACCGCGCCTGCCGCTACGCAAACGGCGGCAAAGCCCGAAATCGGTGATTTCGGCTTCGACCTCGGCGGCATGGACAAGAGCGTCCAGCCGGGCGACGATTTCTACGGCTACGCCAACGGTACCTGGGCGAAGAACACCCAGATTCCCGCCGATAAATCGAACTATGGCATGTTTACCGCGCTCAACGATCTGTCGCAGACGCGCACGCGCGAAATTCTCGACACGGCCAAGGGCGATCCGAACAGCATGATCGGCCGCGCCTATGCGTCCTATCTTGATAGTGCGACGGTTGAGGCAAAAGGGCTCGCGCCGATCCAGCCCTGGCTGAACAAGATCCGCGCCGTCGAAAAGCCTGGTCTTGCCGCGCTGCTCGCCGAAGCCGACCGCAGCGGCGTCCAGCATTTCTTCGGCGGCTATGTCGGGCAGGACGACAAGAAACCCGACGTCTATACCTATATCATCTTCCAGGGCGGCATCGGCATGCCCGACCGCGACTTCTACCTGAAGGAAAATGAGCGCAACACCTCGCTCCAGGCGGCATATCTCAAGCATCTCGAAAATGTCCTGACGCTTGCGGGCGAAGCCAATGCAGCGGCGCGCGCCAAGGCAATCTACGATTTCGAAAAGCGGGTTGCGACGGTCCATTGGGACAAGAATGACAGCAGCGACGCGACCAAGGCGTATAACAAGATGACGATCGCCGAACTCGCCAAGGCGGCGCCGGGCTTCGACTGGCCGACCTTCATCCGCGGGATCGGGGTCAAGGAGGATACGCTGATCGTATCGCAGCCGAGCGCCTTCACCGGCGAGGCAAAGCTGCTCGCCGACGCGCCGATCGCGGTGATCCGCGACATGCTGATCGTGCGCAGCCTCGACGGTTTTTCAGGTGTCCTGCCCGACGCGGTCGCAAAGGAGACTTTCTCTTTCTATAACACCGCGCTTTCGGGCACCCCGCAGATGGAGGAACGTTGGAAGCGCGCGGTCGACTTCACGACCGGCAATCTCGGCGACGCGGTCGGCAAGGATTATGTCGCGAAATATTTCCCGCCCGAGACCAAGGCAGCCATGGACACGCTGGTGAAAAATGTCCTGGCATCGATGGGGAGCCGCATCGACGGCCTGACCTGGATGCAGCCGGCAACGAAGGTCAAGGCGCGGAAGAAGCTCGCCAATTTCACCACCAAGATCGGCTATCCCGACCAGTGGAAGGATTACGGCAAGCTGGAGATCCGCGCCGACGACCTGTTCGGCAATGCGCTGCGAGCGAACCAGTTCGCGCACGATGATAACATCGGTCATCTTGGCGGGCCGATCCGCCGCTGGGAATGGTTCATGACCCCGATGACGATCAACGCCTATGCCAATTTCGGCATGAACGAGATCGTGTTTCCCGCCGCGATCCTGCAGCCGCCCTTTTTCGATCCGCACGCCGACGCGGCGATCAACTATGGCGGTATCGGCGCGGTAATCGGGCACGAGGTCAGCCATCATTTCGACGACCAGGGCGCGAAGTATGACGAGACCGGCAAGCTGGCCGACTGGTGGACGCCCGAGGACGTGAAAGCGTTCGAGGCTGCGGGCGCGGCGCTGATCGCGCAGTATAACGCCTATGAAATCTTGCCCGGCGAACATCTCGACGGCAAGTTCACGCTGGGCGAGAATATCGGCGATCTGGCGGGTCTGACTATCGCGTACGACGCTTACCAGAAGTCTCTTGGCGGCAAGGAAGCCCCGGTGATCGACGGTTTGACCGGCGACCAGCGCTTCTTCCTCGGCTGGGCGCAGGTGTGGCGGCGCAACTACCGCGAACAGAATCTGTCGCAGCGGATCACGACCGATCCGCATTCGCCCTCGATCCAGCGGACTTGGGTCTCGCGCAATCTTGACCCTTGGTATAAGGCCTATCAGATCAAGGAAGGCCAGAAGCTCTATCTGGCACCCAAGGACCGCGTTCGCATCTGGTGATGCGCTGAAAAGAAAGTCTGTCGTTGACCGCGCAAAGCCCGCCCTCCGCTGATGGTGATTTCATCAGGGGGGCGGGTCCCGCCGGGCCGCTGTCGGCTCCGGCGGGCCTGTCGCGGCTCGACATTGCGTTGCTTGGGGGGCTTGCGCTGTTGTCGGCGGGGCTGCTGTTCTGGGCGACCGGCAACGCGATCCTGGCGGCGGGTTTCCTCGCCGGGCTCGCGGTTGCCGCCGGCGGCGTGCTGCTCGCGCGGCGCCTGTTTCCCGCAGCGGTGGTCGGCGAAGCCGCGCTGCCGGACTGGACGATGCTTCGGCAGGCGGTCAATCATGACGATATCGCGATCGCGGTCACTGATCGCGCCGGCCGCATGGTGTGCGCGAACGACCTGTTCGCGACATGGTTCAATGGTTTTGTCACGCCGCCGGGGCTTCCGCTTGAAGGCCGCGGCGCCGACGTGCTCAAGAACGCCGGTCGGGTCGCTTGGCGCGACGGCGAGGGGCGTGCCGACGATATCGCGATCGGTCCGCTGCAATTGCGCGCGCAGGTAACGCGCACGGGGCAGGCGGAAGATTATCTCGTCTGGCGCTTCTCGGCGCTCGAACGGCTCGATCTTGCATCGGAAATCGTCCGCCACCTCGATGGCCCGGCGGGCCGGACATTGGGACATGCCGGGATCATGGCCGCGCTGGTAAGCGCCGAAGGGCGGCTGCGGGTCGCGAACCAGGCCTTCCTGCTCCGCGCGCTGGGTGAGGATGATGCGAGCCATTATGCGGGCCGCGACGTCGCGCCGATGATCCGGCTCGACGAGGGGGGCGCGCTCTATTTCGCGCGCGAGGGCGACCGCGCGACGCCGGTGCGGATGATCCAGATTCCGCTGGCGCCCGCCGATGCGAATACGCCGATGCTGCTCGCGATGCTCGACGAGGAGATGGGACCGGCGGACCGCGGTACCGCACAAACCTATGTCGAAACTTTGCTGTCGTTGCTCCCCTTCGGGCTCGCGATGGTCGATCGCGACGGGCGCTTCCTCTATATGAACCGCGCGTTTGTGCGCGCCGCGAGCGTTCCCGATGGCAAGATGCCGCGCTATCCTGGAGACATCGTCGTCGGCGAGGACAAGGGGCCACTCGCCGACATGATCCGCCGCCACAGCAGCGGGCAGCAGGTCGGCGGCGACCTGTCGATCCGGCTCGCGGGGCAAAGCGGCGATCCCGTGTCGATGCGCGTCGTTGGGGTGCGCGGGCTGGGCGAGGCCGCCGTGCTGCTCAGCCTCAAGGATTCGAGCGAGGAGTCGCGGTTGAAGCGGCAGGTCGCGCAGGCATCGAAGATGCAGGCGGTTGGCCAACTCGCCGGCGGCGTCGCGCATGACTTCAACAATATCCTGACCGCGGTGCTCGGCGCATGCGACCTGATGCTGATGCGCCACACGCCGGGCGACAGCGATTATGACGATATCCAGCAGATCCGCAGCAACGCCAATCGCGCAGCAAGCCTGACGCGGCAACTGCTCGCTTTCTCGCGGCAACAGACGTTGCGGCCGCAGATATTGCAGCTTCCCGACGTGATTTCAGAGGTGTCGCACCTGCTGAAGCGGCTGATCGGCGAGACCGTACAGCTCGCGGTACATCACGGTCGCGGGCTCGGCGCGGTGCGCGCCGATCCGGGGCAGCTCGAGCAGGTCATCATCAACCTTGCGGTGAACGCGCGCGACGCCATGCCGGGTGGCGGCACGCTGACGATCGAAACTTATCCGGTCTCGGCGGCCGACGTGCGGCAGATGGGCAATGAATTCATGCCGCCCGCCGACTATTGTGCGCTCAAGGTCAGTGATACCGGTACCGGCATCCCGGCCGACGTGCTGCCCAAGATTTTCGAACCCTTCTTCACTACCAAGGACGTCGGCAAGGGGACGGGCCTCGGCCTCTCGACCGTCTATGGGATCATCAAGCAATCGGCGGGCTTCATCTTTGCCGACAGCAAGCCGGGGCAGGGGACGAGTTTTTCGATCTATCTGCCCGTTCACAGGGCGGAGGGTGATGTGCCAGTGGTGGCACCTCCGCCCGCCAAGCCCAAGAAGAGCCAGTGGGGCACCGGCACCATCCTGCTCGTCGAGGACGAGGATATGGTGCGCGCGGTTGCGGAACGCGCATTGACGCGCGCGGGTTATAGCGTTGTCACCGCCTCGCAGGGCGAAGAGGGGCTCGAGCGTTTTGCCCAGATGGAGAAGATCGATTTGATCATCAGCGACGTTGTGATGCCGACGATGGACGGCCCCGCGATGGTGCGCGCCATGCGCGCCAAGCGCCCCGACCTTCCGGTCCTGTTCATGTCGGGTTACGCCGAGGAGCAGTTGCGCCAGTCGATCGACATCGACGATGTTGCCTTCCTGCCCAAGCCCTTCTCGGTTGCGCAGCTTGCCGAGGCAACCTCGGCGGCGCTCGACGACGCGGCGCATCGGGTGTCCAATGGCGAGTGATCGCCGCATCCTGCTCGTCGAGGACGACGTTTTGATCGGCATGATGCTCGCCGACATGTTCGACGCGCTCGACCTTCCCGAACCCGCGCAGGCCACCAGCAACGAAGAGGCGCTTGCGCTGATCGCCAGCGAGCCGCTCGCCGGCGCGCTTGTCGATATCAACCTTGGCGATGAAAAGGGCTGGCCGGTGGCCGATGCGCTCGCCGAACGCGGCATTCCGTTCGCCTTCACCTCGGGCGGCGGCGATGTCATTCCGCCCGCGCATGCGCATCGCAAGCTGATTACCAAGCCATTCCGGATCAGCGATATCGAGACGGCGCTGGAAGAGTTTTCGGCCGAATAGCAAGCTCCCCGCCGGAACGAGTTTAATTTTTGTTCCCCACTTGTTCCATGAGAACAAATGTGGCACATAGTTCCGGCGTTGCGATGCTTCTGCTGTCGCTCTAGAGCTGGAAAGGGACGGTTATGGCCGGACAATTGTCACTCGTCGAATCGGGGAAATCAGTGAACAACACGGACAGGCAGAAGGCGCTCGACGCCGCGCTCGCGCAGATCGATCGCGCGTTCGGCAAGGGCTCGGTGATGAAATTGGGCTCGAAGGAAGCGATGCAGGTTGAGGCGATCTCGACCGGTTCGCTCGGCCTCGACATCGCACTCGGCGTCGGCGGTTTGCCGCGCGGCCGCGTCATCGAAATCTACGGCCCTGAAAGCTCGGGCAAGACGACACTGGCGCTTCACACGCTCGCCGAAGCGCAGAAGACCGGCGGCACCGTCGCCTTCGTCGACGCCGAACATGCGCTCGACCCCGTCTATGCACGCAAGCTCGGCGTCAATATCGACGAACTCATCGTGTCGCAGCCCGATACCGGTGAACAGGCGCTCGAAATCGTCGACACGCTTGTGCGGTCGAATGCGATCGACGTGCTTGTCGTCGACTCGGTCGCGGCGCTCGTTCCGCGCGCCGAAATCGAAGGTGAAATGGGCGACAGCCACGTCGGCCTGCAGGCGCGTCTGATGTCGCAATCGCTGCGCAAGCTCACCGGCTCGATCAGCCGTTCGCGCTGCATGGTGATCTTCATCAACCAGCTGCGCATGAAGATCGGCGTGATGTACGGCAATCCCGAAACCACGACCGGCGGCAACGCGCTCAAATTTTACGCATCTGTCCGTCTCGACATCCGTCGCACCGGCCAGATCAAGAATGGCGACGAAATCGTCGGCAACACGACGCGCGTGAAGGTCGTGAAGAACAAGGTCGCACCGCCGTTCAAACAGGTCGAATTCGACATCATGTACGGGCAGGGCATTTCGAAGATCGGCGAGATCCTCGACATCGGCGTCAAGGCCGGCCTTGTCGAGAAATCGGGCGCGTGGTTCAGCTATGACTCGATCCGCATCGGGCAGGGCCGCGAAAATGCGAAGAATTTCCTGACCGAGAATCCCGAACTGCGCGAGCGGCTCGAAGCCGCGATCCGCGGCCGCACCGACGCGGTCGCCGAAGAAATGATGGCCGGCCCCGACGATGAGGGCGACGACGACAATTGATAGCCTTCCGGCCGGTTCGCTTTGGTGGATCGGCCGGCGAACGGCGGCGGGCCTCCAGCCCCCTCCTTGCCCCTACCGGGGCGCCTGCATTCCCTCTCCCCTGCAGGTCGGTCCGCCCGCCGTTGACTTCGCGTGACTTTTCATGCCCTTTCCGCTTGATCCTTGCTTGGCCGCGCCCAGCGGGTACAACGCGCCATGCCCGCGATCCGTCTCTTCGGCCTGCCGACCGACATCAATAGCAGCTTCGAACGCGGCGCAGCCGCCGGCCCCGCCGCGATCCGCGCCGCACTTTGGAGCGATCGCGGAAATATGGCGAGCGAACTGGGCCCCGAGATTGGTGCCGAGGTTGCCTTTACCGACGATGGGGATTTGCCGCTGACCGAAGATACGGCGCGCGACGACGTGGCGATCCGCCGTCACGTCACGATGCTCCACGAAGATGGCGAGGTGCCGCTCGCGATCGGCGGCGACCATGCCGTAACCTTCCCGCTTGTCGAGGCTGCGGCGACCTGTTTCGGCCCGGTCAATATCCTCCATTTCGACGCGCACCCCGATCTATACGACGATTTTTCCGGCAACCCGCGCAGCCACGCTTCGCCCTTTGCGCGCATCTGCGAAGCTGGTCATGCCAAGCGGCTGGTGCAGGTCGGCATTCGCACGCTCAACGGCCACTGCCGCGAGCAGGCAGACCGGTTCGGCGTTGAGATTGTCCCCATGGCGGGTTTCATCCCCGATGCGGTCCCGGTGCTCGAGGGACCGCTGTATATCTCGATCGATCTCGACGGCCTTGATCCGTCAGCAGCGCCGGGTGTTGCGCATCCCGAGCCGGGCGGGCTGACGGTGCGCGAGGTCCTTGCCATATTGCACAAGCAGACGGCGCCCATCGTCGGCGCAGATATCGTCGAATTGCATCCCGGTCGCGATATCGGTGGTGTCACCGCGATTCTCGGTGCCAAGCTGGTTCGCGAGCTGGCGGCGCTGATCGACCGCAACGGTCCTTGCCAAGATTGAACCCCCGAGGAGAGCGCCATGAGCCTGATCGTCCACCATCTGAACAACAGCCGCTCGCAGCGCATCCTGTGGCTGCTCGAAGAAATCGGCGCGCCGTACGAGGTCAAATATTATGATCGCGATCCGGTTACCAACCTTGCGCCACCCGAACTGCTCGCCGTCCATCCGCTCGGCAAGTCGCCCGTGATCGAGGAGCTCGACGATGCCGCCCCTGGCGGAAGGGGCCGCGTGATCATCGAATCGGGTGCGATCACCGAATATCTGTGCGAACGGCACGGCGGCGGGCATCTGGTGCCTGAACGCGGCACCGACGATCATATCAGCCACCTCGAATGGCTGCATTTCGCCGAAGGGTCGGCGATGACGCCGATCCTGCTGCGCATCTATACGGCTCGGCTCGGTGAAGCCGCCGCGCCGATCGAACCGCGTATCGCGCAGCAACTCGACGCCCATTTCGCCTATATGGAAAGCCGCGTCGGTGCGAATGGCCATTTCATCGGCAACGACCTGTCGGCGGCGGATATCATGCTGAGCTTCCCGGCCGAAATCGCGATCATGCAGGGCATGGCGCCGCGCTATCCGAAGCTCGCGGCGTTCGTGAACGCGTGTCACGACCGTCCGGCATGGCGGCGCGCGCGTGAAAAGGGCGGCGCCTATTATGGCTATTGAATATCGGGGCCGCGCCATGCTGACGGTAGCGGTCCTGCTTTTCGGAACCTCCGCCGCGACCGCGGCACCACCGGCGCTAGCGCCGGAGGTGGAGCGGGAGGTGGTCGCTCCCGACGGCGTCACGTTCAAACCATCGGCTTTAGACGAGGAAGGCGCCATCGATCGCTTTGCCGAATATACTCTTGCGCTCGAACGCCGCGATTTCGCGGCGGCTTATGCGATGTTGCGTTTGTCGTTTCAGGCGGCGAACCCGCGGCTCGAATGGGAAATGAACTTGCGCAAGCGGACCACCCTGTGGGCCGACGGCCAGATCCGCCCGTTGCGCCTGAGCTGGTATCTCGACCCCGCGGGGCAACCCGCGGGCCTCTATGCCGCGTTCGATTTTCGAGGGGATCGGAAGGACGGGACGATGGACTGCGGTTATGTCGTCGTTCACCGCGTGACGCCCGCCGACGGTTGGACCGTCGTGCGCACCGATACGTCGGAGGTTCCAGCCGATCTGATCGAGGACGCCGTGCCCAAGGCCGACGTGCTACGGCAACTGCCCTGCTATCTGGGCAAGGGAATCGCGACAAACTTCTGAGACTATGAAGAATTGCGCTTGCATCGCGGCGCCCTCCCCAACACGATGGTCGCGTGCTGCAAGGGGGGGCTTCGACCTTTGCGGCATGAGGTCGCGGTTCGAAGGAATCGTTTGGGGGGATTACATGACGACCATTTTTTTCGCGGCGCTTGTGGCGTCGGCGCAACCCTTGCCTGCAATCAAGATTGACGCGGTGCCGGGAAAGGGGTTTTCGGCGACCGTGGCGAAGATCGATGCGGATCAATATGATCCGGTGGTCGATTGTATCAAGGTGCTCGCCGAGCAACGCTGTGGAGCCAAAAAGGTGCGCTTTGGCCGCTATTTCTTCGACAATCAGATCGACGTCGAGCGGGGTGTCACGGTCATCAAGGACTTCCGGCAGGCCTTCACCTGTTACGATCCGGCAACCGATCCGTACAAGCCCGTTCCGGCGGACTGGAAAGCGGGCGCGACCGAGGTGACCGCCGCGACGCGGTTTGCGCAGCGCTTTGTCGACAATCTCGACGCGGGCAATGGCGCATTGCTCGCGAAGCTGATGGATCCGCAGCTTGAACCTACGGTAGCCGAGATGAAGCGGTTCAGCGATGAGGCGAAGATGCATCAAACAGGGCGGGCGAATTTTCGGTGCGGCTCGATGGCTGGTTGAACAATCCGGTCGATGCCAGCTATCCTGGAGCCTACGCCTATTTTGCGGTGCTGAGCTCGCATCCCGGTGTCGCTGGAACCTGCGGCGGCATCTTGCTCTACCGTGTGCGCGAGGGCGAATATCAGGTTTCGCAATATGATGTGCGCTATATCTCTCAATCGCTGATCGACGACGCGGGTTATAGCGACGAAGAACTCAACCGCCTCTGTGAGCGCTAAGTGAGGGGCACGGCGCGTATCTCTTGCTTGAGAAACGCGCCGTTCCGCACTAGATCGCGCGCATGACATCGACCAACGACATTCGCCGCTCTTTCCTCGACTATTTCGGGGGGACGGGCCACCACATCGAGCCGTCGGCGCCGCTCGTGCCTTACAATGACCCGACGCTGATGTTCGTCAACGCGGGCATGGTGCCGTTCAAGAATGTCTTCACCGGCCTTGAAACGCGGCCGTACAAGACCGCGGTCTCGTCGCAGAAATGCGTGCGCGCCGGGGGCAAGCACAACGACCTTGACAATGTCGGCTTTACGGCGCGGCACCATACATTCTTTGAAATGTTGGGGAATTTCTCCTTCGGCGACTATTTCAAGGAGCAGGCGATCCACCACGCCTGGACGCTGATCACCAAGGTGTGGGGTCTCGCGCCCGAAAAGCTGACGGTCACCGTCTATCACACCGACGACGAGGCGTTCGACCTGTGGAAGAAGATCGCGGGCCTGCCTGAAGAGCGGATCATCCGCATCGCGACGAGCGACAATTTCTGGTCGATGGGCGACACGGGGCCGTGCGGTCCGTGCAGCGAAATCTTCTATGACCATGGCGAGCATATCTGGGGCGGCCCCCCGGGATCGCCCGAAGAGGACGGCGATCGCTTCGTCGAAATCTGGAACCTCGTGTTCATGCAGTACGACCAGCGCGGTCCGGGCGACCGGATCGACCTGCCGCGGCCGAGCATCGACACGGGCATGGGGCTGGAGCGCATCGCAGCGGTGCTGCAGGGCGTTCACGACAATTACGACACCGACACGTTCAAGGCGCTGATCGCCGCATCGGTCGACCTGACCGGCGTCCCGGCCGAGGGCGGAAGCCAAGCGAGCCACCGCGTCATCGCCGATCATCTTCGCGCGTCGAGCTTCCTTGTCGCCGACGGTGTCCTGCCGTCGAACGAAGGCCGCGGTTATGTGCTGCGCCGGATCATGCGCCGCGCGATGCGCCACGCGCATCTGCTCGGCGCCAAGGATCCGCTGATGTACCGGCTGCTGCCGTCGCTGACCGCCGAGATGGGCGCGGCCTATCCCGAGCTGATCCGCGCGCAGCCGTTGATCGCCGAGACGCTCGAGCGCGAGGAGACGAAGTTCCGCCAGACGCTCGACAAGGGGCTGCGCCTGCTTGACGAGGCGACCGTGGGCATGAGCGCGGGCGCGACCTTGCCCGGCGACGTCGCGTTCAAGCTCTATGACACCTATGGCTTCCCCTATGACCTGACCGAGGATGCGCTGCGCACGCAGGACATCGCGGTCGACCGCGCGGGCTTTGACGCCGCGATGGCACAGCAGAAGGCGGCGGCGCGCGCGGCCTGGAAGGGCAGCGGCGAAAAGGCGTCGGAGGAAATCTGGTACGATATCGCCGAGACCAACGGCAGCACAGAATTCACCGGCTACACGTCGACCGAGGGCGAGGCGACGGTGATCGCGCTCGTCAAGGACGGCGTGCCGGTCGACGAGGCAAAGGCCGGCGATGAGCTGGTCGTGCTGACCAACCAGACGCCTTTCTATGGCGAGAGCGGCGGCCAGATGGGCGACGCCGGCACGATCGCGACGCTGGGCGGCGCCAAAGCGTCGGTTAGCGACACCGGCAAGCCGCTCGGCCGCTTGCACACGCATCAGGCGAAGCTCGAAGCCGGGACGCTGAAGGTCGGCGATACGGTGCAGCTGACCGTCGACGCCGCGCGGCGTGACCGAATCCGTGCCAACCACAGCGCGACGCATTTGTTGCACGCGGCGCTGCGGGGACGGCTCGGCGGGCATGTGACGCAAAAGGGCAGTCTCGTCGCCGAGGACCGCTTCCGCTTCGACTTCTCGCATCCCAAGGCGCTTACGCCGGAGGAAATCGCCGATATCGAAGCCGAGGTGAACGCGCAGATCCGCGGGAACGAGGCGGTGACGACGCGGCTGATGACCCCCGACGACGCGGTCGCGGCGGGCGCGCTCGCGCTGTTCGGCGAGAAATATGGCGACGAGGTGCGCGTGCTCAGCATGGGACATGCGGACGATCACAGCTATTCGGTCGAGCTGTGCGGCGGGACGCACGTCCGCGCGCTGGGTGATATCGCGCTGTTCAAGATCGTCAGCGAGAGCGCGGTCTCGTCGGGCGTGCGGCGTATCGAGGCGCTGACCGGCGATGCGGCGCGCGTCTGGCTCAACGGCCGCGACGAAGCGCTGAAGGCGGCGGCCGCGGCGCTCAAGACCTCGCCCGACGATGTACCGGCGCGCGTGGCGCAGCTTGCCGAGGCGCTCAAGAAGGCCGAGCGCGAGCTGGCCGATGCGAAAAAGGCGCTGGCGCTCGGCGGTTCTGGCGGCGGTGGCGGCGCGGCGACGGGGCCGGCGGTCGAGCAGGTCGGTGATACGGCGTTCCTCGCGCAGGTCGTCGACGGGCTCGATCCCAAGGAACTCCGCGGCACGGTCGACGGCCTCAAGAAGCAGGTCGGTAGCGGCGTCGCGATGCTCGTCGCGGTCAACGACGGCCGCGCTTCGGTTGCGGTCGGCGTGACCGACGACAAGACGGCGAGCCATAGCGCGGTCGACCTCGTCAAGGCGGCGGTCGCGGCTCTCGGCGGGCAGGGCGGCGGTGGCCGCCCCGACATGGCGCAGGGCGGCGGCCCCGACGGCAAGGCCGCCGACGACGCCGTGGCGGCGGTGATGGCTGCGCTGGCGGCGACGATTTGAAACCGACCAAGAAGACGAGGCGCACCGATCATGCCGAACGGGTGATCGCTGCGCCGCTCGTCGATGTCTTCGCGGCCTTCACGAGCGCGACAAAGCTCGCTTTATGGTTGCCGCCCGAGGGGGCGACGGGGACGTTCGAGCATGTCGATTTGCGCGCGGGTGGCGGCTTTTTGATGCGGCTGACCTTCGATGACGCCGATGTCGAGACCAAGAGCGACGACGATAGCGATATTGTTGAAGTCTATATCCCGACGCTCGACGACGGGCGGCTGGTGGTGTGGCAGGTCGAATTCGAGTCCGACGACCCGCGTTTTTCAGGGACGATGGACATGCACTGGTATCTGTCGCGGCAGGGCGGCGGCACGCTGGTCACGATCGACGCGCATCACGTGCCGCCGGGGATTTCGGCGAAGGATCATGTCGAGGGGTTGACCAGCTCGCTCGCGAATTTGGCGGCGGTGGTTGAGAGCTGACCTCAAATAAGGCGCGTGTCCCCGCGAAGGCGGGGACCCATCTCCTGCCGGCTCAAAATGGCGCGGACCGGTGATGGGCACCCGCCTTCGCGGGTGTGCACGGCTTCTTTTCGCGACGGAGTCAGCCCTCGACCCCCTTCGCTTTCCCCCACGCCCGCGCGGCGGTGTAGCCCAGATAGCCCGTGCCGAAGAGCGCGTAGAGCGATTCCGGAATCCCCGCGAGATAGGCGTTCATGCCGTCGGCGATTCCCTTTGCCATCTCGGGGCGCGCCGCGGCGATCAGGCCCATCGGGATCGCCCAGAGCAGCAGCGCATACATCACATAGAGGAAGCTCGGCCGCGCGCGGCTGGTCCACGGGTCGGAGCTGTTCGCCTCGGCGACGATCGCGGTCATCCGGGTGCGGATTGCTTCCATTTCCTGGCTGCCCTCCATTTTCAGCAGTTCGAGCTTGGCGCGGTCGCGCGCTTCGGGGTCGGGGATGATCTTGTCGATCAGCTTCGCGATGGGGCCGATCAGGCCTTCGATGATGCTCATGGCAATGCTCCTGCAGGTTCAAAGTTCAGGGAAGTTCAGCCCAGTGGCGCGTCGTGAGCTGTCAGCCGTCGCCGATGCGGTTCGCGAGCCAGCCGTAGAGGAAGGCCTCCTGGCTCGGGCGGCGCTCGGCGAGCGCGATATAGCGTTCGCCCTGCAGCGCCTCCATCGCGCGCAGAAGAACGGTTTCGCCGGCTTTGCCGCGTGCTTTCAGGAAACCGTCGAGTGCCGACAGCGTCCGCGGGCCGATTTCGCGGTCGACGGCGATGTCGGGATAATCGCGCGCCGTTCGGTTGAGCGCGTTGAGCGCGCGCTGGAGGAAACCCACCGCGCTACCGGTGCCCATGTTGACCCCGGTGTCGAAGAGTTCTGCGGCGATCCTGGCTGCGCGGAGTGCGACCTTGTCGAAACCGGGGCGCAACCAATAGAGACGGCGGTAAATGCTCGCGGCCTCGCTCCGTGACAGGTCGCGCATCGGGCCCGCATAGCCCTGCGCGCGTGCAACGGCTTCGGTGATTCCCCAACAGGTCGGGCCGCCGCGGTCGGCGGGGTGGTTTACATATCGGCCTTCGCGGTCGATGACGGCGTCGATCAACGCGTCGGCATCGCAGGCCGATGGGTCGGGTCGTGGCATGATTCGCTCCTGTGGTTCGACGGAAAAACAAAACGAACCATATTGGAATATTGTAGGAAAGGGTTTTTCGCCATGCGGGCTTTGCAGGTGCGCGAATTGCTGCCCGATCATGCGGGCGCGGCGCTGGCGGATTTGCCCGTACCCGTGCCCGGACCGGGCGAGGTGCGCGTGCGGGTGCGCGCGGCGGCGGTGAATTTCCCCGACCTGTTGATGACGGGCGGCGGCTATCAGTTGAAGCCCGACCTGCCATTCGTGTCGGGGCTGGAATTTTCGGGCGAGGTCGATGCGGTGGGCGAGGGCGTGCGCGGCTGGGTGCTCGGCGACGCTGTCGTTGGCGGCAATCGCTTTGGCGCGATGGCCGAATATGTCGTTGTCCTCGCGGGGGCGTTGCGCCCGAGGCCCGTGGCGCTGGATTGGGACGAGGCCGCTGCCTATCCCGTCGCATATCTGACCGCTTGGGTCGCGCTGGTTCGCTGTGCGCGGGTCGAGCCGGGCGAGTGGGTGCTTGTTCACGGTGCGGCCGGCGGCGTCGGGCTGGCGACGGTCGATCTGGCAAAGGCGCTGGGTGCGCGCGTGATTGCAGTCGTGAGCAGCGCGGAAAAGCGTGACGCGATTGCGCGGCTCTATGCGCCCGATGCGGTGATTTCGGCCGGGCCGGGTTTCCGCGAGGCGGTGAAGGCGCTGACCGATGGTCGGGGCGCCGACGTGATTTTCGATCCCGTCGGCGGCGATGTCTTCGATGAATCGACGCGCTGTATCGCGTTCGGCGGGCGCCTGCTCGTCATCGGCTTTGCATCGGGACGCATCCCGGAGGTGTCGGTGAACATGCCGCTGATCAAGGGCTTTTCGGTCGTCGGCGTGCGCGCGGGCGAATATGGGCGGCGCTTTCCCGAACGCGGGGCGGAAAATGTCGCGGCGATCGACGCGCTGGCGGCAGCGGGAAAAATCCGGCCGCACGTCCATGCGTCGCTCGACCTTGCCGACTGGCGCGAAGGGTTCGCGATGCTCGAACGGCGCGAGGTGGTCGGCAAGGTCGTGCTGAAACCGTGACGAGCCGAAGCCGAAGCCATGGTTTTGCACCGCGCAAACTGTCATGTCCGTGCCGGGGCGTCCCGGCGTACAAGCCGAACAAGACCAAAGGACATGATATGAAGAAATGGACGATGATCGCGGCAGGTTTCGCGTTGACGCTTCCCGCGGTAGCCGTTGCCCAGCCGCCGCAGGATGGCGGCCGCATGTTTGCGACGATCGATGCCAATGGCGACGGCAAGCTGGACAAGGCCGAGCTTACCAAAATGGCCGAAATGCGCGCTCGGCAGCAAGGCGATCCGGCGATGGCCTCTCCCGAAAAGGTCGAGGCCTTCATCAAATTTGTCGATGCGAACAGCGACGGGGTAATCGACAAGGCGGAGCTGGCGGCGAAACAAAAGGCGCGGGCCGAACCGCCGCCGCCGGCCGAAGACCAGCGCTAGAAGAGCGTCCAGAGGGGATTGGCGGGGTCGGCGAGCAGCTTCGCGGTCAGGGCAAAGGACATGATCACGAGCAGCGGCCGGACCCCGCGCCCGCCGAAGCGGATCGCGAGCCGTGCGCCGAGCTGGTTGCCTGCGACATTCGCGGCGGCCATCGACAGGCCGAGCAGCCAGAGGACGTGACCGCCGACGATCATCGCAAAAAGCGCCGCGATATTGGTCGCCAGATTGAGGAATTTGGTGTTGCCGATCGCGCGGACGAGCCCGAGGCCACCGAGCGCGACGAGGGTCAGCGTCATGAAGGAGCCGGTGCCGGGACCGAAAAAGCCGTCGTAGAAGCCGAGCGCCGCGACGATGAGGGTGAGCCCGACCGGCCCGACGCGCGCATGGCGGTCGACGCTGCTCATCGGCGGGGCGAGCAGGAAATAGAGCCCCATCGCGATCAGCAGGATCGGCACGAGCGCGGCGAGGAAATCGGAGCGCACATATTGCACCGCGGTCGCGCCGAGCACCGAGCCGGCAAAGGCTCCGGCCGCGGGCCATGCAAAGCGACGGAGGTCGACATGGCCGCCGCGCCAGAAGGTCAGGAAAGCCGATGCGGTGCCGATCGTGGCCTGCAGCTTGTTGGTGGCGAGCGCCGCGACCGGAGGAATGCCCGCCGCCATCAGCGCGGGGATGGTGAGCAGGCCGCCGCCTCCTGCCATCGCGTCGATGGCCCCGGCGAGGAAGGCGACGCCGATCAGGAAGGCGAAAATTTCGGGAGCGAATTCCATGGCGGGCCTGTTAGGCGTGGGGCCGCGGTTTGGCCAGTGGCGGGCGCGCGAATAGCAATGCGGCCTCAGGCAAGGGCGATCCGGAATGCCTGGACGAGGAAAGTGGCTCCGACGATGGTGATGATCCAGCGGCGGCTGGCGCGGAAATGCGCCTCGCTGATGCGATCGAGAAGCGCGCCGCCGACCATTATGCCCGCCATCGATGCGAGAATCGCGACGACGGTCACCGGCAGCGGGATCGCCGCGCGTGCCGGGGCGCTGAGCAGCAGCCCGCCATAAACGAATATCTTCGACGCATGGCCGATCGCCTGCATCACCGCCTTGGTCGCAACGACCTGATGCCGGTTCAGCTTGCTGCGGACGAACAGCAGGTCGGTGACCGGGCCCGATACGCCCGATACGAGCGCGAGGCCGGTCGAGACGAAGCCGCCGCCGATCGCGTGCCCGCGCCGCGTCGCATCGAGCGACAGCCAGCTTTCGGGGAGCCAGACGAGGATCGGCATCAAGCCGAGGCCGAGGAAGACGTAAAATCTGGTCGGCGAGAAGATCAGCAGGGAGAAGAGGCCGATGGCGGCCGCGGCACCGATCCCGAACCACAGCAGGACGGGCCATGCGACATGGTGGCGGTGCAGCAGGAAGCGCCATGCGTTCGACGCGAACTGGATGACCCCGTGTAGCGCCAGCGCGAACGCGGCGGGCAGCAGCCATGCGAGCACGCCCATGAAGATGAGGCCGCCCGCCATGCCGAAGACGCCCGAAAGGATGGAAGTCAGGAAGGCGGCGATCACGATCAGCACGCTTGCCTGCATCGTATCTCGCTTTCCGTGAGGATGCGGACCGCAATATCGGCGGTTCAAAATTTGGTCGGGACGAGAGGATTCGAACCTCCGACCCCCACACCCCCAGTGTGATGCGCTACCAGGCTGCGCTACGTCCCGACCGGCCCTGTTGGGCAGGCGAGGCCCCTAGCGCGGGTTGGCGGGCGATGCAAGCGGCGATGGCCGGTAAATCGGCACGGGGTTGATCTGACGGCGCGACTTCCCATTTCGGCGAGGCTTGCCAAGGGGGAGGGGCGCGCACGACCGGTTGCGCGCAACGCCCCTGCGTGATAGGCGCCGCGCCATCTTTGCGCGCCTGTTCCGGAGGGGGAACTGGCTGCGCGTTCGAACGGAAAGTTTTTCACTCATGTCGACGCAATTGCTTCTGACCCAGGCGGCCGGATCGGGCGGCGGGGCTGCCGGTTTCCTGATGCTGGTCCCCTATCTACTGATCTTCGCGGTATTCTGGTTCTTCCTGATCCGTCCGCAGCAGGTCCGCGCCAAGGAGCATCGCGCCAAGGTTGCGGCGGTGAAGCCGCGCGACCAGGTCGTGACCGGCGGCGGCATCGTCGGCAAGATCACGCGCGTCGACGATGATTTCGTCGATGTCGAAATCGCACAGGGCGTGAAGATCAAGGTCGTGAAATCGACCCTCGCCGACGTTCTCCAGCCCGGTGGCAAGCCCGCCAACGACTGACGCGGCGGTGGCGGCGTTCGCCGCGGCCCCGCGCTTGCTATCGGATTTCTAGACCATGCTCGATTTCCCGCGCTGGAAGACCATCAGCATCAGCATCAGCCTGCTGCTCGGTATCATCTTCTCCATCCCCAGCTTCCTTCCCGAAAAGACGGTGAACAGCCTGCCGTCCTTCCTGCAGGCGAAGGTCAATCTGGGCCTCGACCTTGCCGGTGGTAGCCACCTCTTGCTCGAAGCCGACATCGCCGACCTGCGCAAGACGCAGCTCGCGAACATGGAAAAGACCGTGCGCACGGCCATGCGCGGCGAGAGCGGCCCCGACGACGATATCGCCATCGGCGAGCTGTCGACCGCGGGCGGCAAGATCAGCTTCCTCGTCCGCGACCTCGCGAAGCTCGACGAAGCGCGCGAGCGGCTGTTCAACGAGACGCGCGGCGCGCAGCTGACGGGACAGCGCGACTGGACGGTCACCGTCGTCAATTCGACGCGGATCGAGATGACCCCGACGAGCGCGGGGCAGACGCAGGCCGTGGCGAACGCGATGGACACCGCGCGCGACATCATCGACAAGCGCGTCAACGCGCTCGGCACGCGCGAACCGACGATCATCCGCGAGGGCACCGACCGCGTCGTGGTGCAGGTGCCGGGCCTCCAGGATCCAGCCGCACTCAAGGAATTGATCGGCAAGACCGCGCGCCTCGAATTCCGCATGGTCGATACCAACGCCGACCCCAACGAAGCCGCAGCGGGCCGCGTGCCCGTGGGCAGCGAGATCGTTCCTTATGCCGAAGGCGAGGGCAGTGGCGCGGCGTTCGAAGTGCTGCGCCGCCAGGTGATGATCAGCGGCGAACAGCTGATCAACGCCCAGCAAAGCTATGATCCGCAGAACAACCAGCCGGTCGTCTCGATCCGTTTCGATTCGGGCGGTTCGGCGACCTTTGCCAAGGTGACGGCGCAGAACGTCGGCAAGCGTTTTGCGATGGTGCTCGACGGCAAGGTACTGTCGGCGCCGTCGATCAACGAACCGATCCTCGGCGGCAGTGCCCAGATTTCGGGCAGCTTCAGCGTCGCGAGCGCGAACGCGCTGGCGATTTCGCTTCGCTCGGGTGCGCTGCCGGTGAAGATGACCGTCGTCGAAGAGCGCACGGTCACCCCCGAACTCGGCGCCGATTCGATCCGCAAGGGTGCGATCGCGGGCATCATCGCAACGGTGTCCGTGCTCGTGCTGATGCTCGTCGTATACGGCCGCTTCGGCGTCTATGCGTGCGTCGCGCTGGTCTTTAACGTCTTCATGATCATCGCGGTCATGGCGGCGTTCAATGCGACATTGACGCTGCCGGGGATCGCCGGCTTCGTGCTGACGATCGGCGCCGCGGTCGACGCGAACGTGCTGATCAACGAGCGCATACGCGAGGAATTGAAACGCGGCCGAAAGGTCTTCCAGGCTGTCGAACTGGGTTACAGCGAGGCAAGCCGCGCGATTTTCGACGCCAACGTCACCAACGTCATCGCGGCCGCGTTGATGTTCTGGTTTGGTTCGGGCCCGATCAAGGGCTTTGCGGTGGTTCTGACCATCGGGATCGTCACCAGCGTCTTCACCGCCGTCACCGTCACGCGCATGTTCGTAGCCCATTGGCTGCGGACCAAGCGCCCGACGTCGATCAATATTTAAGGGAGCGAAACGATGCGCTTGCTGAAACTCGTTCCTGACGACACCAATATCGACTTCTTGCGGTGGCGGAAAGTCGCCTCGTTCATGAGCTTTTTCCTCGTGGCCGTGTCGATCGCACTGGTCGCGGTGAAGGGCCTGAACCTCGGCGTCGACTTCGTCGGCGGCCAGTCGGTCCGCGTCGAATTCACCCAGGGGATGCCGCCAATCGACGAAATTCGCGAAAAGGTCGGCGACATCGGCCTTGGCGAAGCGACGATCCAGCAGTTCGGATCGGACAAGGCGGTGTCGATCCGTACCGCGCTTCCCGACGGCGACAAGGCCGCCGCCGAGCGTGCGGGGCAGCAATTGGTCTCGGGTATCCACAAAGCCTTCCCGACCGCGAAGACCGGTTCGGTCGAAACCGTGTCGGGCAAGGTTTCGGGAGAATTGATACGCACCGGCGCGATCAGCCTCGGCCTCGCGATCCTCGGTATCTCCATTTATATCTGGATACGCTTTGAATGGCAGTTCGGCGTTGGTGCGCTCGGCCGCCTGTTCCACGAAGTGTCGCTGACATTCGGCCTGTTCGCGGTGACGCAGATGCAGTTCGACCTGAACAGCGTTGCGGCGCTGCTCACGATCGTCGGCTATTCGCTCAACGACACGATCGTCGTCTATGATCGCATTCGCGAGAATCTGAAAAAATATCGCAAGATGGAGATTATTCCGCTCCTCAATCTCAGCATCAACGAAACGCTGTCGCGTACGGTCATGACGACGGTCGCGATGGTTCTGGCGCTGGGCATGCTGTTGATCTTTGGCCCCGACGTGATTTTCGGCTTTACCGCTGCGATGCTGTTCGGCGTGTTCATCGGCGGCTATTCCTCGGTGCTGATGTCGACCCCGGTGCTCGTGTGGCTGAAGGTCGGCCCGCACAGCTTTGTCCCGCGTACGGTTGCGGGCATGGACGGCGGTGAACGCATCGAGCGCAAGGACGACGGCGCGGTCGTCTGACGCAATCCCGTTTCGAAAAAATCGGTGCCGGCCCGCTCATAGAGCGGGCCGGCGTTGCCGTATCTAGCGACCGGCGCAGCCGCGGAGATGCGCGGCGAGTTCGCGGCCGTTACGGTCCCAGTCGAAGCGGCCGGCAAGGCTCGCCGCGACATCCGGCGAGGCGGGCGGATTGGTCAGAATGGCCGCGACGGCTTCGGCAATCGCGCCCGGTGCGCGCTCGACGATCCGGCCGGCGGTTGGCGACGTCACCAGTTCGGCAGCGCCGCCCGCGTCGCTGATGACGATCGGCGTGCCGCAGGCGAGCGCTTCGACCCACGCATTGGCGAGGCCCTCGCTCGCCGACGGCATGACGACGGCATCGGCGGCGCGGTAAAGCGGCGGCAGCTCGGCGTTCGCGACGGGACCCATGAAATGGACGCGGGTATCGACGCCGAGCTTTTGCGCGAGCGCGCGATAGCGGCTTTCCTCTTCGCCGGCGCCCGCAAGCCAATAATGAACGCTGGGAAGCGCGGGCAGGGCTTCGATGACCAGTGCCTGCCCCTTGCGCGGGATGAGCGCGCCGACGGTCAGGATGGCGGGGGCATCGCCCATGCCGAGCGCCGCACGCGCGGCAGCGCGGTCGCCGGGATGGAAGCGCGCGGTGTCGATCCCCGTGTAATGAACCGCGACCTTGGCCGGGTCGATACCGATCGCGGCCATATCGCCCTGCATCGCGGCCGAGACGGCGAGCAGGCGGGCGGCCTTGCCGGCGGCTTCGATCACTTGCGCTTTCGTCGCGCGATCATGCCCGAAATGGCTGATATCGGCGCCGCGCGCCTTGGCCGAAAACGGCAGCCCGAGCCGGTTGGCCACCCACATCGCGGCGGGGCCGTCGGGGTAGAAGAATTGCGCATCGACGACATCGAATTCGCGTTCGCGCACCGCCGCAAGGACCGCACGCGCAACCCGCTGCGGGTTAAAGCGCGCGCCGTAGCGCGGGATCAGCGTGAAGCGCGGACGCAGGACGGTGAGACCGTTCCAAGTCTCGGCCCGCGGCAGGTCGCGCAGCGCCCGATAGCGTTTGTGGAGCGATAACGGAAAGGGCGGCAAGCCGACGGGCGCGACGATTGTAAGGTTGATACCTGGCTGCGCTGCGAGCGCGCGCAGGCTCTTTTCGACGAAGAGCCCGAAGTTGGGGCGTGCAGCGTCGGGGAAAAGCGTCGCGATCGAGAGGACGCGGAGGGGCGAGGGAGCGGGCACTCAGAGCGAGCGAAGCAGGCGAACCGCGACCGCAGCCCATGGCGGGTTGCTGACGACCTGCTGGCGCTGCCCGGTGCCGAGCGGGAGCAGGTGGAGCTTTTCGCCGTCGACGTTGAGCAGGCGTGCGAAGAAGAAGCGGCCCGCGGGGCGCGGAACGAGCAGGTCGCGGTTGAGCACGCTTGCCCAGTCGCCCTCGATCCGGCGGCACCAGATTTCGTCGCCGGCGCGATAGTCGCCGATCGACGAGGTGACGCGCACCGCGACCATATCCTCGCCCGGACGTGCGGTGAGCGCCTGTTCGACGCGTGTCGGGGCTTGCGCGCCCTCGGCACCGAGCAGCGCGGTGATGGTGAGCTGGGTGTCCTGCGGCAACTGGACGAGTTCGGCCGCCTCGACGCCGAGCGCGGCGGCGATGCGGTTCATCCAGCCCAGCGACAGCGTGCGTGTGCCGGTTTCGAGGCGGCCGATCGTTTGCGCGGTGGTCGGTGGAACGCAGCGCTGACCGACTTCTTCGAGTGTCAGCCCTTTTGCGCGGCGAACCGAACGGATGCTGTTGATCATGGCGGCAACTTTCGGATAACCAAATCGGTTTCTTCTTTCCTACAAAATATTCCAGTGTCAACCCCGGCGTGAAGCAAAGGAGAATCGTATGACCGCACGCCGCCTCGAGACGCGCCTTCACCCCGACGACCGGATCGATCCGGGCAAGGCGGGGCCGCAGGTAATGCGCCATGTGACGGTCCATGTTGCCGAGAGCCCGATCGCATGGCTGGCGTCACGCGGGCATCTGACCGACGCCCAGTTTCGCGCCGGCGAGCGGCTGCGCGCAGATTATGAGCGCGCGGGGCTGGCGGGGCGGGTGACGATGCGCTGGGATGCGGCGCCGCCCGCTAAAAGCCGCGGCGGCGCGCGCGCGTCGGATGCCTCGCTGGCGCGGATCGATGCGCACCGCCGCTTCCATGGCGCTCTCGATGTGGTGGGACCGGGGCTGGCCGATATCTGTTGGCGCGTCATCTGCGCGGGTGAGGGGATTGGCGGGGCCGAGAAAATGCTGGGGTGGCCGGCGCGGTCGGGCAAGCTGGTGCTGGGGCTTGCGCTCGACCGGCTGTCGCGCTTTTACGGGACGGGGTGAGGCGCGCGGATGGCTGGTTACGAACGGTTGCGGACGTCTCGGCTCTTATAACTTCGTCATTCCCGCGAAAGCGGGAACCCAGTGTGGGATCAGCTTACGCACGCTCTGGGTCCCCGCTTTCGCGGGGATGACGAATATTGGGTGTGGCAGCTTTCCACCCCAAGGCGGACATGCCGCGAACGCTGGCGATCGCCACTTAACCGAGCGCTTCCACCTCTTCGGCCAGCACGAGCCAACGGTCCTCCGCCGCCGCCTTTTCGTCGCGCAGCGTGTCGAGTTTGGCCGTCAGCATATTGAAGCGGGCATTGTCGCGCGTGAACAGGGCGCCGTCGGACAGTTCGGTTTCGATCCCCGCCATCTCTGTCTCGATCTCCTCGATCCGACCGGGCAGCAGGTCGTAGTCGCGCTGGTCCTTGTAGCTCAGTTTCTTGCGCGCGGTCGGTGGGGGCGGGGGCGCGGTGGTCGCGGCCTTGGCCCTGACGCTATTGGGTTTGACCCGCTTCGCTTCCCAGTCGGCATAGCCGCCCGCGACGATGTCGACCCTGCCCGATCCGTCGAGGCCGAGCGTCACCGTGACGGTCCGGTCGAGGAAGTCTCGGTCGTGGCTGACGAGCAGCACGGTGCCGGCATAGTCGGCGATGACTTCCTGCAAGAGGTCGAGCGTTTCGAGGTCGAGATCGTTCGTCGGCTCGTCGAGCACGAGCAGGTTCGATTCGCGGGCGAATTCGCGCGCGAGGAGAAGACGCGAACGCTCGCCGCCCGACAGCGCGCCGACGCTGGCCTCGACGACGCCGGGGTCGAAGAGGAATTCCTTGAGATAGCCTTGGATATGCTTTTTTACGCCGCGCACCTCGACCCAGTCGCCGCCGTCGGCGAGGATGTCGCGCACGCGTTTGTCGGGCGAAAGCAGGCTGCGCTGCTGATCGATGACGATGCCGTCGAGTGTCGGGGCGAGGGTGATCTTACCCTCGTCGGGCTGGATTTCGCCGGTGAGCAGCTTGAGCAGGGTCGACTTGCCCGCGCCATTGGCGCCGACGATGCCGATGCGGTCACCGCGCTGGACGCGGAAATCGAAATTCTTGATGATCGTGCGGTCGCCGAAGCTTTTCGAGACGCCTTCGGCGACGATCACCGATTTCGAGCGCACATCGTCGTTGGCGAGGCCGAGCTTGGCGACACCGGGACCGCCGATCATCGCGGCGCGCGTCGCACGCATTTCCTTCAATTTTTCGAGCCGGCCCTGATTGCGCTTGCGGCGTGCGGTGACGCCGCGTTCGAGCCAGTGCGCCTCGAGGCGGAGCTTCGAGTCGAGCCTTTGCGCGGCGCGGGCTTCTTCGGCGGCAACCGCGTCGCTCCACTCCTCGAACCCGCCGAAGCCGATTTCCTTGCGGCGGATGCTGCCGCGGTCGAGCCACAGCGTCTGACGCGTCAGGCGCGTCAGGAAGGTGCGGTCGTGGCTGATCGCGACGAAAGCGCCGGTGTAGCGCGCGAGCCAGTTTTCGAGCCAATCGATCGCCGCGAGGTCGAGATGGTTGGTCGGCTCGTCGAGCAATAGGACGTCGGGGTTCTGCGCCAATGCTCGTGCCAGCGCGGCACGGCGACGTTCGCCGCCCGAGGCGCTGGCGGCGGTGCGCGACATGTCGATGCCGAGCTGATCGGCGATCGCGGCGACCTCAAAAGCTTCGGGCGCGTTGGGTGCGGCGACCGCGAAATCCATCAGCGTCGCATAACCCGAAAAATCGGGTTCCTGTTCGAGCATCACGACATGCGTGCCAGGGACGATCACCCGCTTGCCCTTGTCGGCGTCGATCTGGCCCGCGAGCAGCTTGAGCAAGGTGGTCTTGCCCGCGCCGTTGCGGCCGATCAGCGCGAGCCGGTCGCGTTCGCCGACATAGATGTCGAGGTCCTGGAACAGCCAGCCGCTGCCCTGCACAAGGCCGAGGCCTTCATAAGATAAAATCGGTGCTGCCATGATGAACGGCTCGCTACTGGCGCGTTCAGCATCATGCAAGCGCGCTGCGCACAAAGGCCGGAACGGGTTCGCTCCGTCTGCGTTACGGGGCGGAGATCACAGATGACCGGAAGCCCGGTTCACAGGAGAATGAAATGACGAAGCAATTGTTCGCCGTTATGGCAACCGGACTGGCGCTGATGGCGGCAACGCCCGCGCTTGCGCAGCAGGGAGGTTCGACGGTGGCAGCAGCAACGACCCAGGGCCCGATCCTGACCTTCTCGGTCAGCGAGGAAGTGCGTTCGCGTCCCGATCAGGCGAGCGTCGGTGCCGGCGTGACGACGACCGCACCGACCGCGGTCGAGGCGATGCGCGCGAACGCGGCCGCGATGGACAAGCTGATCGCCGCCGCCAAGGCGCGCGGGATCAAGGCCGAGGACATCCAGACGAGCGGCATCAGCCTGTCGCCGCAGTACGACTATAACAACCGCGGCGACGGCCAGCCGCCGCGCTTCCTCGGCTATCAGGTGTCGAACAGCGTGCGCGCGACGACGTCGAAGATCGAAGACATCGGCCCGCTGCTCGACGCACTCGTCGCCGCGGGCGGGACCAATATCGACGGGCCGTCGTTCGGGATGAAGGACCCCGACGCGCAGCTCGTCGGCGCGCGCGGCACCGCGATCAAGGCGGCCGAAGCGAAGGCGCAGGATTATGCGCGTCTCGCCGGTTTCCGCGGCGTCGAGCTGGTGTCGATCAGCGAAGGCGGCAGCTTTGGCCCGCAGCCGCCGATGCCGATGGTGCGCATGGCAATGGACGCCGGTTCGGCGAAGGCCACGCCGGTCGAGCCGGGCCGTGTGTCGAACACACTGACGCTGAATTTCCAGTATCGTCTGGTGAAGTAAAAGCGGGGTGGGGGCTGGCTTAGGCCAGCTCCCCCTCGGCCCACGGCCAGGGGCGTTCGCGAAACCATTTCGTGATGATATATTTGCGGCCCTTGCGCACCTTCATCCCGTGGTGGAGCGTGTCGGGGTTCGCGGTGCCGTCGGCGCGCACATTGTTCCATGCGAGCAGCTTGCCCGCCTCGGGCTGGTGCATTTTTCCGGTCGCGAGGAAGCGCGTCGCGCCGCCCGCGGCGGGCTCGTTCAAATAGATCATCAGCGTCCAGCTGCGCTGGCCCGGAATCGCGCAATAGGTTTCCCAGTCGGCGCCGTGCGGGTCGAAATAATCGGTGTGCGCCTTGAATTCCTGCCCGACGTCGTAGCGCTGGCCCTGCATCGGCTCGCCATATTCCCGCGGAATTCCGGTGAGGTCGTGGAGGCGATTGTTGACCGCGATCACCAGCGGGTCGCGATGGTCGAGGTCGCAGGTCGTGCTGGTTCGAAACGCCTCGTCGCCGTTCGGATCGGCGATCGTCGACGGCCGCACGTCACGATCGATTTGCGCGATCAAAGCGGCGCAGGTTTCGGCGTCGAGGAAGCCGGACAGCATGAACTGCTGGAGCTTCGGCGATGGTGCGCGGCGGATGCCCGGGACGGCGGCGAGCCGCTCCGCGGTGCGGTCGGCGCCCGAGGTCGCCATGTCGACATGATCATTTCCGGCCATGGCGCGCTTTTTAGCAGGGAAGCGCGTGCGAACAATGCTTGACGAACGGGGGGATGCGCGCCTATTCGCCGCGCGCTGTCGAGGGTGCTTCGTGCGCCGCTCTTCGCTTATGTGGCGACCATAGCTCAGTTGGTTAGAGCGCCGGTTTGTGGTACCGGAGGTCGCGGGTTCGAGCCCCGTTGGTCGCCCCATTTTCTCTATCATCGCGCATAGACGCTTTTGGGGTGACTCGTCGCGCTCGTTGCATTATTGCGTCCTGACGTAATTTTCTAATACGAGGATGAGCCTATGTCCGCTGTCTGGGATTTCGCCGATTTCGACGATCACGAGCATGTCCACATGTTTCGCGATCGCGCCAGCGGACTGACCGCGGTCATCGCCGTCCACTCGACGCACCTCGGCCCCGGCGCGGGCGGCGTGCGTTACTGGCATTATCCGCAGCGCAAGGCCGCGATCACCGATGCGCTGCGCCTGTCGCGCGGCATGAGCTATAAAAATGCCATGGCGGGCCTGCCGATGGGCGGCGCCAAGGGTGTGATCCTGGCCGACGAAGGGGCGGAAAAGACCCCCGCAATGCTCGCGGCGTTCGGGCGCGCGGTCGATTCGCTGGGCGGCGCCTATGTCACTGCGGAGGATGTCGGCATGTCTGTCGCCGATATCGTCGCGATTTCGCACGAGACAAAATATGTCAGCGGCCTGCCCGTCGCAGGCGATGCCGTCGGCGGCGACCCGGGGCCGCAGACCGCGCTCGGCGTCTATCTGGGTATCCTCGCCGCCATCAAGCAGGGACTCGGTACCGACAGTGCAAAAGGGGTGCGCGTCGCGATCCAGGGTGTCGGCAGCGTGGGCGGCGGCGTCGCGCGGCGGCTGGCCGCCGATGGCGCGATCCTGACGCTGGCCGATGTCAACCTGACGCGCGCTAAGGCGCTCGCCGACGAGCTGGGCGCCGAGCTCGCCGATTCGGCAGCGATCATGGAGATCGAAGCCGATGTGCTGAGCCCCAATGCGCTCGGCGCGATCCTGACCGAAGACAGCATCGCAAAGCTGCGTGTGCCGATCGTTGCCGGCGGGGCGAACAACCAGCTCGCGACCGCGGCCGACGGCCAGCGCGTGCACGACCGCGGCATCGTCTATGCCCCCGACTATGTGATCAACGCGGGCGGCATCATCAACGTCGCGCTCGAATATCTGGGGCAGAGCAGCCGCGAGGAAGTCGAGAACCGCATCCGCCAGATCCCCGGCCGGCTGGCCGACATCTGGGCCGAGAGCAAGGCGAGCGGTACGCCGGCGTCGGTCGTGGCCGACCGGATGGCGCAGAAGCTGATCGGTCGGGGCTAACGGTCGAGGGCTGGCGTGCGGTCCGATTTCCGCTAAGCCAGCCGTCGATGAAACGGCATTTCTACCTGATCGCGGGCTGGGCGTCGCTGGGCCTTGGCGCGATTGGCGCTTTCCTGCCGCTGCTTCCGACGGTGCCGTTCGTGATCCTTGCCGCCTTTTGCTTTGCGCGCTCGTCGCCGCGGCTCGAAAACTGGCTGCTGACGCACCCGCATTTCGGGCATCATATCGTTGCCTGGCGCGAGAAAGGTGCGATCAGCCGCAAGGGCAAGGTCGCGGCGACCGCGGCCTTTGCGTTCAGCATCGTCCTCGCCGCGATCTTTTCTCCCTGGCCGTGGGTGATGCTGCCGGTTGCCGCCGCGGCGGTGACGGGAAGCTGGATATGGACGCGGCCCGAGGGGTAAGGGCGTCCCACGCTTCATTCGCAATAGTTGCTCTTTTTGACCTTGCTCAATTGGGCCGTTGGCGAACTGCGTTATGCGCGGCGGGTTGACGGCGTGCACGCGGGCGGCAAGAAAAGGACGCCGGGTCGCGCCGGGCAAATTGCTGGACCCCTTTCTCCGGCTCGCCTAAGGACGACGCGATCCGATGCACGCCTACGCCAATCCCACGCGCTTTCTTGCGATAGCCAAGCCGCTGACGCCCTGGTTGCTCGGCATCGGGCTGTTGCTCGTGCTCGCGGGCGGCTGGGCCGGGCTGGCGATGGTGCCGGGCGACTACAAACAGGGCGAAACCGCGCGCATCCTCTATGTCCATGTCCCGTCGGCATGGCTCGGCATGGGCGGCTGGACGTCGCTCGCTATTGCCGGTTTGATCCAGCTTGTCTGGCGCCATCCGCTGTCGGGCATCGCCGCGCGCGCGATCGCGGTGCCGGGGATGCTCTTCACCGCGCTTTGCCTTGCGACCGGTTCGATCTGGGGGCGCCCGACCTGGGGCACCTGGTGGGAATGGGACGGCCGGATGACCTCGATGCTCGTCCTCCTTTTTCTTTACGCGGGCTTCATTGCGCTGACGAGCGGTGACGACGGCCAGCGGCAGGGCGGTTCGCTGTCGCGCGGCGCCGCGATCTATGCGCTGGTCGGCGCGATCAACATCCCGATCATCAATCGCAGCGTCGTTTGGTGGAACAGCCTGCACCAGGGACCCAGCATTACGCTGCGCGGATCGAGCATCGACGGGGCGCTGCTCTGGCCGCTGCTCTTGACGGTGCTGGGTTTTTCGCTGTTATTCGGGGCCATCGCGCTGATGCGGATGCGGCGGATCATCGCCGACAACCGCGTCGCGGCGCGATTGCGGCGGCTGGCCGACGAGGAGGATTAAGGGGTGACGGGGGTGATCAGCGGGGGCGGCCAATGGGCGTTTGTCGCCGCGGCTTATGGGCTGACGATCGTGCTGACCGGGCTTGTCCTGTGGACGAGCTGGAGCGCCATGAAAAAGGCCGAGAAACGCAGCGACGCGCTGCGAAAGGATCGTAAGTGAAAGCCAAGCACCAACGGTTGATTCTGGCGCTGGTCGCGTTGAGCGGCGTTGCGGGCGCAGGCGTGCTCGCGGCGAGCGCGCTGCGCGACGAAGCCGCCTATTTCCGCACCCCGGTCGAGATCGAGGGCGGCAAGGCCGAAGTCGGCGAGGCGATGCGGCTGGGCGGCATGGTCGCGAAGGGCAGCATCGTGCGCCAGAGCGACGGGCTGACGATCCGCTTCGTCGCAACCGACGGCAAGGCGTCGGTGCCGGTCGAATATAAAGGCATCGTCCCCGACCTGTTCGGCGAGGAATCGGGCATGGTTGCCGATGGCCGGATGCGCGCCGACGGGACCTTCGTCGCCGATCGCATCCTCGCCAAGCATGACGAGCGCTATATGCCGCCGCAGATGGGCGATATGCCCAAGAATATGAAGGCGCCGGCAACGACATGATCGCCGAACTCGGTCTCGCGCTGCTGTGGATGGCGGCGGCGCTCGCGTGCCTCTCGCTCGTCGCCGGAACCCTGTTCCTGCGTGGCGGTTCGAAGGACCTTGCGGCGCTCGTGCGGCCGGCAAGCGTTGCGCAGGGGGTGCTTACGACGGCGGCGTTCGGCCTGCTGATCGCGCTGTTCGTGCGATCGGACATGTCGGTCGAACTCGTCGCGCGCAACAGCAACAGCCTGAAACCCATGATCTTCAAGGTGGCCGGCACATGGGGCAATCATGAAGGGTCGATGCTGTTGTGGCTGATGATCCTGTCACTGTCGGGCGGGTTGATCGCGATTTTCGAGCGGAGGCTGCGCGAGGATACGCTGGTCGCCACGCTTGCGGCACAGGCAGCGCTCAGCCTCGGTTTCTTCGCCTTCCTCCTCTTCTCGTCGAACCCGTTCAAGCGGCTGCCGGTGGCGCCGCCCGACGGGCAGGGACTCAACCCGCTGCTCCAGGACATCGGGCTCGCCTTCCATCCGCCGACGCTTTACGTCGGCTATGTCGGCTTGTCGGTCGCGTTCAGCTTTGCCGTCGGCGCGCTGATCACGCGCGAGATCGGCCCGGCTTTCGCGCGCGCGATGCGGCCGTGGGTGCTTGGGAGCTGGATATTTCTGACGCTCGGCATCACCGCGGGCAGCTATTGGGCCTATTACGAACTCGGCTGGGGCGGCTGGTGGTTCTGGGACCCGGTCGAGAATGTCTCGCTGATCCCCTGGCTCGCAGGCGCGGCGCTGTTGCACTCGGTCGCGGTGACCGCCACGCGCAACGCCCTGCGCGCGTGGACGGTGATGCTCGCGGTCATCGGCTTTTCGATGTCGATGGTCGGCACCTTCATCGTGCGTTCGGGACTGCTTACCAGCGTGCACAGCTTTGCCGTCGATCCCGAGCGCGGCACCTTCCTGCTCGCGTTGATGGCGATCTATATCGGCGGCGCGCTGACCTTGTTCGCGCTGCGCGCCGGGAGCGTTGCCGAGGGCAAGAAGTTCGCGCTGCTGAGCCGCGAAGGCTCGCTCGTGATCAATAACCTGCTGCTGACGACGATCCTTGCGCTCGTTTTGCTCGGCACGCTCTACCCGATCGTCGCCGAGGCGATGGGCGAGAAGATTTCGGTCGGGCCGCCCTATTATAACCGCGTCGCGGGCCCGCTCGCGCTCGCGCTCTGCCTCGTGATGGTGGCGGGGCCGCTGCTGAGCTGGCGCAAGGACGATGGCAAGCGGCTCTGGTCGCGGCTGCCGCTGGCGATCTTTGCGGGTGCGGCCGTGCTGTTCGCGCTCATCTTGTTCGGCGGCAAGGTCGGCATCCTCCCGCTGCTCGGCATGACGGTGGCGGGCATCGTCGCGGTCGCGAGCCTTGCCCCGCTGTGGGGCCGCAACCTGCGCCGCACCCCGCTGCCGACATGGGGCATGGTGGTCGCGCATTTCGGCGTCGCGGTGTGCCTTGCCGGGATGGGCGCCGAAAGCGCGTTCATCAAGGAACGGCTGGTCGCCGCGGCGCCGGGCGATGTCGTGAAGGTCGGCAATTTTTCGGTGAAGTTCGTCGGGGTCAAGCCGGTCGCCGGACCGAATTACACCGCGATCGAGGGCACGCTCGTCGCGACGACATCGTCGGGCAGCAGCTTTACCATGCGTCCCGAAGCGCGGACTTTCCCGGGCCTGATGGGCACCGCGCCGACCGAGACGAACGAGGCAGCGCTGCTCACGCGGCCGGGCGGGCAGCTTTACGCGGTGCTGGGACAGCCGGTGACGGGTGACGATGGCCGCGCCGACCGCTACCAGATCCGCCTGTGGTGGAAGCCGCTGGTGTGGTGGATATGGCTCGGCGGCGGGCTGATCGCGCTCGGCGCGGCGCTGTCGCTGCTCGGCCGCGCGCAATTGCTGACCATCTGGCGCGCGCGGCGGGCCCGTAAAGCAGAGGAACGTTTCGCGTGAAGAACCGCTGGGTCCTGTTTGTGCCGCTTGCGATCATGGGATTGCTGTTCGGCGCCTTCGTCTACCGGCTGGTGACGCCGGCGGAGACGTTGATCCAGTCGCAATGGATCAACAAGCCGATGCCGCTGTTCGACCTGCCGCCCGCGACGGCGGGGGTCGAGGGGCTGAAGAGCAGCCAGCTTGCCGACGGACGCCCGCGCCTCGTCAATGTCTTCGCGAGCTGGTGCATCCCGTGCCGCGCCGAGGCGCCGCAGCTCGAGGCGCTGAAGGCCGCGGGCGTGCCGATCGACGGCATCGCGATCCGCGACCGGCCCGAGGATGTCGCGATGTTCCTGCGCGAATATGGCAATCCCTTCGACCGCGTCGGGGCTGACATGCAGAGCAGCGTCCAGATCGCACTGGGGTCGTCGGGCGTGCCCGAAACCTTCCTGATCGACGGCAAGGGCATCATCCGCGAACAGATCCAGGGCGTGATCCTTGCCGATCAGGTGCCCGAAATCGTCGCCAAGCTGGAGGCGATGAAATGAAGGGCGCGACCCAAAACGACCGTGCCCCTGCGAAGGCAGGGGCCCATCTCCGGTCGTCGCGCCATCAAGCAACCGGCGGTTCTATGCTCTGCCGTCGGGTGATGGGCCCCTGCCTTCGCAGGGGCACGGCGGCCTTTTTTGTGATGTTGTGTGTTGTCGCTGGTTTCACCGCAACGCCCGGAACCGCCCAAGACCGGCTGCCGCCGGCGCCCTATGCCTATCAACAGCTCAAGGACCCGGCGCAGGAAGCGCGCGCGAAAGCGCTGATGGAGGAACTGCGCTGCCTCGTCTGTCAGGGCCAGTCGATCGCCGATTCGGACGCACCGCTCGCGGGCGACATGCGGCACGAGGTGCGCAGCAAGATCGCGGCGGGGGAAAGCCCGGCCGAAATCAAGACCTGGCTCGTCGCGCGTTATGGCAATTGGGTGAGTTACGACCCGCCGTTCGATACGGCGACGGCGTTCCTGTGGCTCGGGCCGCTGTTTTTCCTCGCGCTTGGCGGATGGCTGGCGTTCGGCCGGTTCCGCCGCGGCGAGGGCGACGCGGAGGACGCGGCATGATCTGGCTCTGGATCCTGCTTGTCGCGCTCCTCGTCATCGGCGGCATCTTCTGGCTCGGCAAGCTGCCCGCTGCGGCACGGCCGCTCGCGGGCGCGGCGATCATGCTGGGCCTTGCGGGTTATGCGCTCCAGGGCAGCCCGTCGCTGCCGGGCAAGCCCGTGGCCGCGCCCGAGGAGCCCGAAGGCTTCGGCGATGCGATCACCGACCAGCGGCAGGGGATGGCCGAACGTTTCGGTCCGGCGGCGCAGTGGCTCGGCATGTCCGACGGCTTCGCGCGCACCGGCAAGACCGAACTCGCGGCGAAGACGCTCGAAAAGGGGCTGGAGAAATATCCCGACAATGTCGACCTGTGGGTCGGATTGGGCAATGCGCTCGCCGCGCATAGCGGCGGCGCCATGTCGCCGGCGGCGGCGCTGGCGTTCGACGAGGCGGCACGGCGCGATCCCTCGCATCCCGCGCCGCCCTTCTTTGCCGGGCTGGCGCTGGCGCAGGGCGGCGACCTGAAGGGGGCCGAGACGGTGTGGAGCCAGCTGCTCGCGCGCAGCCCCGCCGACGCGCCGTGGCGGCCCGACCTCGAAATGCGGCTGGCCCAATTGCGGCAGGCGCTGGGTCCGCAAGCGCCGCCCGCCGGCGCAGCGGATGGGTCTTGATTTGAAAGCTATTCCAACGGCGCGGGCTCGTCTAAAGGCGCGCGATGACTGCTGAGTCGCACCAGGGGGCAGGTGGCGCCGAAAGCGCTGCCCCGGCCGCCGCCGAAACGGCCCATCCGGGCCACGGACATCATGGCGATGGCAAGCTGAAGCTTGCCGTCGGCGCGGTCGGCGTCGTGTTCGGCGACATCGGTACCAGCCCGCTCTACGCCTTTCGCGAAACCTTTGCCGGGCACCACCCGATCGAGGCCGACCGGCTGCACATCTATGGCGTGCTCAGCCTCGTCTTCTGGTCGATGATGCTCGTCGTCACGTTCAAATATGTGCTGACGATCATGAAGGCCGACAACAAGGGCGAGGGCGGCAGCCTTGCCTTGCTCGCGCTGATCAGCCGCTCGTCGGGCGAGAAGCGCTGGACCTGGCCGATCATCCTGCTCGGCGTGTTCGCGACCGCGCTTTTCTATGGCGACAGCATGATCACCCCGGCGATGTCGGTGCTCTCGGCGACCGAGGGCCTCAGCTACGTCAACAAGGGCTTCGAGCCCTATATCGTGCCGATCGCGCTTGCGATCCTGATCGCGCTGTTCGCAATCCAGTCGCGCGGGACGGCGAAGGTGGGGATGCTGTTCGGGCCGATCATGCTCGCCTATTTCACGATGCTCGCGATCCTCGGCCTGATCCATATCGTCGATCATCCGGGGATCATCGTCGAGACGCTGAACCCGGTGAATGCGCTTCGCTTTTTCTATGTCGACGGTTTCACCGCCTTCATCGCGCTCGGCGCGGTCGTGCTCGCGGTGACGGGCGCCGAGGCGCTCTATGCCGATATGGGGCATTTCGGTCGCGGGCCGATCGGGCTCAGCTGGCTGACCTTCGTGCTGCCAGCGCTGATGCTCAACTATATGGGGCAGGGCGCAATGGTGCTCGAAGCCGAAATGGGACCGCGCGCCGACCTGATCGCCGATCCTTTCTTCCAGATGATGCCCGAAGCGTGGCAGATTCCGGTAGTGCTGCTCGCGCTGGCCGCAACGATCATCGCCAGCCAGGCGGTGATCTCGGGCGCCTTCTCGCTGACGCAGCAGGCGATCCAGCTCGGCTTCATGCCGCGCCTGCGCGTCGAGCATACGAGTGCTTCGGCGGCGGGGCAGATCTATATCCCGATGGTCAATTGGGGGCTGATGGTGATGGTGATCATCCTCGTCCTCTTCTTCGGATCGTCGAGCAACCTCGCCGCGGCCTATGGCATCGCGGTGACGGGCGCGATGTTCATCGACACCTGTCTGCTCAGCGTCGTGCTCTTCACCTTGTGGAAATGGCCGGCGTGGAAGGCGCTGCCGATCCTCGCGGTCTTCTTCATCGTCGACATCGCCTATTTCGGCGCGAATTTGATCAAGGTGCCCGACGGCGGCTGGGTGCCGCTGGCGATCGGCCTGACGATCTTCACCCTGCTCACCACCTGGTCGCGCGGGCGCAAGCTGATGCAGCAGGAAATGGCCGAAGGCGCGATGCCGATCCCGGTGTTCGTCAAATCGGCGGCGAACAGCGCGACGCGCGTCCCCGGCACCGCGGTGTTCATGACGTCGAGCAGCGATGGCGTGCCGCACGCGCTGCTCCACAATTTGAAGCATAACAAGGTGCTGCACGCGCGGATCATCCTGCTCACGATCAAGATCGCCGACGTGCCGTTCGTGCAGGCGGAGAAATTCTGCCTGCTCGAGGATCTGGGGCAGGGGTTCCACCGGCTGGTGCTCAATTATGGCTTCATGCAGCCGATCGACGTGCCCGAGGCGCTGACCCGCGTCACGAGCTGCGGCGGCGAGTTCAAGATGCTCGAAACGAGCTTTTTCCTGTCGCGCCAGACGCTGATCGCGGCGAGCAAGCCGGGGATGCCGATCTGGCGCGAAAAGCTGTTCGCATGGATGCTGCGCAATTCGGAAAGCGCGATGGAATATTTCCGCCTGCCCACGAACCGCGTCGTCGAACTTGGGAGCCAGGTCGCGATCTGACGCTGGGCGGGCGATGTTAACTTCCCGACATGTGCCCAATAAGCGTTTGAACATTGCGGCCAGTCTTGCAATGCAAGCGCGAACCCGAAAAGGCCGTGCAACGCGATGGACGTCGGCAACCGCGACAATATGATCCTCCCGGTTCCGCCGGAACCCTTTGCGCTGATCGTCGGAGCGGCGATGCAGGGCGCGCCGGACAGTGCGCTCGAAACCTCGCTGCGTCACATGGGGTTGCAGCCCGAACCGGTCCGCGCGGACAATCCCGACGGCGCAGCGCGGATCGCCGCCCCCTGTTTTCGCCTGACCTTTGGCGCGGTATCGGTGCTGGCCGGTCCCGCAGCCGAAGCGGCACTCGACATGGCCGACCCCGAGCATCCGTCGACGAGCCTGCTTGCGGCCAGCCTGTCGCCGAGATGGCGCGATCACGGCGCGTGCTGGATTTTCATCCCCGAGCCCGGCGAGGCGCCCGGTACGCCGACGCGGATGCGCGAATTCTTCAAGATGATGGTGCTGCTGATCGACCTGTTCGACGCCAGCCATATTTTCTGGTCGCCCGCGCGGCTATGGTCCGACGCGCCCCAGTTTCGCGCGTCGGTTGCCGAAATGCTGGCGAGCGGTATGCCGCCGGTGCTGCATCTCGTCGCGTTCCGGCGTCAGGAAAGTGATACGGGTGCGAGCATGGGGACGCGGGGGCTGGTGCTCTTTTCGGGGCAGGAGCTGGAAGCGCGGATACCCGGCGGCTGGACGGTCGCCGAAATGGTCCGGCGGCTTTCGCGGCTTGCGCTCGACATGATGCTCAACGGCCCGGTCCGCGACGATCGAACGATGCGGGGGCTGGAGGCGGGTGAGTGGATCGACCTTTCGCCGCGCGCCGCGAGCGGCAACCTGCGATCGACGGTGGTTGTCGAGTTCGGCCGCGACGCTTGATACCGCCGAGGGGATGGCAGGGCGCACCGCCGCCGCAAACCGGGTTCCAGCGCCACCACCTCATCCCCATCGCCCTGTCGCGGCGCTCACAAATGGCCGCGATGTTCGAGCAGCTTCATAGCGAGGGGTTCGCGCTCCAGCATTTCGGCCGCAACGGGCTGATGCTCCCCGCGTGCGAGCCGGCGGCGCTGCGGTCGGGCCATGCGCTGCACCGCGGGCCGCACCATGGCTATAGCGATGTCATCGCGGCGCGGGTCGAGCGGATCCGGGCGCATTTCACGCTTCACGCGCCCGCCGACCTGCGGAAGGCCCGGCGCACCGCGGTAATGCGTTTGCGCCTGTTGCAGGACACGGCACGGCGCGCGCTCACCGACCGCCATGGCGCAGGCTTCTGGCTCAATCGCCGCGATCCCATGCGGCTGTTCGTCGATCGCCCCTATCTCGACGAGGCGATCGACAAGCTGTTCGGCGCGTAGTGCGCAAGGCGGGTTTCGACCGGTTGCGGACATTGCGTCCCATCTTAGTTTGTCATTCCCGCGAAAGCGGGAACCTAGTGTGGGGTCAGCTTACGCACGCTCTGGGTCCCCGCTTTCGCGGGGATGACGAATATTGCGTGTGACAGCTTCCCACCCCAAAACCGTCAGGACCGAACGCTCGGCGGTGCCGGTTTAAAGGCGCACTTTCGCTTCGAGTTCGCGGCGCGCCGCAAGATATTGCGCTTCGAGTTCGGCGACGAATTCGGCAACCGGGCGCACCGCGGAGACGGGGCCGATGCCCTGGCCCGAGCCCCAGATGTCCTTCCACGCCTTCGCCTTGGTGTTGCCGCCCGATCCGAAATTCATCGTTTTGAGGTCGCCTTCGGGCAGATTGTCGGGGTCCATGCCCGCCGAGACGATCGACTGGCGAAGATAGTTGCCGTGGACCCCGGTGAAGAGGTTCGAATAGACGATGTCGGCGGCGCGTCCTTCGACGATGCCGTCCTTATAGCCCTGATCGGCATTGGCTTCGGTGGTCGCGATGAAGGCGCTGCCGATATAGGCAAGGTCCGCGCCGCACGCTTGCGCGGCGAGGATCGAGCGGCCGTGGCCGATCGCGCCCGACAGCGCGACGGGGCCGTCGAACCATTCGCGAATTTCCTGCACCAGCGCGAAGGGCGACTGCCGGCCGGCATGACCGCCCGCGCCCGCGGCGACAGGGATCAGGCCGTCGGCGCCCTTTTCGACCGCCTTGCGCGCGAAGCGGTCGTCGATGACGTCGTGGAGCGTGATGCCGCCCCAGCCATGCACCGCCTGGTTGAGTTCCTCGCGCGCGCCCAATGAGGTGATCGTGATCGGCACCTTCCACTTCGCGCAGGTTGCGATGTCCTGTTCGAGGCGGTCGTTCGATTTATGGACGATCTGGTTGACCGCATAAGGTGCAGAGAGGCGATCGGGATTGGCGCGGTCCCACGCGGCGAGTTCTTCGGTGATCTGGTGCAGCCATTCGTCGAGCAAGGATTGCGGGCGCGCGTTGAGCGCGGGGAAGCTGCCGACGACGCCAGCCTTGCACTGCGCGATGACGAGCTCCGGCCCCGAAACGATGAACAGCGGCGAACCGATGACGGGCAGGCGCAGGCGGTCGAAAATCGGGGGAAGGGCCATGAATCAGTCTCTCCGGTTGCGGTTTGCAACTGACCTTAACGTAAACGGAAGGTTGCGCAAGATGCTAGGGTCAGGACCCTAGTCGAAAGCGGGGCCCTTGAGTTCGACGATATTGCCTTCGGGGTCGCTGATATAGATCGACGGTCCTTCGCCCTCGGCGCCGTAGCGCGGCCCGGCCTGTTCGACCGCGACGCCGTGCCGGTCGAGGTGGGCGCGGATCGCCGCCTCGTCGAAGGGGGCGACGGTGATCGCGAAATGGTCGACGTTGCGGCCCTCCGCTCCCGGGGCCGCGCCTCCCATCGCGCCGAGCTTGCCGTCGATGGTGACAAGGTCGATCAGCGAGCTGCCAGCGCGCAGCTGGAAGAGCCCGATTTCCGATTGCGCGCGCTCGTCGGTGCAGCCGAGAACCTCGCGGTAAAAGCCCGCCATGCGGTCGAGATCGACGACCCGAAGCACCACATGGTCGATTGCGCGAAGGGCAAAGGGGGGTGTCGTCATGGCAATCGCTCCTCGATTTTTTGTGCGCGGCCCGAGCCTTCTAGTTGGCGAGCGCCCCTGCTGTCCATCGACCGGTAACGGGGGTTGATCCGGTGGCGGTTGCGGTCGGCCGTGCGGCGCGACAGGGTAGGATCATGCAGTTGCTTCAGCCCAGCCTGTTGCCCGCCGCCGCCGAGATCGCGCGGCACCATCACCGCGAACCCTATGCAACATTGGTATTGGCTGGAGCTTATGAGGAAGCCGGCGATGCCGGGCGGATCGCGGCGCAAGAGGGCGAAGTGCTGCTTCATGGACCTTTTTCGGCGCATCGTGACCGGGTTTCCGCGAAACGGACTGTCGTGCTCGACCTGCCGCTGCCGTTCGACGGGCGCGATTGGCCCGCGCGCGCGGACATTGCCGATCCCGACCGGATCGTCCGGCTGGCCGGGCGCGACCCGGTCGAGGCGGTCGCGGCGCTGCTCGAAGGCCTTGTTCCCGCGACCGAGCCCGAAGACGGCGACTTGCCCGACCGGTTGTCGGCGGCGCTGCGGACATCGGCGCCGCCACGGATCGGCGAATGGGCCGCGGCGCACGGGCAATCGCGCGAACATGTCTCGCGCAGTTTCGAGAAGCTCTATGGCGTGTCGCCTGCCGCCTATCGCGCCGATTGCCGGGCGAAGCGGGCGTGGCGGAGGATCGTGGCGGGCGGCGACAGCCTTGCCGGGATCGCGGTCGAGGCTGGTTATGCCGACCAGGCGCATATGACGCGCGCGGTGACGCGATTGACCGGGATGTCGCCGCGGCGATGGCGGGTCGGGGCGGGGTAGGGAGGTCGGCTTTGGGAGTGGGAAGCGGTCATTGACTCGCCTTCTTGGCAACGAGAAACGACTCCGCGACCTTAGAGCTTGGAAACTTCTCCAAAACCTCTTCCAGTGTCGTCCTCGCCTTTTGCGCTGCAGCGTTGTTGCAACTGTCTGGGTAAGGCAATGTGAAGAACCCGAATGTTTGTTCGTCTGGATAGAAGAGAACTATGATGTCCCCGAAATCGTGATCAACGCTCTTCTTGCATCCCAAGGGACGGACGTCGGCCTGATAGCCTTCTAGCTTTGCAGGACGAATTCGCCACAGTCGCTCCCTTACGTTCGCGGCGACGCGGGACGACAACGTAAAGACTTCCTTTCCAACAATTTTGTCGTCCGGTACGAATTTGTGCGTGACGGTCAGAACGTCGTTGGAGGAAAGAACGAAAGAGAGGTGATGCTCACCGTAGCCTTCACCGCCATATCCTCTGGTGATCTCGATCGTCTCACGAACAAGATCGGCTTTGGAAGGGGGCAAGCTACCAGCTACCAAGCGGTCACTATTCGTTATTGCCGGAGGACCGCAGGCGGCGGTCAAAGACAGAAGCGCAAGGCCGCAAACACGGCGAAACGGATCCTCCAAGTTGGAAGCGCGTAATCGCCTCAAAGACGAAAGGACGCCTGATGTCCAAGAGATAGGTACAGAGGCCTTCATGAGACACTGTTACATTGGTCTGCGAATGTCCGCAATGGGTTCGTTTTCAGGCACGGCCGGCGAGTGTGACGCAACCGCGAAGGCATCCCAATGTCAGGGCGATTGTTCCCGCGTACGCTGGGTCCACAGAATGCTGGGGATTTCCCTTTTTCCGTCCTGGACGGTGAAGCGCGTAAGGTCGAAAATCTCGGTCCGCCGGTCGATCTGCGCCTCGCCGAGTTGCTCCCCCTCCATCCAGCGCGTCTGTCTGACGTCGAAACCGCAACGCCATGACCGGGGCGCCTGCTCCGACTTGTCCACTTCCTCGCAAACGACATTGCTGACGGCGTAACGGGTGTTGAAACGTATCTGCCGCCCTTCGTGATCGCTGCACCCGTCGACAGTGACCGTACAATATTCCTTCCTGAGCAAAAGATACTCGATGACGCTCGCGTCGGGTGGGCCGGCCGACGCGGTGCTCAGGGCCATCAGCACCGCGATCATGACGGCCGGATGCCGAAGCTTGCGGCCTCCTCTGCGTCCCGGCACATCAGCATGCGATATCGGGTGAGTATCGTCATCACGCGTGCCTCCCTTTTTGACAGCGTCGATCGTATCCCGCGCCATCCGGACGCCGGAGTCAATATCTCTCCTCATACGCATCACATTTGTTCAAGAAGTGCAGGATGCCTCGCGCCTAGACCCGGCGTATGACAAGTCTTTCCCCCGCTTCGCCGCGCCCGCTTGTGGCGCTTTCCGGATTTCGTTTCCGCTTGTGGCCGATCGTGCTGGCGGCGGTGTTGATGCAGGTCATCCTCGAACTCGGCCGTATCCCGGCGCGTGAAATCTATCGCGCGGGGGCGCCGCTGTGGGATGGCTATGTGTCCGTATTCCTGCTCCTCGCGATCGCCTTTCAGGCGTTGCTCGGGCTCGCCGCGATCCTCGTCATGCGCCGGTTGCTCCCCGCGGCCGATCCGCATCTGCGCTGGCCGCCGGGCGCGAGCTATGCGGGTGTTGCGGCGCTGATCGGCATCGGCATGGGGCTGGCGATGCTCGTCGCCGATTATTGGCCCGCGCTCGCGGCGCAGACCCCGCCCGACATGAGCTATTCGAAAGCGCCGCTCGATTCGGCGGGCTATCTGCTCGGGATGATCACGACGGGGCTGGCGGAGGAGACGATCTTTCGCGGGCTGCTCGTCGGGATGCTCGTCGTGCTGGTGCCGGGGCGGCTGCGGATCGGATCGCTCGACCTGCCCGTCGCGGCCTATCTGGTCGCGCTGATGTTCGGGCTGGCGCACTGGAAATCGTTCACCGTCGATCCCTTTTACCAGGCGATGGCGCAGCAGATTTATGCCTTTGCGTGGGGCCTCGTCTATGTCTGGCTGATGGAGCGGTCGCGGAGCCTGCTCGCGCCGATCGTCGCGCACGGGCTGGGCAATTTCACCGAGGTTGGAATCGTGATTGCGCTCAATGCGCTGTGGGCCTGATACGACAAGGACGGCCCCGGGGGCCGTCCTTGTGTCGCTTGGAAGCCGGTCAGGCGGCGATGGGACGACGGCTCGCCTTGACCGCGAAATAGCCGAAGAGGATCGCGGCGAAGAGGAGCGCCCCCTGCGCTGCGGCGAACGGGGGTTCGGTGCCGTTCGGGGCCAGCGCGTTGAGTGCGGGGACCTTGAGGAAGGACTGCACGACCAGCACGAAGAGGTTGAGGTAGAGGGCGAAGGTGGCCGTCACTGCATAGACCGTTGCGGCGCGGCCTGCGAGCTTGTGGCGATACCAGGCCGAAAAGGTTGCGATGAGGATCAGCGTCGAGAGGATGCCGAAGCCAAGCGCCGGGGTGAAGGCGACGATCGGGAAGAGGAAGCCGGTGAGGCTGGTCAGGAGCGTCGCCCAGAGGAAGATGTCGGTGGTGCGGCGGAGAATGCGCCCGCGTGCAAAGGCGGGGAGGGCGATGAGGCCCGCACCGATGCCGATCAGGCTGATTGCGACATGGAGTGCGGTGAACTGCGGAATGGTGAGGCCGAGGATCATGACACGTCTCCTTATATGGTGAGGAGGCGCGGTCGGGGGCCCGCGCCTCGTGCTTATCAGCTGTTGATGAAATCGAGAAGGTCGGCGTTGAACCGGTCCTGATGCGTGACGGTCAGGCCGTGGTCGGCGCCTTCGTAGACCTTGAGCACGGCGTGCTTGACGATTTTGACGGTCGAGAGCGCCGCAGCCCCAATCGGCACGATCTGGTCGTCGTCGCCGTGGAGGACGAGCGTCGGCTTGTCGAACTTCCTCAAATCTTCGTTGAAGTCGCTTTCCGAAAAGGCGCGGATGCTGTCGAGCAGGCCCTTGAGACCGCCGTTCATGCCTTGGCGGACGAATTCGTCGCGGATCGCTTCGGAGACCACGGCGCCGTCGCGGTTATAGCCGTAGAAGGGGAGCGTCAGATCCTTGAAGAACTGCGGGCGGTTGTCGAAGGTGCCCTTGCGGATGCCGTCGAAGACGTCGATCGGCAGGCCGCCCGGATTGGCTTCGGTCTTGAGCATCAGCGGGGGGACCGCGCCGATCAGCGCGACCTTGGCGACGCGGCTCGTGCCGTGGCGGCCGATATAGCGGGTGACTTCGCCGCCGCCGGTCGAGTGGCCGACGAGGATGACGTTCTTGAGGTCCAGCTGTTCGATCAGTTCGGCGAGGTCGTCGGCGTACTGGTCCATATTGTTATTGTCCCAGACCTGGTCCGAACGGCCGTGGCTGCGGCGGTCGTGGGCGATGGTGCGGAAACCCTGATTGGCGAAGAAGACCATCTGCGCGTCCCACGCGTCGGCGCTGAGCGGCCAGCCGTGCGAGAAGATGATGGGCTGTCCGTCCTTCGGACCCCAGTCCTTGAAGAAGATGTTCGTACCGTCCTTGGTGGTGATGGTGGTCATGATGGCGTTCCTTTCGATTGGGAAGGGCGGGGTGTCCGTCCCGGTGATTGGGAGATAGGCCGGATCGCGCTTGCGCGGGATTGGCGGATACGACATTATGCGGGTCGATTCCGACAAGTGTGCGATTGGGGAGCCGATATGCCCAAGCTGAACGTGCCCGACGCGGCGACCTTGCCGCTGATCGAGGTCGGGATGATGACCTATCCCGACTGCCAGATGGGGATGGTGCACGGCATCACCGACCTGTTCGATGTCGCCGGGCGCTTCGCGGTCGACCATGGCCGCCGCCCGATCCGTGCCAGCCATTGGCGTCTGCAGGAGGGCGGGGGCTTTGCGCGCTGGTTCGACAGCCATCCGGACGAGCCTGCCGGCAATTCGCCGGCGGTTCTGATCGCGCCGGGCAGCCTCCACAAATTGCTCGAGCCGGGCGAGGTCGAGCCCTATGCGCGCTGGCTGCTCGACCGCCATGCGCACGGCGCGGTGCTGGCGTCGAATTGCGGCGGCGCCTTCGCGCTCGCGGCGACGGGGTTGCTCGCGGGGCGGCCGGCGACGACGCACTGGTTTTTCGCAGAGGAGTTCAAAAGCCGCTTTCCCGATGTGCGGATGGAGGCCGACCGGATGGTGATCGACGACGGCGATATCGTCACGGCGGGCGGGCTGATGGCGTGGACCGATCTCGGCCTTCGCATCGTCGAGCGATTGCTGGGGCCGACGGTGATGATGGAGACCGCGCGCTTCCTGCTGATCGACCCGTCGGGACGCGAGCAGAAAAATTATGCGAGCTTTGCGCCGAAGCTGACGCATGGCGACGAGGCGATCCTGCGCGTCCAGCATTGGTTGCAGGCGCGCGGTCCGGGGCCGGTCGCCGTCGCCGAGATGGCGGGCGAGGCGGGGATGGAAGAGCGCACCTTCCAGCGCCGCTTCAAGGCGGCGACGGGGATGACCCCGGTCGAATATGTCCAGCATCTCCGCGTCGGCAAGGCGCGCGAATTGCTGGAGTTCACGAAGCGCACGGTCGACCAGATCGCGTGGGCCGTGGGTTATGAGGACGCGGCGGCGTTCCGCAAATTATTCCACCGCCTGATCGGCCTGTCGCCGAACGAATATCGGCAGCGTTTCTCGACCCCGCAGTCGCTCGCCGAGGTCGCCTGAAATTTTTTTTCACACTCCGTGTCGATTTGGCGATGGCTCGTTCGTCGTCTGGATACGAGCCGCTGTTGGCCCGATGAAAAAGGAGATGGACGATGCGTGTGATGGTTTTCGTGAAAGCGACCGAGGACAGCGAACAGGGCATGACGCCCTCGCCCGAACTCGATCAGATGTTCGTGGACATGGGCAAGTTCAACGAGGAGCTGGTCAACGCCGGCGTTCTGGTTGCCGGCGACGGTCTCAAGCCTTCGTCGTTCGGAAAGCGTGTCGCGTTCGACGGCCCCAGCCGCACCGTGATCGACGGTCCCTTTGCCGAGACGCGCGAGCTGGTCGCCGGTTATTGGCTGTGGGAAGTCAAGGACATGGACGAGGCGGTGGAATGGGTGAGGCGCTGCCCCAACCCGATGTTCGGCCCGAGCGAGATCGAAATCCGCCCGCTCTATGAGATGGAAGACTTCGCCGATCTCATCCCGGCCGAAGCCGCCGCGATCCACGACGGCGTTGGCGACAAGCTCGCGAACCGCTGATCCCTTGCCCGCCGCGCCATGCGCCACTACCCCTTGCGCATGGCGGCGGATGCAACCCATCGGGCGATCGAGGCGGTTTTCCGGATCGAGCGAGCCCGGCTCATCGCGGGGCTTGCGCGGCTCACCCGCGACGTCGACCGGGCCGAGGAACTGGCGCAGGAGGTGCTGGTGATTGCGCTGACCGAATGGCCGAGAAGCGGGGTGCCGGACAATCCGGGCGCCTGGCTGATGGCCGCGGCGAAGCGGAGGGCGATCGACGGCGTCCGGTACCATGCGATGCGGGAGCGGAAACATGCCGAAATCGCCCGCGAACTCGACGAGGAGCGCGATATGAGCGCGGAAGCCGTCGAAGCGGCGATCGACGATCCGCTGGGCGACGAACTGCTCGGGCTGATCTTTGCCGCCTGCCACCCGGTGATTTCGCCGGAGGCGCGCGCCGCGCTGACGCTGCGGCTGGTCGGCGGGCTGACGGTCGAGGAGATTGCGCGCGCCTTCCTGTCGAACGACGCCACGATCGCGGCGCGGATCACCCGCGCCAAGAAGGCGATCGCCAAGGCCGGCGTTCAATTCGAGGTGCCGCGCGGCGCCGAATTGACCGTGCGGCTCGGGTCCGTGCTCGAGGTCGTCTATCTGATCTTCAACGAAGGCTATGCTGCCACCACCGGGCCATCACTCGTCCGCCCGCCGCTCTGCGGCGAAGCGCAGCGGCTCGCGCGCATCCTCGCAGGACTGATGCCCGAACAGCCCGAGGTGCTGGGATTGCTCGCGCTGGTCGAGATCCAGGCGTCGCGGCTGGCGGCGCGTGCGGGGGCTGATGGACGCTTCGTGCCGCTGACCGAACAGAATCGCGCGCGCTGGGACCAGCTTCTGATCCGGCGCGGGCTCGACGCGCTGGACCGCGTCGAAGCGCTTGGAGGCAGCGACGGGCCCTATGCGTTGCAGGCCGCGCTCGCGGCGTGCCACGCCCGGGCGCGCTCGGCCGAGGCGACCGATTGGCAGCGCATTGCGGCGCTTTACGACCGGCTGGGACAGGTGATGCCGTCGCCGGTGGTCGAGTTGAACCGCGCTGTTGCACATAGCATGGCGTTCGGTCCCGAAGCCGGGCTGCGGCTGGTCGACGAAATGGCCGATGCGGCGATGCTCCGTAACTATGCGCCGCTGCCCGCCGCGTGCGGCGATTTCCTGTTCCGCGCCGGGCGGCGGGAGGAGGCGCGGGCGGCGTTCGAGACGGCGGCGGCGCTGACCGGTAACGAGCGCGAACGCGACTTCCTGCTGGCGCGCGCCGCAGCGTGCAGCGAATGACGGCGGTCCGTATCGAGGCGATCGGCGCGGAAGCCCAGCCGCTCGCCATCCTGGACGATTTCGCGCCCGACCCCGACGGCTTGCGAAGCTATGCCACGGCGGCCGGTTTCACCGCGGCGCTCAATCATTTTCCGGGCGTCCGCGCTGCGTTGCCCGAGGCGTATTTGCGCGCACAAATTCCCGTCATCGCTGCGGCGGCGGCCGAAGCCTTTGGGCGTGCGGGCCCGGTCACCATTGTCGATGCGAGCTTTTCGATCGTCTCGACGCCCGCCGAAGCCTTGAGCGTTGCGCAGCGCCTGCCGCACATCGACGCCTTTACCGAGGACCGCATCGCGCTGGTCCATTATCTGTCGCCGGCGGGCGGCGACGGCACGGCATTCTTTCGCCACCGCGCAACCGGGTTCGAGACTGTCGACGAGGCGCGGCGCGACCTGTTTTTCCGGCACCTCGACATCGAGATGCGGCATGGCGGGGTGCCGCCCCCCGGATATGTCCGGGGCGACACGCGCCTGTTCGAATGTATCCGCACCGAACCGGCGCTGTATAATCGGGCGCTGCTCTACCGGAGCTGGAACCTCCACAGCGGTGCGATCTCGCCGGACAATCCCCTGTTGCCGGATCCCGGTGCAGGACGGCTGACGGTGACCGGCTTCCTGTCGATCGGCTGAGGTGTGGCCAGAAATGGCCCACCGCGATTTTGGCACGGCTTCGCGCGCTTTTCGGCGGCTGTTCCAGAACGGGACAACGGTCCGTCGCACTTCGGTGTAAGGCGGGCGACGAACGCCCTATGGGCGCCCCCGTAATTTGAGACCCTTTCCCTTTGAAATATGGACAACAACGCCGTGGCTTTCCCGACCCGTATCCTGTTCCCCGCCGTGCTCGCTGCGGCTTCGCTGACGCTGCCGGTGCTGGCGCAGAACAAGGCGATCACCGGAATCGACGCGCTGCGCGAATGGAATCTCGTCGTGCTCGGCAATCTCGATTCGTCCTCCGAAGTCGAGGGGCGGACCTTTGTCGGCGGCAACCTCACCGGTAATTCGTCGAACTACGGCATCCGCGCCACCACGTCGCCGAACGGGCAGCCGGGGCTGACCGTCGTCGGCAATGTCAATGGCGGCCACAAGAATCTCAATAACGGGTCGGGGGCGGTCGTCGGCGGCAATGTGACGAGCGGTTTCAACCTCAACGGCCCGAACCAGACGGTGAAGGTCGGCGGGACGATCAACAATGCCAACGTCAACCAGAATACGGTCCTGTCCAATCTCGATCGGAGCGATCCCGGATTTGGGCTTGGGCTTCAGCAACAGAAGGCGGAGCTCAAGAGCAGCATGGGCAGCCTGTCGTTCGACATGGGCACGCTGACCGCGAACAGCCAGCTGAGCGTGCAGGGCAATCGCGGCACCTTCAACGCCCAGCCCAATGCGCAGGGGCTCGCGGTGTTCAACATCACCGCCGCCGATCTCGACAAGATCGGCGAGATCCAGTTCAACCTGAACGGTGCCGACACCGCGATCGTCAACGTCAGCGGGCGGACGGTGAACCTCAACGACAATTTCCTCGGCGGCACGAACAACCTTGGCGAACGGGTGATCTGGAACTTCCCCGAGGCCGAGGACCTGAAGGTGACGACCGCGTGGGGCGGTTCGGTGCTCGCGCCGCTCGCCGATGCCGAAACGCGCAATTACATCCAGGGATCGGCGGTGTTCGGCAACCTCAAGCAGAATGGCGAGATGCACATCGGCACCTTCAAGGGCGGCTATGTGACCCCGCCGACGGGTGGCACCTCGACCGGCGGCGACAGCTCGACGGGCGGATCGTCTAGCGGAGGCTCGTCGAGCGGCGGCGCCGTGCCGGTGCCCGAGCCCGGCATGTTCGGGCTGTTCGGGCTGGGGGTTGGCGGCTTGATCCTGTGGCGCCGCCGCCGGGCGAAGCGGGGCGGCGACGCCTGACGATCAGCTTTCGAGCGGCCTGATCGCCCGCGGCCTTCGGTCCGGCCCCACCGCGACGAAGATGAACACCGCCTGCGTGACCTTATTATCATCGTCGGCGTGGCGGTCGCGCGCCCAGGCTTCGACTTCGACGTGCATCGAGGTGCGGCCGACCTTGACGAGGCGGCCGAACACCGAGACTTCGTCGCCGACGAAGACCGGGCGGTGGAAGGTCATGCCCTCCACCGAGATCGTCACCGCGCGGCCACGTGCGTGGCGCGAGGCCACCGACGACGCGGCGAGGTCCATCTGCGCCATCAGCCAGCCGCCGAAGATGTCGCCATAGACATTGGCATTGGCGGGCATGGCAGTGACGCGGACGGCGGGCTGGGTGCCGGGCATGATCGCCTCAGTTTGCATCGTAAGCCTCCTTGATGCGGGCCTTGGTGCGCATCGCTTGTGCGGCGGCGACCATCGCGACGAGCGCGGGGCGCACCTCGTCCCATTTGCGCGTCTTGAGCCCGCAATCGGGGTTCACCCAGATATGCTGCGGCGGTACATGCTTGCCGGCAAGGGTGAGAAGATCGGTCATCTCGCGCTCCGCCGGGATGCGCGGGCTGTGGATGTCGTAGACGCCGGGGCCGACCTCGTTCGGATAGGCATAGCTGGCGAAGGCGTCGAGCAGCTCCATCTGTGATCGCGCGGTCTCGATCGAGATGACGTCGGCGTCCATCGCGCCGATCGCGCGGATGATGTCGTTGAACTCCGAATAGCACATATGCGTGTGGATCTGTGTGTCGTCGCGGACCCCCGACGATGTGATGCGGAAGCTTTCGACCGCCCAGTCGAGGTAATGCTGCCATTCGGAGCGGCGGAGCGGAAGGCCTTCGCGCAGCGCGGCTTCGTCGATCTGGATGATCGCCGCGCCAGCGGCTTCGAGGTCCTGCACCTCGTCGCGGATCGCGAGCGCGATCTGGCGGCAGCTCGTCTCGCGCGGCTGGTCGTCGCGGACGAAGGACCAGTTGAGGATCGTGACGGGGCCGGTGAGCATCCCCTTCATCGGGCGGTCGGTCTGATCCTGTGCGTAGCGCCACCAGCCGACGGTCATGGCTTCGGGGCGCGAGACGTCGCCGTAGAGGATCGGCGGCCGGACGCAGCGCGAGCCATAGCTTTGCACCCAGCCGGCGCGGGTGAAGGCGAAACCGGCGAGCTGTTCGCCGAAATATTGCACCATGTCGTTGCGCTCGAACTCGCCGTGGACGAGGACGTCGAGGCCGATTTCTTCCTGCCATTTGACCGCGGCGCGCGTTTCGACGCGGAGATACTGGTCGTAGGCGGCATCGTCGATCTCACCCTTGATATGGGCGGCGCGGGCCTTGCGGACCTCGGGGGTCTGCGGGAAGCTGCCGATCGTCGTGGTGGGGAAGGCGGGGAGGGCGAGGCGCTTTTGCTGCGCGTCGCGGCGCGCGGCGAAGGGGGAGGTGCGGTTGGTCGCGCTTTCGTCGAGCGCGGCGAGGCGGGCGGAGACCGCGGGGTCGTGGATCTTCGGCGAGGTCTGGCGCGCGACCGCGGCGATGCGCGAGGCCGAGAAGGCAGCGAAGCTCGCGTCCTCGCCTTCGTTGAGCGCTTTGGCGAGCGCGGCGAGTTCCTCGATCTTTTGCACCGCGAAGCTCAGCCACTGCGCGATTTCTGGATCGAGCGAGGTTTCGAGCGCGAGGTCGACGGGGACGTGGAGGAGCGAGCAGCTCGGCGCGAGGATGAGGTCGCGTTGGCCGGCGAGGGTCTTGAGTCGCCAATAGAGCTCGGGGAGGTTGGCGCGCCAGATGTTGCGGCCGTCGATGACGCCGAGCGAGAGCAGGACGTGCGGCTGGAGCTTGGCCAGCGCGGGTTCGAGCTGGTCGGGGGCGCGGACGAGGTCGAGGTGGAGGCCGTGGACGGGGAGGTCCGCGACGAGATCGAGGTTATCGCCGAGGCCGCCGAAGTAGGTGGTGAGCATCAGCTTTGGCCCGCGGGTGGCGAGGCGAGCATAGGCGCGCTCGAAGGCTGTGCGCTGTTCGGTCGTGAGGTCGAGGACGAGGCAGGGCTCGTCGATCTGGACCCATTCGGCGCCGGCCTTGGCGAGGCGGGCGAGGATTTCGGCGTAGGTGTCGAGAAGCTGTGGCAGGAGCGCGAGCGGTTCGACCGCCTTGCCCTTGGCGAGCATCAGATAGCTGACGGGGCCGAGGAGAACGGGGCGGGTCGTGTAGCCGAGCGCTTTCGCTTCATCAAATTCGTCGAAGATTTTCGTCGAGGCAATCTGGAATGTCTGGCCTGCGATGAGTTCGGGGACCATGAAATGATAGTTGGTGTCGAACCATTTGGTCATTTCCTGCGCGGTGGTGTCGTGCGTGTGGCCGCAAGCCGATGGCCCCGTTGCATCACCTTGCGCGCCGCGCGCCATGGCGAAGTAGAGGTCGGGGTCGACGGTGTCGCCGCTCCAGTCGTAGCGCGGCGGGACCGCGCCGATCAGCGCGCTGGTGTCGAGGACATGGTCGTAGAGCGAGAAGTCGTTCGACGGGAGGATGTCGGCGCCGAGCGCTTTCTGGCGTGCCCAGTTGGTGACGCGAAGTCCCGATGCGGCGGTCTGCAATTCGGCGATGCTGGACTTGCCCGCCCAATAGCTTTCGAGCGCATGCTTGAGCTCGCGGCGAAGGCCGATGCGGGGGAAGCCGAGGGTGGCGACGCTGACAGTCATTTCACAAACACCTTGCAAGGGGCAAGGCGCCGGGCAGACGCGTACGCACGGGACTCCGCGCCCGCAAAGCAAGGGTCGGGCGCAGCCATGCATGCGGCCTGACCGGACACCCCGCCGGAGGACGTATCTGACGAGGCAGGTCTCCTGGCTCACGGATCGACGCGGCGGTCTGGCCTTCCCGGTCCCTTGCCGGACCAGTGACACGTATCGACCGCCGCTCACCGCTTACAGTTGCGGGGGCAGCGCCGGTTTTTCACCGGCTTCCCGTCTTAGCTCCACTCCGTGCAAACGAAGCGGAGAACCTCGACAGCCTGGAGCATAGTGCGGACGCAAGGCTTGTCAACAGCGATATAAAGAATTCTTTATATGTTATCCTGCGGCAGCCGTTCGAGCAAGGCGGCACATGATGCTGCGCGGCGACCGTCAAGTCGTTTGTCGATTCGATGACGCCGCTCGTCGAACGCCCGGCAGCGGAACGGCGGCGGTATGGCAATGAAATATTATATCTTTTTGGATTGTGCGCCGTCGATCGCGGCGCCATCCATGTCCTGCGCGGGCCAGAGCGCGGCAAGGAGACGTATCGCAAACCCCTTTCGCCCCGGCGACGGTCTCGGCTGAACACGCCATCGAAACCGTCCCCTTCGTTTCCCCCACCGAAGGCTCCCCCCAATGAAGTTCCCCCAGCCATATCCCAGCGGCTCCGGCGACGGCGAATGCGACTGTCTGCCGCGTCCCGATTCCCCGGCCGATTCCGCTCCCCCGCTCACCACCTATGTGCTGCGATACCGCGATGCGTGGTTCGGGATGGAAAAGCGCGTGGCGTTCGAGGCCGAGGACGTCGCCGCAGCGCTCGTCTTGATGGAGCGCGAGCCGATCGGCGACTGGGCCGAGCTGACGCAGGACGGTGACATCATCTGTCGCCGCGGTCACGAGCCGGGCGGGGCGACCGATTATTGGGTCGTCGATTAACCGCACACGGGCGCTTTCCGGACGCCCCTGGATGTCCTGCAAGGATTGACTAGAGCGCCTTGCCCATGCGGATCAGCGGTACCGCGACGCCGTCCGGCCCCGGCGCTTCGATCCGCTCGATCGGCGCATAGCCGCACGCGCGGTAGAGCGGCTCGCCCGACAACGTCGCCATCATCTCGGCGCGGGCGAAGCCCGCGGCGCGCGCCGCATCCTCGCACAGCGTCATCACCAGCCGCCCGACGCCGCGGCGGGCGAAATCGGGGTGGGTGTACATCGCGCGAATGCGCGCGGCGTCGACCGCGGGATCGAGCGGCGCAGGGTCGCGGAGATCCTTGCTGTGGTCGCCGCCATAGAGCGTCGCGCGGTGCGACCAGCCGCCGCAGCCCGCGATGCGGCCGTCCTCCTCGACGATGAAATAGGTGCCGTCGGCGATCAGCTGCGTATCGAGCCCCATCACCGCGTTGCTCGCCGCGATCTGTTCGGGCGAGAGGAAGCCCTTCTGCAACTCGGCGATGGCGAGCGCCATCACGGCGCGCAGGGCTTCGAGGTCGGCGGGGGCGGCGAGGCGGTGAGTGAACATGGGCGGCTTCTATGCGGCGGGGCGTGGGCGAGTCCATGCAGGATATGACCGGGGCATTCGGTAGTCGGGACAGCTCCATCACCGTCACCCCGGACTTGATCCGGGGTCCAGCTTTTCGACGATGCTGAGCGGGACCCCGGATCAAGTCCGGGGTGACGAAGGAGGGTGGGTCAGCCGCTCGCCGATGTTCGCGCCTTTCCGCCTTCGGGCGCCGGATCGTTGGCGGGATCGGGCAGCGCGAAGAAGGCGCGGCGCGCGGCCTCGCCGGCGAGGCGCAGCGGCGCGAAGGCTTCGGCGCGCGCTTCCTCCCACGCGACCTCCTCGTCGACGTCGAGCGCGCGTTCATAGTCGGGGTCGCCGAACTGGCCGTCTTCGGTGCCCGCGAAGCCGTCGGGCGGCGGGAAGTTGGTGCGCAGCTCGCTGCTTTCGTCGTCGTACCAGACGGTCATCGTGGCCGCCGCCTGCTCGGGGGTCGGTTCAGCCTCGTCGGCGCCTTCGGCCTCGGCGTCGGAAGCGGCGGAAAACTGCGCAACTTCATTCGCGATTGCGGTGCCGCGCCAGAGGCTGGCGAGCGGGTTGGCGCGGTTGTCGCGGCCCGCGAGCCAGAGCGCGAGCGCGGCGGGCATTCCCTCGGCCGGGCCGGTTGCGGCGCCGGTATCCTGTTCGCTTTCGGGTGCCTCTGCGGCCGCTCCTTCGGCGGCAGCGGTGCGGGCGGCCTCGCCCCCGCCGCGTGCGGCTTCTGCAACGTCGAACAGCGCGAGGAAGCCCGGCCAGTCGCCCGCGACGATCTGCGCGAGCATCTCTTCGCCCGGCCATTCTCCTCTTTTTGGGGCGCGGGTTTCGACCATCTTGTCGAGCCGCGCGAGCATCGCGAGGCCGAGGCGGCTGTCGATGCGGCGGCGCTTGACGAAGCTGCGGCCGTCCTCGCGTTGCACCTCGCTGGTCTCGTCATGCCCCCAGATCGCGCGGTCGAGCAGCTCGTCGACGAGCCGCCCGCGCGCGATCAGCAGCGCCGCGGCGCAGCCGAGCCGGAACGCCGCGCCCTCGGGCCGCTGCTTGAGCTGATAGACGGCGCCGGGCGACATGCTGACCTTCGCCGCCGAAATCTTCACCGACCCGTTGGTGGCGAACGCCTCCAGAAAGTCGCGCTGGAGCCGCGGCGTCCAGTGATAGCTGCCGGGGGCGGGGATATGCGCAGGGTCGTGCGGGGAGTCGTCCATCGATTCGTCCTTTCGGTTGGGTGAAACCGACAGAATGAACCATATAGGTAAATTGTAGGAAAGGGGAATTTGAGGTTTGAGCCGCGCCAGAGTTCATAGATCATTTCGAAGTGATCAGATGGATCGTTCAAATCTTGGATTTTTCCAAACTCTGGCTCATTTTGTCCAAAGCCGATACGGTAGGCAGGGACGCCTAAGATGTAGGGCGGTAATTGGGGAGGTGGTATGCCAGATGATGACTTAGCAATATCTCAAAGCCGGTCTGTTGAAGGCGCTTCTGTCTCTGATTTTCTTTATCATGACAGTCGCAGAATCGCTTCTTTTCTTTCCCAATTTGATAGCAGCGGTCTTCTTACCGGGCTAACAAAGGCAGAGACTGCGAGTAAAAATTCCAAGAGAGGCAAAAAGATCGGTGTCGGCGGAGAGGTTCCGCTACTGGGCGGGGGAAAGGTTGAATTTGAGCTTTCCCCGAGCGAGCCAGGCACAGAAAGTCTGGAGCGCGTCTACGATCCCTTTTGGACAAATGCTCGCCAATTTCTAAATGTTCTGACTGAACGGAATATGATTCAGCGCGATATTGGTGATGCCAGCATTGGCCAATTTGTACGGGTGACTGGATATCTCAGTATTCAGGATTTAGGAATGTTTAAAGAAGCTTGGAAGGCACCATCCATTCAGCGCAGAATTAAGGGTGGCGCGGGTCTAGGGCAAAAGATTGGCAATATGACCGCCGCTCAGAAAGCCGCTGCGCGGGAGGAGCAGGAGAATAAGGACATATTTCTGGATATGATCCAGATCATGCCTCACGCTGTGCATGCACGACTCCTGACAAAAATTGGAAATAGCGCAGGGCTCGTTTGGTGCACGTTAGATCAGCAGTATCTGGTTGCGCCGGCGAGCGATATCACGTTGACTTACGGTGATACGATGTCCGGAGAGTGGTCTATCTTAGGCATTTTGAGTGCTCACCCGGAATACCTTACACCGGACTTGTCGCAGCAATTCAACGATGACGATTTTGGACTGACACACAGCGTAATCGGTCAAGTCTCTAAGATGCTAGCGCCGATTGTTCGGGTGACGTTGGGCAGGCCTGCGGCGGCACATGCGATTACACCGCTTCTCATTTTTCGTGACGTTGCGTGAACGAGGGGTCGCATTCAACATACTGAATTCGAAAATAGACCATTGATCACGGCCCCTCCGCCACTCGCTGCGCGAGCGGTCCCGCTGGCGTTACGCGCCGTCTGCCACTCCCCATCGCTTCGCGACAGGGAGGATTTGGGGTTTGGTCCGGGGTGGTGCGGGTTGGGGTTTCTGATTTCCTCCCTGCGCCGTAGGCGTGGGGAGGGGGACCGACGCCGTAGGCGTTGGTGGAGGGGCGGCGGCGCCCGCGCTTTTGGCCCCTCCGTCAGCCGCTTTGCGGCTGCCACCTCCCCATGGCCTTTCGGCCACAGGGAGGATTGGGGTGGGAGTGTTGGGGTGCGGTCGACTTCGAAGGCTACTGTTAAAATGGCGCGGGGGTTGCGGCGGGTTTTGTCGCCGCCGGAGGTTTTGCTTTGGCAGCGGTTGCGCTTGCGACCGGCTGGGGTGAAGTTTCGGCGGCAGCATCCGGTGGGGGACTATGTGGCGGATTTTTATGCGCCGGATGCGCGGATGATCGTTGAGGTGGATGGGTTGGTGCATGATGCCCGGGTGGAGCGGGATGCTTTGCGCGATGAATGGTTCAGGGGGCAGGGGTTTGTTGTTGTGCGGGTGGCGGCGGTTGATGTTTTGAAGGATGTGGATGCTGTTGTTGATGGGGTGGTTCGGTTGGTTTTGGCGTCGCGCTAGGGGCCCCTCCACCACCGCTTCGCGGCGGTCCCCCACCCCATGCCTTCGGCACAGGGAGGATTTGAGTACGCCAATCCTCCCTGTCGCGTAGCGATGGGGAGGGGGACCGCGAAGCGGTGGAGGGGCGGACTTCTACGCGCCGTTCGCGGCTGAGAGGATCGCCCGCACACTCGCCGTCGCGACGTCGGTGTCCAGCCCGCAGCCGAACAGGCTTTTCCCGTCCGCGGTGCGGCACTCGACATAGGCCGCGGCCTGCACATTGCTGCCCTGGCCGATCGCGTGCTCGCTATAGTCGACGATGTCCATCACCGGGCCGCCGCTCTCGCTCAAGGCCGCGATGACGCTCGACATCAGGCCGTTGCCGCGGCCGCTGACGCTGCGCTGCATGCCGTCGATGGTGAGCTTGCCGGCGAAGATGCGGTCGGCGCCGCTGTGCGTCTCCGACCAGTCGACGAGCTGGAAGCGCTTGGCTTCGGTCGCCAGATACTGGCCCTCGAACGCGTGCCAGATATCCTCGGCGCCGAGTTCGCGGCTCGTCTGGTCGGCAAGTGCCTGGACGACATGGCTGAAGCTCGCCTGCATTTTCTTGGGCAGTTTCAGGCCCTTGTCCTGTTCGAGCACCCATGCGACGCCGCCCTTGCCCGACTGGCTGTTGACGCGGATTACCGCTTCGTAGCTGCGGCCGAGGTCGGCGGGGTCGATGGGGAGATAGGGGACTTCCCACTTCTCGTCATTCTGGCGCTCGCGCGCGGCGAAGCCCTTCTTGATTGCGTCCTGATGGCTGCCCGAGAAAGCGGTGTAGACGAGCTCGCCGCCATAGGGGTGGCGCGGGTGGACGGGCAGGTTGTTGCAATATTCGACCGTCTGGATGACCTCGTCGATGTTCGAGAAGTCAAGGCAAGGGTCGACGCCCTGCGTGTACATGTTGAGCGCGACGGTGACGAGGCAGGTGTTGCCGGTGCGCTCGCCATTGCCGAACAGGCAGCCCTCGACGCGGTCGGCGCCCGCGAGCAGACCGAGTTCGGCCGCGGCGACGCCGGTGCCGCGGTCGTTGTGGGTGTGCAAGGATATGATCGCGCGGTCGCGATTGGGCAGGTTCTTGCAGAAATATTCGATCTGGTCGGCGTAGATGTTCGCCGTCGACGCCTCGACCGTCGCGGGGAGGTTGAGGATGATCGGCTTGTCGGTCGTCGGCTGGAGGATGTCCATCACCGCTTCGCAGCAGGCGATGCTGAAATCGAGCTCGGCGGTCGAGAAGGTTTCGGGGCTGTATTCGAAACGCCAGTCGGTGCCGGGCAGGCGCGCGGCATTGTCGCGGAGCTGCTTCGCGCCCTCGATCGCGATGCCCTTGATCTCGTCCATCTCCATGCCGAAGACGATCTTGCGCCACGCGGGGCTGACCGCATTATAGACGTGGACGATCGCGGTTTTGGCGCCTGCGAGGCTGTCGAAGCTGGTGCGGATGAGGTCGGCGCGGCTCTGCGTCAGCACCTGCGGCGTGACGTCGTCGGGGATGCGGCCGTTCTTCACGAGGCCCGAGATGAAGTCGAATTCGGTCGCGCCGGCGCTGGGGAAGCCGACCTCGATCTCCTTGAACCCGCATTTGACGAGCAGGTCGAAGAAGCGGGCCTTTTTCTCGGCATCCATCGGGTCGATCAGCGACTGGTTGCCGTCGCGCATGTCGGTGGAGAGCCAGATCGGCGCGCTCGTGGTGACGCGGCCGGGCCATTCGCGGTTCGCCAAGGGAACCTGCGGGAAAGCGCTATACTTGACCGAGGGGTCGCGGAGCATGGTCATGGTGTGAAAACTTCTTCTGGTGGTTGCGAGTGCTTGTCGATCGGACCCTTGAGCGGGTGGCCGCGACTAGCGCGCAGCCAGTGTCACGCCCAAGGGCGTGTAAGTCGCAGAAGAAGAAGGGCGTTGCCGCGCATGGGGAGGCTATTGGTTCAAAATGTCGCGTTTGGCAAGGGGGGAGTGCGAAAATTGCGTGGGGTGCGGACTCAGCCAGCCACCCATTCGACCTTCGGATCGTTGAAATCGACGACGTCGGCGAGTTCGAGGACGTTGGGATAGCCATAGCCGACGAGGTTGATGAAGGTCTGGATATTGAGCGCGAGCGGCGCCGATTTGAGCGGCACGGGGCTGCGGTGGTTCGAGAAATTATTGTTGCAATAGATGAGGATGGGGCGCCCGGGATTGGCGCCGACGACCGCGGCGAGGCTTTCGGCGGTGAAGTCGGTGAGCGGCAGGTTGACCGCGCCCTTGATATGGCCGCGCTGGAAGGCGTCCTTCGAGCGCGCGTCGAGGAGGAGGGTGCCGGGCTTTGCGGCCTCTGCCTTGAAGGCGTCGAAGGCGATCAGGCGCGTCGCGCGCGCGGGGGCGACGCTGGCGGTGAGCGCCTGGAAGGCCGGATAGTCGATCTGCGGGTTGGCCTGCGCCAGCGCGGGGGTGGCGGTGAGCGCGAGAGCGAGAAGCAGGATATGGCGCATGAGGATCCTCCCTTGAATCGAGGGGAGGCTACGCCGCCTTGGCTGGCTGTGCGATGAACCGAAAATGTCGCCGGGCCGCAAGGGGGCTCGCGGCCCGGCGCAGTGCAGGGGATGTTCGCCGGGCGAAGGTCAGGCGGCTTCGCTCGCGTCGTCGTCCTCGTCCCACGGTTCGTAAACCTCGTCCTCGATCAGATTGTCGACCGCGTGGACGCGCACGCCGATCACCCAATCCTCGAGCGGGCCTTCCCATGCGGCCTCGACTTCGGAGAGGACTTCGGCGGCATCGCCGGAAGGACGGTCGCCGACGAGGTCGAAATCCTGCACGCCGTCGTCGGGCGGGGTGATATAGACATGCGGGTCGAGCCGGACATTCGCCCAGCCCGCGGTGGGGGCGAGCCCCTCGGCCTCGACGACCAGCAGCGGATTTTCCTCGTCGCCGTCGATCGACGCGTTCACTTCGACAATTTCGCGTACCAGTTCGCTCATCACACGGCTCCTGTACGAAAAAGGGCGGGACCAGCGCCGGTCCCGCCCCGTTCTTACGCGGCGCGTGTGACAGATTGGGTGCGTCTGTCTGGAAATGCGCCTGACGGCGCATTTCGGCGGCACCGGCCCGCTCCCCCACCCGGCCTCCCCAACGATAGTAACCTAGGGAGGCCGGGTGGGGGAGCGGGCCGGTGCCGCGCTGTTAAACCCTTACTGCTTTTCGAACGCGGCGTGGATTTCGAGTTCGACGGCATCGCTGACATAGGGGATGCCCATGTTGATGCCGAAATCGCTGCGCTTGATCGTCGTTTCGGCCTGGAAGCCGATGGTTTCCTTCTTGTTCATGCCGACGCCCGCGCCGTGGAAATCGACGTCGAGGGTGACGGGCTTGGTCACGCCGTTGAGCGTGAGGTTGCCGGTGACCTTCGCCTCGTCGCCGTCGTCGTCGAGGACGACGCTGGTCGAGACGAATTTGGCGTCGGCGGGGTTGGCGCCGAAGAAGTCGGGCTTGCCGCCGTCCTTGCCCGCGCGGAGCAGGTGGCTGGTGAGCCCGGCGCTGGCGGTCGTGACCTTGGCGACGGGGATCGTGACGTCGACCTTGGCCGCGGCGAGATTCTTGGGATCGATGACGAGCGTGCCGGTCACGTCGCCGAAGATGCCGGTATATTTGCTGAAGCCGAGGTGATCGACTTCCCACACGACCATCGTGTGGCCGGCGTCGGCGGCGTAGGTGCCCGCGGTGACGCGCGATTTGTCGGGGGCGCCGGGGGCGGAGCCGCCCTGCGCGAGGGCGATCGGGGTCGCGACGACGGCGACGAGGGCAAGGGCGGCATAGGGGAGGATGCGACGCATGGGACAGTCTCCTGTTGGGGAAGGCGCGAAGCTAGGCGAAGGCGAGGGACGGCGTCAATAAGCCCCGGAGAAACGCAGCGTTTCGGTTCTGGTTGCAGCGCCCGGCGCCCGCAACGGGCTTGCTCCGCGCCCGCTTTCATGGTGCAATGCGATAAGGAACGAAGGCTGGGGGGCCTTGCGTGATGGATAGCCTGTTTGCCCGCGAAATGGGCGAGGTCGAAAATGCCTTTCTGGCGGCGCCGTTCGAGGCGGACGGGTGGAACGCGGCGCTGCGCCTGCTCGCGCGCCGGACGCGGTCGACGCGCGCGCAATTGCTGGGGATCGGCGACGAAGCGACGCTGTTCAACTTCCTGCCCGACATCGACCCCGCCTATCAGCGCGAATTCCTGGAGATCGAGGGCTGGCGGCCCGAGGTGAACTGGCGCGTCGCGGTGAGCGCGCGGCCGCTCGAGATATTGAGCGAGGCGCATTACGATATTGCGCGCCGGCACAGCGGCACCGACGATTATGAGGAGCACATCCGCCGCTGGGACGGGGTCCACGGCTGCCAGACCGCGCTGGTCGAGGGCGAAGGGTTCCTCGTCGGACTGGCGGCGCTCCGATCCGAGGACGACGGCCGCACCGAAGCGCGCGACCGCAAGCTGTTCGCCGCGGGCGCGACCTATGCGCTGGCGGCGGTGCGGATGCAGCAGGCGATCGCGCAGCGCGGCGCGGCGATGACCGTCGGCGCGTTCGATGCGATCGGCGTCGCGGCGTTCCTGATCGACCGGCACGGCGCGGTCGCCGCGCTCTCGGCCGCGGCCGAAACGATCGTCGGAGAGCGTGCGGGCGGGGCGCTGTGCCTGCGCCGCGGGCGGCTGGGCGCTGTACGGCGCGATACCGATGCGTTGTTGCAGGCTGGGCTGGCGCGCGCGCTCGAGAGCGCGTTGCCGGGAGAAGCCATGCAGCAATATTGGATCGGGTCGCCCGACGACGCAGAGGGCGGGCTGCTCTGCGAATTGTTCCGCCTGCCGCGGCGCGAATGGGATTTCGGTTTCGAGCCGCGGGTGCTGGTCGTCGCGCGGCGTGCGGCGGATATTCCGGCGATGCGGACCACGCCGCTGCGCGCCGCGCTGGGGCTGACCGCGGCGGAGGCGGAGATTGCGCTGCGGCTGGCGAACGGCGAGGCGCGCGAGGCGATCGCCGCGGAGCGCGGCACCAGCGCGCAGACGCTGGGTACGCAGATCAAGTCGATCCTGCGCAAGAGCGAGGTCGGGCGCGAGGCCGAACTGGCGGCGCTCGTGAACCGTCTGCTGCGCTAGGCGATATCGGGGACCGGAAGATACCGGCGGCGGGTCGCGAGCCGCCGATATCCCCCCTCAGGCCGGGCGCCCCGTTGCCGTGCAACGCAGCGCCCACCATCATCCACCGGCTGGCCGAGGCAAGCCGTTGATCGGCGGCGGGTATCATCGATTTGCATGGGGTGTCATACCCCGTGCGGGGTATGGGCGGGCGATGCCCGGCGTCAGGGGGCGCGGCGCGCCTCGAACCATTGGCGCAGCGCCGCGGCAGCGCAGCCGGTGAAACCATAGGAGCCGACGGGCGAGCAGCTGTTCGGGCGGCTCGCCGCCGCGGCGCCATTGGTGTAACCGTCGACGGCCGAGGCCCAGCTGCCGCCGCCGGCGACCTCATCCTCCTTCAACTCCTCGCGCAGCTCCTTGGGGACGCGGTAGCGTTCGGATTCGGGCTGCTGCGCGCAGACGACGATCTCGTCGCCCTTGGGTTCGGGGCAGGGCTCGTCGCCATAGGTATAGAGGACCGAGGTGCGCTCCGGCGGATGACCCGATTGCGCAAGCGAGCCGTCATCCTGCGCATGGCCCGGCGCGGCGAAGGCGAGCGCCGCGAACAGGGGGAGGAGGAGGACGGCTTTTGTCTGCATGATCGATTTATTCCCGGACCCCATATCCCCTGCGTCGCAGATTGAGCGGCTTAGATGAACCTAAGCCGAACTGCGGTGGCCGGCATGGGAGCGATGTTGTCCAGATGGGGGCTCGAACGCCGAAAACCAGACCCTCTCCATCGTTTGGCTGGAGCGTCGGTTGCGCGTTGCTCCGGATGAAAAGGAAGCGCATGAACGACGAGGCAGCCCGGCCGTGGAATCGGTCGCGCACGCTGCTGTTTTCAGGAGGGGGCCAAAACAGGATGCTTTCCCGTCTCGCGATCGTCGCCGGTGTTTTGGCCGCCTTTGCCGCGCAGCCGGCCCTCGCGTGGCAGCCCTGTCCCAAGGGGGTCGAGATCAAGGCGGGCGCGATCCGGTCGGTCGCCGAGATCGTCCGCATCAAAGGGCTTTATCCGGGGCAGCAGGTCAATTTCGACGGGCTCGTCCTGCCGCACGCCGATTTTTCGGGGCAGGATATTTCGAACCTCTGCTTCAGCAATGCAAAGCTGGTGCATTCGAAATGGACGCGCGCGCGCGGGACGAACAGTCGCTTCCATAATGCCGAGCTCAACGCGTCGGACTGGCGGGGGTTCGAGGGGCGCGGGCTGGAGTTCCGCGCATCGACGCTCGACCGGGCCAACCTGAGCCACGCGACCTTCCGGCGGGCGCGGTTTCAGCGGACCAAGATGGAGCAGGTGGACGCATCCTACGCGGACCTGTCGGGCAGTTCGTTCGAGGGCGCCGCGCTGCATTCGATCAAGGGCGCCAGTTTCCAGTCGGCGAATATGAGGGGCTTCGAATTCCGCTGCGGGCTGGGGCAGGACGATAATTGCGGGCAGGACAGTTCGGGCGTGTCACTCGCCGGCGCGGATCTGACAGGCGCGGCGTTGTTGATGGCGTCGAAGTCCGACTGGGACCTGACCGGCGCGACGATCGCGAACACGCGGCTGCACATGATCCAGCTCGACTGGCTGCGCCGCAGCCGGATCGCGGGGCCGGTGCTGGTCGAACCGACGAGCTGGACGCCCGCGCGATACGACTGGGTCGGCGCCAGGCCGGAATCGGGCCGGGTCGTGCTGTCGCGGGGCGAACTCGGTCAGGTGTGGGCCGCGCTCGACCGGCCCGAAACGCCGGGCTTCGATTGCAACCGCGCGCGTTCGGTCACCGAACATTACATCTGCCGCGAGCGGTCAGGGGATGAGGCCGGCGCGCCTTCGGCCTTTGCGGACGTGGATCGCGAACTGAACGAAGCCTATGTCCTCGCCTGGCGAAACGACCGGTCGGTCGTGGCAACACAGCGACAATGGCTGCGCGAGCGCGATACGTGCATGGCGATGATCGAGAAATGGGATCGTATCGGCTGCTTCCGCACGGCTTATCGCGAGCGGACCGAGGCGCTATGGCAGATGGCGAAGGACCGGCCCGACTTCGCGTCGGGCGCCCCCCAGATCTATGCCGATCAGGGGACCGCGGGCTTCCTGTCGGCGGTCGACGATCCGGCGCTGCGCCGCAAGCTGGCGCGCGCGGCGTTCTGGAACAGCTGGCAGCTCGTGATCGTCGAATCCCCCGCGCGGGGCAAACTCTATGCGCGCGGCGAGGCGATGGGCCCCAATTATCATCTCGGCACCATGAATTCTCCCAGGGAAGGGATCGTCCATGACCCGATTTCGGGCTTTTACGGCGCGCGCGAGCTATGCCTCGCGGGGTATCGCGTGTGTCCGCTCGTCCGCTTTCGCGGGCGCTATCTGGACGTCGGGCCCGAAACGGGCGTCGATCCCGCGACCGGCGATTTCGGCATCAACGACTATGTGATGACCGGCGCGCGCGCGAAATTCGAACGGCTGGTGCGCGTGCCGCTGGACCGGGGCGATGTCGTGCAGCTGGCGATCAGGCGGGATCCCGAACCGCCCCGAGGGATGTACTGATCGCGTCCCAGACCTGCGCGAGTTCGTCGGCGGTGATGCAATAGGGCGGCATGACGTAGAGCGTGTTGCCGAGCGGGCGGAGGAGGACGCCGCGGTCGCGATAAAAGGCGATCAGGCGCGGGGCGAGGTTCGAGAGATAGCCGCTGTCGGAAACGACGATGTCGAGCGCTGCGATCGTCCCGAGGCGGCGCGGGTTGGCGACGCGCGGGTCGTGCGAAAGCAGCGAGAGATGTGCAGCCTGCGCGTCGGCGAGCGCGTCGATGCGTTGCTGGACGGGTTCGTCGCGCCAGATTTCGAGATTGGCGTTCGCGGCGGCGCAAGCGATCGGGTTCGCGGTGTAGCTGCTCGAATGATAGAAGGTCTTCGCGCGGTCGGCCGAGAAATGCGCTGCGAAGATCGGTTCGATGCAGAGCGTGACCGCGAGCGGCAGGCTGCCGCCGGTGAGGCCTTTCGAGAGGCAGACAATGTCGGGGATGACGCCCGCAGAATCGCAGGCGAAGCGCGTGCCGGTGCGGCCCCAGCCGGTCATCACCTCGTCGGCGATGAAGAGGACATTGTGGCGCGCGCAGATCGCGCGCATTTCGGCGAGCACCCATGCGGGGTAGATGAGCATGCCGCCCGCGCCGAGGATGAGCGGCTCGACGATGAAGGCCGCGGGTTTGGCTGAGCAGGCGGCCTCGAGCGCGTCGAGCGTGGCTTGCTCCATGCCTTCGTGCGGGAAGGGGATGGTGTCGACGTCGAACAGCAACGGCTGCCACGCGCGGTTGTAGACGCCGCGTTCGCCGACCGACATCGTGCCGATCGTGTCGCCATGATAGCTGTGTTCGAGCACGAGGATGCGGCTGCGCGCCTCGCCGATGTTATACCAGTAGCCGAGCGCCATCTTGAGCGCGACCTCGACGCTGGTCGAGCCCGAGTCCGAAAAGAAGACCCGCGTGAGCGGGGCGGGGGTGATGCGGACCAGTTCGGCGGCGAGGCTTTCGGCGGGTTCGTGCGTCCAGCCGGCGAAGATGAGCTGGTCGAGCTTTTCGGTCTGGGCGCGGACCGCTGCCATGATGCGCGGGTGTGCGTGGCCGTGCGTGGTGACCCACCATGAGGAGATGCCGTCGATCCAGCTTTGGCCGTTCACGTCGTAGAGGCGCGCGTCTTTGGCGTGCGAAATCAGCGGGATGGGGTCGCCGAGGCCGTGCTGGGTGAAGGGGTGCCAGACGGGGGAGGTGGGGTTTTGCGTCATCTTTTACCTCGTCATTCCCGCGAAAGCGGGAACCCAGTGGCACCGTTGCTGGTCGAATGCCACCCTGCGGGTGGATTTTCTCATTTCGCTGGGTCCCCGCTTTCGCGGGGATGACGAAGTTTAATGGAAGTCCGTGAGATCGAAGTTTGCTGCGAAGGCTTGCGCGAGGCTTTCAGGCGTCAGCGGGGCGATGACCGGCAGGCGGCCGAGGCGGCGGACGCCGCCGATTTCGGCGATGATCGCCTCGCTGTCCTCGACCGCGTCGCCGAGGAAGGCGAGGCCGTGGATCGGGACGCCGCGCGACCGCAGCGCCTCGATCGTGAGCAGGCTGTGGTTGATCGTGCCGAGCGCGGTGCGCGCGCAGACGATCACCGGTACCTGCCATTTCGCGAAGAGGTCGGCGTAGAGCGTCTGCCGCGTCACCGGGACAAGCGCGCCGCCGGCGCCTTCGACGATCAGCTTGCCGGGCGGCGGGGTCAGCTTTTCGACCTCAATGTTAACGCCGTCAATTTCGGCGGCGATATGCGGCGAGGCGGGGGTGACGAGGCGGTAGGCTTCGGGGCGGACCGGCACGCCCGCGAGGCGCGCGACGATCTCGCTGTCGGTTTCTTCTTCGAGGCCTGACTGGATCGGTTTCCAGTAGGGCGCGCGGGTGGCCTGCGCCAAAGCGGCAGAAAAGATGGTTTTTCCGATGCCGGTGTCGGAGCCGGTGACGACGAAGCGCGTCATGCCGCGGCCATCGCCGACGCCAGCGCGTCGGCCATGTCGTCGATGTTATCCTCGTCAACATTGAGCGTGATCGCGATGCGCAGGCGCGCGGTTCCCTGCGCCACGGTCGGCGGGCGAATGCCGCGAATGTCGAAACCCGCGTCGCGCAGATCGCCCGCGATCCGCATCGTGCGGTCGTTGTCGCCGATGATCACGGGCAGGATCTGGGTGCCGCTGGCGGGGATGCCGAGCGGGACGAGCCGCTCGGCGGCGTGACGGACGAGGCCGTGGAGACGCCCCTGCCGCTCGGGCTCGTTCGCGACGACCTCGATCGCCTGGCGGACGAGCCACGCCATCAGCGGCGACGGCGCGGTCGAGAAGATGAAGGGGCGCCCGCGGTTGACGAGGAAGTCGCACGCGATCGAGGGACCGCAGAGCAAAGCGCCCTCGGCGCCGAGCGCCTTGCCGCAGGTGTGGAGGGTGACGAGGTTGTCGCGGCGCGGAAGGCCGTGCGCGAGGCCCGCGCCGCCGGGGCCGAAAACGCCGGTCGCGTGCGCCTCGTCGACGACGAGGATCGCATCGTGGCGGTCGGCGACCGCGGCGAGATCGGCGAGCGGCGCGCGGTCGCCATCCATCGAATAGAGGCTTTCGACCGCGATCCACGGGGTGCCCGCACCGCCGCCGGCACGCCAGCGCGTTATGACGTCGGCGAAGGCCTGCGCATCATTGTGCCTTGCCGCGATCGTCCCCGCGCGGCCGAGTTTCATGCCGTCGTGCGCGCTCGCGTGGATGAGTTCGTCGTGGACGACGAGGTCGCCGCGCTGCGGGAGCGTGGCGAAGAGCGCGACGTTGGCCGCGAAGCCGGTCGGGAAGAAGAGTGCGGCCTCGCTGCCATAATGGCGCGCGGCGTGCGCCTCGAGCGCTTCATGTTCGGCGTGGTTGCCGCGCAGCAGGCGCGAGCCGCCCGATCCCGCGGGCAGGCCGCGTTCGATGCCCGCGGCGAGCGCGGCGCGAAGGGCTTCGCTATCGGCGAGGCCGAGATAGTCGTTCGACGCGAAATCGCGGCCCGCGCGCGGCGCGAGGGTGCGGCGGCGGCTGTCGCGCGCCAGCGCCGCGAGATCGGCGCGATGGGCGGAGAAGGGAGGGAGGCCCGGCATCGGGGCTTCCCTTAGGGCATCGGATCGAAATGACAAACCCGCGCGTGCGGCCTCAGCGGCGGCGGAGCGCAAGCATTTCTTCGCCGGTCAATCGATGAGGTTTGGCGATGGGTTCGAGGGTTTCCGCGTCGAAGAGCGCGGCGCGTCGCCGGTTGCCCGAAACGATATCCTTGATCATTCGCACGAAGAAGCGTCGCATCAACGTGACCATGCTCATCTGGGGCAGGTGGCTGGCGTCGCCGATCGCGTCCTGTGTGTAGATATGACCGCGCGACGGTCCGACGACTTCGCGTGCAGCGGGATCGCAGGCGGCGAGCTGGATCGTGATGAAGGGGAATTTACCGTTCGCGACGGTGTTGAAGAGCGGCAGGCGGCAACAGGCGGCATACCAGCGCAAGGTCGGTTTACCGGTCAGATGGACGCAGGCGAGATGCTCGCGGCCGGAGTCGAGCCGCATGTTCGCGCAACGCGTCTGGTAGAGCGCGGTGCCACCATGCGCGTCGAGCACGCGTCCGGCATGGCCGAGATAGTGGGTGAGATCCTGGCAATCGCTGCAATGGCAGATCAGGTGATCGCCTTGCGCCGGGCCGACGCCCAGCATTGTTCCAGTGACGGTCCCGCAATCGCAGGCGAAGGAGAGGTCGGATGCCATGACCCGGCCCTAGCTCCTCGCCCGCGACTGGGGAAGACCCGTCGCCACTGGACCCCGGATCAAGTCCGGGGTGACGGCCTGTTGGGCCGTCAGTTCTTCGATTTGTCGACGAGCTGGTTCTTGGCGATCCACGGCATCATCGCGCGCAGTTCGGCGCCGGTCTTTTCGAGCTGGTGCGCCGCGGCGGCCTTGCGGCTCGCCTTCAGTTCGGGCTGGCCGGCCTGGTTGTCGAGCACGAAATCCTTCACGAAGCGGCCCGACTGGATGTCGGCGAGGACGCGCTTCATTTCCTTCTTCGTTTCGTCGGTGATGATGCGCGGGCCGGTCTTGATGTCGCCATATTCGGCGGTGTTCGAGATCGAATAGCGCATGTTCGCGATGCCACCTTCATAGAGGAGGTCGACGATCAGCTTGGTTTCGTGGAGGCACTCGAAATAGGCCATTTCGGGCGCGTAGCCCGCCTCGACGAGCGTTTCGAAACCCGCCTGGATCAGGTGGGTGATGCCGCCGCAGAGCACCGCCTGTTCGCCGAAGAGGTCGGTTTCGCACTCTTCCTTGAAGGTGGTTTCGATGATGCCGCTGCGCCCGCCGCCGACGGCCGAGGCGTAGGAGAGGGCGAGCGCCTTGGCGAAGCCGTTGCCCGACGCGCCCGCGCCCTGTGCTTCCTGCGCGACCGCGATCAGGCAGGGGACGCCGCCGCCCTTCTGATATTCGCTGCGCACCGTGTGGCCGGGGCCCTTGGGCGCGACCATGAAGACGTCGATGTCGGGGCGCGCGTCGATGAGGCCGAAGTGGATGTTGAGGCCGTGCGCGAAGGCGAGCGCCGCGCCGGGCTTCATGTTCGGGCCAATGTCGTCGGCGTAGATTTTTGCCTGATGCTCGTCGGGGGCGGCGATCATGATCACGTCGGCCCATTCGGCGGCTTCCTTGTTCGACATGACCTTGAAGCCCGCGGCTTCGGCCTTTTTGGCGGTCGCCGAACCGGGGCGGAGCGCGATCGCGACTTCCTTGACGCCGCTGTCGCGCATGTTCTGCGCGTGGGCGTGACCCTGGCTGCCGTAGCCGACGACGGCGACCTTCTTGCCCTTGATCAGATCCTGGTCGGCGTCGCGATCATAATAAACCTGCATTGGAAAACCCTTCTAGTCCTGTGGCCCCGCGAGGGGGGGGATTTGATGTGGAGAGTGAGGCCGAAGCCCAATGTTAACGGTGTTTACAGCGCCTCCGACCCGCGGGCGATGGCGACGACGCCGGTGCGGCCGACCTCGACCAGCCCGCATTCGCGCATCAGCGCGATGAAGCGGTCGACCTTGTCGCTCGTCCCGGTGATTTCGAAGATGAAGCTGGTGAGCGTCGTGTCGACGACCTTGGCGCGGAAGACGTCGGCCATGCGCAGCGCCTCGATGCGCTTGTCGCCCGTGCCCGCGACCTTCACGAGCGCGATCTCGCGCTCGACATGCGCCTCGCCCGCGTCGTTGAGGTCGATGACCTTGTGCACGGGAACCAGCCGGTCGAGCTGCGCGATGATCTGGTCGATGATCGGCGGCGGTCCCGAGGTGACGATGGTGATGCGCGACAGCGCGTGGTCGGCGGTGATATCGGCCACCGTCAGGCTTTCGATATTATAGCCGCGCGCGGTGAACAGCCCGGTGATCTTGGCGAGCACCCCGGCCTCGTTGTCGACGGTGATGGCGAGCACATGGCGCTCGCCGGCTTCGGTCTTGATTTTCATATGATTTACACCAGTGCCTTGGCTTCGTCGTCCATCGTGCCGGTCACGTCGCTCGGCTGGAGGAGCATTTCGGTGTGCGCGGCGCCCGACGGGATCATCGGGAAGCAGTTCGCAAGCTGCGCGACGCGGCAGTCGACGATGACCGGACCCGGGGTCTCGATCATCTTCTTGATGCCGTCTTCGAGCTGGCCCAGATTGTCGATGCGCAGCCCCGTCCAGCCATAGGCATCGGCGAGCTTCACGAAATCGGGCAGGCTGTCCGAATAGCTGTTCGAATAGCGGCTTTCATAGGTCAGTTCCTGCCACTGGCGGACCATCCCCATCCATTCATTGTTGAGGATGAAGATCTTCACCGGCAGGCGATACTGGCTGACCGTCCCCATTTCCTGGATGTTCATCTGCAGGCTGGCTTCGCCCGCGATGCAGATGACGAGGCGGTCGGGGTGCGCGATCTGCGCGCCGACCGCGGCGGGGAAACCATAACCCATCGTACCGAGCCCGCCGCTGGTGAGCCAGCGGTTCGGCGCCGAAAAGCCGAAATGCTGCGCCGCCCACATCTGGTGCTGGCCGACCTCGGTCGTGATGATCGGGTCGCGCCCGCGCGTCGCGTCGAACAGCGCCTTCACCGCGCGCTGCGGCATGATGTCGGCGGCCGGATCCTTCTTTTCGGGGAAGTCGAGGCAGCGCGTCGCGCGCCAGCCGTCGACGCGGCGCCACCATTCGCCGAGGTCGCGCGCCTTGTGGCCCGCTGCCTGCCAGCCCGTAATGATCGCATCGAGCGCGCGCCCGGCATCGCCGACGATCGCGAGGTCGACGGGGACGATCTTGTTGATCGAGCTGCGGTCGATATCGATGTGGATCTTCTTCGAGTCCGGTGAGAAAGCGTCGAGACGCCCGGTGACGCGGTCGTCGAAGCGCGCGCCGACCGCGATGATCAGGTCGGCGCGGTTCATCGCCATATTCGCTTCATAGGTCCCGTGCATGCCGAGCATGCCGAGCCATTTGTCGTCGTCCGACGGGAAGGCGCCGAGGCCCATCAGGGTCGAGGTGATCGGCGCGCCGGTGAGCGCGACGAGCTGGCGCAGTGCCGCGCTCGCGTCGGGGCCGGCGTTGATCACGCCGCCGCCGGTGTAGAACACCGGGCGCTCGGCCGCGGCGATCATCGCGACGGCCTCTGCAATCGCGTCGGCGTCGGGTTCGACCTGCGGGCGATAGCTTTTGTGCAGGATCTTTTCGGGCACGACATATTCGCCGGTCGCGACCTGCACATTTTTGGGGATGTCGATCACGACGGGGCCGGGGCGGCCGTGCGTCGCGATGTGGAAAGCCTCGTGCAGGATCGGACCGAGACGGTCGGGGTCCATGACGAGATAATTATGCTTGGTGCAGTGGCGCGTGATGCCGACGGTGTCGCATTCCTGGAACGCGTCGGTGCCGATCAGCGCGGTCGACACCTGTCCGGTGAGCACGACCATCGGGATGGAATCGAGCAGCGCGTCGGTGATGCCGGTGACGGCATTGGTCGCGCCGGGACCCGAAGTGACGAGCACGACGCCGGGCTTGCCGGTCGAACGCGCATATCCCTCTGCCGCGTGCGTCGCCGCCTGTTCGTGGCGGACGAGAATGTGCTTGATCGTCGGGTGATTGAAGAGCGCGTCATAGATGGGAAGGACCGCGCCGCCCGGATAGCCGAACACCGTGTCGACCCCGAGGTCGACCAGCGCCTGAACCACCATGTCGGCACCACTCATTTCCGTCACGACGAAACTCCTTCCAGCACAAAAACGCAGCGCTTGTGCGCTGCAACAGGGTTGCGGGCAATAGGTGCATGATTCTATCCTGTCAACAATCTATCACGTAATATTATTGCTAAATTGTTGATCGAATCGATGTTTAATGATTCCTCGTGGCGCAGCCAATCTGGCGGGGGCTGGTGGCGGAACCACGTAAATTGGCGCTTTGCATATTGGCGGGTGGCGGCCTGCGCGGCTTCGAGCGCTTCGTCGCGGCCGATCTCGCCGCGCAGATGGCTGGCGATTTGCGGCACGCCGATCGCGCGCATCGCGGGGAGGGCGGGGTCGAGGCCGCGCGCGAGTAGCGCCCCGGTTTCTGGGATCGCGCCCGCGTCGAACATCTGGACGAGGCGCCGGTCGCAGCGGGCGCGGAGCCAGTCGCGCGGGGGCAGCAGGACCAGCGGGGTGAGCGTGACCGTGCCGGCGATGCCGCCTTCGCGCGCCTCCTGCCACTCGCCAAGCGTGCGGCCGGTCGAGCGCACGACCTCGAGCGCGCGCGCGACGCGGGTGGTGTCGGCGGGGTTGAGACGTGTTGCGGCGGCGGGGTCGGACTGGGCGAGTGCGGCGTGTGCATCGGCGACGGGGAGTGCGCGCACGGCGGCGCGGATATCGGGATCGATTTCGGGGACAGGCGCGATCCCGTCGAGGAGGGTGCGGAAATAGAGGCCGGTGCCGCCGACGAGGATCGGGACGTCGCCCGCGGCGTGCGCGGCGGCGATGACGGCGCGCGCTTCATCGGCCCAGCGCGCGGCATTATGCGCCTCTGCAGCGTCGACATGACCGAAGAGACGGTGCGGTACGCCGTCCATCTCGTCATCCGACGGGCGCGCCGACAGGATGGCAAGGTCGGCATAGACCTGGCTCGCGTCGGCGTTGACGACTGTTCCGTTTCCGAGCGCTTTTGCGAGCGCGACCGCCAATGCGCTCTTGCCGCTGGCGGTGGGGCCAGCAATAAGTGCGAGAGGCGGCGCGTCGCCGGAGAATGAAGAAGGAGCAGCCATGTTCGTAGCCACGCTGATAGCAGCCGGAAAGCTGACCGACGAGGTGGTTCGCGAAGCGATAGACCGGCTGGCGGCGACGGGGCACGATGTCGGCGCCCCGCACTGGCTCGACGAGCATGACGCGGCGGATATCGTCTTTCACGGCAGCCTTGTCAGCGCGCGCAAGGAGCTGGCGCATATGGACCATGGCGCGCTCGATATCGTCGTCCAGCCGCTGGGCGACCGCACCAAGAAGATGATCATCGCCGACATGGATTCGACGATGATCACGGTCGAGTGCATCGACGAACTCGCCGACTATGCGGGGCTGAAGCCGCAGATCGCGGCGATCACCGAACGCGCGATGAAGGGCGAGCTCGACTTTCGCGCCGCATTGATCGAGCGCGTCGGGCTGCTCGCGGGGATGCCCGAATCGACGCTTGTCGACTGCCGGATGGAGCGGGTGAAGCTGACGCGCGGTGCGCGCACTTTGGTACAGACGATGAAGGCGCATGGCGCGCACTCGGTGCTGATTTCGGGCGGCTTCACCGCCTTTGCCGGCCCGGTGGGCGAGGCGATCGGGTTCGACCGGATCATCGCGAACGAGCTGGAAATCGCCGGCGGCAAGCTCACCGGCAAGGTGACCGAGCCGATCGTCGACAGTTCGGCGAAGCTCGAGACGCTGAAGGCCGAGGCGGCGAAGCACGGCCTGCCGCTCGCCGAGACGCTGGCGGTCGGCGACGGCGCGAACGATATTCCGATGATCACGAGCGCGGGGCTGGGGATCGGCTATTATCCGCACCCCGCCGCGGGCGAGGCGGCCGACGCCGCGATCCGCCATCATGATCTGACCGCGCTCTTGTGGGCGCAGGGCTATTCGCGGCGGCAGTGGGTTATGGGGTAGGCGGCTGCGGCGGCTTTCGACCGGTAGCGGCCGTTCTTCTCCCCTCCCGCTTGCGGGAGGGGTCGGGGGTGGGCAGCCACGTTACGATCAGGCCCACCCCGCTGCGGCTAACGAACAAGTTCGCAAGCCTCGCTGCCCCTCCCGCAAGCGAGAGGGGA
>NZ_DASYHG010000029.1:0-477589 GCF_035998905.1 Sphingopyxis sp. | reverse complement strand
ACCACTGTCTCCACGATCAACATCCCGTTCTCGCCAACTGATCAAAACCAGTCGGCCGACTAAATCCCCGGGATGAAGGGGTCCTTTTTGCACGCCGATCACCCCACGAAGGGGGTGCCTATTGCACGCTGATCCTCACTCCGGGTCGTAGATCAGCGGCTTCGAGACGAGCGGCGCGATCTCCTCGTCGATCGCATCGATCCGGGCACTGATTTCATCGGGGATGTCCTCGGCGCCCGCCCATTCGTCTTCGAGCCGGTCGGCTTCCTCGCGCAGCGCTTCGATCCGCGCCTCATCGTCGGCGCTCGACTCGGCCGCCACGCCATCGAGCGGGCGGTGGCCGAAGGTGTGGCCATAGGGGAAGTCGACCGCGGTCTCGATCCACTTCCAGCCTTCCGCCGCGACACGCGCAACCTCGGCTTCGAACTTCTCGGCCTGCAGCCGGTCGAGCAGCGCGACGTCCTCGAGCCAGCCGCCGTCATCGCTTTCGAAGAGATCGCGAAGAATATGTCCGCCTGCCTCGCGATAGGCGTCGAGGGTGACGAACAGGACACGCTTGTCCGATGCCCGAACCTTGTCCTCGGTCAGCCGCGCGCGGATATACCAGGGCTGCTGGGTGTGGCTCGAGGCGAGCATATCCCAGACCTGTTCCTGCCGCGCGTGATCGCTCGACACCGAAAAGGCCATCAGCTGTTCGAGCGTCATGCCGTCATCGGCGTAGATGTCGTGGAGCTTGGGCGAGACCTCGGCGAGCTTCAGGCGCTGCTTCACGACCGCGGGCGTGACCATGAAGGTCGCCGAGATCGTTTCGACGTCGGTGCCCTGCTCGACGAGCTTCTGCATCGACCGGAACTGGTCGAGCGGATGCAGCGGTTCGCGATGGACATTTTCGGCGAGCGAATCCTCTTCGGCCGACACGGCATCATCCTCGCGGACGATGCAGGGCACGGGCTCGGTCTTCGCCAGTCGCCGCTGTTTCACCAGCATCTGGAGCGCGCGGAAGCGGCGACCGCCCGCCGGGACTTCGAAGCGCCCGGTTTCCTGGCCCGCCTCGTCGCGCTGCGCGCGAACGGTCAGGCTCTGGAGGAGGCCGCGCCGCGCGATGTCCGCCGCAAGGCTGTCGATCGACACCCCGGATTTCACGCGCCGCACATTGGCCTGGCTCAGCACGAGCGCACTGAAGGGGATTGCCCGCGCGCCGCTGAGGGTGATTTTTGCCTGTTTCGTCATGATGCTTCTCCATGACAGGCCGCCGCGAGACTCTCTCCCGGCTCTCAGCCCGTCATGGCTCCGGCGCAGCCCTCTCCCTCTGAAGGGAAAGGACCACGCCGGCGGCGAACGCGAGATTTGCTCAGTGGACCGAGGCCAGAAGCTTGGCACCCTTGGCTTCCAGCTCGAGCCGTCCATCCTGATGCGGACGCTCGCGGGCCAGCGCGGTGATCCCCTGCACGAAGTCGAAGATCGATGCGGGCGGGTGCCCCTCTTCCTGCAGCACGCTGCGGATGATTCGCTCGCTCTCACCCTTCGAGAAGCCGCGTTTGCGCAGGAAGGTCTGCCGATCATCATCATCGCGCGCGACGATCGCGGCCCGAGCGGCCTTGATGCCGTTCATGAAGGAGACCGGCGAGGAAGAGGCGAAGCGTTCGAGCGCGGGCGCCGCTTCCTGTGCGAAGCGACCGGCCGCGAACTTGCTGTGCCGGATGCTGATTTCTTCGAAGCCCTCGGCGCCCCAGATGTTCCGGTTCATGCAGACGGCGCGAAGATAGAAGGTCGCCATGCCGAGGGCTTTCGACCCGACCTCGCTGTTCCAGCAGTAGAAGCCGCGGAAGAAGAGATCGGGATCGCCGTTGGGCAGACGACCGGCCTCGATCGGATTGGCGTCGTCGACAAGGAAGAGGAAGACGTCGCGGTCGCTGGCATAGAGCGTCGTCGTATCTTTCGTGACCTCGACGAAGGGATTGTGGCGCATCGTCGACCAGTCCAGAAGCCCCGGCACCTTCCACCGCGTGTCGCCGGTGCCATTGCCCGCGATCTTCATGACCGCGGCGACAAGCTCATGATCCCAGATGCGGCCGTAATCGGGGCCGGTCACGGCGCGCAGCTCGGTGCGCCCGTCGCCGGTCTCGAGCGTCTTGACCAGTTCCCCGCGATGCGCGAGCAGACCGTGCTGCATGTTGATGCCCGCCAGCGCGGCGGGAAGCTGGCGCAGATAGCCGGACGGCGCGCCGACGAGACTGCACATTTGCCCGAAAGACCAGTGCGTGGGCGCGACGGGTGCCTCGCGATCGGGAAGGAGAAGGCTCAGCCGCTCGGGTTCGTCAGGTGCAGCCACGACGCGAATGGCGCGCGTTTCGACAGTGCGCGCAGTCGCGGTCTCGGCCCGGGTGCGCACCGAATCATAAAGATCGGAGAGCGAAAGATAGCGCTCGTCGTCGGGCCGAGAAAACCATTCGGACGAGACGCGGCCGATGCGCTGGCCTCGCGAGATATCGACCTTGTAGCCCGGGGACGAATCGCGGGCGAGGGTGCTGGGTAGACGTGTCATGGCGTATCTCCGCGACGGGCCCGGCAGACTCTCTCCCGGTTTCAACCCGCCACCTTGCCACTTCCGCCTCTCCCTCTGCGGCCACCAAAGGTGGCCGGGCTTCGCGGCGCTTCATGGCGTCGCGAAGACGCTGACATTCTCCCCAGAATATTGGTGTCGTGTGATTGCAGAACCTATTCTTTCGAACTGGCTGCCCTGTTCTCAACTGCAGGTAAGCCGCTGCAGGCAGACTGTTATGTCTTCTGCCCCTCTGGCGCGGTGCCCTGCCCGCCGTGCAAGTCGACGACGGTAAGGGCGGCTGTTGCGGCTGAGCCGGACTGCGGTCGATTCCGATGATGCGTGGCTAGGCGGTCGCTGCAGCGATCGCTTCGATGACTCGGCAATCCGACACCGGCCCGCCGTCGCAGAGCTGGACGATACGGGCAAGTTCAGCACGGAGCCGCGCCATCCGTTCCAGCTTTTTATCGACATCGAGCAGGTGACGCGCCGCAACTGCGCGGATTTCGGCGCAGTCCTGCCCCGGCCCCAAGGCCAGCGCCGTCAACGACCGGATTTCATCGATCGAAAAGCCGAGGCCGCGGGCATTGCGGATGAATGCGAGGCGCCCGACATCCTCGTCCCCGTAGGTGCGCCGGCCAGAGGCCGTGCGCGCGGCGCACGGAAGCAATCCGATATCCTCATAGAAGCGGATCGTGTTTACCTTCGTGCCGGTGCGTTTTGCCAAGCCGCCGATCGGCAGACGCGTGTCGCGCTCCATCTCCATTCCTCTCAGTTTCGTCTCGATTTCAGCTTGCTTCTACAGCTACTGTAGAATGTAAAACAGGGGAATGAGCAACGACAGCAATTGCGGCTGCACGGGCGACACCGTCAGAGCCGAGCGTGATCCCGCCTATCGACGGGCCTTGTGGATCGTCGTAATTCTCAATCTCGGCTTCGGCGCGCTCGAGATTGTCGGCGGGTTCATCGCCAACAGCCAGGCGTTGAAAGCCGACTCGCTGGACTTCATCGGCGACGGCACGATCACGTTGGCAGGCCTCGTCGCGATCGGCTGGACCGCGCTCGCCCGCACGCGAATCGCCTTAGCCCAAGGCCTGTTCCTGCTGTCGCTGGGCATTGGCGTCATCGGTGTCGCGCTGTGGCGCGCTCTGACCGCGGTTCCGCCCGAAGCCGAGCTGATGGGCGGCATTGGCGTCGCGGCCCTCCTCGTCAACCTCACCTCGGCCGCCGTCCTCTCGCGGTTCCGCGAAGGCGACGCCAACGTCCGCGCGGTGTGGCTGTTCAGCCGCAACGACGCGATCGCCAATGTGGCGGTGATCATCGCCGCCGGCCTCGTCGCATGGACCGGCCAGGCTTGGCCCGACCTTGCGGTCGCCGCCATCATTGCCACGCTCTTCTTGCATTCGGCCTATGAGATTCTACGCAGCGCGCGGACCGAATTGCGCGAACTGTCGATTGTGGCCGGACAATAGGGCCAATGCCCTCCGCCCGCCGCTTTCTCTCTCTGCTGATCGCGCTTGCCGCTATCGGCTGCCTCGTCGTGCCGACGGCACAGGCCCGCACTGATGCCGACGAAGTCCAGACCATCTGGCGTCTGCTAGACTATGTTGCGGTCGACTATGGTGGCGCCGTCGCGAATGGCGCGGTGACGAGCACGGTCGAATATACCGAGATGATCGAGTTTTCCGCCACCGTTCGCAAGGGGATCGAAGCCCTTCCGGCATCCCCGGCGCGGGCTCGCCTTGTCGGTGAAGCGGGACAACTCCAATGGGCGATCGCGTCGAAGGCGGACCCCGGCACGGTGGCTCGCCAGGCGCGTGGACTCGCGGCGGACCTGCTCGCCGCTTACCCTGTGCCCCTCGCGCCGCGCAACGCTCCAGATCCCCGGCGCGGAGCTCAAGTCTATCTGGAAAATTGCGCCAGCTGTCACGGCGTGCGCGGCGATGGCAATGGGCCCCAGGCCAAGGGGCTCGACCCGGCACCTATAGATTTCACCGACGCCGGACGCGCTCGCAAGCGCAGTCTGTTCGCGCTCTATCAGGTCATAGGACAGGGGCTTGAAGGCACGTCCATGCCCAGTTTTGCCCATTTGCCGTCCGACGACCGCTGGGCGGTAGCAGCCTATGCCGGTGGATTTGCCTTTCGCGACGTCGCAGCCGGCCGGCGTGTCTGGAACCAGAGCCCTGCGGCGCGCGATCTTGTCCCCGACCTGCAAGCCTTTACGAGTCTCAGCCCGGAAGCGCTTGGTCGTGGGCTCGGATCGGAGCAGGGCGACGCGCTCACCGCCTATTTGCGTTCCGATCCCCAGGCATTGACAAGTGCTTCGCCCGCGACGCTTGCGGTGGCGCGTGACAAATTGGCGCAAAGCCTTGCCGCGTACCGCAAAGGAGATCGGAGCGAGGCAGAGCGCCTCGCGCTATCCGCCTATCTCGACGGTTTCGAACCGATTGAGCCGATTCTGACGACGCGCGATTCCGCCCTTATGGCGCTAATCGAATCCGCGATGTCCGATTACCGTGTTTCCATTGCGCGAGGTGCGCCGGTCGATGCGGTCGCGGGTAAAGCCGCCGCCGTCGAAGCCCTCTTCGCCGATGCCGAAGCTGCACTGTCTCCCGATGCAGCGAGCGACGCATCGACCTTTGTCGGGGCGCTGACCATCTTGCTGCGCGAGGGTCTCGAAGCCCTTCTGATCATCGTGGCAATGATCGCCTTCTTGCGAAAGGCCGAACGGCCTGAAGTCCTACCCTATGTCCATGGCGGCTGGACCGCCGCCCTGGCTGCCGGCGGCGCAACCTGGGCAGTCGCGACCTATGCAATCTCGATCAGCGGAGCGAGCCGCGAGTTGACAGAGGGCTTTGGCTCGCTTTTCGCCGCAGTCGTGCTCGTCTGGGTCGGCATCTGGATGCACGGAAAGTCGCACGCGGAGAGCTGGCAGCGCTATATCCGCGAAGCGATGGGCAAGGCGCTTTCGCGTCGCTCGGCCTGGTTCCTGTTCGGGATCGCTTTCCTCGTGGTCTATCGGGAAGTCTTCGAGACCATCCTGTTTTTCGCGGCGCTCGCCGCGCAAGGAAGCCGCAGCGCGATCGCCGCCGGAGCCGGAACCGCAGTGGTAATCCTTGCAGCAATCGCATGGGTCATGCTTCGTTACAGTCGGGTGCTGCCGATCGGCAAATTTTTCGCCTACAGCTCCGCGCTGATCGCCATCCTTGCGGTTGTCCTGGCCGGCAAGGGCGCGGGCGCGCTACAGGAAGCCGGCCTCCTCGGCATCACACCGCTCGCTCATTTTCCTCGCTTCCCGGCGATGGGGATATTTCCTTCGCTCGAACCGTTGTTGCTCCAGCTTCTCGCACTTGCAATCCTCTGGATCGGCTATCGTCACAACAGTCGGCAACATCGCCGGGTCGAGACAACGCATGGTCAATGAGGGTAGTCATCACGGCGTCGGCGCACCCCTCCTTGGCCGTAAGACGGCTTCCGAAAAGAGCCTCCGAGCCAGAGACCTTACCCGGCGCCCGTTACGCACATGAATTAGGCCTGCTATCGAGACCCGATGCCCGAAACGTCCAACTGGAACGGCCGACTTAGCCTCGGCGACTATCATGCTCTCTGGTCGGGTTCGGTTGGCGATGCCGCCGCGCACCGCCATTTTGCGGCGCAGGCAGTGTTTTGTGCCGAGCCGCTTACGGTGGTCGATGCTGATGGCGCGCGCCTGTCGGGGCGTTGCCTGCTCATCGAACCCGATACCGTGCACCGGTTGCTCCCCGCTCCCGCGGCCGAATTATGGTTCGTCGAGCCGACAGTGGGCTTCGGTCCGCCGGTGGAACTGAAAAACCGGCTGATTTGCTCCGATCCGATTTATGTCGAGCTGCCGGGACAGCGGTCCTTCTGGAAAAACTGGCTCACGCGAGGCACCCGCCCCCCGCTCGATCCGCGCATCACCCGCGCCGCCGCCTCGATTGACCGCCTGATCCCCACGGGCTCTGTCCGTCTCGCGGATGTGGCGGAGGAGAGCCGCCTTTCGCTCGGCCGATTCCGGCATCTCTTTGCCGCCGAGGTCGGCATGCCCTTCCAGCGCTTTGTGCTCTGGCGACGGTTGATTATCGCCTTCGACGAATTGGGAATGCGCCGCAGCGCCACCGCGGCCGCACATAGGGCCGGGTTCAGCGACAGCGCGCATTTCGCCCGCACGATCAAGGCGATGTTCGGTATTCGGGCAAGCGACCTTTTCATCGAATCATAGCCTCTCCGTTCAAGCCGGTGCGTGATGGCGCCTAGTAGAGGGGCATCATGTCAGACGCACACAGAGATTTCGTCCCGGCACTCGGCAAGAGCGGATCGCTCGACCGCTACGATGCCGCCATAGCCCTCATGACCAGAGAGAAAAGATGGCGAAGCGACTTGCTGCGCTTCGCCGAACCGCGGCCGGGCGAGCGGATCGTCGACATCGGGTGCGGCACGGGAACATTTGCAATCGCCCTCAAGCAGGCGGCGCCGGAAAGCTTCGTTCTGGCGGTCGATCCCGACGCCGCCGTGCTGGAAATCGCGCGCGCCAAGGCTGAGGTTGCCGATACCGAGATTCGATGGTTCGAGGCCATGGGCGACGAGCTGGACGGCATCGAAGCACTCCGGCAATGCGACAAGATCGTATCGAGCCTCGTCCTTCACCAGTGCCCGATGGCCGTCAAGGAAGCGATTGCCGCGCAGATGTTCAGACTCCTGAGGCCGGGTGGGACCCTTTTCATAGCCGACTATGGCGAGCAGCGCTCGCTGCTGATGCGCATGCTTTTTCGACAGATCCAGCTGCTCGACGGGTTCGAATATACCGAACCCAACGCGAAGGGCTGCGTCCCGGAGATCCTTACAGCCGCGGGTTTCGAGGCGGTCGAAGAGATGAAAGTCATCCCGACGCCGACCGGCTCGATCTCAATCTATGGGGCGAAGCGGTAGTTTCTCGCCCGGCCCGCGCGGTCCCGGCTAGCCGCGCCAGTGACGCCCGCGATGATGATGGTGCATCCGGCGCTTCTGATAGCGCCGCTCGTAGCGGTCCCGGCGTTCATAGCGACGGTCGTATCCGCGATAATAGGGGTCGTACCCGCGATAACCCCGGTCATTGCCATAGTAGGGCTGGTCGTGCCGGGCGGAACGATAGTCGCGGTCGTGGCCACGCTGCGCATCATGGCCGCGACTATATCCCCCACGATCGCCGTGATGCTGGGCAAGCGCCGCTCCGGGGACTGCGAAGGCGAGCATCGCAGCCGCGATCGTCATCAGTTTTCGCATGTCAGTCTCTCCTTTTCGTGGCGTTCAGAATCCCTCTTCATGCTTGAATGCGCAGTGAATATTGGCTCCGATGCCGCCGATCGGACGGTGACCCGGCGTCTCCATGCGACAGGCCGATGGCGGGAGAGACAGCGTCGCGACGGATGGTGAGCACCCGTCCCGCGTGGACGAAGCGGGACGGGTGCGGGCCCTTATTTGCCCTTTGCCGCGACGGCGGCCTGGACTCGGGCCTCGACCTGTTCGGGGCTGGGTTGGACGAGCATCTCGCCATTGACGAAGAAGGTCGGCGTGCCGCGGACGCCGACCGCCCTCGCGTCGGCAATGTCCTGCTCCATCCAGGCCATCGCATCGGTTGTAGGCATCGCGCGCGCCTTGGCGACGTCGAGGCCAGCCTTCTCGGCCGCGGACCAAGCGGCGTCCATCTTTCCGTCGTGCCAGTCGGGCTGCGCTTCGAGCAGTGCGGCCGTCACCGGCTCGAGTTTGCCCTGCACACGGGCGGCTTCGAGGATCACGATCGCTTCGGCCGAGCCGGGGTGGAGCGGGAGGTAGCGCATCACGAGACGCACATCCTTGGGATATTTGGCGACGATGCCCTTCACCGTCGGATAGAAGGCCCGGCAGGCCTCGCACGACGGATCGAAGAATTCGACGATGGTGACCGGGGCATTTTTCAGGCCGATGATCGGCGAGTGCGGGCGGACAAGGCTGTCGACGGGCCCCGCCACGACCTTTTTCGTGGGTTCGCCTTCGGCGGTTCCGCTGTAGAGCATCGCGCCGCCGGTGAAAGCGAGCGCCGAAACGGCAAGCGTGGCCACCACTCCGATACGTCTGTTCATGATTTCAGTCTCCTTTGAAAGTTGAGCAAGAGGGTGATGATCAGCGCGAAAGCGGCCAGCGACAGGAGGGGCAGTGGCACGCCTCCAACCGCCATGCTCTCTCCCGAGCATGACGGGCCGCCGGTACAGGGGACGATCGGGGCCGGAATGATGCCGACGTAGAGCAGGCTATGATAGAGGGCGACGAGACTACCGCCCGCTGCGAGCGCCAGCCCATAAGGAACGACAGCGCAGTCCGACTTGAACGCCGCTACGCCGAGAATGATCGCGAGCGGGAACATGAAAGCCCGCTGAAACCAGCAGAGATCGCACGGCGCCTGACCCATCACCTCGCCGACGAAGAGGACGGCGAGGCTCGATACGAGTGCGATTGCCCAGGCCGCGCCGAGCGGACGCCATTTATGCGGGGCGAGAAGGGGAAAACTCGTCATCGCCGGCCGCCCTTGAACTTGGATTTCGGTCGGCGCGGCGGCGATTGCGGCTTGCTGTATTTGGACTTGAGATAGCTGAGCAGGATGCCGTCGATCGACGCGAGCATTCTTTGGAAGCTCGTCCGGATGCCGGGGGGCCGGAGCCAGGCAAAGGGCCCGCGGCAGCGATAACGATGGAGAAATTTGGTCCCTTCCGGCGTCCGCGTCAGGATATAGCTCTCCTCGAATTGGAGGATGAAGCTCGGCTTGACGTCGAGTATCAGTTCCTCATGGGGACGCGCGGAGATCACCGTCGCGGAGACTTCGAGAAACTTGGGCTTTTGGGGATCCATGCGCATCGAATAGCGGATCGCGATCGGGTCCTCCGCCAATCGCTCGATACGGACATAGGGATTCCAGACCCGGTGGTTCTCGAAATCGCCGAGGACCGCCCATATTTGTTCCGGGCTATAGGGGAGATCATGCTCCCGCTCGAACTCCATCACTTTCACTCCTCTATCGATCAACGACCGGCCCATGCGCCACGCCGCTGTCGGCGACGCCCGCGGGCATTGGATCGGCGTGCGCGCCGCCCGTTGTGAACCAGCGACGCAGGCGCGGGGCAATCCGGCGCTCGAAGCCCGCCGCGAGGCTGAAGGACGCCGGGACGATCAGCAGCGTCAGCATCGTCGAGAGGATCAGCCCGCCGATCACCGTGACCGCCATCGGCGCGCGCCATGCGCCATCGCCGGTGAGCGACAGCGCGGTCGGGATCATGCCCGCGACCATCGCGACCGTGGTCATGAGGATCGGCTGCGCGCGCTTGTGTCCGGCGTCGACGATCGCCTCGTCGCGCGGCACCCCGGACGCCATCTCCTCGATCGCGAAGTCGACGAGGAGGATGCTGTTCTTGCCGACGATACCGAGCAGCATCAGCACGCCGATGAACACGGGAAGCGAGAGCGGATAGCCGGTCAAGAGCAACGCGACCGCCCCGCCGAGCGGGGCGAGCAGAAGCGAGCCCATGTTGACGAAAGGCGGGATGATCTTGCGATAGAGCAGGATCAGGACGGCGAGCACGAGGAAGATCCCCGATACGACCGCGATTGCGAAATTGCGCAGCATCTCGGCCTGCCACTTGGCACTCCCGAGGACCAGCCGCGTGACGCCGGCGGGTAGCGTCTTGAGCGCCGGCAACGCCTCGACCTTATCCATCGCCTGACCGGTCACGAGACCCGGAGCAAGGTCGGCCCCGATGGTGAGCTGGCGCACCTGGTTGGTCCGATTGATCTGGGTCGGGCCGGCGCCGAAGCCTATCTCGGCCACAACCGAGAGCGGCACCGTTCCCCCGTTCCGGGTCGGAACCGGCATGTTGCGCAGGGTATCGAGCCGCTCGCGCGCGGTTTCCGCAAGCGCGACGCGGACCGGAATCTGTCGGTCGGACAGCGAGAATTTCGCGCTATTCTGGTCGATCTCGCCAAGCGTCGCGACGCGGATCGACTGGCTGAGCGCCTGCGTCGTCACGCCGAGCTGCGCCGCGAGCGCAAAGCGCGGGCGAATGACGATCTCGGGGCGCTGGAGATTGCCCTCGACGCGCGGCGACCGGATTTCCTTGACCCCGGCCATTTCGGCAAGGAGCCGGTTGCCGACATCTTCGAGCTTCTTAGGGTCGTCGCTGCCGAGCGTGATCGAGATGTCGCGGCTGCTGCCGCCGCCGCCGCCATGCTGCGACTGGAAGTTGATGCGGGCATCGGGAACCTGCGCGAGCCGCAGCGCGCGGTCCTTTTCGAACTCGGTCGAGGTGAGCTCGCGGTCCTTGCGCAATTTCAGATAGACCGTCGCCGTGCCGACATCGATCCGCGACAGAGCGGATTCGACGAGCGGGTCGCGCTTCATGAGATCGGTCACCTCGTCGGCCACCGCCTCGGTCTGTTCGAGCGTTGCACCCGGGGCGAGCTGGATGGCGACGCGGCTCGTGTCGGAATCGATCGACGGCTGGAAGGTCATCGGGAGCAGCGAGAAGCTGAAAATGGTCGCAAAGAGCGCCAGCACACCGATGCCGACCACCCAGACGCGATGGTCCTTGATGTAACCGAGCCACTTCCAGCGCCCGCCGCGCGCACGCGCGGCAGCGGCCCCGCTGGTGTCGAGGCTCCAGCGCAAGATGCGCATATAGGTGTCGATCAGCGGGCCCTCGCCATGCTTTTGCGGACCCTGCGCGGAGAGAAAATAGGCGGCGAGCATGGGTGTGATCATGCGCGCGACCGCGAGGCTCATCAGCACCGCGGCCACGACCGTCAGTCCGAAATTCTTGAAATATTGCCCGGCGACGCCCGGCATCAGCCCGACCGGCAGGAACACCGCGACGATCGTCATGGTTGTCGCGAGCACCGCGAGGCCGATCTCGTCGGCGGCATCGATCGAGGCCTGATAGGCTGATTTGCCCATCCGCATGTGGCGCACGATATTCTCGATCTCGACGATCGCATCGTCGACCAGCACGCCGGCAACGAGGCTCAATGCGAGCAAGGTCATCATGTTGAGCGAGAAGCCCATGAGGTCCATGAACAGGAAGGTCGGGACCGCCGACAGCGGGATGGCGAGCGCCGAGATCAGCGTCGCGCGCCAGTCGCGCAAGAAAAGGAAGACGACGACGACCGCGAGGATCGCGCCCTCGACCATCGCATTGATCGCCGAATGATATTGGCCCTTGGTATATTCGATGTCGCTGAACAGCTCGGTGAATTTGACCTTGGGGTTTTCCTTCTCGAGCTTGCGCAACTCCTCGACCGCCGCGTCGTAAACGGTGACATCCGAGGCGCCCTTCGCGCGCTCGAAGCCGAAGGTCAGCACCTGTCGCCCGTCCTGCTTCGAGACCGAGCGCTGCTCGGCGTAGAGATCCTTGACCTCGGCGATATCGGCGAGGCGCACGGTCCGGTTGGTGCCGACCGAGATCAGCGTCTCGCCGAGGGCATTGGCGCTGCTGGCGTTGCCGAGGATGCGGACCGCCTGCTCGGACCCCGCGACCTCCATCCGGCCGCCGGCCGCATTGACGTTGAGCTGGACGAGCTGGGTGTTCACCGCTGCGGCGGTGAGACCATAGGCACGCATGCGCTCGGGGTTGAGGATGACCCGGATTTCGCGGCTGACCCCGCCCCGTCGATAGGCGTCGCCCATGCCGGGGACCGCGATCAGCCGCTTGGCGACGACATTATCGACATACCAGCTCAATTCCTCGAGCGTCATGTCGGTCGCCGAGGCCGACCAATAGGCGAGCGTGTTGCCCGAGGTCGACAGGCGGATAACCTGCGGTTCAAGGATTCCGTTCGGCAGGTTGCTGCGAATCTGCGTGATCTTGTCGCGGATGTCGGTCACCGCCCGGTCGATCGGCGTGCCGATCGCGAACTGGACGAAGGTCTGCGACTGGCCTTCGGTAACCGTCGAATTGAGCTCGTCGATCCCCTCGATCGTCCGCACCGCCGCCTCGACGCGCTGCGTGACCTGCGTTTCGAGCTCGGTCGGCGCGGCGCCCGGCCGGGCGATGATGACGATGGCGCCCGGAAAATCGATGTCGGGATCGCTCTGGACCCCCATCATGAGGAAGGAGACGATGCCCGCCACCGTCAGACCGAAGAACATGACGAGCGGCGGGATCGGGTTCCGGATGGACCAGGCCGAGATATTCTTGAAGTTCATCCTCTCTCCCCCTTCCGGTTCGATCCCGCCGCGACTGTGCGCCCTCAGCCCATGCTGCGATCGCGATAGGCGAGCAGGCGAAGCGCGTTGGCGACGACGACGAGGGTCGAGCCTTCGTGCGCCGCGACCGCCGCACCGATTCCGAGCCCGAAGATCGTCGCCGGCACGAGGATCACGACGACGCCGAGGCTGACCACCAAATTCTGGCGGATGATGCGGCGCGTCTGACGGCTGAGCCCGATCGCGAACGGCAGATGAGCGAGGTCATCGGCCATCAGCGCGACGTCGGCGGTTTCGAGGGCGACATCGGACCCCGCGGCGCCCATCGCGATCCCGACGGTGGCGCTCGCCATCGCGGGCGCATCGTTCACGCCGTCACCGACCATGGCGACCGGCTGCTGCGCCTTGAGATCGCGAATGGCGTCGACCTTCTGATCGGGCATCAGGTCGCCCCAGGCCTCGTCGATCCCGACCTCGGCGGCAATGGATTCCGCGACCTTCTGGTGATCGCCCGAAATCATGATCATCCGGCCGATGCCGAGTTCGCGCAGTTTGGCGATCGCGGTGCGCGCCGCTTCGCGCGGCGTGTCCATCAGACCGATCGCGCCAAGGTCGCGGTCGCCCATACGGACCACCATTGTCGTGCGGCCCTGCTCGCGGAGGCCGGCGATCGCAGCCGCCACTTCGCCGCCGATCGGCGCGATGCCGTCGGCACCGAACATTTCGGCCTTGCCGATCAGGACGGTCTCGCCCTCGACCTTCGCCGTGACGCCGCGACCCGTCAGGCTGTTGAGGTTGTCCGCTACCGGTACGCGCGCCGAGGTCAGCATGGCCTCGCCATCGCGCGCGATGGCAGCGGCAAGCGGATGATCGCTCAGCCGCTCGACCGCCACCGCGATGCGCAGCAGTTCCTCCTTCGGCACGCCGCTGGCCGGCAGGACATCGGTGATCCGCGGCTTGCCCTCGGTGAGCGTGCCCGTCTTGTCGAACGCCAGCGCAGTCAGCGAGCCGAGATTTTCGAGTGGGCCGCCGCCTTTGACCAGCACGCCGCCGCGCGCGGCACGCGCTACGCCGGACAGGACGGCGCTCGGCGTCGCAATGGCGAGCGCGCACGGGCTTGCCGCGACGAGGACCGCCATCGCGCGATAGAAGCTGTCGCGGAAAGGCTCGTCGACGACGACCCAGGCGAAGAGCAGGACGAACACGAGCGCGAGCACGCTCGGCACGAAGATGCGCTCGAACTTGTCGGTGAAGCGCTGGGTCGGCGATTTCTGCGTTTCCGCCTCGCTCACCATCTTTACGACCTTGGCGAGCGTCGTATCGGCCGCAAGACGGGTTACCGCGATCTCGATCGCGCCATGACCGTTGATCGTGCCCGCGAAGACGCGATATTTCGCCTCGAGCACATCGGGCTTCGCTGCGGCAGCGGCGCGATCGGGCACCGGCTCCTTGTCGACCGGAACGCTCTCGCCCGTCACCGGAGCCTGATTGACCGCCGAGCGTCCGACGATGACGAAGCCGTCGGCGGGCAGCCGCTCGTTGGGTTTGACCACCACGGTGTCGCCGATCTGCAGAAGCTCGACCGACACTTCGCGGGTGCTGCCGTCGGCCCCCTTCACGATCGCGGTCTGCGGCGCCAGCTCGGCGAGCGCCTCGATCGCGCGCTTGGCCCGGCCCATGGCATAATGTTCGAGCGCATGACCAAGGCTGAAGAGGAAGAGGAGCAGCGCGCCTTCGGCCCACGCACCGAGCGCTGCGGCGCCGGCCGCGGCGACGAGCATCAGCGTGTCGATCTCGAAGCGCTTGAGCTTCAGATTCTCGATCGCCTCGCGGACCGTAAACCAGCCGCCGAAACCATAAGCGGCAATGTAGAATGCGAGCGGTACCCACTCCGGCGCCGCAGCCAGCTTCTCGATGGCAAAGCCGATGCCGAGGACGAGACCGCACAGCAACGCGAAGATCAGCTCGGTCCGCTCGCCGAAAATGCCGCCATGATCATGGCCATGGTCGTGGCTGTCCTCGCCCGTGTGGCCATGTTTGTGATCAGGCCCATGCGCGTGATCCGGTCCATGGTCATGGCCATCATCTCCATGTTGGTGGGGGGCTTGTGCCGGAGTAGCCGCGGCGACGGCAGCCGATTTTTGTGTGACGCCCATATCCGAGAGTGTCTTTCTGATCGTTTCGATGGAGGTCTCCGAGCGCTGAAACTCGGCGCGCAGCGTGCCGGCGGCGCCGACTTCGGCCTCGATCACGCCCGGCATTTCGCGAAGCTTCAGTCCGATCGTCCGCGCGCGCCGGGCGTGGCCGACGCCTTCGAGGTCGTCCCAGAAGAGATGCTGATATTGGTCAGTGAGCTCGGCACCGGCGCTGCGCGCGAGCTGCCGCACGCGTTCGAGCGGGAGAATATCCGGACGGTAATGGATGCAGAGCTGCGGCGGCGAACCATCACTTGATCGGACCACATGGACCTTGTCGACGCCTTCGCGTCCTTCGAGTTCGCCCATCAGGCGCGCGACACAGCGGTCGGCGGTATCGGCGACTTCGGGGAGGAGAAGCGGAATATCGAGCCGCAACTGGTCACTCATGATGCCATCCTTTTCTGTTGGCGATCGGCACTGTCATCCGGACGCATGTTTAAATGCACGGAAGGATGAGGTGCGGGAGCCTTGGCGGGTTGCGACCCACTCCCGCACCTCCCCGACCGCCGGAGATCCCTGCCCGTGGTGAGGGGGGCGAATGAGAGGGGCCTCCGACGGCCAGGTTTCGAATTTACAATCATGCGCGACGTCCGCTCGGCCGCGCGTAGCGGGACTGAACTGTCGTGCGGCGGAAATGCGCTTCGAGCGCTGCATTAGAGCGGCGCAGGAACACCGAGCAGGCGCGGCGTAAAAGAGGATAGCCGAGCCATGAAAATACACCGCGGCAGGCAAGGCGGTGCGTCACCTCGACGCCTTGCCCTAGCTTCTCGAGCCGATAGCTCTCCTCGATCACGAGCAGGCCGCGCATGCCCGTTCGCCACGAAAAGCCCTTGAGCCAGTCGAGACCGGTGATCCGCCCTTCGGCGGACAGCTCCGGCCCGCGCGGCCCACGCGGGGAATAGACATAGTCGATGCGCTCCTCATCTCCCGGATGCTCCGATAAGCGCAATGTCGGATGCCAGTCGGCATAGCGCTCGATGTCGACGAGCAACCGCCAGACGCGGCCGATCGGGACCGGCAGGCGGAGCGAGGTTCCTACCGAGAACATCGGCAGCTTCCTCGCTCCGGCAAGCTGGTCCGCGACGCAGGCCGGGGACCTGCGCCGCGGTGGAAACCGGCAATTTGCCGGTCAGCTCTGGACATCGGGAGGCTCCACGGCGGATTTCCCGCCGAGGATGTCGACCGCTTCGAGCGTGATGAGCCCGATGTCCGGTATTTCGGACAGCTGCGCCGCAAAGTCGCGGAGCCGCTGCTCCTCGTCGATGATCTCGATCACGACCGCCCGGTCATTCTCCAGCGCATGCTTGCGGTGGAGATGTGCCGAGCGGCCGAAGCCGAGGACGGCTTCGAGGACCGTGACGCCCGCCAGCTTTTGCTGGCGGGCGAGTTCCGAAATGAACTCGAAGACGCGTTGGTCACCGAAGAAGGCCGACTCGTCGGTATAAACGCGCAAGAGCTTGGATGCTTTTTGCATGGTCCTCTCCTATTCAGTGACCGGCGCTTCGGCCGGCTCGGTTTTGCGTTTCAGGAAACCGGGCTGCCAATTCGCGCCAAGAACGACCTTCGCGATGGCCGGGAGCACGAGAAGCGTCAGGATGGTCGCTGCGATGAGGCCGCCGATGACGGTCGTCGCGAGTGGCTTCTGCACCTCGGCGCCCGTCCCCGTCGCGATCGCCATCGGCACGAAGCCGATCGCGGGCACGAAGCCGGTCATGATCACCGCACGCATCTTCTCGGTCATGCCCTCGCGGATCGCCTCGGTGAGCGGCACGTCATTCTCGAGCCGCTCGCGGATCGCCGTCATGACGACGAGACCGTTGAGCACCGCGACGCCGGCGAGACAGATGAAGCCTACCGCCGCCGACACCGAGAAGTTGATCCCGGTGAGCGCGAGCGTGAACACCCCGCCTGCAAGCCCCAGCGGGACCGCAAGGAACACGGCAGTTGCTCGGCCGAAGGTGCCAAGCGCCATGTACAGCAGGATGAAGATACCCGCGAAGCAGAGCGGCACCACGATGGAGAGCCGCTTCGAGGCGGCCTGCAGGCTTTCGAACTGCCCGCCCCATTCGAGATAATAGCCCGCCGGAAGCTTTACATTGGCAATCTTCGCTTGCGCCTCGGCCACGAAGGAGCCCGCATCGCGGCCTTCGAGGTTCACCTGTACGACGACGCGCCGCTTGCCATTCTCGCGGCTGATCTGGTTGAGCCCTTCGGTCAGCCGGATCTGCGCCACTTGCGCGAGCGGTATCTGTCCGCGGTTCCCGCCTTCCGAGGGAAGGAGGACGGGAAGCGCGCGAATGTCGTCGAGATTGACGCGGGTTGCGTCGGGAACACGCACGGTGATGTCGAACCGGCGATCGCCTTCGTAAAGGAGACCCGATTCACGCCCGCCAAGCGCCGCGGACACGGTGTCGGCGACTTCCTGGACCGAGAGGCCGTAACGCGCGATCGCATTGCGATCGAGCTTCACGTCCAGCGTCGGAGCGCCGCCGACCTGGTCGGCCTTGACGCTGCCCGCACCCGGAATGCCCTGAAGTACCTTCACCATCTCGTTTGCAGCGAGCGACATCTTGTCGAGGTCGTCCCCGTAGAGCTTGATGGCGACGTCGCCGCGGACACCCGCGATCAGTTCGTTGAAACGAAGCTGGATCGGCTGGCTGACCTCGTAAAGCTGGCCGAGCTGGCCGCCAGCGGCCTTCTCGATCCGCTCGACAACATCGGCCTTGCTGTCGACACCCGCCGGCCACTGGTCCTGCGGCTTCAGGATCACGAAGCCGTCCGAGATGTTTGGCGGCATCGGGTCGGTCGCCACCTCAGCGGTACCCGTCTTCGAGAACATCAGTTCGACTTCGGGCAGGCTTGAGATCGCCGTCTCGACATTACGTTGCATGGCCAGCGACTGTTCGAGGCTCACCGAAGGCACGCGCGTCGAGGCGAGTGCCATATTCTTCTCGTCGAGCTGCGGAATGAATTCCGAACCCAGAAGCCCAAACGCCGGGATCGCGAGAAGGAAGAAGACGAAGCCGCCCGCGATGAAGGTCCAGGGTTTCGCGATCGCCTTGTCGAGCAAGGGTAGATAACGTTCCTTCGACTTGCGGATGGCCCAGACTTCCTTCTCGGCCACCTTGCCGCGGATCATCAGCGCGACGAGCGCCGGGACCAGCGTGATGGCAAGGATGAAAGCGGCGACGAGCGCGAGCATGATGGTGATGGCCATCGGCGAGAAGGTCTTGCCCTCGACGCCTGTGAACATCAGCAGCGGCGCGAAGGCGAGCAGGATGATAGCCTGGCCGAAGACGGTCGGTTTGATCATCTCCTGGCTGGCGCGCATCGTCTCCTCGAGACGTTCGCGAAGATTGAGCAATCTCCCTTCATGCTCCTGTCTGTGCGCCAGTCTCGCCAGACAGTTTTCGATGATGATCACCGCCCCGTCGACGATCAGACCGAAGTCGAGCGCGCCAAGGCTCATCAGGTTACCGGGAACGCGGAACGCGTTCATGCCCATCGCCATCATCAGGAAGGAGAAGGGGATGACAAGCACCGCGATGATCGCGGCGCGCCAGTTGCCGAGCAGGAAAAAGAGCGCGGCCGCGACGAGCAGCGCGCCTTCGGTCAGGTTCTTTTCAACCGTGCCGACGGTCGCGTTCACGAGCTTGGCGCGGTCGAGCACCACCTTCACTTCGACGCCAGGCGGCAAGGTTTTCGACACCTGCGCGATCTTCGCCGAGACATCCTCCGCGACGGTGCGGCTGTTCTGGCCGATCAGCATGAGCACGGTGCCGATCACCGCCTCCTTGCCGTTCATGCTGCCCGCACCCGTTCGAAGGTCGCCGCCAATCTTCACATTGGCAAGCTGCCCGACGGTGACAGGAACCCCGCCGCGCGTTGCGACGACGGCATTGCGGATCTCGTCGACCGAGCGAACGCGCGCATCGACGCGGACGAGATAGGCCTCGCCGCCGCGGTTGTAATAGTTGGCGCCGACCGCGAGGTTGGCGCGTTCGAGCGCTTCGCCGAGTTCGCTGTAGGAAATGCCATAGCTGGTGAGGCGGGTCGGATCGGGCTCGACCACGAAGGTCTTGGCATAGCCACCGATCGAGTCGACGCCGGCAACGCCGCCGACCGACTTCAGCTGGGGGCTGACGATCCAGTCCTGGACTGTGCGAAGATAGCCCGACTTGGCGATCTCGTCGGTGAGGACATCGCCCTCGGGGGTCAGATAGCTGCCGTCCGGTTGCCAGCCCGGTTGACCCGCGACCTTCTTGGCCCCCTTCCCGTCGGGATTCTTATAGCCGACGGTATACATCACGACCTCGCCGAGACCCGTCGTTACGGGACCGATCTGCGGCTGCGCTCCATCGGGTAGATTTTCGCCCGCCTGGAGAAGCCGTTCGCCCACCTGCTGGCGGGCGAAATAGAGGTCGGTTTCATCGGAGAAGATGGCCGTCACCTGGCTGAAGCCGTTGCGCGAGATCGACCGTGTCGTCTCGAGCCCCGGAATGCCGGCCAGCGAGATTTCGATCGGATAGGTTACGAGTTTCTCGATTTCGACCGGCGAAAGGCGCGGGTCGATCGTGTTGATTTGCACCTGTTTGTTGGTGATGTCGGGAACGGCGTCGATCGGCAGCTTGGTGAGCTGCCAGACGCCGAGGCCCGCGATCACGAGGAAGAGGAAAAGCACCGCCCAGCGCGCGCGGACGGATAGCGCCATCAGTTTCGCGATCACGGTCTATTCCTCCTCGCCCGCGCCCTTGCCGAGTTCGGCCTTGAGCAGGAATGCGTTCTTGGTCGCGACAATCTGGCCAGGCTTCAGCCCCGAGAGGATTTCGACACGGCCCGCGCTACGCTGACCGACGGTCACCTGCTGCGCGCGGAAGCCGGTCTTCGTGCGCACGAACACCACGTCGCGGCCCTCGAGCGTCTGGAGCGCCTCGTCGGCGATCACGATCGTTGCGGGACCACCGGTCGCGGCGCCGCGGGTGGGAAGCAGGCGTACCCGGACCGCGAGGCCGGGCTGCAGCGCGCCGGGAACATCGAGGACGGCGGTTGCCGAGCGGGTTTCGCCCGAAAGGCCGGGCGTCACCGCGCGGACACGCGCGTCGATCGTCTGTCCGTCGGGCAGTTCTATGATCGCGCGGTCCCCCGGGGACAGCCGCTGCGCGTCGGCCGGACCGACCGCAGCCTCGATCTGCACCTTGCTCGGATCGGCAACCCGGAACAATTCGGTTTCGGGCTGCACGAAGGCACCGAGGCTCGCGCTCTCGGCCGTGATCCGTCCCGAGATCGGGCTCGCGACGATCACACTGCTTCCATCGCGGGTGACCTGCGCCGCGTTCGCTGCGGCGCGGGCACGTTGCGCTTCGGCCGCGGCAGCCGCGGCTTCGGCCTGCGCCTGCTCGTAATCGACGCGTGCCGACACCTTCTGGTCGAACAGCGTCTTCTCGCGGTGGAGATTCTTCTGCGCGAGCGTCGAGCGCGCATCGGCCGCAATCCGTTCCGCCGCAATCTGCGCTGCGTCGCGGCTTTGCACGATCGCGATCGTTTCGCCGGCGCGGACCGGATCGCCGAGCCGTTTGAAGAGGCGGGTCACCGCACCACCTGCGCGGGCGGTGACGATCGCCTCGCCGCTCGGCGCGGCAGTGACCGTGGCCTGCGAGATGATTTCGGAGCCGAGACCGCCGGCGCCGATTGCCTCGACGCCGATTTCGGCGGCCTTGATCGCTTCGGGTGTGATAGCGAGGCTGCTTGGAAGCGCTTCGCTTTCAGTTGCGGCTTCGCCTTCGGCAGCCGGCGCGGGGGCCGGATCAGCGGTGCAGCGGGCGACGCCGAAGCCGGTGACGGCGGCGAGGGCGATGGCGCCCGCGACAGTGCCGAGAAGGCGCTTGTCCTTGGTGATCATATTCTATCTCCGCTGATGATGCGGTTCGCGCGCCGACCGGCAGCGCACCCCTGTTGACTTGAAAGGACGGCGGCGAAGGCGCCTCCGTCCGCTGGAAGGATCGGCGCGCTCATGGCTGATGGTCCGCATCGCCATCGGCGGCCGCCTGGCGCGAAAGGATCGCACGGGCCGCGGCCCGGGCTTGCCTCGCGGCGATCAGTTCGGCCTGCGTTGCCGCATAGGCCTGCTGTGCGTCGATATATTCGACGAGCGAGGACTTGCCGGCGCGGTAGCTGAGCTCGGCAAGCCGGACCCCTTCGCGCGCCTGCTCGATGCCGCTGCCTTCGAGCGCCGCGAGACGCGCTTCGGCCGCCTCGAGTTCGGCTTGCGCATTCGCGATTTCCGCCTGGGCGTTGACCACGGCATTTTCGCGCCGGGCGATCGCGGCGGCGACATCGGACTTGGCAGCCGAGATGTTGCCGCGATTGCGATCGAAGACCGGTAGCGGTACCGAGACGTTGGCGACGAGCGCGCGATCGCCGGTCTCGCGAAGCTGGCGCACTCCGAACCCGACCGATGGGTCGAGCCGGCCGTCGGCCCGCTGCCCCTGGAGCCGCGCCTCGGCAATGAGCTTCTCGGTTTCGGCAAGACGGACGTCGAGCGTTGCGAGCGAGTCCACCGTCGCCGGTGTCACCCACAAATCGCCATCGACCAGTTCGGCCGGCGGGACCGAGCTGCCGAGGAGAGCCGCGAGCGAGCGGCGTGCGGTCCGCTCTTCGGCCTCGGCGGTGCGCAATTCAGCGGTCGCCTGCACAAGGGCCGCATTGGCGCGGAAGGCCCGCAGCGGCGGCTCGTTTCCCGTGTCGACCATCGCCTGCGCGACGCGGACAAGTTCGCGGGCTCGGGCTTCATTCTCGCGCGCAAGCGCCAGATTGTCGCGGGCCGCGGTCGCCGTCGCGAACTGATTGCGCACGTCGAACGCGAGGTCCGCGCGGGCAATTTCCAGTCGATATTGCGCGGCCAGAAACTCTGCGTCGGCGAGCGTCATGCGGGCGCGGCGGCGCCCGCCTATGTCGAGCCGCTGGTTGACCGACACGGTCGTTTCGAGGCCATTGAGCCCCGAATAAGGACCCGTTCCGGCAAAATTCTCGACGTCGACGTTCAGCGTTGGGTTGTAGCGATAGCCCGCTTGGCGCTGGCGGCCGCGCGCGGCCTCCACTTCAGCCTGGGCGGCAACCACGCGCGGCGACCGCGCGTCGGCTTCTTCCATCGCCTGGGCGAGGGACAATCGGGCGGGAAGCGGGCCGGTGCGGACCGCCTCGTCGGATGAAGAAGGCGGACCCACGAGCTCCGTTCCTGCCGATTGGGCAGCAACGGGCGCGGCATTTGCGCCTGCAACGAGCGCCGCGAAAGTCGCGGCGACAACTATGGATTTCATGAAAAGGAGACTCCTGACGTTTCCAGGGAGAGGCGCGCGCAGAGGGCGCGCGCAAACCTAGAGCGTCAGGCGATTGGAGGGCGGAATGTCCCGATGTAGGCGACGGGCGGCAACGTGGCCGCGGGCACGAGCGCGTGCGACTGGCTGCAAGGCACTTCGGTCGATGCGGTCAGCGTCTCCGCCGGTACCCCCGAGTGATGCCCATGGCAGCCGTGAGGGGCAGCCGGGAACGGCTGCTGTTCGCCAGAAGACGACTTCTTCTTGTCGGTTTCGGCGCTTTCGGTTGCCGGCGCGGCGACACAGCCGGCTTCGATCGCAGCGACCAGGAAGCTCGTCTCGGCTCGTTCCTCACTCGCATGCGCGAGCGACCCAGCAACCGTTCCGGATGCAAGGAGAATGGTCAGCAGGAAGAGGATCACCCGTCGCATTGGAACAGGCCCCTAGCATCGAAACGGCAGGATGAAAAGTAGAAGATTTTCAATCTACTTCGGGACACCTTGCTGGCCGCCCAACGCTATCTGTAATGTTATCACATTATCAAGCCAAAATTCATGTATTGAATATTTTGATACTTATTAGAACCCGAGACAAATCAAAGCACTCATCGAATATCCTCGTAACAGTTAGAATATTTTTGGGAGAATGCTTCATATTCCTATGAAACCATAGCATGGGCCCGAGACTATTGCAGACCAATAGGTTCCACAAGACTCTGGTCCATCGCGTGAGATTGGAACGGACCGCGCTGCGTACCGGCCTGCGACATGGGCCTCCGATCCTATATCTAATATAGATTGCCAAATCGGTTCGAGGAGATGGCAGGCAGAATGGACGCCAATCGGGTTCGGGGTCTCGTCCTCCGCGCCCGGGCTGGACGCAAGCGCGAAGCCGACGTCCATTGCCGCGTGCATCATGCATGCGATGGGCTCGCAGCACCGGTTGCGCCCGATTTGGACTTTCGGAACAATCCATTCGCTGTTAGGGGCGCACCGATGTCCGGCGCTCCCTTCCGCCTTCTGCTTGTGATTATCCTGCTTCTGAGCGGGCTCCACAATGCTGCGCCGGCGGCGGCGGGCATGACGCACCATGCCACCGATTCGCATCTCGCTCACCATGCGGAATCGGGTCATGCCTCGGGCAAGGATTCGTCCAACGGTCAGCAGGATGCCGACATCCACGGCAGTCACCATAATTGCCCGGTCGCATCCGACCAGGCCCTCGCAGGCCATGACGATCTGTCCTGTTTTTCCGGCGGCCTCCTCTTTGTGCTGCCCGCGACGCGCCTCGCTTCGCGCGCTCTTGCTCCCCCCCTGAACCCTCCCCTCGCCTGAACCACGCCTGCCGCGCGGCCCTTTCCGGCCTGCGCTCAGTCGTCTCGTTCAGGAGTGAGAATTTATGCATATCCATATGCGCGCCGCCCTGTTGGCCGGGGCTGCGCTGCTGGCGGGGTCCGTTTGGGCCCAGCCGCTAACGCTCGACCAGGCGGTCGAGCGGGCCATCGCCGTATCGCCCGAGCTTAGAGCGGGCGAAGCGGGGGTCGACGCTGCGCGCGGCGATCAGCTGCAAGCCCGTGTCCGTCCCAATCCGACCGTTTCGGTCGATATGGACAATGGCGTCGGGACAGGCGGCTATGGCCTGTTCCGGCAGTCCGAGTTGACCGTCACCTATTCGCAGCCGCTCGAACGCGGCGGCAAGCGTGAGGCGCGCATGGCGCTTGCCGAGCGCGGCGTCGTGCTGGCCGAAGCGCAATGGCGGATTGTCCGGCTCGATATCGCCCAACAGGTCCAGCGCGCCTACATCAACGTCCAGATCGCCGAACAGATGGTCTGGATCGCCGAAGACCGCGTCAAACTCGAAAAGGAGATACGCGCCGAGGCCATCCGGCGGGTGCGCGGCTACAAGGACCCGCTGTTTGTCGAAACAAGGGCGGATGCCCGCATTCTCGAAGCCGAGCTGGCCCTGAAGGAAGTCCAGGCGAAACGCCAATCGGCACGCGCTCTGCTCACGTCCTTCTGGGGCGGCGCTCCCGACAGCCTCGTTATCGCGGAAGGGATCGAGAAGCCCGATCCGCGTGACCCGCCGCTGGCCGAAGCCGACGCCGCAGTCTTCGATGCCGCAGTCGATCGCGCCCGGGCACAAGTCGTCGTCGAGCAGAGCCGTGCGCATCAGGATTATACGGTATCGGGGGGGACCCGCTTCCTTCGAGAGACCAATGATGTCGCCGTTCTCGGCGGTATCTCGATCCCGCTCGGAAGGTTCGACCGCAATCAGGGCAATATCGCGCGGGCACAAGCGGAGCGACGGCAGCTCGAATATCAGTCCGAGGCCAACCGTCTCGAGCGCTTGCGGCGTCTCGCCTCGCTTCGGGCGGATGCCGATGCAGCCCGGGTGCGCGCCGAAGGCATCATGAACACCGTCTATCCCAAGGCGGTGAAGACACTTGCGCAGGTGCGCGAAGGCTATGCCCGCGGCGGTTTCCTGTTCGCCGACGTACAGGACGCAGCCGACGTCATCATCCAAATCCAGGGTCAGTGGGCCGATGCCATGACGAGTTACCGCGATTTGCTCGCGGAGATCGATCGCCTGACCGGCCGCTTCGATGCGGCTCCCCTTGCGGAGAATATTCCATGAAGAAATTTCCATTTCCCGCCGCGGCTGCGGCGTTGTTCCTTGCGGTGCCTCTCGCTGCCTGCGGCGGCGGAGCCGAGGGCGAAGACAAACATGAAGAAGGCGAAAGCCACGCCGAGGGCGAAGGCGAGGAAGACGCCGAAGGCCCGAACGGCGGCAAATTGCTCAAGAATGGGGACTTCGCAGTCGAGGTCACGATCTTCGAAAATGGCACCGAGCCGCAATTCCGCGTCTTCGCGACACGCGACGGCAAGCCGGTCGACCCCAAGGACGTCCAGCTCGCGATCACGCTCACCCGGCTAGGCGGCGATGTCGATCGCTTCACCTTCCGTCCGCAAGGCAAGTTTCTCGCGGGTCAGGGTGTCGTCACCGAGCCGCATAGCTTCGATGTCGAGGTCGTCGCGGTCGTGGGCGGCAAACGCCATGTCTGGAAATATGCCAATCCCGAAGGCCGGACCCGGATCGCGGCCGATGCAGCGAAGGCGGGCGGCATTGAAACCGCGGTCGTCGGGCCGGCGACGGTCGGCGAGATGCGCGAGCTCTACGGCACCGTCCAATTGTCTCCGACCGCCCGCTCCGAAATTCGCGGCCAGTTCCCCGGCCGTGTCGTCTCGGTGACCAAGGCGGTTGGGGACAGCGTCCGCCGCGGGGAGCTGCTCGCACGTATCGAGTCGAGTGAGAGCCTCCAGGTCTATCCGGTATATGCAACGGTCGGGGGCGTGATTGCCGAGCGCAACGCCAATCCCGGCGATGTTACCGACGGGCGCGCGCTCTATGTCGTTACCGACCCGGCGCAGACCACGGTCGTCTTCAACATCTTCCCCCGCGACCTCGCGATTATTCGTCCGGGTATGCGGGTGACCGTGGAGACGCAGGACGGCGCCGAAATCGCGACCGCGCCGCTCGGGCAGTTCCTGCCCGACGGCAACGCCGAGGCGGGAACCGCACTTATCCGCGCGACGATCCCGAACCGCTCGGGAACGCTCCGCCCCGGCATGGCCTTGCGCGGCCGGGTGATGGTCAACCCCGTCACAGTGCCGCTCGCCGTGCGAACCGAGGCGATCCAGCCCTTCCGCGACTTCAAGGTGGTCTATGCCAATTTCGGGCAGGACTATGAGGTCCGGATGCTGAAGCTCGGCCGTTCGTCGCCCGAATGGACCGAGGTCCTGTCGGGCATCAAGCCCGGCACCGCCTATGTCACCAAGGGCAGTTTCCTCGTTCGCGCCGACATCGAAAAGTCCGGCGCGGGCCACGACCATTGATCGGGGAGCAGGATAACATGCTAGCCAGAACCATAGGCTTTTCGATCCGGCAACGATGGCTCGTCCTCGCGGTCGTCGCGCTCCTCTGCGCGATCGGCGCGTGGAGCGCGACCAAATTGCCCATCGACGCCGTTCCCGACATCACCAACGTCCAGGTCCAGATAAACACCAAGGCGGAAGGCTATTCGCCGCTCGAATCCGAGCAGCGCATCACCTATCCGATCGAGACCGCGATCGCGGGCATACCGAACCTCAACTATACCAGATCGATCTCGCGCTACGGCCTCAGCCAGGTCACCGTTGTCTTCGAGGACGGGACCGACATCTATTTTGCGCGCCAGCAGGTCAACGAGCGGCTCCAGGCCGCGCGCGGCCAGCTTCCGCCCGGGATGGAGCCCGAAATGGGCCCGATCTCGACGGGCCTCGGCGAGATCTTCATGTTCTCGATCGAGGCTGAGCCGGGCGCGCGAAAACCCGACGGCACGCCTTATACGGCGGAAGACCTGAGGACTATGTCCGACTGGGTCATCCGGCCGCAGATGCGCACGATCCCGGGGGTCGCCGAGATCAACACGATCGGCGGCTATGCCCGCCAATATCATGTGACCCCCAATCCGGCCTCGCTCGCCTCGCTCAATCTCTCGCTCAACGATGTCGTCACCGCACTCGAGGTCAATAATGCCAACCGCGGCGCCGGTTATGTCGAGCGCAGCGGCGAACAGATTCTGATCCGCGTGCCGGGTCAGGCCAATAATGAGCGTGACCTGTCGCAGATCATCGTCACCACCCGCGGCGGGGTTCCAATCCGGATCGCCGACGTCGCCGATGTCGCGATCGGTTCGGGGCTCCGCACGGGCGCCGCGACCGAGAATGGCAAGGAAGTCGTCCTCGCCACGGTCTCGATGCTGATCGGCGAGAATCCGCGCGTGGTGGCGCAGGCCTCGGCCGAACGTCTCGTCGAAGCCTCGCGTGCGTTGCCGAAGGGCGTCGTTGCCAAGCCGCTCTACGATCGCACCGCGCTCGTCGAACGGACGATCTCGACGGTGCAGAAGAACCTCGCCGAGGGCGCGTTGCTCGTCATCGTGATCCTGTTCCTCCTGCTCGGCAATTTCCGGGCGGCGCTGATCACGGCGGCGGTCATTCCGGTCGCGATGCTGATGACCCTGACGGGCATGCTCCAGACGCGAACATCGGCAAACCTCATGAGCCTTGGCGCGCTCGATTTCGGCCTCATCGTCGACGGGGCCGTCATCATCGTCGAGAACTGCCTCCGCCGGCTCGGCGAGGCTCAGCACAGGCTCGGGCGCCTGCTCGATCGCGACGAACGCTTCGGTCTCGTCGCCTCGGCGAGTGCAGAGGTGATCAAGCCGAGCATCTTCGGCATCATCATCATCACCGCCGTCTATTTGCCGATCTTCGCGCTCGAGGGCGTCGAGGGCAAAACCTTCCATCCGATGGCGATCACCGTCGTCCTCGCGCTTACTGCCGCTCTGCTGCTGTCGCTCACGCTGGTTCCGGCCGCGGTGGCGCTGTTCGTGACCGGCAAGGTCGAGGAAAAAGAAAATTGGCTGATGCGCGGTCTCGGCAAGGGCTATCGCCCGATGCTCGACCGCGTCCTCAATTGGCCGAAGGCGGCGCTTTCGGGCGCGCTGCTGCTCGTCGCGCTGAGCGGCGTGGCGGCGACCAGTCTCGGGTCCGAGTTCATCCCGGACCTCGACGAAGGCGACATCGCGATGCACGCGATGCGGATACCGGGGACGAGCCTGACACAATCGATCACGATGCAGGAAGCGCTGGAGAAGAGGATCAGGCAGTTCCCCGAAGTCGAGCGGGTGTTCGCAAAGATCGGCACGCCCGAGGTCGCGACCGATCCGATGCCGCCGTCGGTCGCCGATAATTTCATCATGCTCAAGGACCGGAAGGAATGGCCCAATCCTAGAAAGACGCGCGACCAGCTCGTTGCCGAACTCAACAAGGCAGTGAACGAGGTGCCGGGGAACAATTATGAGTTCACCCAGCCGGTGAAGATGCGCATGAACGAGCTGATCGCCGGCGTTCGCGCCGACGTTGCGATCAAGCTGTTCGGCGACGATCTCGACCAATTGCTCGAATCGGGGCAGGCGATCGAGGAAGTCGCCGGCGGGATTGCGGGCGCGCAGGACGTGAAGCTCGAACAGGTCACCGGGCTGCCGATGCTCTCGGTCACGCCCGACCGAGACAAGCTTGCGCGTTATGGCGTGAGTATGGAGACGGTCCAGGACGCGGTTTCGACCGCCACCGGCGGCCGTCAGGCCGGCGAGCTTTTCGAGGGTGACCGCCGCTTCGACGTCATCGTCCGGCTTCCCGAGGCCATTCGCACCGATCTCGCGTCGCTCGGCAATCTCCCCGTTGCACTTCCGGCCGGCGGCTTCGTGCCGCTTTCGGAGTTGGCGGAGATATCGCTCGCGGCGGGGCCGAACCAGATCAGCCGCGAAAATGGCAAGCGCCGTGCGGTGATCACGGCGAATGTCCGTGGGCGCGATCTGGGATCGTTCATCGACGAGCTCACGCAAAAGGTCGAAGCTGAGGTCGTGCTGCCCGATGGCTACTACATCGAATATGGCGGCACGTTCGAACAGCTTCAGTCCGCGACCGAGCGCCTCCAGATCGTGGTGCCGCTCGTGCTGCTGCTGATCTTCGGACTGCTGTTCATGCTGTTCGGGTCGGTTCGCGATGCGGCGATCGTCTTCTCGGGCGTGCCTCTGGCGCTGACGGGAGGGGTCGCGGCGCTCGCGCTTCGCGATATCCCGCTATCGATCTCCGCGGGCGTTGGCTTCATCGCCCTGTCCGGGGTCGCGGTGCTCAACGGCGTGGTCATGCTCTCCTTCATCAAGGATCTGCGCGAACGCGGAAAAGGCCTCGTCGAGGCGATCCGCGAAGGCGCTCTGACCCGCCTCAGACCGGTGATGATGACCGCGCTGGTGGCATCGCTCGGGTTCGTACCGATGGCGCTCAATGTCGGGGCTGGATCCGAGGTACAGCGGCCGCTGGCGACCGTCGTCATCGGCGGGATCATCTCGTCGACGATCCTGACTTTGCTCGTGCTGCCGGCCCTGTACCTCCTGGTCCATCGACGGACCGCGAAGGCCGAAGAGGAAGAATTGGCGCGCCCAAGCGGCGTGCCCAGCCCGGCAAGCTGAAGCCCTCCTGGATGACCGCCATTCCCCCCTGTCGGCGGCATCCGGGAGTGCTGACTGGGGCGGAACCCAAGCGGGTTCCGCCTCCTTTTAGCGATGGTGAGGATTGAGGAGCTTGCAATGAATGAAAAAGCATCCGGGAGCGAACGCGAAAAGCGAACGCTCCAGATCGTTCTCGTCCTGAACGCGGCGATCGCGATCGCCTTCCTTGTAACCGGCGCGCTCGGGGATTCGAGCGCGCTCATAGCAAACGGACTCGACAATCTGTCCGACGCCGCGGTCTATGCCTTGAGCCTCGTTGCGCTCAGCCACGGCCTGAAATGGAAAACCCGTGCTGCCACGGCATCGGGCGTCATGCTGCTGGTTTTCGCCGTCGGCGTTTTGTTCGATGTCGGACGCCGCTATTTTGAAGGAAGCGAACCAATCGGCCCGACCATGATGATCATGTCGGCGGTCGCTGCTGTGGTGAACTATGCGTGCCTGAAGCTCTTGCAGCGCATTCAGGATCCGGACGTGAATCTCAGAGCCGCGACAACCTTCAGCTTCAATGACTTCATCTCGAACGGCGGCATCCTGATCGCCGGCGTGCTCGTCTGGTGGCTCGGGACGAACTGGCCTGATCTTCTGGTTGGATTCGCGACTGCGCTGATCGCGATCAAGGGCGGGATCGAAATTCTTCGCGACGCTCGGCAAGAGGCCAAGCAGCAGAGTGGCTAGAGGATGTGGGGCGTGTCGGATCGGCGGAAGAATGTTCGGACCTCTGCGAACAACGTCGCCGATCCTGCCCTAGAGGCACCCGACAGCTCGCTCCCATCATATTACGTCCTTATTACGCGAAGCTAAAATCGAGCCCGCGTAACGACGCATATTACGCCGCCACTCGACGTAGGTATCTGAAATTGTTAGGAAAACTGGAGCGGGCGAAGGGATTCGAACCCTCGACCCCAACCTTGGCAAGGTTGTGCTCTACCCCTGAGCTACGCCCGCTCTGGCGGCTGGAAACCGGTCGGTTCCAGCGGGTGAGGCGGGCGATTAGCACCGGCTTTTTGACTCGGCAACCCCTGATTGCGTTTTTCTGCGAAGGGTTGGCATATCGCGCGCAAATCCCACATAAGCGGCGCAAGAGTCTCGTCCGCTTCGGCGGGCGCTACCGGAAATCAGGAACAGGAGCATATTTTCGTGGCCACCCTCGGTCTGAACCCCTCCGAAAAGGAAGCCGTCGAAGCCTTCCGCCGCGACGTCGTCGAACCATCGATGACCAGCCTCGTCATCCTCGATTTCTGGGCCGAATGGTGCGGCCCGTGCAAACAGCTCGGCCCCGTGCTCGAAAAGGTCGCCGCCGATTATGCCGACAAGGGCGTCGTGCTGGTCAAGGTCGACGTCGATGCGAATCGCTTCCTCGCCGGCCAGTTCCAGGTCCAGTCGATCCCGACCGTCTATGCGATCTTCCAGGGCCAGCCGGTCGCCAACCTGACCAACGCGCGCACCGAAAGCCAGTTGAAGGCGATTCTGGACCAGCTGCTCGCGCAGTTGCCAATCGAAAGCGAGGCGACCGCCCGTGCGGTCGAGATCGCGCCGCTGATCGAAATGGGCGAAGGCGTGCTGGCCGAAGGCGACGGCGCGCGCGCCGCGAGCATCTTTGCGCAGATCCTCGACATGGCACCCGACAATGCCCCCGCGCACGGCGGTCTGATTCGCGCATTCCTTCTCGCCGATGACATCGAAGGCGCGCAGGCCGCGCTCGACGCTGTGCCCGCCGACATCGCCGACGATCCCGCGATCGCGCAGGCGAAAAGCGCGCTCGCGCTTGCCGCCGATGCCCCCGACGCGGGCGAGCTTGCCGCGTTCGAAGCCGCGGTCGCGGCGAACCCGGACAACCATCAGGCGCGCTACGACCTCGCTGCCGCGCAAATCGGCGCGGGACAGCGCGACGCCGCCGCCGACAATCTCCTTCACATCGTTGCCGCCGATCGCGAGTGGCAGGACGGCGCCGCGCGCGCCAAATTGCTGTCGCTGTTCGAAGCCGTCGGGCTTGAAGATAGTTGGGTTGCGGCGCAGCGCCGCCGCCTGTCGCTGATCCTGTTCGGGTGATGGGCGAGACCGCGCCTTTGACAATCCAGCGGATCGCGATCTTTCCGCTGACCGGTGCGGTGTTGTTCCCCGGGCTGCACCTGCCGCTGCACATCTTCGAGCCGCGCTATTCCGCGATGGTGCAGGAGGTGCTGGCGCGCGACCGGCAGATCGGGATGATCCAGCCGCGCCAGATTCCCGGCGAAGAGGATCGCGAACCGCCCGCGCTCTATGACATCGGCTGCGTCGGCCGCATCGTCGACGTCGAGGCGCTCGACGAGGGCCGCTTCAATCTGGTGCTCGAAGGCGTCGCACGCTTTCGCGTCCGCCGCGAACTCGACGTCACGACGCCGTTCCGGCAGGTCGAAGCCGAGATCGAACTCGAAGCCGAAGACGACGCCGTGCTCGCGAGCATCGAGCGCGCGAGCCTCGAACGCGAGGCCAAGCGCTTCGCGGCGCGGCAGGGCTATGTCGTCGACTGGGACTCGGTCGGACAGCTCGACGATGCGACGCTGGTCAACGGCATCGCGCAGGTCGCGCCGTTCGACGCCGCGGCGAAGCAGGCGCTGCTCGAAGCGACGCCGATCGACGCACGCGCCGAGCTCGTCGTCCAGCTGATGCAATTCTTCGGCCGCTTCGACGGCGACGACGGCCGCGCCACGCTGCAATAATATTTGGCGGAACGGCACCGCTGCTTCGAATAGCGTTAGTGCGCCTTCCGCCCTGCGGTGTGGCGGATCATGTCGGCGAGCGCGCGGCGAACGATATGGCGATCGCTTTCGCGCAGCCGGTCGGCGGCCTCGGTCACGATCAGCTGATGACGGACAAGCTCCTTTTCGGCGGCGACGCGAACCATGATCCGCTTGCTGTCCCCGCCCGTTCCGCGGGACAGCCCGGCGCGCCGGCGCACCGCCCAGTCGCCGACGAGGCGATCGGCGACAAGCGCCGCGAGACTGTCTGCCGCGCCCTGTTCGGCCGCGGCTTCGGCGGCGGGGTCGACCAGCCAGTCATCCGCGCCATCGTCGCAGAGCGCGTCGAGCGACAGCGTTGCGGTGACGTGCCGCCGCCCGGCGCAGCGCTGGTCGCCGTGAAGACGGTGACGAAGCGCCTGTAATTCGGCGCGCAACTGCCAGTTTACATAGGTAGTGAAGCGCGCCCGCGCCGGATCATAGCGTCCGGCGGCGCGGTGGAGTGCGATCGCGCACACTTGCGCGGCGTCATCGGCGACGTCGGCGAGGCCATAGGCGCGGGTGAAATAGCGGATTCGCGGTGCCGCGAGCGCCGCGAGCCGGGCAAAAGCCCGATCGGCCAGCGCCCGGGTGCGCGCTCCCGGCGTCGCATCGAGCGCGGTTCGCGCCTGGATATAATCGGTCACCGCCGTTTCGAGCGCATCGCTTTTTGCCGACATGCTGCTGTCCCCATCCTGCCGCGGCATGGTTGCCGCCTCGACAGGGATAGGCGGTCATGCTTAGCACCGGGCTGCCCCGCGCCTAGGTAATAATACCTAGATTTCGGCGCCCGCGAGCAGGCGCGGCAGGTCGCCGGCCTCGCCGCGCGCTTCGTCCATGAAGAAACGCTTGAGCATCGGCATCCGCTGCACCGCGCCAAGCCCGGTGCGGCGCACCGCCGCGGCGGTGCGTCCGGGAATGCCGAACAGCCGCGTCAGCCCGTCGGTCGCGAGGCTGACCATCATATTGTCGAGCCCGCGCCAGCGCTGATAGCGCGCGAGCAGTGCCGCATCGCCGAGGTCGAGGCCAAGCCGTGCACCCTCGACGAGCACTTCGGCGAGCGCCGCGACGTCGCGGAGCCCGAGGTTGAGCCCCTGCCCGGCGATCGGATGGATACCGTGCGCGGCGTCGCCGACGAGCGCGAGGCGGTCGGCGACGATCGACGCGCTGTGATGGAAGCCGAGCGGATAGGTCATGCGCGGCGCGACGAGTTCCATCGCGCCCAGCACCCCGCCGGCGCGCTTCTGCAACTCGGCGATGAAGCCACGCTCGCCCAGCTTGGCAAAGCCGGGGCCGTCGGTTTCGGACACGGTCCAGACGAACGCCGAGCGGTGCCGGCCCTGCTCGTCGTCGACGAGCGGCAGCAACGCGAACGGTCCCGACGGATAGAAGATTTCGTGCGCGACGTTGCCGTGCGGCTTTTCGTGCGCGACCGCACCGATCATCGCATGATGATGGTACGACCAGTTCGCGATGCTGAACCCCGCCGCGTCGCGCGTCGGCGAACGGCGGCCTTCGGCGACGACCAGTAACGGCGCGGCGAGCCGCGTGCCGTCAGCAAGCGTCAGCGTGACGCCATGCGCGTCGGTGTCGCGCGCCACGACCTCGGCAGGCATGAACAGGCGAACGAGCGGCGTATCGGCGAGCCCCGCGGCGAGCGCGAGGCGGAGCTGGCGATTCTCGATCATCGTCCCGAGCGGCGGCGCGCCGTCGGCGGTGATGAAGTCGAGTTCACCGCCGCGGCCGCTGTCGGGCGCGCCGTCGCCGACCTTGATCGCGCGGATCGGGCAGCCATGGCCGGCGAGTCGCTCTGCGATCCCCAGCACCTCGAACATCTGCCAGGTCGCGCTGGCGATCGCCGAGGCGCGGCCGTCGAACCCCGGCGCGATCGTGCGCGTCGGGTCGGCGGGGTCGACGACCTGGACCGAGAGGCCGTGGTGGGCCAGGGCAAGGGCCAGCGCCTGGCCGACGAGGCCGCCACCCGAAATCAGGACATCGCTGCGCAGCGTTTCACTCATGCCGATGCCCTAGCGTGCGGCAGGACGGTTGGAAAGGCCGCGGTGGCGGCGGCCGCCCGCTTGACGGCGAGTCCCCCCCATGCGCATATCGCCGTGGTTAACTGACAGGGACCCGTAAAGAGCATGGCTAGCCGCAAGGCCGCACCCGTAAAGGCCGATTGGCGCACGGTTTTCCGCCAAAGCATCGCGCGATCGATCGTGATCGCGGCGGCGGCGCTGCTCGGGCTGTTCACGCTGTTCCTCGCCCTCGCGCTCCTCACCTACGACAGCACCGACGCCGCGCTCAACACCGCCGCGCATGGCACCGCGGCGAACTGGATGGGCAGCGCGGGCGCGTGGTTCGCCGACCTGGGCCTGTCGATCGGCGGCGTCGGCGTAGCGCTGCTGCTGCCGTTGCTCGGGATCATGGCGTGGCGGCTCTGGGCCGGCGAGGCGCAGCCCTATTGGCCGCGCCAGCTTGCGTACAGCTTCATCGGCATATTGCTCGTCGGGCTCGGCGCCGAACTCTGGTCGCCCGCGACCAACGCACCGATGCCCGCAGGCTGGGGCGGGATCATCGCGCTGCTGCTCGGCGGTGCGATCGCGCCTTTGTTCGCGCAGGCGGGCGAGCCCGCCGCGGCGCTGATCCGCTTTGCCACCATCCTGCTGCTCGTCGGGGTCGGCCTGTGGCTCGCGTGGCGCGCACTGCGGCTCGAAAAGGGCTGGGCGTCGCGTTTCAAACTGCCCGCGGCCGAGGGCAAAAGCCGCGTCGTCGAACCCGCACGCGTGGCGAGCGACGACATCCGCGCGCCCGAGCCGGTGGACCGCATCGTCCGCCCGCGCGCCGTTGCCGAACCGAGCGACCGCGCGCCGCCCGAAATCGCCGATCCCGCAGAACGCAGCGCGCCCTCGAAACCCAAACCCAAACCGCAGACCGAGCTGTTCACCAACTACCAGCTGCCTTCGATCGACCTGCTCGCGCCACCGCCGCCGGGGCCGACGGGGCAGATCGACAAGGCGGGACTCGAGCGCAATGCGCGCCTGCTCGAATCGGTGCTCGAGGATTTCCAGGTCAAGGGCGTCGTCACCGCGGTCCGCCCCGGCCCGGTCGTCACGATGTACGAACTCGAGCCCGCACCCGGTACCAAGGCGAGCCGCGTGTCGAACCTCGCCGACGATATCGCGCGCAACATGTCGGCGCTGTCGGCGCGCATCGCGCCGATCCCCGGGCGCACCGTGATCGGCATCGAACTGCCCAACGCGAACCGCGAATCGGTGGTGCTGCACGAAATCATCGGCAGCGCGCTGTTCCAGGACCAGACCGGCGCACTGCCGATCATCCTCGGCAAGAATATCAGCGGCGATCCGATGATCGCCGACCTCGCGCCGATGCCGCACCTGTTGATCGCGGGTACGACGGGTTCGGGTAAATCGGTCGGTTTGAACGCGATGATCCTCTCGCTTCTCTATCGCCTCGGTCCCGATCAGGTGAAGATGATCATGATCGACCCCAAGATGCTGGAACTCAGCGTCTATGACGATATCCCGCACCTGCTCGCCCCCGTGGTGACCGAGCCCAAGAAGGCGATCCGAGCGCTCAAATGGGCGGTCGAGCAGATGGAGGACCGCTACCGGATGATGTCGTCGCTGTCGGTTCGCAACCTTGCGTCCTACAACGACAAGGTGCGCGGCGCGCTCGCCAAGGGCAAGTCGCTCGGGCGACGCGTCCAGACGGGTTACGACCCCGACACCGGGCAGCCGGTCTATGAGGAAGAGACGCTCGACTATGCGCCGCTGCCGCAGATCGTCGTTGTCGTCGACGAACTCGCCGACCTGATGATGACCGCCGGCAAGGAAGTCGAATTCCTGATCCAGCGCCTCGCGCAAAAGGCGCGTGCCGCGGGCATCCACCTGATCCTCGCAACGCAGCGCCCGTCGGTCGACGTCATCACCGGCGTGATCAAGGCGAACCTGCCGACGCGCATCAGCTTCAACGTGACGTCGAAGATCGACAGCCGCACCATTTTGGGTGAAGCTGGCGCCGAGCAACTGCTCGGCAAGGGCGACATGCTTTATGTCCCCGGCGGCAAGCAGATCACGCGTATCCACGGCCCCTTCGTATCCGACGACGAGGTGCGCGCGGTCGCCGACCACTGGAAGGCACAGGGCCGCCCCGACTATATCGAAAGCGTCACCGAGGATCCCGAGGACGGCGGTTTCGCGATGGAGGGCGCGCCCGCGGGCGGCGACAGCGCCGAGGACCGCATGTACGCCAAGGCCTGCCAGATCGTCGTCGAAAGCCAGAAGGCCTCGACCAGCTGGCTGCAACGGCAATTGCGCATCGGATATAACAGCGCCGCGCGCCTGATCGAGCGGATGGAGGAAGAAGGGCTGGTCAGCCCGCCCAACCATGTCGGCCGCCGCGACGTGCTCACCGACCAGTACGGACAGCAAAGATGAGCAACCTTTGCCGGCTTCACGACTTGAACAGCGTCTAACGAAAGGTTCAGCGCGGGTTCAATGCCCGCCTGCGATGGACCGCAGACATATCGCAGAATGAGAGCCAGATGATCTTCAAGACCCCCATGACCCGCCTCGCCGCCTGGACGCTCGCCCCCGTCGCGGCGGCCAGCCTTGCCATCGGCGTTCCCGCGATCGCGCAATCGTCAGGCACGTTGTCGGCGGTACAGTCGCACCTCAAATCCACCAGCTCGATGACCGCAGACTTCGTGCAGACCGACCGCAACGGCCAGCGGCTAAGCGGCCAGCTGACCTTGAAGCGTCCGGGCAAGATCCGCTTCCAATATCAAAAGGGCGTGCCCTTGCTGATCGTCGGCGACGGCAGTTCGCTGACGATGATCGACTATGAGGTCAAGCAGGTGCAGCGCTGGCCGGTGAAGAACTCGCCGCTCGGTGCGCTGCTCGATCCCGACCGCGACCTGACCAAATATGCCAAGGTCCTGCCGACGGGCAGCGGCGACGTGCTGAGCGTCGAGGTCAAGGATCCGAAGCGCCCCGAATATGGCACGATCACGATGGTGTTCGTGCGCGACGGATCGGCGCCCGCGGGCCTGCGCCTGCGCGGCTGGGTCGCGCTCGATTCGCAAAACAACCGCACGCGCATCGACCTCAGCAACCAGAAATTCAACGTCGCGGTCGCCGATTCGGCGTTCAAATGGACCGATCCGCGCCCCAAGCAGCGCGGCCGCGCGGGCTGACCTACCCGCTCTTTTGACGACCCGTTCAAACGGCGCCGAATCCTCCGAAGGATTCGGCGCCGTTTTTCCGGACCAACCGTCGTCCTGCATCGACGAACTGCAAAAGCGACGCGAAGCCGTTCCTTTTCGTTCAGCTTGGCGACAGGGAAGACCCGCTATTCCAACTCTCGAAGGCGCCAACACGGCTCCCGGATTTGGGTTTCCCCCTGTTGCCCCACCCGGACTGCCAGGCACCTTCATTCAAGAGCGTGACGAACGCTGACCTTGAACCCCCGTTCCACCGCCCCTGGGACGGGGGTTTAATTTGTCCGGCATCCGGGCCGACAAAAGATTCGGCCGCAACGTTGCGCGCTTTCCCCCGCGCCGATAGAGCCACCGCATGACTCGCACCAGCATCGCTTCGTGGAACATCAACAGCGTCCGCGCCCGCATCGGTATCGTCGAAAAATTCCTGCGCGAAGAAGCCCCCGACATCCTCTGTCTGCAAGAGACCAAGGTCGAATGCACGCTGTTCCCGCCCGAGATGTTCAGGCGGCTGGGGTATGAGCATATCGTCACCCACGGCCAGCGCATGCACCACGGCGTCGCGATCGTCAGCAAGGTGCCGCTCGCCGACGTGCGCAAATATGACTGGCAGGCGAATGGCGAGGCGCGCCATGTCGGCGTGACGCTGCCGTCGGGCGTGCGGCTCGACAATGTCTATATCCCCGCGGGCGGCGACATTCCCGATCGCGAATTGAACCCCAAATTCGGCCAGAAGCTCGATTTCTTCGGCCGCATGACCGAATGGTCGGGCGCGCTGAATGAAACGCCGACAGTACTGACCGGCGATTTCAATGTCGCGCCGCTCGAAAGCGATGTCTGGAATCACAAGGCGCTGCTCGACGTGGTCAGCCACACGCCGATCGAGGTCGAAACGCTTGCGCGGTTGCAAGCAGCGTCGAACTGGGTCGACCTCGGCCGCCATTTCATTCCGGCGCCGGAACGACTCTATACCTGGTGGAGCTACCGCGCGAAGGATTGGGAAGCGTCGAACCGCGGCCGCCGGCTCGATCATATGTGGGTGACCCCCGACCTGACATCCAAAGCGGTGTCGCATCGTATCGTCCAGCCCGCGCGGAGCTGGGAACGGCCGTCGGACCATATTCCGCTCATCACCGAGTTCGATTTTTGAGCGATATCGGCGCCCGTCAGGCCGCGCGCGCGGTCGACGCGCTGCGGCGCGGCTGGCCGTTCCGCGTCGAGGGCGCGGACGGTGCGCTCGACCTGCTTGCGGTCGAAAGCGCGCGTGACGACGCGCTCGACGAATTCGCCAGTCACGACGTCCTGCTGTCGGGCGAACGCGCGGTCACGCTCAAACTCACCAACCAGCGCGTCGCCGCAACGCCCGGCCCAGTGCGGCTGGCAAAGGCCGCCGGCACGGTAGCCGCCGCGCTCGCGATCGCCGACCCGGCGCTCGATCTCGCCAATCCGCTCAAAGGCCCGTTCCGCACCGTGGCGACCGGCGGCGACGCCGCGGCCGCCGCCGCGATGACGATGGCACGCCACGCCGGCCTGCTCCCCGCCTTCTTCGTGCGCGAAGCGGCGGGGGAAGCCGAAACCGTCTGTACCACCGGCGATGTCGCCGCACTGCTCGACCCGACGCGGCTCGAAGTCGCGGCACGCGCGCGCCTGCCCGTCGAAGCCAGCGAAACTGCCGAGATCGTCGCTTTCCGCTCGCCCGAAGAAGCGTCGGACCATGTCGCACTGATCATCGGCAAACGCGACGGCAATCCGCCGGTCGTGCGCTTGCACAGCGAATGCCTGACCGGCGACGTGCTCGGCAGCCTCAAATGCGATTGCGGGCCGCAGCTTCACGCCGCGCTCCACGCGATGGCCGACGCGCCGTGGGGCGTGCTGCTTTACCTCCGGCAGGAAGGGCGCGGGATCGGGCTCGTCAACAAGCTGCGCGCCTACGCGCTGCAGGACCAGGGCTATGACACGGTCGACGCGAACCTGCGGCTCGGCTTCCCGGTCGAAGCGCGCGACTTCGCGATTGCCGGGCGGATGCTCGAACTGCTGAACATCCCGCGCATCCGGCTGATGACCAATAACCCGGAGAAAGTCGCGCGGCTCGAAAAAGAGGGCGTCGAAGTTGCCGAGCGCATCCCGCTCGCGCTGCCGACGAACAAATATAACGAGCAGTATCTCGCGACCAAGCGCGACCGGACAGGACACCAGCTCTAACGAAAAAGGCGCCGGACGATGCCGACGCCTTCTCAGATCATCAATGCACGAAGCGCGCGACGACGTCGCGATAGCTTCTGCTCACCTTCACCTGCGCGCCCGATCCGAGCACGAGGAAGCATTCACCGTTGGTGTGCGGTTTGACCTGCTTGACCTGGCTCAGGTTCACGATCGTCGAGCGATGGACGCGCTGGAAATTGCGCGGGTCGAGGCGCTTTTCGAGGTCCTTCATCGTCTCGCGCAGGATAAGCGAATTAGCGGCAGTGTAGATACACATATAATCGCCCGCGGCGTCGATGCGCTCGATGCTGTCGACGTCGACGCGAAAAATCTGCCCGCGATCCTTGATGTTGATCATCTTTTCATAGCGGTCGGCGGCGTGCGCGTCGGGGGCGGCCTCGGCGTCATAATCTTCGACCGCCTCGGGCGCGACTTCGGCGAGCACGGTCTTCAAGCGCTCGACTTCGGCGGCGCCGCGCTTTTCGGCGAGGCGCTGGCGCACGCGGTCCAGCGCATCGGCGAGCCGTTCGGGTTCGACCGGCTTCACCAGATAATCGACCGCCTGTGCCTCGAACGCTCGGATCGCATGGTCCGAATAGGCGGTGACGAAGACGACGAGCGGCGGCTCGACCTCCATCAGCCCCTGGATCACCGAAAAGCCGTCGAACCCCGGCATCTGGATGTCGAGGAACACGAGGTCTGGTTTGTGGGTCTTGATCTTCCTGATGGCTTCGCGGCCATTTTGCGCGGTGTCGACGACTTCGACATCCGAATGCGGTTCAAGCCGCAGTTGCAGGCCTTGGGTGGCCAATTTTTCATCATCCACGAGGATGGTTCTGATCGTCATGTTCTCTCGGTTCCAATCGTCATTTGCCCGTCGGGCTGGAACGGAAACTCGATTACCACCGTGAATCCACCCTCAGCGCCCATATGGACATCGAACCGGTGCTGGTCGCCGAAAGCCTGCGCCAGCCGGTCCCTGATATTGGCTAAACCCACACCGGTCGATTCCGTTGCAAAGCCAGTGGTGGGGTCCGTGGTCTCACCTGACAATCCCGCGCCGGTGTCAGACACGGTGATCCGGACATTTTGACCGGCCAGCTGTGCGGAAATGGTGATATCGGCTCCGTCCTCCTGCGGTGTGACCGCATATTTGATCGCATTTTCGATCAGGGGCTGGAGCAAAAGCGACGGCAAACGCGCCCGCGAAACCGCGGGATCGATCGCAAAATGCGGCCGCAGCCGTTCCTCGAAACGCATTTTCTCGATATCGAGATAGAGTTTCAGCGTCTCGATCTCCTGCGCCAGCGTAACCTGCGCGGTCGGCTCGTTCGCGAGCGTGTAGCGAAGGAACGCCGACAGGCGCGACAGCATCGCATTGGCGGGCTCCGACTGCTTGAGCAGGACGAGCGTCGAAATGCTGTTGAGCGTGTTGAACAGGAAGTGCGGGTTGAGCTGGTAGCGCAGCATCGCGAGCTGCGCCGACGCCGCCTGCGCCTCGAGCCGCAGCACGCGATCATTCTGTTCCTCGAGCTGGAGGAAATAGTTGATCGCGAAATAGAGCGCCGACCAGGCCGCGAGCGAGGTCGCGTCGATATACATCGCACCGAGCAACAGGCTGGTGAAGCCCGCTTCGCTCGCCGGATTCTGGATTTGCGCGACCCACGCGTCGATGAAGGCCCAGAGCGCGGTCGCGAGCCCCGCAAGGCCGAAGCTGACGCCCCACATCAAAAGCGGGCGGCGATTGATCAGCGCGCGATAGCAGACCGACAGGATCAGCGTCAGCGAGAAACCGGTGATCGCGGAGATCATCTGCGGAATCAGGAAGGTGAAGGCCTGCCCATTGGCAAGTCCCGACACCCCGCGCAGGCCAAGCCAGGCGGCCCAGCCCAACAGCTGCAGGTTCCAGAAAGCCCGCACCTTATTGTCGAAAAAGGGGCCGGGCGAAGTCAGTCGAAACAGCGGCATGGGGATCCGGGCGATAGGAAGATCAGCGGCCGCGCGCGCGGGGGTTGAAGCACGCGTCGCCGGTCATTCCGCCGCGACCGGCGCCGCGGCATTTTCGCTGCGCACGCGCGCCTGTCCCAGCGGCTGCAATTCCGAACGATGCTTCCACAACAGTTCCTTGTACCCGATCACGCGGCCGTCGTGCGCGGTCAGCGTCACCGGGCCGATCGGCTGTTCGTCGCGCGCGTCGACCAGCACCGGGGTCGAGGGAACGCCCGCCCCCATTTCTCGCCCCACTGGCGCAGCGCGATCATCGCGGGAAGCAGTTCGATGCCCTTTTCGGTGAGCTGGTAGCGAACCTTGCGCCGATCCTCGGCCATCACCTCGCGCGCCATGATGCCATGGTCGACCAGCTTCGACAGACGGTTCGACAGGATGTTGCGCGCGATGTTCAACTCCTGCTGGAACTCCTCGAAATGATGGACGCCGTTGAACGCCGCACGCAGGATCATGAACGACCATCGCTCGCCCATCGCCTCAAGCGCAAGCGGCAGGGCACAATTGCCCCCATCGAGGTCGTTCAACAGTTCGCGTAGTTTTCCCATAGCCAAAGCCCTAACGTAAAATCCGCCCATGCGCCAAAAAAATATAGTGCCTCCGTTGCATTTCGCAACTCAAACACTAGGCAGCGTTTCGCGACCTAGCGGTCGCGCAAAAACAGGAGGTCCAGATGCCCATATTCAAGCTTTCTCCCCTTCCAAATTCACGTTCGCTGGCCGGCGCCGCGCTGATCGGCGGCCTGGCCTTCTGGTCGGTTGCGGCCAGCGCCGCAGGCGGCGCCTATTACCGCGCCGAACTCGTCAGCCCGGCTTCCAATGCCCGTTTCGTGGCACGCGATGTCGTCTGGGCCTGCAAGGGCGCGAGCTGCATCGCCGGCCAGGGGACGAGCCGCCCCCTCATCATGTGCTCGGCGCTCGCCAAGGCGGCGGGTCCGGTGACGAGCTTTACCGCGGGCGGCAAAGCGCTCGATGCCGACGAACTCGCGCGCTGCAACGCCGGGAAATAGGTTTTTTGGAAAGGGCGGCCGCCGCGGCCGCCTTTTCCACGAAATCGGGAGCGATCAGGCCGCGAGGCGGTTGCGCGCGACGACGAGCGACCAGCGCGCGAGCGCGGGCAGCCGCGCAAGGACCGGCTGCGGGTCGGCGCGAAAGGCACGGCGCACCAGATCGAGGCGCCAGCTGCGGCTGCTGCGCAGCGCCAGCCCGAGAAGGATTTCGCTGCGGCTGCGCGCGGGCAACGTATCGGGCAATGCCCGTTCGACGATCTGGGCTGTCAGCGCCTGAATCTGTTCGGACCGCTGGCTGGTCAAGCTGCCGCCATGCTTGCGATAGAGATACAGATCCTCATGCAACGCAACGAAGGTGAAGCGCTGCGCCGCGCGTAGCCAGAAATCATAATCCTCGACCCCGAACAGCCCGGTGTCATAGCCGCCGAGCGCTTCGGTCACGCGCGCGCGATAGAGGAAGCAGGCGCCGATATTATTGCCGTAGAGCAACCGTTCGACCGGCCCGACGCGCGAAATGCCGAGCTCGACGCCCGCGTCGTCGATCAGGGCGAAGTCGGCGTGGACGATGTCCGCCTCCGGCTGCGCATCGAGCGTTGCGACAAGCCGGGCCAGCATATTCGGCCGGAGCAGATTATCGTCCGACGTCCAGCTGTGCATTTCGCCGCGCGCTGCGGCGAAACCATGATTGAGCGCCGCCGGCAAACCGACGTTCGTGTCGAGGCGCAGCAGCGTAATGCGTGGATCGCTTGCCGCGGCTTCGGCCATGATCGCGGGCGACGCATCGCGCGACGCGTCATCGACAAGGATCAGCTCGAAATCGCTAAAATCCTGGGCGAGCACCGACGCGATCGCATCGGCCAGCCAGCGCGCACCATTGTGCACGGGCATGACCATCGACACCCGCGGTGTCGGCGTCGAATCAAGAGCTTCAGTCCCCATCTGATGATTGTCCTACCCGCGACGAACGATGCTTCCAACGGGCTTTACCAAAGTTGCTAACCTCTGGCGGTCCTGCGCAAGCAAATTTCGCATTGCAATTGGGACCGCATGAACGACATTGAGGGCGATGCTGAGGCAATATGAACTTGTCGAGCGCGTACGCGCTTATGATCCCGACGTCGACGAGGCGCTGCTCAACCGCGCCTACGTCTTCACTGTCCAGAAGCACGGCAGCCAGAAGCGCGCGTCGGGCGACCCCTATTTCAGCCATCCGGTCGAGGTCGCCGGGATTTTGACCGACCTCCACCTCGACAGCGAGACGATCGTCACCGCGCTGCTCCACGACACGCTCGAAGACACGCTGACGACGCCCGAGGAAATCGAGCGGCTGTTCGGCGCCGACGTCGGCCGGCTGGTGGACGGGGTGACGAAGCTCAGCAAGATCGAGGCGCAGACCGAAAATGAGCGCGCGGCGGAAAACCTTCGCAAATTCCTGCTCGCCATGTCGGACGATATCCGCGTGCTGCTCGTCAAGCTCGCCGACCGGCTGCACAATATGCGGACGCTGCATTTCATCAAGAATCCCGAGAAACGCCGCCGCATCGCCAAGGAGACGATGGATATCTATGCCCCGCTCGCCGAGCGGATCGGCATGTATGAATATATGCGCGAGATGCAGCTGCTCGCGTTCAGCGAACTCGAACCCGAAGCCTATGCGACGATCACCGGCCGCCTCGCCAAACTGACCGCCGGCGGCAAGGACAAGGTTGCCGCGATCAGCCGCGAGTTCAAGGAGCTGCTCGCCAAGAACGGCATAGAGGCCGAAGTGTCGGGGCGCGAAAAGCACCCCTATTCGATCTGGCGCAAGATGCAGGAACGGCACGTCAGCTTCGAGCAGGTGACCGACATCATCGCGTTCCGGATCCTCACCCCGACCGACGCCGATTGCTACGCCGCACTGGGGCTGATCCATCGCAAATGGAAAATGGTGCCGGGACGCTTCAAGGATTATATCTCGACGCCGAAACGCAACGGCTACAAGTCGCTGCATACGACGATCATGCACCAGCAGAATATGCGGATCGAAATCCAGATCCGCAGCCTTGGCATGCACCAGCAGTCCGAATTCGGGCTTGCTGCGCATTGGGCATATAAGCAGGGCGGCGCCGCGCCCGACGGTCAGGCCGGCTGGATTCGCGACCTCATCGAAATCCTTGAGCAGACGCACGATCCCGAGGAATTCCTCGAGAATACGCGCATCGCAATGTACCAGGACCGCATCTTCGCTTTCACGCCGAAAGGCAGCCTGCACCAGCTCCCCAAGGGTGCGACTCCGGTCGATTTCGCCTATGCCGTCCACACCGGGCTCGGCGACCGCACCGTCGGTGCCAAGGTCAACGGGCGGCTCGTGCCGCTGCGCACCCAGCTCAACAACGGCGACACGGTCGAAATCCTGTCGTCCGACAAGCAGACGCCGCAGCCCGCGTGGCTGGGCTTCGCGGTGACCGGCAAGGCGCGCGCGGCGATCCGCCGCCATGTGCGGTCGAAGGAAAAGGTCGAACTCGCGGCGCTGGGCCGCAAGATGTACGACGAGATCGTCGCGCGCCTGCCGAACAAGGTCGGCGACAAGGCGCGCGCGGCGGCACGCGAGCGGCTGAAGCTCGACGACGACAGCGCGCTCTATGTCGCGATCGCGAAGCAGCGGCTCAGCGACAATGCGGTGCTCGAAGCCCTTGTCCCCGGCATCACCGCCGAGATGAAGACCAAGCCCGGCAAGCTCGTGCAGGGCGCGGCGGTATCGATCGCCGGGCTCACCCCCGGCGTCGCCTATCAGCTTGCCGATTGCTGCCATCCCGTTCCCGGCGACCGCATCGTCGGCCTGTCACGCCCCGGCGAGGGGATCGAGGTGCACGTCATCGATTGCCCGCGGCTTGCCGACGGGATCGATGCCGACTGGATCGACCTGCGGTGGCAGGAAGACAGCGAGGGCGGCAATGCGCGCCTGTGCATCGTCATCCTCAACGAACCCGGAACGCTCGCCGAAATGTCGGGCATCCTTGCCGCCAATATGGCGAACATCACCAATTTGCGCCTGTCGAACCGCGAGGGCGGATTTCATACCTATGACGTCGTCGTCGAGGTACGCGACGTCCAGCATGTGATGCGCATATTGTCGGCGCTGCGCGCGTCCGACACGGTGGTTCAGGCCGAGCGGCAGTAACCGTCATCCCAGCGAAAGCTGGGATCGCTGGCAATATTTCGGAACGATAGCGGTCCCAGCTTTCGCTGGGACGACGATTTATCAGTTCGCGTAGAGAAGCGGTGGCCGCCAGGCATTCTGGTCGACCTCGTCGCTGACCTTGTAGACGACGCCACGGCTGTTGAGGAACAATTTCTCCATTTCGGGCCGCGTGAACGGGCGCGAGCCGACACGCCCGAACACTGCCATCTGGCCGCCGGTCTCGTCGACGGCGCGGTCGCGGTCGAGCCCCTTCGACAGCGCGAGCGCGGGCGACGGCGTCTTCGCCCAGGCGATCAGTTCGGGGGTCGGTTTGGGCGAGAAGCCATAGAGGCCGGGGTTGTCGGGGCTGGTGAGCTGGAGCACCTTGATACCGTTCCGCCCGTCGGCGACATAACCGAACAGCGAGGCGTTGGTCGACGCGACGATCACGTCCTCGGCGTCGTTAAGCGCGCCGCCGAAGGTCAGCCCCGGCCAGACGATCGGCGCCGCAGGGCGCGTGACGTCGACGATGACAAGCCCGTCGGCCTTCGCCGCGACATACATATAGGTGCGTGCGAGATAGATCTTCCGCGCGTTGGCCAGCCGCACCGTACCCGACGGCACCGCGACCGGCTGCGCGAGGTTGGTGACGTCGAACAGCTTCACCCCCTCGGCATCGGTGACCCACAGGTAACGGAACTGCACCGCGCTCGCGCGCGCGTCGGTCAGCGGCAGCTGCGCCGTCACCCTGGGCTGAAGCGGGGTCGAGAGGTCGAGCACGACGAGTCCAGCGTCGGTGGCGATGTAGGCGATGCTGCCCGCAAGCGTCACATGCCGCGCGCCCGCCAGCACATTGCCCTCGTTCCACGTCAGCGCGCGCTTGAACTTGTTATTCCGGAATTCGCCATCGGCAAGCGTGTCGATGTCGACGAGCACCACCCCCTCGACGCTGTCGGTGATCACCGCATAACGATAGATGTCGTGCATCACCTGTTCGTGGTTCTCGGGGAAATTCTTCACGATATTCTCGTTGCGCGACACGCTGATCGGCTGCGTCGTCGCGATCGCCATGCACGTGGCATTCTTCGTCTTCACATGCGTGTCGTGCCCGAGCGCCGAGAAGGGCGCGCGGATGATGCGTTCGGAGAAGCCCTTGTTGCCGATCGAGGCGACGTCATAGACGCGGAAGCCGCCCTTGCCCTCGGCTACGAACATATATTCGCCGCGCTGTTGCAGGCAGTTCACGCGGCCGCTCGTCCCCTGGACGATGTTGGCGAATTCCTCGAGCGCGTGGGTTTCGCCCGAGCCCTTTTTGTCGAAGGTCTTGCCGCGTACCCAGTTCCTGAGCTCGCGCCCGTTCCGTTCGACGTGCAGCTTCCAATAATCGGGATAGGCATATTTCTGGAGGTAGCTGCCGATCACCGCCTGCGGCTCGTCCCATTCGGTGACGCGCGTCGCCTGGAAGCTGTTTTCCTGACCTGACCAGACGTTGAGACCCACGAAGTTGACGAAGTTGGTGCCGAGCAGATTGAGCTGCGCCATGATCGCATTGTTATCGTCGGCGGCCGACAGGTGGCAGTCGCTGCACTGCTTCGTTTCCGAGCGGCGCACCGTGTGTGGGAAGTGCGGCGCGAAGGCCTGGCTCGAATAACCCGCCGACGAGATCGGCGGCTGCTGCACATAGATGCGCTCGCGGTTGATGTTCGTCGACGACAGAACCAGCGCCGAGGTTGAGCGGACGGGCGTGATGATGCCGCGCGCCTCGCCATTCGGGCCGGGTTCGCCGGGCTTGGTGAGCTGGTGCCGGCCGAGCTGGAACATCTCGTCGCGCGCCACCTGCGGGTTATAGGTCGCGAAGTTGCGCGTCTCCTCGCCCTCGAAATGGTGCATCTTGGTCTTCCAGTTCGCCTCGATCGGCAAATGGCAGCCGCCGCAACTGGTGGTCCAGCTGAGGTGACAGGTGAAACAGGTCATCTTGTCGTCGCCGTGCGCGCGGTCTTCCTTCGCGACCCCCGGCCCCCACTCGAACTTGCCGTCCTCGCTGCCCGCCCGCGCCATCAGCTTCGCGCGCGCCGCCTTGGCGTTGAAATGCGGCCCCGGCATCACCGCCTGCTTCACGAGGCTGACCTGCCATTCGAGCTTCGGATCGACGATCGAACGCTGGATCAGGCCGATGACTTCGGCATCGTCATTATACTGGAATTCGAAACGCCGCCGCCCGTCGGGGTTGCGAAGCAGCGCGAGATTATTGCCCTGCGGCCGCGCCGCGACGTTCGAGGTCAGGAGATTCGGGAAGGCGTCGGCGGTGCCGTGGCAGTCCTTGCAGCTGATTTCCACTGCGTTCGCCACTTCGCCCTGGATATAGCCGTTGCCGTGGCTGTCCTGCGCGAAGTGGCAATCGGCGCATTGCATGCCCTTTTCGGCATGAATGTCCATCATATGGACCGCCTTGCCGGGGTTGATCCCCGGCGGCACGAATTTGCCCTCGACGCCCGGTTTGCCCGGATCGGCGCTCGAAATGCACAGATCGCGCTGCTTCGGGTCGCTGTAGTGGCTACAGCTCTTGCGCCATTTCTCGGGATCCTTCGGATCGATGATGTTCGCGGTGTCGGTGCCGTAGGTCGACATATTGCCGTCGGCGGTCAGCAGATTGCCGCTCCGGTCGCGCTTGAAGATGCCGCGGAAGTTCCAGCCATGGCCGTGATAGTCGGCGAACTGCGTATCCTTGTTGCTGTCGTTGACGTCATAGACGTCGCGCAGGAACTCGACATCGGCCCACAGGCCGCGCGTCGCCGCCCCCTCCGGATTGCGTTCGAGCACCTGATGCACTTCGGCGGCTGTCGGATAGCGCTGCTGCTTGTATTTCTTCTGATATTCCTCGTCGCTCATCCCCGGCGGGCGCGGCGCGGTGTTGTCGGGGCCCGGCCACATCTGCGGCGCGTCGGATTCATAATCCCACATCGTGTAGCCGAGGTACGAGTTCAGGAAGATGTTCGGCTGGTGCATGTGGCACGACATGCACTGCGATGTCGGGATCGCACGTGTGAAGGCGTGGCTGATCGGGTGGCCCGATTCGCCGCGCGCCGGCGATCCCGGGCGGGCCGGAACGTCGGGATCGGCGGGGTCGATCAGCGCGCCATGACCGCCGCCGGCCTGGTGGTCGTTATCCGCCCCATGCGCATCGCCGCCATGCCCGCCCTCGGGTTTCCGCTTCTTTTCCGCGATCGTCGGATCGACCGTCGCCGTTTCGCCATCGCGACCATATTTGGCGTAGGTCAGGCTGTGCCGCGGCTCGCGATCATTGGCGTAGACGACATGGCAGCCCGAACAGCCCGAATGACGATAGTCGCCGGGCTGGTCGTTCGTCCCCATGAACCACGACAGCGGGTCATTGAGGCGCGTCTTGTGGATGTTGAGCACGGGGATCGAGACGCGCAGGCCGGTGCCGGGACCGCGGTTCGACTGCTTGAGGTCGGGGCGCCCCGGCTCCTCGAGCCGCTGGATGCTGCCGGTCGGGTTCGGCAAGCCGATTTCGGGGAATTGCGTGTTGATGTTGCGCCCGCCGCGCTCGAACACACGGAAAACGTCGCCCGGCGGCAGCACGCTCCAGCGCGGCAGCGGATACATTTTCGCGAGCGCGCCGCGCTTCTTTTCCTCATCGGTCAGGATCTTGTCGAACCCGAAGCTCGGCTTGCATGCTTCCTTATATTCCTCGGCGGTCAGCCGCGACGAGGGTGAGAGGATGCACGCGGGTTCGCCGGTGCGCGTGTAAGCCTCACCGAAGACGTAATTCTTATAGGGGACGATGCCGTTGTTATACGCCGCGCCGCCCCACAGCATCGCACCCGTCGACATCATCGACCGCTCGGTCGCCTCGATCACCTCAAGATGGCATGCACCGCACGCCTCGCGCGCGACGCGATAGTCGCTGGGGTTCACGAAGCGGATGAATTCGGGCGATTCCTTATTGAGCAACGTGTAGCTGCGCTGCGGGTTCGCCGAACTGTCGTGCCACGCGCCGGGTAAGGTCGGCTGCGGGTGCGCGAGCTTCATCACCGCCTTGTTCGTCGGATGCTTGTAGCCGAGGCTGGGCGTCCCGCGCTGGCTCGCGTCGCCGCCATGGCAGTCGGTGCAGCCGAGCTTCACTGCGGGCGTCGCGTGCATCGACGGCTGGTCGGTGCGCGTGTGGCAGCTGTAACAGCCCTCCGACTTGGCGCTGACGTCGGCGTCGCTCTGCTCGCGCGGCGCGGGCGGCGTGAAGCGATATTCGATCTTGAGCGGTTTTTCTTCTTCCGCCGCGCGCACGACGCTCGCGCCGAAGGCGGCGCACATCGTCACAAAAGCGAACAGGGCGAAGAGTTTGCGCAGCAGCATCAGAAGCTCAAAATCACATTGGCGAGGATGGAGACGTAGGCGTCGTTCTTTTTCTTGTTGTCGAACAGGTCCTTGAACCCCTTGCCGGGCAGCAGCACCGCGCCGCTGAGGCGCCCGACGATGTTCTGCGTCGCCTTCGGCCGCCAGATCGTCGCGAGCGACAGGTCGAAGCCGATATCCTTGGGGATCGAGCCTTCGGTGCGCAGCGCCTGCAGGCTCGACGTATTTTCGAACCACAGATGGTTGAAATTGGTGCTGACGCGAAATTCGGGGGTCAGGTCGAAATCGGCGCCGGCGCCGATGAAGACGGTGCCGGGGTTGTTGAAGTTCGACTGCCCTTCTTCTTTCGACGAGCGGAGCGAATTGAGAATGCCGTTGCGACCGTTGATCGAAATCACGCGACCGCCGCCCGCAAAGGGAATCGTCTGGCGGATCCAGTAGCTGGTGTCGGCGCCGCCGAAGATCGGATTCTCGAAGATCGCGTCGAAGCCGCCTTCGGTCTTGTTATACGGATCGCCGTCGCCGGTCGCATAGAGCCCCGACAGCCGGAAACGCATCCAGTCATGATCGTAGCTGAGCTCGACCGCGCCGAAACCCGCGCGAATTTCGGCCGGTTTGCTGGTGAAGAAGCTGTTCCGGTCCTCGCCCAGCGCAGCATAGAAGCTCGCGGTGACGTTGATCCGCCCGATGCGGCCGTCGGCGCTGTAGCCCAGATAAACGACATCATATTCGCGCCCGCGCAAATCGCCGAGCAACGCCGGGCGCACCGGGAAGCCATTGTGGTCGATCTGCACGTCATTCTTTTCGCGGTTCATATTGTAGGTCACGCTGACCTGGCTGGTCAGCCCGACGACCGGGAAATCCTGGCGATAGAGGTTGCCGGTGAAGATGAAATCGCTGCGCGGGGTCTGGGTGATGTCGTTGAGGCCGCTGTTGGTGTCCTTTTCGAGCCGCCAGAAGGCCGCGAGATTATATTGGAAGCGGTTGTTGTCGCGGTTACCGAACAGGCGGATGCCGAGCTGGCTGTCGTTGAACAGGAAGCCGCGAAAATCGCTCTGGAACGGCTGGATGCCGAGACGGATCGAGTAGAAATCATAGCGGTCGGACGTGTTGCCGAGATGCTTGTCGACGAACAGTTCCTGCACGCCGAGGAAGCTGTCGTAACGGTGGCTCGCCTTCGACGGGCGCACGTCGAGCACGCGCCGTTCGGGCACGTCGACATAATTGGCCTGATAGGCGAGCGTGACGCGATATTCGATGTCGGGCGGCTTGAACGCGGTCGAACCCTTGATCAGCGCCGCGCCGGCAATGAAAGTCTGCGCAAAGACGAAGCTGCGGTCCTTGCCGAACACGTCGAGGCTGCCCGGCCGCTCGGTCGTCTGGACGCCGACGGGGATCGGGAAGGTGCGCGGCTCGAACACGGTGTCGGACACCGCGTTGGCGACGATGAACCAGTCATCGCCCTTGATCGGCAGCCATTTGACCTTGCTGCGGTCGATCGCCCGGTCACCCTTGTAGGTGTTCTGGTGATAGGGGTCGAACCAGCGTTCCTTGACCACGCCCAATGTCTCGATCAGGCGCCAGCGGTCGGGGACCGGAAGCTGGTCCTCCATCCCCGGGAACGCCTGCGGCGGCGGCGGGCGGAGCGCGCCGACATTGTCCTGCGTCAGCGCGTCGGGCAGGTCGGGGCGATAGCCGGGGCGGCGGCGCCCCTCGATGATGTCGGTGACGAGATCGTCCTTCACCATCTGCTGCCAGTCGACGGGCGGCGGCGGCGGGATCAGCTCGTCGGCAGGCTGCTGCGCGGGCGCGGCATCGCCGGCAACCGGCGGCCCCTCGGGCGCGGGTGGCGGCGGCGTGACATCGGCTCCCGGCGCACCCTGCGCCGCGAGCGTTGCGATGATCGGCCAAAGGCTTCCCCCCGTCATCATCGCCTATAGCCCGTCGCAGACATTCTGGTTCGCCGTGTCGAGGAACGGGGCGAAGGGACAGCTGATATAGCGCAGGCGCACGCCCGCGCCGACATTGACGACGACATTGTCCGACCGGATCGCCTTGGGCGCGTTGCCGATGCCGCCGACGCGCGCACCGCCATTATGCGCGCCAAGGAAGCTGATCATGTCGTCCTGATCGATGCCGTCGCCCGACACGCCGATTGCGCCAACGAGCTGGTTGCCGCGATAGATGGGAACCGATCCGGGAAAGATCTGGATGCCGTTCTGCAGACGGTTCTGCCCCGCCGCGATGTCGGGCAGCGTCGTGCAGCGCGCGGGCGTATCGGTCGGGCTGGCGCCCGAAACGAAGCCGAGGTGCGCGCCGAGATTGCCGATGATCAGCGCCGATTGCAGCCCGGTCGAGAACGGATTGAACTGCGCGATCGGGCGCGACAGCGGTCCGTTCGGACGGCCGACCTCGCCGTCGGGGAAATAGGGGCGCGACAGATTGCCGTTCGCGCGATCGGAAAAGGCGATCGTGCCGGTCAGCGCGGCCGGGTTGTTCAGGAAAGTCCGCGTCGCGGGGACGAACTGGCGGACGTCGGCGCTCGCATTGGCGCCGAGTTCATTGCCCGCCTGGGCGCCCGAGAAGAAGGCGGCGGTCCGCGCCTTTTGCAAGCTGACGTCGGTGCCGAAAATCGGCGCATCGGGCGAGCGCACGATACCGAGCACCGCGCCGTGCGTGTCGACGATGCTGATCGTCACCTGCGCGCGGCTGTCGAGCGGGCGGCGGATCTGCGCGCGCGCGCGGCTCATCACGGTGAAGGCTTCCTCGAGCACGGCGCGCGCTTCAGCCTGCGTCAGCGGCGCGCTGTTCGTGGCACCGTCGGTGCCGGCGCGCAGCGGATAGCGGTTGGTGCCGCTGCCGTTGGTCAAGACAAATGCGTCGCGGTTCGAAAATTCGGCGGCGGTCGATGCGCGGATGCCCGACGCTTCGCTGCCGTAGGCGATCCCGGCGGTCACCGCGGCATTGGCATAACCGATGACCGCGACGAGGTTGCCTGCGGTGCCGTTGAGGCTCGCGAAGCTCGCCCCCCCGCTCGACATCACCCCGGCGAAGGTCGCATCGGAGAAACGCAGGCTCGTCCCGTCGACGGTGATCTTGTCGGCGGTGATCGTGCTCGGCGCCTCGAACCCGCGCGTGCCAGCGAGCGCGATGAATTCCTCGGGATCATTGTCGATGTCGAGGATGTTGGCGTCGCTGCCGTAGACGCCATCACCCATCACCCCGATGCCGCCGACGAGCACGCCATTCTTGTAAAGCGGCAGCCCGCCGGGATCGGCGGCGAGCCCGAGCGGCGAGCGTTTGGGCCCGATCAGCGCCGCCGCGCCCGGGGCGCCGAAGCGCGCCGACAGGTCGCTGCACGGGAGCTGGCTGAACTGCACCCCGAACAGCGGACCACTCTCCAGCCCGACGGTCGTCGGGGCGGGCGGGAAATGCTCCTGCACGATCTGGCTCGCGGTGCGCGTCGAAAAGGCGTTGCCGCCGCTCGACAGATACGCGCCCGTGATCGCCTTGGCGATCGCGCCGCCCTCGGCGGGGAAGGTGACATTCTGCGCGTCGATGTTCACACCATTGGGCGCGGGTGCGGTCGTCGCGGTCGCGCGCGCGCCGGTCATGCGGAACACGCCCAGCACATTGCCGACGCGGTCGGTCACCGCGATCACCGACGGCAGGCTGCGCGCCTGCGCTTCCGATATCGCCTGCGCGAGCACGCGCTCGACGTCCGCCGTGGTCAGCGCTTCGGCGGCGGGCGGCGTGTAGACGGTCGTCGGCGTGGGAGTCGGCGTCGGGGTGGGTGTCGGGGTCGGCGTCCCGCCGCTGCCTCCACCGCCACCCCCGCACGACGTCAGCAACAATGCGCCCATCGCAGCGAAGGCGGCCGAACGGAAAAGATGGGTCTTGCTGTGCATGATCTTACCGCAGCGCCCCGATCGCGCGCACCGCGCTGCCGAACGACGCCTGGAATTCGGACGGCTTGTAGGCGTTGGGATCCTTCACCGAAGCATAGGCCCGGTCGATATCGCCGCGGATACCCGCTGCGGCACCCACGGTGACGCGCCCCGACGACACCATCGCGTTGAGCAAGGTGTCGACACCCATCACCGCCTGCTGCGACCCCGAATAGTCGGTGTAGCGTTCGCTGATCGCCTTCGCCGAGATTGCGTCGACCATCGCAAAGGCGTCTGCGCCCGAGAAACTCCGCGACGCGAACGCATTTTTGAGCGCCGCGACCGTCTGCGACAGCTGCGCCGCGGCGGCGACCGCGCTTTGCCGGTCGGTCGCCATCGCCTTGTGGAAGGCGGCAGTCCGCACCGCGAGCTGGTCGGCGAGCGCGGGGGCGGCCAGCCGCGCGGCGGCGGCGAGCATGATCAGATTTTCGTCATTATAGGCGGGCATGCCTTCGGGCAGGTTGCGCCCGGGATTGTCGAGCCCCGTGCGCACGGGCTTCGCCTGATCGAAGATGCGACGATGACAGCTGTGGCAGTCGAGGAAATAAAATTCGGGGAACATGCCCTCGGTCCCGCGCCGCGTCTGGAACAGCGCGAGGCTGCGTTCGATCGCCGTCGCCTGCCCCACCGCCCACATCTGGACATGATCGGTGCGGCGGCCCGCCGCGCCGAACTTGCGCCAGCCATAGTCGGCATCCTCCTGGTGATGCGCCTGCAGCGACGAGAAGAGGTCGAGCTCGAACGAAATGCGTGGATGGCCCGCGGCCATGATGCGGTGCGTAACGAACTGACCATCGGCGGCCGACCCGAAGTGGCAGTCGACACACACGCCCGCGCGTACGACCGGGTCTTCGAGCTTCTTCAGCCCCGCCGACAGGTTCGCCAGATGCTTGGCGCGCATTTCGCGGTCGGGATCGGCGTTCGTGCCGACCCCGGCGTAATGGCTCGCGAGCCAGCCGCCCGCCGGGCCGTGGCACGATTCGCAGCCGACGCCGTCCTCGGCGGGCACCGCCCGCGCCGTGCCCGCGGTGCTGTGACAGCCGAGGCACATCTGCGCCTTCGACGGATCGCCGATGCCGAGGTTACGCGCGATGAACTGGCTGCGGTTGTTGTTGAGTACGGCCCAGGCGCGGCTGTGCGCGCCGCCGGGGGTCGAGGGCTCCTGCCACTTCATCAACTCGTCCTGGCGAACGACGGTGCCGTCGCCTTCCATCCGGCCGTGGCACGTCGAGCCCGCGCACGAGGCAACCCCGGTATAGCGTGCGCCGCTTTCGCCCTGCGAGCGGGCGGGGGCTGCGAAGACGAACGCCGCAACGGCAAGCGCGAACAGCAGCAAGGCGGCAAACACCGCAAGCTTCGGAACAAGGACGGCAAACGCCGCCCAAGGCCGATCAGCGCGCTCCTTTCCAGCGTGCGTCGTCATCCGCAGAACCCCTTTTCCCCAACCCGGCGCCTTTACGCCTTGGGCCGAATTATACCACCCCGAATGCCAGCATCGCGTCGGCTACCTTCTTGAAGCCCGCGATGTTCGCGCCCTTTACATAATCGACATAGCCGCCGCCGCGGTCGCCATAGGTCAGGCAGCTCGTGTGGATGCCGTCCATGATGTCTTTCAGCATCTGTTGCAACTCGCCTTCGCTCCACGCGCGCCGCCCGCTGTTCTGGCTCATTTCAAGCCCCGACACCGCGACGCCGCCGGCGTTGGCGGCCTTGCCCGGCGCGAACATGATCTTCGCATCCTTGAAGACATGCACGCCCTCGAGGTTCGTCGGCATGTTGGCGCCTTCGCTGACCGCGATACAGCCGTTCTTGACCAGCGCCTTGGCGTCCTCGCCGAGCAGTTCGTTCTGCGTCGCGCACGGCAGCGCGACGTCGCACTTTACGCCCCACGGCGTCTTGCCCGCCGTGAAGCTCGCGCCCTTGAACTCGTCGCAATATTCCTCGATCCGGCCGCGGCGGTGCGTCTTGTGCGCCTTCACCCAATCGATCTTTTCCTGCGTGATGCCGTCGGGGTCGTGGATAAAGCCGCCCGAATCCGACAGCGTCAGCACCTTGCCGCCCAATTGGACGATCTTTTCGGCCGCATGCGTCGCGACATTGCCCGATCCCGAGATGACGGCCGTCTTGCCGACCAGGTCCTGCCCCTTGGCCGCGAGCATGTTGGCGAGGAAATAGACTGCGCCATAGCCGGTCGCCTCGGTACGGATCAGCGAACCGCCCCATTCGAGCCCCTTGCCCGTGAGTACCCCGGTGAACTCGTTGGTGATCCGCTTATACTGGCCGAACATGAAGCCAATCTCGCGGCCGCCAACGCCGATGTCGCCCGCGGGAACGTCGATGTCGGCACCGATGTGGCGATAAAGCTCGGTCATGAAGCTCTGGCAGAAGCGCATGATCTCGCGCACGCTCTTGCCCTTGGGATTGAAATTCGATCCGCCCTTGCCCCCGCCCATCGGCAACCCGGTGAGCGCATTCTTGAACGTCTGTTCGAACGCGAGGAACTTGAGCACGCTTTCGGTGACGCTCGGGTGGAAACGGATACCGCCCTTGTACGGCCCGATGGCGTTGTTATTCTGGACGCGCCAGCCGCGCTGGACGCGAATATTGCCGTTATCGTCCTCCCAGCAGACGCGGAAGGACACGACCCGGTCGGGTTCGGCGATGCGCCGCAGGATCTGCTGCGCGTGATATTCTTCCTTGTCGGCGATGAAATCGAAGATGTCCTCCGACACCTCCTGCACCGCCTGGACGAACTCGGGCTGACCCGGGTTGCGCTTTTTTACGCCTTCCATGAACGTCGAAAAGTCGACGTGATCCGATACTGCCATGCACCCCTCCCCTGTATGACTGGGAAAGCCGGTGCGACCCCTGACGATTTTATCGTTGACCGACCTTGTATGCCAAAGGCTACACCATCGCCAAGCAAAGGCAATATGACAGCGCGCACAGGCGGCATTTTTTCGCGGCGCGCACTAGAGGGGTAAAAATGAGCGAGAGCAACGGCATGGCGGAGAGCCGAAAGCAGGGCATGACGGGCGCGAACCGGGCGATATTGATCGCGGCCTTCATCCTGCTGGCAGCAGCGATCGGCTATGCAATCTGGCGCGATTCCGCCTCTCCGGCGAGCGACAAGGCGATGCAGGGCACCGCCGGACCGTCCGACCAGCTCGCCGAGCTGGAGGCGCGGACGAAGCGCGAACCGAACAGCGCCGATGCCTGGACCGCGCTCGGCGCGGCACGTTTCGACATGAGCGATTTCGCCGGCGCCACAGCAGCCTATGAAAAAGCCGTCGCGCTTTCGCCCGAATCGGCGGGTCTGTGGTCTGCGCTCGGTGAGGCGCGGGTGATGAAAAGCGACAGCGATCCGATGCCGCAAGCCGCGCTCGACGCGTTCAACAAGGCCGTCGCGCTCGACGCCAAGGATCCGCGCGCGCGCTATTTCCTCGCGGTGAAAAAGGATATCGGCGGCGACCACAAGGGCGCGATCGAGGACTGGTTCGCGCTACTTGCCGACACGCCGCAAGGCGCGCCGTGGGAGGCGGACCTGCGCCGCACGATCGAGCAGGTCGGCAAGATCCACAAGATCGACGTCGCCGCGCGCCTCGCGAGCACGCAGCCCCGGCCGCTGACCGCCGATGAAATGCCCGTCGCCGCGCGCGCGATACCGGGGCCGAGCCGCGCCGACATGGAAGCGGCGTCGCAGCTCCCCAAGGGCCAGCAGGACCAGATGATCGAAGGCATGGTCAGCGGGCTCGAAGCCAAGCTCAAGGCCAACCCCGCCGACGTCGACCGCTGGATCATGCTGATGCGCAGCCGGATGACGCTGGGCGAGACGGCCAAGGCCGCGCAGGCGCTGAAGGACGGGATCGCCGCGAACCCGGGGGCGGCGGGCCGGCTGAACGCGCAGGCGCAGCTGCTCGGCGTTCCGGGTGCGTAAAATTACCCATTGGCGCGCCCACGCCAAAGCGGTAGGCCGTCATCGCTGCGGGGGGCAACCAGAACATAGGGTCGCCGCGGCATGAAGCCGCGAGACGATTTCGGACGTATTTGCCCGGGACAGCCGTCCACTCTGTATCGGGCCTCGTGGTCCTAGCCGACTGTTAGCCCGCCATCAGCGCCGCATTGCCGCCCGCCGCGGTGATATCGGTGCTGATCGACTTTTCTTCGGCAAAGCGGTGCAGATAATGCGGGCCGCCCGCCTTGGGGCCGGTGCCCGACAGGCCGCGCCCGCCAAAGGGTTGAGATCCCACGATCGCGCCGATCTGGTTGCGGTTGACATAGACATTGCCGACCGCCGCGCGCGCTGCGATATGCGCCGCGACGCCATCGATGCGCGTGTGAACGCCAAGCGTCAGGCCATAGCCCGAAGCGTTGATCGCATCGATGAGCCCGTCGAGCTCGCCGCCTTTCCATGTCGCGACGTGCAGCACCGGGCCGAAAATCTCTTGGCTGAGGTCGGTGACATGGTCGAGGCGAATCAGCGCTGGCGGTACGAAATGGCCGTCCGCCGGCAGGTTCGTCCGTCCCGCTTCCGCGACCACCCGCCCCGCGGCGCGCGCTTCAGCGACATAAGCCGCGATGTTGGCGCGCGCCTCTTCGTCGATGATCGGGCCGACATCGGTGGCGAGAATCGACGGATCGCCGACATTGAGTTCGGCCATCGCGCCCGCGACCATCTCGATCATCGTGTCGGCGACGTCTTCCTGCACGCAGAGCAGACGGAGCGCCGAACAGCGCTGGCCCGCCGACTGGAAGGCCGAGGCAACGGCGTCGCGCGCGACCTGTTCGGGGAGCGCGGTCGAATCGACGATCATCGCGTTGGCGCCGCCGGTTTCGGCGATCAAGGTCGCGATCGGGCCGTCGCGCCCGGCGAGACTGCGGTTGATCATCCGCGCGACCTCGGTCGATCCGGTGAAAGCCACGCCAATAATATCATCGTTGCCCGTCAGCGCCGCGCCGACGGTTTCGCCGCGGCCGGGGAGAAACGCGAGAACATCGCCGGGGATGCCCGCTTCGAGCAGCAGTTCGACCGCGGCGTGCGCGATCAGCGGGGTCTGCTCGGCGGGTTTCGCGAGCACGCTGTTGCCCGCCGCCAGCGCCGCCGACACCTGACCGAGGAAGATCGCGAGCGGGAAGTTCCACGGGCTGATGCAAACGAACACGCCCTTGCCTTCGAGCATCAGTTCGTTGCGCTCGCCCGTGGGACCGGGCAGCGCGACCGGATAGGTGAAATCGGCGCGCGCCTGGCCCGCATAATAGCGCAGGAAATCGACCGCTTCGCGCACCTCGGCGACGGCATCGACGAGCGTCTTGCCCGCCTCGTCGATCGCGAGGCCGAGGAAAAGCGCATCGCGCTCTTCGAGCAGGTCGGCGGCGCGTTCGAGCCGCTCGGCACGGAAGGCGCCGCCGGCGAGGCTCCAGTCGCCCTGTGCCTTTTGTGCCGCGGCGACGGCGTCGGCGACGGTGGCCGCATCGGCCTCGATCACCTGTCCGACGACGGCGCCCGTCGAAGGGTTGCGCACCGCTTCGGCCTTGCCGTTTCGCGCTGCACCGCCGACGATCGGCGCCGCGACGAGATCGCTCCGCCGCGCCGCGCCGATCGCCGACACGAGCGCTTCGGGCACGCCCGGATCGCCTAGGTCATAGCCGCGCGAATTGCGCCGCACGGGGTCGAACAGGCCGAGGCCGGTCGCGATGTTCGAGGTCGCCGCGCTTGCGACGCTGCGCGGGTCGACCGCGAGCTGCTCGGCGGTGACGCCGGGGTCGGAGAATTGATGCACGAAGCTGGAGTTCGCACCATTTTCGAGCAGGCGGCGGACGAGATAGGCGAGCAGGTCGCGGTGCGTGCCCACCGGCGCATAGACGCGCACCGGGCGCGGCGGCGGGAACAAGGCGACGAGCGCGTCGTGCGCGCCCTCGCCCATGCCGTGCAGCCGCTGCAGCTCGTAATCGGCGCCCGCGAACAGTTCGGACACAAAAGCGAGCGTCATCGCATTGTGGCTCGCGAACGCCGGAAAGATGCAATCCTGGCAATCGCGGAGCAGCTGGGCGCAGCGCATATAGTTGAGGTCGGTGTGGAGCTTTGCCGTGAACACCGGGAAATCGCCGAGCCCCAATGTCTGCGCGCGCTTGATCTCGGTATCCCAATAGGCGCCCTTGACGAGGCGCATCGACAGCTTGACCCCGCGCGTCCGCGCGCGGTTCGCGAGCCAGTCGATCACCGCCGGCGCACGTTTCTGATACGCCTGGATCACGATGCCGAGCCCGGTCCAGCCGTCGGCGATCCCGGCGTCGATCAGCGCCGCGAACACGTCCATATGCGGTTCGAGGCGGTCGCTTTCCTCGGCGTCGATCATCAGCGGGATGTTCACCGCGCGCGCCGCCTTGGCGAGTTCGATGACGTTCGGGATCAGCTCGCCGACGACACGCGTGTGCTGGAGATATTCGTAGCGCGGGTGGAGCGCCGACAGCTTGATCGAAATGCCGTGATTGGCATGCGGGTCGCCCGGCTTCGCGCCCTTGCCGATTCGCGCGATCGCATTCGCATAGCTGTCGTAATAGCGCGCCGCATCCTCGGCGGTGCGTGCCGCTTCGCCGAGCATGTCGAAGCTCGCGAGTTCGGATTTTTCCTTGTCGGCGCGCTTGACCGCGGCGTCGATCGTCTCGCCCATCACGAACTGCTGGCCGAGCATCTTCATCGCCGCGAGCGCGGCCTGCCGAATCACCGGCTCGCCCGAACGCCGGACCATCGATTTGATCAGGGTGAGCGGGTTCGCCTTGCTGCCCATCGCGTCGAGCATCAGTGTCGCCGACCCCAGCGAAAGCCCGCGCGACGACAGCGCGACGATCAGCGGGCTATCCTCATCCTCGCCGTCCTTCCAGTGCCGTCCGGCGATCTTGTCGCGGATCAGCGCATTGGCGGTCGCATTATCGGGGACACGCAGCAGCGCCTCGGCGAGGCACATCAGCACGACGCCCTCCTCGGTCGACAGGCGATAGCGGTTCATCAGCTGCGCGACGAGCGTCTCACGCTCGCCCTCGGCCTTCGCCTTGCGGATCAATTCGAGACCGCGCTGCGTCACGGCTTCGACGCTGGCCGACGAGGTGGCAAGGGCGCTACGCAGCTCGCCGACGATGTCGGATTCGCTGCGGCGGGCGAGGGCGCGGATGGCGGCGCGGTCGGGGCTTTGGGTCATGGCCTCCGATACCATATTGGCCGAAGTCGATCCGACTTGTTTCTGCCCATTTGATATATGAATTGACCAAGTTTTGGATCGATCTTAGTCAGAACGTATGAAAAACTCCTCTTCAACAGTCGAGATTGACGAGTTCGATCGCAAGATCCTCGCGATTCTGGGGCGCGACGGACGCATCACCTTTACCGAACTTGCGTTACAGGTCGGGTTGTCGAAGACACCGTGCCAGCAGCGCGTGAAGCGCCTTGTCGACAGCGGGCTGATCGTCGGCTTCCGCGCGATCGTCGATCCCGCCAAGGTCGGGCTCGACCATGTCGCCTTCACCGAAGTGAAGCTGTCGGACACGCGCGAGGAGGCGCTCAAGCAGTTCAACATGGCGGTGCGGCAGATTCCCGAAGTCGAGGAATGCCATATGATCGCGAGCAGCTTCGACTATCTGCTCAAGGTCCGCACCCCCGACATCCGCCGCTACCGCATCGTGCTCGGCGAAAAAATCTCGAGCCTGCCGCATGTCGCGAGCACCTCGACCTTCGTCGCGATGGAGACGATCTGCGAATCGGCGCGCTGACACAGGCGATTGACCGCCGCGCGCGGCTGTGCCAATCGCGCAGGCCACGCGGGTGTAGCTCAATGGTAGAGCAGAAGCTTCCCAAGCTTACGACGAGGGTTCGATTCCCTTCACCCGCTCCAGCATCTTACCCCGGCCGCACCGACACCGACTGTTCGATGAGCTCGATCTCGCGATAGGCGGTGAGGAAGGCGATGTCGGCGGCGTCGCGGCCGACGCAGATGCGCGCCATCGCATCCGCGCGCGACATGCCCGTCGCGTCAACCGGATGCCAGTCGCCATCCAGATAGACTTCGGCGACCGCGTGAAAATCCTGCGGATCGACGCCGAGCGCATAGACGCTCGCCATGCGCGCAGGGATGTGCGCGGCGCGGGCAAGCGCGATCATGACATGTGCATAGTCGCGGCACACCCCGCGGCGTTCGACAAAGCTATCGAGCGCGCCGGTTTCGGCGGTGCTGGTGCCAGGCAGATAGGTGAAGCGACTTTCGATCCAGTCGCGCATTCGTGCGATCTTGGCCCCGCCCGCAAGCTCGCCGAAGCGCCGGTCGACGAAGGCGTGGAACTTGTTCGACGGACAATAGCGCGATTCGTTGAGATAGGGGACCGCATCCGCCGGGAGGCGATGCAGCGGTACGGGCGCAAGCCGCTCCAGATCGGCGGGTGGGCGATCGATCGCAATATGAGCGCGATAGGCGACATGCAGTTCGCCATGCTCGCGCAGCCAGATCGGTTCGCAAAGGCCGTTCGGGGTTGGCACCCGCGACATACGGTCGGGGGCACCGAGGTCGAGCGTCGCATCGAGGACACGCTGGCCATGCCCGTCCGCGGCCTCGATCTGGAGCATCAGGTCGACCGGCTCGGGCAACCGGTAATTTAGGGAGGCGGAAATTTCGAGTTTCATCTATCGGCAACGCATGAGGAAGGGTTCGGTGGCGCTAGGCATGGCAGGGGCAAAGAGCAAGTGACGGCGAAGCGTACCATCCCGTTCATCGTTGCGACCATCTTCATGGACGCGGTCGGATTCGGCATCATCATGCCGGTGCTGCCGCAACTGGTGATGGAGGTCGGCGAAATCGACCTTCCGCACGCGATCGAGGTTGGCGCGTGGATCGGCCTTGTCATGGCGGTCGCGACCTTCCTCGCGTCGCCCGTGCTCGGCAATTTGTCGGATCATTTCGGGCGGCGGCGCGTGCTGCTTCTCGCGCTCGGCGGGCTCGCAGTCGATTATGCGCTGCTGACGATCGTCGAAACTTTGCCCTGGCTGTTTGTCGCGCGGGCGCTGTCGGGGATTTTCGGCGGCAGCTATGCCGCGGCGCAGGCGGCGATTGCCGACATCACCGCGCCCGAGGAGCGCGCGCGCAATTTCGGCTTCGTCGGCGCGGCGTTCGGTATCGGCTTCGTCGCAGGGCCGGCGCTCGGCGGCTTCCTCGGCGAGATCAGCCCGCGCGCGCCGTTCGTCGCGGCCGCGATCCTCGCCGCCGCGAATATGCTCTACGGCTATTTCATCTTTCCCGAAACGCTGCCGCCCGAACGCCGCCGCGCCTTCGACTGGCGCCGCGCCAATCCGCTCGGTGCGTGGAAGACGATGCGCGCGCTGCCCGGCATGGACGGGGTCGCGGGGGTGCTCGTGCTGTGGCAGATCGCCAGCCTCGTCTATCCGATGACGTGGAGCTTTTACTGCATCGCGCAGCTCGGCTGGACGCCCGGAATGATCGGCGCGAGCCTTGCCGCGGTCGGGGTGATGATCGCGCTCGGCCAGGTCTTCGTCGTCGGCCCCGCGGTCGCACGCTTCGGCGAACGCGACGCGGCGACGCTCGGTATCCTCGTCGCGGTGGCGGTCTATATCGGTTACGCCTTCACCACCTCGACGATCGGCGCTTTCCTGCTGCTGATCCCTGTCGCGTTGCAGGCACCGGTTCAGCCGTCGCTGATGGCGATGATGTCGCGCCGCGCGACGCCGGAGACGCAGGGCGAGGTGCAGGGGATTTCGGCCATGGCGATGGGATTGGGCCAGTTGTTCGCGCCGCTGCTGCTCACCGGCACAATGGCATATTTTACGGCAGACGCCGCGCCGGTACATTTTCCCGGCGCGGCGTTCGTCGTCGCAGCGATTTTCGGCCTGTTCGCGATCCTGATGCTGCGCCGCCTCCCGCGCGCGCAGCCGGCCGATCAGATGCCGCCGTCGGTCACTGCATAGCCGAGCGCTTCGAAGCCCGCGGTGAGCATCGCGACGCACGCCGCAACCTGTTCGCCGTCGGTCGAGCGAATGACGAAATTCGCGCCGGTCTTGCCCTCGCGAAAGAAGGGATAGCTGCCGATCGCCACCCCCGGATGATCCTTTTCACCGAGGCGCAGCAGGTCGGCGATCTCGCTTTCGGGTGCCCAGGCGCCGATCGTGTGCGCGACGAGCGGCGCGCCGCCCTCGAGCTCGCCGGTGAGCGCATCGAGCATGCCTGCGGTGATGTGCGGCACCCCCGCCATCACGAACAAATTGCCGATGCGGATGCCCGGCGCGCCCGACATGCGGTTGGGGATCAGCTCGGCGCCGTCGGGGACGCGCGCCATGCGCAGCCGCGCCTCGGTCAGCTCGCTGCCGCGTGCGGTGTAATAGCGTTCGAGGATCGCCCGCGCCGCAGGATGGATGATGACGCCGACCCCCAGCGCCTTCGCCACCGCGTCGACGGTGATGTCGTCGTGCGTCGGCCCGATGCCGCCGGTGGTAAAGACATAATCGTAGCGCGCGCGGATCGCGTTCAGCGCATCGACGATCTCCTGCTCGACGTCGGGAACGATGCGCACTTCGCGCAGGCGAATCCCCTGCACTTCGAGCCAGGTCGCGATCTGCGCGACATTCTTGTCCTGCGTGCGGCCCGAGAGAATCTCGTCGCCGATCACCAGCACGGCGGCGGTCCAGATGCGTTCGTCGCTCATGCCTTTGCCTTAGCTGCCTATGGTGACAAAACAAGCCTGCTGGCAGTTGGATGATGTTCTTGATATGTTCTCGTCCGAATCGAACCACATGGGAGAAGCGCGATGGCCGACGACCTGATTTTCTATACCAACCCGATGTCGCGCGGGCAGATTGTCCGCTGGATGCTCGAAGAGGTCGGCGCTCCCTATGAGCCGCGCATCCTCGATTACGGCACGACGATGAAAGACACAGCCTATCTGGCGGTCAATCCGATGGGCAAGGTTCCCGCGATCGTCCACGGCGGCAAGGCGGTGACCGAATGCGCGGCGATCTGCGCCTATCTCGCCGATGCTTTTCCCGAAGCCGGCCTTGCCCCCGCCGCCGCAGACCGCGCCGATTATTACCGCTGGCTGTTCTTCACCGCGGGGCCGGTCGAACAGGCGATCACCGCGAAGCATTTCGGGGTCGAGCCCGACGCCGACCAGCAGCGCATGGCGGGCTTCGGATCGCTGCCCGCCGCGCTCGACGCGCTCGAAGGCGCGGTCGCGGGCAAGGCCTTCGTCGCGGGCGACCGCTTCAGCGCCGCCGACGTCTATGTCGGCAGCCAGATCGACTGGGGGCTCCAGTTCGGCACCATCGCGTCGCGCCCGGCGTTCGAGGCCTATGTCGCACCCTTGCGCGAACGCCCGGCATACAAGCGCGCGAAGGAAATCGACAACGGCCTGATCGCAAAGATGCAGGCGGCGGGCGCGGCCCCGGCCTAGGGCAGCGACTTCAGCAATCCGGCGGCGAGCGGCGCGAGCCGCCGGACCTGCGGATCCTGCGATTCGCTGGCCGCGACATAGATGGCGTCGCCGAACGCGCTGCTGTTGTGAACCGCCGCGAGCCCTGCCGCGCTGGCATAGGGCGCTTTCCAGCGCGGCGCGTCGTCGGGATGCAGCGCCTGGAACCACGCCGCCCATGCGGCATCGTCGATGTCGGAACGTTTGGCGAGGAAGAGTACCGGTCGCGCGAGGCGCCGCGCCTCGCCATGAATATAGGAAGGCGATGCGGCGGGGGCGACCTGCGCCGCGATGGCGGCCAGCAACAGGTCGGCGTCGGGGCGCGCGAGCCGCGGATTGAGCGCGAGCTGCATCAGGAGGTCGGCGCCATGCGCGACCCCATGACGCCACCCCTCGCCCGCCACAAAGCCGCGATAATCGGTGACGCCGCGCAGATAGGCGGCGCCCGATCCCGCGAGCGCGTGCAATTCGGCTTCGCTCAAATAGGGCGCGACCCGGTCGGCGCGCGCCACCTCGGACAAGGCGAGGGCGGCGAAGGGTTTCTGGAAGCCCGCCGCATCGTCGGGGCCGGCGACGATGGCGCTCAGCCGCGCCAGCACGTGGCGCATCTGGTCGGCGGCCAGATGCCGCCCGCGCAGCCCTTCGGACCAAAGCGTGAAGGCAAAATCGTCGCGCACCGCGGGATCGGGATCGCCAAGGCACGCGGCGAGCGCATCGAGATCGGCAAGGCTGGCCTTCGGAAAGTAGGTCGCCGCATAGGCTTTGAGGTCGCCGCCTGCCGGCCGGGCGACAACACAGCCCGGCGCCGATTGAGCCGCTTGGGCCGCTTGGGCGGGAAGGACCAGCATCGCCGCGACTGCAGCCATTCCGATGCGAATCATGCCAATGCCCCTCTCCCAAAAGAAAGAGCCCGGCGAATCGCTTCGCCGGGCTCCCTTGTTTCGTTCCTGTCCGCCGCGCTTAGTCGCGGCTACCCAGAAGGTTGAGCAGGAAGGTGAACATGTTGACGAAGTCGAGATAGAGCGTCAGCGCGCCCATGATCACCGACTTGCCGACAAAATCGGTCCCGCGGACATAGAAATACATGCTCTTGATCTTCTGCGTGTCATAGGCGGTGAGGCCTGCGAACAGCAGCACGCCGATGACGCTGATCGCCATCGCAAGGGCGCTCGACTGCACGAACAGGTTGATCAGCATCGCGACGAGGATGCCGACGACACCCATGATCAGGAAGGTACCGAAGCCCGACAGATCCTTCTTGGTCGTGTAGCCATAGAGGCTGAGACCGAGGAAGGCGGCCGCGGTCGCGAAGAAGGTCGTGGCGATCGACGAGGCCGTGAAAGCGAGGAAGATCGTCGACATCGACAGACCCATCACCGCGGCATAGACCCAGAACAGCGCCTGTGCGGCACCGGTCGAGAGCTTGTTGATGCCGAAGCTCAGCACCAGCACGAAAGCCAGCGGCGCAAGCATCACCACCCACATCAGCGGGCTGCCGATCAGCGAAGCGGTGAAGCCGCTGTTATACGCCAGCATCGCGACGATGCCGGTCAGCAGCACGCCCGAACCCATATAGTTGTAAACCGACAGCATGTACGACCGCAGGCCGGCATCGACGGCCTGGTCCATTGCGTTCGCGCCGGCGCCAAAACCGGAAGCCGCCATATTGGGGTCGTTCCAATTCGCCATTGTCATTACTCCATCACCGGCCAGCCCATACCGGCCGTATGCAGCAATATCGGGAGTTTGGCCGCCTGTTTCAAGCGAAACCGGACATGAGCAATATTAAGCAACAATATCGGCGCCCGGCGGTAAGGGGTCGCGATCGCGCGACAAGCCGCTTATGCTCTGCATTATGTCGACGCACCGCCTCTTCGTCGCGCTGCGCCCGCCGCGCGCGACCCGCGAAATCCTGATCGCCGCGATGCACGGCATTGCGGGCGCGCGCTGGCAAATCGACGACCAGCTTCACCTGACTCTGCGTTTTATCGGCGAGGTCGACCGGCATCGGGCGGAAGATATCGCCGCGGCGCTCGGTGCGCTGCACGCGCCGACCATCGTCGCCCGTGTGGCGGGGGTCGGCGTGTTCGAACGTCAGGGCCGGTCGCACATGGCCTGGGCGGGGGTCGAACCGGACGAGCCGCTTCATGCGCTACACCGCAAGGTCGACCAGCTGCTTGCGCGCGTCGGGATCGCGCCAGAAGCGCGCGCCTTTGTCCCGCACATCACACTCGCGCGGCTGAACCGCAGCGCGGGGCCGGTCGCGCCCTTCCTGGCGCTGAACAGCGGCCTTGCAAGCCCGGCCTTCGAATTCGGGCATGTCACGCTCTACGAAAGCGAGCTCGGCCACGGCGGCTCGCGCTATCATCCCGTCGCGCGTTATCCGCTGGACGGCGAAAATTCGGTGACGAGCGCTGCCGCGACCGCGTCGACATCGTCCCAGGTGGTCGCGAAACCACCGTCCTCGCCATAATAGGGGTCGGCGACGCCCTCGCCGCCCCGTCCAGGCAGCAGGTCGAGCATCAGCCGGAGCTTGGCGGTTGCGCCGACGGGCCTGATCGCCCGCGCGTCGCGCAAATTGCTCTCGTCGGCGGCGAGGATCAGGTCGAAGCGGTTGAAGTCGCCGGGTGACAGCTGGCGCGCGCGCAGACCCGAAATATCGACCCCGCGGCGCCGCGCCTCGGCCTGCGCGCGGGTATCGGGCGGATGGCCGACGTGCCAATCGCCGGTCCCCGCCGAATCGAGCAGCGCGTCGATCCCCGCCCTTGCAAAGGCCGCACGCGCCGCTCCCTCGGCAAGTGGCGAACGGCAGATATTGCCGAGGCATAGGAAAAGGATCGCGGGCCTTTTTTCGGTATCGTCGTGCATGTTTCTCCCTTCGCACAAAGTTGAACCGACTTTCAACTTGCGCCTTCGCCCCGCTCTGCTAGCCATGATCGCCAAGAGATAATGGGTCAGGGAGAGGGTTGCCAGATGGCCGAGACCGCCAGCGAAAATGTCATGTCCGGCGCGCCGGGTTCGGCCGAGCCGCAAGCCACGGGTTATAGCTGGTACGTCCTGTCGGTGCTCGTCGTCGTCTATATCCTCAATTTCATCGATCGGCAGATCATCAGCATCCTCGCGGTCGACATCAAGGCCGACCTCGGACTCACCGACGGCGACATGGGCTTTCTCGGCGGCGCCGCTTTCGCGGTCTTTTATGCGCTGTTCGGCATCCCGCTGGGCCGCCTCGCGGACAATTGGAGCCGCGTCAAACTGCTGTCGATCGGCCTGACCCTCTGGTCGGCGATGACGGCACTGTCGGGTTTCGCATATAATCAGCTGACCCTGACGCTCGCGCGCATGGGCGTCGGCGTCGGCGAGGCAACCGCAAGCCCGACCGCTTATTCGCTGATCTCCGACTATTTCCCGAAGCGGCAGAAAGCGACCGCGCTCGCCATCTACTCGTCGGGGCTCTACCTCGGCGGCGGTGTCTCGCTGTTCATCGGCGCATCGATCGTCGAAACATGGAACATGGCGTATCCAGCGGGTGGCCCGATTGGACTGGTCGGCTGGCAGGCGGCCTTTCTCGCGGTCGGCATTCCCGGCCTGTTGCTCGCGCTGTGGGTTGCCAGCCTGCGCGAACCGGTGCGCGGTGCGATGGACGGCGCACCGACTCAGGGATCGCCGACACCCTTCCGCGAATTCGGCAAGGATCTGTCGATGATCGTGCCGCCGCTGACGCTATGGGGCGCGTGGAAGCGCGGTCCGGCGGCACTCGCAATCAACATCGGCTTCGCCCTCGCGATCGCCGCCTTCGCCTGGTGGATGATCGGGCTGACGGGCAACCTTCCGCAATGGTCGGCGGTTGCACTGGGCTATTATGCCGTCTTTTCCTGGGCGAGCGGGCTCCGCGCGCACGACCCCGCGACCTTCCGGTTGATCTGGGGCACGCCCGCCTTCATTTGCACGACGCTCGGCTATGGCCTCGTGGCGCTCGCCGCTTATGCGCTCGCTTTCTGGTCGGCGCCCTATGCCGAAACCGTGCTGGGCCTGCCCAAGCAGGAACTGGCTTTCTATCTCGGTGCCAACGGCGCGATCAGCGGTTTCGTCGGCGTGATCATCGGCGGCCGGATCGCCGATGCACTGCGCGCGCGGAACCCCGCGGGACGGATTCTGATGATCATCTTCGGCGTCGTTGCACCGGTCGTGCCGATCTGGATCGGCTATACGACGGACAATGCGGCGCTGTTCTACATCATGAATTTCCTTGCCGGCCTGTTCGGCGCGGCGGCGCTCGGCGCCGCGGCCGCGACGACGCAGGACCTGGTGTTGCCGCGGATGCGCGGGACGGCGACTGCCGCCTTCTTCCTCGGCACGACGCTCGTCGGCCTGTCTTTCGGCCCGTATATGGTCGGGCAGATTTCGGACCTCGCCGGCACGATGGTCGACGGGAAACCGGTCGGCGACTTGCGCACCGGCATATTGTCGCTGATCGGCGTGGCGCCGATCGCGCTCGGCCTGCTGATCTATGCCTATCGCGCCGTCCCGCGGGCCGAAGCGACGATCGCCGAACGCGCGGCGGGCGCCTGACCTTTCGGTCGAGACGCCCGCCCAAGCTTTCATTGAAGCTCCGGGACCGCGCCGTCGTCCCCCCGTGGTGGGAAGCGACGAAGCGGAAGCCGTTTTACTTCGCGCCCTCTTTGACGATCACGCCGCACGCGACGCGGCCGCCGCTATTGCCGCTGGGATCGGTCTTGTAATCGTCGGGCCCGGCATGGATCACGAAAGCGGCACCGTCGGCGTCGAGCAAGCCGCCGTCGCCCTCGAAGCGCGAACCGACGAGGCGCAGCGTCGCGCGGCCGATCTGGTCGGGCTCGATGACAAGGTTCGGAAGATCGCCGTGATGTGCACCCATCGGATTGTCGCGGCCGTGCTGAACCCCGGTCGGGTTCCAGTGCGGCCCCGCGCTCGCGAAATCTGGCGCGTTGCACTGGCCGACCGCATGGACGTGCATCCCGTATGTGCCCGGCGCGAAACCGCGCGCGACGAGTTCGACGCGAAGCCCGCTCGTATCACGATAAATGTCGGCGCGGCCGCGGTCGGCGCCCTTCGCGTCATAAAGCTGGGCATAGGCGTCGGGCGCGGGCAGCGTCGTCGTCGACTTCTTGCCCATCCCGGCACAGCCGCCGAGTGCGAGGGCCGAGATGACAATCAGCCCCTGTGCCATTGCCTGTTTGCGGCGCGAACCAATCACCATCTTGCTGCTCCCTGCACTTGAAACCTGAATCTATACGTCGCGACCGCGCGTTTCGATCCCATGCGCCGACGATGCCGCCATTTGCCCCGCGTTCCAAGCCCTTATGAGGGCGGAGCTGTGACAAAGCGTTGCGGCACAGAAAAAGGGGCCGCGAATTTCTTCGCGGCCCCCATTTTCGCCTCACGGCTCCGATCAGAGATCAGAAGACGCGGGCATATTGCTCGTTGCCGACGAAGCCCAGCTTGCCGACGCCGCTGCGCTTGATCACCGCCATGACATTGTCGACGACGATATAGCGTGCATAGGGGTCGGGCTGGACCTGCAGTTCGGGTTCGACCGGCAAGGCCTTGGTCTGTTCCAGATACTGCGCCAGCTGAGCGAGATCGACCGGCGAACCGTTCCAGGTGATCGTCCCCGCGGGGTCGATCATCACCTTGTTCTTTTCGGGGTCGACATTGCTCTGGCTGTCGGTCGGGATCGGCAGATCGATCTTCACCGCGTGGGTCTGGACCGGGATGGTGATGATGAACATGATGAGGAGCACGAGCATGACGTCGATCAACGGCGTCGTGTTCATGTCCATCATCGGTTCATTTTCGTCCCGATCTCCAACTGCCATGGACATGCGATTATTCCTTCGTTCCTAAACGGAGCGCGCCCTTACAGGCGGCCCACCGTACCCGACCCAGGAGCCGGTTCCGAAATGAACCCGATCTTCTGGAAGCCGGCATATTGCATCGTATAGATCACACCGCCGATGCACTGGTACGGCGTGTTGACGTCGCCGCGAATATGCACTTCGGGGAAATTTTCCTCGGTGATGTTCTGCGGGCCGCCGATGTCTTCGAGCAGCTTTTCCAGCTTCTGCTGACCGCGTTCGAGCAATTGTTTCGAATCGACCGGGGTCTGGCCCCAATAGACTTCGCACGCCGTGCTCTCGGGATTCGGCTCGCCATCGCCGTCGGTGTCCGCCGAACGGATCGACAGCAGCACGTTTTCGGGCTTCGTCGTCGTCGGTTCAAAGGGCACGTCGGGCAGCTTGAGGTTCACCGTCTCCAACACCACGGGAACCGTGATGAGGAAGATGATGAGCAACACAAGCATGATGTCCACGAGCGGAGTCGTGTTGATTTCGGACATTGGGGCTTCTTCGCCGCCCTTGTCGCCTACACTCATCGCCATAGGATTAGCATCCTGTCACAAAATTTCTGTCACGGACATCGGGTCGACACGCCAGACGGCCTGGCAACCCTGTCCAACGGACCCCGCCCGTCGCCCCATGGCGAAAGGCGGGGGTCCAGGAGACCAATCAGGCCTTCTTCGGTGCCGCGGCCGGAGCAGCGGCCTTGGCGGCAGCCTGCGTCGAAGCCGGCTTCACCTGACCGTTCGACATGATCGAACCGAGAACGTCGTTCGAGAAGGTCGACAGGCGGCGGGCAATCGCCTTGTTGCGGCTCTGGAGCCAGTTGAAGGCGAGCACCGCGGGAACCGCCACGATCAGACCGATGGCGGTCATGATGAGCGCTTCACCGACCGGGCCGGCAACGGTGTCGATCGAGGCCTGGCCCGATGCACCGATCTTCACGAGCGCGCGAAGAATACCGATAACGGTACCGAACAGACCGACGAACGGTGCGGTCGAACCCACGGTCGCGAGGAAGGCGAGGCCGCCGTTGAGCTTCGAGTTGATGTGGTTCTGCGAACGCTCGAGCGTGCCGTGCATCCAGTCATGTGCTTCGACGGGATCGGTCAGCTTGTTGTGCTCTTCGTTGGCGCGCAGGCCGTCTTCGACAACCTGGCGGTACGCGCTGTTCTTTTCGAGCTTCGAGGCACCATCGGCCAGCGTCGGCGCGCGCCAGAAATTGGCATCGACCGCCTTGCCCTGGTTGATCACCTTGTTCTGTTCGAACAGCTTGGTGAACAGGATGTAGAGCGTGCCGATGAACATGATCAGCAGGACGAGGAAGGTGACCTGCGAGACGATGCCGCCTTCGCAAAGCGCGGGGACCAGACCATAGGGGTTCTGGCCTTCTTCCTTCACGCACATCGATGCGGGCATCAGGCTGAGGCCTGCGTCGTGAGCGGCAGCCGGCGCCGCAGCGGCGGCATTTGCGATCAGATTAAACATACTGGAAAATCCCTCTCAAAATATTCGGTAAAATCGAAAACAGATGTCCTTGCGCCGGATCAGCGCGGAATCTGCCAACGGATACGATTGCTGTAGCTTCCGCCCACGGGGTTACCCGCGCGGTCCTTGCCCGGATTGAACCGGCCGCGGCGCTGGATAAGCTTGCAGGTTTCGGCATCGAGATCGGCGTGGCCGCTCGACGAGGTCACGTCACACGAGGTGATGCGGCCATCGGCGCCATAGGTAACGCGGAACCCGGTGGTGCCTTCACGCTCTTCGCGCATCGCACGGGCCGGATAGTCGTCGTTCGTCGCCCAGCGACCCGGATTGCCCTTCGGCGTACCGGCGGCGCTGAGATCCGGCGTCGGCGGCGGCGCGGGCGGAGCCGGCGGCGTATAGACGGGCGGGGGCGGCGTCGGCGGCGCCTTCGGCACCGACTGGACCGTATTGGTCGTCACCGGCGGCGGAATGGGCGACGGCGGCGTCACGACCGGCGGCGGCGGCGGCAACTTGTTGTCCGGCGGCGGCGGCGGCGGGGGTTCCTCCGGCGGCGGCGGCTCTTCAACGTCCACCACATCCAATTTTTCGGCGAGCTTCTTGACGATACTGATATTCAAGCCGTTCACCAGGCCATAGCCCAGCACAGCAGTAAACAGACCAACCAAGACAATCGCCACTACCCTGTTTTTAGGGTCGACATTATCACCATAAGCCATTCAGGGACGACGCTCCTTGCTAGATCATCCTGACACCAATTCCCTGCCGGCGGGTTCGGTTGCCAAATGCCCGGATGATTTCCGATGCGTTCCGCGAGACCCGACGGCGCTACGTTCGGCTTATTATGTTTTTGCCGGACGCTTCGCGGCCCGTCCTATCGCGGTGGCGGCAAGTTCGCAAACCCTTTATCAGCGGTTAATGTGCCTTGTCCCATCATGGGGATTCAGGCGCCGATACCGGTGTCATAAACGACGGAAAGTGGATCGACCATGCGCCTCCCCCACCCGGCAGCTATCGCCGGAATCCTGACCCTTACCCTTGGAATCCCAAGCGTTTCCGCCATGCAGGCCCCGGCCCCGGCGGCGGCGGCCAGCCCCTACAGCTATGCCGATATCGCCGATCTGGCGAGCGCCGCACCGATCGCGCTCCACGCGCGCATATATAGTGCCGCCGCGCTCAAACCCGCACAAGCGCCCGGAGTCGCGGCGGGTCACGCGCGATTCTATATCGAGGCCGATGTCGTCAGCCTGATTCGCGGATCGGGACCGCTCGCGGCGCGAATCTCTTACCTCGTCGACCTGCCGCTCGATGCCAAAGGCAAGCCGCCGAAGCTTAAAAAGAAGCAGCCGGTCCTGCTCTTCGCCCGCCCCGTCGCGGGCGCGACCGCGGGAAGCAGCAACACCGGCAGCGTCCGGCTGATCGCGCCCGACGCCCAGTTGCCGTGGGATCCGGCGACCGAAGCGCAGCTGCGCGCGATCCTGACCGAGCTGGTGAAACCCGGGGCGCCGCCCGCGATCACCGGTATCGCCAACGGCTTCCACGTACCCGGCACGCTGCCTGGCGAAGGCGAAACCCAGCTCTTCCTCAACACGCGGACCGGCGAACCGGTCTCGCTGACGATCCTTACCGCCGCCGACGGGTCGCGGCGCTGGGCCGCGGCCTTTGGCGAGATCGTCGACGGATCGGCCGCAGTGCCCGCGCGGGGTACGCTGGCCTGGTATCGGCTCGCCTGCGGCCTGCCGCGCACGCTGCCGCTGAACAAGCTCGCGGGAACCGCGCCCGAGGATCGCCGCAAGGCGGCGTCCGACTACGCCATCGTCCTCGGCGCGCTGGGCGAATGCACACGCACACGCAAGCCGCCGGTTGCGGGATAATAAAGCTCAGCTTCGGCGCGCCCTAGGCGCAGCGGGCTTGTTTCCGCGACAAAAGCCGATAGGGCGCTGGCACCCGGCGGGCGATTGCCCGCGCATCCAGTCCGGAGTCCCCGCATGTCGCCTTATTCCGCCCCGACCGCTCCCCGTCCGCCGCTGCGTGTCGCGCTTGCGGGGATTGGCGTCGTCGGCGGCGGGGTCGTCCGCCTGCTCGAGGCGAACCGCGACCTGATCGCACGGCGCGCGGGGCGGCCGATCGAGATCGTCGCGGTGTCGGCGCGCGACCGCCACAAGGACCGCGGCATCGACCTTTCGCCCTATCGCTGGGAAGACGATATGGACGCGATCGTCGCCGCCGACGATGTCGACGTCGTCGTCGAGATGATCGGCGGCGCCGACGGATCGGCGCTGACGCTCGCGCGCCATGCGCTCGGCGCGGGCAAGGCGCTCGTCACCGCGAACAAGGCGATGATCGCGCACCACGGGCTCGACCTGGCGCGGCTCGCCGAGCAAAAGGACACGCCGCTGAAATATGAAGCCGCGGTCGCGGGCGGCATTCCCGTCATCAAGGCGATCCGCGAGGGCGCGTCGGCGAACGAGATCGCGCGCGTCTATGGCATCCTCAACGGCACGTGCAATTATATCCTGACGCAGATGGAGCGGAACGGCGCGAGCTTCGCCGACGCGCTGGCCGCCGCGCAGGCGGAGGGTTATGCCGAGGCCGACCCGACCTTCGACGTCGACGGGATCGACGCGGCGCATAAATTGTCGATCCTTGCGGCGCTGTGCTTCGGAACCAAGCTCGACATCGGCGCCGTAACCGCGAACGGCATCCGCAATCTGATCGCCGCCGACATTCGCGAAGCCGAAGCGCTCGGCCACCGCGTCCGCCTGATCGGCATGGCCGAGCGCGATGCTGGCGGGCTGTACCAGCATGTCCAGCCGTGCCTCGTCCCCGCAGACCATCCGCTCGCTTATGTTCCGGGTGCGCTTAACGCCGTCGTCGCCGAGGGCAATTTCGTCGGCCGCCTGTTCTTCGAAGGTGCGGGCGCGGGCGCGGGGCCGACGGCTTCGGCGATCGTCGCCGATATCATCGACATCGCGCGCGACGAATATGGCCCCGCCTTCGCGATGCCCGTCGATTCGCTCGACGCCGCGCCGGTCGCCGACGCGGGGGCGCGCGTCGGCAAACATTATGTCCGCCTGATCGTCGAGGACCGGATCGGCGTGCTCGCCGAAATCGCGACGGCGATGCGCGATGCGGGCGTGTCGATCGAAAGCTTCATCCAGCGCGGCACCGACGAGGAAGATGGTGTCGTCATCGCGCTCGTTACTCATGACGGACCGGCGAGCGCCATCCATGCCGCGCTCGGCATTCTCGCCGCGTCGGATCATGTGGTCGGGACACCGATGCACATGCCGATCCTCGCGCTTTGAACCACGCTTGAAATCGCGCGCACCGCTGTTACCCCGACGAGGGGAAAAGGGGGGCAAGCATGGATATCGACATCAGGCGAGGTCTGGCCGAGGCGCGCGTACTGGCGGGCGAGCATTGGCGGGCACTGCTCGCCTATATGCTGCTCGGCGTTGTCCTGCCCTTCCTTCTCCTCGCGAGCGAACCGGTGCTGAGCATGGACGCCATCCTCGCGTTGGCGATCGCCCCCGATGATTTCCGGCTTACGGGGTCGATCGTCGGCCCGCTCTATCTGCTCGGCATCTGCGCCGCGCTGATGTGCGGCGCGATGCTCGCGCTGTGGAACGCGCTGCTCGCCGAAATCCGCGAGGGCTATGTCTCCGAAATCATGTACGGCATGGTCGCGGGTGCGGCGTACCTGATCGCCGGGCTCCTCTTCTATTATCTCGTCGGCTTCCTGCTCGCCCTCCCCTTCCGCCTGACGGTCGGGATGGAGGTGGCGCGCGCCGACGGTACGCCGATCGCGATCGCACGCCAGATCCTGCTCGCGATCGTCAGCGCGTGGATCAGCGCGCGCCTCTGCCTGATCGGGCCGATCATGGCCGCAGGCGGCAAGCTGGAGCCGGTGACCGCTTTCGTCGAATCGTGGCGCCGCACCGCGCGGCCGCAGTGGCGGCTGTTCGCGCTCTATATGGCGTTCAATCTTGTCGTGGCGGCCGCCGTCATGCTGCTCATCCTGCTCCACAGCTATCTGATCCTCGGCGGCGAGGAGACGCGGCCTGCCGCTATGGCGATGAGTTCGGGATGGCTGCTTTTCTGGTGCGTCTGGTTCGCCGCCGTGACGGTGGTGCCGGCAGGCCTGTATCGCGCCGCGCAATCCGGCGGCGCGGCCGAGGCGTTCGCCTAGGGCTCTTCCTCAGGCGGCGCCGGGGTGCCCGTTTCGGGGTCGGTCGCGCGCTTCACGGCTTCAAACTGCGCATTATATTCGGGACCGGGTTTCGCGCGGCCGCCGATCGAAATCCAGTTATATGGCAGCTTGTCGAGCGACATCGCCTTCGCCTCTGCGCGCGGCAGCTTCGGCGGCGCCTCGCGGCCCTCATTCGCAATCGCGCGCAATTCGGGGGTCAGCCGGTGGCGTTCGGTGTCGGTGCCGCACACATTGATCGATCCGTCCTCGGCAGGTTTGCAGCGCTTGATCGGGTCGACCATCTCCTTCGCATTGGCCGCCGCCGCCTCGGCATTGCGCGGCGGCGGGGGTGCGGGCGGCCCCTGCGTCTGCGCGCTCGCCGGTGCTGCAATCCCCGCCATTGTCATTCCGATGACACAGGCCATCGCGAAAGGCGCCCCGAATCGGGCGAAGCATCCTCGACAAGTGGCTTCGGCAACCATATGGGCGCCACCATGCCGACGGGGCCGAACAAGTAAAGACGGAGAGTGACCGACATGACGAATAGCAGCAACCTCGACCGGGTGCTCGTGCTCGAAATGGTGCGCGTCACCGAAGCCGCGGCAATCGCCGCCGCGAAGCTGATCGGCCGCGGCGACGAAAAGGCCGCCGACGCCGCCGCCGTCGAGGCGATGCGCACTGCGTTCAACACGCTCTATATGGACGGCACGATCGTGATCGGCGAAGGCGAGCGCGACGAAGCCCCGATGCTCTATATCGGCGAAAAGGTCGGCAACGCGCCGGGCAAGGGTCCGAAGATCGATATCGCGGTCGACCCGCTCGAAGGCACCACGATTACCGCCAAGGCCGGGCCGAACGCGCTCGCGGTGCTCGCGATCGCCGAGGAAGGCTGCCTGCTCAACGCCCCCGACGTCTATATGGACAAGCTGGCGGTTGGCGCGGGCTATTCGCCGGGTATCGTCAATTTCGACAATAGCGTGCGCGAGAATGTCGAAGCCGTCGCGCGCGAAAAGGGCTGCAAGCCCGAACAGATCATCGTCTGCGTGCTCGACCGTCCGCGCCACGAGGCGATCATCGCCGAACTGCGCGCGATCGGCTGCGGCGTCGCACTGATCCCCGATGGCGACGTCGCCGGCGTGATCGCGACGACGAACCCCGAAACCAATATCGACATCTATATGGGATCGGGCGGCGCGCCCGAGGGCGTGCTCGCCGCGGCGGCGCTGCGCTGCGTCGGCGGCCAGTTCAAGGGCCGCCTCTTGTTCCGCAACGACGACGAACGGCTGCGCGCGAAGAAATGGGGTATCGACGACCTCGACCGCGTCTATGACCTCGAGGACCTCGCCAAGGGCGACGTCATCTTCGCCGCGACGGGCGTCACCGACGGATCGCTGCTGCGCGGCGTCAAGCGCCGCCGCGACGGCGTGATGACGACCGAGACGGTCGTGATGCGCGCATCGTCGGGCACCGTGCGCTGGGTGAAGGGCGAACATCGGTCGCACTGACCGACTCTGAAACAGCCCCCCTTGCCATGACCGAAAATTCCGGCTTCACCGAAGCGTCTTGATGACATCGGGGGAGGGGCAAGGGTGAGGACTGGACTGGCAATCGCCGCGGCGTTGGCCGCGGCGACGACGAACGGCATTGCGCCGGCAGCGCTTGCGGACGAGGCGAAGGGCGGCAAGGCGCCGTCGCTCTATCTGCAATGCGACGGCAATCCGAACAATATGTCGGCGGGCGAAGGCATCGCGCGCTTCATCGGCGCGGTAACGCTGCTCGCGCTGTTCGCGCCGCCCGTCGAAGCCCCCGATGCGGAAGCGCGAAAATTCGGAAGCGAAGGCGTCGACGCCTGTTCGACATTGATCGACGGCGCCAAGGCCGAAGGCAATGTCGCGCGGCGCCTGCCGCTGATCCTCGCGCGCGCGGTGCACCGCGTCGAGGCGCTCGACTACGCCGGGGCGCGCGCCGATGTCGACAAGGCGCGCGGTGAAGCTGCCGCCGCCGGGCTGAACGGCGACATCTATTTCGACCGCTCTTTCGGCCAGTCGCTCGACCGGATCGAGGCCGCGATCATGGCGCGGCAGGGGCTGGTCAATGAGGCCAAGGCCAAGCTGCTCGAAAAGGCGGTCGCTTATCCCAACAGCCTGTTCGTTGTCGGTGCGACCGAGGATTTCATCGGCCTCTCTACCGACGTCACCGAAGCCGAGATCGCGTGGCTTCGCAGCCTCGCGCGGGTGGACCACAACCAGATATGGGTGTTGTCGGCACGGCTTCAGCTTGCCGGCCGCTGGCGGGAAGCGGCCGAAGCCGACGAGGGCTATCTCGACTATCATGGCGGGCTGGGCTTCGACGAACGCAACACCGAATATCTGACGGCGACGGCGATCGCGCAGCATATCGCGGGCAACCGCGACCGCGCCCGCACGCTGATCGCCGACGCGCGCCGCAATTTCGAGGACCGCAAGACGCGCGGAAAGCCCGAAACCGATACCTCGCGGATCATCGAACATTTCGACCTGTTCGAGATTCTCGAGCTGGTCGACCGGGGCGAAATGGCCGAAGCGCGCCGGCGCTATGCCGGGCGTTCCGAATGGGTAGGGATCACCTTGGCGCAGTCGCTCCACCTGAACGGCCTGCTGCGGGCGAATGCGGGTCCCGCCGAGTTGGTCGGCGCGCTGGCGACCGATCCCGCCGAAATCCGGAAGAAGCGCCGCGAGACGCGGCTCGCCGAACTGCTGGCGCAGGACAAGGACAACAAGACGCTGTTCGGAAAGATCCTGCCCTATGCCGACGTCGGCTCGTTCGAGACGATGTCGGGTCGCGTGTGGAAGGTCGAGAAAAGCAAGATGCTGGGCAAGGAATCGCCCAAGGCCAAGGGCATGTTCTACATCGATTGCCGTCCGGCCGCCTGGCAACCGTGCAACGACAGCATGCTGCTCCACGCCGCGCTGCTCGCGAAGCAAAAGGGCAAGGCGGGCTTCACCTTCTGGCGCGACCGCGAACAGCCCTTCTACGGCTTCGTCCGCTTCGGCAATCCGGGCGAGCCGATGATGGCGCCGACGCAATATTTCGCCGCCGACGACGTGATCGCCGAACTGCGCCGCGCGATCCCGTCGCCCGCCGAGCTCGAAACCCGCAAGGCAGCGCGAAAGGCCGGCGGCAAATAGCATAGCGCCGTCCCGGCTTGACCGCGCGATCCTTACTGTATTATGTATGCAATACAGCAAGGATCGCGATGACCCGCAGCTCAGAAGATTCCCGCCGCAAGACCTTCGGCGAGGGCCGCGCCCAGGTCACGCGCCGCCGCGAGCCGATCCGCGGGGATCGTCTTGGGCGCGAGGATCGCTTCGGGCGTCTGCGCGGCGGTGTTCACGATGACCGGATCGGCGACGCGCTTCAGCCGCCAGCCCGTCGCGATGCGGTCGAGCTGGCGCTGGGCGTTTTCGCCGTCGGAGCCCGCGCAGATGATCGTCGCATAAGGCCGCCCTTCGAGTTTCCCGAGGCAGGGATAATAGCAGCGGTCGAACATCTCCTTCATCGCGCCCGACAGCGCGGCGAGATTTTCGGGACCGACGAAAAGATAGCCGCCCGCGGCTTGCAGCGCCTCCGGCGTGACATCGTCCGCCGCGACGAGCTTCGCCGTCTCCGAGCCCTCGGCAGCGGCACGCGCAAGCGCCTCGCTGCCGCCGGTGCGGCTGTGCCATGCGATCAGGAGGTGCGGCGCGGCGGTCATGCCCAGATGCTTGCCAAGCACCGGCCCGCGGCGCAAGCTGCCCCGAAACATGGGGGAGACATGATATGCGCCGACTGACCGCCCTGCTGCTTGCCGGCACCCTGCCCTTCGCCGCCACCGCGCAGGATACCGCAAGCGAGGCGACGCGCGCGGCCCAGGCCGAAATCGCCAAACGCCTGCCGCTGGGCGATCCGAGCGACGAAGCCAATGTGATGCGCGGCAAGCTCGCCGAGATTCCGGGCGGCGTGATTCTGTCGAAGGACGGCAAGACGGTGTGGGACCGTCGGCCCTACGCCTTCCTCGATGCCAAGGAGGCGCCCGATACGGTGAACCCGTCGCTGTGGCGGCAGGCGCGGCTGAACGCGGTGCACGGCCTGTTCGAGGTCGTGCCGGGCAAGATCTGGCAGGTGCGCGGTTACGATATTTCGGTGATGACGATCATCCGCGGCAAGACGGGGTGGATCGTCGTCGATCCGCTGCTCTCGGAGGAAGCCGCCGCGGCGAGCTGGAAGCTGTTCGCCGACACGGTCGAGGCGAAGGCGGGCAAGCTGCCGATCCGCGCGGTGATCTTTTCACACAGCCACAGCGACCATTTCGGCGGCGTCGGCGGCATCGTGACCCCCGAGCAGGTCAAGGCGCAAAAGATCCGCATCATCGCGCCGCACGGCTTTTCGGAGGAAGCCACGTCGGAGAATGTGCTTGCCGGCACCGCGATGGGGCGGCGCGCGCTCTATATGTTCGGATCGATCCTGCCGCCCGGACCCGCGGGACAGGTCGACACCGGGCTGGGTCCGAAACTGTCGTCGGGAACGATCGGCTATATGGAGCCCACCGAGACGGTCGGCTCCAAGGGCGGCACGCTGACGATCGACGGGCTGGCGTTCGACTTCCTCGACGCGGGCGGGACCGAGGCACCGTCGGAGTTCGTCTTCTATATCCCCGCCTACAAGGCGCTGCACACGACCGAAGTCGTCACGCACACGCTGCACAATGTGCTCACCCTTCGCGGTGCGCAGGTCCGCGATGCGCTGCACTGGTCGAAGGTGATCGACGCCGCGCTCCTCCGCTGGGGCGGCAAGGCCGAGGTCGCGCTCGCGTCGCATCACTGGCCGACGTGGGGCGCGGGCGAGGTTTCGGCGCTGCTGACCAGCCAGCGCGATATCTATCGTTATGTCCACGACCGCACATTGTTTCTCGCCAACCGCGGCGCGACGCTGCACGAGCTCGCCGATGTCACCCCCGAGGCTCCGGGACAGGCGGCGGACTTCGCCTCGCGCGGCTATTATGGGACGGTCAATCACGACATGAAGGCCACCTATCAGCGTTATTTCGGCTGGTGGGACGGCAACCCCGCGAACTTCAACCCGCTGCCCCCCGAAGCGAGCGCGCCCAAATATGTCGCGCTGGCGGGCGGTGCCGACAAATTGCTCGCGGCAGGCAAGGACGCAATCAAGGCGGGCGAGTATCGCTGGGCGGCCGAACTGCTCAACAAGCTCGTGTTCGCGCAGCCGGACAACAAGGATGCGCGTGGCGCGCTGGCTTCGGCTTATGACCAGCTCGGCTATCAAGCCGAGTCGGGCGCATGGCGGAACTATTATCTCGCCGCCGCCGCCAGCTTACGCGGCACCGCAGTCGAGAATCTGTCGGGGAACGGACAAAGCCGGTCATTCGTCAGCGCGATCCCGACCGCGGTCTTTTTCGATGCGCTGGCGACGCGGTTCGACGCCGCAAAGGGCGCCGCGCTCAAAGGCACATTCCAATTCGTGCTGCCCGACAGCAAGGAGACGATCGCGATCGTCGTCGGCGGCGGGGTCGAAGTGCCGCGATATGGGGTGACCGACGCCGCGCCGACCGCAACGGTGACGCTCGACCGCAAGACGCTCGACGATGTGATGCTGGGCCAGGCGCAGTTCCCGACGCTGCTCCAGTCGGGTGCGATCAAGATCGACGGCGACCGCATGGCATTCCTGTCATGGTTCGCGCTGCATCCCCCCGCCGACCCGCGCTTCAATGTGGTTGTCCCCTGAGGGCTTAACCGACTAACGGAGGATCATGACCGAAACCCCCACTGCGCACCCGACCGACCCCTTCGACGCCGATGCACTGGGCGGAATCGAGGGGCTCGACCCGGTCGATCCGGCCTATGCACAGGTGCTGCGCATCGCGACGGCGCTCAACCTGATCCCGCTGGCGATTGGCGCGAGCATCTTCGATGCGCTGCTGATCCGGCATATCGAGGGACCGTACGGGCTGATCACCGCGGCCGCCTGGCTGACCGCAATCATCGTCATCGCTACCTTCCCCTCGCGGCGCGTGTCGCGCTGGGGGTACAGAATCGGCGAAGGGCAGCTTCGCGTCGCACGCGGCTGGCTGTTCCGTACCGACACGATCGTGCCCTTCGTGCGCGTCCAGCATATCGACGTCGGGCAAGGACCGATCGAACGCTGGTTCGGGCTGTCGCACCTGATCGTCCATACATCGGGGACGCACAACAGCACGGTGACGCTACCGGGATTGCACAGCGACCTTGCCGCCGCGATGCGCGAGACGATCCGCCGCCATATCCAGACCGATTTCGCATGAGCGACATCGCCGCAGCGATCCCCGCCAGCGAAGGCGAGCCGGAGTGGCAACGGCTGCACCCCGCGACGCTCGCGCTCGCCATCGTCGATCTAGGGCCGCGGTCGCTGCAGTTCCTGCCCGCGGTCGCGGCGCTGGGCTTCACCGGCAACTGGGTCTGGATCGTCCCCGCGGTCGGTGCCTTCCTCCTCATCTCGCTGCTCGCCGCATGGTTCCAGTGGCTGCGCTTCCGCTTCCTTGTCGGCGACGACGAGGTGGTGATCGAAAGCGGCGTCTTCGCGCGCCAGCATCGCACGATCCCGTTCGACCGCATCCAGGACGTCAGCATCGAACAGGGGCTCGTCTCGCGGGCGCTCGGCATCGCCAAGGTCGGGTTCGAAACGGGCGCGGGCGGCAAGGAGAATGACGCGAGCCTCGACGCGATCGCGCTCGATGCGGCGCAGGCGTTGCGCACGACGATCCGCGCGCACCGCAGCGGCGAAGCGGCGCCGGTCGCCGCATCGTCCGAGACTCCCGGTGCGTCGGTCGTACCCGTCGCCGAAGACCGGCTGCTCTTCGCGATGACGCCGCGCCAGTTGCTGGTTGCGGGGCTGTTCAACTTCTCGCTCGCCGCGCTCGCCGTTGTCGGCGCCGCGATGCAGTTCTTCGACGACCTGCTGCCCTTCGACTTCAACGTCTTCAACCCCGGTGATTGGATCGACCTCGCCGAGCAATATGGGCTCGACCAATGGGTAATCGCGCACCGCTGGATCGCGGGGGTCGGCGCGGGTATCTCGCTCCTCTTCATCGGCTTTGCGAGCGGGATCGCGACGATGTTCTTTGCGAACTGGGATTTCCGCCTGACGCGGGAGCCACGCACGCTGCGCCGCACCCGCGGCCTCACCACGCGCACCGATGTCGCGGTGCCGGTGAAGCGCGTACAGGCGGCGATCCTCGTGACCGGCTGGTTCCGCCGGCGCTTCGGCTGGCACGAGCTGCGCCTGCAAAGCCTTGCGAGCGACGGCGGGAAGGAAAATGACCACCAGGTCGTCCCCTTTGCGCAGCTCGACGCGATCGACCCCGTGCTCGCCGAGGTCGCGATCGTGCGTCCCGATGCCGGTCAGGCGTGGCAGCACAGCCACCGCATCGTCGCGCTGGGACCGATCGTCGGTGCGATCTGTGCGACAATCGGCGGCGGGGTGGCGCTGTATCTCGGCAACGCGGTCGGCTGGCTCGCGCTCGGCGCGGCGCCGCTGATCGCGCTGATCGCGCTGTGGGCCGCACGCTTCCATCGCTGGGCCGACCTTGGCGATCAGGTCGCAATCCGCCGCGGCGCGTGGAAACCCAAGATGACCCTGCTCCCGCACGCATCGGTGCAGAGCGTCGACCTCAAGACCGACTTCATCCTGCGCCCCCTCGGCCTCGCGACTCTGGTCTTCGGCGTGCCGGGCGGCAGTTCGCTTGCGACGCACGAGATTCCCGCGATCCCGGCCACCGCAGCGCGCGACCTGCGCACCCGAATCCTTGCCGCGAGGGCGCGGCGATGAGCGATGCAAGCAACCTCGCCCTGGGCATTATGCATTCGATCAAGGGCCAGCCGTGGCACTGGCGGCGCGCGAGCGCCGACATGGCGTCCGAAAATCTCGCACCCGACGACCTTGTCACCCAATTGCTGCTCGCGCGCGGGGTGACGCGCGACGATCTCGACCGGCAGCGGACGCCGACGCTGCGCGGTTTCATGCCCGATCCCTCGCTGTTCCGCGACATGGACGCCGCCGCGGCGCGGCTCGCCGATGCGGTCGAGCGCAAAGAAGCGGTGACGATCTTCGGCGATTATGACGTCGACGGCGCGACCTCCGCAGCGTTGCTCGTCCGGCTGCTGCGCGGGCTCGGACTGCCTGCGGGCGCCTATATCCCCGACCGGCTGATGGAAGGCTATGGGCCCTCGGGCGCGGCGCTGGTCAGGATCGGCGAGGCGGGGTCGAAACTCGTCGTCACCGTCGATTGCGGCGCGCAGGCGTTCGACGCGATTTCAGAGGCGAAGGCGGCGGGGGTCGAGGTGATCGTCGTCGACCACCATCAGTGCGCGACGATGCTTCCCGAAGCGCTCGCGCTCGTGAACCCGAACCGGCTCGACGAGGAACCCGACGCCGCGATCCACGGCAATCTCGCCGCGGTCGGGGTCGCCTTCCTGCTTGGCGCCGCGCTGCTCCGCACCTTGCGTGCGCGCGGTTTTTTTGCAGGCCGCGACGAACCCGCACTGATCGACCTGCTCGACCTTGTCGCGCTTGGCACCGTCGCCGACGTCGCGCGCCTGACCGGCTTCAACCGCGCACTGGTGACGCAGGGGCTGAAGGTGATGGCGCGGCGCGGCAACACGGGGCTCGCGGCGCTGATGGACGCCGCGCGGCTGACCAAGCCGCCGAGTGCGAGCGACATGGGGTTTGCGCTCGGACCGCGGATCAACGCCGGCGGGCGCGTCGGCAAGTCGGATCTCGGCGTGCGATTGCTCACCACGTCGGACCCGCAGGAAGCCGCCGAAATCGCGCAGGAGCTCAACCGGCTGAACGAGGAACGGCGCGCGATCGAAGCCGCGGTGCTCGAACAGGCAATCGAAGCGAGCGCCGCATGCGGCAATGCGCCGGTCGCGATCGTCGCGGGACAGGGCTGGCACCCCGGCGTGATCGGCATCGTCGCCGGACGCCTCAAGGAACGCCTCCACCGCCCCGCGATCGTCATCGCGGTCGACGAAGACGGCGTCGGCAAGGGGTCGGGGCGCTCGATTTCGGGCGTCGACCTCGGCGCCGCGATCCTCGCCGCGAAGGAAACGGGGCTGCTCGTCGCGGGCGGCGGCCATGCGATGGCGGCTGGGCTGACCGTCGCCGCCGACAAGGTCGACGCGCTCGGCATCTTCCTCAACGACCGGCTCGCCGCCGACGTCGAGCGCGCGAGCGGCGACAAGTCGCTGCTGATCGACGCGGTGCTCGCGCCGCGCGGGATCAATCCCCTGTGGTGCGATGCGATCGAGAGCGCCGGTCCCTATGGTGCCGGCTGGCCCGCGCCGCGCGTTGCGACGGGGCCGGTGCGAATCGTCGAATCGGGGATCGTCGGGACCGACCATGTTCGCCTGATCGTGTCGGGCGACGATGGCGCGCGGTTCAAGGCGGTCGCTTTTCGCAGCGCCGAAACCGAACTGGGGCAGGCTCTGCTCCACGCGCGCGGCGGGCGCAAGCTGTGGCTCGCGGGCCGCGCGAAACGCGACGATTGGGGCAGCCGCCCGGCGGCCGAGCTCCATCTCGAGGATGCTGCCTGGGCCGATTGATTTGCCGCTGCGCAACATTTTTGCGCGCGACCCCGCCGCCGCGCTTGACCGCGCCGAAACGCCCGTCTAAGGCGCCCGCTCACCGATCAGACGGCCCCTTCGTCTAGCGGTCTAGGACGTCGCCCTTTCACGGCGAAAACACGGGTTCGAGTCCCGTAGGGGTCACCAATATTCGGGTATTGCCGCCGTCGCCCGGACGGTCGAGACCGCGAAGTGCTCCGAAATGACGCCGTTGCCGAGCCTTTCGCGCTGTTCCTGCGCGGGCCGCGCGGGCAGCACAGCCGGGTGACCGACATCGGGGGCCATATCCATCTTGTCCTGCCCGACGCGACCGAACGCGCCGCCTGTTTCCGTACGCTGGCGGCGGGGGGCGGGCGCATCGTGCGCAGCTTCGCCAGCGCCGACGCGTGGATCGAAGCCGAGAGCGAAGATTCGTGCGCGATCCTGCTTTTTCACTGGCGCCAGCCGGGCACCGCCGATGGCGCCGCGCTGCTCGACCGTGCTGCGGCGCGGCCCGGCATCGCGGTCTTCGTCGCCGCCGAACAGCTCAGCATCGCCGAATCGCGCGCGATCCTGTGTGGAGGCGCGCGCGACCTGCTGCCCGCGCCGCTCGATCCGCGGCTCGTCCGCCGGACGGTCGATGCCGCACTCGCGGAATGGCGCCACCGTCAGGCGACGCTCGACCGGCATCACGAGGCCGAGGCGCGGCTGGCGGCATTGACACCGCGCGAGCGCGCCGTCCTCGACGCGATTGCGGCGGGACTCGGCAACAAGGCAATCGCGCGCCAGCTCGACCTCAGCCCACGAACGGTCGAAGTCCACCGCGCGAACATCATGCGCCGCGCCGGTGCGGGCAATGTCGCCGAGCTGCTGCGGCTGCAGTTCATCGCCGAATTTACACGCGACGTGCCGGCAAAACAGGTCCGTTTCGGTGCATGATCGCGGCGGAACCTGGCCGGGAGCCGGTCGACGCACCTATAAGGGATATGAACGGCGTACCGCTCCTGAGTTGGTCCCCATGGGCGCTGCCGTTCATCCGTACGGGGTCAACCCCACCTGACCTTGTACAAACGACAGGGCCGGCAAGGAATATTCCTTCCTTGCCGGCCCTTTTGTCCTCCGATATTTTCAGACGACCAGCGCGCGCTGTTCGGCGCGGCCCATCGACAGCAGGATCGGGTCGGCCGCCTGCCGCGCGGCAAAGTCAGCCTTGCCCGCAATCCCTTGCCATCCGATGCCGATCAGCGACTGCGCGATCGCGCCACCGAGCGTGTCGCCGGGGCCGGGCAGGATGATCACGTCGGGGGCGAATTCCCGGACCGCGACCTGCACCGACAGAGCAAAATCATAGGGTGCGAGGATCTGCTGACCGAAGGTGTAATCCCACATCGCGGCCGGATCGGCGGATAAACGCCGCCAGATATGCCCACGCCCGTCGACAAGCGGCAGCGCAGGACGATGGAAGAACGAATGCGGCAGCTCGGCCTTCGCCTTGTCCGAACTGCCGAACATCAGCGGGGTGTGGAACGGCCCGTGGCCCGCGAGGCGAAGCGGATCGCGCCCCGGGGTCGGCGGCGCGGCGGCGAGAAGCGCGGCAAGGCCCTCTTCATTGCCCGCGAGCACGAGCATCCCGGCAAGATCGATCGAGAGCGCGAGTGCGTGGCCGGGGCGCAATGCGATATCGGCGACGAGGCCGAGCAGCTTTTCGCGCAGGCCCGGCACCGGACGCCAGTCGTCATCGACAAGCTGAAGCAATATCTGCCCGCCCGGCCCGTGCGTCTGGCTGTTGAGCCCCATCGCATTGCTGATGCGAAACCCGTCCTCGGCCGACACCGCACCGCCCAGCGCCAGCGCGCTGTACCAGCCCATCGAATTGCCGAGGGCCGCAACGACATCATATTTGTCACGATCGATGCTCAGCCAGTCGAGCACCGTCGCCGTGTAGATCAGCGGCGCGGCAACATCGCCGCGCATGTGCGTCGCGACGCTAAAGCGTTCGGCGCCGTCGAGTTCGCTGACCGTCGGCTGGCCGCGGTCGCGGCGCTGCGCGTCGAAATCGGCGATCAGCTCGCCGAAGCGCGCGCCGTGCAGCCGCGCGATGCTGCCCAGCTCGCCTTTGCCATAGGTGCCGCGGCCGGGCGCGACGACCAGCGCGGTCCGCCGGGCGCTCATGCGAGAAGCGCCTTCGCGGCAGCGTAGATCGAGTCGCGGCTCGGCAAGGTCAGCGTCGCCGCCCTCCCCAGCGGGATGAAGCTGTCGTCGGCGGCGATGCGCTTGAGCTTCTTTTCGGGCGTGCGCTCGACAAAGGTCGCCATCAGCGCCTCGCTCTGCGACCCGGTGATGCGGCATTCATCGACGATCAGGATGCGTTTCGCGTCGCCGACGGCGGCGACGAGCTTGTCCTCATCGACCGGGCCAAGCCAGCGCAGGTCGATCACGCGCGCCTTCACCCCATCGGCGGCAAGCAACTTCTCGGCCTGCCGCGAGAGATAATATCCGTTGCCATAGGTGACGATCGCAAGGTCGGTGCCGTCACCATGAACCCCGACGTCGCCGAGGCGGATCGGCGCTCCCGCACCCGGCGCCTCGTAGGTGCTGGTCCACAGGCCGTCGCCCTCCTCGTGCAGGTCGCGCGTCATATAGAGCGCGATCGGTTCGACGAAGACGACGACGCGTTGTTCCTCGCGCGCGAGCCGCACGCATTCGCGGAGCATCGCGACCGCATCGCGACCGTTCGACGGCACCGCGAGGATCACGCCCGGAATGTCGCGGAAGACCGCGAGACTGTTGTCATTGTGGAAATGGCCGCCGAAGCCCTTCTGGTAGCCGAGCCCCGCGATGCGGATCACCATCGGGTTGGTATATTGGCCGTCGGAGAAGAAGCTCAAGGTCGCCGCCTCGCCGCGGATCTGGTCTTCGGCATTGTGGACATAGGCGAGGAACTGGATTTCGGGCATTGGGACAAAGCCATTGTGCGCCATGCCGATCGCGAGCCCGAGGATCGCCTGTTCGTCGAGCAAGGTGTTGACGACACGCGCCGACCCGAAGCGCTGGTGGAGCTTCGCCGTGACGTTGTAGACGCCGCCCTTCGGCCCCACATCCTCGCCCGCGACGACGATTTCCTCATGCGCGAGCATCAGGTCGGCGAGCGCCCACGAGAGGAGCCGCGCCATGTGCATCGGCTTGTCCATCTGGCCGGCGTCGCTGCCGAACATCGCCTTGCGATCATCGTCCGACAGCGTGTTGGCGCGCGCGACTTCGCGCTTCGGCGGGACCAGGCTTTCCATCACATGCGCAGGCGTCGTGATCTTCGGTCGCAGGATCGCCGCCTCGGCCTGCCGCGCGAGCGTCGCACCGATATCTTCATAGGCGTCGGCGATTTCGGCGGGCGACATCCAGCCATGCTCGGCCATCAGCGCCGCGCCGGCGAGCAGCGGGTCGCGTGCCTCGTCGGCCTCGATCAGCGCCTTGGGAAGATATGCGCCCTGCACGTCCGACCCGGCGTGGCCATAGAGACGAACGGTGCCCATATGGAGGAAAACGGGCTTGCGATACCGCCGCGCATAGTCGGCGGCCTCGGCGGCACCGGCATAGGCCGAGACGAGGTCGGTCCCGTCGCATTTGATATAGTGCAGCCCTGCGCGGTGCCGGAACTGCGCCTCGATCCAGCCCGTCGGCGTGCGCGTCGAAATGCCGATGCCATTGTCTTCGCACAGGAAGATGAGCGGCATCGGCGAGCCCTGGAACGCCGCCCAGCCCGCGGTGTTGAACGCGCCCTGCGCGGTCGAATGGTTCGCCGACGCGTCGCCGAAACTCGTGAGCACGACCGCATCGTCGGGAAGCGGCAGCCCGGTCATGCCGAGGCGGCGCGCGATGCCGATCGAGAAGGCGGCACCGACGGCCTTCGGCAAGTGCGAGGCGATCGTCGAGGTCTGCGGCGGGATATTGAGCGGCTTCGACCCGATCACCTTGTGCCGCCCGCCCGAGATCGGGTCTTCGGACGACGCCGCGAAGCTCAGCAGCATGTCCCACGTCGGCGTGCCGCCCGGAAGCTGGCGCGCGCGGTGGAGCTGGAACGCGTTCGAACGATAGTGGAGGAACGCCATGTCGGTGACGCGGAGCGCCGCCGCGACCGCGGCATTGCCCTCGTGCCCCGACGAGCCGATCGTGTAAAAGCCTTCGCCGCGCGCCTGAAGCGCACGCGACAGCCGGTCCATCTGGCGGCTCGTGAGCTGCGACAGGAAGATGTCGGTCGCCTGGCCGCGCGACAGGCCGGCGACCGCGGGATCGGGCGCGTCGGCGCGATCGGGCAGACGCCCCCCCGCCAAGGCTGCGAGGAACTTCTCATGTACCGCTTGCGCCGCGTCCACCTGTCTCTCCTGTCGCGCGGCCTTACGGTTACACCTGTAACGACCCGGCCGGTTTTGCCGCGCGCTAGAACGAGGCCGTTCGGCGCGCAAGCATCTCTTGTCCTCCTCTCTTGCCTTCCCGCGCCGCCTCGCGCTACCACCATTCACAATGAACGACCGGGGCTGGGCCATCTTTTCAACATGATATCCTTGTGGATCGCCCAGGCGTCGGCCGCGGCCGACACGTCCGGCACCGGCGGGGGTCAGGGCTGGCTGCTCGATCCCGAACTCGTCGATCCAGGCTATAGCCAGACGATCGCGGGCGGCGGTATCCAGACCGCCTTTCCGCCGCCCCCGCCGCCCCCGCCGCCGCCCCCCGAATGGATGCGATCGCTGTTCGACGCGATCGGCCGGTTTTTCGAGTGGAGCGCGCCCGCCGCCAAGCCGCTGATGTGGATCGCGGTCGCGGCGCTCGTGCTGTTCCTCCTCTATCACTTCGTCCCCGCCTTTGCGCAGTGGGTCGACAGGCTGCGTTTCGGCCGCAAGGCGGGCGATGCCGATGCGGCGGACCATGTCGGGCAGGCCGAAGCGGGCGCCGCGCGCGCGCTGCTCGGCGAAGCCGACGCGCTCGCCGCCGAAGGCCGCTTTGCCGAGGCGGTGCATCTGCTGCTCTATCGCAGCGTCGAGGACATCGACGGGCGCCGTCCCGGCCTCGTCAAACCCGCGATGACCTCGCGCGACCTCGCCGAGGCGGAAGGGCTGCCGTCGGTCGCGCGGGGGGCGTTCAGCCGCATCGCGCGCGCGGTCGAGATCAGCCTGTTCGGCGGGCGTTCGATCGATGCCGGGGCGTGGCAACAGTGCCGTGCCGCCTATGCCGAGCTGACCGTCGCGAAGAACTGGGCGCGCGCATGAGCAGCGCGGCCGACGATCATGGCTTCAACCCGCGGCTGATCGCCGCGGTGGTCGCGATCGGCGTGATCGCCTTCATCGCGCTCTGGGCGCTGATCGCCCTGGGGCCGCAGATCAGCAGCGGCAACGACGGCGGCGGCCATGCGCTGTCGAAGGCGGCACCGGGCTATGCCGGGATCGTCGACCTCGCCGAGCGCGCGGGCGCCGGGGTCGAGCTGCGCCGCCGCGTCGAGACGACGCGTTACGAAGACCATGAGCCCTTGCTGATACTGACCCCGACACACCGCACCCGCGCGCCGGAAATCGCCGAGCTGATCGATGCCGACGGCAACGCGCCCATATTGGTCGTGCTGCCGAAATGGCAGACGATGGCGGTTCCCGGCCAGACGCCGAAGCCCGGCTGGGTCAGCGCGGGCATCGCCGTCAAGCCGCCCGCAAAAATGTTGCCCCCTGCCCATTTCGGGACACTCGAAATCAAGACGGCGCCGAGCAAGGCGCAACCGGTACCCGCCAACATTACCGGCCATGTTTTCACCGCGCTGCTCCCCGACAATGTGCAGACGGTGACGGGTAAAAATCTCGAAACGCTGATCGCGGGGCCAAGCGGCGGCGCCGTGCTGGCGCAGGTCGGCGACCGCGACCTTTACATCCTCGCCGACCCCGACCTGATCAACAATTTCGCCTTTGCTTCGAGCGACAAGGCGCGCGCGGGCGTCACGCTGGTCGATGCACTCGCCGAATATGCGGACGCCGACGGTCTGGCCTTCGATGTGACGCTCAACGGCTTCGGCGGCCAGCGCTCGCTGCTCCGCTTCGCGTTCGTCCCGCCCTTTATCGGCATCACGCTCTGCCTGATCGCGGCGGGGCTGTTCGCGCTGTGGCAGGCGTGGATGCGCTTCGGCCCCGCGACCCGGCCCGGACGCGCGATCCCGGTATCGAAGGCGGCGCTGATCGCGAACAGCGCCGACCTGATCAAACAGGCAAGGCGCGAGCTCGACGGTGCCGACGCCTATGTAAAGAGCCAGCGCACTGCGATCGCGCGGCGGCTGCACGCGCCCGCCGGGCTCGACGACGAAGCAACCGATCGCTGGATCGACAAGCATCTGCGCGCCGGCAGCGACCTCTTCTCCTCGCTCGCGCGGCGCCTGCCGCTCGCGCGCAATACGCATGAATTTCTCGGCGACGCACAGGCGTTGCACGACATCAGGAAGGATCTACTCCGTGACAGCTAACCCCATCGAGAGCGTCCAGGCGCTCGGTTCCGCGATCGAGGGCGAGGTCGCCAAGGTCGTGTTCGGGCAAGGACCGCTCACGCGCATGGTGACGATCGCGCTGCTCGCGGGCGGGCATGTGCTGCTCGAAGGGCCGCCGGGAACCGCCAAAACGCTGCTCGCGCAGGCCTTTGCGCGCGCGACGGGGCTGGCGTTCGGACGCATCCAGTTCACCCCCGACCTGATGCCCGGCGACATTTTGGGGTCGAACCTCTTCAACTTCCAGACGTCGAGCTTCACCCTCACCAAGGGACCGATCTTCACCGAGCTGCTGCTCGCCGACGAAATCAACCGGACCCCGCCGAAGACGCAGGCGGCGCTGCTCGAAGCGATGCAGGAACGCCGCGTGACGATCAACGGCGAACCGCATGTGATGAGCCCGCGCTTTACCGTGCTCGCGACGCAGAACCCGATCGAACAGCAGGGCGTCTATCCGCTTCCTGAAGCGCAGCTCGACCGCTTCCTGTTCAAGCTGGTCGTCGATTATCCCGACGCCGCAGAGGAACGGCGGATCGTCGCCGACCATGGCGGGCGCTTCAAAAGCCCCGCGGTCGCCGATTTCGGGGTGACCGAGGTCGCCAATGCGAAAACGATCGAGGCCGCAATCGACACGATCGCGACCGTGCGGCTCGCCGACGAGATTGTCGATTATATCGTCCGGCTGGTGCGCGCGACGCGCGAAAGCGCCGACCTCGAATGCGGAGCGAGTCCGCGCGCAGCGACCCTGCTGGCGCGTGCGGCGTGCGCAGCGGCGGCGCTCGACGGGCGCGACTATGTCATTCCCGACGACATCCAGCGGCTTGCCGCAGGCGTCCTGCGCCACCGCGTGATCCTGTCGGCCGCCGCCGAGATCGAGGGCCGCAATGTCGAACAGGTCGTCGCGGCACTGCTCGAACGCGAGGAGGTGCCGCGTTGATCTACCCGACGCGCCGCGCGATCTACCTGCTGCTCGCGGGCGCCCCGATGGCGCTCGCGCTCGGGCTTGTGCGGCCCGAGCTGTGGCTCGTTGCGCCCGGCTGGATCGGAGTGATCCTCGCCTGCCTGATCGTCGATTGCGTGGCGGGGGCGAACCCGCGCCTCCTCGGCCTCGACGCGCGGTTTCCGCACCAGGTCGGGGTCGGCGACCCGTTCGACCTGTCGCTGGCCGCGACCGGCGCCGCGGTGCCGCCGCGTGCCGAGATCGCGCTCGCGCTCGACGAACGGCTCGCCGAGGGCGGGCGGCTGGCGGGCGATATGCGCAGGGTGGCCGAGGGCGGTATTCTGACGCGCACGCTGTCGCTCACTGCCTCGCGGCGCGGGCTGGCGCGGATCGAGGCGCTGTGGATTCGCTGGGCGGGGCCGCTCGGGCTCGTCTGGAAACAGCGGAAATTTGTCATCGACGGCGCGATCAACATCGTGCCGAGCCTGCGCGCGGTGACCGACGAGGGCAGCCGCTTGTTCCAGCGCAACAGTTGGTTCGGGCTCCGCCAACAGCGCTTTCGCGGCGAAGGCAGTGAATATGAGGCGCTCGCCGAATATCAGCCGGGGATGGACCGCCGCGCGATCGACTGGAACGCGTCGGCGCGTCACGTCAAACTGCTCGCGAAGGAATATCGGGTCGAGCGCGACAATCGCGTCGTGCTGGCGATCGATGGCGGACGGACGATGGCCGAGCCCGTCGGCGGCATGCCGCGCGTCGACCGCGCAGTGTCGGCAGCGCTTCTGCTCGCCTATGTCGGGCTGAAACTCAACGACCGGATCAGCCTGTTCTCCTTTGCCGCGAAGCCGCACGCGCTGACCCCCGCCTATATGCACACGCAGGATTTCCCGGCGCTGCAGCGCGCGGCGAGCCTGATCGACTATGCGCACGTCGAAAGCAATTTTACCCTCGCGCTCACGACGCTCAGCGCGCAGCTCAACCGCCGGTCGCTGATCATCCTGTTCACCGAATTTACCGATGCGACGAGCGCCGACCTGATGATCCGCGCCGCCGGACGGCTGGTGAAAAAGCATCGCCTGCTGTTCGTCGTGATCCGCGACGAAGAGGTCGAGAGCGAGGAGCGCCGCCGCCCCGAAAGCGCCGCCGACGTTACCCGCTCGAACGTCGCCGCGGCGATGCTGCGCGACCGCCAGCTCGTCATCGCGCGCCTCCAGCGGCTCGGCGCCGATGTGATCGAGGTGCCCGCCGACGCGATGGGGGCGAGCGCGGTCGAGGCCTATCTGGGCATCAAACGGCAGGGCAGCCTGTGATCCCGCCCGCCGCCTCCCCGCGTGCGATCGACGCGCCGAGCTTTTCGACGAGCCGCTTTCGCGCCGAGCGCGAGGCCGACTGGATCGCGTTCGACCTGCTGCTCACCCGGCTCGAAAAGAAGGGCGCGGCGGCGCTGACCAGCGACGAGCTGCTGCAGTTGCCGCTGCTCTATCGTGCAACCTTGTCGTCGCTGTCGATCGCGCGCGCGACGAGCCTCGACAAGGCGCTGCTCGATCATCTCGAGGCGCTGTCGATCCGCGGCTATTTCCTCGTCTATGGCGTGCGCGAGAGCCGCTGGAACCGGCTCCGCCGTTTCTTCCTCTACGACTGGCCTGCCGCAGTGCGCTCGGTGTGGAAGGAGACGGTGATCATTTCGCTGATCATCCTGCTCGGTGCGCTGACCAGCTATTCGCTCGTCTCGAGCAACCCCGAATGGTATTTCAATTTCGTCGACGAGGAGATGTCGGGCGGTCGCGACCCGCGCGCGACCGCCGAATTTCTCCAGTCGACGCTGGGCCACGGCAAGGCCGCGGCGGAGAAGGGCGAAAGCGGGCTGCACGTCTTCGCGACCTATTTGTTCACCCACAACAGCCAGGTCTCGATCCTGTCCTTCGCGCTCGGCTTCGCCTTCGGCATCCCGACGATGATGCTCGAATACTATCAGGGGATCGGGCTCGGCGCGATGATGGCGATCTTTTCCGCCAAGGGGCTCGGCTTCGACTTCGGCGGCTGGCTGTTCATCCACGGCACCACCGAATTGTTCGCCGCCGCGCTGTCGGGTGCCGCGGGACTGCGGATCGGGAGCGCCGTCGTCTTCCCCGGTGCGCGCGGACGGTTGCAGGCAGCAGCCGACGCGGGCCGAACCGCGGGCAAGGTGATGGTCGGCGTCATATTGATGCTGTTCGCCGCCGGGCTGCTCGAAGGTTTCGGGCGCCAGCTGATCACCGACACGATGCTGCGTTACGCCATCGGATCGCTGATGCTGCTGTTCTGGCTCGCCTATTATTACATTCCGCGGCGCGAGGATGTGACATGACCGCCGCCGCCGCCAACGCGAAATCGCGCGCCGCGCGCGCGAAAAAGATCCGCCAGTTCGTCACCCCCGAGGGCGTCGACCTCGAACTGAAGATCGCGAGCGCGGGGCTACGCTTCGGCGCGCTACTGATCGACATGATCCTGATCCAGCTCGCGCTGCTCCTCTTCTGGTTGCTGATGCTGTGGATCGGGGTCGCCGCGCAATCCGATGTCACCGAGGTGATCTGGATGCTCGGCGCCTTCCTGCTCCGCACCTTCTGGTTCATCGGGTTCGAGCTGGGGTCGCGCGCCGCGACGCCGGGTAAGAGATTGATGGGCATCCGCGTCGTCGCGCGCGACGGCGGCCGCCTGACCGCCGATGCCGTGGTCGCGCGCAACCTGATCCGCGAACTCGAGCTGTTCCTGCCGCTGATGATGCTGGGGGCCGGAGTCGCGCAGGACAGCGTGTCGGGATGGATCATGCTCGCGGGCGTGCTCTGGTCGCTGACGCTCAGCCTGTTCCTGCTGTTCAATCGCGACCGGATGCGGATGGGCGACCTGATCGCCGGGACGTGGGTCGTGATGGCACAGCGCGTCAAGCTCGACACCGATATCGCGGTCGATGCGGCGGGGGGCGCGATGACGTTCAGCGAGGAAGAACTTGCAGTCTACGGTATTTTCGAGCTGCAGGAACTCGAGCGTGTCCTGCGCGGCCGCGATCCGCGCGCGATGCGCGACGTCGCCGACGCGATCCGCGCCAAGATCGGGCGGCCTGTCGCCGAAGAGGATGACGTGTTCCTGCTTTCCTATTACCGGCAATTGAAAGCCCGGCTCGAACGCAAACTGCTGTTCGGCAAACGGCGAGAGGATAAATATGCCAGCGACTGACACCAGCGTTACCGAAGCCCTGCATGCGCGCCGTTCGGTGCGTGCCTTCACCGACAAACCCGTCGACCCGGCACTGCTCAAGCAAATCTTCGCCGCGGCGCAGCGCGCGCCGTCAGGGGGCAATCTCCAGCCGTGGCAGGCGACGGTGCTGACCGGCGAACCCTGGCAGGCGGTGAAGGATGCGGTCGCAGCGCGGATCGCGATGGGGCGCGAGGGCTATGAACCCGAATATGACATCTATCCCAAGGGGCTGATCGAACCCTGGACCGATCGGCGTTTCGGCGTCGGCGAGGCGCTCTACGCCTCGCTCGGCATCCCGCGCGAGGACAAGGCGGGGCGGCTCGCTCGGTTCATGGATAATTACCGGGGTTTCGACGCACCGGTGATGCTTTTCCTCCACTGCTCGCGCATCATGGGGCCGCCGCAATGGTCGGACATGGGCATGTGGCTGCAATCGGTGATGCTGCTGCTCGTCGAGGCCGGGCTCGCAAGTTGCCCGCAGGAATGCTGGGCGATGTACGGAGCGACGGTGCGCCGCACGGTGGGGCTGGACGAAGGGCAGATTTTGTTCACCGGGCTGGCGATCGGCCATGCCGATACCGATGCGGCGGTAAACCAGTGGGCGGTGCCGCGCGTATCGCTCGACGAAGTGATTGATTGGCAGGGATTTTAGACGATGATGAGCAAGGGTTTTCGCTATGGCGCCGCGGGCGCGCTGATGCTCGTCGTCGCGGGGTGCGCCGCCATCCCGCAACCCGAAACCCCGCCGCCCGCGCCGCGCCCGGTTGCTCCCGCGCCGACACCCGCGCCGCTGCCGACGCCGACGTCGGGCTGGGAGGACCGCGCGGTCGATGCGGGCGCTTGGCGTTATGACGCGGGCAGCCGTACCGCAGCGTTCGTCCCGACGGGCAGTTCCAACCCGCTGCTCAGCATGACGTGCAGCGGCGGCGGCATCCGGATGACCTCGTCGCTATCGGGCAATGTCAGCCTGCGCACGAGCGCCGGGACCGACCAGATCCGCTTCGATGGCGGTAGCGCGAACCTCGCGAACCGCGACCCGCGTCTCGACCGCATCGCCTTCAGCCGCGGGCGTTTCGCGCTCGAAACGCCGGGTGGCGGCGCAATGACGCTGCCGGTGCAGTCCGAAATCGGCCGTGTGATCGAGGATTGCCGCTAGGCAGGCCGTTCAGCCGCCGAGCTGGACCGTCCCGCCCTTGATCCAGCCCCAGCGGCACGGTCCCTGATATTCGCGGGCGTTCTGCACCGACTTGCCGACGCCGCACATGTCGGGGTCGGTGCCGGGTGCCGCGAAGACGACGCCGAACCAGGCATCATTTTCGGCCGCTTCGCACAGCGACACATTTGCGCCGCCCGCAAGCTTGGCCTTGATCGCGCGTGTTTCGCCGGGCGCCCAATAGACGTCGGTGCCGCCCGCCTTGACGCGGCTGATGCTCGAACAGGCGGGCAGGCTCGGCCCTTCGGTGCCGATCATCACTGCGCGGGTCGCGAGCGGTTCGCCGGCAACCGCGGGCGCGTTTTCGGCGGGTGGCGCGGGCTGGCTGCACGCGGCGAGCGAGACGGTCAGAAGAGCGGCGGCGGGGAAGACGAGACGATGTTTCATGCCTGTGAAACTAGCCGCCGCGGCGCGCGCGCGCAACGCTCGTCGCCACGGCAGCGAGAGCCGCATTTTCGCTTGGGTTTTTGCGCCTTCGACCCTATATAATCGATATGACGGACACGCCTGAAAATAACGCGCCGAGCGCGCCTTCCAACCAGCCCAACACCAACGCCTATGGCGCCGATTCGATCAAGGTTCTCAAGGGCCTCGACGCAGTGCGCAAACGGCCGGGCATGTATATCGGCGACACCGACGACGGGTCGGGTCTGCACCACATGGTGTTCGAGGTTTCGGATAACGCGATCGACGAAGCGCTCGCGGGGCATTGCGACCTTGTCCTGATCACATTGAACAGCGACGGATCGGTCAGCGTCGAGGACAACGGCCGCGGTATCCCCACCGGCATCCATGCCGAGGAAGGCATTTCGGCGGCCGAGGTCATCATGACCCAGCTCCACGCCGGCGGGAAGTTCGAGAATACCAGCGACGACAATGCGTACAAGGTGTCGGGCGGCCTCCACGGCGTCGGCGTCAGCGTCGTCAACGCGCTCAGCGAATGGCTCGAACTCACGATCTGGCGCGACGGCGAAGAGCATTGGATGCGCTTCGAACATGGCGATTCGGTCGCGCCGCTGAAGGTCAACGGCCCCGCCCCCGCGGGCAAGAAGGGCACGCGCGTGACCTTCATGGCTTCGACCGAGACGTTCAAGAATGTCACCGAGTTCGATTTCGAAAAGCTCGAGCATCGTTATCGCGAGCTCGCCTTCCTCAATTCGGGCGTGCGAATCAAGCTCGTCGACGCGCGCCATGCCGAGCATGAAAGCCATGACCTCTTCTACGAAGGCGGCATCGCGGCCTTCGTCAAATATCTCGACCGCAACAAGAATGCGCTGCTTCCCGATCCGATCGCGATCAGCAGCGAGCGCGACGGCATCGGCATCGACGTCGCGCTGGAGTGGAACGACAGCTATTACGAGAATGTCCTCTGCTTCACGAACAACATCCCGCAGCGCGACGGCGGCACGCACCTTGCGGCGTTCCGCGCCGCGCTGACGCGAACGCTCAACGGCTATGGCGAAAAGTCAGGGATGCTGAAGAAGGAGAAGGTCAGCCTCACCGGCGAGGATATGCGCGAAGGGCTGACCGCGATCGTGTCGGTCAAGCTGCCCGATCCGAAATTCTCGTCGCAGACCAAGGACAAGCTCGTCAGCAGCGAAGTTCGCCAGCCGCTCGAAAGCCTGATGGCAGACCGGATGACCGAATGGCTCGAAGAAAATCCCGCGCATGCGAAAGCGGTGATCCAGAAGGTGATCGACGCCGCCGCGGCGCGCGAGGCTGCGAAAAAGGCGCGCGAGCTGACGCGGCGCAAGGGCGCGATGGACATCGCCAGCCTGCCCGGCAAGCTCGCCGACTGCCAGGAACGCGATCCGACCAAATGCGAACTCTTCCTCGTCGAGGGTGACTCGGCAGGCGGATCGGCGAAGCAAGGCCGCGACCGCCATGTGCAGGCGATCCTGCCGCTGAAGGGCAAGATTTTGAACGTCGAGCGTGCGCGCTTCGACCGCATCATCTCGTCGAAGGAAGTCGGCACGCTGATCCAGGCGCTCGGCACCGGGATCCGCGACGAGTTCAACCTCGAAAAACTGCGCTATCATAAGATCGTGATCATGACCGACGCCGACGTCGACGGCGCGCATATCCGCACCTTGTTGCTCACCTTCTTTTACCGCCAGATGCCCGAGATCATCGAGGGCGGCCATCTCTACATCGCCCAGCCGCCGCTCTACAAGGTCGCGAAGGGGCGGAGCGAGGTGTATCTGAAGGACGACACGGCGCTCGAAAATTACCTTGTCGACGCCGGGATCGACGCGCTGCTGCTCGAAACGCCGGGCGGCGCGCGTTCGGGGCAGGATTTGCGCGGGCTGATCGATCATGGCCGGCGCCTGCGCGCGCTGATGCGCTATGTGCCGCGCAACCTGAACCATGGGCTGATCGAAGCGCTCGCGCTGACCGGCGCGCTCGACCCCGATCTCGACACCGCGGGACGCCACAGCGCCGCCGCGACCGCCGCAACCTGGCTCAACGCCGCCGAGCGTGCGCTGACCGGCGGCGCCGAAGCCGTATGGACCGTCGAGGCGGTCGAAGGCGGCGGTTACACGCTCGAACGCCGCTGGCGCGGGGTCAGCGACCATCATGCGATCGACGCCGCTTTCCTCGGCAGCCAGGAAGCGCGCCGAATGCACAAGCTCGCCGCCGAACAGGCCGACAGCTATGCGCGCCCGGCACGGCTGGTGAAGGCGACGGGCGCGGCCGCCGAGGTCGAAGCGGAAATCGCCGATGGCGAAGAGCCCGACCTGCCTGCGGCAACGAGTGCAAAGGCCAGCCCGGTCACGCGCCCGTCCGAACTGCTCGAGGCGATCTTTGCGCACAGCCGCAAGGGGCTCGCGATCAGCCGCTACAAGGGGCTGGGCGAGATGAATGCCGAGCAGCTCTGGGAAACGACGCTCGATCCCGCCAACCGTTCGCTGCTGCGGGTCGAGGCCGAGCAGGCTGATGTCGCGCACGAAATCTTCGAACGGCTGATGGGCGACGAAGTCGAACCGCGTCGCGATTTCATTCAGACGAACGCGCTGTCGGTGGCAAATCTGGACGTATAGTTTCAGTTATTGTTCGGTTAAAACCGGACAAATCGCACATCCGGACGCAAAATCACTTCAGTCCAACGCGCGGCGGCTTGCCTTGGCAGGCCGCCGCTGCTTTTGGCGCCTCCTCTGACAAGGGGATGATGTCATGCGGGCCTTTTCTGCCATGATGATACCGCTTCTGCTGACGGTTTCGGCCGCAGCGCAGGAAGTCGAAGCCATCGATCAAGCCGGCCAGAGCGTCGCCGACATCGATGAAGAAACCGAAATCGGCGGCGGCATGGCCAGCTATTACGGCAACGAACTTGCCGGAAATCGCACCGCGAGCGGCGAACGCTTCGATCCCGGTCAGCTCACCGCAGCACACCGGTCGCTCCCCTTCGGCAGCATGGTACGCGTCACCAACACGTCGAACGGCGACAGCGTGATCGTCCGCATCAACGACCGCGGCCCCTTTGCGCACGGCCGCGTCATCGACGTCAGCCAGGCCGCCGCGCGCGAAATCGGCATGCACCGCAGCGGCACCGCACGCGTCAAGCTGGCATTGCTCAGCGACGACTAGGTTGCGCCGCCTTCGCGGCGTTTCCCGCGAAGCTTCATATCGAGCAGTCGCAAAAGTTCACCGGTCCGCCCGCCGCCCCTCGGCGCCGGAGGGTAGCGACACAATATGTCTATAACCGCAGGCGTAGCTTCGCATGCCGCGGCTTCGACGAAAGCATCCCCGGCAGCGAGGTCGTCGCCGGCGGCGAGCTCCGCCGCACGGGCAGCGTGCGCGGCGGCGCCGAGAATGTGACGAACCTGCGTCGAACGCGCCAAGGGATGCAGAAAAGCGGCCGAGGGCGCGGACATCGCCGCCCTTGCCGCCTCGCACGCTGCCGGATCGCCGGCGCCCTGCGCGGCTTTCAGCGCGGCCCACGCCGTATCGCGCAGCGCCGCAACACGCTTGCCGCCGTCCGCGAAAGCCCTGGCGGCCGCGATGGCCTCGCCCGGGCGCGGGTCCGACGGACAAGCCCGTTCGAAAATTATCAGCGCCTTCTCCGCGCTCGCGGCGGCATAAGCCGCAACCGTGCGAAGGTCCGTGATGTCGAGTTCGATGTCTGTCATCGCAACAATCAGTCGAACACCGACCAGCCCGCCGCATAAGCGAAATGTTCGAGCGCCACGGCGCCCGCCAACGAGGTACCCGCCTCGTTGAGCGCGGGTGACCAGACCGCGATCGATCCCTGCCCCGGCGCGATGCAGAGAATGCCGCCGCCGACCCCGCTCTTGCCCGGCAGGCCGACGCGGAAAGCGAACTCGCCCGAATTGTCGTAATGGCCGCACAGCATCATGATCGCGTTGATGCGCCGCGCCCGGTGCGGCTCTATCAGCTGCTCGCCGGTCAGCGGGTCGCGCCCCTCCATCGCAAGGAACAGCCCGGCGCGCGCGAGCTGGCGGCACGACATCGCGATCGCGCATTGGCGAAAATAGACGCCGACCACCGTTTCGACGGGATGCCTCAGGTTTCCGAACGCGTCCATGAAATGCGACAGGCTGCGGTTGCGCGCACCGGTTTCGGATTCGGAGAAAGCGACGTCGAAATCGATTTCGACGCTGTCGTCGCCCGCCAGCGCGCGCATGAAATCGACGATCTCGTCCGCGACCGCATCGCCGCCGCGCCCGTCGATCAGCCGGTCGGTCGCCGCGATCGCACCCGCGTTGATCAGCGGGTTGCGCGGGATGCCATGCTCGCTTTCCAACTGGACGATCGAATTGAATGCCGATCCCGACGGTTCGCGCCCGACGCTGTCCCACAGCGAACTGCCAACCCGCCTGAGCGCCATTGCCAGCGTGAACACCTTCGATACCGACTGGATCGAGAAGGACTCGTCAGCGTCGCCCGATGTGTGGACGGTGCCGTCGGGGAGCGCGAGCGCGAAGCCGAGCTTGTTCGGATCGACCCCGGCCAGCGCGGGGATATAGTCGGCGACGCGGCCTTTCCCGAGGTGCGCGGCGGCCAGCGTCATCGCTTCGTCGATATGGATGCGGAGGTCATCGGTCATCGCGCAACTTTAGCATCTTCGCGCACATCGACGAGTATTTTCATTATTGCGAAAATATTCTATGAAACGGAAACCAATCCAGCGACTCGGGAGAAGGAAGATGGTGGATCATCCGCGCGGCAAGGGGCTTTCGAGCGCCGTCAGTTATCAGGACAGCAAGGCGGCGTTCCGCTGGCTGGAGGAGGCGTTCGGGTTCGAGCCGCTGTTCGTGCTGCTCGATGCCGACGGCAACCTCGCGCATTCGGAAATGGAGTTCGGCAATTCGGCGATCATGGTCGGCAACGAATGGTCGGACGATCACAAAAGCCCGAAGTCGATCGGCGGCAAGAACACCCAGTCGGTGCATGTCCAGCTCGCCGTCGGCGACGATATCGACGCGCATTGCGAAAAGGCGCGTGCCGCAGGAGCCGAGATCATCGCCGAACCCGAAACCCAATTCTACGGCGACCGCAGCTACCGCGCGAAGGACCCCGAGGGCCATATCTGGACCTTCGGCGTGACGGTCGAGGAAAAGACCGCCGAACAATGGGACGCCGAGGGCGGTTTCACGACCAAGACGCGGCTCGACGATTGAGCGCCGCGCTCGACCGGATGCTGGGGGCGCTCGCCGACCCGAAACGGCGGCGCGCGATCGAACTGCTGGGCGAGCGCCCGCGCAGCGCGGGCGAACTCGCCGGCGAACTCGGCCTCGCACCCCCGGCGATGAGCCGCCATTTGCGCGCGCTGAAGGAGGGCGGGCTCGTCGAGGACGGGCATCCCGACTTCGACGCGCGGGTGCGCATCTATTCGCTGAAGGACGGCGCGACCGCCGAGCTCAAGCAATGGCTGGCCGAGACCGAGGCGCTATGGTCGCACCAGCTCGCGTCTTTCAAGCGCCATGTCGAGGGCGGCGCATGACCGCTGCGGTGATCGTCGCCTTGCGTATCGGCGTGACACCCGACGTCGCCTTTACCGCCTTTACGCGCGACATCGGCATGTGGTGGAAAAGCCACCCGCTGTTCCAGCTGTCGCGAAAGGGCGACGGCACGTTGCGATTTGATCCGGAGGGACCGGGCGGGCGGCTCGTCACCCGCTTCGACGACGGCAAGGAGTGGGAGATCGGCGCCGTGCATCATTGGCTGCCCGGCGAGCGGCTGGCGTTTGGCTGGCGGCTGCCGAGTTTCAAGGCCGATCAGGCGACCGCGGTCGATGTGCGCTTCGAGGCCGTCGGCGCCGAGACCCGCGTGACGGTCGAGCATCGCGGCTGGGACAGCATCCCGCAGAAACATGTCGCGCGGCACGGGTTCGAGCTGATGCTGTTCCAGCGGCGGCTAGGCGAATATTGGCGCGGGTTGCTGAAAGGGATGGAAGCGGGGCTTTGAATGAAGACCGCTTTGGGGTGGGGAGCGGATGTTCTCCACTTTCGTCATCCCCGCGAAAGCGGGGACCCAGAGCGCGCGTGGGCTTACTCCACACTAGGTTCCCGCTTTCGCGGGAATGACAAACTAAGATGGGACGCAATGTCCGCAACCGGTCGGTTTCTGCCCACCCGTGTGCCCCGGCTTTCGCCGGGGTTCACATCTCTACGGCAATAACCGGTCGTGAGCAGACGATGAGAGAAGCATTGCGCGCGCGCGTATCCGGCCCCACGTTCGGCTTATGGATTTGCCCGCCCCTTTCGCTCAATGGTTTGGCGCGCGCGGGTGGCGGCTTCGGCGGCACCAGGCCGATATGCTCGCGGCCGGGATGCGCGGCGAGCATGCGTTGCTCGTCGCCGCGACGGGCGCGGGCAAGACGCTGTCGGGTTTCCTGCCGACGCTCGTCGACCTCGCGCAGCATCCGACCGACCGGCTGCACACGCTCTACGTCTCCCCGCTGAAGGCGCTCGCCGCCGACGTCGAGCGCAACCTCCTCGGCCCGATCGCCGAGATGGGGCTCGACATCAGCGTCGAGAGCCGGAGCGGCGACACATCGTCGGACAAGAAGGCACGCCAGCGCAGCCGGCCGCCGAACATCTTGCTGACCACCCCCGAATCGCTGTCGCTGCTGCTGTCCTACCCCGACAGTTTCACGATGTTCGCCGACCTCAAGACGGTCGTGATCGACGAGATTCACGCCTTTGCCCCCGGCAAGCGTGGTGACCTGCTCAGCCTCGCGATGGCGCGGCTGCAGGCGATCGCCCCCGCCCTCCGCCGCGTCGGCCTGTCGGCGACGATCGCCGACACCGCCGCCTATCGCAGCTGGCTCGCGCCCGATGACGACGCGGACGCGGTGACATTGGTCGAGGGCGAGGCGGGCGCCGATCCCGACATCGCGATCCTGCTGCCCGAGGGCGCGGTGCCCTGGGCGGGGCATTCGGGGCGTTATGCGGTCCACCAGGTGATGGAGGAGATTGCGAAGAACCGCACGACGATCATCTTCTGCAACACGCGCGGACTAGCCGAGCTGATCTTCCAGGAGCTGTGGAAGGTCAACGACCTGTCGCTCCCCATCGCGATCCACCACGGCAGCCTCGACCGCGAGGCGCGCCTGCGCGCCGAGGCGGCGATGGCCGAGGGGCGGCTGCGCGCGCTCGTCGCGACGTCGAGCCTCGACCTCGGGCTCGACTGGGGCGATGTCGATTGCGTGATCCAGATGGGCGCGCCGAAAGGCTCGTCGCGGCTGCTCCAGCGCATCGGGCGCGCCAACCACCGGCTCGACGAGCCGAGCAAGGCGCTGATCGTCCCCGGCAACCGCTTCGAATATCTCGAGGCGCGCGCGGCGCTCGATGCCGTCGACGCCGGCGAGCGCGACGCCGACCGCTTCCGCCCCGGCGCGCTCGACGTGCTGGCACAGCATGTGATGGCGCTCGCCTGCGCAGCATCGTTCCGCGAGGACGAACTGCTCGCCGAGATCCGGTCGGCGACGCCCTACAAATGGATCGACGCCGACATCTTTGCGCGCCTCATCAGTTTCGTGCGCGACGGCGGCTATGCGCTCAAAAGCTATGACCGCTTCCGCCGCCTCGCCCCCGACGGAGAGGGCCGCTGGCGCATCGCGCACCCGCGGCTTGCTGCGCAGCACCGGCTCAACGCCGGGATCATCGTCGAGGCGCCGATGGCCGATGTGCGCTTCAGGAACGGCCGGCGGCTCGGCAAGGTCGAGGAATATTTCGCGAGCACGCTGTCGCCCGGCGACACCTTCGCCTTCGCCGGCCTCAGTCTCGAGGTCGAATCGATCCGCGACACCGACCTGATCGTGCGCGCGACGACGCGCCCCGCGCGCATCCCGAGCTATATGGGCGCGCGCCTCGCGATCTCGACGCGGCTCGCCGACCGCGTCCGCGCATTCCTTGCCGACCGGACGAGCTGGCACCGCTTTCCCGAGGATGTGCGCTTCTGGCTGGAAATGCAGGCATTGCGTTCGGCCTTGCCGCGTCCCGGCGAGCTGCTCGTCGAGACCTTCCCGCACGAGGGCCATCATTATCTCGTCTGCTACCCGTTCGAGGGATGGAACGCGCACCAGTCGCTCGGCATGCTGATCACCAAGCGCATGGAGCGCGCCGGGTTGCAGCCATTGGGCTTCGTCGCGTCGGACTATGCCATCGCCATCTGGTCGCTGCGGCCCGTGCCGCATCCGCAAAATCTGTTCGATGCCGAAATCCTGTCGGAGGAGTTCGTCGAATGGGTCGAGCGGTCGCATCTGTTGAAGCGCGCGTTTCGCGAGGTCGCGGTGATCGGCGGGCTGATCGAGCGCCAGCATCCGGGCAAGCGCAAGACGGGCAAGCAGGTCACCTTTTCGACCGACCTGATCTTCGACGTGCTGCAAAAATACGAGCCCGACCATCTGCTGCTCGAGGCGGCATGGGCCGACGCGCGCGAGCGACTGACCGATGTCGCGCGGCTCGGCGACCTGCTCGACCGCGCGGCGGGGACGATGCTCCACCAAAGGCTGGACCGGATCAGCCCGCTCGCGATCCCCGTGCTCGTGCTGATCGGGCGCGAGAATGTCGCCGCGGCGGATATCGACGACGCGCTGCTCGGCGAGCTTGCCGACTCACTCGCCGAACGGGCGATGCGCCTCGACCAGTGACCGGCGTTTCGCTTGCTGCGCGGCCCGATGAGGCGTAGATTGGGACAAAATATACAGAGGATGCCAGCGATGACCCAAGCTACTCCGCGGTCCGTCCTGTTTGCGCTGCTGCTCGCCGCCCCGGCGCTCGTCGGCGCAACGCCGGCTCCCCCCCACCCGGCACCCGTACCGGCCGCGACCCCCGCCGCGACGGGCGAGGTGGTCGCGCCGCCGGTCGTCGTTGTCCCCTTCATCGAACCTTTCGACCTCGACGCGTCGCGGCGGATGTCGGTGAAGGTGATGGTGGGCGGCAAGGGTCCTTTCTCCTTCCTCGTCGATACCGGCGCCGAACGCACGGTGATCGCGCGCGAGCTCGCCGAGCGGCTGGGGCTGGCCGAGGGCGCGAAGCTGCGGCTTGCGACGATCGGCGGGTCGGCGACGGTCCCGAGCTACCGCATCGCGGCGCTCCAGATGGCGAAGCTCCACCTTGCCTCGGTCGAGGCGCCGGCCTTTTTCGGACGGCATATCGGTGCCGCGGGGCTGATCGGGGTCGACATGCTCGAGGAACGCCGCGTTCTGATCGATTTCCGCAAGGAAAGCATGCAGATACTGGAGACGCGGCGGCGCGCGCAGCCGATCATTCGCGACGATGACGCGATCGTCGTCACCGCGCGCAATTCGGCGGGGCGCCTGATCCTGTCCGACGCGCGGCTGAACGGCAAACGCATCGACGTCATCGTCGACACCGGCGCACAGACGAGCGTCGGCAATATGGCGCTGCAGCGGCTGGTCGCGAGCAAGCGAGCGAACCGCTTTCCCTTTACCGCGACGATCCTCGACGCCGTGACGGGGGAGTCGGTCCCCGCCATGCAGACGGCGATCAGGCGGATCGTGATCAACGGCATGGACGTCAACGACCTGCCGGTCGCCTTTGCCGACGGCCAGGCGTTTCGCGCGCTCGGCCTGCACGAACGGCCCGCGCTGCTGCTCGGCATGGACAGCCTGTCGCTGTTCGACCGCGTCGAGATCGATTTCCCCAACAAACGCGTCGTGTTCGACCTGCCCGACGAAGCGAGCCGCAAGGCCGGCCAACGCTTCGCCGCAAACATGGCGATGCAGGGCAGTTAGGGCGCTTGCGGCGCCCCCGCCGCGCCTGCATAGCGGCGTCATGTCCGCCGCGCCGACCTTCGACTTCGCGGGCCAGCCGTTCCAGATGCTGGCCGACCGCGCGCTGTTCTGGCCGCGTCACGGCGCGCTGATCGTCGCCGACCTGCACCTCGAAAAGGCGAGCTGGTACGCCGCGCTCGGCCAGCCGCTGCCGCCCTATGACAGCCACGACACGCTCGACCGGCTCGCGGCGCTGGCTGCCGAAACCGGCGCGCGCGCGATCTGGTGCCTCGGCGACAGCTTCCACGACCGGGACGCCGCAGAACGGATCGTGCCCGCGGTGGCCGAGCGCCTGTCGGGGCAGGCAGCGGCGGCCAAACTCCTGTGGATCGCGGGCAACCACGATGGGCTCAGCGGCGGCGCGTGGGGCGGCAACGTCGCCGACGAGCTGGTCGTCGACGGCATCGTCTTTCGTCACCAGAGCCAAGGCAGCGAGACACGGCCGGAAATTTCGGGGCATTTCCATCCCAAGCTGCGGATCAATGTGCGCGGCCGCCCGATTTCGCGGCCCTGTTTCGCGGGCGACGCGCAGCGATTGATCCTGCCCGCCTTTGGCAGCCTGACGGGCGGCCTCGCCGCCGACGATCCGGTGATCGCGGCAAATTTTGCCGGACCTTATGCCGCGATGCTCGTCGCGCGCGGCCGCCATTTGCGCTTCCCGTGCCGCGGCCGCGGGGCCAATGACGCTACGGCAAGCCCGCCGACGCGGCAAACGAACGCCTAAGCCCCGCCGAACAGGCGCTTTTCCGCCTGTGGCCTAAAAGCATCACCCGATCAAAAACGACGCAAAAGCGTGCCTTCGTCTGGATCGCCCGCGCAATTGAGTTATGCTCCCCTCGCAACAAAAATAATGAAATGTTGAGAGGAGTGCCCGATATGAAATCATCTTCCCTTCGTGCTGCCCGCTTTCTGCGCACCAGCGCGCTCGGTGTCTCGATTGCCCTCGCGGCGGTCTCGGCTCCGGCCTTCGCACAGGACGCGCCCGCCGATACCGCGACCGACGACAGCGACAACACCCCGATCATCGTGACCGCACAGGGCCGCGCCCAGCTGCTTTCGGACGTGCCGGTCGCGATCTCGGCGGTCAGCGCCGAAACCTTGCAGAACAGCGGCGCGAACGACATCCGCCAGCTGAACCAGGTCGCCCCGTCGCTGTTCGTTTCGTCGACGGGTTCGGAAGCGAACGGTTCGGCACGTATCCGCGGGATCGGCACCGTTGGCGACAACCCCGGTCTCGAAAGCTCGGTCCCCGTCTTCATCGACGGCGTCTATCGCTCGCGATCGGGCATCGGCCTCAACGAACTCGGCGAAATCGACCGTGTCGAAGTGCAGCGCGGTCCGCAGGGCACGCTGGGCGGCCGCAACTCGTCGGCAGGCCTGATCAGCATTTACTCCAAAAAGCCGAGCTTCGAATTCGGCGGCTCGGGTGAGATCACCTACGGCAACTACGACTATTGGCGCCTCGCCGGCGGCGTGACTGGCCCAATCGGCGACACCGTCGCCTTCCGTCTCGACGGCGTGTGGGTCAAGCGCGACGGCTTCCTCAAGGACACGGCAAACAACACCGACGTCAACAATCGCGACCGCTATTTCGTGCGCGGTCAGTTGCTGTTCGAACCGACCGATGCGCTCTCGATCCGGCTGATCGCCGACTATACCTATCGCGACGAACGCTGCTGCGGCGCAATCTATGTCGACAACAGCGTCAATCCCTATATCGGCGGTCTCAACACCCCCTCGCCGCTGCCGTTGCCGCCCGGCGCGGCCATTCCGGCCGGCACCAACAATATCGTCACCGTGCTTCGCGACCTCGGCCAGCCGATCGGTGCGTTCAACCAGGGATATAGCCGCAACCTGTCGGTCACCCCGGGGCGCAGCTTTGCCGGCGAGACCAAGGATTACGGCTTCTCGGGCCAGATCGATTACGACATCGGCAGCGCGACGCTGACCTCGATCACCGGGTATCGCGAATATCGGTCGGGACAGGCGGGCGACCTCGACTATGGTTCGGTCGACATCCTCTATCGCGCACCGAGCGACGACGCCTATCGTCAGTTTCACACCTTCACGCAGGAACTGCGCCTGCAAGGCGAGGCTTTCGACGGCAAGCTCGACTGGCTCGTTGGCGGTTTCTATTCGAACGAGAAGCTGACCGTTCGCGACAATCTGCGTTTCGGCACGCAATATGGCCAGTTCGCGGCGTGCCGCCTCGTTTCGGGCAGCTTTGCCTTCGCCTATGGCCCGACCTCGCCCGGCTGTCTCAGCCCCGCCGGCCGCGCGGGCCTGCTTGGCGCAAACGGCGGTGCCGGTCAGTTCGGCGCGGCAACGCCGCTGCTGCTGGGGGCAATCGACCGTCTCGGAACGCTCAGTGACAAGGGCAGCATCAACGATCGCTACCACCAGAACGGCACCAACTGGGCGCTGTTCACGCACAATATCTTCCACATCACCGACAAGCTCGATTTCACATTTGGCGTCCGTTACACGCACGACAAGAAGAAGTTCAGCGCGTCGTTCACCAACGACAATACCATCTGTACCCAGAATCAGGCTGCCATCGGCGGGCTGCTCGCCAACGCGGCGCTGCAACCGCTCGTTGCCGGCATCCTGGGCCTGAGCTGCCAGGGCAATTCGACCGCCGAACTCAACGGCGTCTCGATCAACGACCAGCGCAGCGAAGACGAGTTCACCGGCACCGCGATCCTGTCGTACAAGCCGGTCGATGATCTGATGGTCTATGCAAGCTATTCGCGCGGCTACAAGGCGGGTGGCTTTAACCTCGACCGTTCGGCGCTGAAGCCACCGGTCATCACCGGGGCGACGCCCAGCTCCACCTTCGCAGCGGTCGGCGGCGCACAGGCGCTGGTCGGCAATCTCCAGTTCGATCCCGAACTGGTCAACAGCTATGAAATCGGCGCGAAATATGCGACCGGCCCGTTCAGCGTCGGCCTGACCCTGTTCCGTTCCGATTTCGAGAATTTCCAGCTCAACACGTTCAATGGCACGGTCTTCCTCGTCCAGAATATCAACGGGTGCGAGGACAGCCTGAATGGCGGCGACCGCGACCAGAGCAAGTTCACGACCGCACCAAACTATAGCGCCGCAGCGGCAACGACCGGCGCGTGCGCAACGGACAAGGTGGGCTGGGGCGTGCGTTCGGAAGGGTTCGAACTCGAAGCCTCGCTGGTTCCGGCGCCGAGCTTCCGCATGACCGCGGGCCTGACCTATGCAAAGACGAAATATCGCAGCAATCTGGTCGGCACCAAATCGGGCGCGCCGCTCGATCAGGCGCTCCGCCTGTTGCCCGGTGACAATATGTCGAATGCGCCCGAACTGGTCGCAACCGGCAGCGTCGCGTGGACGCCGGATATCGGCAGCAGCGGCCTGACCGGCCTCGTTTATGTCGATGGCCGCATGACCAGTGACTACAACACCGGGTCGGACCTGTTCCCGCAGAAGGAACAGAATGGCTATGCGATCTTCAACGCGCGTATCGGCGTTCGCGGTCCCGACGAGAAGTGGGGCATCGAATTCTGGGGCCAGAATATCTTCAACAAGCAATATGCGCAGGTCGCCTTCAACTCGCCGTTCCAGGAAGGTGCGACGACGGGCGCCTTTGCCGACCCGCAATATCCGGGTGGCCGCCAGATCTATTCGCAGTTCCTCGCCGAACCGCGGACCTATGGTGTGACGCTGCGCGGCAAGTTCTGATCGCAGCGACCTTTGTAACAGAGGGGCGGGGCCGTTGGCCTCGCCCCTTTTCTTTTGGCGGATGACGTCAACCCGTCACTTCTGACAGCTGTGACATAAATGCCGCGCCGCGCCGGACAATGACGTTACGGAACGGCTTGCACTGGCTTGCCGCGTCCCGGTCGTGATAGGCTGGCCGCAAGTAGAATATCGCGACGCTCTCCCGCACGAAAAAACCTGTGGAGGAGGGCCATGACCATGACAGACTGTTCCCACCGTACCCGCCTGCTGCGCACCAGCGTTGCCGGCCTGCCGCTTGTCTTCGCCCTGTGGGCAGCGCCTGCCGCGGCGCAGGAAGCCGGCACCACGACGAACGACGAAACGATCATCGTCACCGCAACGCGGCGCAGCGAGGCGCTATCCGATGTCCCGATCGCGGTGTCCGCGGTCACCGGCGACACGCTGGAAAAGACCGGGGCGACCGACGTCCGCGCGCTGGGGCAGGTCGCGCCGTCGCTGCTCGTGTCGGGCGCGACGAGCGAGGTCAATTTCTCCGCGCGCATCCGCGGCATCGGCACGGTCGGCGAGAATCCCGGCCTCGAATCGTCGGTCGGCCTGTTCATCGACGGCGTCTATCGCAGCCGCACGGGGGTCGGACTGTCCGAGCTCGGCGATATCGAGCGCGTCGAAGTGCTGCGCGGGCCGCAGGGGACCTTGTTCGGGCGCAACTCGACCGCGGGGCTGATCAACATCGTGACCAAGGGTCCCGACCTCGGCCGTTTCGGCGCCAAGGGTTCGATATCCTATGGCAATTATGATTATTGGCGCGTCGACGGCATGGTCAACGCACCGCTGGGCGACAAGGCGGCGGTGCGCGTCGACGGCGTCTGGCAGAAGCGCGACGGTTTCATCGACAATGCGACCGCCGGCGAACCCGATATCAACGACCGCGACCGCTGGCTGGTGCGCGGACAGGCGTTGTTCGAGCCGAGCGAGACGCTGAAGTTCCGCCTGATCGCCGATTACAGCAAACGTAACGAAAATTGCTGCGGCGGCATCCTGTTGAACCCCGTGCGCAACCTCGCGCGCGGCCCCGACGGCTTCCCCGTGGCATCGGCGAACACGTTGCTGCCGATCCTGCAGGCCTTGGGGGCGAACCATCAGGTCGCACCGGCGGGAACGCCGTTCGTCCGGCGGCAGGCGACAACGCCGGGGGTCACCTATCGTTCGGATACCAAGGACTGGGGCGTGTCGGGCGAGCTGAACTGGGAGCTTGGCGCGGCGACATTGACCTCGATCACCGCCTATCGCGATTACAAGAATGCGCAGGGGCAGGACGCCGATTTCAGCGCGCTCGATATATTGCGCCGCACCGACCTCGACCGGCGTTTCCGGCTGTTCACGCAGGAGGTGCGGTTGCAGGGTGAAGCGTTCGACGGGCGGCTCGACTGGCTGATCGGCGGCTATTATGCGAACGAGAAACTCGATGTCGACGACGACATCGTCTATGGCAATAATTACGAGCAATTCGCCAATTGCCTGCTCTTCGCGAGCGCGCTGCCGAGCGCGGTGCTACCCTCGAATGCGTCGTGCGTAAACGTGCCGGTGGTACAGGGAACGATCGCCGTGCTGCCCCCGGGGGCGACGCGCACGCTGCTCCAGTCGCTGATCGCCAATCCGGCGCGCCCGGGCTTCGGCTCGCTCGCCGCGGCGCTCGGCCAGCCGGCGCTCGCGATCAACGGAACGGGCAACCAGGGATCGACCTTTGCGCAGCGCAGCCGCAATTTCGCGGTCTTTACGCATAACAGTTTCGACATCGTTCCCGACGTGCTGACCTTCACGATCGGCGCGCGTTACACGAGCGAACGCAAGACGCTCGATGCCGACGCGAATTTCAACAATGCGATCTGCCCACTGATCGTCAATTCGCCGTTCCAGTCGCTCGCGACCTTGCCGTGCGTGATCAACGGCACCGCGCCCGACCTGCCGCGCGGCAGCGCAGGGACGAAGTTCAAGGACAATGAATGGACGGGGACCGCGGTGCTCAGCTGGAAACCCGCGCCCGAATGGCTGGTCTATGGGTCGGCGTCGAAGGGGTACAAGGCCGGCGGCTTCAACCTCGATTTCTCGGCGCTCGACCGGACGTGCAGCGTGACCTTCGACACCGCCTGCGCAGCACGCCTGGCGTTGCCCGCAAACACCCCCGGCAACGGGCGGCCCGAGGCGAGCGACCTGCAGTTCGCGAGCGAAAAGGTCGACGCCTATGAACTCGGGATCAAATGGGACGGCCCCGGGATCGACGTCAATATCGCGGCCTTTTATCAGGAATATAGCAATTACCAGCTCAACACCTTCAACGGCGTCAATTTCGAGGTCACCAATATCCAGGCGTGCAAGGACGACCTGAACGGCGCCGATTCGGACGGATCGGCGACGACCGGAGCGTGCCCCTCCGACCGGCTGAAACCCGGCGTGCGGTCGAAGGGGATCGAGATCGAGGCGTTCATGCGCCCCGTGCGTTATGTGTCGGTCAACATGGGGCTGACCTATGTCGACACGCTTTATCGCCGCAACCTCGTCGGCACGGGCGGGCGGCCACTGTCGCCGGTGCTGTTCCAGCTTCCCGGCCGCGGGGTGTCGAACGCGCCGCGCTATGTCGCGACCGCGGGGATCAGCTGGACGCCGCCGATCGGCAGTTCGGGGATGAGCGCGCTCGTCTATCTCGACGCGCGCCTGCAAAGCGACACCAACACCGGGTCCGACCTCGACGTCGAAAAGATCCAGGACGGCTTCGCGATCTTCAACGGCCGCGTCGGGCTTTACGGGCCCGAACGGCGCTGGGGCATCGAGCTGTGGGGCCAGAACCTGCTCAACAAGAAATATTACCAGATCGGCGCCGACATGCCGCTGCAAGGCGGGGGCACCTTCCGCGCCGTCGCGGCGCCCGCATCTTCAGGGCTGGCGGGGACCGCGAACCAGCTGTTCGTCGGCTTCCCCGGCGAACCGCGCACCTATGGCGTGACCCTGCGCGGACAGTTCTGACCGCTCTCTCCCCCTCCCCAAATCCGGGGAGGGCGTAGGGAGGGCCTGCCGCGGCCGGGCACTGTCGCGTCAGGCCCTTTCCTTTGGGTGCGGTCAGTCGCCCTTGGGTGCCCAGGTCGGGTCGACGCGCCGCACCGCGCCGTCGAGCGCGCGCAGCAGCAGCGCGGCCGCGAACGCGATCACGGCGAGCATCGCAAAGAAGGGCGCCTGCCCCATGTGGCTCCACAGCATCCCGACGAGCCCCGCCGACAGGCTGCCGGTAAAGATCGCGAGATACCAGGCCGCGACCGTCGTCGCGCCGAGACGCGGCGGCGCGAGGCGGGCAAAGAGTCCGAGCCCCGTCGGCAGGATCAGCAGCTCGCCGAAGGTGAAGATCGCGAAGAAGACCGCGAACCACAGCCAGGGCGCCTTCGCATCGCCGCTGCCCCACTCGACGGCAGCGAGCAGCAGATAGGCACAGGCGACGACGGCGGCGCCGAGCGCCATGCGCCGCGCGGGCGACATGTCCTTCCCCGCGTCGGCGCGGCGGTGCCAGTAAGCGAGCAGCGGCGGGGTCATCAGCATGACGAGCAGCGGGTTGAGCGACTGGAACCAGGTCATCGGGATGGTGAAGGCACCGGCGGCGCGGTCGAGCCCGGTATCGGCCCACAGCGCGACGGTATTGCCGACCTGTTCATAAGCGCCGCGGAACACGGTCACCGACAGCGCGACCGCGAGCAGCACCATGAAGGTGCCCTTGTGATCGGCCCAGCGCATCGGCGGCGTGTCGGCGGTCGGCACGCGCGGCGGTTCGGGCGGCAGGTAGCGCTGGCCCCACAGATAGATGACCAGCCCGGCGAACATGCCGATGCCCGCGGCCCCGAAACCATAGTGCCAGCCGTAAAGCTCGCCGAGGGTGCCGCAGATCAGCGGCGCGAGGAAACCACCGATATTGATGCCGACATAATAGACATTATACGCCCAGCCGCGCCGCGAATCGCCCGCCTTGTAAAGGTCGTTGATCTGGCTCGGCAGGCTGGGGAGGAACAGCCCGTTGCCGAGCGCGATCGTCGCGAGCGCGAAATAGAAAAGCGGTTCGAACGCCATCATGAAATGGCCGATCGCCATGATCGTCGCGCCGAGAATCACCGCGCGCCGCTTGCCGAGCAGCCGGTCGGCGATCACCCCGCCAACGATCGGGGTGAAATAGGCGCAGGCGGTATAGGCGCCGTAAACGAAGCTGCTGTGCCCTTGGCTCAGCAGCAGTTCCTTGGTCATGTAATAGACCAGCAGCGCGCGCATCCCATAGTAGGAGAATTGCTCCCACATATTGGTGAGGAACAGGACGGTCAGCCCGCGCGGCTGGCCGAACCAGGTCGGAGCGGCGGCGTGCGTCATGCGGCGACGGCCGCCTTCGCACCCCACACCGATTCATCGCACCAGACTGTCCCGTCGCGATAGACGACGCCCGGCGTGCGATCCTGTTTCAGGAAGATCGGCCCGTCGAGGTCGACGAGGTCGCAAAGCTGACCGACGACGAACCCCGGCGCGGCGCCGAGGCTGCTGCACACCATGCACCCGACCATCACGCCCAACCCCGCCTCGCGCGCTGCGGCGGCAATCATCAGCGCCTCGGTCAGCCCGCCGCATTTGTCGAGCTTGATGTTGAAGACGTCGAAACGCCCCCTGAGACCCGCGACATCGGCGAGCGTCAGCGCGCTTTCGTCGGCGGCGAGCGGGATCGGTGCATCATAACCGTCGAGATCGGCCTCGCGCCCGCGCGCCAGCGGCTGTTCGATCAACGACACGCCCGCCGCGACCATCGCGGCGACGAGCTTGTCGAGATCGCCCACCGAAAAGCCCTGGTTGGCGTCGACTCCCAGCCACACGTCGGGGCGCGCCGCGCGGATCGCATCGACCCGCGCGATGTCGAGGTCGAGCTCGCCGGTGAGTTTGACCTTGATCGAGTTCGCGCCGCGATAGGCGACAGCCTCGGCGGCCATCCTTGCCGGCTCGTCCGCGCCGACGGTGAAGGTCGTGCGGAGCGGGCGCGGCGCATCGAGCCCGGCGAGCGCCCAGACCGGCCGGCCCGCGCGTTTCGATTCGAGCTCCCACAGCGCCGCGTCGACCGCGTTGCGCGCGCCGCCGGCGGGCAGGATGGCGCGGAGGTCGGCGCGCGACGGACCCGCCTCGATCGCGCCACGCGCATTGGCGAGCGCCGCGAGCATCTGTTCGAGATCGTCGCCGATATAATAGACGCCCGTCGCCTCGCCGCGCCCGACATGTTCGCCGTCGTCGAGCGTGACGATGACCGCGTTCCGGCCGTCGAAGACATGGCCCGAGATCCGGAACGGGTTGGCAAGGCGGAGCTTCTCGACCGAAACCCCCATTTTCAGACGTGACATCAGTAGTTCACCGTCATCGCGAGCAGGCCGAAGGTCCATGCGACATAGAGCGGCATGACCGTCGCGAGCAGCAGGAGCAGCGCCCAGAGCGTGCGGAACCAGCCGCGCCTTTCACGGACGACGGTCCGCAAATTCCACGCCGCGAGCAGGACGCCGCCGACGAGGACGATCAGGCCGGCGATCTGGAGGAACCACAGCCAGGGATCGTAGGAAGGCAGGGCCTTCAGCGTCGACATGCTGACCACCCATGCGGCGACGAGCGCAAGCACCAGCCCCGCCGCGGCGCGCACGCCGCGATAGGCGAGGAGCGAGCGGCGCGGGAGCGTCAGCGGCGCCTTGTAATGGCGGCGGATCAGCGCCGAGACCGGCCATTGGAGGAAGGTGAGCAGCAATATGCCGAGGCTGACGTACATCGCGGGCATGATCCATCCCGCGGACTTCGACGCGGGCGCGCGGTCGAACACCATGAAGGGCGAAAGGCCGTCGATGCTCCAGCGCACGACCTTTCCGTCCACCACCTGCGCGGCGAGCCGGCCGTGGCCGTTGGCGTTGTGCCAGACGAAGGGCGAGGTTTCGATCCACTTGGCGGGCTTGCCGTTGAGGTCGCGTCCCGCCGGGACGACAAGCTCGCCCTTCGCATCGACGCTGATCTTGACCTGCCCGAGCAGCGACGCGATCGCATAGAAATTCGTCTCGGCCCGGCGGCTGTTGAGCCAGTTGCCAACCAGCATCTTCGCATGTTCGGCCGAGGTCTTCGCATCGACGCGGGTCGCGGGCATTTCGTTGCCCGGCAGGTAGCGGTCGGCGAAATCCTCGAACAGCGCGCGGCGCAGCGGGCCTACCGAGGCCTGTTCGCCGGTGGCGTTGAACGACATGTAGATGCCGACATTCTCGTTCATGAACAGGTGCAGCGCGGTGTGGAAAAGCTGCGTGTCGCCCAGATGCGCGATCACCTGACGGCCGTTGATGTTCGTTTCGAAAAAGCCGAGCTCCATCCGGTTGAGCGGCGGCAGGATCGTCAGCGGGGTGTCGTGCATCATCCGCGCGGTTTCGGGCTTCATCAGCCCCGCGCCCTGATTGAGGTGCGCGACCATGAACTTCGCCATGTCGGCGCCGGTCGACGAGAGGCCGCCCGCGGGCGACGGACCGACGATTTCGAACTTCGACGGCCCGGCCGAAAGCTGGCGATAACCCGTCGCCATCCACGGCGCGAACGCCCCCGGCAGCGGCTGGCGGAAGGTCGACTGCGTCATGCCGAGCGGCTGGAAAATCCGCTGTTCGACATAATCGTCGAACGGCATCTTCGTCACGCGCTCGACGATATAGCCCGCGAGCGCGGTGCCATAGTTCGAATAGGAGGGCGTGGTTCCGGGCGCATAGATGCGGTTCGGGATACCGCCCTTCACCAGGGCGCCGAGCGGGATCTGGAATTTCTTGTCCTCGAACATGGTCAGCTTGCCATGTTCCTCGAACCCAGCGGTATGCGTCATCAACTGGCGCATCGTGACGGGTTTGCCATCCTTCGGCGGGATCTTGAAATCGAGGTAGGTGTTGACGTCCTTGTCGAGGTCGATCCTGCCCGCTTCGACCTGCTGCATCACCGCGGTCCAGGTGAAGAGCTTCGACACCGAACCGGGACGGAACAAGGTGCGCGCGGGGTCGACCGGCGTGCGCTTCGCGGCATCGGCATAACCGAAGCCGCGCTGCGTCAGCACCTGGCCATCCTTGACGACGACGACCACCGCGCCCGCAAGGTCGCCGCGTTTCAGCGCATAGGGGACGAGGCCGTCGAGCCAGCTGTCGACGTCCTGCTTCGTCAACGGAGCCGCCGATGCCGGAAGCGCCGGGGCGGGCGCCGCCGCCTTTTGCGCTTCGGCCGCCGGCTTGGGGGCCAGCACGGGCGCCAAGGGGGTCGCCGGTTTCGACGCCGCGGTGCCGAGCATCATGACGAGCGGCAGCAGCGCGAATAATTTCATCGAACGCATCGTCACTCCCCTGCCGCCCGCACGACGACGCCGCGCGCCATCACGAAGCCCATCGTTTCGAGGCTGCTGACGTCGGTCAGCGGATCGCCCTTCACCGCGACGATGTCGGCCGACTTGCCTGCGGCGAGCGTGCCGATCTCGGCTTCGAGCCCGGCATGCGTTGCCGCCCACACGGTCGCGGACTTGATCGTCTCGAGCGGGGTCAGCCCCGCCTTCACCATCAGCGCGAATTCGCGGGCATTCTCGCCATGCTTCGACACCGCGCTGTCGGTGCCGAACGCGATCCGAACGCCGCCCTGGTGCGCGCGGCGTAGCGCGTCGATCATCAGCGGGCCGACGGTGCGCGCCTTGGCGCGAACCGGAGCGGGCATCCAGTCGGCGGTTTCTGCCTGCCGCGCGACGGTATCGCCCGCGAGCAGGGTGGGAACGAGATAGCTTCCCTTCGCCTTGAACAGGCGGATCGATTCGGCGTCCAGATACGTCCCATGCTCGACCGAATCGACCCCGGCGCGAAGCGCGGCGTTGACGCCGTCGGTGCCATGCGCGTGCGCCGCGACCTTGCGGCCGAGGCGGTGCGCGGTGTCGACGATCGCGACAAGTTCGGCGTCGCTCATCTGCTGGCCGAGCCCCGCTGCGGTGTTCGACATCACGCCGCCGGTCGAGGCGGTCTTGATGACGTCGGCGCCCTGCTGCACCGCGAGCCGAACCGCGCGCGCGCAGTCGTCGGCGCCCGAACAGAGCGTCGGCGAACGGAACAGGTCGATGATTTCCTGGCGATAGCCGTGGACGTCGCCATGCCCGCCATGCGCGGCGACACCGCCCGCGGCGATGATCCGCGGCCCCACGACCTTGCCCGTCGCGGTTGCGTCGCGCAGCGCGTTGATCGCCTGCGGATCGGAGCCGAGGTCGACCACCGTCGTGAACCCCGCGCGCACGGTGCGCTTGGCGAAGACGACGCCGTCGAACGCCTGATCGACCGTCGATTTCGTCACCGCGTCGAGGCGGCTCGTCGGACTCGATTCAAAGGTCAGGTGGACATGGCTGTCGATGAAGCCCGGCATGACGAACTGGTCGCGCAGGTCGACCACCCTGCCTTCCCCGACGAAGCCGTCGCGGATTTCGGCGACCTTTCCGGCGGTGACGACAATCGTCTTGTTCGTTTCGACACGGCCGCTTGCCGGATCGGCGAGCAACCGGCCCGCGTGGATATATGTCTTCGCCGGTTCTTGCGCGGCGGCCGGCTGGATCAGTGCCACGAGCGCGAGCCCTGCGAATATCGTCTTTTTCATCGTGCCTCTCCCTGTCCCGTTATCGCAATCAGCCGACGTCGCGGCCCCAGATCGCCTCGCCGCACCATGCATTGCCGTCCGTATATTCGATCGAGGGCTTGCGATCGTCGGCGAGGAAGATCGGTCCGTCGAGGTCGACGATGTCGCAGAGCTGTCCGACGATAAACGCCGGCGCCATCGCGAGGCTGGAGCCGACCATATTGCCGACCATCACGCCCAGACCGAGTTCGCGCGCGCGCTTGGCGATGGCGAGGCCTTCGGTCAGCCCGCCGCATTTATCGAGTTTGATGTTCACGACGTCGAAGCGGCCGACCAGCCCCTCGACATCGGCGAGCGTCAGCGCGCTTTCGTCCGCCGCAATCGGGATCGGGCACTGGTAGCCGTCGAGATCGGCTTCGCGTCCGCGCGCCAGCGGCTGTTCGAGCAGCTTGACGTCGGCCGCGACCAGCGCCGCGACGAGCGCGTCGAGATCGCCGATCGCAAAACCCTGGTTGGCATCGACGCCGATCCAGCATTCGGGCCGCGCCGCGCGTACCGCCTGCACCCGCGCGATATCGAGGTCGAGGTCGCCGGTGAGCTTGAGCTTGAGCGCGCGCGCCTGTGCGTAGCCCCGCGCCCCTTCTGCCATCACTTCGGGATCGTCGGCGCCGAGCGTGAAGGTGGTGCGGAGCGGGCGCGGTTCGGCGAGGCCCGCGAGTTCCCAGACCGGAACGCCGCGGCGCCGCGCGTCGAGTTCCCACAGCGCGCAATCGATCGCGTTGCGCGCGCCGCCCGCGGGCAAGAGCGTCTGCAACGCCTCGCGCGTAATCCCGGCCTCGACTGCGCCGCGCACGCTTTCGATGGCAGCGACCATCGCGGGCACATCGTCGCTGAGATAATAGACCCCCGACGCCTCGCCGCGCCCGGCGTGCTCGCCGTCGGATAGCGTGACGAGAACGACCGGGGTGTCGGTGAAAACATGGCCAGAAATGCGAAACGGCTTGGCGAGCGGAAGCGATTCGATCGCGACGTCGAGCGTGAGGGGGGCAGGCGTGGTCATCGATTTTGTCCTTCGGTCGATTCAGGGCGCAGCGACGGCGGGCGCAAGTGCCGCCGCGATTTGCGAGAGATATTTGTTCCAGTCGAATGTGTGTCCCTCGGGCGTCCAGCCGAGGCGGACGATCACCGCATCCTGCGACGGGATCGCGGCGACAATCTGGAAACTATGCCCGCGCGCCATGACGGTATCCTCCGGCAGGCCGGGATAGAGTTTCCGCCGCTCGCCGTCGGCTTCGGCCTGGTTCAGCCAGAGCTGTGCGCCATAGACGGGGCGCGGCGCGGATTTTGTCGGCGTGACCGCAAAATCGAGCCATTGCTTCGACAGCAATTGCTTGCCCCCGGCCTTGCCCTTGTTGAGGTGCAGCAGGCCATATCTCGCCCAGTCGCGCGCGGTCGCATAGGCGTAGGAGCTGCCGACCTGCACGCCCGCTTCGTCGGGTTCGATCAGTGCGCTCGTCATGCCCGTCGGCTCGAACAGCCGCTTTTGCGCAAAGCGCGTCATGCCCTCCAGCGTCCCGCCGGTCGCGTCGAACACGATGCGCGAGAGGATATTCGTCGTCCCCGACGAATAGCTCCAGCTCGTGCCGGGTGCGTCCTTCAGCGGCTTCGCCGCCGCCATTGCGCCCATGTCGCCCGCCTCGAACAGCATCTTGATCGAGTCGTTGCCGGGGACATAGCTTTCGCTGAAGGTCAGGCCGCTCGACATGGTGAGCAACTGGCGCAGCGTGATCTTCGCGCGCGGATCGCCTTCGCCCTTCCACTCGGGAACGGGCGCGGGTTCGTCGAGTTTCAGGACCCCGTCGTCGACCAGCAGGCCGACCAATGTGCCCATGATGCTCTTCGACGCCGACCAGCCGAGCATCTCGGTGTTCCGATCGAACCCCGGCGCATAATGTTCGGCGACGATCGCCCCGCCCTGCACGACGACGATCGCGCGCGTGTCGGGATAGCCGCCCTTATTCTGCTCGTCGAAGGCGGCGCGCACCGCCTTGTCGAGCGCGGCGCGGTCGAGCTTCGCTTCGGCGGCCGCGGCAAGCTTGGGCACCGGGGCGTCGCCGATGGGCCAGGGCTTTGCCGCCTTCCCGCGCATCGGCTTGAGCTTCGCGGCCTGCGCATCGAGCGCGGCGGTCGAAACATCGCCGGTGAGCAGCGTGCACCCCGCGACCGGGCGGAACAGCGCGGTGCGCGTCGCGGCGCCCGGCGCCGATGCGGTGACCGTCCGCGCCTTGCGATCGACCGCGAGCGTCACGGCCTTCATGAACGGCGCGAAGGGATGGATATCCTCGCGCAGCACATCGGCCTCGGCGCGCTCGGCGACGAAGATGCCGGCGCAGGCGATCTGCGCCGATACCGCGGTGCCAAGGTCTTCGGGCGTCGCAATCGCCGGGGCGGCAAAGGCCGGTCCCGAGACAGCAAGCGCAAGAATGAGGGCAAAGACGGGCCGCGCCATATCGTCAGACGCCGCAGCTGTGCCGCAGCACCGCGCCCGCCTTGGCGCCCGTATGCTTGCCGTTCGCGATCGTGACGACGCCGTTGACGATCACCGTCTCGATCCCCGTCGGCGACGCGGTGGGCTTTTCCCAGCTCGCGACATCGTCGAGCTTGTCGAGATCGAACACGACGATATCGGCGCGCATCCCGTCGCGGATCAGCCCGCGGTCGGTGAGCCCCATGCGCTGCGCCGGCCAGCCGGTCATCTTGCGCACCGCATCCTCGAGCGACAGCACCGGACGGCGCTTCACATATTCGGCGATGATGCGCGGGAAAGTGCCATAGGCGCGCGGGTGCGGCAGGCCGAGCGCGTCCATCTCGCCCGTTTTTTCCGATGCCGCGGCGTCGCTGCCGATGCTCACCCACGGCTGCTTGATCGCGGTTTCGATGTCCTGCTCGCTCATCATGAAATAGAGCGCGACCGAGCGGTTCGGCAGGCCTTCGAGCAAGATGTCCCACGCCACATCGGCCGGGTCGCGACCCAGCGCCTTGCCGATCTCGGCGAGGCTCTTGCCATGGTACGGCCGGTATTTGTCGCTGAAACCGTTGGCGAGCCGGACGTTGGCGAAGCCGCCCGACGCATGGACGAGGTTCGACCAGCCGGGCATCGAGCCCGCGGCGACTTCCTTCTTCATCCGCTCGCGCACCTTGGGATCGCGGAGCCGTTCGATCCCCTTCTGGATGCCGTCGGCCCACACCCAGCTCGGCGCGATGATCTCGAGCCCGGTGCCGCCCGCGGTGTAGGGATAAAGGTCCGCCGCAACGTCGACGCCGCGCGCGCGCGCCGCGTTGATCGTCGCCACCGCCTGCGGCATCAGCTTGCCCCAGCCGGGGGCGTAAGCGGCCTTGAGGTGGAAGATCTCGACTTTCACGCCACCCTTTTCGCCGATCTCGATCGCTTCCTCGATCGCCTTGACGAGACCCTCGCTCTCGTCGCGCATGTGCGTCGCATAGAAACCGTCGCACTGCGCCGCGACCTTCGCCAAGGTGACGAGATCGGACGTGGTCTGGAAGCTGCTCGGCGGATAGATGAGCGCGCTGGTGATGCCGAACGCGCCATTCTGCATCGCGATCTTGACCTCGCGGCCCATTGCCTCGAGCTGCGCCGGGGTCGGTTGCCCGGCGCCGTCGCCCATCACCTTCACGCGCGCCTGCGTCGCCGAATAATAGGTGCCGTAATTGACCGAAATGCCCTGCTTTTCGAGCTGGCTGAAATGCGCCGGAATCTCGGCCGCCTCGGCCGGCGGGCCGCCTTCGCCGGCGATCACGGTCGTCACGCCCATCAAGAGCTTGTTCTCGGCCGCGCCGTTCTTGACCAGCACGCGCCCCGACTGGTCCATCATGTCGATGAAGCCCGGCGAGACATAACGCCCCGTCGCGTCGATTTCCTTGGCGCCGCGCCCTGCGACACGGCCGATGCGAACGACCCGGCCGTCCTTCACCGCGACATCGGCGCTGACCCACGGGCTGCCCGCGCCGTCGAGCATGCGGCCGCCGCGGATGACGATGTCATAGTCGGGCGCCGGGGTATTCGCGGCGAGCAGCAGCGGCAGCATCGACATGGCACCCAAGAGGATCTTACGCTTCATCATTCATCTCCCTGTCGGCGCGGGGGGGCGCCGTTGGTTCTCACTTTTTTCCGGCGCTGGTCCCTGCGTCGGCACGCACCTCGTCGACCACCGCATGGACCGCGGCGATCACGACGTCGGGCCGGTCGATCTGGATATAATGGCCCGCATCGCCCACGATCTGCTGGCGGCCACGGGTCGAAAGCGCGGCCTGTTCGGCGTTGAGCGCCTTCCATTCCTGTTTGAAGCGCGCGCCGTCCGACGCCTTCAGCGACAATCCCTTCAGTTCTGCGGGCTTGAACGGCGCCATCGCGGTCAGCACGATCACCGGCCGGCTTCCGAAGCTTTTCACCGCGCGCGCATCGTCCATCGTGGCATCGAAGCCATCGAGTTCGGACGTCGCGCCGTGCACCGACGTGCTGGCATAGGCCGCCATCCGCGCCGCAGCGTCCTTCGGCAATTTGCCCTGCCCCGCGTTCGCCATCGCGAAGCGCACGATGCCCGTCCACGACAGCGCGGTCGCGGTGTGCATGATCCATCCCGCCTGTCCCGGATGCGCATCGACCTTCACCGCCTTTCCGAGCCGCGCGACCTGGTCGGGGTGCGACGCGTCGACCAGGACAAGCCCCGCAACCTGTTCGCCATATTTTCCGACATAGGTCCGTGTGTAGGGTCCGCCGATCGAATGGCCGACGAGTACCAGCGGACCGGTGATCCCGGCGCCCTTCAGCAGCACATGGAGATCGTCGGCGACGGCGGATGCCCGCTGCGGCGTGTCCTTAGCATCGCTCCACATGATGCCGGCGCGGTCATAGGCGCAGGCACGGGTAAAGCCCGCAATCTTGTCGTGCACCAGCGTCCAGTCGATCGTGCCGCCCGTTCCGAGCCCCGATTCGAAAACGACGGTCGGCGACCCGGTGCCGCGGCAATCGATGTGCATCTTGCGCCCGCCGACATCGACGAGCTTGCCGGGCGGCGGATAATGCGCTGCGGCGTTCTTGCGGCCCAGCGCCTCGTAAATCGCGCCCACCGCGACGAGCAGCACCAGCAGCGCGAGCAGGCCCAGCAAGATACGCTTCACCCAGCGCCGGAACCGCCGCCAGCCCGTCAATTTCGTCATGCCGCAGCTCCCTGGACGGCGGGTTGAAGGTCCTGTTTCCGGCTGCGGAGCAGGCGGTACAGCCCGACGGTCAGCAGCGGCACGACATAGACCGCGAGGAAGACCCACGAGAGAAAGCGGTAGCCGCTGGCGATCAGCGTCACGAGGCCGAAGCGGTCGGCGAGGAACATGCAGCCGACGAGCAGCGCGGCGGCGATGCCCGCACGCGCGCGCTTGCCGAGCGCCGCATGTCCGCGCGCGCGGCGTGCCGCATCGACGCGTTCGTTGATCGCGTGCACCGATCCCGCACCGCTTTCGAGCAAGGCGGCAAAGATCATGAACTGGAACAGGAGGTGGAACAGCGGCATGTCGAGCTGGCGCAGCATGAAATCCGACGGCAGCGTTTCGTGCATGATGCCGGGATAGAAGGCGATCATCGCGGCGAAGAAGAGGATCGCCGGTGCCATCGCGAGCGGCCCGGCGATGAGGCCCGAGACGATCGCGTCGCGCTGGCTGGTCAAGTGGCGGATCACCGGCAGGATCACCACCGCGCCGATGACATTATAACCCGTATAGGTCAGCCCGCCCATCACCCAGCCGTCCGACGGGGCCGGAATGGCAAAGCGCGCCGCGATCTCGTCGCCGAAGCTGCCGAGCGCGAGTATCATGAACAGCGCGTAGACGCCGTAGAGCAGGAAGGAGACATATTTGAACAAGCCCTCGACCGAGGCATTGCCGAAGGTCACGAACAGCGCGATCGAGGCGGCGAGGAAAGCAGTGCCGACAAGCGGCGGCCAGCCGAAGATCGCGGCGCCGATCTCGCCCGCCGCGGCGCCGAACACCGCGAGGATCAGCGTCACGAGAAGGACATAGCCGACCTCGAAGAGGATCCAGCCGCGGCCAAGCAGCTTTTCGAAGAAGCTGCGATAGTCGAACGCCTGCATCGCCCGCGCGAAGGCGAAGGTGGTCGCGCAGATGATGCTCCAGAGCAGCATCGCAAGCAGCATCGCCGCCAGCCCGCCCCACGGCCCGCTCGGCAGGAAAAATTCCGCGAGTTCGCGCCCGGTGGCATAACCGCCGCCGATCACGACGGCCTTGAAAGCGAAGCCCGGCAACAGGAAGCGCTGGAACCAGGAGGAACCAGCCGCGGTTGCCGGGGCGTTCGCCGCGCTCATGCGAGGCAGCTGTCCACCAGGCGGGCGAAGGCGTCGCCGCCGCGGATCGGGTCGGCGACGGGCAGTCCCAGCCTGCGGCTTTCCGCCGCCATCAGCGCGTGCGCCTCGTCTTCCCCGAGGTGCGAGGTGTTGAACGAAAGCCCCGCACAGCGGATCGCGGGATTGGTGCGCGAGCCAAGCCGCAGGTTGAGACCGATCGTGTCCTCGATGCTCGGCACCGCATAGCCCGGCGTCCCCAGCATCAGTTCGCGGCCGGGCTGGTGACATACGACGATCACGTCGGGCTGGCTGCCGTGCAGCAGCCCGAGCGACACCGCGGCATAGGCGGGGTGCATCAACGAACCCTGCCCCTCGATCACGTCCCAGTGCGCGGGATCGGCGTCGGGGCTGAGCGTCTCGGCGGCGCCCGCTTCGAAATCGGACACCACCGCGTCCATCGGGATGCCGCCGCCGGCGATCATGATGCCGGTCTGGCCACTGGCGCGGAAATCGACATCGACGTTGCGCTCGGCAAAAGCCCGCGCAATCGCGAGTGCGGTATATTTCTTGCCCAGCGCGCAATCGGTTCCGACCGTCAGCAGCCGCTTGCCCGGACGCTTGCGCCCCGTTCCCACCGGCAGGCCGCGCGGGGGATGGCGGATGTCGATCAGCTGGCGGCCGAGCCGCTCCGCCTGCGCAGCGAGCCCCGGGACGTCGGCGAGGCGAATGTGCATCCCGCTCACGATATCCAGTCCCGCCTCGAGCGCCTCGGACAGCGCGGGGACCCAGCTTGGGGGAATGACACCGCCGCTGTTGGCAACCCCGATAAGCAGGGCGCGCGCGCCGCTGGCAGCCGCCTCTGCGGGCGTCAGAGCGGGCAATCCCGTGCTGACCGTCGCCGCGGGCAAGCCATATTCGCCGACGCATTTTTCGGGCGCCCAGTCGCGCAGGCCATAGGCCGTCTTGGCAAAGCCCGGCTCGGTCGTGTCGCCGAGGAACAGCAGATAGGGCTGGGGCAATTGCAAGGCGCCACCGGCGATGTCGAGGGAGGTTTGAATGTTCACGTCTCTCACCAAAATCGGGAGAAGGCCTCGACACGGCGCCCTGATGGCGCACGGTTCGGCCTCTTTTCCCTGTTGACCTGCTTAGGACATTATTTTCAGATTTTGATAATTGCAACAGAAATGGAGAATTTTCTTTGACCGGTCACGCCAGCGGAGGCCGAGGGGAGCCCGTCCGCTGGCGCGCGGCGGTCAGAAACGCGTGCCAAAGCCGATCAGGTGGAAGCCGATGGCGACCCACAGCAGGATGATCGCCGACAGCAGCAATAGGATGCTCCAGAATTTGGCGAACCGGCCGCGCTTTCCCGTCCAAACGTGGCGGATGTTCCAGATCGCGCTGGCAAACAGGCCGAAGAAGACGACCGGGGTCAGGATCTGGAGCGCGATCAGCGTGCCGTCGAGTTCGCCGCTGAGCGACGAAAAGTCCCTGACCAGCTTGCTGACGAACAGGATCCACCCGACGACCACCGCGACGGCGAGCGCCGCGAAGCCGCGCGTAAACCTATAACTTTTGAGCGCGGCGGGGGAGAGACCGGTGTTCGCGCCGTAGCGGCGGCGGATCAGCGCGGCGGCGGGCCATGCGATCGCGGTCAGCAGCAGCGCGCCGAGACCGGCCAGGAAAGCCGGCCTGATCCACGCCGTCGACAGATACCAGGGCACCCGGTCGAACGCGATATAGGGCGATCCCGAATCGACGCTGAACCGGACGACGCGGCCCTTTTCGACCTTTGCGGCGAGGCGCATCTTGCCGTCCTGCTCGCGCCAGACGAACGGGGCGATTTCGACCCATTTGCGCGGCTTCCCGTCAAGCCCCGGCGCCACGCTCAGCACGATCCCGCCATCGCGGTCGAGTGAGACCGTCACCTGCCCGGCAAGTTCCATCGCCTTGAGGAAGCTCGATTCGAGCCGCCGCGTCTTGTTGTAGGTGCCGACCATCATGCGCGCATGTTCGCGCGCGGTCGCCGCATCGACGCGGCCGTCCCGCTGCGCGAAGGGGAAATAGCGATCGGCGAAGGCTTCGAACAAGTGGCTGCGGATCGGCCCCGACACATTCTGCATCCCCGCGGCGTTCATCGACATGTAGATGCCGACCTTCTCTTCGGGGAAAATCCAGAGCTGGCTGTGGAAGTTCAGGCTGTCGCCCGCGTGCGAGAGCGCCTTGCGGCCGTTGATATTCTGTTCATAAAAGCCGAGCGCCATGCCGTTGAGCGGCGGGATCAGCCGCAGGATCGTGTTGTGCATCTGCGCCGCAGTCGCGGGCTTCAGCAGCGCGCCGCCATCGGCGAGATGCGCGATCATGAAGCGTCCCATGTCGGCGCCCGACGCGGTCATCGCGCCCGACGGCGTGAAGCTGCTGAGTTCGAACTTCCCCGGCTCGCCCGACCCGAGCATATATCCGCTCGCCATCAGCGGACGCAGCGCCGCCGGAAGCGGCTGGCGGAAACTCGATCGCGTCATGCCCGCAGGCGCGAAGATGTTCCGCTCGACATAATCGTCGTACGAAAGCCCCGACACGCGCTCGACGATATAGCCCGCCAGCGAGGTGCCGAAGTTCGAATAGGCCGGGGTCGTTCCCGGCGCGAAGATGCGATGCGGCACCTGCCGCTTCAGCGCGGCGCCGAGCGACGGGATTTTCGCCGGATCATAACTGTTGAGCCCGCGCTGCACCTCCTCGAAGCCCGCAGTGTGCGTCATCAGGTTGCGCATCGTTACCGGCTTGCCGTCGAACGGGGCGATCCGGAAATCGAGATAGGCGTTGACGTCGCGGTCGAGGTCGATCTTGCCCTGCTCGACAAGCTGCATCACCGCGGTCCAGGTGATCAGTTTCGATACCGAAGCCTGCCGGAACAGCGTGGTTTCGGGGTCGACCGGCCGGCGCGCCGCGACGTCGGCATAGCCGAAGCCGCGCTGCGTCACCACCGCGCCGTCCTTGACCACGACGACCACCGCGCCCGCCGCATCGCCGCGCCGCAGCGCAAAGGGCATATAACCGTCGAGCCACGCATCGACGTCGCTTTTTACCAGCACGGGTGCGGACCCGGACGTCGCTGCGTCGCGCGCCTCCACAGCCGGAACGGCCGCCGGGCGCGCCATCGCATCGGTCGTCAGCGGACCCGCGAACAGGGCGAGCAAGGCCGCCCCCAGCCATCCGCACGAACTCAGGACCCGCATCAGCCTCCCCTTTCACCATGGCGACGATGATCGTCGCACAGGAAATTTCTCATTTTGAAATATTTTCAATTTGGAGCATAAACATCCTGTACGGAAATTTGTCAACGGCGCTCGCGACGGCGCCCGTCGACGACGGCGCGGAACGCTGTCCGCCGCCGGACCGGTACAATTTTCCATGGATGAAAATGGCATCGCTGCGGCCGCAGCGGCGCGCGGCAACTCCGCCGCTTAGTCCGAAAGGATCTTTTCGCCCTCGATCGGATGGAGCGCGGACTTGAGGTCGGCGTCGGTCGCCGAACAGACCGACAGGATGCGGCACGGCTTGTCGCCGACCGCGACATAGCCATGCCCCATCGACGCGTCGAAATAGACCGAATCGCCCGTCTGGAGGAGCGAGGGCGCGTAAATGTCGCTGTGGAACTCGCACTCGCCTTCGAGGACGAGCACATATTCCTCGCCCGAATGGCGCATCAGGTCGCCGAATTCCTCGATCGAGCGCACCTTGATGTCGATGATCATCGGATTGAGCAGCTTGTTGAGCAGGTCCGCCGAGGGATAGGTATAATTATAGGTCGCGGTCTGGATCGAAGGCCCCTCGCCCGCGGGCGTAATGCTGCGGCGCCCGTTGGCGGTGTGCGTCGCGGCGGGCAGCGCCGCTGCGGCCGCGAAAAGCCGGGTGATGTCGATACCGAGTCCCTGGCTGAGGCGTAGCAGCTTTTCATAGCTGAGCGACATCTTGCCCGTTTCAATCTTTGACAAAGTTGAAACGGGAATCCGCGTCCGCTCGCTGACTTCGGCGAGCGTCCAGCCCTTTTCGGTCCGCAATTCGCGCAGGAATGTGCCCGGATTGCCGTCGACGGCGGTCCGGCGATCGCTGGCGGGCGAGCTCGGTTGGCGCATGGCCGGCATCTCGGTCCTTTCAATCGATTTTCTCATCTTGCACATATTTGCGCATTTTTCTCGCCGATCAAGCAGCGATAGCCCGGGAACGGCCAGCCAGCCGGGCATAAAGCCCGTCGCTCCGGGGTCGCGCGGAGCACGCCCGCCGGTTTCGACCGGCGCGCCGCACCGAAAGACGGCGCGTCATCCGCCGCTCGTCAGTTCGCCGCAGCGAACTCGCGCAGCATATGTTTCGCGATCTGGAGCTGCAGGATCTGCGTCGTGCCTTCATAGATGCGATAGATGCGCGCATCGCGGAAAAAGCGTTCGGCATCATATTCGGCGAGATAGCCGGCACCGCCGTAGACCTGCACGCAGGCATCGACGACGCGCCCGCACATTTCGCTCGCGAACACCTTGAACGCCGCCGCCTTGCGCAGGACATTCTCGCCCGCATCGGCGCGGCGCGTGACATCCTCCATCATGCATTCGGCGGCATAGATATCGATCTCGCTCTGCGCGAGCATCTGCTGGATCAGCTGGAAATTCGCGATCGGCTCGCCGAACGCCTTGCGTTCGGTCGCGTAACGGATCGCGCTGTCGAGCGCGCGGCGCGCGTAGGCGGTCGCCGCCGCGCCGACCGACATGCGGCCATTGTCGAGGCTCATCATCGCATAGGCGAAGCCCTTGCCCAATTCGCCGCCGAGCAGTGCCTCGCCGCCGACGCGGACATCCTCCATGATGACGTCGGCGATATGGCTGCCCGACTGGCCCATCTTCTTGTCCGACTTGCCGATCGTCACGCCGGGCGCGTCGAGCGGGACGAGGAAGGCCGAGACATGGGCGTTCTTGGGAAGATTCTCCTTCGTCGTGCGCGCCATGATCAGGCCGAGCTTCGCGAAGGGCGAATTGGTGATGTAGCGCTTCGTCCCGTTGAGCACCCAGCCATTGTCGGTCTGCACCGCACTCGCCTGGAGTCCCGCCGAATCGGATCCCGAGCCCGGCTCGGTCAGGCCGAAGCAGGCGATCTCGCCCGCCGCGATGCGCGGCAGCCATTCGGCCTTCTGCGCGTCGGTCCCGCCATTTTTGAGCGCCGACGCGACCATGCCGATGTTGATCGAGATGATCGAGCGGAACGCCGGCATCGCATAGGACAGGGTGTGGATGGTGCGGACATATTGGCTGACGTTCATTCCCGCGCCGCCGAACTCCTCGGGGATCGTCAGCCCGAACAGCCCCATGTCGCGCATTTCGGCGAGGATGTCGGCGGGGATCTGGTCGGTCTCGATAATCCCCTGTTCGGCGGGAATCAGTCGCTCGCGCACATAACGCTCGAGCTGCTCGATGAACTGGTCGAAGATGTCGGCGTCCATGCCGGGATTGCTCATGGCGGTGATCCTCAAATCGGGTCGTAGGGAAAAACATGCGCCGACACCTCGTCGGCGCGCGCAAAGTCGGGACGGAACGCGGGGATCAGCTCGTCGGCGATCGCCTCGGCGGTCCAGCCTTCGAGCTTCGCCATCGACCGGATCGGGCGCGGTTTCGAGAAGAGCAATATCTCGTTCTTGCGCACGCTGAAAATCTGGTTGGTGACGTTCTTGGCGCGGTCGGAGGCGAGATAGGCGACGAGCGGCGCGATCTTGTCGGCCGACATCGACTGGAGGCGCTTGACGCGCTCCTGCTGCTCGGGCGTTTCGGCGGGAATCGACGAGGTCATGCGGCTCCACGCGAACGGCGCGATGCAGTTCGAGCGCACCCCGACGCGCGCCATGTCGAGCGCGATAGACTGCGACAGCGCGACGACGCCGAGCTTCGCCGCCGAATAATTCGCCTGCCCAAGGTTGCCGATCAGCCCGCTGGTCGAGGTGAAGTGGATGAAGCTGCCCGACTGCTGTTCGCGAAACCAGGGCGTCGCGGCCTTCGACACGTTGAAGACGCCGGTGAGGTTGACCTCGATGACGCTCTTCCAGTCCTCGTAGCTCATCTTGTGCCAGATCGTGTCGCGCAGGATGCCGGCGTTGTTCACCACCGCGTCGATGCGGCCGAACTTCGCGACCGCATCCTCGATGATGCCCGCGGCTTCTTTCGGATCTGCGACATTGCCGAAGTTCGCGATCGCCTTGCCGCCCGCCGCGACGATGTCGTTCGCGGTGGTCTCGGCGGGTGCCGCATCGCCGCCGTCGCCGGCCTGCGCGACGCCGGGGTCGTTGACGACGACCGCTGCGCCCTCGGCCGCGCAATAGAGCGCCAGTTCGCGCCCGATGCCGCGCCCCGCGCCGGTGATCGCGACGACCTTGCCTTCCAATATCCTCGCCATCGGCTCTCCTCTCCCGGAAAGCGCGTAAGGGCGAAGCCGCATCATTTCAACGGCGCTTGCGCTGATTCGCGCACGAAAATTGCGTTCGCTATAAAATGCGTGCATCCCCGGCGCCGGCAAAAAATGTGCGGCGCCGGGGTGCGGTCCTTCAGTCGCGGACCACTGGTCCGATCAGGGCTGTTCGCCCGGGAAGAGCAGGAGCCAGTCGGCTTCGGCCTGAATGCGCGCGAAAAAGCCCCAGCTGTCGACATTGATCGAACGCTTCAGCCAGGGCTTCGCCTTCTCGGGCTCGCCGCTGAGGATATAATAGTTGGCAAGGCTGTACGCGGTCGATGCCGCGACGCCGTCGGCGGTCGCGAAGGCGCGGCCGCTGTCCTTGTCGCTGAAGAAGCTGTCGGCGGCGCGGTGGCCCTTGAACAGTTGCAGCCCGTCGAAATAGGTGTCCGAACCGCCCTTCGGATGGACCTCGAACAAGGTCAGGTCATAGTCGTCGAGCAGCTTCTGCGCTTCGCGAAGCTTCCCGGCGCGCGCGAGCGACAGATATTCCCAATAGCCGTTCGCGGTGCGCGCCTCGACATCGTGGGTGAAGGCGGCCGATTCGGCCGACTTGGCGAACCATTTCGCCGCATTGTCGAAATCATGCTTGGCGAAATAGGCTTGGCCCAGGTGGTAATAGAGATAATATTGCACGACGTCGGGGTCGCCCGGGAAATAGTCCGGACCCGGCTTTTCGCGTTCGAGCGGCTGGTTCTCGTAGAGCTTCGCCGCCTTCAGCCCGAGTTCGATCGACTTGTCGAAGTCGCGCAGCGAAAAGGCGCGGTGCGCGCGGTGGCGCAGCAGCTTGCCCGAATTGGGAAAGCGCTTGAGCGCCTGGTCGTAGACTGCGGCCGATTCCTTCGAATAGCCTTGGTAGAAGAGGATGCGCCCGTACCAGGTCGCGCTGTCGACCGTCATATTGGCTTCATAGGCCGCCTTGGCATCGCGCGCCGCGCGGTCGAGCGTCTCGATCGCCGCGACATTGGCGTTGCGCGTCTGCGTCGTGACCATCGGCTTGCCGAGCAGGGAGGTGCCCTGCACGCTGCCTTCCTGCGCCGCTGCCGACAGCGGCATCGCCAGCATCAGCAGGCCGGCCGACGCCAGCCATTTCAGTTTCCCGGGGACCATTTCAAACCTCCTCCAACAGATATGTTCAGTCGATGTCGAGATCGAACTTCACGCCCTGCGCGAGCGGGAGCGAAGTCGAGTAATTCACCGTCGCGGTAACGCGGCGCATATAATTCTTCCAGCTGTCGGACCCCGACACACGGCCGCCGCCGGTCACCTTCTCGCCGCCGAACGCGCCGCCGATCTCGGCGCCGCTCGTCCCGATATTGACGTTGACGATGCCGCAGTCGCTGCCTGTCGCCGACTGGAAGCGCTCGGCTTCGCGCACGTCATTGGTAAAGATGCACGACGACAGCCCCTGCGGCACGCCGTTCTGGAGCGCGATCGCTTCGTCGAGGGTCGAATAGGACAGGACGTAAAGGATCGGCGCGAAAGTCTCTTCGCGGACGATTTCACTCTGGCCCGGCATTTCGACGATAGCGGGGCGAACATAATAGGCGTCGGGCGATCCGGCGATCTCGATCCGCTGACCGCCATGGACGGTGCCGCCTTCGGCGCGCGCCTGATCGAGCGCGCGCTGCATCGCATCGAACGCCGCCTTGTCGATCAGCGGGCCGACATGCGTGTCGTCGACGAGCGGGCTGCCGATGCGCAGGCTGCGGGCGGTGGCGATGAGGCGTTTCACGAAATCGGCGCGGATGCTGTCGTGGACGATCAGGCGGCGCAGCGTCGTGCAGCGCTGGCCGCAGGTGCCCGTCGCGGCAAAGACCGTCCCGCGCAGGGCGAGGCCGATGTCGGCGCTCGGCGCGACGATCGCGGCGTTGTTGCCGCCGAGTTCGAGCACCGCGCGCCCGAAGCGCCGCTGGACGCGGACGCCGACGTCCTGCCCCATGCGCACACTGCCCGTCGCGCTGACGATCGCGATTCCCGGATGGTCGGCGAGGGTACCGCCGCATTCGGCGGCGCCGATCGCGACCTGCACCAGATGTTCGGGCGCAAATTCATAGTCGGCAGCGGCTTTCTGGAGCAGCTTGCCGAAGGCGAGCGCGGTCAGCGGCGTCTTTTCCGACGGCTTCCAAATCGCGCTGTCGCCGCAGACGAGCGCGACCGTGGTGCCCCATGCCCAGACCGCGGCGGGGAAGTTGAACGCCGAGATCAGCCCGAGCGGGCCGAGCGGGTGCCAATATTCGGTCAGCCGGTGCTCGGCGCGCTCCGACGCGATCGTCAACCCGAAGAGCTGGCGCGACAGGCCGACGGCATATTCGCAGATGTCGATCACCTCCTGCACCTCGCCGCGCGCCTCGGTCAGGATCTTGCCATTCTCTATCGTCAGCAGGCGCGAAAGCACTTCCTTATGCTCGCGCACCAGCTGACCATAGCGCCGGACGAGTTCGCCGCGATGCGGCGCGGGAACCTGCTTCCACGCGAGGAAGGCCGTCTGCGCATTCGCGACCATCGCGTCCATGTCGGCGGTCCGGTGCGTTTTCAGCGTCGCCAGCGTCGACCCGTCGATCGGTGAAAAGACGTCAAGGTCGGGCCCCAGGTCGCCCGCGAGCGACAGGCCGAGTTCGTCGAAAATGCCGGTCACGGCGTCGGCGAGGGCGCCCGATGCCGGCTGCGAGGAGAGAGACGTGTCGATGGCGTTCATTTTTGTGTCCGTAAAAAGCGTTGCGAGAATAGGGGGTCAACCTGCGGCTCAGCGCCGGTCGTGAATGATGATGCGGCCGTCCTTGATCACGGTGGCGACCTTTTCCATCACCGTAATGTCGCGCGCGGGGTCACCCGCGACGGCGACGATGTCGGCGAGTTTGCCGACCTCGATCGTCCCGAGGCTCTCCGACTGATCGAGAAGCGTCGCGGCATCGACGGTCGCCGAGCGCAGCGCCGCCATCGGCGTCATCGGCCCATGCTCGACCATCAGCCGGAACTGGCGCGCATTCTGCCCATGCGGCGATACGCCCGCGTCGGTGCCGAAGGCGATGTTGACCTTGTGCCGGACCGCGAGGCGGATATTTTGCCCCGCGACGCGTCGCGCTTCGGCCATTTTGGCCTGCACCGCGGGGCTGGCGTCGGCTTCCTTGCGCGCGTCGAGCAGCCCGAGCGTCGGCACCAGCCAGGTGCCGCGCTTCGCCATCGCCTGCGCGGTTTCGGCGTCGAGCCAGGTGCCATGCTCGATCGAATCGACCCCCGCGCGCACCGATGCGGCGACACCCGCGCCGCCATGCGCATGCGCCGCGACCTTGAGTCCGAGGCCGTGCGCGGTGGTGACGATCGAGACGAGTTCCTCGTCGCTCAGATGCTGGCCCAGCCCGCGCGCCTGCTGCGACATGATGCCGCCGGTCGAGGTGATCTTGATCAGGTCGGCGCCATATTTCGCCGCCTCGCGAACGCGCAGCGCGCATTCGACCGCCCCGGTGCACGCGCCGGTATAGTCATAGGGGAACAAGGCCTCGGTCGTCTTGCGGTTGAGCCCCGACATGTCGCCATGCCCGCCGACGATCGACAGCGACGTGCCCGACAGGAAGATGCGCGGGCCGACGACGGTGCCGTCGTTCACCGCATCGCGCAGCGCGTGGATCGAATAGCCGTCCGACCCGACATCGCGCACCGTCGTGAACCCCGCTTCGAGGGTCTTTTTCGCATTGGAAAAGGCGAAGAGCGCGACATCCTCGGGCGTGTCGATCGCCGCCGACCAGAGTTTGGTTTCGGGGGCGAAGCTGAAATGAACATGCGTGTCGATCAGCCCGGGCAGCACGGTGCGATCCTTGAGGTCGATCGTCGGCACCGCGGGGAAATCGACATAACCCGCACGGATTTCGGCAATCCGCCGGTCACGGACGACGATCGTGGTCGGGCCGAGTGTGCGTTCGCCGGGAATCGCGATCACCGCGCCGGCGTGGATCACCAGCTCTTCATGCGGGGCAGGGGCCGCGGCCGCCGTGCCCGCAAGCAACGCACCGATGATCGACGCCGGGAGCACGCCACCCCGCAGCCGCGAGCGCACAGGCGCCGCGCGCCGCGTCCTGTCCGTCACCTGAAAGCCCATCACCTTAAAAAAACTCCCGCCGGCCGGGCGCCGAAGATCGGCTCCGGGGCCTTTCCCATCGCATAGGAATATTTTGCTGGTTGGGCAATAAATTTTATGATAGGAAAATTATCAACAATGAGATGGACTCCGGAAATTTGGACATTTCCGGGTGGGGAAATGGGTTACCAAGGAGGGAAAAATGTCGAAGTTCGTTTCACGCCTGCTGCTGTCGTCGGCGGTCGCTTTCGCAATCGCGCCTGCCGCGCAGGCCCAGACGGCGCCGCCCGAAGCCGACGGTGCCACGACCGATGACGGCGGCAACGATATCGTCGTGATCGGGACGCGTCGCAAGGATCGCTCGATCACCGACAGCTCGGTCGCGATCGACGTCATTTCGCCCGAAAGCATCACCGCGACGGGTTATGCCGACGTGAACGACGCGCTGCGCACGCTGGTGCCGGCGTTCAACGCCCAGCGCCTGCAGGGCAATGACGGCTCCTCCTTCGTGCGCCCGATCACGCTGCGCGGTTCGCCCGCCGACCATGTCCTGCTGCTGATGAACGGCAAGCGCCGCCACCGCGCGTCGATCGTGCAGATCGGCACCGGCCATGCCTCGACCTCGGGCTCGCAGGGGCAGGATTTCAACGTCATCCCGCCGATCGCGCTGTCGAGCGTCGAAGTGCTGCGCGACGGCGCGTCGGCGCAATATGGTTCGGACGCGATCGCCGGCGTGATCAACATGGAGCTGAAAAAGGCGAAGAGCGGCGGCTCGATCATGGCGCAGGTCGGCGAATATTTCGAAAGCGGCGGCCGCAATTACGACATCCAGGGCCATATTGCCGTCCCCGTCGGCGACAACGCCTATTTCAACCTCGCCGCCCAATATACCGATCAGGCCAAAGCCTATGCGAAAAAGGCGCGCCACGCCGGCGCCGAAGCGCTGAAAGCCGCGGGCGTCCCCGGCGTACCCAAACATCCCGAAGGCAATCTCGATCCGCGCTACATGGCATTCAAGGCGGTGTGGAACGCGGGCGTCGAACTGGGCGACGAACTCGAAGCCTATACGTTCGGCAACTATATGACGGGCAAAAGCGCGGTGACCTTCGGCCTGCGCCAGCCCTTTACCGCGGGCGGCGTGAACGGCCATGGCACCTATGCCAATTCGCGCTTCGACCTCAGCCCCGCGCATCCGCAAGAATTCAATCTTGCCGCAATCTATCCGGGCGGGTTCACGCCCGAATTCTCCGGCAATCTCGAGGATTTCAGCGCCCTCGTCGGCCTGCGCGATCAGGTCGGCCCGTGGAACTGGGACCTGTCGGCGCGCTATGGCACCAACACCGTCGACTATACGATCACCGGGACGATCAACGCGTCGATGGGGGTCAATTCGCCGACCTCGTTCAAGCCGGGGTCGCTGACCCAGCGCGAAATCCAGTTCGACGCCGAAACATCCTATGAACTGACCGACAACATCCTCGCGTTCGCTGGCGCCAGCTATCGCAAGGAAACCTATGTCATCGGCCGCGGCGACGTCGCCAGCTATACGACGGGTCCGTTGCAGGACCTGCCCGCGGGTTCGAACGGCTTCCAGGGCTTCTCGCCCGAATTCGCCGGCAGCTTCGATTCGGCGAGCTACGCGGTTTTCGCCGAAGTCGATGCCGATATCACGCCCTGGTGGAACCTGTCGGTCGCTGGCCGCTACGAAGATTATGACCAGTTCGGCACGAACTTCAGCTACAAGGCGGCGACCCGTTTCGAGCTGAGCGACGCCTTTGCGCTGCGCGGCTCGGTCAGCACCGGCTTTCGCGCTCCGGCCGCCGGGCAGGTGTTCGGAACCAGCCTGACCTCGCAGCTCGACGGGCTGGGCGGCTTCATTCTCGACGCCGTGCTGGTCCCGGGTTCGCCCGCAGCGCAGGTCTTCGGGTCGAAGTCGCTGAAGCCTGAGACCTCGTTCAACATGTCCGCGGGCGTGGTCTTCACCGGCCTCGACGGCTTCCTCACCACGCTCGACTTTTACCAGATCAAGGTCGACGATCGCCTGCTGCTGACGCCATCGCGCAAGACCACCGCGGCGGAACGCGCCGCGCTGGCGGCGCTCGGCTTCCCGAACGGCGCCGACATCGAGGATGTGCGCTATTTCCAGAATGAAATGAACACCCGCGTGCGCGGTTTCGACCTGGTGAGCACCTATCGCCAGACCTGGTCGGACAATGCCTCGACCGACTTCAGCCTCGCCGTGAACTATAACGAGCAGCAGCTGCGCGGCGCACCGCCGGTCGGCTTTACCTCGGCGATCGTCACCGAATTCGAACGCGGCACCCCGCGCTGGCGCGGCAACTTCTCGGCAACGACCAAGGTCGGCGATTTCGCCTTCATGGGCCGCGCGATCCATTATGGCGCGTGGCGCCGCCTCGACGGCGCGACCTTCCTGCCGCGCAAGGCCGTGACCCTGTTCGACGCCGAAGTGACCTATTCGGGGATCGAAGGCGTCGACCTCAGCATCGGCGCACGCAATATCTTCAACATCTTTCCGCCGGGCCGCGGCCCGGCGCGCGCACGGTCGGGCCTGATTTACGACAATCACAGCGTATTCGGGGTCGCCGGCGGCTTCTATTATTTGAATGCTAAGTATAAATTCTGATCTCGTCTGTTCGGGATCGGCCAATATTTCCGGTGGGCATATGCGATAGCGGCATAGCGGATATGCCAACATCGTAGCCTATCGGAAATTTGTGCTTTATAGATTGCGGTGGCTGATTGGCCGGACTCCTTCCCCCAGCCGTCCTCCAATGGCCGATACCGTATGATCTCGAGCAAGTTGAGGATTGGAGACTTATGCCGCCCAGAAATGGAGACGAGCCGGAAGTTCTGGACGCCATACGTACCAGGAAACGGCCCCGTTCCGAAGGGTTTCACCTGGGCGAGCGATTGCGCCAGTTGCGCAAGGAACGCGGCATGACGCTGGAGGACGCCGGGCGCCTCACCAGCCTCGCCGCCTCGACCCTGTCGAAGATCGAAAATGACCAGATGTCGCCGACGTTCGACGTCGTGCAAAAGCTCGCCGCAGGTTTCGACATCGACATCACCGAACTCTTCGCGAGCAATTCGGGGCAGGACGCCGCGGGGCGGCGCAGCGTCACGATGGACGGCGCGGGCCGCCTGATGGAAACCGCGGTCTATCGCCACCGGCTGATCGCCGCCGAGCTCAAGAACAAGCGGATCCTGCCGTTCGTCACGACGATCAAGGCGCGCAGCCTCGAGGATTTCAAGAGCTGGTCGCAGCATAGCGGCGAGGAATTCCTCTACGTGCTCGAAGGCGAAATCTGTTTCCAGACCGAGCATTACGAACCCGCGATCCTCGGCGTCGGCGACAGCATCTACATCAACAGCAGCATGCAGCACGCCGCCTATTCGACGAGCGAGGAAGACGCCGTCGTGCTGTGGGTCAACACCGGCTGAGCGTCCGCCCACCCGCCCGATCATCGGGCTTGCAATAATTTTCCGATACGCTAATTTCTTTCCAATAGAGAATTGGAGAGGGCGAAGCGATGGACAGACGGAATTTCATCCTGTCGGGGGCGGCCTTGTCGGCCACGATGGCACTGGCACCCGCCGCGGCAGCACTGGCGAAGACGCGCCCGCTCACCTTCGACGCGATGGGCGAGGTGCGCTTCGAATATGATGCTGCGCTGATCGGCCAGATGCGCGCGAGCGGGCTCGACGCGATCACCGTCACGCTCTGCGATCCCAAGGTCTATGAAGGCCAGGCTTATGAGGAAGCGATACAGGCCGTCCTCGACCACGACGCGCATATCGCGAAGCACCCCGACCTGTTCCTGAAGGCGACCAAGGCCAGCGACATCGACGTCGCGCGCAAGAACGGCCAGCTCGCGCTCTTCTACCTGTTCCAGAACAGCACCCAGTTCGGACGCGACCTCGACAATGTCGACCTGTTCCGCAAGCTCGGCGTGACGTCGGCGCAGATCACCTACAACGACCAGAATTGGGCGGGCGCGGGGTGCAAGGAACTCGGCGCGAACGGGCTGACGCACTTCGGTCGCGATCTCGTCGGCCGCATGAACGAACAGCGGATGCTGATCGACCTGTCGCATTCCAACATGCAGACGATGGCCGACACGATCGCCGCATCGAAAGTCCCCGTCATCGTCTCGCATACCGCGTGCATGGCGGTGCACAGCAATGTCCGCAACACGACCGATGCGAACCTGCGCCTGCTTGCCGACAAGGGCGGCGTCGCCGGCATCTGCCAGATGCGGCCGTTCCTGACGACGAAGCGCGACGACGCGCTGCCCGAATATTTCCGCCATATCGACCATGCGGTGAAGGTGATGGGCGCCGACCATGTCGCGATCGGCAGCGACCGCGACCACCGCGTCGTCGAAATGACCGATGCCTATATCGCCGAACTGAAGGCCGAAGAGGGCGCGAACTTCAATGCGGACGACTGGCCGCTGTTCATCAACGAACTCAATGGCCCGCGCCGCATGGAAGTGGTGTGGGATGGCGTGCGCAAGCTCGGCTATCCCTCGGCCACCGTCGAAAAGATCATGGGGACCAACGTCCGCCGCATCTATCAGGAGGTCATCGGATGAGCCTCCGCATCTCCACCTTCACCCTTGCACTGCTGCTGGCAGCAGCCCCCGCGTCGGCGAACGTCCCTGGCGCCGACGCGGGGAATTGCGCGACCAGCCTGATCGGCACGCCGCTGACGATCCCGAAATATTCGGCCGCGACGCAAAAGATGCTCGACGAGGATATCGCGATCGCCGCGGCAGCGCTGCGCATCGCGCCGGACCGCGAGGACAGCCATATCTGGTACGGCCGCCGCCTCGATTATGCGGGCCGCATCTGCGACGCGGTCGATGCCTTCAGCGCCGGGATCAAGCAATTCCCGGAGAGCTATAAACTCTACCGCTTCCGCGCCCGCGACCTGACGCGCGCGCGCCGGTTCGAGGAAGCGCTCGCCGATTATGCAAAGGCGCTCGAACTGATGGGCGACACCCCCGACAGTTTCGAACCCGACGGCATGCCCAATCCGATCGGCCTGACGATCAGCACCTATCGCGGCAACATCGTCTATTATCATGCGCAGACGAGCTTCGCGACGGGCGATTATCCGACGATGGTGTCGGGAATGGCGAAATCGCTCGAGCTCGCCGCCGATTTCGCGCGCGACGACATGCGCGTGCCGACCGCTTACTGGACCTATCTCGCGTACCGGAAAATGGGGCAGCACGACAAGGCGCGCGCGGCGATCGACGCGATCGAGCCGGGGCTGAAGCTGATCGAGAATTTCACTTATTATCAGGCGGTGCAGATCATGCAGGGCCGCCTCGCCCCGGCGGCGTTCAAGGACAGCCGCGACAGCACGATCAAGTTCGCGATCGCGATGGAGCGCCGCTTCGCCGGCGACGAAAAGGGCGCAAAGGCACTGCTCACCGAAATCGTCCGCGAAAATCCGCAAGGGCATTGGCCGTCGGAGGCCGAGCTCGCCGCACCCGATCGCAGGGGCTATTAAAGCCTATTGGGCCGCGGACGGGTTCGTCCGTCGGCCCCGCGCAGCAAGCCGCAAAGCCGCCACTTGGCGGCCGTTTCCGGGCGACACCCCTATGCGGCAGGTCGCGCCTTGGCGCCCCGCACCGGGGCACAAAAATACCGATTATCGGAAAAATGGCGCACCCGAAGGGATTCGAACCCCTGGCCTCTGCCTTCGGAGGGCAGCGCTCTATCCAGCTGAGCTACGGGTGCCGGTAGAGCGGCGCCTCTAGCAAGCCCGCGCCCCGCCAGCAATGGGCTATCGACCGCCGCGCGCGGATATGCGAAGCGGGCGCGCGCGAAACAAGGGAGCGTCGGTGAAAGCGTCCGAACAGAATTGGCCAATGGCCGCCGATCTTTATGGCGAGATGCAGCTCGAGGCGCATCCGCCGGCGCGCCGGCGCTGGCGCGACTATCTGCCCGGCGTCCTCGTCACCGCGATTGCCGCACTCGCCGCGGCCTGGCTCGCCGACCATTATGCCGCGCCGATCGTGCTGATGGGGCTGCTGATCGGCCTCGCCCTCTCCTTCCTGTCGCAGGATAGGCGTACCCACGCCGGGCTCGACCTGATGTCGCAGACCGCGCTGCGCGTCGGGATCGTGCTCGTCGGCGCGCGCATCACCGCCGAACAGCTCGCCGAACTCGGCCCCCTGCCCTTCGCGCTACTCGTGGTGATCATGCTCACGGTGATCATCGTCACCGTCGCGAGCGCACGGCTGTTCGCGCAGGACCGGCACGCCGCGCTGCTCGCGGGCGGCGCGACCGCGATCTGCGGCGCCTCGGCCGCGCTCGCGCTCTATTCGCTGATCGGCGACCGGCGCGTCGACCAGGCGCGTTTCACGCTGACGCTCGTCGGCATCACGGTCGCGAGCGCGCTCGCGATGACGCTCTATCCCGTGCTCGCCGCCGAACTCGGGCTGACCGATGCGCAGGCGGGATTCCTGATCGGCGCGTCGATCCATGACGTCGCGCAAGCGATCGGCGGCGGCTTTTCCTTCTCGCCGCAGGCGGGCGAGGTCGCAACGATCGTCAAGCTGACACGCGTCGCGCTGCTCGCGCCGACGCTGATGCTTGTCGCGCTGTGGCTCGGGCGAAGCGGCGAAGGCGACGGCAAGACGCGCATCCCGCTGCGCCTGCCCTGGTTCATCCTCGGCTTCCTCGCCGTGGCGGCGGTCAATTCGGTCGTCGCGATCCCGAAACCGGCGCAGGATGCCGCCGCCACGGGCGCGCAGGCGCTGCTGCTGCTCGCGATCGTCGCCACCGCGATGAAGGCGCGGCTGCACCTGCTGCTCGATCAGGGGTGGCGGAGCTTCGCACCGATCATCGTCGCGACGCTGGCCAGCTTCCTGCTGTCGCTCGCCGCCGCGCTCTGCCTGTGACGGCGTGGCTTCACCGTAACATTTTCTGGTTTCAGCTTTTTGGAAGCGCCCAGCTGACGGTCAACTGCGTCGCGCGGCGCGGGATATCGAGCTTGGCTTCGCTGAAATTGACCTTTTCATTGGGCGGCAACATCCGCACCGGCGGCTTGATCGTCCAGCTGTAGACGATCGTCCCCTGCGCATCGCGCAATTCGGCAAGGATCGGCGGCACGCGCTGTTCGCGGTCGGTCGGGTTGATGATCACCCCCGATGCCGCGAAATAGATCGTGCCGTCGGCGAGTTCGCGATGATCCTGGTTCGGCGGCAGTTCGATCACGAGATCGGGCTCGGCGACCATCCCCGGCAGCCCCAGCCCCTGTGCCCAGCTTGGCAGGCCGAACCAAGCGAGCCCCGCGGTCGCCGCGAGCATCAGGGCGGCCGCGCTCGCCGCGATGATCGTCCAGCGCTTCGCCGGATTGCGCCGCGGGCGCCGGAACGGCAGCGGCGCGTCGTCGGCAAGGGCGCGGCGCGGCGCCGGTTCGCTAGCGGAGGCAAAGGCCGGCGGCGCGGTTACCGGGTCTGCGGCCGGTTCGGGGAAATCGGAATATGTCGCCGCGGGTACGGGCGCGGCAGCCGGTTCGGGCGCCGGAACGCTCTCCGGTGCAGCCGGCGCAACAGGCGTTGGCGCAGGCGCGGCTTCGGCGGCGGCTGCCGAGGGTTCCTGGAACCAGCTATGGCGGCAATTGGCGCAGCGAACCGTGCGGCCCGTCGGTCCGATCGCCGTATCGGGCACGACATAACGCGTATGGCAGGACGGGCAGGCGAGGATCATGGGGTTCCTCTAAACACGCTGATTCGCAGCGTTGCAAGCCTCGCGTGGCGGCCGCGCCGTTACTCGCCGCTTTACGTCGGTGAACAGCCGTGTAACAGGCTTCGGCATGAGCGCCGATGCTCCCCTGTTCCGCAGACCGGCCATGGCGCGACGACGCGCGCGGGTGACGCCATGACGGACATCTCTCCTGCGCGTCCCGGCGGGGCGATGGTCGAATTCGACGGCGTCGGGCTGCGCTACGGCCCCGATGCCGAGATTTTGAGCGACATCAGCTTCAACCTGCAACCCGGCAGCTTCTATTTCCTGACCGGCGCGTCGGGTGCGGGCAAGACATCGCTGCTCAAGATGCTCTATCTCGCGCAGCGCCCGAGCCGCGGCATCGTCCGTCTGTTCGGCGAGGATCTGGTCGCGATGCCGCGCCACCGCCTGCCCGGCTTTCGCCGCCGCATCGGCGTCGTCTTCCAGGACTTCCGGCTGATCCCGCACCTGTCGGCGCGCGACAATATCGCGCTGCCGCTGCGTATCGCAGGGGTGAGCGAGGAAGACCTGTCGGGCCCGGTCGGCGAAATGTTGAGCTGGATCGGGCTGGGCGACCGCGCCGATGCGCGTCCCGCGACGCTGTCGGGCGGCGAGCAGCAGCGCGTCGCCATCGCGCGCGCGGTGATCGCGCGGCCTCAACTGCTCGTCGCCGACGAGCCGACGGGTAACGTCGACCCCGAAATGGCGATGCGCCTGCTGGGCTTGTTCGAGGCGCTCAACCGCCTTGGCACCACGGTCGTCGTCGCAACGCACGATATCCACCTGATCAGCCGCATCGAAAATGCGCAGATGATGCGGCTCGAACGCGGGCGCCTGTCCGACCCCACCGGTGCGCTGCGCTATCCCCCGGCGAACCGGGCATGATCATTCCGCGCGTTCCCGTCCAGCATCGCCGCCTGCTCCCCGACCATCGCCTCTCGGGGCCGACGCCGTGGGTTATCGCGATATTGATGATGCTGACCCTGCTCGCCGCCGCGGCCGGCGTCGGACTCGCACGGTCGGCGAATGCGATCGGCGATGCGATCGCGGGGCGCGTCACGGTGCAGATCGTCACCGCAAACCCGGTCACGCGCGCCGAACAGGCCGCCGCGCTCCGCCGCGCCGCCGCCGCGCAGCCCTTCGTGCTCTCCGCGCGCTCGGTCGAACAGGAAGAGTTGCAAGCGACGCTGGGACAATGGTTCGGGAGCAGCGAAGGTGACGATCCGGTGCTCAAATCGCTGCCCCTGCCCGCGCTGGTCGACATCGATTTCGTCGGCGAGGACCGCGCCGGTCCCATGCGCGCGCTCCGGGCGCTCGTCGCGCGCGAAGCGCCCGGAGCGCGCATCATCCCGCACGCCGAATGGCTCGGTCCGGTCGCGCGGCTGATCCGCTCGCTCGCGTGGATCGCCGGCGCCATGGTGCTGCTGATGGCGCTCGCCAGCGCCGCGGTGGTGATCATGACCGCGCGCGCCGCGCTCGGCACCCATTACGCAACGATCGAGATGCTCCACCTGATCGGCGCGACCGACCGCCAGATCACCCGGCTGTTCCAGCGCCGCATCGCGATCGACACCGCTTATGGGATCGCGCTCGGCAGCCTCGTCGCCACCGCGATCCTGCTGCTCATCGGTTGGCAATGGTCGGGAGTCACCTCGGGACTCGCGGCGACCGCGTCGCTCGGCGCGGCGGGCTGGGTGCTCTTGCTGGCGCTGCCGCTATTGGCTATCGCGCTCGCAGCCCTGACGGCGCGCCAGACGCTGCTCGCCGCGCTCAAGAAGATTTTATGATCAAGCGCCTGATTTCGCTTTTGTTCCTGGCTTGGGTGCTCGGCTTCGCCTGGTTTGCGCTGTTGCTGCCCTTGCCCGCCGATGCGCAAAAGACCGACGCGATCGTCGTGCTGACGGGCGGCCCCGGACGCATCGACCGCGCGCTCGAACGGCTCGAGGCGGGCGATGCGAAGCGCCTGTTGATCAGCGGCGTCGCGCGCGAGGTGAAGCCGCGCGAACTCGCCGCCGAATATAAGCGTCCGCTCGACCTGTTCGACTGCTGCATCGCGCTGGGGTTCGAGGCCGAGGATACGCGCTCGAACGCGACCGAGGTCGCGACCTGGGTTGCGCGGCGCAACTACAAGAGCATCCGGCTGATCACCACCGACTGGCATATGCGCCGCGCCGAATATGAAATCGGCCGCGCGGTCGGCGACAAGGTGACGATCCTGCCCGACGCGGTGCGCAGCCGGCCCAATTTCGCAACGCTGTTTCGCGAATATCATAAATATCTCGCGGGGCTGGCGGGCGGCGTCCTCGGGCTTTAAGAAGCGCGCCGATGCGCTACATCATTGCCCTTGCCCGCTCGATTTTGTTCTGGCTGCTGTTCGTCCTGATGAGCAGCTTCAGTTCGATCGGTGCGGTGATCTCGCTCCCCGTCTCGCACAAGGCGACGATCTGGTTCGTGCGCATCTGGGCGCAATTCCACCGGTTGATCTGCCGCTTTGTCCTGGGCCAGACGATCGTTGTCGAGGGCGACATGCCCGACATTCCGGTCCTCTATGTCTTCAAGCATGAGGGGGCGTTCGAGACGATCGAGCAGCCGGGGCTGTTTAGGCACCCCGCGGTATTCGCGAAAGAGCAGCTGTTCAACATTCCCGTCTGGGGTCAGGCGGCGCATTTCTATGGCCTGATCCCCGTCGACCGCGACGGCGGCGGCAAGGCGATGCGCGCCATGCTGAACGCCGCCAAGGCCGCGCTCGCCAAGGACCGGCCGCTGGTTCTGTTTGCCGAGGGTACGCGCATCCCGCACGGATCGGCGCCTCCCCTGCGTTCGGGCTTTGCCGGCATCTACCGCCTGCTCGGCGTGCCGGTGATCCCCGTCGCAGTGAACAGCGGCATCGCCTATCCGCCGCGCCGCTGGGTCAAATGGCCGGGGACGATCACCTACAAGGTCGGCGAGACGATCCCCGCCGGCCTGCCGCGCGAGGAAGCCGAAGAGCGCGTCTGGCGCGCGATCAACGCGCTGAACCCGCCCGAAGCGTTGCTGGAAGGCTACAAAGCCTCCTGATTCCCGTTCGTGTCGGAAGCCTAATGTTTCCGCCCGAAATCGGGCGCCGCGTCATCCTGCCCCTGTTCGATGATCGAACGGCGGATCGCGCGCGTGCGCGTGAACCAGTCCTCGAGCTTGTCGGCGTCGCCGCGGCGGATCGCCTGCTGGAGCACGGTCAGATCCTCGTTGAAGCGCTGCAGGGTCGCGAGCACCGCATCCTTGTTCGCGAGGAAGACGTCGCGCCACATCACCGGGTCGCTCGCCGCGATGCGCGTGAAGTCGCGAAAGCCGCCCGCCGAATATTTGATCACCTCGCTCTCGGTGACCTCTTCGAGCTCGCTCGCGGTGCCGACGATCGTGTAAGCGATGAGATGCGGCAGGTGGCTCGTCACCGCGAGCACCATGTCGTGATGCGCGGCATCCATCGTTTCGACCTTGGCGCCGAGCGCCTGCCAGAAAGACGTCAACGCCGTCACGGCGTCTTCGGATGCGTCGGCGCCCGGCGTGACGATGCACCAGCGGCCCTCGAACAAGGTCGCAAAGCCCGCCGCCGGCCCGCTGTTTTCGGTGCCCGCGACCGGGTGCGCCGGAATGACGGCATGATTGGGCAGCGCCTTCGCGAGCGCTTCGGCGACCCCGGCCTTCGACGAGCCAACGTCGGAAATGATCGCGTCGGGCTTCAGTCCCGGCGCGATCGCCGCCGCGGCATCGGCCGTGCGCCCGACCGGCACCGCGAGGATGACGAGGTCGGCTTCGGCCACCGCGGCCAGCGCATCGTCGGCGATCGTGTCGCAAAGCCCCAGATCGCGGGCGAGTTCGCGGACGTCGGCGCTGGCGTCATGGCCGGTGACCGTCACCTGCGGCAAGCGCTCGCCGATCGCGCGCGCGATCGACGAGCCGATCAGGCCCAGCCCGACGATCGCGACGCGGTCGATACGCATCAGCCGTTCAGCGCGGCGCGAATCGCCGCCGCAAGGCCGCGCGTCTCGTCCTCGGTGCCGATCGTCATGCGCAGCGCGCCCGGCAGCCCCTGCCCCGGCAGCCAGCGGACGATATAGCCCGCGTCCATCAACCGGTTGTAGACGGTCTCGGCGCTGACATCGCCCTCGAACAATACGAGCAGGAAGTTGCACGCCGACGGCACGACGCGCACGCCATGGTTGCCGAGGCTTTCGAGCTCACCCGCCAGCCAGGCACGCCATTTCGCATTATGCTCGCGGCTGTTGTTGACGAACGCGTCATCACCGAGCGCCGCGACCGCTGCTGCCTGCCCCGCGCGCGTGACGTTGAACGGCAGGCGGATACGGTGCAGCGCGGAAATCACCTCGGCGGCGGCATAGCCCCAGCCGATACGTTCGGCGGCGAGGCCGTGAATTTTCGAGAAGGTACGCGTGATAAAGACGTTCGGCTGAGTTTTCGCAAGCTCGAGCCCGCCGTCATCCTCGGCTTCGGACAGATATTCAGAATAGGCCTGGTCGATCACGAACAGGACATCCTTGGGCAGCCCGGCGTAGAGCCGCTGCACCTCTTCGCGCGTCGCGAGCGTGCCCGTCGGATTGTTCGGATTGGCGAGATAGACGACACGCGTCTTGTCGGTGACCGCTGCGAGCAGCGCATCGACGTCGGTCGCATAATCCTTGTCATCGGCCTCGACCGGCACCGCGCCGACGCGCCGCGCGGCGATTTCATAGACCGCAAAGCCATAGCGAACGTACAAAATCTCGTCGCCGACGCCGGCGTAGGTGCCCGCTGCAAGATGGAGCAGCTCGTCCGACCCGTTGCCGCAGATGATCCGCGCCGGATCGAGCCCGAATTTCGCCGCTATCGTCTCGCGCAGTAGGGCCGAACCCGGATCGGGATAGCGCGACAACGCATCGGGCGCCGCCTGCGCCGCAGCGAACGCCGCGCGCGCCTTTTCGCCGGTGCCCAGCGTATTTTCGTTCGCCGACAGCTTGATGAGCGGGCGTCCGTCGGCGCCCGCGGACTTGCCGGGAACATAGGGGGCGATGCCGCTGATCCACGGCTTGGGCGTAAGGGTCTGGGTCGTGTCGGTCATGCGGTGGCGTTTAGCGGCTGTGCGACGCGAGTCCAGCACGTTGACAGTCTTCGCGCACCCGCTTAGCCCCGCCGCACCATGGCGAGCCTGCTACACGATATCCAGCATCACAGCGTGACGATTCCGGCACCGCTGCCGCTCGACAGCGGGCAGGTTCTGGGCTCGGTGACGATCGCCTATCAGAGCTATGGCGCGTTGAACGCCGACAAGTCGAACGCAGTGCTCATCTGTCACGCGCTGACCGGCGACCAATATGTCGCGAGCGACCATCCCGCGACGGGCAAACCCGGCTGGTGGGCGCGCATGGTCGGCCCGGGCAAGCCGATCGACACCGACCGCTTCCACGTGATCTGCGCCAATGTCCTCGGCAGCTGCATGGGGACGAGCGGCCCCGCTTCGCCCGACGCCGCGACCGGCGCGCCGCTCGGCATGCACTTCCCCGTCATCACGATCACCGACATGGTGCGCGCGCAGGCGATGCTGCTCGATCATCTCGGCATCGCACGGCTTCATGCCGTCGTCGGCGGGTCGATGGGGGGTATGCAGACGCTCGCCTGGGCCGCGACCTATCCCGAGCGCCTCGCCTCGGCGCTCGTGATCGCGAGCGCGGCGCGGCATTCGGCGCAGAATATCGCGTTCCACGAGGTCGGGCGGCAGGCGATCATGGCCGACCCCGACTGGCAGGACGGCCAATATTATGGCAGCGCGCGCGCGCCCACCAAGGGTCTCGCGGTCGCGCGCATGGCGGCGCACATCACCTATTTGTCCGAGGAAGGGCTGACCGAAAAGTTCGGCCGCCGCCTGCAGGCGCGCGACATCAAGAGCTTCGGTTTCGACGCCGACTTCCAGATCGAATCCTATCTCAGGCATCAGGGACTCGCCTTCACCGATCGCTTCGACGCCAACGCCTATCTCTATATCACGCGCGCGATGGACTATTTCGACCTCGCCGACCCGCATGACGGACGCCTCGCAGGCGCGTTCGCAAACGCAAAGAACGTGCGCTTCACGCTCGTCAGCTTCGACACCGACTGGCTCTATCCGACCTCCGAATCGCGCCGTGTCGTCCAGGCGCTGCAAAGCGTCGGCGCTGCGGCGAGCTTCGTCGAACTGTCGGCGCCCTTCGGCCACGACAGCTTCCTCCTCGACGTGCCCGCGCTCGACCGGCTCGTCGCCGGATCGCTGAAAGCAGGGCTGGCATGACCGGAAACTATCGCCTGTCATTCGACGCGGCCGACATGCAGGTCGATGCGATTCATACTTTTCTGGCGCAGAGCTATTGGGCCGCGAACATCGCGCGCGGCGTTGTCGAACGTGCCATCGCGGGGTCGCTCTGCATCGGCGTCTTTGCACCGGGCGGCGCGCAGGTCGGCTTTGCCCGCGTCGTCACCGATCGCGCGACCTTCGCCTATCTGGCCGACGTCTATGTGCTCGAGGCGCATCGCGGGCACGGCCTCGCCGCGCGCATGGTGACCGCGTTGCACGACCACCCCGATCTGCAGGGGCTCCGGCGCTGGATGCTCGCGACCAGCGACGCCCACGGCCTTTATGCCGCGCTCGGCTGGACCCCGGTCGAGGACAGCGCGCCGTTCATGCAGCGACACTTCCCCGACGTCTACAGGCAGGCCTGACGATGAAGCTGCGCCCCGATCTTGCGATCATCGCCGATGCCGTCCCGTCGACGGCGCGCGTGCTCGACGTCGGCTGCGGCGACGGCGACCTGATGGCGGCACTCCGCGACAAGGGCGTCGATGCCCGGGGGCTCGAGATCGATCCCGACAACGTCACCGCGGCGATCGCGCGCGGCCAGTCGGTGGTGCAGGGCGACGCCAACCGCGACCTTGCCGACTATCCCGACGACGCCTTCGACTATGCGATCCTGTCGCAAACGCTGCAGACGACCGAACGCCCCGACCGTGTCGTCGACGAACTGCTGCGCATCGCGCCGCGCGCCTTCGTCAGCTTCCCCAATTTCGCGCATTGGCGGATCCGCCTCGCGCTCCTGTGGGGCGGGCGGATGCCGGTGACGCGGCTGTTGCCCGTCGCCTGGTACGAAACGCCGAACATCCACCATGTCACGGTCAGCGATTTTCGCGACCTCGTGCGCGACAAGGGCATCGCGGTCGAACGCGTCTGGCACCTGTCGGGCGACCGGCCGACGAGCGACGCCGCCGCGAGCTGGCGCGCCGAACATGCGATCTTCCTGATTTCGCGTTAAGTCAGTCGCGCTTCTTCAGTCCGTTCGCGAGCAGGTCGTTCGCGATGCGCGCAATCTCCGATATGTCACTCTCTTCGTCCCACAAACCATAGCGCATACCAAGGAACACGTTCATCCCGCCGATCGCCCAGGCGTGGATCTCGCTGACGTCATCGCGGATCTCACCGCGCGCCGCGCCGCCCTCGAGCCGCTGGCGGACGCGCGCGACGGTCGTTTCATAGTGGCGGCGATAGCTCGCATAATCGACGAACTCGGCCTCGTCGATGATGCGGTAAATCTCCTTATGCTCGCGCACGAAGCCCAGATAGGATTCGAGCCCGATGCGTTCGGCGCTGATCTCATCGGGCGCGGCCTGGACGAGCGGGGTGACATGATCGCGTAACTGTTCGCTCATATAGCGCACGAGCGCCTGGAAGATTTCCTCTTTCGAATCGAAATAGGTGTAGAAACTGCCGAGCGCGGTCCCGGCGCGGCGCGTGATCGCGCTGATCGACGCTTCATGAAAACCGCGCTCGCCGAATTCGATCGCCGCGGCGTCGAGCAGCTTGCGCAAGGTCCGGCGCCCGCGCTCGGTGCGCGGCGTCTTGTCGCGCGGTTCGCTCTCGGCATGTTCTGTCGCGACTGGCGGCTGATCCATAAACTGCCCTTGCCTCCCCTCCGTCGCTGCATCGTGGCTTTTTCGCACCACTGGCAAGCAAAAAACGACGATTGCACATTCCAAGTTGAAACTTGGTTCATGTTTCATTATTGGAAGCGGCGCGGCTTGGCAAGCACCAGCCCAAGAAAACCGACAAGGGTGGCGAGGGGCCGCCCGCCACATGGGAGAGTCTTCATGCGTCCTTTCGCCCGCTCGCTGCGCCGTGCCGTCCTCGCCACCAGCGCGCTTTCCATGATCGCCTTTGCCCCCCCGGTCTTTGCGCAGGAAGAGGGCGCGAGCACCGACGCCAGCGACAATGAGATCATCGTGACGGCACGCCGCCGCGACGAACGGCTGATCGACGTTCCGGTCGCGATTACCGCCTATTCGGGCGACGCGCTCGCCAAGGCCGGCGCGATCGACATTACCGACATCGGCCAGACCACGCCGAACACGACGCTCGAAGTGTCGCGCGGTTCGAACTCGACGCTCAGCGCCTTCATCCGCGGTGTGGGCCAGCAGGATCCGGTATCGGGCTTCGAACAGGGCGTCGGCATCTATCTCGATGACGTCTATCTCAACCGCCCGCAGGCCGCAGTCCTCGACATCTATGACGTCGAACGCATCGAAGTGCTGCGCGGGCCGCAAGGCACGCTCTACGGCCGCAACACGATCGGCGGCGCGGTCAAATATGTGACCAAGCAATTGCCCGAGGAATTCTCGCTCAAGATCAAGGGCACGCTTGGCACCTATGACCAGGCCGACCTGATCGTCACCGCGAGCGCGCCGATCGGCGACCTCCTGCGCGTCGGCGTGTCGGGCGCGCGCCTGTCGCGCGGCGGCTTCGGCGACAACCTCACCACCGGCCTCGAAAATTACAACAAGGACGTGTGGGCCGGGCGCGGTACGGTCGAACTCGGCGGCTATGGCGCGCCGGTCCTGATCCGCATCTCGGGCGACTATAGCAAGGACAAGAGCGACCCGCGCGGCGGGCATCGCCTGATCGCCGGTCTCAAGACGGGCGCACCGGTCCTCGACGACGTCTATGACAGCCGCGGCGGTCTCAACGATCCCAAGCAGGAAATCGAGGCTTACGGCCTCGCGATGAATGTCACCGCCGAACTCAGCGACACGGTGACCCTCCGCTCGATCAGCGCCTGGCGCAAGGATAATTCGGCGACCCCGATCGATTTCGACGCACTGCCCGCGGTCGACGTCGACGTCCCCGGCTATTATTTCAACGAGCAGCTGAGCCAGGAATTCCAGCTGCTTTACGAAGGCGAAAAATTGAAGGGCCTGCTCGGCTTCTATTATCTCGATGCCAAGGCCGACACGCTGTTCGACGTGCGCATCTTCAACAATGTTGCCGGGCTGACCGCCTTTACCGAGGCCGATGTCGACACCACGACCTTTGCCGTGTTCGGCGACTTCACCTATGATTTCACCGACCAGTTCAGCCTGTCGGTCGGCGGCCGCTACACCTGGGACAAGCGCGAGGCGCATATCCTGCGCCAGAATTATATCGGCGGCGGGTCGCCCGTCTTCGGCGGCGCGGGAATCGCGGCAGGCGCGCCAAGCACCAATTTCGACGGCAGCCGCAGCTTCAACAAATTCACCCCGCGCGTATCGCTGTCGTACAAGCCGAACCCCGACCATAATTTCTACGCCAGCTATTCGCAGGGCTTCAAGGGCGGCGGCTTCGATCCGCGCGGGGTCGGCGCCAACGCCCCCGCCGCAATCCCCGGCCGGCCGACCAACGACGAGGTCGCGAACTTCCTGAGCTTCCGCCCCGAAAAGGTCGAAAGCTATGAAGTCGGATATAAGGGCAGCCTGCTCGACGGCGCGGTCAATGTCGCGCTTGCGGGCTTCTACGCCGATTATACCGACGTCCAGATCCCGGGCTCGGTCGCGTGTACGGTGTCGGGCCTGCCGACCTTCTGCGGCGTCGTGTCGAATGCCGGCAAGGCGAAGTTCAAGGGCCTCGAATTCGAAGGCCGCGCACGCCTCGGTCAGGACATGGCCACGCCGGGCGACCGGCTGACCTTCTCGACGGCACTCGGCTATATCGACGCCGAGTATAAGGAATATATCACCAATATCGCGAGCGTTCCGACCGATGTCGCCGCGTTCCGCGAAGTGCAGAACACGCCGAAATGGACCGCAAGCGGCACGCTCGCCTATTCGGCCCCGGTCGGCGACGGCGACATCAGCTTTGCCACCACGCTGTCGTACCGCAGCAAGACCTATCAGTTCGAAATCCCGAACCCCTATATCGACCAGAAGGGGTTCGCGCTTTGGGATGCGAGCCTCGTCTATACCGCGCCCGACGAACGCTGGAGCATCGGGCTGTTCGGCAAGAATCTGCTCGACAAGCAGTATAAGACGTCGGGCTATACCTTCATGGTCGCGAACCCGACAACCGGTGCGCTCGTCCAGACTGCGGCACCGACGCCCGTCGCGGCATGCCCCGGCATGGCGCCGCTGCCCGCGGGCAGCCTGATCCCGGCCTTGGGCTGCGAAGGCGTGCTCACCGCTTTTTACGGCAATCCGCGCCAGGTCTTCGTCACCGGCACGGTCAAATTCTGATCTTCGGATAAGGGGAGAAAGGGGCGTCCGTCGCGGCGCCCCTTTTTCTATGGCCTGAGCGGCGGCGCCCCGGCGCGCGCGACCATGCGTTCGCCGTCGATCACGATCGGGCTCGCGACACCATCGATCGACGCGCCCTCGGGCCGGAAGCGCATCCCGCGCGCCCGGACCTGCGGATCGGCGAACACCTGCGCGAGGTCGTTGATCGGCCCCGCGGGAACCCCCTCGGCCTCGAGCGCAAGCGACAGCGGCTGCGCGTCCCACGCGGCGATCTTTGCGGCGAGCAGCGGGATCAATTCGGCGCGGTTCGCGAGCCGCGCGGCATTGTTGACGAAACGCGGATCGTCGGCCCATTCGGGCACGCCCAATATCGCGCAGAGCTTGCGATACTGGCCGTCGTTGCCGACCGCGATCACGAGCTGGCCGTCGGCGGTCGCAAAGACCTGATAGGGCACGACATTGACGTGGGCGTTGCCCATCCGCTTCGGCGCGACGCCGCTCGCCAGATAATTGGCCGCCTGATTGGCGAGCACCGCAACCTGCGAATCGAGCAGCGCCATGTCGACATGTGCGCCCTTTCCGGTGACGTCACGGCGTCGCAGCGCCGCGAGGATCGCGACGGCGGAATACATGCCGGTGAAGATATCGGCATAGGCGATCCCGGCCTTTTGCGGCGCGCCGTCGGGCTCGCCGGTCAGCGACATGAAGCCGCTCATCGCCTGCACGATATAGTCATAGCCGGCGCGGTGCGCATAAGGCCCGGTCTGGCCGAAGCCGGTGATCGAGCAGACGACCAGCTGCGGGAAATCGGCGCAGAGCCGCGCGGGGTCGAGCCCATATTTGACGAGCCCGCCGACCTTGTAATTTTCGATCACGGCATCGGCATCGGCGAGCAGCGCCCGCACCTCCGCCTGCCCCGCGGCCGACGCGATGTCGATCGCGACGCTCAGCTTGCCGCGGTTGCAGCTGTGATAATAGGCCGCGCCCAGATTCTCGCCCGCCGCGCCGGTGACGAAGGGCGGGCCCCATTCGCGCGTATCGTCGCCCGCGCCCGGCCGCTCGACCTTGATCACCTCGGCGCCGAGGTCAGCGAGCAATTGCCCGCACCACGGCCCCGCGAGCACACGCGCCAGTTCGACGACGCGGATGCCCTGCAAAGGTTTTAAGCCCTGGGGCTCAGGCAAAGGCCGAAATACCCGTGATCGCGCGGCCGAGGATCAGCGCGTGAACATCGTGCGTGCCCTCATACGTGTTCACCGTCTCGAGGTTCACCGCGTGGCGGATGACATGATAGTCGGCCGAAATCCCGTTACCGCCGTGCATATCGCGCGCGACGCGCGCGATATCGAGCGCCTTGCCGCAATTGTTGCGCTTGAGCAGGCTGATCGCATCGGGGATGAGCCGCCCCTCGTCGATCAACCGGCCGACGCGCAGCGCGGTGTGCAAGCCCAGCGTGATTTCGGTGAGCATGTTGGCGAGCTTGAGCTGCACGATCTGGTTCGCCGCGAGCGGGCGCCCGAACTGCTTGCGCTCGCCGGTATAGCCCCGCGCCGCTTCATAGCAGAATTCGGCCGCGCCCATCGCGCCCCAGCCGATGCCGTAGCGCGCGCGGTTGAGGCAGCCGAACGGCCCTTTGAGCCCCGAAACATGCGGCAACAGCGCATCTTCGCCCACCTCGACCGAATCCATGACGATCTCGCCGGTGACCGACGCGCGCAGGCTCACCTTGCCCTCGATCTTGGGCGCCGACAGGCCCTTCATGCCCTTTTCGAGCACGAAACCGCGAATCGCGCCGTCATGCGCCTCCGACTTCGCCCAGACGACGAAAACGTCGGCGATCGGCGAATTGGTGATCCACATCTTCGCGCCCTTGAGGCGATATCCGCCTTCGATCTTTTCGGCGCGCGTGCGCATCCCGCCGGGATCGCTGCCCGCGTCGGGCTCGGTCAGGCCGAAACAGCCGACGAGTTCGCCCGAAGTGAGCCCGGGCAGATATTTGCGCTTCTGCTCCTCGCTGCCATAGGCGTTGATCGGGTGAATCACGAGGCTGCTCTGCACCGAACAGGCCGAACGATAGCCCGAATCGATCCGTTCGACTTCTCGCGCAATCAGGCCATAGCTGACATAATTCAGCCCCGCGCCGCCATATTCGGGATCGATCGTCGCGCCGAGGAGGCCGAGTGCGCCCATTTCCGACATGATCTCTCGATCGAAGCGTTCGTCGAGGAACGCCGAGGTCACGCGCGGCAACAGCGCGTCGGTCGCATAGGACCGCGCGGTATCGCGGACCATCCGCTCCTCTTCGCTGAGCTCGGCGTCGAGCTGGAGGGGATCGAGCGGGTCGAGCGCTTCGATGCGCTGCGGGTCGGCGAGGGCCATGGAACGGGCTTTCTCTCTAAAGGGCGGGCAGCCCTTACCGGAATGCGCGCTATGGGGTCGGTTCGGCCGCTTTCGGGGCCATCGCGGCAGCGGGGCTGTCGCGCGGTTCCAATATCGCCGCCGTCTCGATCAGGTCAAGCGCGCGCCGCGCCTCATGATAGCGGCGCGCATCGATCAGCCAGTCGTTCGCCGCGGCCGCGCCGGGCATCGCCTCGACCTCGGCAATCGCAAGGTCGGCTTGGCCGGCCGCGAGATAGCGCCGCGCGCGATCGAGACGTTCGGATGCACGCGGCGATTGCGTTCCCGCCGCGCGCACGACGAACAGCTCGCCCAGTTCGCGGCGCAGCCCGGTCCACAGGCTGCCATTGCCGTCACCGTTCCGCCCGACGAGTTGCGGCGCGAGCGTGTCGAGTTCGGCGCGAAGCTGTTCGAGCGTCACCGGTTCGCGCGAGGTGTCGATGATCGTTTTCACCGCATTGGGCTGGTCATCACCAAAGCGCAGCCGGAGCTGGGCGTCGAGATAACCAAGCGACAGCCCGCGATCGAGCGCGCGCCGGACGGCAAAGGCGACGAGGAGCCCTTCGGCGCGCGACGCATTGCCCGATGCCGATTCGGCTTCGAGGGTGATTCGCGACAATCGTTGTTCGAGTTCGGCGACGCGCGCCGCGAGCGCATTCGCGCCGTCGACGGGCGCAACCACCATCGGCTGGCCGTCGGGCGCACCCTTCGCCGCGCCTGCAACGAGGAGCGGATTCGCGGTCCCTGCCGATGGCTCGATCGCTTTCGGAGCCGACGGCAAATTATCGCCCGTCAGCCAACGATTTACCGCCCATCCGCCTCCGGCGATTCCGATCAGGAGCAGGACGAGGGCGCCAAGGCCGACCGCGCGGAACGATAGCCCTCTCGTCGGGACCGCCTCGTCCTGCACGGGCGAGGTGGTGTCGATACTGTCGATTGCCATGTTTCTCTTTCGAACGACCCTATTTTGCACCCTTGTGCCACAAAGCACGCGCCTGTGCCAATATTGCGACATCGTCCGGCTGTCCCGCGATGGCGATATCGTGCCACCCGCTCCCGGCGGCCGCCGCGACCGCGGGGCTGATTGCAACGAGCGACAGATGGTCGCGTGCGGCGCCTACAAGGTCCGAAATCCGCCGTGCGGCACGCGCCGAATGGGCGAGCAGGACCGCGGGTTCGGCGATCAGCCCCATCCATTCGGCAGGCGGCGGGACGGGATCGACAGCATAGCAGGGCAAGGCCGTGATCGCCGCGCCGCGCAGGTCGAATTCGGACCGGTCTCGCCCGCAAAGCCATAATATATCTCGGATATTTTCTGACGTCATGGCGTCAAGAAGCTGCCCGGCGTCCGTCGATCCGACCGTCGCCACCGTCAGTCCCGCTGCCTCTGCCGCGCGCGCGGTCGCCGCGCCGACGGCATAGGCGGGCAGCGATGCCATCCGGACAAGGCCCGGACCCGCGAGCCGCACTGCCGCCGCGCTGGTGAGCAGCAGCGCGTCGAAATCTTCGGGGGGCGGTGCGTCCCAATCGAGCGCGCGCGCTGCAAAAAGCGGCATGGCGCGCGCGTCGAACCCCATTCCCATCGCCCGCTCGACCGTCGCCGCGTTGCCCGGTTCGGGCCGCGTGACGATCAATGGCGGGCCGTCGGTCATCGCGCGAACAGGCGCCGGACGCTGTCGGGCGCTTCGCCGAGCAGGCGGCGCGCCAGCACTTCGGGCGCCTCCGAATTCGCGACAACGACATGTCCGGCAACATGGTCGGCGCCATCCTCCGAAAAAACCTCGGCATCGAGGCGGAGCGTGCCGTCATCCCGCCAATGCGCGTGCGCCGCGACCGGCGAGCGGCAATCGCCGCCCAGCGCCGCGAGAAACGCACGCTCGGCCATCACCGCGCGATGCGTCGGCGCGTGATCGACCGCGGCGAGCAGCGCGCGCGTCGCCGCATCGCCCGCGCGGCATTCGATCCCGATCGCACCCTGCGACGCCGCGGGAAGCAGCAGGCGCACGTCCTGCACCGTTCCAACGTCGTGCATCCCCAGCCGGTCGAGCCCCGCCGCCGCGAGCAAGGTCGCGTCGGCGTCGCCGCCGGCGATCTTGGCAAGCCGTGTCGCGACATTGCCGCGCAGCAGCACCGTTTCGAGGTCGGGGCGAATGCGCTTCACCTGCGCCGCGCGGCGCGGGCTGCTCGTCCCGAGCCGTGCGCCCTGCGGCAAATCGGCGATCGAAATGGCCGCTATGCCCTCGCGCACGACCAGCCGGTCGCGCGGATCGGCGCGTTCGAGCATCGCGCCGAGGAAAAAGCGCGCCTCGCGCAGCGTTTCGACATCCTTCAGCGAATGGACCGCGATATCGATCGTCCCGGCGTCGAGCGCGGCGTCGAGTTCGCGCGTCCAGAGCGCCTTGCCGCCGACCTCGGCGAGCGCCCGGTCCTGGATCTTGTCACCGGTTGCGGTCATCGGCACGATTTCGAGCGCCGCCATATCGATGCCATGACTGGCAATCAGCGCCGCAGCCGCCATATGCGCCTGGGCCATCGCGAGCGGCGACGCGCGCGTGCCGATGCGAAGCGGGTTTTGGGGAGTAGGAAGGCCATTCATGCGCAAGCTGCTAGCGCGGGTTGCCCTGTCGATAAAGGGGCGGGTAAAGGACGCGCAACAATATGACCCTGATCCTCGGCCTTGAATCGAGCTGCGACGAAACCGCGGCAGCGCTCGTCGACAGCGAACGGCGCATATTGGCGCATCGCGTCGCGGGACAGGAAGCCGAGCACAGCCCCTATGGCGGCGTCGTTCCCGAGATCGCGGCGCGCGCGCATGTCGACCGGCTCGCGCCGATCGTCGAGGGTGTGCTCGCCGACGCCGGCGTATCGCTCGCCGAGGTCAATGCGATCGCGGCGACCGCCGGCCCCGGACTGATCGGCGGGGTGATGGTCGGGCTCGTCACCGGCAAGGCGCTCGCCCACGCCGCGAACAAGCCGCTGATCGCGGTCAACCATCTCGAAGGCCATGCGCTCAGCCCGCGCCTCGCCGATCCGGCGCTCGAATTCCCCTATCTGCTGCTGCTCGTGTCGGGCGGCCACTGCCAGCTGCTGCTCGTCAAAGGCGTCGGCGATTACCGCCGTCTCGCGACGACGATCGACGACGCGGCGGGCGAAGCGTTCGACAAGACCGCGAAGCTGCTCGGCCTCGGCTACCCCGGCGGCCCCGCGGTCGAGCGCATCGCAAGGGACGGCGACCCGCACGCGGTGCCGCTGCCGCGCCCGCTCGTCGGCAGCGCCGAACCGCATTTTTCTTTTGCCGGCCTCAAGAGCGCCGTGGCGCGCGCGGCGGCGTCGGGCGAACACAGCGTCCCCGATCTCGCCGCTTCGTTCCAGCAGGCGGTCGTCGATTGCCTCGTCGACCGCAGCCGCATCGCACTCGCCGCCTGCTCCGACGCGACCGCCTTCGTCGTCGCGGGCGGGGTCGCGGCGAACACGGCGATCCGCAGCGCGCTGACCGATCTCGCGGCCCGGTTCGACAAGGCCTTTGTCGCGCCCCCGCTGTGGCTCTGCACCGACAATGGCGCGATGATCGCATGGGCGGGCGCCGAACGCTTCGCCGCCGGACTGACCGACGACCTAGGCGTCGCCGCACGCCCGCGCTGGCCGCTCGATCCCGAAGCCGAGGCGGTGCGCGGAGCAGGGGTGAAGGCATGACGTCATATTCGAATTTCGGCGTGATCGGCGGCGGTGCGTGGGGCACGGCGCTTGCCCAGCTACTCGCCGCCGAAGGCGCGCCGGTGCGGCTGTGGGCGCGCGAAGAAGAGGTCGTCACCGCGATTAATTCCGAACATCGCAACCCGGTCTTTCTTCCCGGCGCCGCGCTCTCGCCCTCGCTGACCGCGACCGGCGCTCTCGCGGACATGGCCGACCTCGACGCGCTGCTCGTCGTCGTTCCCGTACCCTATCTGCGCGCGGTACTCGCCGCGCTTCCGCCCGGCGATGCGCCGTTGATCTTTTGCAGCAAGGGGATGGAAGCGGGCAGCTTTGCCTTCCCGATCGACATGGCGCGCGATCTCGCGCCCCAGCGCCCCCATGCTGTGCTTTCGGGGCCGACCTTCGCACACGAAGTTGCCGCCGGGCTTCCCACCGCGATCACGCTCGCTGCCGCCGACGCCAGCCTCGCGAGCGAAATCGCGCAGGCGCTCGCCCGCCCGCATTTCCGGCCCTATGCCTCGACCGACGTCATCGGCGCGGAGATCGGCGGCGCGGTTAAGAATATCCTCGCGATCGCATGCGGGATCGTCGACGGCGCCGGGCTGGGGCTCAACGCGCGCGCGGCGCTGATCAGCCGCGGTTTCGCCGAAATGACGCGGTTCGGCCTCTCGCGCGGCGCACAGGCCGAAACGCTCGCCGGCCTCGCCGGGCTCGGCGACCTCGTCCTCACTTGCACCTCGTCCAACTCGCGCAATTTCGCGCTCGGTCAGGGGCTCGGGCGCGGCGAAGCCGCCGAGGCGTTGATGGCCGACCGGCGCACCGTCGCCGAAGGCGCCTTCAGCGCCCCCGTCGTCGCCGCAGCCGCACGCGCCGACGGCATCGACATGCCGATCACCGACACGGTCGCGCGCCTCGTCGCGGGCGAAACCCGCGTCGGCGAAGCCATTCAGGCGCTGCTCAGCCGCCCGCTGCGATCCGAAGGGCAATGAAGTACTTCGATCGATTGCCTGCACCTTCCCGCCGCGCTAGACTGCGCTTCGGGGAGCAGCAGAAGGGGCGCCAGGCTTGAGCCAGACGGACAGCGCAGCCGCGCCCCCTTCGCCAGCCGCATCTTCGGGGGATGCGGACACGGCCGCGCTCGCCAAGGGCGGACGCACCAATTTTTTCGGCTTCATCCTTCGCCTCGTCGCGCGCCTGCCCTTCCTCTATGTGGCGGGCCGCTGGTACGGGCCCGAGGCGGTCGGGCGTTTCGCCTTTGCCGTGCTCGTCATCGAACTCGTCGCGCAGCTCGCGACGCTGGGGCTGAAGCGCGGCCTCGCCGAGCAATTGAGCGCGCCCGGCGCCGATCATCGTATCGTCGTGTGGGACGGCATGTTCGTCGCCTTCCTTGCCTCGGCGGCGGGGTCGGCGATCCTCTTCCTCCTCCCGCAACTCATGTATCCGGCGGGCGGGATCGACGGCGCCGATCGCTGGATGGCGCTGCTCGTCTTCGCAATCGCGGGGACCGACATCGCGCTCGCCGCCTGCGCATATAAATTCGACATCGGCGCCACCGTGCGCGCGCGTGCGATCGTCGAACCGTGGGTGATCAGCATCGCCGCCGCGGGATTCTGGTTCGTCTCGGCGCGCGACGGGCTGATGCTGTCTTATGCCGCGGCGATGCTCGGCGCCTTCCTCACCGCTTTGATCCCGATGATCCGGCACTATGGCGGTCCCGGGGTCTGGCGGCCGCATCCAGCGCACCTGATCACCCTCGCGCGGCGTAACGCGCCGCTCGCCGCCGCCGATGCGATCGAATGGGGTACGCGCCGCCTCGACCTCTTCATCCTCGGCCAGTTCACCTCGCCGACGATCTACGGCATCTATTACATGGCGCAGCAGGTCGCCTCGCTGCCGCAGAAATTGAAGACGAGCTTCGAGCCGATTCTCGGCCCGGTCATCACGCGCAACCTGGCCGAGAACCGGCTTGCCGCCGTGGCGGCACAGGTCAGCCAGGTCGGTTTCTGGATCATCGCGGCGCAGGCTGGCGTCGCGCTCGCGCTCGGCATTCCGGGCGAGGCGGTGATGGGCCTTGTCGGCCCCGAATTCGTCAGCGGCACCGCCGCGCTCGCCTTCCTGCTTGCCGCCGAGGTCGTCGCCGCGACCGCGGTCGTCAGCGAGGCGGCGCTCGTCTATGTCGCGCGCCACCGCAACCTGCTCATCAGCATCGCGACGCTCGCGCTGCAGGCGGGTCTCAGCGTCGCGCTGATCCTGATCGCCAAATCGATGGGATTGCCCCCGATCACCTATGCCGGGGCGGTCGCGCTCGCGCTGATGCTGGCGCTCGGCTTCGCATCGCTGGTCAAGGCGCGGCTGCTTGCGCGCATCCTCGGCGCGCCGGTGAACAGCCTGCGCTGGGCGCTCGTCTGGGCGACCGCGGGCGCGGCGGTGCTCGGCTGGGGGGCGACGCAGCTTCCCGAATGGGCCGAGCTGCTGATCGGCGTACCCTTCATCCTCGGCATTTACGCCTGGCTGATCTGGACCCGCGGTTTCGGCCCCGCCGACCGGGCGCTGTTCAAGAAGCACCCGGAAGAAGCGCCGGCGGCCGCGGCCTAATCGACCGCTTTCTGCGCGGCGTCGCCGACGTCCTGCGCGGCATCGCCAACCTTTTGCGCGGCTTCGGTAACTGCGCCCGTCTGCGCGCTGTCGTTGGCGAGGAACTGGAATGCGACAAAGGCCGCAACCGCGAGGACAACGAGCAGGATCAGGCCCATGCCCAATCCGCCGCCGCGACGCGGTTCGCGATCGATGATCGTCGTCGTGTGCGTCGACCCGTCGGGGGTGCGCGTCTCGTGAATTTCATCGGCCATGTCGACCTCCTATGCTGATGGCGCATAGGACGCTTCATCCCGGTGAAAGTTCCTAGGCGAGGCGCGCCGCGACCGTCGCCTTGAGGTCGGTCTGGGCGCGCGGCCCGACCTGCGCGATGATTTCGCGCGCGCACACCGCGCCCATCGTCAGGCAGTCGGCGATCGAACGCCCCTGCGCCTGACCCGACAGGAAGCCCGCCGCGAACAGGTCGCCGGCACCCGTCGTGTCGACGACGGTGTCGATGGGCTCGGCGCCCACTTCGGTGCGTTCGCCGCCGGTGATCGCAAGCGCGCCGTGCGAACCGCGCGTCACGACGAGCAGCGGCACCTGCGGCGCGACCTTTGCGACCGCCGCTTCGAAATCGTCGGTTTCGGCGAGCGCGCAAATCTCGACCTCGTTCGCGAACAATATGTCGAACAGCCCTTCGGCGATCAGCTTGCGGAAATCGGCGCCGTGGCGGTCGATAATGAAGGCATCGGACAGGGTGAAGGCGACCTTGCGCCCCGCGGCCCGCGACACGTCGATCGCGCGCCGCATCGCCGCGCGCGACAGTTCGGGATCCCACAGATAGCCTTCGAGATAGAGGATATCCGAATCGGCGATCCACGCCTCATCGATCATCGACTGTTCGAGCAGGTGGCTCGCGCCGAGGAAGGTGTTCATCGTCCGCTGCCCGTCGGGGGTGACGAGGATCAGGCAGCGCGCGGTCGGCGCGCCTTCGCTGAGCGGCGGGGTTTCATACGCAACGCCAAGCGCGCGGAGGTCGTGCGTGAAGACATGCCCGAGCTGGTCGTCGGCGACCTGCCCGATAAAGCTGCACCGCTGGCCGAGCGCGGCCATCCCCGCGAGCGTATTCGCCGCCGAACCGCCCGACATTTCGATCGCCGGCCCCATCGCCGCGTAAAGCCGTTCGGCCTCTTCGGCGTCGATCAGCCGCATCGACCCCTTGGTCAGGCCTTCGGCGGTGATCAGCGCATCGTCGGCGCGGGCAATGACGTCGACGATCGCATTGCCGATGGCAACAACGTCGAAACGGGCGGTGGAGGCCATGAAATATCCTGTGATGCGTGGAAAAAGCTGCGCGGGCCTTTACGGGCGGCGGCGCATCAAGGCAAGCAGAACGCTCGCGAGCGCCATCCCTCCCCTCTTCAGACCCGCGATCAAGCCCCGGGTGACGAGAGGAATAGATTGTCGACCTGCGCTTGACGGGAGGGGTTCGCTCGCGCCATCCCCTGGTCATGGCCCGCGCCGTTCATGCTTTCCTGCTCGCACTCAGGGACTTGCCCCAGCCGCGCGTGCTCCGCGTCCTCGCGCAGAGCCTTGCCCTCACTTTGCTACTGCTCGCCGCCGCGGGCGCCGCGATCTTCTGGTCCGCGCGCTGGGCGCTCGCGCATTGGCAATGGCTGGGCGAAACCGAGCAGGATATGGCGGGCCTGCTCGTCGTCGTCGTCATCCTCGCCGGCAGCTGGCTGCTGTTTCGCGCGGTCGCGATCGTGGTCGTCGGGCTGTTCGCCGACGGCATCGTCGCCGATGTCGAGGGACGTCATTATCCCGCTGCGGCGGCGGGGGCCGTCGATGTCGGCTGGCGCCAGAATATCGGCCTCGCGCTCGCGTCGCTCGTCCGGCTCGTCGGCGGCAACCTGCTCGCGCTGCCGGTCTATATCCTGCTGCTCGTGACGGGAATCGGCACGCCGATCTTTGCACTGTTCGTCAACGCGCTGCTCCTCGGACGCGATCTCGAGGCGATGGTGCTCGCGCGCCATCCCGACCGGCCGCGGCTCGATCGCCCGGCGCGCTGGTCGCTCGGGCTGCTGTCCGCCGCAAGCTTCATGGTGCCCGTCGCCAATCTGTTGGCGCCTATCCTGAGTGCCGCTATGGCCGTGCACATGCTGCACCTGCGGGACGGGGACGAAAAAAGATGACCAAAAATGGACAGTTGGCCGCCATCTCCGGCCTTGCGCTGACGCTCGGCGCCTGCGCCGGCCCCGCAATCCCGCGCCCCTCGACGCCGCCCCCGGTCACGCAGCAGCCGACGGTGGTGAAGCCGGTGCAGAATAATGCGCTGATCGGCAACAGCGCCGATGCCATCGGCCGCATGTTCGGCAAACCGCGGCTCGACGTCACCGAGGGTGCGGGGCGCAAGCTCCAGTTCGCGGGGACGAACTGCATCCTCGATATCTATTTCTATGCCCCGCGCGCGGGCGCCAATCCGGTCGCGACGCATGTCGACGCGCGCACCCCCGACGGCCGCAACGCCGAGGTCAACAGCTGCGCGCAGTCGCTGCAGCGTTAGGATGGGCGGGAATGGGCCGGTGCCGTTTTACAGGCGAATGACGTCACGGCGTCAATTCGGCGAGCGCCCATAACGCCGCATCGGCCACCATCGGCGAATCATCCTTCGCCAGCCGTTCGAGCACCGGGACAAAGCGTATGTCGCCGCTGTTTCCCGCCGCGATCGCCGCGTTACGCACCATCCGTCCGCGCCCGATCCGCTTGATCGGTGAGCCCGCGAAGACCTGCCGGAAATCGGCATCGTCGAGCGCCAGCAGGTCGGCGAGCGACGGCGCGGCGAGTTCGGCTCGCGGCAGGAAAGCGCGGTGCGCCTGCGCGGTTTCCGCAAATTTGTTCCACGGGCACGCCGCAAGGCAATCGTCGCAGCCATAGATACGGTTGCCGATCCCGCGCCGCAGCGCGACGGGGATCGGGCCGTTGTGTTCGATCGTGAGGTACGAGATGCAGCGACGCGCATCGAGCCGGTACGGCGCAGGAAAGGCCTGCGTCGGGCAGGCATCCTGGCACGCCGAACAGCTGCCGCACGTGTCGCGCCCCGGTTTCGACGGCGCCAGTTCCAGCGTCGTGTAAATTGCCCCCAGAAACAGCCAGCTGCCATGGTCACGGCTGACGAGATTGGTGTGCTTGCCCTGCCAGCCGAGCCCCGCCGCGGCGGACAGCGGCTTTTCCATCACGGGCGCGGTGTCGACGAACACCTTGACCTCGGCGTCCGTCACTTCGGCAACCAGCCAGCGCGCGACCGCCTTCAGCGCCCTTTTGACGACGTCATGATAATCGCCGCCCTGCGCATAGACCGAAATCCGTCCGCGGTCGGGATGATCGGCGAGCGCCAGCGGATCGAGCGCGGGTGCATAACTCATGCCGAGCGCGATCACCGATCGGACCTCGGGCCAGAGACCCTTGGGCGAACCGCGCTGTTCGGCGCGGCTTTCCATCCAGATCATGTCGCCGTGGCGCCCCTCGGCCAGCCATTGGTCGAGCCGCGCCGCGGATTGCGGCGCCGCATCGGCGTGCGCGATCCCGAACGCCGCGAATCCATGCTCGCGCGCGACCGCTTCGAGGCGGTCTTCCAGAGGAGGCAAGGCTTCGGCAACCATTGGCGCTCTATACGCGAGCCGTCTCGCCGTGCCATAGTCCGGTGAGCGAATGATCGGGGACCCAGGTTTGAGCGATTTCAGCGTCGAGGCGAACGGCCTCACCAAATATTTCGGCGATTACAAAGCGGTCGATCATGTCAGCCTCGCGGTGCCGGCGGGCAGCATCTATGGCGTGCTCGGCCCCAACGGCGCCGGCAAGACGACCAGCCTCCGAATGACGCTCGGCATCATCGATCCCGACGAGGGAACGAGCCGGCTGCTCGGCGGGCACCGGCCGCAAGCCGTGCGCAACCGGATCGGCTATCTGCCCGAGGAGCGCGGACTCTATCCCGGCATGAAAGCGCGCGAGGCGATCGCCTTCATGGGCGCGCTGCGCGGGCTCGACTGGTCCGAAGGCCGCCGCCGCGCCGCAGGCTTCATGACCGAACTCGGACTCGAGCGCGTGATCGACGAAAAGATCCGCAAGATGTCGAAGGGCATGGCGCAGATGATCCAGCTGATCGGCTCGATCGTCCACGCACCCGACCTGATCGTCCTCGACGAACCTTTCTCCGGACTCGATCCGGTCAACCAGGAACGGCTCGAAATGCTCGTCCGGCGCGAGCGCGACCGCGGCGCGACGATCCTCTTTTCGACGCATGTCATGGCGCATGCCGAACGGCTGTGCGACCGCATCGCGATCATCGCGCGCTCGGCACGCCGCTTCGAGGGCACGGTCGACGAAGCGCGCGCGCTACTGCCGATGCAGGTGCGTTACACCCCACGAACCGCCGGCGACCCCGCCATCGTCGCCGCCAACCTTCCCGCTGGCGCTGAACTGCGCGGCGACGCATGGCATTTCGCGATTCAGGACGGCGACGTCGAACCCCTGCTCGCGCGCATCACCGCGAGCGGTCATGGCGTCACCGGTCTTTCGATCAGCCGCCCGGCGCTCCACGACGCCTTTGTCCATATCGTCCGCCAGGTCGATGCTGGCTTCGATGCCGACGCGACCGGGGACGCCGTAGAGGAGGCCAGCGCATGACCCCCTTCATCCGCAGCATGTTCGTTGTTGCGCGGCGCGACTTCCTCGCGATCGTCGCGACCCCGACCTTCCTCCTGTTCTTGCTGGCGCCGCTGTTCATGGTCGCGATGGGACTGGCCGGCGGGATGGGCGCGTCGCAGCTCGCCGACAGCGCGCGCGGCGCGGGCCGCATCGTTATCGTCGCCGACGCGGCCGATGTCGAAGCGCTGCGCAGCGCCGATACGCGGCTTCGCGCGGCGATGAGCCGCGAACCCGCGCTGCTCGACATCCGGATCGCCGGCCCCGCCGCCGATCCGGTGAAGATCGCGCACGAAAAGGGCAGCGACACCTATGCGGTGATGATCGGCCCGCTCGCCGCGCCGTACATCGTCGAGCGCGAAAGGGACAGCAGTTCGGGACGCTATCTCGCACTGCTCGCGAGCGACGTGCAGCGCGCCCGGGCCGCGGGGCCCTTGCCGCCCGTCGCACCACGCTTCGAAGCGCTCTCGAACGGCGGCACCAGCATCGCGGTGCAGCAATCGATCGGTTTCGGCGCGGTGTTCATCATATTCCTTTTGACCCTGCTTCTCGCCGGCCAGACCGTGAGTTCGCTCGCCGAGGAGAAGGGCAACAAGGTCATCGAGATCCTCGCCGCCGCGGTGCCGCTCGAAAGCGTTTTCCTCGGCAAGCTGCTCGGGATGCTCGGCGTCGCGATGCTCTTCATCGCCTTCTGGGTGATCATCGCCATGGGGGGCGGGCTGGTCGCCGCGACGCAGGTCGATCCGGCTTCGCTCGCCGCGGCGGGCAAGCCTGCGGCCGCGCTCGCCGCGATGCCCGCGACCGGCTGGCCCTTCTTTCTCGGGATCGGCTTCGCCTATTTCATCCTGTCCTTCCTCCTCCTCGGCGCCGCCTTCCTCGGCGTCGGGGCGCAGGCGGCGACGGTGCGCGAAATCCAGATGCTCAGCCTGCCGATCACCATCTTCCAGGTCGGCATGTTCAGCCTGTCAGCGGGCGCCGCGAGCGCGCCGGGCAGCAGCCTCGCCCGCTTCGCCGAGATTTTCCCCTTCTCATCACCGCTCGCGATGGCGGCGCGCGCCGCGACCGACGATGCCAAGGCGGTCCACCTGCTCGCGCTTGGCTGGCAGGCGATCTGGGTCGCGCTCGTTATCTGGGTTTCGGTCCGGCTGTTCCGGTCGGGGGTGCTGAGCAGCGGGAGCGGCTGGAAATTCTGGCGCCGCGCTCCGACGGGACGCACCGCACGTCATTGACAAAGCTGTTAGCAGTGGCATTCTGCAACTGATTTCGCCGACGGCGGCAAGCGTCGCGGCGAGTCCCTTGCGAAGAGAGGATGCCCGATGGCGACTGCAGCCAAACCCCAGCCTGTCACCCACGCCTATGACATGAGCCCCGCCGCGATCTATTCGGAGGATCGCTGGCAGGAACCCTTTGCCGAACTTCGCAAACTGGGCGGTATCGTGAAGTGCGAGGACAGCGTCCACGGCCCCTATTGGAATATCGCAAGCCATCAGGCGATCCAGCACGTCGAGGCGCTCCCCGACATCTACAGCTCGTCATGGGAATATGGCGGGATCACGATCCTCGAACGCGACGAGGATGAGGATTTCCGCCTGCCGATGTTCATCGCGATGGACCGGCCGCAGCACACCGACCAGCGCCGCACCGTCGCCCCCGCCTTTACGCCCGCCGAAATGACGCGCCTGTCGGAGGATATTCGCAACCGCACGGGCGAGGTGCTCGACAGCCTGCCGTGGAACAGCGAATTCGACTGGGTCGATCGCGTGTCGATGGAGCTGACGACGCAGATGCTCGCTTTGCTCTTCGATTTCCCCTGGGAAGACCGCCGCAAGCTCACCGAATGGTCCGACTGGATGGGCGACGTCGAACTCGCGCAGAAGGTCGAGCTCAAGGAACAGCGCCGCGCGGTGCTCGAGGAAGCCTTCGTCTATTTCCAGAAGCTGTGGATGGAAAAGCTCGACCAGCCGCCGACGCCCGACCTCCTGTCGATGATGCTGCACAGCGAGGCGATGCGCAACATGGACAAATATGAGTTCATCGGGAACCTCGTCCTCCTCATCGTCGGCGGCAACGACACGACGCGCAACACCATGTCTGGGCTTGCCTATGGGCTCGACAAATTCGCCGACCAGCGCGCGAAGCTCGAAGCCGATCCGTCGCTGATCCCCAATGCGGTCAGCGAAATCATTCGCTGGCAGACGCCGCTGGCGCATATGCGCCGCACCGCGCTCGAGGATGCCGACCTCTTCGGACACCAGATCAAGAAGGGCGACAAGCTCATCCTCTGGTATCTGTCGGCGAACCGCGACGAGAGCGTGTTCGACGATGGCGACGCGCTGAAACTCGACCGCGAGAATGCCCGGCGCCACCTGTCGTTCGGCTATGGCGTCCACCGCTGCGTCGGCGCGCGGCTCGCCGAGCTTCAGCTCCGCATCCTGCTCGAAGAGATGGCGGCGCGGCGGATGCGCGTGAACGTCACCGGCACCCCCGAACGCGTCCACGCCTGCTTCGTCCACGGTTTCCGGTCGCTGCCCGTGCAAATCGAGAAATATTGACGCGGGCTTGTAACCCTTCGGCGAAGGCGTACGTATCGCAAGGCATGATCGAACGTCGTTATCTTCTCGGCGGACTTGCGCTCGGCGGCGCCGTGATCGGCGCGCCGATGCTCTTCGCCCGATCGGCGCGCCCGAAAGCGCAGGCCGGGTGGCAGCTCTCCGACGCCGAATGGAAAAAGCGCCTGTCGCCGCTGCAATATCGCGTGCTGCGCGAGGCGGCGACCGAACGCCCCTTCACCAGCCCGCTCGACAAGGAAAAACGCGCCGGCACCTTCCTGTGTGCGGGCTGCGCCCTGCCGCTTTATTCGAGCCGGACCAAGTTCGACAGCGGCACCGGCTGGCCCAGCTTCTGGGCGCCGCTGAAGGGCGGGATCGCCACCTCGACCGACCATGAGCTCGGCTATGCGCGCACCGAGGTGCATTGCAAACGCTGCGGCGGCCACCTCGGCCACGTCTTCAATGACGGGCCGAAACCCACCGGCAAGCGCTATTGCATGAACGGCGCGGCGCTCAGTTTCCAACCCGCCTGAAGCACTTCACTCGGGCTTGACGCGCCACACCGACAGGCCCGCACGCGCGGTGAGCGGCACCGCTTCGAGCCAGGCCGGTGGCTTCCCCGCATAAAGCTGCGCCGCGAGCGCATCCTTGCGTGCGCGGCGATAGCCGCGAAAATCATTGGCGGTCGGGCAATAGACGATCAGCGTCGCCTTTTGCTTGCGCACCAGCGCTTCGGCCGCCGCCGGATCGCCGGCGAACACGCGAATTGTATCCGCCATCGCCTCGCGGTTGCGATGATGCGGGGTCGCGACGAGGCTGTGGCGCGTCCAGAACAGGATCGACGGGCCGAGGTCGATCGGGGTCAGGATCGTCGTCGTCGGCAGGCGGTCGAGCGCCGCGATCGTGTCGCGGTCGAGACAGGTCGCTTTGTGGGATACCGCGGCGCCGGTTTCCCTTTCGGCGGCTTTCGATGCCGGAAAAACTGTCTCGAACGCGGCGACGACCGCCATGCTCCCCAGAAGCGGCAGGGTCAGCGCCGCCGCGACCGACGCGAGGATCCGCGGCAGCGTCGAACCGATCGAGCGCGCCCAGGCCCACGCACGCAGCCCGAGCCAGGCACAGCCGGGCAAGGCGAACAGATGCGCGGTCCCGGCGCTGCGCAGGACGAACAGCGACAGCGCCGCCGCCCCCGCCAGCGCGACGATCAGGGTCGCCCAGTTGCGGCGATCGACCGCCATCGCCGCACCGCGCCAGGCGAGCAAAGCCCCGGCGAGGCCAATAAGCGAAGGCAGCAGGACATGAATCGCGTCGGCCGGGCTCGACGCCCACACCGGCTGCCCTTCGAGGACATGCCGATACCAATATTGCACGACGATCGGGTCGAGCGACGCAAACGGGCCTTTGGCGCATTGCGGCTCGGTCCAGACGAGCACACCCGCCGCGGCCGCGCCCGCGACCCCGAGCGATGCAAAGCGGACCCAGGATTGCGCGGGGTTCGCGCGCGCTACCGCAAGGGTCAGCGCCGCCGCGGCGATGAACGCCGCGAGATAGGGTACCGAAAGCGCGTCGCACCAGCGGCCAATGAGCCCCGCAGGACCGTGCGTCAGGAACTGGAGCAACAGCGCACCGCCCGCGAGCGCGGCCATATAGCCGCACAGGCGCGCACGATCCTCGCCGCACCCATGGAGCACCCAGCGTAGCGCCGCGAGACCCGCGAACAGCGCCGCGATCGGCAGCCCCTCGATCGACACCGCGATCAGCGCGGCGGCGGCAAGCCCCGCATACACCCCCGCGCGCACGGTCGCGGGCCGCAGCGCCTGTCCGATGACGATCATCGCGAGCAATATCTGCCAGCCGTGATGATCGACGCGCAGCGGCCGGAACTGGACGATGATGTAGCCCGCCATGATCAGGAACAGCGGCACGACATAGGCGATCCGGCGATCGGACAGATCGCGGTATCCCAGCACGCACGCGACGCTGAGCGCCGCGCCAAGCAGCGGTGGCCACAGCGTCATCACGATCCGTTCGGCCATCGCCTGCCCGAACAATGGTTCGAGCACGACGATCCCGGCAGCCAGCGGCGCATCGACGATCCGCGACCAGTGCATCAGCACCCCACCGCCCGCCGGATTGACGCGATGTTGCGCGAGGTCCCACCAGCCCTGTCCGGCGAGCAGGTCGCGGACCTGCACCATGCGCATCGCGTCGTCGGTATCGGAGAGGTCGAGCGCGACGATCGCATGCCAGTTGAAGATGATCGCGATCAGGCTCATCGCCGCCCAGACGATCAGCGCGATCCGCACCGGGGTGAACCACGGCCCAAGCGAGAGGCCGCCCTGCGCGGGCGTGCCGTTCATGCCGCTGCGGCCCGGAAGACGATATGGCGGCGGAGCAGATAGGTGGTCTGGAAACTGACGACGATCGCCGCAAGCTTTGCAAGCCGCGGATCGAGGCCGAGCGCGCTGCCGCCCCCGACGATCGCCGTCGTGACGGCAAGACCGACCAATGCCGATCCGACAAAGAGCAGTTTCTGGCGGTGGCGCTCACCCGTGCCGCGCGCCGCGGCGCCGTCGGCGAAAACGAGTCGGCTCGAGATCATCCAGTGGACAAGGATCCCGGCGCAATAGCCGGTCGCCGACGCCGGTACCGGCGACAGCCCGGCATCGAGCAACAGCAGGAACAGCCCTGCATCGCTGCCGAGCGCAAGCCCGCTGGCGAGCAGATAGTTGAGCCAGCGAATCTCGCCGCGCCGCACCGACGCGATCAATCGGGTCACAGGTTGCATGGCGCCGATCCCCCCGGCCAAAGCCTCAGGCGGCCTTCGCCACGCGCGTCGGAACATCGCGGACCGACGCGAGTGCGGCCCGTTCGCCCTCGGTGCCGCTTTCATGATATTCGGCATCCTCGTTGACGCCCCAGATATCATAGAGTTTTTCGCCCGCGACGATGTTGCGCACCGTCAGCATCGCGGTCATCATCGCATGATCCTGGTTGTTATAACGGTGCATGCCGTTGCGCCCGACCATGTGCAGCGTCGGATAGCGCGCCTCGAGTTCGCTGCGCATCGTCTCGACATGCGCGGCATAGTCGTCGTCATAGACGGGATAGGCTTTTTCCTGCCGCACCACCGCGCCGCCGACGACATCTTCCGGATCGCAAAGGCCGAGGATTTCCATTTCCTTCGTCGCCAGCGCAACCAGCTGCTCGTCGCTTGCTGCCCAGAGGTTATCGCCCTCGAAACAGAAATATTCGAGGCCGACGCACGCGAGTTCGGGGTCGGGCACCATCTCGGGCGACCAGCTGCGGAAATTCTGCACGCGGCCGACCCGAACCTTGCTGTCGTGGATATAGATCCAGTTGTCGGGGAACAGGTCCTCCGACCGGATCTTGAGCGCGACGGTCAGGAAGTCGCGATATTTGAGGTTCGGCGCCGCGCTCAGCGCGCACGCCGGCAGCGGATGGATACGCGCCGCCAGTTCGCGCATCGGCGCCGAGCTGATGACATGGCCCGCGTCGATCACGATATCGCCGTCGGGGCCGGTCGCAGTCATCCGCCAGCGCCCCGTCCTCTGGTCCTGCGTCAATTGTTTGAAGCTGTGGCCCATCAGCACATGGTTGCCGCCCGCGACGACCTTGTCGCGCGCCGCGTCCCACATCATGCCGGGGCCGAGCCGCGGGTAGCGGAAGGTTTCGAGCAAGGTCTTGGTCGCCATGCCGTCATTGGGCTTCTTGTTGAGCCCGAGGCTGCGCTTCAGCCCGTCGAGTACCGCGGCGCCGAGGCTGAGCCCCTTGATGCGCTGCGCCGCCCAGTCGGCCGACATTTCGTCGCACGGCATGCCCCACACCTTCTCGGTATAGGTCTTGAAAAAGATCGAATAGAGCTTCCGTCCGAACTGGTTGATCGTCCAGTCCTCGAAACTGCGGACCTTCCGGTTCGGGAACAGCTTCGCCTGCGCATAGCTCACCATGCACAATGTCGAGCGTATGATACCGAGATTCCACAGCGCCTCGAACGCGCGCAGCGGATAGGAATAGAATTTGCCTTCGTAATAGATGCGGCTCATCCGCGGGCGCTCGATGAAATCGTCGGGCAAAATCTCGTTCCACAGGTCGACGACTTCGCGGCTCTTCGAAAAGAAGCGATGTCCGCCGATGTCGAAGCGAAATCCCTCATGCTCGACGGTGCGGCTGATCCCGCCGACATAGACCGGGTCCTTTTCGATCACCGTCACGCTGTAACCCTGCTGGGTCAGCTGATAGGCGGCGGTCAGCCCCGCCGGCCCGGCGCCAATGATGGCGACATCGGCGCTCGTCGGACGGTTTTTCGAACCCAAGGCATCGGACATTGTTTGACTTCCCCACAGGCAAATTCATGCTCACACCCGCTGTGGCCAATCATGGATAAAAATTGGTTAATGACCCGCGGAGTTTCTCGAAAAAGCGCGGCTTCGCCGCTTGGGAAGCCTCCCAAATTGCTGTAAACTGGCACCGGCCAAGGAGGCGCACGGCATGGCAGGCGGTCTGGCAATCGTATTGAGCGGGGGCGGCGCGAAAGGCGCCTTCCAGGTCGGCGTCGTCCACGAACTCGTCGTCAATCGCGGCGTTCGCCTCGACATCGTCGCCGGCGTATCGACCGGCGCGATCCAGGCGCTCGGCGTTGCACAGGACGATGTCCCGGGGCTGCTCGACGCCTGGCTCGGCATCAAGGGCAACAGCTCGATCTACAAATCGCGCCCGCTCGGCGTCGTTGGCGGGCTGCTCGGCGAGGATGCGCTTTACGACACCGCGCCACTCAAAAAACTGCTCAAGGGCTTCGCAAACGATGCGAAGCTCCGCGCGAGCGGGCGCAAGTTGCTGCTCGGCGTCGTCAATCTCGGCACAGGCACCTATCGCAGCATCGACGAAAGCGTGCCCGGCATCCACAATTGGGTTTATGCGAGCTGCGCGATGCCGCTTTTCTTCGATCCCTTGAAGACGCGCGCGAGCGACGGGACCGAGGAGCAATGGGTCGACGGCGGGGTGCGCGACGTGACGCCTTTGAGCGCGGCGCTCGAAATGAACCCGCGCGGGGTGATCGCGGTGCGCGCGTCGCCGGCACCGCGGCCCGGCCCGGTTCGCGTCTTTCCCGATTTGATCAAGATCGGGCTGCGCGCGGTCGATATCTTGCAATCGGAAGTGTCGGCGAACGACCTCGCCGGCGCGGCGCTGATCAACGACCTGATCGCCGCGCGCGAGGGACAGCTTCGCGCGCTGCAGAACGAGGGCATCGGCGGCGCGCAGGCGGCGCGCATCCTTCGCCCGCTCGACGTCCAGATCGCACGCTATCGCTTCGCGCCGATCCGCATCATCGAACCCGAAGAGGAAGTCGCCGAAACGCTCGAATTCAACCCGGCAAAAATCCGCGCCGCGATCGACGCCGGCCGCCGCGCGGTCGACCGCGAATGGGACGCGCTCGAACCGCTGTTGAGCTGAATCGACGCAAAAGCGCCGCTATCGGTTCACCGACAGGCGCGCTTTTCGGGCCTCATCGCAATATTCGCCGCGTTCAGCACACGCCGCTTCCAGCGCCCGGATCGATTTTTCCCATTGCGCAGCAACATATGGGTCCTTCGCGATAACCGGCGAATAGACCTGCCTGTGCTGCGCTTCTCCCATCGGGGCGCGATCGATCGAAGATCGCTTGGCGCCGTCATTCCGCGGCGACGGTACGGCAGAAACCAGCACCGCAAACAGCCCCGCTGCCGCAAGCAGCAGGCCCAGCGCCACGGCGATCCACACAGTTTTTCGCACGTCATCGCCTTCCGGGGCCGACCTCGTTGCGGTGCTTCATCCCTTCCCCGGCGCGGCGCAGCAAGCAAATTGTCGATTCTTCCATGACCGCTACGGTCGGCGCTCCTCTTCCTCCGGCGGCCCGCGTGCGCTGTTTCCGCCCGATGGGCTCCCATCACGCAACGCGACGTCGCGGCGCAGCGGCTTCAGTACCAGCACGCCGAGCCGGACGCGTGGCGTCGCCTTGCCCGGCACCGCGCCCACTGCGAAATCACTGTCGAGCCGCAGCGCCGCCGCCGACGCCTTGCCCAGCCGAATCGTGTAGCGTCCGTAAGCGACGCTTTCGAAAAGGAAGTATCCGTCGAACTCGGTGACCGTCGTCGCCCGCACGCGCCCTTCGGCATCGACGAGTTCGACACCGAGTCCCTCGATCGGGTTGCCGCCATCGCGGCGAAGGGTCCCCTCCACCTCGCCCGCCGCGGTCATCGGCAACGCGACGCGCGTCGCGACACCCGGCCGAGGCGACACGACCACCCCCGGCAGCGCGGGCTGGACATAGGGGTCGGGCAGGCTGCCGGCGTCGATCCCGATCATCACGGCGCGGAAGGGTTCGAGCCCGTCGATCGTCCCCCGACCCTCCTTGTCGGTCGCCGCCTCGACCACGGCATTGCCCGCGGTCAGCGGCACACCGGGCAACGCCGCCTCGCCGGGCTGGCGAATGCCGTCGCCATTGTCGTCCATCCATACATCGGCGATCACCTGCCCGCGGCTCGCGAGCTTCTCGCTCGACACGCGCCAGCCACCATTCGATTTGGGGCCGAAGCTGAAAGCGAGCGCGAGCGACGCCGCGACGGACCCGTCGCTCGCCACCTCGCCGAACCCCGTCAGCTGCAACTTGTTGAAACGGCGCGTATATCCAAGGCCCGCGCGTGCGCGATCGAGCCCGCGGTCATAGCCGAGCTCGGTCCGCCATTCGGCGTCGCCCTTCCCCGCCCATTCGCCGATCAGCGTCATGCGCGTGTCGCTATTGTCCCCCGCCAGCGCAAAGCGCGCCTCGCCCCGGACGCGAACGCGGCCGATGCGGGCATTGGCGAGCAGGGTGGCCGAGAGGTTGTCGGGCGGGTCGGGGCCGACGGGCACCTTGGTCCGGCTCCAGTCGAGCTGGCCGGTAAAGGTCAGCGCACGGAAGCTCGCCGATGCGCGTGCGCTGGCCTCGAGACTTTCGATCCCCGACCGCCGCTCGACCTGCCGCACATCGAAATGGAGCGGCAGCACCGTCCGCCCGAGCGTCACCGACTGATCGACCGAAATCGAATATTGGCCGTTGATATTGCCGAGGAAACGGTCCGACACGAACCCGCCCCAGCCGCGCATCGCATCGGCGCGGACATAGGTTTCGCCGAACGCCGCCAGCCAGCTCGCGCGTGCCGCCACTCCGCCATTGTTGGCATAGGATCCGCCGACCTCGAGCAACGACGGCCCGATCGAGCGGTGCAGCGCGACCTCGCCATAATTGTACCGGACATTTTCGATCAGCAGGCTGTGCATATAGGCGGCGGCCGACGTGCGCGTGTCGAGCCCGCGTTCGATGCCCAGCGTCCCGCGCCAGCCGCGTCGGAACGCGCCGCGCAGCCGGCTTCCGAATTCGATCAGATCGGCATTTTCCTGCGCGAAACCTGCCCAATACCAGGTCTGCTGCGGCGGGATCGAATCCATGCCGACCTGCACCTGCCGGATTTCGCGCCGGACCTGCCCCTGCGGTCCGTACAACACGATCTCGAACCGGTTCGCGCCATATTGCAGCGGCACATCGATGAATTCATAGCGCCCGTCGCCATTCGGGCTCGTGAAGGCGAGCAACTGGCCGTTGCGGTACAGCTCGGCATCCCAGCCGGCGGGCAAATCGCCGCGAAAATTGGTTTTGTCGAACGCATCGGGGCGTTCGATCGGGCGGTTGGTGAGCACCGCGCCGCGCCCCGGCGCCGACGCCGCGACGATTCCCGTCGACAGCAGGCTGACGTCACCCACGCCATAATGCGTCGCCTTCAGCGGCCCGAGCAATCGCCCTTGCGGATCGGTGCGATAGAGCCGCATCCGCAAACTGTCGGGCACCCCCTCATTGTCCGACGACAACCGCGCGTCGAAACTCTGGCCCAGCACCTCGCCCGCGGCAAAAACCTCATAGCGGCCCTGCACATAGGATCCCCCGCGCTTGTCCGACACGCCCCCGGCCGAGGCGACAACGTCGATCGAGGGCGTCGCCCACGCCTGATACGGCCGCGCCGCCTGCGGCAGGCTCGCGAGGTCGAACTGCGCTTGCGGACGGATCGCGGCGGCGCGCGCGCGGCGCTCGGCGGCGAGCTGGAAGGGCAGCTTGTCCTTCGAATCGATCCGCAGCACCGCATTCGACAGGTCGACCGCGAGCGGCACGCCGAGCCAGTCGTTCAGGCTGTCGAGGTCGACGCACCAGCCCGCAGGCGTATCGCGGATCGTCGTCGCGTCCAGGCGAAAACCCTGGCTTCCCGCGCGCACTTCGCCCGCTTCGCGGTCGATCGTCAGGCTGCGCCGCTCGTCGAACACCCAACCGGTTGCGCGGCGCAACTTCTTGTCGACGCGCACCGCGAGATCGAGCGCGAGCACAACATCGCCCAGATCGACGCAAATGCCCTGCGGGGTCTGATAGCCGCGCACCCCGTCGCCGAGGCGATATGGCCCCGAACGCACATCGAACAGCCAGCTATCATCCTCGTTCGGCGCCCAATTGTCGGCGGCAAGCGAAACGGGCTTCTTCTCGACAGCCTGAGCGCCGGCGGAAACGAATCCCGCCAGCGCCAGCCCGGCGAACATCGCCGGTTTCCACCGTGCAAGCACCGCGCGGATCATCGCCCCGCCCGCTTCGCTCCGATTCTACCGCGTCACTTCACCATCCGCGCCGCCTCGTCGATCGTGCCGCCGCCGATTTCGCGATCCTCGCTGTAACGGATGCGCACCGGCCCCTTCAGTTTCGCGGCGAGCTCCCCCGGTACGCGCAGCGACACCTTGCGTGCGCTAACTTCGGGATAGACCGCGATGCCGCGCGCGACGAGCAGCGGCTCGGGCACCCCCGGCCGCGTCACCTCGATATCGCCATAGACCGACCGATTGCCCGTGCGCGCGAGGTCGAAATTGAACGCCGGCCCGTCCCGCGTATCGCTCACCCACGCCTCGCCGATCGCCGCCTCGGCGCCAAGGTCGCCGACGCGCACGATCACGGGGATCGTGATGCCATAGATTGGCGTCAGCGCGATCGAGACCCCCTCGCCCGCCGGTTTCGGTTCGGCGGACGCCGGCGCCGTGTCGGGAACCGACCGGAACAGCATATGCGCGCGATATTCGCCCGGCGGCGTCCCTTCGGGCAGGCGCACCCCGACGCGCACGACCTGCGGCTGGTTCGGCGGCAGCGTGACGCGCCGCGGGCTGAACGCGATCATGTCGAGCGCCGCGCGTTCGGCGGGCGTGACATTCTCCTCGGCAATCTCGTCGAGCCCGCCCTCGGCGGTCATCCGCTTGATTTCGAGGCTGATGCGATAAGTCGCGGGCTCGCTGCCGATATTGTTGAGCACCACCTCGGTCCCGCGCGATCCGTCGAGGATGACGCGCGTCGGCGCGACGAGCAGGTCGCCCGCCGCCAGCGCGGGCGATGCCGCGGTGCCGAACGCAGCCGCGGTGAACAGGCCAAGGGCCTTCAGAAAGCGAAACATGGATACGATCCCCACAATCGTCCGGGAAACGGCCCCACACCGCCCCGATGGTCGTATCCTGCCTGCGACAACATGGTTGATATTTCGCTAACCATGCTGGCAGCTTGCACAAAAAAGGGGTCGCCGGACCCGTGCCCGGCGACCCCATTTTCACGGCTGGCGGATATTGGCCCGCCACGCCCCCCAAATCTTACTGGTAGTTGGCGGTGACGTTGAACGTCCCCGAATAGTCGCCCGACGCCTGGTTGGCGCCGACGCTCAGCGTGCCGCCGACCTGGAAGCTGCCGCCGGTGGTGCCCAGCGTGATGTTCGGCGCCGAATAGGTCAGCGTCGACGACATCGTGCCGCCGAGCGAGCCGTTGAGCGTGACGCTCGAATCGCCGCCAACGAGAACGACGGCGCCATTGGTGCCCTGAACGTTGAAGCTGCCGGCCGTCGTCGTCCCCGTGCAGGTCAGGCCCGCGCCGCAGGTCACGCCGCCAGCCGTCGAAACCGCGACGGTCGAAGCGGTCGCGCCGCTGATGATCGTCGCATATTGCAGGTCGCTGGTCTTGGTGAGCGTGATCTGGCGCAGGATCTTCGCCGTCGCCGTCCCCGTGGCCGACGCCGCATGGGCCGCCGAGGCGTTCATGGCGAGAGCAGCAATCGCGGCGCCCAAGAGGGCGCGCTTCATTCCAAAGTTGCGCATATGATTTGGTCCCTTGAATCCAAAAACTGGAAGTCGAATTTCGAATGGATATCCCACCCCATTCGCCGACCTGTTTAGGGGACGACCTGTTCAGGCTTTGCCAGCAAGCTTGGTTAACAGCGCAATAATGATTGGCTCATGTTACGACATGTAACCAGTAAAAATCAGTATCTTAGCTCGATATATGGCGGATTGTGAAGCCCGCGCTTTCTGTTTGACGGCCCGGACTGGTACAAATTAGACCGCGCCGAAAGGCTGGGAACCGGCTGTTCGATTCAGATCGATTCGCCCGACAGGCGCTGGCAGATCATGTCGAGCTGGTCGAGCGACGCGAATTTGAGCGTCAACGCCCCTTTGCCACCGCCGGCATATTGGATCGCGACGCCGATCCCGAGCAGTTCGGACAAATGGCGCTCGACGGCAACAATATCGGGATCGCGTCCGCCGTCGGTGCTCATATGGGTGTCGAGCGACGCCTTGCGCGGCGAAACTTCGTCCTTGCCCGCACGGACCAACGCCTCGACCGCGCGCACCGACAGGCCTTCCTTCGCGACGCGGCGCGCGATCGCCTCGGCATCGGGCGCGCCGACCAGCGCGCGCGCGTGACCCATCGCGAGCGATCCGTCGCCGACGAGCGTCTGTACGCTCGCGGGCAGGTCGAGCAGGCGCATCAGGTTCGCGACATGGCTGCGCGACTTGCCGACGAGCTTCGCCAGCGCTTCCTGATTATGGCCGAAATCCTCGATCAGGCGGCGATAGGCGCTCGCCTCTTCGATCGCGTTGAGGTCCTGCCGCTGGATATTTTCGACCAGCGCGATCTCATAGGTCGCGGCATCGTCGAGTTCGCGCACCAGCGCGGGGATCTGGTGGAGTCCCGCACGCTGCGCCGCGCGCCAGCGGCGTTCGCCCGCCACGAGCTGATAACCGTCGCCATCGGGCGAGCGGCGGACGATGATCGGCTGGAGCAAGCCGCGCAGTGCAATCGAATCGGCGAGCTCGGCGATCGCCGTCTCGTCGAAATGGCGACGCGGCTGGCCGGGCAGCGGGCGGATCGACCCGACCCCGATATGCTGCACGGCATCGCCTGAAACCGGCGCGGCCTCCGCAGCGGCGCCGGGAGTCGCGAGCACCGGCGCCTCGACCGCGACGTCGCCGAACAGCGCGTTGAGGCCGCGCCCCAATCCCGATGGACGCTTGCGGGCCGGGGTTGCTTCCGATCCAGTTTCGTCTTTATTATCAGCCATTTATGCAGCCTTGCGGACGTTAGGCAAACGATCGATCAACTCGCGCGCCAACGCGATATAGGCCGCCGACCCGGCGCAGCGATGATCGTAGATCAGCGCCGGAAGCCCGTGGCTCGGCGCTTCGGACAGGCGGACATTGCGCGGAATCACCGTCTGGAACACGACCGGGCCGAGCACTTCGCGAACATCGTCCGACACCTGGTCGGTCAGCCGGTTGCGCCGGTCGAACATGGTGAGCGCGACCCCGAGGATCGACAATTTCTGGTTGAAGCGCTCGCGCACGCGTTCGACCGTGGTGAGCAGCTGGCTCAGTCCCTCGAGCGCGAAAAACTCGCATTGCAGCGGCACGATCAACGATTCGGCCGCAATCAGCGCGTTGAGCGTCAACATGCCGAGCGACGGCGGACAATCGATCAGGCAGATGTCCCACTGCCCCGCCTCGGCGCTCGACAGCGCCTGTTGCAGCCGGTGGAGCCGGTCCTGGAATTCGATCAGCTCGATCTCGGCGCCCGACAGGTCGACCGTCGCAGTGACAATGTCGAGCCGCGGTACTGCGGTCGGGATCGCGCATTCGGCGAGCGTGGCATCGCCGCGCAGCAACTCATAGCTCGACGATTCGCGCTGCGATTGCTTGATACCCAACCCCGTCGACGCATTGCCCTGCGGATCGAGGTCGATGATCAGCGTGCGCCAGCCGGTCGCCGCGAGTGCGGTTGCCAGATTGATCGCGGTCGTCGTCTTGCCGACCCCACCCTTCTGGTTCGCCACGGCAATGCGGATCATCGCTTTCCTCGCTGTTTTGCCGCAATTTTCCCGGTTCCCACCAAAATCTGGCTGTCGGCGTCGGTGCGGCTTTGTTCCACGTGGAACATTCTCTGCCATGGCTGGGGCAGCAAAGCCAGTTCCTTAACCGCGTTTCGCCCTTTTGGCAGCAGCCAGCGCGTCGATTCGGTGGAAAAACGCGCGGATAAGTCGATCAGCTTGTCGAGCGGCGCGAAAGCGCGCGCGCTGATCGTCGCCGCGGGCCGTGTCGCGACACGTTCGAGCGGCGCCTCGGCGACCACGACATGGCCAAGGTCGAGTTCGGACGCGACCGTGCGCAGAAAGTCGCAGCGCCGCTTGCGCGATTCGACGAGCAGCATCGGTCGCGCGCTCAGGATCGCAACGACCAGCCCCGGCAATCCCGGCCCACTGCCCAGATCGATCCAGAGCCCCTCGCCTTCGCGCGTGTCGAGCGACAGCAGCTGCGCGCTGTCGGCGATGTGCCGCACCCAGATCGTCGGAATCGTCGAGGCCGCGATCAAATTCTGCTGCGCATTTTCAGCGATGAGCATATCGACAAAGCGGTCAAGTTTCGTCCAGGTGTCGCGGGTGGGCGCGAAGCTGTCGCCAATCCAGCCGCGCGCCGAGTCTTCGCTATCGAGCGCGTCGATCATGCCGCGCGTCGCCGGCTGTGCACCATGATCGCGGTGAGCGCCGCCGGCGTGACTCCGTCGATCCGCGCGGCCTGTCCCAAAGTCTCGGGCTGCGCTTTCGTCAACCGCTCGACCATCTCGCGCGACAGGCCGCCGATCGCGCCATAGTCGAGCGCGGGGTCGAGCGCGATCGCCTCGTTCGCCGCGAGCGCGCGCAGCTCGGCATCCTGCCGCGCAATATAGGGCGCATAATGCGCATCTTCGACGACCTCCGACAGGATCGCCGGATCGATCGATTCGAGCTCGGGTGCAAGCGCTGCAAGCCGCGAAATCGTCACCTCCGGATAGCGGAGCAGGTCGATCCGCCGCCGCGCGACGCCGTCTCCCGGAAGCGCCAAGCCGATTGCTACATAGTCGGCGGTAACCACGGCCGCTTCGAGCAAGGCTTCGGCGCGCGCGCGTTCGACCTGACGCGCTGCGAACAATTCCGCCGTTGCGGGCCTCACCAATCCCAGCGCGATCCCCTTCGGGGTCAATCGCGTCGCGGCATTGTCGGCGCGCAACCGCAATCGATATTCGGCGCGCGCGGTGAGCATCCGGTACGGCTCGGTCACACCCTGCAGCACGAGATCGTCGACCATCACCCCGATATAGGATTCGGTCCGGTCGAGGATCAATGGCTCGCGCGCCTGTACCGCGAGCGCCGCGTTGGCACCGGCGACCAGCCCCTGCGCCGCGGCTTCCTCATATCCGGTGGTGCCATTAATCTGTCCCGCGCACCACACCCCCGGCATCGCGCGCACCTGCAGCGTCCGGTCGAGCGCGCGCGGATCGATATGATCATATTCGACCGCATAGCCCGGAACGACCATCTCGACCGTTTCGAGTCCTTCCATCGTGCGCAGCATCGCGAGTTGCACATCGGCGGGAAGAGAGGTCGAAATCCCGTTCGGATAGACGAGATGCGTGTCGAGCCCCTCGGGTTCAAGGAATACCTGATGCCCATCGCGATCGGCGAAACGGTGGATCTTGTCCTCGATCGACGGGCAATAGCGCGGACCCGCAGCGCCGATCGCACCCGTGAACAAGGGCGAGCGATCGAGGTTCGCCGCGATGATCGCATGGCTTTCGCTGTTCGTGCGCGTGATCGCACAGAAGATTTGCGGTACTGTCCGCGCACTGTTCCACGTGGAACAGGTCCAATGCGCGCCATCGACGCTGTCCGACGGCTGCTCGTCGAGCCGCGCCCAGTCGATCGTGCGACCGTCGAGCCGCGGCGGCGTTCCCGTCTTGAGCCGGGCCATCGGGAGATCGGCCGCGCGCAATTGATCGGCGAGCCGATGCGCGCCCGCCTCACCGATGCGGCCGCCTTCCATCCGCTCCTCGCCGCGAAACAGCTTGCCGCCGAGGAAGGTGCCGGTCGCGAGCACGACCGCGGGTGCGATCAAGACCGCACCGTCGCCCAGCTCAAGGCCTTCGACCCGACCCGCGTCGGACAGTCGCAGCGCTGCCGCCTCGCCGGCGACGACCGTGATGCCCTCCTCCCCCGCGAGTATAGTCTGGATCGCCTCGCGATAAAGTCTGCGGTCGGCCTGGATGCGCGGCCCCTGCACCGCCGCGCCCTTCGACGCGTTGAGCATCCGGTAGTGGATCGCCGCGCTGTCGGCGGCGCGCGCCATCCAGCCGTCGAGCGCATCGACCTCGCGCATCAAATGGCCCTTGCCGAGCCCGCCGATCGCCGGGTTGCACGACATCGTCCCGATCAGCGCGGGGTCGAAACTGACGAGCGCGACGCGCGCGCCGAGCCGCGCTGCGGCCGCGGCGGCCTCGGTCCCGGCGTGCCCACCGCCGACAACGATGACATCGAAAATGGCTGGTTTCTGCATGATTGCGGCGCCTTTAGCGCAAAACAGGCGGCAAATCCACCGCGCCGCGCGCAATGCGATGTTTCACGTGGAACATCATTTGCCGATACAGAAACGTCCAAACAGCGCGTCGAGCATCTCCTCGACCCCCGCGCGCCCGGTGATTCGGTCGAGCGCGGTGGCGGCGAGTCTAAGTCGCTCGGCGAGCAGGATTAAATCGTCCGCTTCGCGCGATCCGGGTTCGATCTCAAGCCATTGCCTTGCCTCGGCCAGCGCGGCGCGCTGGCGTTGGCGCAGCGCGGCTTCGCCTTCGCGCGGCAACAAGGTCCGCGCCATATCGACAATATAGCGGTGGAGCTTGTCCATCCCCTCGCCCGTCGCCGCCGACAGGATCAGGTCGCAATGCGCCGCCTCGGCCTCGGCCGCCGCATCGCCCGACCAGCGATCGGATTGCGCCGCGACGAGGATCGCACGCGGATGATCGGGAACCGCTTTGGGCGGCCCCAGCCACAAGAGGATATCCGCCGCCTCGACCGCGGCCCTTGCGCGATCGATTCCGATCGCCTCGATCACATCCGCCCCCTCACCGCGAATCCCTGCCGTATCCGAAAAACGCATCGCGATCCCGTCGAGCGCGAGCGGGGTCTCGATCACGTCGCGCGTTGTCCCGGCGACCGGCGACACAATCGCCAGCTCACGCTGCGCCAAGGCATTGATCAGGGTCGATTTTCCGGCGTTCGGTGGCCCCGCGATCACCACCGAAAGCCCGTCGGCGATCACCTCTGCCGCGGGCCGCGCCAGCCATTCGCCCAACTCGTCCGCAAGCTCCGTCATCCCGGCGATCAAATGCCGCGCAACCGCGTCGCCGACCTCGACATCATCCTCATCGGCGAAATTGAGCTCGGCCTCGGCGCCCGCCATCAACCCGAGCAAGTGGTCCTGCCACGCCGCAACCGCGCGCGACACATGCCCGCTTGCATGCCCCAGCGCCTGTACGCGCTGCCTCTCGGTTTCCGCCGCGAGCAAGTCGGCCAGCCCCTCGGCCTCGGCGAGGTCGATCCGGCCATTGTCGAACGCGCGCCGTGTGAATTCGCCCGGCGCAGCGCGCCGCAGCCCGGGCGTCGCGGCCAGCGCCTCCTCGACCGCCGCAACCACCGCACGCCCGCCGTGGAGGTGGAGCTCGGCGAGATCCTCGCCCGTCGCCGTCGCGGGGCCGGGGAACCACAGGACCAGCGCCTTGTCGAGCGGGGCACCCCCCGCATCCGCCAACAACGCCAGCGACGCACGGCGCGGCTCGGGCAGCCGTCCGGCCAGCGTCTTCAGCGCCGCTCCGGCTTGTGGTCCGCTGACGCGCACGACCGCGATCGCTGCCGGCGGCATCCCGCTCGACAGCGCAAAAATCGTATCATTTACAGATGTTTGGATCAGGTCTTGCGTCCCTTGGCGGGCTTGTCGTCATCGTCGGCCTTGTCCGCCGCCTTCGATGCCCCGCCCATCAGGCCGCCGCCGAACTGGCCGAGCAGCGACTGGACGAGTCCCAGTCCGCTTTCGCCCATCGGGACCCAGGTCTTGACCATCGACTGGACCATGTCGGGGGTGATCCCCTTCGCCATCAATTCCTTGACGCGGTCGAGATAGATGTCGTGCAGCGGCTCGAGGTCGGGAAGGCCAAACAGGCGCCGCGCCTCTTCGGGGGTGCAATCGATCTCGATATTGAACTTCATCGCCTGTCTCCGCCCCGAAAAATGCCGGTTAGCCGCTTGAGCCGCGCTCTTCGCCCCGCTAGCTTCGCGCTTTCACAGCAAAGAAGCAAGAGACAGGAGAGCTCCCCACATGGCCGCAACCAACACCCAGATCCCGACGCTCGACGGCGCCGGCACGATCCCCGCTTATGTCGCGCGCCCCGACGCCGACAGCACGCGCGCGATCATCGTCATTCCCGAAATCTTCGGCGTCAACGAAGGCATCCGCAAGAAATGCGACGACTGGGCGGCCGAAGGCTATCTGGCGATCGCACCCGACATTTTCTGGCGCTTCGCCCCCGGGGTCGAACTCAGCCCCGATATCGAAGCCGAATTCCAGCAGGCGCTCGATTATTTCGGCCAGTATAACGCCGATGACGGGGTTCAGGATATCGAGGCCGCGATCCACTGGCTGCGCGGCCAGGGCGCCGAAAAGATCGGCTGCGTCGGTTTCTGCCTCGGCGGCCGCCTGGCCTATATGGCCGCGACGCGCACCGATATCGACGCGTCGGTCGGCTATTATGGCGTCATGATCGACCAGATGCTGAACGAAAGCCACGCGATCGCGAACCCGCTGATGCTCCACATCCCGACCGAAGATCATTTCGTCGACCATGCTGCACAGGCGAAGATCCACGAAGCGCTCGACCCGCATCCGAAGGTGACGCTCCACGATTATCCCGGGCTCGACCATGGTTTCGCCGCGACGATGGGCAATCGCCGCAACGAAGAGGGCGCCCAGGTCGCCGACGGCCGCACCCGCGCCTTCTTCGCCGAGAAGCTCGCATGAGCGCGCCGCATCCCGGCCTCGCCGCCTGGCACGCCTATATGGCGGACGGCGGCGATCCGCAGGCACTGCGCGACCTGCTTGCCGAGGATGCGGTGTTCCACTCGCCGGTCGTCCACACGCCGCAGGAGGGGCGCGACAAGGTGTTCGCTTATCTCCACGCGGCGAGCCATGTCCTCGGCGGCGACGATTTCCGCTATCTGCGCGAAATCGTCGACGGCGACCAGGCGGTGCTCGAGTTCCAGAGCGAACTCGACGGGATCCAGATCAACGGCGTCGATATCATTCGCTGGAATGATGACGGAAAGATAAGCGATTTCAAAGTGATGGTCCGGCCGCTCAAGGCGATCAACAAGGTCTGGGAAAAGATGGGCGAGATGCTGGCGGCGCAAACGCGCTAGATCAGGCTGAGCTCGGCGAGCTCGCGATAGAGTTCGGGTGGCAGGTCGCCGACGCCGCTTTCATCGTCAACGCCTTTGGGCGCATCGGCATCGGCAAGATAGCGCCAGCCCTGATGCGCGCGCTTCGGTTGCGGGTGGATGCGTTCGAGTTCGGCGACGCACACGATATCGACCCGCCCGTCGCTGCGGTCGTCGAAGCGCAGGATCTCGACGCGCGCGACGAGCGTATGCTTCACAATGAAATGCAGCTTGCCGCCGACCAGCTCGTCGGCGCGTTTGGGCCGGAACCGCGTCGTGAAGCGGATCTCGCCGTTCTCGGCATAGTTGGCGATCCGCGCCTGCAGCGCCGGATAGTCGGAACAGCCGACCGCAACGCGGGTCATGTGCAATCTGGACATGTCGGCGAGATGGGAAGCGGACGGAAAAAAAGCCAGCCCCACCGGCCCGGCTTCACACTTTTATCGTCAAAATATCCGTGCGATCATAGCGGATCGCCGAAATAGCCGACCGCAGGCACCGGGTCGTAAAACGGGTGCAGCAACGCCCGCCACCGCTGATACCGCTCGGAGGTACGAAAGCCGTCGCGATGATCGGCAACCGAGCCCCACTGCACCAGAAGCAGGTAGGGTTGTCCCGGGTCGACCGGAGGCCGGATTTCCAGTGAAATAAAGCCCGGCGACGCCTCGATCAGCGGCTTGGCTTCGGCGACCGCCGCTTCGAACGCTGCCTCGCTTCCCGCACGCACAGGGAGCAAGGCATGTTCGATCACGGCCATTGCGATACGAACCTACTGGTTCATGCTGTCGAAGAAATCCTCGTTGGTCTTCGAATCCTTGATCTTGTCGAGCAGGAATTCCATCGCGTCGACCGTGCCCATCTGCATGAGGATGCGGCGGAGCACCCACATTTTCGACAGCTTGTCCTTCTCGACGAGCAATTCTTCCTTGCGCGTACCCGACTTGCCGACGTCGAGCGACGGGAAGATGCGCTTGTCGGCGACCTTGCGGTCGAGCACGATTTCCGAGTTACCCGTGCCCTTGAATTCTTCGAAGATGACTTCGTCCATGCGGCTGCCGGTATCGATCAGCGCGGTCGCGATGATCGACAGCGAACCGCCTTCCTCGATGTTGCGCGCGGCGCCGAAGAAGCGCTTCGGACGCTGGAGTGCGTTCGCGTCGACACCGCCCGTGAGCACCTTGCCCGACGAGGGAACAACGGTGTTGTACGCGCGGCCGAGGCGGGTGATCGAGTCGAGGAGGATGACCACATCCTTCTTGTGCTCGACGAGGCGCTTCGCCTTTTCGATCACCATTTCGGCGACCTGGACGTGGCGCGTCGCGGGTTCGTCGAAGGTCGAGGAGACGACTTCGCCGTTCACGCTGCGCTGCATGTCGGTGACTTCCTCGGGGCGTTCATCGACGAGGAGGACGATGAGGTAAACCTCGGGGTGATTGTCGGTGATCGCCTTGGCGATATTCTGCAGCAGCACCGTCTTACCCGTGCGCGGCGGCGCGACGATCAGCGCGCGCTGGCCTTTGCCCTGCGGGCTGACGAGGTCGATGACGCGCGCCGACTTGTCCTTGACGGTCGGGTCGACGGTGTCGAGCGACAGCTTCTGGTTCGGATAGAGCGGGGTGAGGTTGTCGAAATTGACGCGGTGACGCACCGCTTCGGGATCGTCGAAGTTGACCTTGATCAGTTTGGTCAGCGCGAAATAGCGTTCGCCGTCACGCGGCGCGCGGATCTCGCCCTCGACGGTGTCGCCGGTGCGCAGTCCATATTTGCGGACCTGGTTCGGCGAGACATAGATGTCGTCGGGACCGGCGAGATAATTGGCGTCCGACGAGCGCAGGAAACCGAACGAATCCGGGAGAACCTCGATCGTGCCCGATCCGATGATTTCCTCGCCCTCTTCGGCAAGTTCTTTCAGGATCGAGAACATCAGGTCCTGCTTGCGCAGCGTCGATGCGCCCTCGACGCCCAGTTCTTCCGCCATTTCGACGAGCTGGGCGGGCGCTTTGGTCTTGAGTTCTTTAAGGTGCATGGGATGGATTCCGGGTAGAAAATCAGGGAGAAAATGAAAACTAATTCGTTGCACCTGCCGGTGCCTATCCGGCCGTGGGACGACCGTTTCGATAGCGTCGGCGCGGGAGACGCGCCGCCCGCGCAAAGCGGGGTTGACCGGCCCCTATAACCGGGCCGGGTTCAAGTCAATCGACCTGCGTCCGAAGACCGCGATTCAGGGCCGGACGACGACAAGGATGACGATAATCGCCGCGGCGATCCCGGGGACCTCGTTGAGCAGGCGGAGCTGCTTTTCGGTCAGCGGGCGTTCGCCCTTTTTGAGCTTCTTGAAATAGCCGATCATCCAGCCGTGATAGCCCGACAGTGCGAGCACGAGGACAAGCTTGGCAATAAACCAGCCCTCGCGCCAATAGTCGCCGTTGAAAGCGAGCATCAGGCCAAAGATCCAGACGATGATGATCGACGGACCCAGGATGATCCGCCGCAACCGGTCCTCGCGTTCGATCCACTTCTTATCCTCGTCGGACCCGACGGGCACCTGATGGTGATAGACGAAGAAGCGCGGCATCATGAACAGGCCGGCCATCAGGAAAATCACGAAAATGATATGCGCGGCTTTGATCCAAAGCATCGTCGCCCCCAAGAATCCCGCCAGTTCCATAGATTATCCGCCGCGAACGCGCCTGATCAGATGCTCGACATGCGCAATCGGCGTGTCGGGCACGATGCCATGGCCGAGATTGAAGATATGGGGGCGCGACGGGAAAGCTGCAAGGATGCGGTCGATCGCCGTATCGAGCGCAGCGCCGCCGGCGACGAGCGCGAGCGGGTCGAGATTGCCCTGCACCGGCAGATGCGGCGGCAGCGCCTTGTCGGCCCACACCGGATCGACCGTCTCGTCGAGCCCGATCGCATCGACCCCGGTCTCGTCGGCATAGGCGCGAAGCTTGCCGCCCGCACCCTTTGGAAAGCCGATGACCGGCGTATCGGGATGCAGCGCCTTCAGGCGGCGGACGATTTCGGCATTGGGCGCGATCACCCATTGCTCATATTGCGCCGGGCTCAGGCTCCCTGCCCAGCTGTCGAACAATTGCACGGCGTCGACGCCATTCTCGATCTGCCCCGACAGATAGGTGACCGAAAGCTCGACGATCGCATCGATGATCGCCTGAAACGCTGCCGGATCGCCGAACGCGAGGCGCCGTGCGGCGGCCTGGTCCTTCGACCCCTGCCCTGCCACCATATAGGTCGCAACCGTCCACGGGCTTCCCGCAAAGCCGAGGAAGGTCGTCTCAGGCGGCAGCGCGGCCGCCACGCGCGCGACAGTTGCGTAAACGGGGTCGAGCCGCTGCGGCGCCGCTTCGAGCGACGCCAGCGCGCTGTCGACCAGCGGCGGGGCGAGCCGCGGCCCCTCGCCCGCCTCGAACCACAGATGCTGGCCGAGCGCATGCGGAATGACGAGGATATCGGAGAAGAGGATCGAGCCGTCGAAACCGAAGCGGCGGATCGGCTGCAATGTCACCTCGGCGGCGGCCTCGGGATCGTAGCAAAGCTCGAGGAACCCGCCCTTGGTTTCGCGAAGGGCGCGATATTCGGGCAGATAGCGTCCGGCCTGGCGCATCAGCCAGAGCGACGGGCGCTCCTGCCGCACCCCGCGCAGCGTTGCGAGCAGACTCTTCGATGACGCCTTCACGCGGCCCCTCTTTCTCTCTTCATAAATATTTAAATAGAATTGTGGTGGTTTGTTGGTCGGCGGACAAGCGCGGCTTTAGGCCGAGGCGTCCCTTTTGCCAACAGCTTGACTCTCCGTGCCGCGCCGCCGTCCGCAGAGTCGTTCGGCGCTTTCCCCCTAATTCACAGCCTGTGGATAAGATTCATCCCTTGTGGATAAGCGGTGGAGCGGAATCGGCACGCGCGGGGATGAATCCTGCCTGCCGAAATCATCCCTGCGCTTATGCCAAAACTTATCCACAGGGCCTTGTTCGTCGTTCCAGCCTTGATCCGGGATTGCCTTTTTCGGCACTTTCCCGCCATGGTGGCGCGATGGGCCGGCTCCACCTTCATCTCATATCCGACTCCACGGGCGAGACACTCGAAAATATCGCCAAGGCGGCGATCGCGCAGTTCGACGATGTCGAGGTGGTGCGCCATTTCTGGCCGATGGTGCGCTCGGAATCGCATCTCGACCGCATCATGGCCGAGGTACAGGCAAGCCCCGGCATGATCCTCTTCACCCTCGTCAACGGCGAGCTGCGCGTCAGCCTCGAGCGCCGCGCGGGGGCGCTCAACCTCCCGACCGTCGCCGCGCTCGACGCGGTCACCGACGCATTGTCGCGAATGCTCGGGCAGGAAGCAAAGGCGCGCCCCGGCCGCCAGCACGCGCTCGACGCCGCCTATTTCGCGCGCGTCGAGGCGATCCAGTTCACCGTCGCCCACGACGACGGCATCGGCTGGGAAAATTGGGAACAGGCCGACATCGTGCTCGCGGGCGTGTCGCGCACGTCGAAGACCCCGACGAGCATCTATCTTGCCAATCGCGGCTTCAAGACTGCGAATATCCCGATCGTCCCCGAATCGCCGCCGCCCGACGCGCTCTACAACCTCAAGCGCCCGATGGTCGTCGGGCTTACGACCGGGCTCGACCGGCTGGTGCAGGTGCGCCGCAACCGGCTGCTCTCGCTTAATCAGGCGCCCGAAACCGCCTATGTCGACGACGAGCGTGTGAAGGCCGAGCTCGCCTATGCGCGACGGATGTTCGCCGACAATGGCTGGCCGGTGATCGACGTGACGCGCCGTTCGATCGAGGAAACCGCCGCAGCGGTGATCAAGCTCGTCGAAGACCGCGGCACCGCATGACCCTCCTCCTTGCCTCGCAAAGCAGCGGCCGCGCCGCGATGCTCCGCGCCGCCGGACTGACCTTTGAAACGAGCGCGGCGCATGTAGACGAGGAAGCGCTGACCGCCTCGCTGCTTGCCGCCGGGCAGACCCCGCGCAATATCGCCGATGCGCTCGCCGAGGCCAAGGCCGTCAAAATCTCGTCGCGGCTGCCGGGCGTCACCGTGCTCGGCGCCGATTCGACGCTCGCACTCGACGACGGCGCGATGCTGTCGAAACCTGAAAGCCCCGAAGAGGCCGCCGATCACCTCCGCCGCATGGCGGGAACTCGCCACCGGTTGTTCAGCGCTGCGGTCGCGGCGCGCGACGGCGCCCCGGTGTGGCGCGCGATCGGCGAGGCGAAGCTGTGGATGCGCCCCTTGTCGGATGCGTTCATCGCCGACTATGTCGCGCAAAATTGGGACAGCATCCGCTGGACCGTCGGCTGTTACGAAATCGAAGGAGCGGGCGTGCAATTGTTCGAACGGGTCGAAGGCGATCCCTGGACCATCATCGGCATGCCGATGCTTCCCTTGCTGGCGTGGCTGCGCGCGACCGGGCTGGCTCCGCAATGAGCGCGCCTTATGCCGAAGTGATCGGCGACCCGATTGCCCAGTCGAAATCGCCGCTCATCCACGGTTTCTGGCTCGACGCGCTCGGGCTCGAAGGCGACTACGCCCGCGCGCATGTAAAACCCGAAGGCCTCGCCGCTTATATCGAGGAACGCCGGGGCGATCCCCGCTGGCGCGGCTGTAACGTCACGATGCCGCACAAGGCGGCGGTGATGGATCTCGTCGACGATCCCGGCAATATCCGCGGCACGATCGGCGCGATGAACACCGTTGTTCGCCAGCCTGACGGCGCGTTGATCGGTACGAACACCGACGCGGCGGGCTTCTATGCCCCGCTCGCCGAGCTCGATCTCGAAGGCGCGCCGGTCGCGGTGGTCGGCGCGGGCGGCGCCGCGCGCGCGGTGCTCTTCGCCCTCGCCCGCGCGAACGTCGGTCCGGTCACCATCCTCAATCGCTCACCCCTGAAAGCCATGGGCCTGCTCGCGACCTTCGGGCTCAAGGGCGACGTCGTCGCGCTCGATGCCCAGCTTCCGCCGGTATCGCTGCTCGTCAACTCGAGCAGCCTCGGCATGAAGGGCCAGCCGCCGCTCGAGCTCGACCTGTCGCCGCTTCCCGAAGGCGCGATCGTTTACGACCTCGTCTATTCGCCGCTCCAGACCGGGCTGCTCAAGGCCGCCGAAGCGCGCGGGCTCGACACGGTCGACGGGCTCGACATGCTGATCGGTCAGGCCGCGCTCGCCTTCGAACTCTTCTTCGGCGCGGCTCCGCCCGAAGGCCGCGATGAAGAGCTCCGCGCGCTTTTGATGGCATGACGCACCGCCCGCGCCCCGGCTCGCGGCTTCGCCGTCCCTTCGTCATCGGACTCACCGGATCGATCGGCATGGGAAAATCGACCGCGGCGGCGATGTTCGAGCGCGAGGGCGTCCCCGTCTTCGACGCCGATGCCGAAGTGCACCGGCTGCAAGGCCCTGGCGGCGCGCTCGTCGCCGCGATCGAGGCGCGGTTTCCCGGCACCACCGGCCCGCAGGGCGTCGACCGGCAGAAACTCGGGCGCCTCGTGCTCGGCAACACCCACGAACTCGCCGCATTGGAAGCGATCGTCCACCCGGCGGTCGGCAAGGCGCAGAAACGCTTTCTTGCCGAGAATCGCGCGCGCGATGTCGTCGTGCTCGACATCCCCCTGCTCTTCGAAAAGGGCGGCTGGCGCCGCGTGGGTGCGATCGCCGTCGTTTCGGCGCCCGCGTGGATGCAGCGAAAGCGCGTGATGCGTCGTCCCGGGATGACCGCGGCCAAGCTCAAGGCGATCCGCCGCCTGCAGGTTCCCGACCGCGTCAAACGCGCGCGCGCCGATTTCATCATCGAAACGGGCCGTCCCAAAAGCGAGACGCACCGGCAAATTCGCTTCATCGCCTCTTGTTTCCGCGCCCGATAGGGTCCAGATTATGGCTTCGATGCGTGAGATTATCTTCGATACCGAAACCACGGGTTTCGATCCCAGGACCGGGGACAGGCTGGTCGAAATCGGGTGTGTCGAGCTGGTCGACCGCCGCGAGACCGGGGTCACCTTCCACGCCTATTTCAATCCCGAACGCGACATGCCCGCCGCGGCCGAAGCCGTGCATGGGCTGTCGATCCAGTTCCTGTCGGACAAGCCGCTGTTCGCGACGCGCGTCGACGAGCTGATCGAATTCCTTGGCGATGCGCCGCTGGTCGCGCACAATGCCGTCTTCGACTTCGGTTTCGTCAACGCGGAGCTCGCGCGCGCGGGGCGCCCGGCGCTCGACATGGCGCGCATGTGCTGCACCGTGCAGATGGCGCGCAAGCTCCACCCCGGCGCGAAGCACAGCCTCGACGCGCTCTGCACGCGCTACGGCATCGACCGCAGCCACCGCGTCAAGCATGGCGCGCTGCTCGACGCCGAACTGCTCGCGCATCTCTATATCGAAATGACCGGCGGGCGGCAGATCGGCCTCGGACTCGCCGCCACGGCCGCGGGCGCCGCTGCTTCGACCGCGCCGGTACCCGCCGCATCGGCCGGCTCCGACCGTCCCTTTCGCGAACCCCGTCCCCATATGGCCTCGGCCGCCGAACGCGCGCGCCACGCCGAATTTGTCGCAGGGCTGAACCAGCCGCTGTGGCTCGATACGGTGTGATGACCCTCCCTTAAGTCATCGCGCCGGCCAAGAAGGAGAAGAAAAATGGAAATCCGCGTCTCTGGCCACCAGATCGAAACCGGCGAAGCGCTCCAGGCGCATGTGTCGGACCGGATGAACGCGATTGCCGACAAATATTTCTCGCGCGCGATCGGGGCGCATGCGACCTTCGGGAAGGGGCCGCACGACAGTTTCCAGTGCGACATCGTCGCGCATGTGATGCAGGGGCTGGTGCTGAAGGGGCATGGCCAGGCGCAGGACGCGCATGTCGCGTTCGAAGGCGCCGCCGAGCGCATCGAAAAACAGCTCAGGCGCTACATGCGGCGGCTGAAGGATCATAACAACGGCGTCGCGCAGCCGTCGCCGACGGTCGACGAGATCGAAGACAACGCCAGCTACACCGTGTTCGACGGTGGCGACGACGAGGATGCGGGCGACGCGCCGGCAATCATCGCCGAAACGCGCGTCGATATCCCGAGCAGCAGCGTGTCCGACGCGGTGATGATGCTCGACCTGCGCAACACCAACGCCTTGCTGTTCGTCAACAGCAAGACCGGGGCACATAACATGGTCTATCGCCGCGACGACGGGACGATCGGCTGGGTCGAACCACGATAGGACTGGATTTTCTCCGCCATCCGGCTTAAGGGCCGCGCCCAACGATGCCCGAAGCCGGGTTGGCGGGGGGCCTGCCACGACAGATCCGCGATCGTCTGCCAGCATGGTTTCTGGCGGCGGCCGGCGTTTAACAAGATTTGACCAGAGCAATGAATCTTTCTTCCCTTCTCTATCCGGCGACCGTGCGCGCGCATGTTCAGCTCGATTCGAAAAAGGCGCTGTTCCCCTTCGTCGGCGATCTCGCGGCGCGCTCGCTCGGGCTCGACGCGGGCGAAGTCAGCGAAGCGCTGCTCGAACGCGAACGTCTCGGCTCGACCGGATTCGGCCGCGGGATCGCGCTGCCGCACGCCAAGATGGCCGACCTCGGCGGCGTGCGCGGGCTGTTCCTGCAACTCGCCAAGCCGATCGATTTCAACGCGGTCGACGGTCTGCCCGTCGACCTCCTGTTCGTCCTGCTGTCGCCGCTCGACGCCGGCGCCGATCACCTGAAGGCGCTCGCGGGCGTGTCGCGGATGCTCCGCAACGAAGCGATCGCCGAACGGCTGCGCGGGGCGAAGAGTGACGAGGCGCTCTATGCGCTGCTCGCCGACACCGAAACGCGTGACGCGGCGTAACGCCACGCCGCGAATCTTCCCGTGACACGGCTGAAAAGCCGTTTTCTCGTCGACCTGCTGCTTCGACGTACCGAAGCGGCGGGCGGTTTTGCGACCGTGCTTGCCAAAGGCGACGACACCGCGGGAATCATCCTCGTCCAGTGTTGCGAGCGCGGCGAGCCGGGACCGCTGCTCGAACGGCGCTTTTCGGCGGACGGCCACTATATTTGGGAGGCGGTTGGCCCGACCGACGCAAAAGATAGTGAATCGCGCGCAAACTATCAGGATCGGCGGCGAAAGGCGGATCCCGATCTGTGGTTCATCGAACTGGATATCGCAGATGCGCCACGACTCGTCGCGGAGTGGGGCGCGTTAACTTGACTCTGTTGCGGCGCAACATAGGTGGCGCCCATTCGATAACGCGTAGGTCGTTCCGCGGGTTGCCTGCCTCTTTTTTGCAGGGACCCGGCAAACGGATTGGACACGCAGTCGGACGATGACCGCAGGCGGCGATACTGGATGATAGTCCCCCGCCTGTTTTGAGAGGTTCGGTTCATCGGCCGCACTTTTGACGGACAATATGAGTCGCATTTTGAATGTAGCCAGCGTGGCTGCCGTCGGCATGACTGCCGCCACCATGCTGCTTTTGGCGGAACCCGGCTTTGCAAGCGATCTTGCTGCCGACGCCAATCTTCCCGCCATCATCCTGCCGGGCGCCGATGCGCCGGTGACGGGTGAAACAGCGGAGCTGCCGACCGAGACCGATGCGCCGGTCGAAGCCGATACCCAGACCCCCAACGAAACCGCTCCCGCGCCGAAGCCCGCGCCGGTGACCGCGGAATCGCTCGCCGAACTCGTCGCCGCGACGCCGCAGCCGGCGATGCTCGATGCCGAGCTGCGCTGCCTTGCCGGTGCGGTCTATTTCGAATCGCGCGGCGAATCACTCCCCGGACAGCTCGCGGTCGCACATGTCGTGCTCAATCGCGCCCAGTCGGGCCGTTTCCCCAAGAGCCTGTGCGGCGTCGTCCACCAGAAAAGCCAGTTCAGCTTCGTGCGCGGCGGCCGGATGCCTGCCATTCGCAATGGGGCACAGTGGAACAACGCCGTCGCGATCGCGCAGATCGCGCGCGACGGCAGCTGGAAGAATCACGCCCCGGGCGCGCTTTTCTTCCACGCGCGCTATGTCTCGCCGGGCTGGCGCAAGACGCGTATCGCGCAGATCGACAACCACATCTTCTATCGCTGATCGGCTGATGAGGCGGGATGCGCGCGCGCATCCCGTTCATTGCCAAGCCAGAATTGCTGGCGCATGATGCGCGGATGACGCGTCATCTTTCCGTCGCCCTGCCCTTGGCAGCGGCGCTCGCTCTCGGCGGCTGTGCCACCGCGGTTCCCCCGGTCGAAGTCACGCGCTTCCACACCAATGCGGCGCCGAGCTGGGCGCCGGGGACGCGCTACGCCATCGCCACCGCGCCGCTCGATGCGCCGGGGGCAGGCGTTCCGGGCGCGGCGATGCCGTCGCTCGAATGGAACAGCTATCGCACCGCGGTCGACCAGCAGCTCCAGCGGCAGGGTCTTGTCGCGGCGGGCAGTAATGAACGCGCCCCGCTCCTCGTCCGCATTTCCTTCGACCGCAGCGAACAGCTCGCCGAAGCCCGCCGCTCGCCCGTCTCGGTCGGGGTCGGCGGCTCGACCGGCAGCTATGGGTCGGGGGTCGGACTCGGAATCGGGATCAACCTCGGCGGGGGTCCCAAAAGGATGGCCGATCTCCAGCTTTCGGTGCGCATCGACGATGCCGCGAGCGGCAAGGCGCTCTGGGAAGGCCGCGCGCTGACCGCGGTGCCGGTGAAGGCGCCCGCCAACCAGCCGAGCCTCGCCGCGGCGAAATTGGCCGAGGCGCTATTCAAGGACTTCCCCGGCGAATCCGGACGCACTATCAGCGTCCCATGACCATCACCATCAACGCCGCTTTCGACAGCGGCAATATCGTCGTGGAGGCCATCGACGGCACCTCCGCCCGCTTGTCGATCCGTAAGGATCGCGACTCGGACTTTTTCCAGTGGTTCCATTTCCGCGTGTCGTGCGCGGTGGGCGATGCGCTCGACCTCGCGATCACCGGACTCGCCGATTCGGCCTACCCCGACGGCTGGCCGGGCTATGCCGCGTGTGCGAGCACCGATCGCGAAACCTGGTTCCGCCTCGACACCAGCTATGATGCAGGCACGCTGACGATCCAGCATACCGCCGAAAGCCCGATCCTCTATATCGCCTATTTCGCGCCCTATTCGATGGAGCGCCATCACGACCTCGTCGCGCAGATCGCCGAATGCGAAGGCGTGACCTATCGCTGCCTCGGCACCAGCCTCGAAGGCCAGCCGATCGATTGCCTCGAACTCGGCACCGGCGAGACGCAGGTCTGGCTCTATGCGCGCCAGCATCCGGGTGAGAGCATGGCCGAATGGTGGATGGAGGGCGCGCTCGAAAAGCTCGTCGATCCCGCCGACCCCCACGCGCGCTCGCTGCGCGCCAAATGCCGCTTCCACATCGTGCCGAACATGAATCCCGACGGGTCGTGCCGCGGGCACCTGCGCACCAATTTTGCCGGGGTGAACCTCAACCGCGAATGGCACGAACCGACCGCCGAGCGCAGCCCCGAAGTGCTGTGCGTGCGGAACGCGATGGATGAGACCGGCGTCGACTGGGCCATGGACGTCCATGGCGACGAGGCGATCCCCGCGGTCTTCCTCGCGGGATTCGAGGGCATCCCGTCGCTCAAGGCCGAACAGACCGAAAAATATAAGGCATTCGAGGCGGCGCTCGCCGCGAACACTCCCGATTTCCAGCTCGACCTCGGTTATGAGCAGACCGCGCCAGGGCAGGCAAATCTGTCGATGTCGACAACGCAGCTCGCCGAACGCTTCGGCGCGGTGTCGATGACGCTCGAAATGCCGTTCAAGGACAATCGCGACCTGCCCGATCCCGTCGCCGGCTGGTCGCCCGAACGCTCGAAGCTGCTTGCGCACGCGTGTCTCCAGACGCTGGACCAGCTGCTCTGATGCCCGGCGCGGGCGCCTGGCGGATCGTCGAGGACGATCTGTCGGGCGCCGCGATCCGTGCGCTGCTCGAAGTGCATTTCGCGGGCATGCTCGCAAACTCGCCGGCCGAAAGCTGTCATTTCCTCGATTTTGAAGGATTGCGCGCCGACGGTGTGACCTTCTGGTCGATCCACCGCGGCGACGAGCTTGCGGGCTGCGGCGCGCTCAAGATGCTGGACAGCGCACATGGCGAGATCAAGTCGATGCGCACCGCCGAAGCCTTTCTGCGGCAGGGCGTCGCCGCGCATATGCTCGATCATATCATCGATGAGGCGCGGACCCGCGGGCTCGAACGCCTCAGCCTCGAAACCGGATCGAGCGGCGCTTTCGAACCCGCGGTCGCGCTTTACCAGCGTTATGGCTTCACCGCGTGCGAACCCTTCGCCGATTACCAGCCCGACCCGTTCAGCCGTTTCATGACGCGGGTACTTTAGGTACGAAAACGGGGCCCGGAAGGGACTCCGGACCCCGTGTTCAAATCGGTCAATCGGGCGTCGCTTACGCGGCCTTCTTGTCCTCGATCACCGGCTGTGCGCCGCCGATCGCGATCTTGTGCGGCTTCATCGCCTCGGGCACTTCGCGCACCAGGTCGATGGCGAGCAGCCCGTCGGACAGGTCGGCCTGCTCGACCCGCACGAAATCGGCGAGCTGGAAGCGGCGCTCGAACGCGCGCGTCGCGATACCGCTATACAGGAGCTGGCGCCCCTCGCCTTCGGCGACCGGTGCCTTGCGGCCGCTGACCGTCAGCATATTCTGCTGCGCGGTGATGTCGATCTCGTCGGCCTTGAAGCCCGCGACCGCAACGGTGATGCGGAAATGGTCGTCGGCGAGTTTTTCGATGTCGAAGGGCGGATAATTTTCGGCGCCCGAACCGCCGGTTTCGAGGAAATCGAAGAGCCGGTCGAACCCGACGGTCGAACGGCGATAGGGGGTCCAGTCGAAGCTGTTGCGCATGGTCTTTCTTCCTTTTCAAAAGCGAAGCAAAGGGACCGCGGGGGACGTACCGCGATCGCCGCCCGGCCCCGTGTCGGCGGCCGGACAGGGTCAATCTGGTAGCCCTCGAAACCATTTCAAGAGGGGCGTTGGCCTTTACCGAAAACCCGCGCTAAAGGGCGGCACATCTCCTCCAGCGCAAGGATCCGAAATGCCCCAGCTCATCCTCATCCGTCACGGCCAGTCGCAGTGGAATCTCGAAAACCGCTTCACCGGCTGGTGGGATGTCGATGTCACCGAAAAGGGCGTCGCCGAAGCGGTCGCGGCGGGCGAGCTGATGAAGGCAAAGGGCATCGCCCCCGACACCTGCTTCACCTCGGTCCAGTCGCGCGCAATCAAGACATTGAACCTCGCGCTCGAGGCGATGGGCCGCCTCTGGCTTCCCGTCACCAAGGACTGGCGCCTCAACGAGCGTCACTATGGCGGGCTCACCGGGCTCGACAAGGCCGAGACCGCGGCGAAGCATGGCGACGAACAGGTCAAGATCTGGCGCCGCAGCTTCGACATCCCGCCGCCGCCGCTCGAAGCCGGTTCGCCGTGGGACCTGTCGACCGACCCGCGCTATGCGGGCATCGCGATCCCGTCGGCCGAAAGCCTCAAGGACACGATCGAACGCGTGCTGCCCTATTATGAAGCCGCGATCGTCCCCGAACTCGCCGCGGGCAAGACGGTGCTGATCTCGGCGCACGGCAACAGCCTGCGCGCGCTCGTCAAGCATCTCTCCGGCATCTCGGACGCCGACATCACCGGGCTCGAAATCCCGACGGGCCAGCCGATCGTTTACGAGCTGAACGACGATCTCAGCGCGCGCGAACGCTATTATCTCAGCGAGCGTTGAGGTTCACGCGGCGGCGGTGGGCGCCTAAAGCGTCCCCGTCACCGTCAGCTGGAAAAACCGCCCGAATCTGCGTAGCCTTCGCTCGCTGAACGCGACCGGCCCATCGCGCCGGTCGACGAACACCGTCCGGTTGAACCCGTCCTTCATGTTCGCGAGGTTGCGGTACGACAGTTTCACCGTGAAGCCCGCGACATTCTTATGCTCGATAAAGGCGGTGGCGAACGGCCCGTCGGTATATTCCTTCTCGATCGCACCGAGCCGCAAATTCGGGCTGAATCGCTCGTCGAAATAGCCCGCGCCCCACGCAAGGTTGGTGTGCGGGATGTCGTGGCGCAGGCTGAGGTCGACGACATATTCCTGCCCCTCGCTCTGGTCGCGCCACAGGTCGGTGAGCGGATCGCGTACGCGGTTGCGGCGCCAGGTGACATCGCTGTTGATCCGCGCGCCCTTCCATCCCAGCCGGTCGAGCAGCAGGGTCGCCTTCGAACTGATGCGATACAGGTGCGCGGGCGGCAAATTGCCGCGCCCTTCGGTCGTCGGTGAGAGCGGTACCTGGTCGACGAGGTCCTGCGCATAAGCATAAGCGAAGGCGATCGACGCATTGCCCCACCCGCCCATGTCCTGCACGACCTCCAGCTCGGTGCGGTTGAGGACCGGTGGCACGAGCAGGCCGTTGCCGCCATTGCCCTGCCCGTTCGCGACGTCGACCGAGCTTGCGAAATCGAAGAAGTCGAGCTGGTCGACGCGGCGCTGGACGAACCAGTTGATCGTCGTCTTTTCGCCGACCTTCCACGCCAGCGCCAATTTGCCCTTTGGCCGGACGAAGCGGCGCGTCAGCCCGTCCGGGCCCGACGAGGTGAGCTCGCTATATTCGGCGCCAAGGTTGAGCTGCGCGGTCAGGTTCGAAGCCAGCGAACGCCCCCACGTGAGCGAGGCCTCGCCGCGCTTTTCCTCGACCTTCGTGCGCTCGCCGCCGAAAACGACGGGGCGGAAACTGCCGTCGGGTTGCAGCACCGCAAATTCGGAATCGACGTCGAGCGTGTTGTAAGCGCCTTCGAGCGCGACCTGCCAGTCGGTGCCGCCGGCGGTGCGCCAGCTATATTCGCCGCGCAGGATCGATTCGCCCTCGTCGGCAGTCTGCTTGAACCGCTCGCCGGTGCGTCCGCCAATCTCGCGGTCGACGATGAAGCTGTCGACGAAGGGGCTGTGCTCGAAGCGATAGAGCGTGATCAGCTTCAGCCGCTCCTTGCCCAGCCCCAGCTCATAATCGCCGCCGATGTCGAAATTATATTCGTCTTCGGTGAATTTGAACGTCTCGCGCACCGTGCCGGCGACGGGCCGCTCCGACACGCTGTCGACGCGCTCGTCGAGGAGCTGGAGCTGGCCGCCAAGGTTCAGATTCCATTTGTTGCCGTTCGCGGTCGTGCGCGCGAGCGCCGCCGACAGCCGCGGTCGGTCGCCATTATAGGCGCCGAACTCGTCGCGCGTGAACAGCAGCGCACCGTTTCCGTCATAGACGCGCTCGGGCCCCCAATGGCCCTGCCGGTTCGCCTCATTCTTGAGGCTCAGCGTCAGATTGGTGCCGCCGATCCTGCCCGTCGTCGAAATTTCGCCGTTCAGCCAGTTCTTGTCGAGCCGCGGCCGCCATTCGGGCTGCCAGCGGACCGTCGTCTGGAACCCGCCGCTCCCCGCGCCGGCGACGAGCACGACATTGGCGACCTGTCCGGTCAGTCCCGGCACGTTCAGCCCGGCGCCGTCGACGATATCGATATAGGCGACTTCGGCCGCGGTGATGCGCGCCAGCGCGGTGCGCGCGTCGGTCGACTTGTTCGCGATGCGCTCGCCGTTGATCAGCACATTCTCGGTCGCCGCGCCCAGCCCGCGCTCGCCGCCGTTGGTCCCGGTGACGATCAGGAATCCGGGCACCTTTTCGACCATGTCGAGCGCGGTGCGCGGTGCAAAGCGGGTAAAGTCGACGGGCGCATAACGCTGCGCGCCGTTCGCGGGTGTCGGCACGGCTGGCGGCGCATCGCCCGTCGGCTCCTGCGCTGCAGCCGGCGCGACCGACAGCAGCGCCGCAATGGCAAGCGATGACGCATGAAAAACGGCCGGCATATTTCCCCCTCGCAGCCGCCATGAAACAAGCGCAGCGCACAATCGCGAATAGTTCGCAATAATTATCCGGCGCCATATTGTCTACCAACGGTTGGCGTCATTCGACGAGGGCATGGCGACGCGCTTCGGCCCCGCTTTTGGCGAGGGTCCCGGGTCTCTTCTTGCATCGCGGTGAATTCACGACATTATGCCGCGCAGTTGCGGGGGGTTATAGTGCGCTTTCCAGTTTCGATATTCATGGTGGCTGTGCTCGCGCAGGCGCCGGTTCGTGCCGAAGACAATCGGATACAGCGGGGTCCGGTGCCCGACTGGGCGGTACCATCCGATCTGATGGCGGTTCCCGATGACGCCGGCGGGATGTTCTTCACGCGGCGTCAGGACGTGCTCATTCATCTCGACGAACAGGGACAGGCGCAATATTTGGGCTATCGCATCCGGATCCTCCATCCGAACGCGTTGCAGATCGGCAATGTCTCGACCGCCTGGAATCCCGCGTCGGGCGCTCCCATGGTGCATCTGGTCAAGGTTCATCGGGGCGACGAGACGATCGACGTTCTCGAAAAGACATCGTTCGAAATCCTCCGCCGCGAGGATCAGCTGGAAGCCGCGAAGCTCGACGGCGTCCTCACCGCGGTGCTTCGCGTGCCCGACCTGCGCGTCGGCGACGAGCTCGAGGTCGGGCTGACGACGCGATCGAGCGACCCCACGCTCGGAAAGAATGATTCGGGGCTTCTCTTTCTAGCGCCCAGCCCGGCGCCCGGCCGCTACCGGCTGGGGCTGAGTTGGGACAAGGGGCTGAAGCCCGCGGTCCGGATGACCTCCGACATGACGGCGATCGGCGTATCGCGCGACGGCGGCATCGACTTCCGGTTCGACAATCCGGCGCTGCTGACGCCGCCGAAGGAGGCGCCGGCACGCTTTCAATGGCAGCGGATCGTCGAATTCACCGACTTCGCCGACTGGGCGACGATTTCGCGGCACTTCGCTCCGCTGTACGCAAAGGCCGCGGCGATCGCCGATGGCTCGCCGCTCGACAAGGAGGCGCAGCGCATTGCCGCCGCGCACGCAAAGCCGCTCGACCGTGTCAACGCCGCGCTGAAACTGGTGCAACAGGATGTGCGTTACATCTATGTCGGGCTGGACAGCGGAAACCTGACCCCTGCCACCGCCGAGGAAAGCTGGCAGCGGCGTTACGGCGACTGCAAGGGCAAGACCGCGCTGCTGCTGGGGTTGCTCGGCAGGCTAGGGATCGATGCCGAGGCTGTCCTCGCCAACAACAGCGGCGCCGACGACGGCCTCGATGAACGCCTGCCCAATCCGGGGATGTTCGACCATGTGCTGGTGCGGGCAAAGATCGACGGTTCCGCCTATTGGCTCGACGGCACGCTCCCGCCGGTCGTTCCGGCCGCCGCCACGCCGGCGATTCCCTATCGCTGGGTCTTGCCGGTGACCGCGAAGGGCAGCGCGCTTCAGAAACTCGAATGGCGGATGGCCAGTAAGCCGAACGAAATCACCCTCTATGACATCGACGCGCGCGCGGGCTTCGACCGGCCGGCGCGGGTGACGAACACCAGCATCGTTCGCGGCATCCCGGGGCTGCAACAGCAGGTCGAGCTGTCCGGATTGACCGCCGATCAGTTGCGCGACGGCATGCGCCAGCAGCTGGTGGGGGGAACGTGGGAGACGGTCGACGACGTCAAATGGCGCTACGACCAAAAGGCCGAAGCGAGCATTCTCACGATCACCGGCACATGGACGGTCGACTGGAAGGATGACGGGGACGGCGACAAGTCGGTCGCGCTTCCCGGCGGCGGATTCAGCCCGCCCGAACGGCGCGCGCGCGCGGCGGACCAGAATCAGGATCTGCCCTATTACAGCGCCCCCGAATTCGACTGCCGCGTCACGACGCTGCGGCTGCCGGCGACGACAAACGCCGCGAACTGGTCTTTCAAATCGGGTTATGACACGCGCATTTTCGGCAAGAATTATTATCGCGCCATCGATGTCCGCGACGGCTCGATCCGGATGGTTCGCGGCTTGCGCGTCGAACAACCCGAAATCGATGCAGTCAGCGCACGACGCGACAATGGCCGGATCGCGGGCTTCGACAACAGCATGGCATGGGTCTTTTACAAGCCCGCCGTCGCCAAGCCGCTGGTGCCCGGCAGCCGGGTCGTACCCGCGACCGACGAGATCGACTGGACCGCCGACACCGTCCCGTGCCTGTCGCCCGCCACGATGCGCTGATCGCGGCGCGGGCGGCGATCAGTCGCGCAGCAGCTCGTTGATCCCGGTCTTCGCGCGCGTTTTCGCATCGACGCGCTTGACGATCACCGCGCAATAGAGCGACGGCCCCGGCGTCCCGTCGGGCAAGGGCTTGCCCGGCAGCGCGCCCGGCACGACGACCGAATAAGCGGGAACTTCACCCATGAAGACCTCGCCGGTCGCGCGATCGACGATCTTGGTCGAGGCGCCGAGGTAGACACCCATCGACAGCACCGCGCCCTCGCGCACGATCACGCCCTCGGCGACCTCGGCGCGCGCGCCGATGAAGGCGCCGTCCTCGATCACCACCGGCCCCGCCTGCAGCGGTTCCAATACGCCGCCGATCCCCGCGCCGCCCGACAGATGGACGTTCGCGCCGATCTGCGCGCAGCTGCCGACGGTGGCCCAGGCGTCGACCATCGACCCCTCGCCGACGCGTGCGCCAATATTGACGAAGCTCGGCAGCAGGACCGCGCCCTTGGCGATATGCGCGCCATGGCGGACGATCGCGCCGGGAACGGCGCGGAAGCCCGCGTCGCGGAAACGATTCTCGCCCCAGCCGGCGAATTTCGACGGCACCTTGTCCCACCAGCGCGCGCCGCCGGGGCCGCCTTCGATGAGTTCCATGTCGTTGAGGCGGAAGGACAGCAGCACCGCCTTCTTCAGCCACTGGTTGACCTGCCAGGTCCCGCCCGCGTCCCGCTCGGCAACGCGATAGCTGCCGTCGTCGAGCCCCGCGAGCGCGGTTTCGACCGCCTCGCGCACCGCCCCGGTCGTCGTCAGCCCCAGCGCGTCGCGGTCATCCCAAGCGGCTTCGATCGTCGATATGAGGTCGGTGGTCATGAAATTCCCCAAGGTAAAGGCAGGTTGTCGAGCCAGTCGGCGATGTCGGCTGCGTGAAAATCGACATGTTCCGGCAGGTGGTCGCGATGACCGCTTTCGCTGCCATTGTCCAGCCAGACGGTCGTCATGCCGAGCGCTTTCGCGGGCGTCAGGTTGCGCGCCATATCCTCGACGAAGACGCTCTTCGCCGGATCGACCCCCAGATGCGATATCATCATCGTATAGGCGGCGGGGTCGGGCTTGGGCGTATAGCGCGTGACGCGGATGTCGCAGATGCCGTCGAACAGGTCGGCGATCCCGCGCGCGGCGAGCACGCGCGCCGCATAATCGGCATCGGCGTTGGTAAAGACCAGCTTGCGCCCGGGCAGGCGCTCGAGCCCGGCGCGCAGCCGCGTATCGACGCCCAGCCGGTCGAGCGCGATATCATGGACGTCGACAAGGAAATCCTCGGGCTGCACGCCGTGATGGCGCATCAGCCCCGCCATCGTCGTGCCATGGTCGTGGAAATATTGCTTCTGCACGCGCCGCGCCTCGACCGCGTCGACATTCAGCAGCCGCATGATGAAGGCGCCCATCCGCTCGTCGATCAGATCGAACAGCTTCGCCGACGGCGCATAGAGCGTGTTGTCGAGATCGAAGATCCAGCTGTCGATATGGTCGAGCGGGGCGGACATGCGGGCCGCATAGGGGTTCACGAAGATGTCGGCAACGAAAGATCCTCCCTGCGGCGGAGCCGTGGGGAGGTGGCAGCGCAAAGCGCTGACGGAGGGGCCGCGACGTTTTCGCCCCTCCACCGTCTTTGGCGGTCCCCCTCGCCACCGCTTCGCGGCAGGGAGGATCGGGAACGTGCAATTAACCGCATGATGCTACCCCTCCTTTCTCCGCTGCGCTAAGAGGCGGATATCAGGGCAAAGGGGAACGGCCATGGCCGACGCGAACCGACGCAGCCGCATCCACCGGATGGCTGGACGGTCTTTGTCCCTTTTGCTCGGCTTCGCGGCGCTGTCGCTGGCGGCTTGCGGCGGGGGTGGCGGCGGCGCCCGTCCCTCCCCGACACCTGCACCTCCGCCCGCTCCCGCCCCGACACCGACGCCCGCGCCAACCCCCACGCCGACCCCGCCGCCCACGGGCAATTTCAATACCGCCGAAACCCGCATGTCCGACGGGGTCAATTTCCACGGCGCGATCACCGCCTATCAGGCGGGCGCGACCGGACAGGGCATATTGGCGGGGGTCATCGACGACGGGATCGACGAGGACAGCCCCGAATTTGCCGGCCGCATCTCGCCCCAGTCGGCCGACCTGGCGGGGACGCGCGGGATCAACGGCGAAGGGACGCACGGGACCAACGTCGCGCAGGTTCTGCTCGGCGGAAAAAATGACGCCGGGACCTTCGGCATCGCGTTCAACGCCAACCTCCTCGTGCTGCGCGCCGACCGGCCGGGCAGCTGCGCGACCGAGGATCCGTCGAACGATGAAAGCGGCTGCCGTTATCCCGAAACCGCGATCGCGGCGGGGCTCGACCGCGCGGTCAGCGCGGGCGCGCGCGTCGTCAATATCTCGCTCGGCGGCCAGGATCCGCCGGGTACGACGCTGCGTGCGGCGGTCGCGCGCGCGACGGCTGCGGGGATCATCGTCATCGTCTCGGCGGGTAATGACGGCGATACGACCGCGAACGGCAATGACCCGAACAACCCCGATCGTTTCGCGCAGGGTTTGCGCGATGCGGGCGGCGGACTCATCATCATCGCCGGATCGGTCAATGAAAATGGCGTCAGCTCGGCGTTCAGCAACCGCGCCGGCGCTTATGCCGCTTCCTATTTATCGGCGCTCGGCGAAGGCGTGTGCTGCGCCTATCAAAATGGCGTGCTCAAGACCGAGGGCAATTTTGTCTTCGTGCTCAACGGGACCAGCTTTGCCGCCCCGCAGGTCGCAGGCGCGGTCGCGCTGATCGCGCAAGCCTTTCCCAACCTGTCGAGCCAGCAAATCGTGCAATTGCTCTATCAATCGGCGCGCGATGCGGGGGCGACGGGCGACGATGCGGTCTATGGGCAGGGCATTCTCGATATCGCGCGCGCTTTCCAGCCGATGGGTGCGACCGCGCTCGCCGGCACGTCGACCGCAGTGGCGCTCGATGCGCCGCTCGGGATACTCGGCGGCCCGATGGGCGATGCCGGCCGCGTCGGTACGATGGGGCTGGTCACCGACAGTTTCGGCCGCGCCTTCAACGTCGATTTCGGCCAGTCGCTCGCGCGGCGACGCCCCGACTTCAAGCTGTCGGGGGCGATCGGGGGGCTTGTCCGCCAGCAAAGTGCGGCGAGCCGGGCGACCGCGCTGTCGCTCGTCACCGCGCCGGGCACGGGCGGCAGCGATGCGCTCGCCGGCCTCTCCTTCCACGACGCGCAGCGTGCGCGCACCATCGCCGCCTCGGTCGTCACGCGCCTCGATGCGCACACGCGCATCGGCTTCGCCGCCGGGCGCGGCACCGGCGGCCTGCTCGCGGGCGAGCGCGGCGACAGCGGCCATGCGATGCTCATCGGCGACGGCGCGCATGAGGGGCTGGGCTTTGCATCGAGCCCCGGTATTGGAACCCTAATCCGACATAATATTACTACTAATCAATACGTTAATATATATGCGGAAAGCGGCTGGGTGTCGGGTTCGCGCTGGCAGGACGACCCCCTGCTCCGCTATCGCTCGGGCCGCGACAGCCGCTACCAGCGCTTCGGCGCCGCGTGGGATGCGCGCTTCGGTCCCGTCCGCGCCGCGCTCGGCGCCAGCTGGCTGCGCGAATCGGACAGCCTCCTCGGCGCGCGCCTCGGCCCCGTTTTCGGCGCGGGCGGCGCGACCAGCCTCGTCGGCGACGCCAGCCTCATCCTCGATATGCGCGATGATTGGCAAATTGCAGCCGCCTGGCGCCAGATGCGGACGCGCGCCGACAGCCGCGGCCTCGTCGCTGACGGCCTGCTCTGGTCGTCGGCCTTCTCGTTCGACATCGCGAAGGCGAATCTGGTGCAGCCGGGTGACCGCGCCGCGCTCCGCTTCGCGCAGCCACTGCGCGTCGCGCGCGGTGGCATCGACCTGACGCTTCCCGTCGCGCATGACTATGCGAGCGGCCGCACCGACTTCAGCCGCCGGACCTATCATCTGGCGCCAACGGGACGCGAACTGGTGGTCGAGGCGAGCTATGCGATGGCGCTGTTCGGCGGCGATCTGGTCGCCAACACATGGTGGCGCCGCGATCCCGGCCACATCGCCGCGATGCCCGACGACCAGGGTGCGGCGGTGCGCTTTACGATGGGCTTCTGATCGGCTTTAACGCTCCCCAAATCCAAAACAGGGGATGCCAGAATGAAGCCGATTCACCTTCTTCCGTTCGCGCTTGTCGGTGCGGCGCTCGCGACGCCGCTCGCCGCGCAGGCGCCGGCGCGCACCGTCATCCACGCCGGCCAATTGCTCGCCGAACCCGGCAAGCCTGCGCGCGGCGCCTCGACGATCGTCGTCGAGGGCGGCCGGATCGTCGCGATCGCCGACGGTTTCCAGCCCGCCGACCCTGGCGCGACGCTGATCGACCTCAAGGACAAATATGTCCTCCCCGGCCTCATCGACAGCCACGTCCATCTGACGAGCGACGCCGGCGGCATCGCGGGCCAGCTCGAAGAGGTCACGCTCAGTCCCGCGGCGCAGGCGTTCAATGCCGAGGCGAACGGGATGAAGACGCTCCGTGCGGGTTTCACTACCGTCCGCAACCTCGGCGACGGCGACGGCGCGACATTGGCGCTGCGTGACGCGATCCTCGACGGCAAGGTGCAGGGCCCGCGCATCGTCGATGCGGGCAACAGCATCTCGGGCAGCGCGGGGCATATGGACGGTTCGCTCGGCTATCGCGACGAGCTCCGCCCCTTCTTCGCGGGCGCGGGCAATACCTGCAACGGCGCCGACGATTGTCGGCGTGCGGTGCGGCTCCAGATCGGCCGCGGGGCCGACGTGATCAAATTCGCCTCGACCGGCGGCGTGAACAGCCGCATCGGCGCGGGCCTCGGCAAGCAGATGTTCGACGACGAGGCGCAAGCGATCGTCGATACCGCGCATCTGTTCGGCAAGAAGGTCGCGGTCCACGCGCACGGCGCCGACGGCATCCGCCTCGCGCTGACCGCGGGCGCCGACTCGATCGAACATGGCACGATCCTCGACGAGGCGACGATCAGCCAATGGGCGAAGTCGAAGACCTATTATGTCCCGACGCTGTCGACGGTGAACGGCTACAAGGAACGGCTCGCGGCGAATGCGAACGCGTACGAACCCGACGTGCTGGCCAAGATCAAATGGCGGATCGAAATCACCGGCAAGAGCCTCCAGCAGCTCGTGCCCAGAGGCGTGCGCATCGCGTTCGGCACCGATGCCGGCGTGTCGAAGCACGGCCGCAACGGCGACGAGTTCGAACTGATGGTCCAGAACGGCATGACCCCGGTCGAAGCCCTAAAGGCCGCGACGGTCAACGCCGCCGACCTGCTCGGCCTGTCGAACGAGATCGGCACGATCGCGCCGGGCAAGAGCGCCGACATCATCGCGGTCGCGAGCGATCCGGTCGCCGACGTGCGCGTGCTCAAGAAGGTCGATTTCGTGATGGCGCGCGGCAGCGTCGTCGACTGATCAGAGCGCGCCGCGCAGCGCCAGCCAGCGGTCGCGCTTCTTGTCGAAGCCGATCGTATGCGCGGCGCTGCTCGACGGCAGGTCGACGAGCGTAATGCCTTCGAGCGGCGGCAGTTGCTTTCGCCCGATTGCCGCGGCCTTGCCGCCGTTGAAGGCGATCATGCAGAGGTCGGGCAGATCGGCGATCAGCGCTGCAAGGTCGTGCGCTTCGGCCTCGCGGATCAGCGCGTCGCTGCTCGTGCGCCGCTCGGCGCTGCGGATCACGTCCCACAGCCCGACCTTTGCCGCGCGCAGCGCCGCCAGCCGGTCGTCATAGGGCATATCGGCAAGCGGCCGCTCCGTAACCGCGCCGAGCAGGCGCCAGAACTGGTTCGTCGGATGCGCATAATATTGCCGTTCGGCGAGCGAACGGACGCCAGGCAGGCTTCCCAATATCAGCAACCGTGTGTCGGGCGCGACGTGCGGGGCAAAGCTGGCGTGGCGGACGGCGGGCATCGCCGACCGATAGCCCGCCCCGACCGGCGCAACAATATTGCCCGCCCCTTGACCGCGGAAGGAATCGGGTCTAGGGGCGCGCTCGACCGAAAAGGGCGGTTTGCTGCCTCTTTCGGTTACAACAGCGCTTGAACATTGCTGGCGCGGATGGAGCCTCCGGGAGATCTTGCAGGTCTGCCGGGGTCTTTTGCTGTTATCAGGTCGGCCGTTTTTCGCCATTTCTGGCGGGTTAGCGGCCGGAGCTTCATCCACCGCAGTACAGTAACCGTTCGCTTTGATGGGCGGACATTTAAAGGTGAAGCATTCATGCCCACGATCAACCAGCTGGTCCGCAAGGGCCGGACTCCCCAGAAGGTGAAGTCCAAGGTCCCGGCGATGGACGCAAACCCGCAAAAGCGCGGCGTTTGCACCCGTGTCTACACGACGACCCCGAAAAAGCCGAACTCGGCGCTCCGCAAGGTTGCGAAGGTCCGCCTGACCAACCAGCGCGAAGTCATCACCTACATCCCCGGCGAAGGCCACAACCTCCAGGAACACAGCGTCGTGCTGATCCGCGGCGGTCGTGTCCGCGATCTTCCCGGTGTGCGTTACCACGTCCTGCGCGGCGTGCTCGATACGCAGGGCGTGAAGGACCGCAAGCAGAGCCGTTCGAAGTACGGCGCGAAGCGTCCGAAGTAAGGACCGCTTTTTCGGCTATCTGATCATCCCTGGCTGCGTATGCGCCGGGATGCTGTTGTAAAAGGAATTACCTATGGCTCGTCGTCGTCGTCCTGAACGCCGCGAAATCCTGCCCGATCCCCGTTTCGGTGATACGGTGCTGTCGAAATTCATGAACAGCGTCATGCTGGACGGGAAGAAGTCCGTCGCCGAAAGCATCGTTTACGGTGCGCTCGAGTCGGTCGAAGCCCGCGCCAAGAAGGAACCGCTCGGCGTGTTCCACGAAGCGCTCGCGAACATCCGCCCGAACATCGAAGTCCGCAGCCGCCGCGTCGGCGGTGCGACCTATCAGGTTCCGGTCGAAGTCCGTCCGGACCGTGCGCAGGCGCTCGCGATCCGCTGGCTGATCACCGCGGCGCGCAACCGCAGCGAAACCACGATGGCGGCGCGCCTGTCGGGCGAACTGCTCGATGCGTCGAACAACCGTGGCAACGCCGTGAAGAAGCGCGAAGACACGCACCGCATGGCGGAAGCGAACCGCGCCTTCTCGCACTACCGCTGGTAACCCGCGCGGACGCCCCTGCATCTCGTGGGGCGCGTCTCGCAATCGTAACAATCGTTCCTATATCGGGGGTGGCCGCAAGGGCCGCCCCCCAAATCCAAGGAAAAGACCATGGCACGCAGCCATCCGCTCGATAAATATCGCAACTTTGGGATCATGGCGCACATCGACGCCGGCAAGACCACGACGACCGAGCGCATCCTTTACTACACCGGCAAGTCCTACAAGATCGGCGAAGTCCATGACGGCGCCGCGACGATGGACTGGATGGAGCAGGAACAGGAACGCGGCATCACGATCACGTCCGCCGCGACGACCTGCCTGTGGAAGGCCGACGAAGGCAAGGGTCCCGAGCATCGTCTGAACATCATCGACACCCCCGGACACGTCGACTTCACGATTGAGGTCGAGCGTTCGCTGCGCGTGCTCGACGGCGCGATCACCGCGTTCGACGGCGTGGCCGGCGTCGAGCCGCAGTCGGAAACCGTGTGGCGCCAGGCGGACAAGTATAAAGTTCCGCGCATGTGCTACATCAACAAGCTCGATCGCACCGGTGCGAACTTCTACTACTGCGTCCAGACGATCATCGATCGCCTCGGTGCGACGCCGGCGGTGCTTTATCTGCCCATCGGCGCCGAAAGCGACTTCATCGGCCTCGTCGACCTCGTCAACGAACGCGCGATCATCTGGAAGGACGAAAGCCTCGGCGCCGAATTCTTCTACGAAGAGATTCCGGCGGACATGAAGGACAAGGCTGCCGAATATCGCGAAAAGCTCGTCGAACTCGCCGTCGAACAGGACGACGATGCGATGGAAGCCTATCTCGAAGGCACGGTGCCTGCCGTTCCCGAACTGAAGGCGCTGATCCGCAAGGGTACGCTGGCGCAAGCGTTCGTGCCCGTGCTGTGCGGCTCGTCGTTCAAGAACAAGGGCGTGCAGGCGCTGCTCGACGCGGTCGTCGACTATCTGCCTTCGCCGCTCGACATTCCTGACGTCCAGGGCATCAACCCGTCGAACGACCAGCCCGACTCGCGCGAGACTTCGGACTCGGCGCCGCTGTCGCTGCTCGCCTTCAAGATCATGAACGATCCGTTCGTCGGCTCGCTCACCTTCGCCCGCATCTATTCGGGTACGCTCAACAAGGGCACCTACCTGAACTCGGTGAAGGACAAGAAGGAAAAGGTTGGCCGCATGCTGCTGATGCACGCGAACAGCCGCGAAGACATCGAAGAAGCCTATGCGGGCGACATCGTCGCGCTCGCCGGCCTCAAGGAAACCACCACCGGGGACACGCTCTGCGCGACCAACGCGCCGATCATCCTCGAGCGGATGGAATTCCCCGAGCCGGTCATCGAGCTGTCGGTGGAACCGAAGACCAAGGCCGACCAGGAACGTATGGGCATCGCGCTCAATCGCCTGGCCGCCGAGGATCCCTCGTTCCGCGTGTCGACCGACCATGAATCGGGCCAGACGATCATCAAGGGCATGGGCGAGCTTCACCTCGACATTCTCGTCGATCGCATGAAGCGCGAGTTCAAGGTCGAAGCGAACGTCGGCGCGCCGCAGGTGGCGTACCGCGAATCGCTCGCGAAGGCTGTCGACGTCGACTATACCCACAAGAAGCAGTCGGGCGGCTCGGGCCAGTTCGGCCGCGTCAAGGTCAGCGTCGCCCCCGGCGAACGCGGCGCGGGCATCACCTTCATCGACGAGATCAAGGGCGGTAACATTCCGCGCGAATATATCCCGTCGGTCGAAAAGGGCATGCGCGAGTCGGCCGAAAACGGTCACATGATCGGCTTCCCGATCATCGACTTCGAAATCAAGCTCACGGACGGCGCGTACCACGACGTCGACTCGTCGGCGCTGGCGTTCGAAATCGCAGGCCGTGCGGCGATGCGCGAAGTGGCGGCGAAGGCCGGCATCAAGCTGCTCGAGCCGGTGATGAAGGTCGAAGTCGTTACCCCTGAGGAGTTCATGGGCGACGTGATCGGCGACCTTAACAGCCGCCGCGGCCAGATCCAGGGCACCGACAGCCGGGGCATCGCCCAGGTCGTCGAGGCGATCGTTCCGCTGGCGAACATGTTCGGCTATGTGAACCAGCTGCGCAGCTTCAGCCAGGGTCGCGCGAGCTACTCGATGCAATTCTCGCATTATGAAGAAGTGCCGACCAACGTCGCCGAAGAAGTGAAGGCCAAGATGGCCTGATGGGTCAAAGCCGCGCGGGCTTGCACCGCGCGGCAAGACCCTCTAAGGGCGGCGCCTGATTCAGCAGGCTCGTCCAGGACTGATCAACGCAAACATTGAACAAGAAGGTTATACCATCATGGCCAAGGCTAAATTTGAGCGGACGAAGCCGCACTGCAACATCGGCACCATCGGTCACGTCGACCATGGCAAGACCTCGCTGACCGCAGCGATCACCAAGGTGCTCGCCGAAAACGTCGCCGGCAACGCCGCCGTCGACTTCGCGAACATCGACAAGGCTCCCGAAGAGCGCGAGCGCGGCATCACCATTTCGACCGCCCACGTCGAATATGAAACCGACGGCCGCCACTATGCGCACGTCGACTGCCCGGGTCACGCCGACTATGTTAAGAACATGATCACCGGTGCCGCCCAGATGGACGGCGCGATCCTCGTCGTGTCGGCCGCTGACGGCCCGATGCCGCAGACCAAGGAGCACATCCTGCTCGCGAAGCAGGTCGGCGTTCCCACGATGGTCGTGTTCCTCAACAAGGTCGACCAGCTCGACGATCCCGAACTGCTCGAACTCGTCGAACTCGAAATCCGCGAAGAACTTTCGAAGCGTGACTTCGACGGCGACAATATTCCGATCATCGCCGGTTCGGCGCTCGCCGCGCTGGAAAGCCGCGACGACAACATCGGCAAGGACGCGATCCTGAAGCTGATGGCGGCTGTCGACGAGTGGATCCCGCAGCCGGAACGTCCGCTCGACAAGCCCTTCCTGATGCCGATCGAAGACGTGTTCTCGATCTCGGGTCGTGGTACGGTTGTCACCGGCCGCGTCGAAACCGGCATCGTCAAGGTTGGTGAAGAAGTCGAAATCGTCGGCATCAAGGACACCAAGAAGACCGTCGTCACCGGCGTCGAAATGTTCCGCAAGCTGCTCGACCAGGGCCAGGCTGGCGACAACATCGGTGCGCTGATCCGTGGCGTTGGCCGTGAAGAAGTCGAGCGTGGCCAGGTTCTGGCGAAGCCCGGCTCGATCACGCCGCACACCGAGTTCACCTCGGAAGTGTACGTCCTGTCGAAGGACGAAGGCGGCCGTCACACGCCGTTCTTCGCGAACTATCGTCCGCAGTTCTACTTCCGCACCACGGACGTCACCGGCGAGGTCATCCTCCCCGAGGGCACCGAAATGGTCATGCCGGGCGACAACGTCCAGCTGTCGGTCAAGCTGATCGCCCCGATCGCGATGGACCCGGGTCTCCGCTTCGCAATTCGCGAAGGTGGCCGTACGGTCGGCGCAGGGGTTGTGGCGACGATCACAAAGTAATATAGGGCCGCGAGCCGCGCGATTCGGACTGATTCGCGCGGCTCGTAGCTTAAAGGTTTTTGATGGCCGATCCGGCTTCCCTGCGGAAGTCGGAGCAGGCCATTTCGGCTCTTTCGCATCGTTAGACGGGATTCGACTGGAACAGTCATGGAAACGCAGAATATTCGCATTCGCCTGAAGGCCTTTGATCACCGCGTGCTCGATCAGGCCACCACCGACATTGCCGACACGGCACGTCGTACGGGCGCACTCATTCGCGGTCCGATCCCGCTTCCGACGCGTATTGAAAAATTCACCGTGAACCGCGGTCCGCATGTCGACAAGAAGTCGCGCGAGCAGTTCGAGGTGCGTACCCACAAGCGGCTGCTCGACATCGTGCAGCCCACCCCGCAGACGGTCGACGCGCTGATGAAGCTCGACCTCGCCGCGGGCGTGAACGTCGAAATCAAGTTGGCCTAAGCCAACGCAGCCCCGGCGAAAGCCGGGGTCTCTATCGGCAGGACACTTCGGTGACTGCATTGTCCGGCGCGATCCGGACCGACGATAGGGTGGATACCGCCGGACCTCTTCTTCGGAAGAAACATGGTCCGGGCTGCGTCCCCCGTCTCGCCGCTTCTCCTACGGGGCGCGGCACCTCAGCCCGGACGGGGCGATGCATCGAAATTCTGGGCTGGGAGGGTTCTCGTTGGGGTTCGCCTTGATGAGGTCCCACACGCCGTGCGGAATGGTCCGCCCGGCCTCTGTTGAGGAGTATGATCATGCGTACTGGCGTGATCGCGAAGAAAATGGGGATGACCCGCCTGTTTCAGGACGACGGCCGCCACGTGCCCGTCACCGTTCTGAGCCTCGAAGGCTGCCAGGTCGTCTCTGTGCGCGATAAAGAACGTGACGGCTATGTAGCCGTTCAACTCGGTGCCGGTTCGGCCAAGGCGAAGAACGTCGCCAAGCCGCAGCGCGGCGCCTATGGCAAGGCCGAAGTCGAGCCCAAGGCGAAGCTCGTCGAATTCCGCGTCGCCGACGACGCGACGCTTGACGTCGGCGCCGAACTGTCGGCCGATCACTTCGTTGCCGGCCAGATCGTCGACATCCAGGGCGTGACCCAGGGCAAGGGCTTTGCCGGTGCGATGAAGCGTTGGGGTTTCGGCGGTATGCGCGCGAGCCACGGTGTTTCGATCAGCCACCGTGCGCATGGTTCGACCGGTAACCGCCAGGATCCGGGCCGCGTCTTCAAGAACAAGAAGATGGCCGGCCACATGGGCGCGCGCAACCGCACCCAGCAGAATCTCGAAATCGTCCGCACCGACGTCGAGCGCGGCCTTCTCTTCGTCAAGGGCTCGGTCCCTGGCTCGAAGGGCGGCTGGCTGCTCGTCCGCGATGCGGTGAAGCTGCCGCGTCACCCGGAGGCCCCCTATCCGGCGGGCGTCAAGAGCGCGGCCAATACCAACGATGCCCCGGTCGACGCGCCGGTCGAAACGCCGGTTGAAGAAACCGTCGTCGACACCGCGGCCACCGACGGCGCACAGGAGTCCTGATCATGAAGGTCAAGGTTCAGACCCTCGACGGCAAGGCCGGCACCGACATCGATCTCAACGACGACGTCTTCGGTGTCGACGCGCGCGCCGACATCCTGCATCGCGTCGTTGCATGGCAGCTCGAAAAGCGCCGTGGTCCGGCTCGTGCCGCCCGCGAACGCAGCGATGTGTCGCGCACCGGCAAGAAGTTCGGTCGCCAGAAGGGCGGCGGTACCGCACGTCACGGCGATCGCAAGGCGCCGATCTTCATCGGCGGTGGTAAGGCGCATGGCCCCCGTGCCCGCACCTTCGGCCACTCGCTGAACAAGAAGATCCGCACCCTCGGCCTGAAGATGGCGCTGAGCGACAAGGCGAAGGGCGGCAAGCTCGTCGTTCTCGACACGCTCGAGCTCAAGGACGCGAAGACCAAGGCGCTCGCCGGCAAGCTCGGCAAGCTCGAACTCGGCAATCGCGCGCTCTTCATCGACGGTGACGCGGTGCACGAAAGCTTCGCAATGGCTTCGGCCAACCTCATCGGTGTCGACGCCCTGCCCGCCATCGGTGCCAACGTCTATGACATCATCCGTGCCGACACGCTGGTCCTGACCCGCGCGGCGGTCGAAAAGCTGGAGGCCCGCTGCAATGGCTAAGGCAAAGACCATCGACGCGCGTCACTATGACGTGATCCTCGCTCCGGTGATCACCGAGAAGTCGACGCTGCTCAGCGAAAATAACGCGGTGGTGTTCAAGGTCGCGAACGACGCGACCAAGCCCGCCATCAAGGCCGCCGTCGAGGCGCTGTTCGATGTCAAGGTGATCGGCGTGAACACGCTCGTCACCAAAGGCAAGACCAAGCGCTGGAAGGGCAAGCCCTACACCCGCAGCGACGTGAAGAAGGCGATCGTTCGCCTGGCCGAAGGCCAGTCGATCGACGTCACCACCGGCGTCTGATTGTAGGAAGAGGCGAAAGAAAATGGCACTTAAGTCCTATAATCCGACCAGCCCCGGTTCGCGCGGCCTGATCCTCGTCGACAAGTCGTCGCTGTGGAAGGGCAAGCCCGTCAAGGCGCTGACCGAAGGCAAGCGCAAGACCGGCGGCCGCAACAACAAGGGTCATGTGACCTCGCGCGGCATCGCTGGCGGCCACAAGCAGAAGTACCGCTTCATCGACTTCAAGCGTCGCAAGTGGGACATGCCGGCTGTCGTCGAGCGTCTGGAATATGACCCGAACCGCACCGCGTTCATCGCGCTCGTCAAGTACGAAGACGGTGAAGTGGCTTACATCCTGGCGCCGCAGCGCCTGGCTGTTGGCGACACCGTCGTTGCGGGCAAGAAGACCGACGTGAAGCCGGGCAATGCGATGGAATTGTCGCAGATGCCCGTCGGCACGATCGTCCACAACATCGAGATGAAGCCGGGCAAGGGCGGCCAGATCGCCCGTTCGGCTGGCACCTATGCACAGGTCGTCGGTCGTGACCGCGGTCTCGTCATCGTGCGTCTCGGTTCGGGCGAGCAGCGTTACATTCGCGGCGAGTGCATGGGCACGGTGGGCGCGGTGTCGAACCCCGACAACCAGAACACCAACCTCGGCAAGGCCGGCCGCAATCGCTGGCTCGGCAAGCGTCCGCTGACGCGCGGTGTCGCAAAGAACCCGGTCGATCACCCGCATGGCGGCGGCGAAGGCCGCACCTCGGGCGGCCGTCACCCGGTTACCCCGTGGGGCAAGCCGACGAAGGGTGCGCGTACGCGCCACAACAAGTCGACCGACAAGATGATCATCCGGTCGCGTCACGCGAAGAAGAAGAGGTAAGCCATGGCTCGCTCGGTCTGGAAGGGTCCGTTCGTGGACCTCCATCTGCTCAAGAAAGCCGAAACGGCCCAGGACGGCGGCAGCTCTGCCCCGATCAAGACCTGGTCGCGCCGGTCCACCATCCTGCCGCAGTTCGTGGGGCTGACCTTCAACGTCTACAACGGCCGCAAGTTCGTGCCGGTGTCGGTCAATGAAGACATGGTCGGCATGAAGCTGGGTGAATTTGCGCCGACGCGCTTCTTCCCCGGCCACGCGGCTGACAAGAAGGGCAAACGCTAATGGGCAAGGAAAAGTCCCCCCGCCGCGTTGCCGATAACGAGGCGCTCTCGGTCGGCACGCAGATTCGCGGTTCGGCGCAGAAGCTGAACCTCGTTGCCGCGCTGATCCGCGGCCGCAAGGTCGAAGACGCGATGAACATCCTCACCTTCTCGAAGAAGGCGATGGCTGTCGACGTGCGCAAGGTTCTCGCCAGCGCCGTCGCCAACGCGGAAAACAACCACAACCTCGACGTTGATGCGCTCGTCATCAAGGAAGCGAGCGTGGGCAAGTCGATCTCGATGAAGCGCTGGCACGCACGCGGCCGCGGCAAGTCGACCCGGATCGTCAAGCCGTTCAGCCGCATCCGCATTGTCGTGCGCGAACAGGAAGAAGAGGCGTAAGATGGGCCAGAAGAGCAATCCGATCGGCCTGCGCCTGCAGGTCAACCGCACCTGGGACAGCCGCTGGTTCGCCGAAGGCCAGGACTATGGCCGCATGCTTGTCGAGGATCTCAAGATCCGCAAGTTCGTGTTCAAGCACCTGCCGCAGGCCGCTATCTCGAAGGTCGTGATCGAGCGTCCGGCAAAGCTGTGCCGCGTGTCGATCTATGCCGCCCGTCCGGGCGTCATCATCGGCAAGAAGGGTGCGGACATCGAAAAGCTGCGTAAGCAGCTCGGCGCGATGACGGGCAGCGACGTGTCGCTGAACATCGTCGAAATCCGCAAGCCCGAAGTCGACGCCAAGCTCGTCGGCCAGGGCATTGCCGACCAGCTCGAGCGCCGCGTCGCGTTCCGCCGTGCCATGAAGCGCGCCGTTCAGTCGGCGATGCGTCTTGGCGCCGAGGGCATCCGCATCAACTGCGCGGGCCGTCTTGGCGGCGCGGAAATCGCGCGTACCGAATGGTACCGCGAAGGCCGCGTGCCGCTGCACACGCTGCGCGCCAATGTCGATTATGCCGAGGCCGAAGCCCACACCGCCTATGGCGTGTGCGGAATCAAGGTCTGGATCTTCAAGGGCGAGATCCTTGGTCACGACCCGATGGCAACCGACCGTCTGATGCTCGATGCGCAGACGACCGGTGTCCGTCCGGCTCGTGAAGATCGCCGCTAAGGACTGCTGACATGCTGCAACCGAAAAAAACCAAGTTCCGCAAGGCCTTCAAGGGCCGCATCCATGGCAATGCCAAGGGCGGTACCAGCCTGAACTTCGGCTCGTACGGGCTGAAGGCGATGGAACCCGAGCGGATCACCGCACGCCAGATCGAAGCGGCTCGCCGTGCGATCAGCCGCGCGATCAAGCGTCAGGGCCGTTTGTGGATCCGCATCTTCCCCGACGTCCCCGTGTCGTCGAAGCCTGCCGAAGTCCGTATGGGTAAGGGCAAGGGTTCGCCGGAATTCTGGGCCGCGCGCGTGAAGCCGGGTCGCATCCTGTTCGAACTCGACGGCGTTCCCGGCCCCGTGGCCGCGCTGGCGTTCGAACGCGCCGCGATGAAGCTGCCGATCAAGACGAAGGTTATCGCCCGCCTCGGCGACACCTCGCACCTGGAGGGTTAAGGACATGGCCAAGACCGAAGATTTCAAGGCCAAGACCGACGACCAGCTCGCCGAACAGCTTGGCGAACTGAAGCGCGAGGCGTTCAACCTCCGCTTCCAGGCGGCCACCGGCCAGCTTGAAAAGGCCTCACGCGTCAAGGAAGTGCGCCGTTCGATCGCGCGCATCAAGACGCAGCAGACCGAGCGTTCGCGCTCGGCCGCGAAGTAAGGAGACTATCGATGCCGAAGCGCATTCTGACCGGTACGGTGGTGTCCGACAAGGGCGACAAGACCGTCGTGGTGAAGGTCGAACGGAAGGTGAAGCACCCTCTGTACGGCAAGATCATCCGCCGTTCGAAAAAGTATCACGCCCACGATGAGGACAACGCCATCAAGGCTGGCGAAACCGTCCGCATCGAGGAAACGAAGCCGATTTCGAAGCTGAAGACGTGGAAGGTGCTCGACAAGGTCGACACCCACAGCAAGCCCAAGACGGCTGCTGACGCCTAAGCTGAGTTTCACGGAACCGCCGGGGCATCCCGGTAGGCCAAAAAAGAAGGAAATGCATCGATGATCCAGATGCAGTCACAATTGGAAGTCGCTGACAACAGCGGTGCCAAGCGCGTCCAGTGCATCAAGGTGCTGGGCGGGTCGAAGCGTCGTACTGCCGGCGTCGGCGACGTGATCGTCGTGTCGATCAAGGAAGCCCAGCCGCGCGGCAAGGTGAAGAAGGGCGACGTGCATCGCGCCGTCATCGTCCGCACCGCGAAGGACGTGCGCCGCGCCGATGGCTCGGTCATCCGTTTCGACAGCAACGCCGCCGTGCTCGTCAACAAGAACGAGGAGCCGATCGGCACCCGTATCTTCGGCCCCGTCGTCCGCGAACTGCGCGGCCGCGGCTATATGAAGATCATCAGCCTGGCGCCGGAGGTGCTCTGACCATGGCGAACAAGATCAAGAAGGGCGACACGGTTGTCATCCTGTCCGGCAAGGATAAGGGCAAGACCGGCGAAGTGACGCAGAGCCTGCCCAAGGACGGCAAGGTCGTTGTCGCCGGCGTCAATGTCATCACGCGTCACCGCAAGCCGAGCCAGACCAACCCGCAGGGCGGTTTGGAACGCAAGGAAGCGCCGCTGTTCGCAAGCAAGGTTGCGCTGGCCGATCCCAAGACCGGCAAGCCGACGCGCGTTCGTTTTGAAACCAAGGACGGCAAGAAGGTCCGCGTGGCCGTGAAGTCCGGGGAGACGATCAATGGCTGATAACTACACCCCGCGCATGCGCAAGCGCTACGACGACGTGATCGTCAAGGCGATGACCGAGAAGTTCGGTTACAAGAATGCGATGGAAGTGCCGAAGATCGAAAAGATCACGCTCAACATGGGTGTCGGCGAAGCCACGCAGGACAAGAAGAAGGTCGAATCGGCCGCTGCCGAGATGGAACTCATCGCCGGCCAGAAGCCCGTCGTGACCAAGGCGAAGAAGTCGATCGCACAGTTCAAGCTGCGCGAAGGCATGCCGATCGGCTGCAAGGTGACCCTGCGCCGCGAACGCATGTACGAATTCCTCGATCGTCTGATCACGATCGCCATGCCGCGCATCCGCGACTTTCGCGGCGTGTCGGCGACCAGCTTCGACGGCCGTGGCAACTATGCCATGGGCCTGAAAGAGCAGATCATCTTCCCCGAGATCAACTATGACCGCATCGACCAGGTGCGCGGCATGGACGTGATCGTCACCACCACCGCCCGTACGGACGAAGAAGCCCGCGAACTGCTCAAGCTGTTCGGCTTCCCCTTCCCGATCGAAGCGCAGGAAAAGGAAGCCGCCTGATCCCCTCGGGATCTGGCAGGCTCTTTCAAGAAGGAAAGAGAACTTAAGTCATGGCGAAACTGAGTTCGATGAACAAGAACGAGCGTCGCAAGCAGCTGGTGAAGAAGTACGCCGGCCGTTACGCGAAGCTGAAGGCGATTGCGGCGGACACGTCGCTCGACGAGAGCGAGCGTCTGATCGCGCGCCTCAAGATGGCGGAAATCCCGCGCAATGGTAACCCGACCCGCATCCGCAACCGGTGCGAACTCACGGGCCGCCCGCGCGCCTATTATCGCAAATTCCGGCTTTGCCGTATCCAGCTCCGTGATCTGGCCAACAAGGGCCTGATCCCCGGTGTTGTGAAGTCGAGCTGGTAAGGAAGACGCAAGATGGCAATGACCGATCCTTTGGGTGATATGCTCACCCGCATCCGCAACGGCCAGCAGGCGAAGAAGGACAGCGTCCTGACGCCGGCTTCGACGCTGCGTGTCCGCGTTCTCGATGTTCTCCAGCGCGAAGGCTATATCCGCGGCTACAGCGAAGAAGCGCTGGGCGCGAAGGGCCAGCACAAGGGCATCCGCATCGAGCTGAAATATTTCGAAGGCCAGCCGGCGATCCGCCACGTGGCCCGCGTCTCGAAGCCGGGCCGCCGCGTCTATTCGGGTTCGAAAGAACTGCCGATCGTGCGCAACGGCCTTGGCATCACCATCGTGTCGACCCCGCGCGGCGTCCTTTCGGATGCCGAAGCCCGCGAGCATAATGTCGGCGGCGAAGTGCTGGCGGAGGTGTTCTGATGTCGCGCATTGGTAAAAAGGCAGTTTCGATTCCCAGCGGCGTCACCGCCGCGATCGACGGCGGTCAGCTGTCGGTCAAGGGGCCGAAGGGCACGCTCGCGATGCCGCTTTCCGACAACATCAAATATGAAGTCGCCGAAGGCAGCATCTCGGTCCAGCCCGCGAACGCAACCCGCGAAGCACGCGCTTTCTGGGGCATGCAGCGGACGCTGGTCCAGAACCTGATCACGGGCGTGACCGAAGGCTTCACCAAGGTCCTCGAAATCACCGGTGTCGGCTATCGCGCCAACGCCCAGGGCAAGAATCTGAAGCTGCAGCTCGGCTACAGCCACGATGTCGATTACGCGGTGCCCGAAGGCATCGAGATCAAGACGCCGGACAACACGACGATCGAGATCAGCGGTATCGACAAGCAGAAGGTCGGCCAGGTCGCGGCGGAAATCCGCCGTTGGCGTAAGCCCGAACCCTATAAGGGCAAGGGCATCAAATATCGCGGCGAGTACATCTTCCGCAAAGAAGGCAAGAAGAAGTAAGCCATGGCACATCTTACCCCTTTCCAAAAACGCCGCCAGCGCGTTCGTACCGCTCTCCGTCAGCGCGCTGCCGGGCGTCCGCGCCTTTCGGTGCACCGTTCGGGCCGTCACATCTATGCGCAGCTCATCGATGACGCTGCCGGCGCGACGCTGGCTTCGGCCTCGACGCTCGACAAGGATGTCCGCGGCAAGACCGGCGCGACGACTGCGGCTGCTGCCGACGTCGGCAAGCGCCTCGCCGCTGCCGCCAAGAAGGCGGGCGTGACGCAGGTCGTGTTCGACCGCGGCGGTTTCCTGTTCCACGGGCGCATCAAGGCGCTGGCCGACGCGGCTCGCGAAGGCGGATTGGAGTTCTGATTATGGCAGACGAAGTACAGAACGTCGAAGGCGCTCCCGAAGCAGCCCCCACCGATGGCCAGGCCCCGCGCCGCGGCCGTGGCGGCGGCCGCGACGGTGGCCGTGGCGGTCGTGACGGTGGCCGTGGCCGCCGCGACGATCGTCGCCCGCGCGACGAAGAGGGTGGCGAAGAGCTGATCGAAAAGCTCGTCCACATCAACCGCGTCTCGAAGACCGTGAAGGGCGGTAAGCGCTTCGGTTTCGCCGCGCTCGTGGTCGTTGGCGACGGCAAGGGCCGCGCCGGTTTCGGTCATGGCAAGGCGCGCGAAGTGCCCGAAGCCATCTCGAAAGCCACGGCTGCCGCAAAGAAGGCGATGATCCGCGTTCCGCTGCGCGACGGCCGCACGCTGCATCATGATGGCCGCGGTCATTTCGGTGCCGGCAATGTGACGCTGCGTTCGGCACCCGCCGGTACCGGCATCATCGCCGGTGGCCCGATGCGCGCCGTGTTCGAATCGCTGGGCGTGGCCGACGTGGTGACCAAGTCGGTCGGCACCTCGAACCCCTACAACATGATCCGTGCGACCTTCGAAGCGCTCGGCGAACAGACCAGCCCGAAGTCGGTTGCGCAGCGTCGCGGCAAGAAGGTTTCGGACCTGATCAAGCGTGGCGGTTCGTCCGACCGCGCAGCCGAGGCGGAAGCCGCGGCGGTGACGGAGTAAGACGATGGCCGACAAGAAGATCAAGATCCGCCAGATCGGTTCGCCGATCCGTCGTCCCAAAAGCCAGCGTGCGATCCTGACCGGCCTCGGCCTGGGCAAGATGCACCGCGAGGTCGAACTGGTCGACACCCCCGAAGTGCGCGGCATGATCCGCAAGCTTCCGCACATGGTCGAAGTCGTCGAGGGCTGAGCCCCTCGCGACCCGACCCCAATCTATCAGCGCGATAAAAGCGAAAGCGAGTGCAATGACTATCAAGCTTAACGAACTTCGTGACAACAATGGCGCCCGCAAGGGCCGTATGCGCGTCGGACGCGGCATCGGTTCGGGCAAGGGCAAGACCGCCGGCCGCGGCCAGAAGGGCCAGAAGGCCCGCAGCGGCGTCGCGATCAACGGCTTCGAGGGCGGCCAGATGCCGCTCCACATGCGCATCCCGAAGCGCGGCTTCAACAACATCTTCGCGAAGGACTTCGCGATCGTGAACCTCGGTCAGGTGCAGAAGCTGATCGACGAGAAGAAGCTCGACGCCAAGGCGGTTGTCGATCACGCCGCGCTCAAGGCTGCCGGCGTTGCTCGTGGCGGCAAGGACGGCGTCCGCCTCCTCGCCAAGGGCGAACTCACCGCGAAGCTGAACTTCGCCGTTGCCGGCGCGTCGAAGGGCGCGATCGAAGCGGTGGAAAAGGCTGGCGGCAAGGTCGAACTGCCCGAAGCGAAGCCCGAAGGCGACGGCAAGAAGGCCCAGCGCCGCGCCAAAGCCAAGGCGGAATAATCAAGGCAAAGGGGCGGTTCGGAATACGATCCGCCCCTTCGTCGTTTGACGATCCCTTATTTCCCGTTCGATGCGAACGGATGAAGCAGCCGGTATCGACGAGCTGCGTTGCAAAATAGGCCTTTCCCCTTGCGCTTCGCCACCGCCGAACGCACATAGGCGCCGGGTCGCGGGGGGCGCGGTCCGGACTATCCGAGGAATACACCCATGGCCTCTCGCGCCGACCAGCTTGCTTCCAACCTCAATTTTTCGAAGTTCGGTCAGGCGACCGAACTCAAGAACCGCATCTGGTTCACGATCGGCGCGCTGATCGTCTTCCGTTTCCTGTCGTTCGTGCCGCTGCCGGGGGTCGACCCCGTTGCGCTGGCGTCGCTCTACAGCCAGGCCGCATCGGGCGGCGTCCTCGACATCTTCAACACCTTTTCGGGCGGCAGCCTGGAGCGCATGAGCATCATCGCGCTCGGCGTCATGCCCTATATCACGGCGTCGATCGTCGTGCAGCTGGCGGCCGCGCTGTCGCCCAGCCTCGCCGCGCTCAAGAAAGAGGGCGAAAGCGGACGCAAGAAGCTCAATCAATATACGCGCTACGGCACCGTCGCGCTGACCGCGATCCAGGGCTATTTCATTGCCGTCGGGCTTGAATCGCTCGGCGCGAGCCAGGGTATCGCCGCGGTCGTCGACCCCGGCATGATGTTCCGCATCGGTGCGGTGATCAGCATCGTCGGCGGTACGCTCTTCCTGATGTGGCTTGGCGAACAGATCACCAGCCGCGGGATCGGCAACGGCGTGTCGCTGATCATCATGGCGGGCATCCTCGCCCAGCTCCCGCGCAGCTTTGCGCAGATGTTCACACAGGTCCGCGAAGGATCGATGGGCGGCGGCACGATCCTCGCGGTTCTTGGCGGCGCGATCGTCATCATCGCCTTCATCAGCTTCATGGAACGCGCGCAGCGCCGCGTCCTCGTCCAGTATCCGAAGCGCGCGACGCAGCGCGGCGTGATGCAGGCCGACCGCAGCCACCTGCCGCTGAAGATCAACACCGCGGGTGTGATCCCGCCGATCTTCGCCTCCTCGCTGTTGCTGATGCCGCTGACAATCACGCAGATGATGGGGCAGAATGTCCAGGGCGACACCGCGACGGGCGATTTCCTGATCACGCTCAACCAGTATCTCGCGCACGGCCAGCCGCTCTATATGGCGCTCTATGCCGCAGGCATCATCTTCTTCTGCTTCTTCTACGTCGCGGTCGTCTTCAATCCCGAAGAAACCGCCGACAATCTGAAGCGCCAGAATGGTTTCATCCCCGGCATCCGCCCGGGCAAGAACACCGCCGCCTATCTCGACTTCGTGCTCACGCGCATCACGGTGCTGGGCGCGGCCTATCTGGCGGCGATCTGTCTGGTCCCCGAATATTTCATCGCCGGATCGGGGCTGCCGTTCCAGCTCGGCGGCACCAGCCTGCTGATCATCGTCAACGTGACGATCGACACGATCAGCCAGATCCAGAGCCACATGCTCGCGCATCAATATGGCGACCTCATCAAGAAGGCCAAATTGAAGGGCGGCGTTGCGCGGCGCTGATAGCGCCGCTAGGCGATTCTCTCACAGGGCAGGGGAAACAGGGGTCTTCATGACGCTGAATATCATTTTGCTTGGGCCGCCGGGAGCGGGCAAGGGAACGCAGGCGGTGCGCCTCGAGGATGAGCATGGCATGGTCCAGCTCTCGACCGGTGACATGCTGCGCGCGGCGGTCAAGGCGAGCACACCGATCGGGCTGCAGGCGAAAGCGGTGATGGACGCGGGCGAACTCGTCTCGGACGAAATCGTCTCGGGGCTGATCGGCGAACGGCTCGATCAGCTCGGCGCCGATGTCTCGGTCATCTTCGACGGCTATCCGCGCACCGCGGCGCAGGCCGAGGCGCTCGACACGATCCTGTCGGCACGCGGCCGCAAGCTCGACCATGTGATCGAGCTGCAGGTCGAGGAAGACGCTCTCGTCGACCGCATCACCGGCCGCTTCAGCTGCGCTAAATGCGGTGCGGGCTATCATGACCGTTACAAGCTGCCCAAGGTGGACAATGTTTGCGACGTTTGCGGCAGCGACGAATTCAAGCGCCGTCCGGACGACAATGAGGAAACCGTGCGCACGCGCATGGCCGAATATCGCGCCAAGACCGCACCGATCCTTCCGATCTACGAAGCGCGCGGTATTGTGACGCACGTCGACGGGATGGCGCCGATCGATCAGGTCAACGACGCGATCGAAACGATCCTCGCGAGCTGAGGCTAGTCAGTGCCCCCGGCGCCGGTTATTGAGGCGTCAGGGGGAACAGGCTGATGGCAATTTCCAGATATCTTGCGGTCGCCGCCGTCATCGGGGCGCTCGCGTTCGCGCCGATAGCGGCCGCGAAAGTCGTCGACCAGAGCGAGGCGGGCTTTGCCGTCGCACACACGGCGCAGGTCGCAGCGACGCCCGCCGACGTGTGGAAAATGCTCCGCATGCCGCAAAGCTGGTGGTCGAAGGACCATAGCTGGTCGGGCGACGCCGCGAACTTCTGGCTCGACCAGCAGGCCGGCGGCTGTTTCTGCGAGAAATTGCCCGATACGGGGGGCGGTGTCGGCAGCGTCCAGCACGCGCGCATCCTCTTTGCGAAACCGAACCAACTCCTTCGTCTCTCCGGCGCCTTTGGCCCGCTACAGGGCGAGGCGCTGAACGGCACACTGACGATCCAGATCAAGGAGACGCCGACGGGCAGCGCGCTGCGCTTCGATTATGTCGTCGGCGGTTATATGCGCTTTAAGGTTGCCGATATCGCACCGGCGGTCGACAAGGTGATCGGCGAGCAGCTTCTCGGCCTTGCCAACGCGCTCGGCGGCGCGCTGCCGCCGACGCGCGACGAAAAGGCGGCTGAAAAGCCGAAGGCCGACGCGCAGCCAAAGGACGAACCGGGGCTCGATGCGGCGGTTGCCGACTTGGTCGACAAAGAGCCGAAACCGGCTCCCGAAGAACGTTAGGCGTCTGGCTTTCCGCGCAATTTTGCGAGCGCCGCAAACGGGCCGGCCGCCTCTTCGCTGAGGACCCCCTTTTCGGCGAGAATGCGCGCCGCGTCGGGGTGGCGGGGGAAAGGATCGAGCGCCAATGAAAGCGTCTGCACCGCGACTTCGCCGAGGTCAATCCGGTCGCCCTCGAGCGGCAGCAGGTCGAGATCCTCGCTGCCGATCTCTATTTCGTCATCTTCGCTCGCGGGCGCATCCACATCGCGCAGGAAACGGAGATCGAAGGCTTCGGCGAGCGTCGCGGGGACGGGCAGGTCGGTCGCGGCGCAGGCCTGCACGACTTCGGCGCCGACCTCGCCCTTCGCCGCGATGCCGCCGGCAATCGCGTGGACTTCGGCGGTGAGCGAGAAGCGGTCGAGCGCGACGAGGCCGAGCCGGCGCGCGATAGCCTTGCGCGCATCGGCGTCGGCCTCGACCGCGATGGCGCGGCCATGCGCGGCATCGGCGAGCGTCACGATCAGCGGGAATTCGGATGCGGTCATGGCCGCGCTCCATCCAGCCGATCGGCGGCGATGAGTTCGGACACCGGGGTCGCCGCCAGCCGGCTCCGCAGCGCCGCGACCTCGGTCATCACATGTGCGATTCCCGCTTCGGTGGGTTCCGCCCCGCGCCACAGGTTGCGGACTAGCGCGCCGCGCAATTCGTTCGACCCGTCGGCGGCGCGATAGGCGCCGAGCCGACCCCCGAGCGCGCTCATCATCCGGCCGACCTGCTTGCCGACCACCATGTCGCCAAAGCCGATCTGGCGCATCTGGCCGTCCATGTCGTTGACGAACAATTCGGTGAGCTGGACGCCGGCAATTCCCTGCGCCGGATCTTCGTCGATCCGGTGGAGGACGAGCGCCAGCACAAGGCTGATCATGTCGAAACGTCCGTCGAGCGTGTCGGGAACGGTGCCTTCGGCATACCAGTGCGGGGCGCGTGCGGTGGCGACGACCGCGTTCCACAGCGGACGGCGTGCCTCGCGCGGATCGGGCTGCGGACGAAAGATGTTGCGGAGCGAGAACATGGGTTCCGCTTAGGCGCATTCGTGCCGCCGGAAAAGAGGCGCAAACGCACCGGCTGGCTCGATGCTCCGGTCAGCTTGTGGCAAGCTTTGCCGCGGCACAAGCGGCTTGTGCGCGCTATCCGCTTGCGGTTAAGAGGCGCGAGAGCCAGCGCCGACCGCCGGAGATGCGGCGGACAGGCGCAACGGAGATATTTGATGCCGAATTCGATCCTTTCGTTTCCTGCCCGGCGCACGCGCCTCGTCGTGCTCGGCCTCGCCGTCGCCCTGACTGTTAGCGGCTGCGCGCAGCTCAAGGGACGACAGGGCTATGTCGTCGACCCGCTGCTGACCGAAGCGATCACGCCCGGTGTCGACAACCGCGAATCGGTGGAAAAGACGCTCGGCCGCCCGACCTTCGTCGGCCAGTTCAGCAACAATGAATATTATTATGTGTCGCGCGAAACGCGCCAGCTCGCTTTCGCCAAGCCGCGCCCGGTCGAACAGCAGGTGTTGCGCGTCCGTTTCGATGCCGCCGGCAACGTCGCCGCGGTCGATCGCACCGGCCTCGAACTGGTGAGCAAGATCAGCCCCGAAGGCGACAAGACGCCGACGCTCGGCCGTCACCGCAGCTTCTTCGAAGATATCTTCGGCAATATCGGCGCGGTTGGCGCGCCGGGTGCGGGCGCACCGGCAGGCCGGTAAAGCCCGAAGGCACGGCAACGGACAAAAAAGCGGCGGTGCCCCCAGGGCGCCGCCGCTTTTTTCTTATTGCGCGATTCCGCCCGCCGCGAGCACCGCGAGCGTCACGAGATCCGATGCGGTCGACGCCATCGTTGCGACCTGCACCGGCTTTTCCATGCCGACGAGCATCGGGCCGATCACCGCGCCGCCGCCGAGCTCGCGAAGCAGCTTGGCCGACAGGTTCGCCGATTGGAGTCCCGGCATGACGAGCACGTTCGCCGGTCCCGACAGGCGGCAGAAGGGATAATTCTTCATCACCTTTTCGTTGAGCGCGACGTCGGGCGCCATTTCGCCTTCATATTCGAACGCGGGTTTGCGCTGGTCGAGGATCGACACCGCCTCGCGGATGCTTTCGAGCCAACTTCCTTCGGGGTTGCCGAAGGTCGAATAGGAGAGGAAGGCGACGCGCGGTTCGTGGCCCATGCGCCGCGCGACCTGCGCGGTGCGTTCGGCGATATCGGCAAGCATTTCGGCGGTCGGCCGCTCGTTGACCGTCGTGTCGGCCATGAAGATGGTGTGATGCTGGTCGACGAGGACGTGGATGCCGAAGGGCGTCTTGCCCTCGGCATGGTCGATCACGCGCCGGATCTCGCGCATCGTCTGCGAATAGGTGCGCGTCGTGCCGGTGATCATCGCATCGCCGAGCCCCATTTTGAGCAGCAGCGAGCCGAAGATGTTGCGATCGCGGTTGACCATGCGCTCGACGTCGCGGCGGAGATATCCGCGGCGCTGCAGCCGCTCGTAGAGCAAGTCGACCATCTGCGGCACATGCGGCGAATTGACGCTGTTGTGGACCTCGAAGCTTTCGGCGTCGGCGACGCCCATCGCGCGCAGCTTGTCGTGCAGCCCCTCGCGTCCGACGAGCACCGGGATGCCGTAACCGCCGTCGCGGAACTGGATTGCGGCGCGCAACACGGTTTCTTCTTCGCCCTCGGCAAAGACGACGCGCTTCGGATTGTTGCGCGCGGCTTCATAGGCGAGCGTGAGGACCGAGGTCGTCGGGTTGAGCCGGGCACGGAGTTGGGTGCGATACTCATCGACATTCTCGATCGGCCGCTGTGCGACGCCGGTCTTCATCGCAGCTTCGGCGACCGCCGCGGGTACGATTTCCATCAGGCGGGGATCGAAGGGCGAGGGGATGATATATTCGGGGCCGAAACTCGATGCCCGCCCGCCATAGGCCGCGGCGACTTCCTCGGGCACCTGTTGGCGCGCGAGGTCGGCGATCGCATAGGCTGCGGCGATCTTCATCTCTTCGTTGATCGCGGTCGCATGGACGTCGAGCGCGCCGCGGAAGATGAAGGGGAAGCAGAGCACATTGTTGACCTGATTCGGATAGTCCGAGCGTCCGGTCGCGATGATCGCGTCGGGCCGCGCCGCGCGGGCGTCGGGCGGCGAGATTTCGGGATCGGGGTTCGCCATCGCGAAGATGATCGGCGCCGGCGCCATATCCTTCACCATCTCGGGCTTCAGCGCGCCGGCGGCCGAAAGGCCGAGGAACACGTCGGCGCCGACGAGTGCTTCGGTCAGGTCGCGGGCTTCGGTCGGCACCGCATGCGCCGATTTCCACTGGTCCATGCCGTCGGTGCGGCCCTGATAGATGGTACCCTTGCGGTCACACATGATGACATTCTCATGTTTGACGCCCATCGCCTTGATCAGCGCGGTGCATGCGATCGCCGCCGCGCCGGCGCCGTTGACGACGACCTTCACCGTCGAAAGGTCGCGTCCCGTCAGGTAACAGGCGTTGATCAGCCCCGCGGCGGTGATGATCGCGGTGCCGTGCTGGTCGTCATGGAATACGGGGATGTTCATGCGTTCTTTGAGCGCGGCTTCGATGATGAAGCAGTTGGGTGCGGCGATATCCTCGAGGTTGATGCCGCCGAAACTCGGCGCGAGCAGTTCGACCGCCTCGATGAAGCGTTGCGGATCTTCGGTGTCGACCTCGAGGTCGATCGAATCGACGTCGGCAAAGCGCTTGAACAGCACCGCCTTGCCTTCCATCACCGGCTTCGATGCAAGCGCGCCGAGGTTGCCGAGCCCGAGGATCGCGGTGCCGTTCGAGATCACCGCGACGAGGTTACCCTTGACCGTATAGTCATAGGCGGCCGCCGGATTTTCGGCGATCGCCTTTACAGGGACCGCGACACCGGGCGAATAGGCAAGGCTGAGGTCGCGCTGCGTCGCCATCGGTTTCGACGCGACGATCTCGATTTTCCCGGGACGGCCATATTCGTGGTAAAGCAGGGCCTCGCGATCCGAAAACTGCACCTTGCTGCCGCTGTCCATCATCAATCCCCTAACAAAACTCTACTCAGACGCGCGCCCGAGCCCATTCCCTAGCGTCGCCAAGCGGAAATGGAACCCGCGAATCGCGCGGCGTCGCTTGCCACGGGCCCATATCCGTCCCTAAGCATGTCCTATGCCTGCTACCGCCCGCTCCGCCGCCAATTCAAACAGTCCCGCGCCCGCCGCAACGCCGATGATGGCGCAATATTGGTCGCTCAAGGCCAAAGCGGGCGATTGTCTGCTCTTTTATCGTATGGGCGACTTTTTCGAACTGTTCTTCGACGATGCGAAGGCTGCTGCGTCGACGCTCGACATCGCGCTGACGTCGCGCGGCGAACATGATGGGCAGCCGGTGGCGATGTGCGGCGTGCCGGTGCACGCTGCCGAATCCTATCTTGCGCGGCTGATCCGCGCGGGTCACCGCGTCGCGATCGCCGAACAGGTCGAGACCCCGGCTGAGGCGAAAGCGCGCGGCGGGTCGAAGGCGCTCGTCGCGCGCGACATCGTGCGCTTCGTCACCGCAGGCACGCTGACCGAGGAGAGCTTGCTCGAAGGGCGGAGCGCAAACCGGCTCGCGGCGCTGGCGCAGATCGGCAGTGACGGCGAGGTCGCGATTGCCGCCGCCGATATCTCGACCGGGCGTTTCGAGGTCGTCGCGGTGCCGGCACTGGCGGTCGATGCCGAACTCGCCCGGCTCGCACCATCGGAGCTGCTGCTCAGCGAGGCGGCCGATGAGTTACCGATTTCGTCGGCGCGCCAGATCGTCCGCCGTCCGGCATCGGATTTTTCGAGCACGAGCGCGCAGAAACGCCTCGAAAGCTTCTTCGGCGTCCAGACGCTCGACGGTTTTGGTCAGTTTTCGCGTGGCGAGGTTGCGGCGATGGGCGCGCTTGTCGCCTATCTGGACCATGTCGGGACCGGCGGGCCGACCTTCCTCCAGCCCCCGTTACGCCACCTCGCGTCGGGACGGATGGCGATCGACGCCGCGACGCGCGAGAGCCTCGAGCTTGTTCGCACGATGGCGGGCGCGCGCGACGGCAGCCTGCTTGGTACGATTGATCGCACCGTCACCGCGGCGGGCGCGAGGCTGCTCGCCGACGATATCGCCAGCCCGCTCACCGACAAGGGCGCGATTCTTGACCGGCTCGATCTTGTCGATGGGCTCGCACGCGACGCCTTGTGGCGCGGCGAGCTGCGCGCGGCGCTGCGGGCGCTGCCCGATGCCGGGCGCGCGCTCGGCCGCCTCGTCGCTGGACGCGGCGGTCCGCGCGACTTGGCGCAGCTTCGCGACGCGCTCGGCGGCGCGCGGCTCTTGCGCGAACATCTGGCGCGCCGTGCCGACCTGCCGCCATTGCTCGCACGGTTGCTTCCCGGGCTCGACGGGCATGGTGCGCTCGTCGACGAACTGACGCGCGCGCTGATCGAAACCCCGCCGGTCGACGCCGCACAGGGCGGTTATGTCGCCGAGGGCTATGATCATGCGCTCGACGCGCTGCGCGAAACCGCGCGCGACGGGCGCAAGGCGATCGCCGCGCTCGAGGCCGGTTATCGCGACCGTACCGGCATCGCCTCGCTCAAGATCCGCCACAACGGCGTGCTCGGCTATCATGTCGAAGTGCCCGCGAAGCATGCCGATGCGCTGATGGCGCCCGAATCGGGCTTCACCCACCGCCAGACGCTCGCGGGTGTTGTGCGCTTCAACTCGTCGGACCTTCACGAGGCCGCGAGTCGCGTGACCCAGGCCGGCGTCCACGCGGTCGCTGCCGAAGCCGCGCATCTCGAATCGCTCACCGACGCAGCGATCGCGCGGCGCGAGGCAATCGCGGCATCGTGCGACGTGCTCGCGCGGATCGACGTTTCCGCCGCGCTTGCCGACCATGCCATGAGCCATAACTGGTGCCGTCCCGACCTTGTCGACACACCCTGCCTCGACGTGACCGGCGGGCGCCATCCGGTGGTCGAGGCAGCCCTCGCGAAATCGGGCGAACGCTTCGTCCCCAACGATGTGGCCTTGTCCGAACGCGATCGGCTCTGGCTCGTCACCGGCCCGAACATGGGTGGTAAATCGACTTTCCTGCGCCAGAATGCGCTGATCGTCGTGCTCGCGCAGGCGGGCGGGTTCGTGCCCGCCGCGGCAGCGAAACTCGGGCTCGTCGACCGGTTGTTCAGCCGCGTCGGGGCGAGCGACAATCTCGCGCGCGGACGCTCGACCTTCATGGTCGAGATGGTCGAGACCGCAGCGATCCTTGCACAGGCAACGCCGCAAAGCTTCGTGATTCTCGACGAGGTCGGGCGCGGTACTTCGACCTATGACGGGCTCGCGCTCGCCTGGTCGGTGGTCGAGGCGGTGCATGAGGTGAACAAGTGCCGCTGCCTGTTCGCGACACATTATCACGAGCTAACGCGGCTCGCCGAAACGCTGAATGCGCTCTCGCTCCACCATGTGCGCGCGCGCGAATGGCAGGGGGATCTCGTCCTGCTCCACGAAGTCGCCGAAGGCCCTGCCGACCGCAGCTACGGCCTCGCGGTTGCGCGCCTCGCGGGGGTTCCCGCGGGCGTCGTCAAGCGCGCCGAGGCGGTGCTCGCCAAGCTCGAAGCGGGGCGCGAGGCGACCGGCGGGCTCGCCGCCGGGCTCGACGACCTGCCACTTTTCGCAGCCACGCTTGCCGAAGCGCCCGCGGCGGTGAAGGACGCGCTGCGCGAAGCGCTGGGCCAGATCGATCCCGATGCGCTTGCGCCGCGCGAAGCGCTCGATGCGCTTTATGCGCTGAAGCGGTTGATGGCGGACGAATAGGGTGGGGATCGGGCGATGAGCGACCTGTTCGATAATCTCGATCATCGCCGGGCGATCATCGACCGGCGCGACCTCGCGGCCCGGCTCGACGCGATCGCCGCCGAAAGCAGTGATTCGGCGGTGCGGCGTCGCGCGATGGTGGCGCTGCTCAAGGCGGCGCTCGATGATGGACGTGCAGAGATCGAGCGACGGCTGCTCGAACGGCCGTCGTCGGGGCGGGTCGCGGCGAATGCGACGGCGTTCCTGATCGACCAGCTCATCCGGCTCAGCCATGATTTCACCGTCGGCCATCTCTATCCGTCGCCGAACCGTTCGGCGGGCGAGCGCATCACGCTGATCGCGGTCGGCGGTTATGGACGCGGCGAAATGGCGCCGCACAGCGACATCGACATCGGCTTCCTGACCCCGTTCAAGCAGACGAGCTGGACCGAGCAGGTGATCGAGGCGCAGCTTTATACATTGTGGGACCTTGGGCTGAAGGTCGGGCATTCGAGCCGGTCGCTCGACGAGATGATCCGCGCCGCGAAGGACGATCTGACGATCCGCACCGCGCTTCTCGAAGGACGCTTCATCTGGGGCGACCGCGACCTTTACGACCAGGCGTCGGCGCGTTTCGATGCCGAGGTCGTCGCGGGCAATGCCCGTGCCTTCGTCGCCGAAAAGCTTGCTGAACGCGACGAGCGGCACAAGCGCATGGGCGATTCGCGCTATGTCGTCGAGCCCAATGTGAAGGAAGGGAAGGGCGGTCTGCGCGACCTCCACACGCTCTTCTGGATTGGCAAGTTCATCCACCGTGTGCGCACCGTCCCCGAACTCGTCGATGCGGGGCTGATGTCGGCGCGCGAGCTTCGCCAGTTCGAGCGCGCCGAAAATTTCCTGCTCGCGGTGCGCTGCCACCTCCATATCCTCGCGGGCCGCGCCGAGGATCGGCTGACCTTCGATTTCCAGCCCGAAATCGCGCGGCGGATGCATTTCGCCGACCGGCCAGGGAAGAGCGCGGTCGAACGCTTCATGCAGCTCTATTTCCTCCACGCCAAAAGCGTCGGCGACGTCACCGGCACCTTCCTTGCACATCTCGACGACCAGATGGCGGCGCGCGGACGGCGCTTCCTGCCAACGATCCGGCGGCGGCCAGGCAAGCTCCACGGCTTCGTGCTCGACCGCGGGCGGCTCGCGCTGCCGTCGGACGACTTTTTCCAGCAGGATCCGGTGCGGCTGGTCGAGATTTTTGCGCTCGCCGACAAGCACGGACTCGAAATCCATCCGCAGGCGATGCGGCAGGCGCGCCACGACGCCAAGCTGATCGAGACGCAGGGCGTGCGCCGCATCGCGCGCGCGAACGAGCTGTTCCTCGACGTTCTGACGTCCCCGCGCGATCCCGAAACGGTGCTGCGCTGGATGAACGAGGCCGGGGTTTTCGGCCGCTTCGTTCCCGATTTCGGGCGCGTCGTCGCGCAGATGCAGTTCGACATGTACCATCATTATACGGTCGACGAGCACACGATCCGCGCGATCGGGTTGCTGGCGGATATCGAACAGGACCGGCTGAAGGACGATCACCCGCTGTCGACCGCGATCATGGACCAGATCCATTCGCGGCGTGTCATCTATGTCGCGGTGCTCCTCCACGACATCGCCAAGGGGCGCGGCGGCGATCACAGTGTGCTCGGCGCCGAACTTGCGTTGCGCGTCTGCCCGCGATTGGGGCTGAGCGCAGCCGAGACCGAGACGGTGTCGTGGCTCGTGCGCTACCACCTGCTGATGTCGGCGACCGCTTTCAAGCGCGACCTTGCCGACTTCAAGACGATCCTCGATTTCGCGCAGATCGTGCAAAGCCCCGAACGCCTCCGCCTGCTTCTCGTGCTGACCGTCGTCGACATTCGCGCGGTCGGGCCGGGTGTCTGGAACAGTTGGAAACGGCAATTGCTCACCGAACTGTTCGACGCCGCCGAAGAGGTGCTGCGCCTCGGCCACAAGCAGAAGGGGCGCGAGACGCGGATCGCGGCCAAGAAAGAAGCCGCTGCGGCACTCCTCGGCCTCGATGCCAAAGCTTTTTCCAGGCTGATCCGGCCGCTTCCCGAGAGCTACTGGATCGCCGAGCCGGTCGAGGTGATCGCGGCAAACCTGCGTCACATCCAGGAAGCGGGCGACGCGCCGCTCCATATCGCCGCGGTGCCCGACGAGGATCGCGGCGCGACGCTCGTCATGGTATTGGCTGCCGACCATCCGGGGCTCTTCTATCGCATGGCGGGGGGCATCCACCTCGCTGGCGGTAATATCATCGACGCGCGAATCCACACGACGCGCGATGGGCTCGCGCTCGACAATTTCCTCGTCCAGGACCCGCTCGGGCGACCGTTCGCCGAGAGCGGCCAGATCGCGCGCTTGACGCGTGCGATCGAAGATGCGCTCGCAAACCGGCAGAAATTGCTGCCGAAACTCGAGGCGCGCGCGCTGCCACGCGCGCGTGCCGAGGCCTTTCGTGTCGCGCCCAATGTCTTTGTCGACAATAAGGCGTCGAACCGCTTCACTGTGATCGAGGTCAATGCGCAGGACCGGCCGGCACTACTCAACCAGCTCGCCTATGCGCTGTTCCAGTCGAAGGTGACGGTGCATTCGGCGCATGTCGCGACTTATGGCGAGCGCGCGGTCGATACATTTTACGTTACCGACCTGATCGGCGACAAGATCGACAGCGCGACGCGCGTGAAAAGCCTTGAGAAACGCTTGCTCGAAGCCGCGGCGAGCCACAGCGAGGATGCGGTCGCGGCCTAGAAGTCGAAGCCGTGCTGAACCGGGGCGACGGCGACCGCGACACCTTCGAGTTCGAGCATCCGGGCCTTGGACGTCGAACCGCCCGACGCAGAGAAGCCCCCGATCTTGCCGCCTGCCGCCAAGACGCGGTGGCAGGGGATGATCAGCGGGATGGGGTTGGTCGCCATCGCCTGCCCGACGGCGCGGGCATGTTCGGGACCCGCGTCCAGCGCCCGTGCGACGGCACCATAGGTGGTGGTCTCGCCCCAACCGAGCTTGCGTACCAAGGCATAGACCTGAGCAAAGAACGGCGGCTGCTGGCCCGGATCGATCGGTATGTCGAAAAACTCGATCCGCTCGCCGTCGAAATAGCGGATCGTGTCGTTGATCACCGCCCGCATTTCGGCCGGGGGCTCGGCACGCATCGCGTCGGGCAGGCGGCGCAAAACGGCGCGCTCGGTTTCGCCCGCGCTCGGCGCAGGCAGACGAAAGCTGGAAATGCCGGTGTTTGTCCAACCGATGGCCGCGATCCCGGCGGCGGTTTCGAAAAGCTGGTAGCGGTTATGACCGGGCATGTTCGTCCCTCATCTTCGGTTCGATATAGGGAAATATTCTGTCCCAACCATATCGCCGGGGATGTTTGCCTTTAGCTGCTCGCTGGACCCGCCATCGCCGCCGCTGCGGCGAGAAGCCCGCCGTTGAAACGCTGCGACAGCGCGGCGTCGGGGATCGCGTTGAACGCATGGATCGCGCCAGCATAGCTGTGCAGGTCGACCGGCACCCCTGCCGCGACAAGGCGGCGCGCATAGTCGAGATTCTCGTCGAAGAAGAGGTCGAGGCTGCCGGTCGCAATATAGGCTGGGGGCAGGTTCGACAGATCCTCGGCAAGGCTCGGCGAAAACCAGCCGCGCCGCGCGTCTGCGGCCTTGTAGTCGCCTTGCAGCGCCGCCCAGCCGAACCGGTTGCTTGCGCGCGTCCAGATGAATTCGCCGGTCGTGGGGTTATTATACGGACAGGCCTCGCTGCCGGTGCGGTGGTCGAGCATCGGATAGGTCAGGAGCTGTCCCGCGACCGCTGGCCCGCCGAGGTCGCGCGCCATGATGGTGAGTGCGGCGGCGAGCCCGCCGCCCGCGCTCTCGCCCGCAACCACGATCCGGTTTGCATTGAAGCCGAACGCATCGGCCTGCGCCGCGAGCCAGCTCAACGCCGAATGGCAATCCTCTTGCGGCGCGGGAAAGGGGTGTTCGGGGGCGAGGCGATATTCGACCGATACGACCGGCACGCCCGCCGCTGCAGCCAGCGCTGCAGGTCCCGCCTGCATCTGCTCGACCGATCCCATCACCATGCCGCCGCCATGGATGTGGAGGATCGCACCACCATCCGGATGCGTTGTGGCCGGGCGATAGAGGAAGACCATGATGTCGGGCCCGCCATGGATCGACGGCACGACCAGTTTTTCGGGCGCGATCACCGGTGGCGGCAGTATTGCATAGGTCTCCGCCGCGCGCGCACGAATCTGCGCGATCGGCGCCGCGTCGAGATCGACGCGCGGAAACAGGTCGATGATCGGCGCGATCTCGCGGTCGACGAGGTGGCGGGTGTCCATATCAAACTCTCCCCTTTGTCGTCGGCGATGCGAAGATCAGCCGCGCAGCGTCGCTCCGACCTTCGCCGCGGCGGCAACGACCTTGTCGGCGATCGCTTTCAGATCGGCATCGGTGAAACTTTTTTCCAGCGGCTGCAACTCGACCTCGACCGCGAGGCTGACCTGGCCCTCGGGGACGCCCGTGCCTGCGAAGCGGTCGAACAGCCGCGCCTCCGTGATGTTCGCCTTGTCGGCGCCGCGGATCGCGCGCACCAGTTCGGCGGCGGTCAGGCTCGTCGGAGCGAGGAAAGCGAAGTCGCGGCGCACCGATTGCAGCGCGGGCGGGGTGAAGGCTGCGCGCGCCGGGCCGCTCGCACGCTTCGCCGGGATTGCGTCGAGGAAAATCTGCACGGCCATTACGGGGCCGTCGACGTCGAAGGCGCGCGTGAGTAGCGGGTGCAGCGCGCCGAATTCGGCGAGAACTGCCTTGGGGCCGAGGCGCAGCGTTGCCGACTGGCCGGGATGCCAGATGCTGCCGGTCGTCACCGCTTCCATCACCTGCAAGCGGTCGACGGGGGCGCCGGCGGCTTCGAGCAGGGCAAGCGCGGCGGCCTTGGCGTCGAACGCATCGAACGGTGCGGCCTTGCCTGCCTGCCAGCCGCGCGCGCGCTTGTCGCCCGCCATCAGGACGGCGAGAGTCGGATGCTCGGCATCCGACAGGTAACGCCGTCCGATCTCGAACAGGCGGATGCTGCCGGCGCCGCGATTCTGATTGCGCTGCGCCGCGGCGAGCAGGCCGGGCAGCAGCGACGGGCGCATGACCTTCAGATCTTCGCTGATCGGGTTGGCGAGGCTCCAGGTGCCGCCGCCGAAGGGCGCAGCGTCGGCCTCGCTGATGAACGACCATGTCACGGCCTCGTCGAATCCCGCCGCAGCAGCGGCACGGCGCAGGCGGCGTTCGATCATCTGTTCGGCCGTCGCGGTCGGTTTGGCGACGCCATCGGTGCGCGGCAGCGGGACCGACGCGATTGCGTCGAAGCCGGTGATGCGCGTGACTTCTTCGACCACGTCGGGGGCGGCGTCCATGTCGCGGCGCCAGCTCGGCACCGATACCTGCCAACGGCCGCCCTGTTCGATCACGCCGAAACCGAGCGCGGCGAGGATGTCCTTCTGCCGGTCGGGTGCGATTTCGATCCCGCCGAGCGTGGCCGACAGCGACGGATCATAATCGATCGTCTTCACTTCGGCCGGCGGCGTGCCAGCGCGCGCGACCGCCGAGGGCGTGCCGCCACAGATCGCGAGCACATGCGCGGTGACGATCGCGGTCGCGTCGTCGAGGAAGGCCGGATCCACCCCGCGTTCGAAGCGGCTGCGCGCGTCGCTCGAGAGGCTGAGTGCCTGCCCGGTGAGCGCGATGCGTTCGGGGGTGAAATAGGCGATTTCGAGCAGCACGTCGGTCGTCGTCTCGCTGCACCCGCTATGCTCGCCGCCCATGATGCCCGCGATGTCGTGGACGCCGGTGTCGTCGGCGAGCACGGTCATCGTATCGGTGAGGCTGTATTCCTTGCCGTTGAGGGCAACGGCGGTTTCGCCGTTCTTCGCGCGCCGTGCGACGAGAGCGCCGGTGAGCGTCGCGCGATCATAAATGTGGCTCGGGCGGCCGAGGTCGAACATCACATAATTGCTGATATCGACAAGCGCCGATATCGAACGCTGACCGACCGCTTCGAGGCGGCGGCGCATCCATTCGGGGGCGGTGCCGTTCGTGACGCCCGAAATTGTCCGGCCATAGAAGGCGGGGCAGCCCTCGGGGTCGTCGGTCCGGATTTCGGTCGTGGGCGCACCCTCGCCGGCGATCGTCGGGATATCGAGCGGCTTCAGCCTGCCGAGCCCGGCGGCGGCCAGGTCGCGTGCGATCCCGCGAACGCCCATACAGTCCTGCCGGTTCGGGGTGATCGAAATGTCGATCACCGGATCGCCCGCGCCGCTGTAGTCGGCGAAGGGCGTCCCGACCGGGGCGTCGGCGGGCAATTCGATGATCCCGTCATGATCGTCGCCGAGTTCGAGCTCGCGCGTCGAGCACATCATGCCGTTCGATTCGACTCCGCGCACCGCTGCCACCTTCAGTTCCATGCCATTGGCAGGGACGACCGCGCCGGGCAGGCCGAGCACGCCAACCAGACCCGCGCGCGCGTTGGGTGCGCCGCACACGACGGTCAGCGGCGCGCCGCGGTCGCCGGTGTCGACGGTCAGCACCTGCAGCTTGTCGGCCTGCGGATGTTTTTCGGCGGTCAGTACCTTCGCGACGCGGAAGCCGGCAAGTTTCTCCGCCGGATTCTCGACGCCTTCGACCTCGTGGCCGATGCGGTTGAGCGTCGCGACGACATCGGCGACCGAATAGTCGCCATCCAGATGTTCGCGGAGCCAGTCGAGGGTGATCTTCATGCCGATACTCCTCCGCTCAGCGTCGGGACCGACAGCGCGCCGAACCCATAGTGCGACAGCCAGCGCAGGTCGCCGTCGAAGAAAGCACGTAGGTCATCCATCCCATATTTCAGCATAGCCAGCCGGTCGACGCCGACCCCGAAAGCAAAGCCCTGCCATTCGTCGGGATTGAGTCCGCAATTGGCGATCACGCGGCGGTTGACCATGCCGCTGCCTAGGAGTTCCATCCAGGCATGGCCTTCGTCGTCGCCATTGCCACCGACGATCCGGCGGCCTTTCTCTTGCTTATAGCCGACGTCGACCTCGGCCGAGGGCTCGGTGAAGGGGAAATAGGAGGGGCGCAGGCGCAGCACGATGTCGTCGCGTTCGAAATAGGCCTTGAGGAAGGTTTCGAGCGTCCATTTGAGGTGCCCCATATGGATGCCGCGATCGATCACCAGCCCCTCGACCTGATGGAACATCGGCGTGTGCGTCGCGTCGCTGTCGCTGCGATAGACGCGGCCGGGCGCGATGATGCGGATCGGGGGTTCCTGCGACATCATCGTGCGGATCTGCACCGGCGACGTGTGCGTGCGCAGCAGCATCGCGCGCCCTTCGGCGTCGTTCATCTGCGGCGGGAAGTAGAAGGTGTCGTGCATCGCGCGCGCGGGGTGCGTTTCGGGAATGTTGAGCGCGGTGAAATTGCGCCAGTCGTCCTCGATCTCGGGACCCGTCGCGACGGCAAAGCCCATGTCGGCGAAGATTTCGGCGAGTTCGTCCATCACCTGGCTGACCGGGTGGACGCTGCCGCGCGGCGATGCGTCGGCGGGCAGCGACATGTCGATCGTGTCGGCCGCGAGTTTGACGTCGAGTTCGGCGGCGTCGAGCGCGGCCTTGCGCGCGCCGAGCGCGGCGGTGACCGTTTCGCGCAGGGCGTGGATCCGCGGACCCTGCGCCTGCCGTTCCTCGGGGGTCATGCCGCCCAGCGTCTTGAGCAGCGCGGTGATGCTGCCCGCTTTGCCGAGCGCGGCGACGCGCAGTGCCTCGACCGCGCCTGCGTCGGCCGCTGCTTCAATCTCGCTCACCAGCTGGGCCCGGATGGCCTCGATATCGCTCATCGTCGTTTGTCCTGTTCCGGCGGCGCCGTCGCTGCCGGCCTTATGTTTCGTGCGTCATGTGGGTCAGGCGGCTGCCCGCGCGTCCGTTGCCAGCCGCTTGCACCGAAGGCGCGGCGCGGGTCAAGTCTTGCGGTGCGACGGGCGGCGGAAAACCGGGCTATGCGGCGGTTATTCCCCGGGCTGGTGCAGCCCCTGGACCGCGGCCCCCGCAGCGGCGGCGCGCGCAACGGCGGCGGCGCCCAATATCGGCTTGGGGCGTGCGGCATAGTCGCGCGGGCTCATCCCCATGAAACGCTGGAAATCGCGGGTGAACTGCGCCTGATCGTAATAATGATGATCCATCGTGTCGATCCACGCCATCGACGGGTCGAGCATGAACCGGCCGAGCGAACGCAGGAAGCGCTGGCGGCGCAGGAGCAGCTTGGGCGAGAAGCCGAAGGCGCGGTGGCTGAGCCGTTCGATCGAGCGTTCGGACAGCGCGAGCTTGGCCGAGAGGTCGGCAACGCTCGACAGCTCATCGTCGACCAACGCCCGGTGCGCGGCGAGGATAGCCGGATCGTCGGGCGGCGCATGGGAGAGAAGCGCGCAGAAATGGGCGTCGATCAGCGCGACGGCAGCGTCGATGTCATTGACCTGCCGCAGCGCAGCGGCGAGCGGCGCGAAAGGCGCGAAGGCCGGGTGTGCGGCGCCGTCGCACGACCTGTCGGCCAGCTCGTCGGCGGGCAGGGAGAGGAATTTGGCCCAGCCCATCGGGAGGACGCCGATGCCCCAGAGGCGCATGTTGCCCGCCGCGAAATAGGTCGCGTGGCTGGTCGGGCCGGTCACGACGAAGCGCGGGGCGAGTTCGGCCGGGCGGCCGCCGACCGCCGCGAGCGGGGCCTCGCCCTCGATAAACCGAATATTCGCCCATTCGGGGTGCAAATGGTCTTCGACGCGATCGTCGCCGGGAACTGCGACTTCGGTGAGGTAGATGGTGCTGAGGTAGGGGCGCAGTACCGGCGACAGGGGGAAGAAGCGCGTCGCGACCCGCGCGCTGGCCGGAAGGTGGGGAGATGCGTCGCTGTGCGGCATGCTGTCCCATTTTAGCCACCGAAGTGCATGAAAAACAATGTCCCGGTGCCGATATTTGTCGGGTTCTTACAATTTTACTCGCAGCGGCTGCGGCATAGTTGCGTGGTCTGCTTCGAAAGGGGCGTGCGAGGAGAATCGCGGCGTGACGCCAGGGGATGGGGCTTGGCGGGGACCTGAAATAAACGACTGATTTTCCGAGCTTCGTTCCGGCCGTCAGCTTTCTGCGACCCACGGCTATTCGGATCGGACGGGGGGCGATGGTTTCCACTGGAACCATTGTCGGGGCGGTGCAGGGCGGAAGCCCGGCGCCGCCTCTTCCTTTTCAGCGCTTTCGCGGGATTGGCCCGTGTCTGGGCGATCGACGGGGGGCTTGCAACCAGCCGGATCGGGGATCACCATTGCGAAACCCGGCAGGGGCCGGGTCGAAGGGGAGTTGCCATGAAACTTTCTGCACTATCGGCTATTGGTTTTGTCACGGTCTTCCTCACAACCGGATGTGTGGAAGACATGCCGCGTCCGGAACGTCCGCGTCCCGAAAGGCCGATGGCCTGCACGCAGGAATATGCGCCGGTCTGCGCGGTGAAGCGTGGAAAGCGCAAGACGTTCAGCAATGCCTGCATGGCACGGGCCGAGCGATATACGGTCGTCAGCGGACAGGCGTGCAACAGCACGCAGTAAGGACGCGTGAAGTCCCAAAGAAAAAGGGCGGCCCCGCCGGGACCGCCCTTGTTTCGTTCGATTGGCTGAAAAAGCGTCAGGCTGCCTTGGGCAGCGCCGCCTTCGCCTGTGCGATGATCGCGGTGAACACGCCGCCTTCGTTCATCGCGAGGTCGGCCATGACCTTGCGGTCGAGCTCGATCCCGGCCAGCTTCACGCCGTGCATGAACTGCGAATAGGTCAGGCCCTCGGCGCGAACCGCGGCGTTGATGCGCTGGATCCACAGACCGCGGAACGACCGCTTCTTAACCTTACGGTCGCGATAGGCGTATTGGCCGGCCTTTTCGACCGCCTGCTTGGCGACACGAATGGTGTTCTTGCGACGGCCATAATAGCCCTTCGCCTGTTCCAATACGCGTTTGTGCTTGGCGCGCGTGGTGACGCCGCGTTTGATGCGTGACATGCCTTAGCGCTCCTTACTTCAGGCCGTAGGGCGCCCAGAGGCGCACATGGGCCACATCCGAATCGCTGAGCACGCTGGTGCCGCGGTTGGTGCGGATATATTTCGAATTGTGCGAAATCAGGCGGTGGCGCTTGCCGGCGACGCCGTGCTTCACCTTGCCCGAGGCGGTGAATTTGAAGCGTTTCTTCACACCGCTCTTGGTCTTCAACTTGGGCATTTTGGTCTCCTTTGGAAGTCCGTTTGCGTATCGGCCTGGCAGCCCTTTCAGCCAGCCGACACAATCGGAAGGCGCGCGCCTAGACGGATTCGCTTAGGAATGCAAGCGCAGCAGGCTAAATTGCGGCTCCACCTTCGAAAGGGAGCGAGTCGCATGAGCGAGGAATATTGTGCCATGAAAGGCGTCGTCCCGCACTTGACGATCCGGGACAATCGCGCGGCCGAGGCGATCGATTTCTACGCCCGCGCCTTCGGCGCCACCGAAAGCGGGTGCCATATGGCCGACGACGGCAAGCGTGTCATGCATGCGCATCTCGATCTGAACGGCGGGTCGCTGATGCTCAATGACGATTTCCCGGAGATGATGGGCGGCGCGGCACCGCCGCCAGCGGGGGTCGGGCTGCATCTCGACGTGGCCGATGCCGATGCCGCATGGGCAAAGGCGCTTGCGGCGGGCGCGACGGTGCGTTTCCCGCTCGACAACCAGTTCTGGGGCCAGCGTTACGGGCAGGTCACCGACCCGTTCGGCCATATCTGGTCGATCGGCGGGCCGGTCACCTAAAATCCCGACGCCGGACTCGCCCGCGATTCTAGAAGCTCGCGCCGTCGACCTTTTGGATATTCAAAGCGTCGAGGTCGGCGGCGGGGACGCAGCGCAGATTGACCGCCGCCATCTTCGACCCGTCGGGACCCGTGCCGACCGAAAAGCTCTGGCAGCCGCATGTCGCGCAGAACTGATGGTCGATATTATGCTTGTTGAAGCGGTATGATGCGAGCTGGTCGGCGCCGCTCTCCAGCCGGAACCGGTCGATCGGCACGAAGGTCAGGAGGAAGCCCTTGCGCCGGCAGTGCGAGCAATTGCAGCTCATGGCGGTATCGGGAATTTCGCCCTCGACGCTATAGCTCACCGCGCCGCAGTGGCAGCTTCCTTCAAAAGCCATGTCGGTTCCTCTCCGTTCAGTGGTGGCAGGCCAAGCCTTCGATAACATCCTCGAGCCGTGCGGGGTCGCCGAGCGCGATGACATGGCCTTCGCTCTCGGCGCTCAGCGGGTCGCCGTTCCAGTCGCACATCGTCCCGCCCGCGCCCTCGACGATCGGTGCGAGCGCGGCGAAATCGTGCAGCTTCAGCCCTGCTTCGACGACGAGGTCGATGTGCCCGCTGGCGAGCAGGCCGTAATTGTAGCAATCGCCGCCGAAGACCATCCGCTTGTGCGACGTTTTCGCTGCCAGCGCCATGAAATGCTCGCCGTCATGGTCGCTGAAATATTGCGGCCCGGTCGTCGCGAGCACCGCGTCGGCGAGATTGCGGCAGGGGCGCGTGCGGGCGGGCTTGCCGTTGAACAGCGTGGGCTGTCCCATCGCGCCGACCCAGCGTTCGCCGGCGATCGGCTGGTCGATGATACCGAGCACGGGCCAACCGTCCTGGAGCAGCGCGATCAGGGTGCCGAAGATCGGCCGGCCGGCCATGAAGCTGACGGTGCCGTCGATCGGGTCGAGCACCCACTGGCGCGACGCATCGGGGCGTTCGGCGCCATATTCCTCGCCGATAATCCCGTCGCGGGGCGCTTCGGCGTCGAGCAGGCGGCGCATCGCGGCTTCGGCGGCGCGATCGGCTTCGGTCACCGGCGAGGCGTCGTCCTTGGCTTCGTGCTGATAGGCGGAACGGAACAGCGGGCGAATGGCGGCGCCGGCGGCGTCGGCAAGGCGGTTGGCGAGGGCGATGTCTTCGGCGCGCATGGGGGCTCCAATGGGTGGCAATCAAAGGCCAATGCCATGCCTGCCGGCGCGAGGCTAGAGGAGCCAGTCGATCGGCAGGTGCGAGAGCAGCCACACGGTCGTGCGGTTCCAGGCGGTGGTTCCGGGTTCGACGGTGAGGACGCCTTGCCTTCCATCGGCCGTATCGCCCCATTGCAGCTTGCCCTTTGGCGACAGGGTCACGGCATAGCTGTGATCGGGGAGGCGTTCGCGTAGTCCGTCGGCGACGAGGCCCGACAGATAGGGGCTGTCGATCAGGAAGCCCATCTCGCAATTGAGTTCGGCGGAGCGCGGGTCGAAGTTGAACGAGCCGACGAACAGCTTGCGCCGGTCGATGACAAAGGTCTTGGCGTGCAGGCTTTCGCCGCCGCCGCTGAAACGGGTGGCATTATGCGCGGTCTCCGCGCCCCGCCCTTTCGGCCCCGGGCGCACTTCGAACAGATGGACCCCCGCAGCGAGCAGGGGCTGGCGCTTCTTGACATAGCCGGCGTGAACCAGCGGCACGTCGGTCACCGCGAAACTGTTGGTCACGACAAGCGTGTCGACCCCGCGCCGCGCGAGGCCGGTCAGCAAACTGGTGCCCGATTTGGCCGGAACGAAATAGCCCGACACGAGGTCGAAGCTGCTGCGGGCATCGGCGATCACCGGTTTCAGCCGGTTGATGAGCAGCGATTCGGGCGGCTCGGCACCCAGCGCCTTCGCCGGATCGTCGCTGAACAGCTGGACGTCGGTCCATTGCCAGTTGAGCGTTTGCGCCATCGCATCGCGGATGAAGGCGGTCGCGGCGATCGCTTCGCGATATTGCTGCCCGCGCACGCTGCTCGATTCGGGCGGATCGCGTAGCATCGCCATCGGCTTCGCGCGATCGGCGGCGATCAACAATTCGGCGGGATAGGCCGAACGGCTATTCCAATATCGGTCGAACTGCGCCGATACCTCGGGCAGCACCGCGCCGATCGCGAGCGCGTCCATGTCGATGAACAGCCCGTCCTGTTCGGCGCCGAAATATTCGTCGCCGACGTTGCGCCCGCCGACGATCGTCACCGCGCCGTCGATGGTCAGCGATTTGTTGTGCATCCGCCGGTTGAGGCGCGGAAAGGCGAAGAGATAATTCGCCGCGCGGACGCGCCGCAGGGTCAGCGGGTTGAACAGGCGCACCTCTATTCGCGGATGCGCGTTGGCGCCCGCCAGCATCGGGTCGAGCCCGGCGGTGGTATTGTCGTCGATCAGCAGGCGGACGTGCACGCCGCGGTCGGCGGCGCGCACGAGTTCGGCGAGCAGGATGCGCCCCGACAGGTCGTTGTTCCAGATATAATATTGCAGGTCGACCGACCGCTGGGCGGCGCGGATCATCTCGACCCGCGCGGCAAAGGCGTCGAGCGCGTCGGGGAGGAGATAGATGCCGCTCATCCCCGGGTGCCGCGCTGCGACCGGCGCGATCGCCGCGGCGATCGGGGTGTCCTGCCCGTCGAGGGCTGCACTGGCGCGCCGGCCGTCGAGCGACGGCAGCGGGAACGCCGCCCACAGCGCGATGGCGAGCAGCGCGAAGCTTCCGGTCAGGAAGATCAGCGACCCGATCATGCGCCGGACGATCCGCCGCCGGCGCCGTGGATTCCGTTCAGGCAACCGCATTCGCCATTGTCGTGCATCGCCCCCGCCGCGTCTCCAAGCCTCGCCTGCGCCAAGACTGGGCGCAAAGCGGCGCCAAGGCAATGTGTCGATTGGGCGCGGGGCTTAGTCGAAGAGCGAGGAGACGCTCGATTCGTCGGCGATGCGCTTGATCGCTTCGCCGAGCAGCGGCGCGACGGTGAGCGCGCGGACCTTGCTGCTGTCGTTCACCGCGTCGGTCGGCTGGATCGAATCGGTGATGACGAGTTCGGTGAGTTCGCTCGCGTCGACGCGCGCGACCGCGCCGCCCGACAGCACGCCATGGGTGCAATAAGCGACGACGCCTTCGGCGCCCGCGGCCTTGAGCGCGGCGGCGGCGTTGCACAGCGTGCCCGCCGAATCGACGATATCGTCGATCAGGATGCAGAAGCGGCCCTTCACGTCGCCGATGATATTCATCACTTCGGATTCGCCGGCACGTTCGCGGCGCTTGTCGACGATCGCCAGCGGGGCGTTGTCGAGGCGCTTGGCGAGCGCGCGCGCGCGGACCACGCCGCCGACGTCGGGCGACACGACCATCAGATTCTTGCCCGCAAAGCGCGCCTGGATGTCGGCGCTCATCACCGGCGCGGCGTAGAGATTGTCGGTCGGGATATCGAAGAAGCCCTGAATCTGTCCGGCGTGCAGATCGATCGCGAGCACGCGGTCGGCGCCCGAGGTCGTGATCAGGTTCGCGACGAGCTTCGCAGAGATCGGGGTGCGCGGGCCGGGCTTCCGGTCCTGGCGGGCATAGCCGAAATAGGGAACGACCGCGGTGATGCGCTTTGCCGAGGCGCGGCGCAGCGCGTCGTTGATGATCAGCAATTCCATCAGATTGTCGTTCGCGGGGAAATTCGTCGGCTGGACGACGAAGACATCCTGACCGCGGACATTCTCATGGATTTCGACGAAGACCTCTTCGTCGGCGAAGCGGCGCACGCTGGTGTCGGTCAGCGGCAGTTCGAGATAGTCCGCGATCGCACGGGCCAGCGGCAGGTTGCTGTTGCCGGAGATGAGTTTCATGGCGTGCAAGGCCCTTTCGCGCGGGGTGGGATTGCGCGCCCCCTTAGCCAGCGTGGGCGGATAGGGGAAGGGCTTAAAGCCATCCCGCAGCGCGCAGCTGCGGCATCATGTCGCGCGCGACGGGCGCTTCATGGCCGGAACGGAGCGTGAGGATGGCGGTGCGGCCGTCGCGGCGCACCGAAGCGACCGCCTCTTTCCCCACCCACCAGCTGCGATGCACGCGCAGGCCATTGGCATTGCCGAGCCGCTCGATCGCATCGCGCATCCGCATCAGGATCAATTCCTCGCGGGCTTCGCCGATGACGCGGACGTAGTGATCCTCGCCCTTCAGGGCGCAGACGGGACCGAATCCTGGCGGCAGGGGCAGCGACGGCGACGACGAATCGGGAGGCGGCGATGCGGCGGGTTCGTCCGATTGCGTTCCGGATACCACAGCCGCCCTGCGATCGTCTTTTCGACCAAAGACCGCCGCCATCACGACCGACGCCAGGACCGATATGACGCAGATGTAGAGATACATAGTCCAGAAGCCCGGCCAGCGCAGCGTGTCGGCGAATCCCGTCTGTGTCACCATCATCGTGACGAGCAGCGTCAGCGGCACGCTGGCGACGACAAGGGCGAGGAGCCTTCCCGCAGTGTGCGGCAGTCCGGTGGCCTCGCACAGCCAGCCGGCCGCGATATTGATCGGACGAAACAGCGCATAGCCCGCGAGCAGCCAGATCACCCAGCTGAGCATCCGCTGCGCGGGCGGGGCGGCGAAGGTCCCGAACGGCCCGAGCAGGCCAACCAGCAGGCCAAGCGCCACCATCACCAATATTTCGATCGTCAGCCGTTTCGCCATGTCGCGCCTTTTGCGTGCCATTTCACGAAGCGTCAATTGGCCGGGCGGCCGGTCTGGCGAAGAAATTCGCCGCTTTTGCGAAGGACGGATTGCCGGCGAACGGCGGGCAGGCAGGGGAGAATGCATGACTTGCAACCGACAGGATTTTGCCATGACCGCCGCACCGTCCCGCACTGCCCCTCTTCGCCGCGCCGGGCTGATCGCCCTGCTCGTCCTCGCTGCCATCATCCTGGCGGTCCTTATCCGCTCGTTCGGCGGCGCGTCGGATTATCGCACGCCGGCGTGGGCGATCTGGATCCATCTGGCGACGGTCGTCCCCGCGCTGCCGCTCGGCGCCTGGCTGCTCCGACGGCAGCGCAAGGGCGACGCCGCGCACCGGATCGGCGGGCGCATCTGGGTCCTGCTGATGATCGTTACCGCGATCGACAGCTTCTGGATCCGCACGATCACCGGCGGCATCGGTCCGATCCACATCTTTTCGGCGGTGACGATCGTCCAGTTGCCGCGCGCGATCTGGTTCGCGAGGACGGGGCAGGTCGAGCGCCACATGAAGATCATGCGCGGCGTGTTTTTCGGACTGATCGCCGCCGGGTTTTTCGCGATGGCGCCCGGGCGCACGCTGTGGGGGCTTCTCTTCGGTTGAATGCGCAGGGCGGTTGCGCCTAAATCGCCCGCATGACGCAAAAGCTCTCCATCGTCCTTTCGCAGATGACGCAGGTCGTCGGCGACCTTGCCGCCAACGCCGACGCGATGCGCGCGGTGCGCGCGCGGCATGCGGATGCCGACCTGATTCTCTATCCCGAGTTTCAGCTGATCGGCTATCCGCCCGAGGACCTTGTGCTGAAGCCCGCGCTGGCGGACCGCGCCACGACGCTCCTCGCCGAACTCGCCGCGGAGACCGGCGATGGCGGCCCGGCGATGCTCGTCGGATCGGTCGAGCGCGCCAAGGACGAATATGGGAACAACGTGCTCTACAACATCGTCGCCTTGCTCGATGGCGGGCAAATCGTCGCGACGCGAAGGAAGCATGAACTACCCAATTACGGGACCTTCGACGAGAAGCGCGTCTTCGTCCCCGGCCCGCTCCCCGATATCGTCGAATGGCGCGGTGTAAAGCTGGGCCTGCCGATCTGCGAGGACGGATGGTTGCCGAAGGTTTGCCGGCATCTGGCGGGGCAGGGCGCCGAACTGCTGATTTCGGTCAACGGCAGTCCGTATGAGATCGACAAGGACGAGCGGCGCCTGACGCAGGTGTTCGCGAGCCGTGTCGCCGAAACCGCGCTGCCGGTGATTTTCCTCAACCGCATCGGCGGGCAGGACGAGATCGTGTTCGACGGCTGCTCGTTCGTGCTGAACGGCGACGGGACCACCGCGCACCGGCTGACCGACTGGGAGCCCGAGGAACGCGTAACGCACTGGACGAAAGGCGCCGGAGGCTGGCGCTGCGAGACGGGTGCGATCGCCGAATGGGAAGCGCATCCCGCCGACATCTACAGCGCGATGATCCTGTCCTTGCGCGACTATGTCGAACGCAACCGCTTCCCGGGCGTCGTGCTCGGCCTCTCGGGCGGGATCGATTCGGCAATCTGCGCCGCGATCGCCGCCGACGCGCTAGGCCCCGACAAGGTCTGGTGCGTGATGCTGCCGAGCCGCTTCACGAGCCAGGAAAGCCTCGACGATGCCGCGGGTTGCGCCGAAATGATCGGATGCCGGCTCGATGCGATCCCGATCGCTGCGGCGGTCGACGCGTTCGACGCGATGCTCGCGGGCAGCTTCGCCGACAAGGACGTCGACATCACCGAAGAGAATGTCCAGTCGCGCATCCGCGGCGTCACGCTGATGGCGCTCAGCAACAAATTCGGCCCGATGCTGCTGACGACGGGCAACAAGAGCGAGATGAGCGTCGGTTATGCGACAATCTATGGCGACATGGCGGGCGGCTATAATCCGCTGAAGGACGCGTACAAGATGACGGTGTTCGCGCTCGCCGCGTGGCGCAACGGACATGTCCCGCGCCTGTCGCGCAACCCGGTGACCCCGGTGATGCCCGCGAATATCGTCACCAAGCCGCCGAGCGCCGAGCTGCGCCCCGACCAGAAGGACGAGGACAGCCTGCCGCCCTACGCCGACCTCGACCGGATGCTTCACATGCTCGTCGAGGAAGAAGCGAGCGTCGACGATGTCGTCCAGCGCTACGGCTTCGACCGCGACGCGGTGGTGCGGATCGAGCGTTTGCTGATGCTCGCCGAATATAAGCGCCGGCAGGCGCCGCCGGGGGTCAAATTGTCGACCCGCAATTTCGGGCGCGACCGGCGCTATCCGATTACCCACGGGTTCCGCACGGGATAAAGGCAGGGGGGAGCTATGGCTTTGATCGGACCCGCGGCCCCGGCGCCACGCGCCGCAATGGCACTGGAGACGCTGCGCGTCACCGTCGCGACCCTCATCCTCATCCATGGTGCCTATCGGCTCGCAGCGGGGCTGGTCGAACCGTTCGGAACCTGGCTCGACAGCCTCGGCTTTCCCTTCGGCTATGGCTGGGCGATGGCGGTGACGCTGTACGAACTCGTCGGCCCCGCGCTGATGCTCGCGCGCCGCTGGACGAGCCTTGCCGCGCTCGGTCATGCGGGCATCCTCACGCTGGGCATGATCCTCGTCCACCTGCCCGCAGGCTGGTTCGTCGTCGGCGGCGGGCGTAATGGAATGGAGTATAGCGTTCTGCTGATCGTCGCGCTGCTCGCGATTGCCTGGGCCTATTGGCCGCGGCGCCGCGGGCAAGGCTGAGGGCGTGGCGAACTGGCTCACCGGGATCGGCTATGCGCTGTCGATCGTCAGCGTGGCGTTGCTGGCGTGGGCCGCCTGGCCGGCGCCCGGCGAGGACAGGTTGTGGGCGTGGGTGATCGTCGCGGGCGCGGTCCTGTCGGTGATCGGCATGGGGCTGCGCTGGGCGGCGCACATCGTCCAGAACCGCAAGATCGCGGAAGACAACTGACGGCGGGCGATTATGCGGTTATAGGCGCCGCGCATGACCGTCGTAACCCGCTTCGCCCCCTCGCCGACCGGCACCCTGCATGTCGGCAATGTCCGCACCGCGCTGCACAACTGGCTGTGGGCGCGCAAGCATGGCGGCCGTTTCCTGCTGCGGATCGACGACACCGACCTCGAGCGGTCGAAAGAGGAATATGTCGAGGCGATTCGCGCCGACCTCGGCTGGCTCGGATTCGATATCGACGGCGAGGAACGGCAGTCTGCGCGTTTTGCGCTGTACGAGGCTGAGTTTGAAAAGCTGAAGACGGCGGGACGCGTCTATGCCTGTTACGAAACCCCCGAAGAACTCGATATCCGCCGCAAGGTCCTGCTCTCGCGCGGGCTTCCCCCCGTATACGAACGCAAGTCCGCGGACGCGCCGGTGCCCGAAGGGGTCGCGCCGCACTGGCGCTTTCGCCTCGACCATGACGCACCGATCGAGTGGACCGATATGGTTCGTGGACAGCAGCATTTCGAACCCAAAACCATGTCCGACCCGGTGGTACGTCGCGCCGACGGCAGCTGGCTCTACCTGCTGCCCAGCGTGATCGACGATATTGCGATGGGAATTACACATGTCGTGCGCGGCGAGGACCATGTGTCGAACACGGCGGCACAGATCCAGATGTTCGACGCGCTCGGCGCGGCGCCGCCCGCTTTTGCGCACGAAGCGCTGCTCGTCGGGACCGAAGGGAAATTGTCGAAACGACTGGGCTCGCTCGGCATGGCGAGCCTGCGCGAGGCGGGGATCGAGCCTATTGCGCTCGCCGCCTTGCTCGCGCGGCTTGGGACGAGCGATCCGGTCGAGCCGGTGACCTCGCTCGCGCCGCTGATCGAAAGCATTGATTTCGCGCGCTTCGGCCGCGCGCCAGCGCGCTTCGATGAGGCCGAACTGGCGCTGATCAATCAGAAGATATTGCACCACACCGATCATGAAGCGGTTGCCGACCGCCTGCCGGCCGCGATCACCGCGGCGCGTTGGCACGCGATTCGGCCGAACCTGATGACGGTTGCCGAGGCGGCCGACTGGGTGGCGGTGTTCGACGGCCCGTTCGTGCCGCCGCCCGCCGATCCGGCCGACCGGACGGTGATCGCCGCCGCCGCCGCCGCCGCGCCCGGTGTCGACTGGAGCGCCGATCCCTGGCACGCGCTGACCGGCGCGGTGAAGGAGGCGACGGGTGCGAAAGGGCGCGCACTCTTCCTGCCGCTGCGCCGCGCGCTCACGGGGCGCGACCATGGTCCCGACATGGGCGAGCTGTTGCCGCTGGTCGCGAAGGACGAGGCGATCGCGCGGCTGTCCGCCGCCTGAATCCTTGCCGCGACAATCGAGGCAAAACTTGCCTACCGATCCGCTTGACAAGATAAGTTATGTTATAATATCACTTATTCCTGACCTGGCCGATAGCGACGGTCAGAACGCCGCGGGGCCGGGTCATCAAGGCAAGGAGAGATGCCATGACCCTGATACCTTTGATTTCGGCCATCATGGCCGCCCCCGAAACGACGACGGCGCCCGCCGGGGCTTCCGCGCTGCTGCCGCGCAACAGCTATGGTACCGGCAACCGCCACCGCCCGGTCGCCGCGCTGCTCGCAGTGGGATTGCCCGTCGCGCTCGTTGTCGCCGTCGCGCTGTCGCCGATGGTCATGGAGTCCAAGCCGCGGACCACCCCGCTGATCGGCACGATCATCGAACTGCCCAAGCCGCCCCCGCCGCCGCCCGATGTGGTCGAGGATGCCAAGCCGATGCCGAAGGCGTCGTCGGCGACCGACAGCGTCGATCCGCTGGTCAAGACAACCCCGCTCACCAATGATTTTGTGGAAAAGGGACCCGTGATCGTCGACCTGCCGCCGATCGATCCGGGCCCGCCCGCCCGCCCGGCCGATCCGCCGCCGCTTCCCAAGCTGGTGTTCGCCGAGCTCGATCCGCGCTTTGCGGGCGCCTTCCAGCCTGACTATCCGGCGAGCGAGCAGCGCCGCGAGGTCGAGGGGGTGGCGAAGGTGCGCGTGCTCATCGGCACCGACGGACGCGTGAAGGCGGTCGAGCTGGTCAGCACCGACAGCCCCGGCTTTTTCGAGGAGACGAAGCGCAGGGCGCTTGCCAAATGGCGCTTCAAGCCCGCGACGCGCGGCGGGGTGGCCGAGGAAAGCTGGAAGGTGATGACGGTGCGCTTCGAGATCAAGAACGCCTGACGGCGCGAGGAGACCCCTCCCGGGCGGGCGGCCGATATTGCCGTCCGCCCGTTCCTTTCGCTTGACAGAAAGGCCGAATCCCGCCAAAGGCGCCCGGATATTGGAGGGCGGCGCGGCGTCGCGCGGCCCTTTCATGTTTTTCACACCAACGTCGGGGCCCTAGTCCCGCCGCATCCATCGGACCTCCGGCGGATGTGCAGTTACTTCGAGGAACAGGGCCATGGCCAAGCCGACGACCGTCAAGATCAAGCTGGTGAGCACCGCCGACACGGGCTTTTTCTATGTCACGAAAAAGAACCCGCGCACGATGACCGAAAAGATGTCGGTGCGGAAATACGACCCGCGTGTCCGCAAGCACGTCGAGTTCAAGGAATCCAAGATCAAGTAATGGCTTTTCCCGTGCGGCATTGCCGTGCGGTTTGAAAATGCGTCATTCCTGCGGAAGCGGGGATCCAAAGGGCGGCCGCGTGCCGCCCTTTTTCGTGCGCGGCTGGCCGGGCGGTCCGCTAGCGGTCGCGCAGCGGGCGCCGCGCGACGTCATTCTCGATGATGTTGCGGATCGTGATGAGCGTCTTGAACGAATGGACGCCCTTGTCCTCGCCGAGCGCACGGCGCGTGAAGACGTCATATTCTTCCATCGAGCCGACCTGGACCTTGAGCAGGAAATCATCGTCGCCGGTGACGTCCCACGCGCCGGTGATTTCGGGGTGGCGGACGATGTCGCGGGCGAAGCTGTCCATCGTCTGCGGACCCGCCTGCTGCATCTGAACGAGCACGTGCATCGTCAGCGCCGATCCGGTCAGCGCCGGATTGACCACCGCGATATCGGCGACGATCACCTTTTCGGCGCGCAGCCGCCGCAACCGCCGGAGCACTGCCGACAGCGACAGCCCGACCTTTTCCGCCAGCACGCGCGCAGGCTCGAGGTTATTGGCGCGTGCCAGCTCGAGCAGCCGCCGGTCGAAATCGTCGAGATCGATCATTTTTCGCATATATAGGTCTATAGCGCTAAAATTGGTCGCTCGCACGGCCAATTTGGGCGACAATCGCCATCGGCTCGGACGTAAAAGGCAGGTGACGCAGCGGCATGGCCTCCGGCCCGCTCCCTCCCCGCCGCCTGCGTCGAGGAGACTGAAAATGACCCAGCATCGCGAATCGAACCCGATCAGCCGCCTCTGGAATATCGTGGCCGGGGCCTCCGCCGCTGCGGTGGCGATCCATTATGCCGCGCCGTGGAAGTCCGCGGCGGCATCGGATACGGTGCTCCGGACCAATCGGGGCGGCTGCGCGGCCTGACCCGCGGCGGCCACCATCCCCGGCGCTGGCCGGGGATGGCGTTCGTCGGGTTCGTCAGGCGAAGGCGCCGACGCTTTCGATGAACTTGATCACCGAAATCGGCTTCGACACATAGGCTTCGGCTCCGGCGGCGCGGATCTGTTCCTCGTCGCCCTTCCCCGCATAGGCGGTTACCGCCATGATCGGCACCGCGCGCAAGGTGAGGTCGGCCTTCATCTGGCCGATCAATTCGAGTCCGCTGACGTGCGGCAGCTGGATATCCATGATGATCAGGTCGGGCGCAATTTCGCGCGCCTTCGCCAGCGCGTCGCGCCCGTCGCGGACGGGATGCGCGCTATAGCCATGGGCGTTGAGCAGGTCGCAGAACAGGCGGAGGTTAAGCTCGTTATCCTCGACGACCAGGATGGTCTTGCCCATGTTGCTTGTGTTCCCCACCTTGCGTCCGCGGCCCGTTTAGGCGAATCGGCCGCACGACACAATTGCATCGCGACGAAGGGATAGCGGGTTTTGCATGAGGGTGACGAGGCGCTGGCGCTGCACGCGCTCGGCTGGATATTGGGCGACGAACCACGCGCAGAGCGGCTGCTCGGGCTGACCGGGCTGGCGCCCGATGAGCTGCGCGCTTCGCTGGGCGAGCGCGCGACGCTCGCGGCGATCCTTGCTTTTCTTGCCGGTCATGAAAATGACCTTGTCGCCTGCGCCGATGCGTTGCAGGTGCCGCCAGCGAGCCTTGCCGCCGCCGCCCAAAGACTCGAAGGAACCGCCACATGAACCGCCCGCTCGTCATCACCGATTGCGACGAGGTGCTGATGCACATGGTCGTTCCTTTCGCCGAATGGGTCGACGCCGAGCATGGCGTGATCTTTCGCATCGAGGATGCGAGCTTCGCGAACGCGTTGAAGCGCAAGGAATGCGGCACGCCGCTCGAGGCGGCCGAAGTGTGGCCGCTGCTCGACGGCTTTTTCCGCCGGGAAATGACGCGGCAATATCCAATCCCCGGTGCGCTCGCTGCGATGGCGGCGATCGGCGCCGAGGCCGATATCGTCGTGCTCACCAACGTCGGGCCCGAACATCAGCAGCGCCGCGTCGACCAGCTTGCGCTGCATGATTTTCATGCACCGGTCATCGGCAGCCGAGGCGGCAAGGGCGAACCGGTGCGGCGCCTGATCGAGGAATATCAGCCCTCGGTCGCGGTGTTCATCGACGATCTGGCCGGCCATCACCAGTCGGTGGCGGAGGTCGCGCCCGACGTGTGGCGGCTCCACCTCGTCGGTGAGCCGGCGATCGCCGACAAGATCAGACCGGCGAAATATGCCCATGCGCGCATCGACGACTGGACGGCGGCGCGCGACTGGATCCTGGCGCGCCTCGCCGAAAACATCCCCGCCCCGACCCCCGAACCGGTTTAAGACAAGGACATAAGCATGGATATCGCCGCCAAGATCGCCGAACTCGGCCTCGAACTCCCCAAACCCGCCGCGCCGGTCGCGGCCTATGTGCCCGTCGTCGAGCATAATGGCTTGCTCCATATCAGCGGCCAGCTGCCCTTCCGCGACGGGCAGGTCGTGACCGGACGGCTTGGCGAGGATGTCGATGTTGCGGGCGGACAGGATGCCGCGCAGCGCGTCGCGCTGATGCTCGTCGCGCAGATCGGACAGGCGCTCGGCGGCGACTGGTCGCGTGTCGAACGGATCGTCAAGCTCGGCGTGTTCGTCAACAGCGCCCCCGATTTTACCGACCAGGCGAAGGTCGCCAATGGTGCGTCGGACCTGTTCGAGGCGCTGTTCGGCGAGGCCGGCCGCCACGCGCGCGCCGCAGTCGGCGTCGCGGTGCTGCCGCTCGGCGCCGCGGTTGAGGCCGATGCGATCGTCGCGGTGAAGCCCGCCTAAGGAATCCGGTGGCCGAAGCCGACCCGCCTGCCCGGACGATCTCGCTCGGAACCGGCATCGCCGCGATCGACGCGGCGGCGTGGGATGCGCTCCACGATGGCGGCAATCCGTTCGCCGGCCACGCCTTCCTGACGCTTCTCGAAGAATCGGGCAGCGTGGGGGCGGGGACTGGCTGGCAGGCGGCGCCCTTGCTTGTCGAGGATGCGGCGGGTGCGCTGGTCGCCGCCGCCCCCGCCTATCTCAAGTCGCACAGTCAGGGCGAGTATGTTTTCGACCACGCCTGGGCCGACGCCTGGGCGCGCGCGGGCGGCGACTATTATCCGAAGCTGCAGATTGCGGTGCCCTTCACCCCCGTTCCGGGGCCGCGGTTGCTGGCGCCGGACAAGGCCGACGCACTGCTGTTGCTTCGCGCCGCCGAGGCGGTGGTGCGGCAGAATCAGTTGTCGTCGGCGCACGCAACCTTCGTCGCCCCCGACCAGATGCCGCTGTTCGAGGAAGCGGGGTGGCTCGTCCGCCGCGATATCCAGTTTCATTTCGCGAATGCCGGTTATGCGAGCTTCGACGACTTCCTTGGCACGCTGAACTCGCAAAAGCGCAAGCAGCTTCGCAAGGAACGGCAACGCGCCGTCCACGGCCTGCGCATCGAGGAGCTGACGGGCGACGCGATCCGTCCCGAACATTGGGACGCGATGTGGCTTTTCTATCAGGACACGGGCGCGCGCAAATGGGGGCATCCCTATCTGACGCGCGCAGCCTTCGACCTGATGGGTGCGCGGATGGCGGACAAGATCGTCCTGCTCATCGCCTATGACGCCGAAGAGCGGCCGGTGGCGGGCGCGCTGCATTTCCTCGGCGCCGATACGCTGTACGGCCGTTACTGGGGATGCCTTGTCGAGATCCCCTATCTGCATTTCGAATTATGCTATTACCGCGCGATCGACATTGCGATTGCACGCGGTCTCGCCCGCGTCGAGGCGGGCGCGCAGGGCGGACACAAGCTCGCGCGCGGCTATGGCCCCGTTGCGACCTGGTCGGCGCACTTCATCGCCGATCCGGGTTTTCGCCGAGCGGTTGCCGATTATCTCGAACAGGAACGCCGCGCCGAAGAAAGTGAAATGGAATGGCTGGAAGGGCATACGCCCTTCAAGCGGACGGATTAGGCCGCGAAGCGGCGCGCGGCGGGACGGCGCGCCGTCTCGTCGAGCCAGGCGCGCGCCTGGCGCTGCGCTTCGGCGATTTCATCGCGCGACATTTCGTCGGACAGGTCGGCGCGGCACTGCTGGCCTTCGATATTGCCGCCGAGCGCGGCAAGGTTGAACCATTTATGCGCTTGGATCAGGTCGACATCGACCCCGCCGGTGCCGGTCGAAAAAGCGATACCGAGATCGAAATAGGCATTGGCGTCGCCGCGTGCGGCGTCGAGCAGACGGCTCTCGATCAGATATTGGGCAGACTTCAGACTGTTCGCCATGATAACCCCCTTTTGCCTCCACCCCACATGGAGACCTCGGGGTCCAAAGTTGCGACTTATGGTCAACAAAGCGTTAACGACGATCGCAGTTTTTTGTGGATATCGTGCGAGCGCCCCAGAAATCCTAGGATTTTTCGGTCAATCAGCCGACCGGCAAATTGTCGATCAGCCGTGTTTTCCCGATCCGCGCGGCCGCCAGTAGGCGCGCGGGGGCGCGAAAATCGCCTAATCGTTCGAGGCTGTCGGCATCGGCGAGCGCGACATAATCGACGCTGTCAAAGCCTCCCGCGACGATCGCCGCTTCGGCTTTGACGAGCGCCCCGGCGACGTCGCTGCCGCCCGCGATCGCTCTCGCCGCAGCGTTCAGCGCGCGCGGAAAGGCGGTCGCCGCCGCGCGCTGGTCGGTCGAAAGATAGGCGTTGCGGGAAGACAGCGCGAGGCCGTCGGCATCACGCGCGATCGGCGCGCCCAGGATGTCGATCGCGAAATCGAGGTCGCGCGCCATGCGGCGGATGATCGCGAGCTGCTGCCAGTCCTTTTCGCCGAAGATCGCGACGTCGGGGCGGACCTGGTTGAACAGTTTCGCGACGACGGTGGCGACACCGTCGAAATGGCCGGGGCGCGCGGCGCCGCAATAATCGGCGCCGAGTTCGGCGACCTCGATATGCGTGCTGTGGCCGCCGGGGTACATGGTGCGGACATCGGGCGCCCACAGCAGGCTGGTGCCTTCCTCGACCAGCATTGCCGCATCGCGCGCCTCGTCGCGCGGATAGGCGTCGAAATCCTCATTCGGGCCGAATTGCGTCGGATTGACGAAGATCGACACGACGGCATGGTCGGCGACGCGTTTTGCCATGCGGACGAGCGAGAGATGGCCGTCGTGCAGCGACCCCATTGTCGGGACCAAGGCTACGCTCTTGCCGCCCTGCTTCAGTGCCGTAACGGCACGGTGCAGCATCGCGATGTCACGGATGATTTGCACGCCCGATCGCCCTCCGATATTGGCGCGACTATATCACTTCGCGCGCCGGCCGCCCATGCCGCGCAAACAGGAAAATCGCAACGCCCCATGACTAACCTCGCGACGAAGCCCGCACCGCACCGCATCATCTTTGCCAATGAAAAGGGCGGGACGGGCAAATCGACCTGCGCCGTGCATTTCGCGGTCGCACTCGCCAGTCAGGGGTGGCGCGTCGCCGGGATCGATCTCGACCCGCGCCAGCGTACCTTCCACCGCTATCTCGAAAATCGCCAGAATACCGAAAAGCGCCGCGACATCACGCTGCCGACGCCGCGCTTCGAGGTGTTCGAGGGTACGACGATCGAGGAACTCGACGAGCAGGTCGCGCGGCTCTCCGAAGACGCCGACTATCTGATCGCCGACACCCCGGGGCGCGACGATGTCTTTGCGCGTCATCTGGCGACGAGCGCCGACACGCTTGTCACCCCGATCAACGACAGCTTCATCGATTTCGACCTGATCGGGCAGGTCGATCCCGAAACATTCCAGGTCACCCGCCCCAGCTTCTATTCGGAGCTGATCTGGGACACGCGCAAGACGCGCGCCAAGACCGACGGGCGGACGATCGACTGGATCATCCTCAGGAACCGCCTCCAGCATGTCGATGCGCACAATATGCGCCGCGTCGGCGAAGCGCTGACCCAATTGTCGCGCCGCGTGGGTTTCCGCGTCATCCCCGGACTTGGCGAGCGCGTCATCTATCGCGAGCTGTTCCCGGCGGGCCTCACCCTGCTCGACAAGGCGCATCTCGGCGGCATGGGTATCGGCCATGTCGTCGCGCGGCAGGAATTGCGCGAAGCGATGGGGGGACTGAACCTTCCCGCGCGCGAGCGGTTCCATCCCGACGGCGACCTGTTCGCCGCTGCCTGACGCTGCTGCTTCCCCAAAGGACCTACCATGACTCACGCTTTCCACCCCACCATGCTGCGCGAATATGACATTCGCGGCGTTGTCGGCGACACGCTGTCGGCGGCCGACGCCAACGCGATCGGACGCAGCTTTGCGACGCTGATCCGCCGCGCGGGGGGCAAGCGCATCGCAGTCGGTTACGACGGGCGGCTGTCGTCGCCGATGCTCGCCGACGCGCTGATCGCCGGGATCAATGCCGCGGGCATCGACGCGCTGAACGTCGGGCTGGGGCCGACGCCGATGCTCTATTATGCCGCGTCAACCGAGGATGTGGACGGCGGCATACAGATAACCGGCAGCCACAATCCCCCCGACTATAATGGTTTCAAGATGGTGTTTCAGGGGCGTCCCTTCTTCGGCGCCGACATTCAGCGGATCGGCGAAATGGCCGCCGTCGGCGACTGGGAAAGCGGCGAAGGCACGGCGGAGAGCATCGATATCGTCGACGCCTATGTCGACCGGCTGGTCGAAGGTTTCGCGGGCGGGGCGTTCCGCATCGGCTGGGACGCCGGAAACGGCGCCGCGGGTACCGTCATCGAGAAACTGACCGCGCGCCTGCCGGGCGAGCATCATCTTCTTTTCACCGATATCGACGGCCATTTCCCGAACCACCATCCCGATCCCACCGAGGAAAAGAATCTGGCGGACCTCCGGAAGCTCGTCGCCGAGAAGAGCCTCGATTTCGGCGTCGCTTTCGATGGAGACGGCGACCGCATCGGCGCGATCGACGGGCAGGGGCGCGTGATCTGGGGCGACCAGCTCCTGCAAATCTATGCCGCCGCGGCGCTGCGGGATTTGCCGGGCGCGACGGTGATCGCCGATGTGAAGGCGAGTCAGGCGCTGTTTGATCGCGTCGCCGAGCTCGGCGGCAAGCCGCTGATGTGGAAGACCGGGCACAGCCTGATCAAGGCGAAGATGAAGGAAACCGGCAGCCCGCTCGCGGGCGAGATGAGCGGGCACATCTTTTTCGCCGATCGCTATTATGGCTATGACGACGCGCCTTATGCCGCGGTGCGGCTGATCGAGGCGGCGACGAAACTCGGGCAGAGCGTCACGCAGCTTCGCGGGGATATGGCGCCGATGGTCAACACGCCCGAATTGCGTTTTCAGGTCGACGAGGTGCGCAAGTTCGCCATTGTGGACGAAGTTCTCGACCGGCTTGCCGAATCGGGTGCACAGGTCGACCGCACCGACGGTGCGCGCGTGCTGACCGACGACGGCTGGTGGCTGCTGCGCGCGTCGAACACGCAGGACGTGCTCGTCGCGCGCGCGGAGGCGAAGGACGAGGCGGCGCTGGCGCGCCTGCTCGCCGCGATCGACGAACAGCTCGCCCTGTCGGGGATCGTGCGCGGACCGCAGGCGGGGCATTAAGCGCCGCTGCCTGCGCCGCTTTCGTTGCCCTGCAAAAATCTTGCCAGATTGACGTTCGCCGCGTCGCTGGGGTAACGCCGCTCGTGCGCTAGAAACGGAACCGACCGACCTATGACCGATGACGAATCCACTGCGGGCACGATGACCGAGGGCGATCATGGCGTCACCGAGCATAAGGCGCATGTCCGCGAGGAGGCCGCCGCCGGCAACGGCCTCGCGGTGATTTCGATCGCCAAAAGCTATGACAAGCGCGTCGTCCTGTCCGACGTGTCGCTGTCGGTCGGCAAGGGCGAGGTCGTCGGCCTGCTCGGCCCGAACGGCGCGGGCAAGACGACCTGCTTCTATTCGATCATGGGGCTGGTGAAGCCCGATGCCGGGCGCATCATGCTCGACGGCGCCGACATCACCGCGCTGCCGATGTACCGCCGCGCGATCCTCGGCCTCGGTTACCTGCCGCAGGAAACCTCGATTTTTCGCGGCATGACCGTCGAACAGAATATCAGCGCGGTGCTTGAACTCAGCGAGCCCGACAAGGTGTCGCGCGAGCGGCGGCTGGAGGAATTGCTCGACGAATTCGGGCTGACGCGGCTTCGTTCGTCGGCGGCGATGGCGCTGTCGGGCGGCGAACGGCGCCGCGCCGAAATCGCGCGCGCGCTCGCCGCCAACCCGTCGATCATGCTGCTCGACGAACCCTTTGCGGGCATCGACCCGCTGTCGATCAGCGACATTCGCGACCTCGTCGCCGATCTGAAGACGCGCGGCATCGGCGTGCTGATCACCGACCATAATGTGCGCGAAACGCTCGACCTCGTCGACCGCGCGTGCATCATCTATGACGGCAAGGTGCTGCTTGCCGGCTCGCCGGCCGAACTCGTCGCCGACCCCGAGGTGCGCCGCCTCTATCTCGGCGAGGGTTTCTCCTTGTGACGATGTGAGCCGCTGATGGCGTTGGGTCCGCGCCTCGATCTCCGCCAGTCGCAATCGCTGGTGATGACGCCGCAGCTTCAGCAAGCGATCAAGCTGCTGGCGTTGTCGAACCTCGAACTCGAAGCCTATCTGGCCGAGGCGCTCGAGGGCAACCCGCTGCTCGATGCCGCCGCGGCGGACAGCGACGGAAGCGCGGGCGATCCCGAATTCACGCCCGGCGGCGACGTGTCGCCGACCGAAGCCGCGTCGCTCGACGCCGATCAGGCGCTGTCTTCGGACAGCGGCACCGCGAACGATCTCGACGTCGACTTGGCAGCCGACAGCTTCCACCACGATAGTGCCAGCGACAATGTCGGGCTGTCGGGATCGGGCGAGGACATCGATTTCGACAGCTTTGCGGAAGCCGAGGGCACACTCCACGACCATCTGCTCGCGCAGGTCGGCGAGCGGTTCGGCGGGATCGAGGCGATTGTCGCGGGGCAGCTTGTCGCGCTGATCGACGAGACAGGGTATCTGCGCGCCGACCTTGCGGAGCTCGCGGCGCAGCTCGGGGTGCCGCTCGCGCTGGTCGAGGAAATCCTCGCCGCCATCCAGTGCTTCGACCCGTCGGGGGTCGGTGCGCGTGACCTCGCCGAATGTATCGCGATCCAGGCGCGCGAGGCCGATCGTTACGACCCCGCCATGGCGACGATGATCGCGCACCTCGACCTTGTCGCGAAAGGCGCCTTTCCGCAGCTCAAGCGCATCTGCGGGGTCGACGACGAGGATCTCGCCGACATGATTCGCGAGCTGCGCGGCTATGACCCGAGGCCCGGGTTGAAATTCGGCGGTGGCGGCGCGCAGGCGGTCGTTCCCGACCTCTATATCCGCCAGACGACGAAAGGCTGGGCGGTCGAGATCAACAGCGGCACCTTGCCGCGGCTGCTCGTCAATCGCCGCTATTATGCCGAGCTGGCGCAGGGCGCCGCGGCGAAGAGCAAGGCGTGGCTGTCCGAGCAGCTCGCGGGCGCCAACTGGCTGGTACGTGCGCTCGATCAGCGCCAGCGCACGATCGTCAAGGTCGCGAGCGAAATCGTCAAGCAGCAGGAAGGCTTTTTCCTCCACGGCGTCGCGCATATGCGCCCGCTGACCTTGCGCCAGGTCGCCGAGGCGATCGGCATGCACGAATCGACCGTCAGCCGCGTCACCAGCAACAAATATCTGAGCTGCCCGCGCGGGTTGTTCGAGCTCAAATATTTCTTCTCGAGCGGCATTTCGGCGACCGAAGGCGATGGTGCGGTGTCGGCCGAGGCGGTGAAGAGCCGGATCAAGGCGATGATCGAGGGCGAGGATGCGAAGGCGATCCTGTCCGACGAGACCATCGCGCAGAAACTTTCGGCCGAGGGGCACGACATCGCGCGGCGCACCGTCGTCAAATATCGCGAGGCGATGGGATATGGCTCGTCAGTGCAAAGGCGGCGGCAGAAAGCGCTGGCCGGGTGACGAAATATGGCTGCAGAGCGGTTGACTTTTCGGCCGCTTCCCCATAGTTGCGCCGCTTCGCGTAGCAACGCCAAGATTTACGGACACAGATCATGAAGATTCGCAACAGCCTGAAGTCGCTGAAGGACCGTCACCGGGATAACCGCGTTATCCGCCGCCGTGGCCGCACCTATGTGATCAACAAGACCAACCGCCGCTTCAAGGCGCGCCAGGGCTAATGCCCCTGCGCGGGGCAGGATTGCCCCGTTTGCTTTTGGTGAATAGCGTTACGCCGTCGGATGCTTCCGGCGGCGCTTTCGCGTGTCTGGAGCAGTTATGATTCGCCGGAGCGTGATCTTCGACGTCGGCCGCGTCCTCTTCGACTGGGACCTGCGCTATCTGTTCGCCAAGCTGATCGCCGACAAGGACGAGCTTGAGTGGTTCGTGACCAACGTCGTCACGCCGGGGTGGCATTTCCAGCACGATGCGGGCCGTCCGCTCGCCGAGATGGTGCCCGAACGGAAAGCCGAATTTCCCGATCATGCGCCACTGATCGACGCCTATGCGACGCGCTTCAACGAGACGATCCCCGGTCCGATGCCGGGCAGCCTCGAACTCGTCGAACGGCTCGACAATGCGGGCGTGCCGGTCTTCGCGATCACCAATTTCGGGCATGAATTCTGGGAAGGCTTCCGCCCTACCCAGTCGGTCTTCGACCGCTTCCGCGATATTATCGTGTCGGGGACCGAGAAGCTGATGAAGCCCGATCCTGCGATCTACGCCCTTGCGATCGAACGATTCGGCATCGACCCCGCAGGGGCTCTGTTCATCGACGATGTTGCGGCGAATGTCGCGGGCGGCGAATCGGTGGGCATTGCGGGGCATCATTTTCGCGGCGCGACGGAGCTGGAGCGCGACCTCGTCGCGCGTGGCTATTTGCCCTGATCGCCGACGGGCGTTTTGGCGAGCGCCTCCTTCGCGAGCGATAGCGCGGTTGCGAGCGCCTGGTCCGCGGGGACCGCAACGTCGGGCTGGACCCCGACATCCTGCCAGTTGGTTCCGGTGATCGGGTTGACCGACCGTTTCTCGGGCAGGCTCAGGGCGAAATGCGCGTGCACGCGGCGATATTCGAACGGGTTGGCCCCGCCCCCCGTGACTTCGCCGACGATCGTCGCGCGTTTCAGGGCCTGAAGATCGTAAGTGAGCGCCTCGGCCGCCGAGAAGGTGCGCTTGCTGGTCAGGATATAGACGGGCTTCGTGTCGCCGAACCGGCGACCGTCGGGCGGCGCAGGCGAGACACGGGCCGTCGTCTTGCCGCTCGGGCGGTCGAAACTGCCGCTGAGCGGCGACCCCGTGGGGACGAGCTGGCTGACGATCGTGTCGACCGTTTCCATACCGCCGCCATTCTTGCGCAGGTCGATGATCAGCGCGTCGCCCTGCGCCGCGACGGTCATCATCGCGGCAATGACATCGCCGCCGAGCGCCGGGGGCGGGAAGACGCGAAGGTCGATCAGCATGATATTGCCGTCGAGACGTTCGATCTTCTGCACGCCATGATTGACGTGCGCGCCATAATAACGCTCGATCTCCGCGTCGAGGAAGGCCTTGTCGCCGCCGTCGGCGGGGATCGGGCTGGCGCTGTAATCGACTGCGAAATGCCCGTCGCCCGAAGCCTGCCGTAGCCAGCCGGTCAGCGCTTTAGCGAAGGCGGGGCCGTCGGCGATGTCCCTCCATTTCGCCTTCGCCCGATGCAACTCGGCGGCCATCCGCTGCCCCTTGTCGGCATCGACATAGCGTGCCTGAAGCAGCCGGGCTATTTCGTCTACCGTCTGCCTGCGGTCGGCGGCGCTGATCGGTTGCGCCGCGGCGGGCAGCGCGAGGCAAGCGAGCGCCAGCAAAAGCAGGGCACGTATCATCGCGCGCGTTCCTTCCTGATGAGATCACCAAATGATTGGCGTTCGAGTTGTTCGAGGGCGGCATCGACCGTCGCGCCCAAAGGCTGCGGGAGCGCCGCATCGAGGGCGCGCGCGGCGCCGGCCGTTGCGGCCCATGCCGCTTCGAGATCGGGGATCATGGCGCGCGCCGGGGTCGTGAGCGCAAAACGGCGCTCGCGTCTGTCGCGGCCGGACACCGGTTCGATCAAGCCTTCGCGCACCATCGTCTGCAGCGTCTGGGTGGCGGCCGGCTGCGTGAAACCGAGCGCGGCGACGCATTCGCCGACCGACGCCGACTCGCAGGCCATGAGCAGCCGGAAATAGGGGTAGAAGCGCGGCCGGAAATTCAGTCCGGCGTCACGATAGGCCTGCTCGACAGCGTCGTCGAGCGCCGCCACCAGCAGGCGCAACCGTGTTCCCAGTCCCGATCGATAGTCCATATATAAGCGCTTATATATATCCTGCCGCCGAAGCAACCCGTGAAGGCCCGCAGCATGCCCGCGCCCCGGCGATCAGTCGTCGATGCGGGTAATTGCGGCTACTTTTCCACTCCGAGCTGCGTCAGCACGAAGGCGAACTCCTCGGCGTCCTCGCGCAGCGCGCCCCAGCGGCCCGACTTGCCGGCGTGGCCCGCGCCCATGTTGGTACGCAGCAGCAAGGTCGCATCATTGGTCCGCGTCGCGCGGAGCTTTGCGACCCACTTGGCGGGTTCCCAATAGGTCACGCGCGGGTCGTTGAGCCCGGCCGATACGAGCATCGGCGGATAGGCTTTGGCGGCCACATTGTCGTAGGGGCTGTAGCTCAGCATATAGTCGAACGCCGCCTTGTCGGTGATCGGATTGCCCCATTCGGGCCATTCGCCGGGGGTCAGCGGTAGCGTTTCGTCGACCATTGTGTTGATCACGTCGACGAAGGGCACGCCCGCGAGCACCGCGCCCCACAGTTCGGGCGCCTGGTTATAGACCGCGCCCATCACCTGACCGCCCGCCGAGCGGCCCTCGATCGAGATCTTGCCTGCGCTTGTATATTTGGCGGCGATCAGACCCTTGGCGACGTCGATGAAGTCGTTGAACGTGTTCTTGCGCTCGGTCGTCTTGCCCGCGAGATACCAGGCGCGACCGAGGTCGTCGCCGCCGCGGACATGCGCGATCGCATAGATCATGCCGCGATCGACGAGGCTCAAACGCGTCGTCGAAAAGCCCGGCGGGACGCGGTAGCCGTAAGAGCCATAGACATAGAGGTGCATCGGCGCGCTGCCGTCGCGCGGCATGCCCTTTTTATAGACGAGCGACACCGGAACCGGGGTGCCGTCGCGCGACGGCATGTTTACCAATTCGGTGACATAGTCGTCATGATTATAACCAGACGGAATCTCCTGCACCTTGAGCGTTTCGAGCTTTCCGCTTGTGAGGTCGTAATCGAACACGGTGTCGGGGGTGACCATCGATTCATAATCGAGGCGCAGCTTGTCCTGATGATATTCGGGATTGTCGCCAAGCCCTGCGACATAGGTGGCTTCGGGGAATTGGATCCGGCCGGGGGTCAGCGGGGCGTCATATTTGCGTATATCGACCTGATCGACGCCCTTTTCGCGCGTTTCGAGCACGAAATAGTCGCGGAAGACCGAGAGGCCGGTGATGTAGCTTCCGTCCGATCCGGGGATGAGGGTTTTCCACTCGTCGGGCTTCTTGACGCTCGCGGTCGCGACGCGGAAATTCGGATGCTCGTCGTTGGTGTAGACATAAAGCGTCCCGTCGCGCTCATCGACGCTATATTCGCGGCCCTTTTTGCGCGCCGATACGAGCTGCATCTTCGCTTCGGGATTGTCGGCGGGGAGGAGATAGACCTCGCTCGTCTCGTTATCGCCCGTCGCGATGACGATATAATTGTCGGCCGCCGTCTTGCCGATCCCCACCCCGAAACCGATGTCGGCTTCCTTGTAGAGCAATTTGTCCTCGGACACGGGACGTCCGAGCTTGTGCAGCCGGACATTGTCGGTGCGCCAATTCTCGTTCGCGAGGCCATAGAGGATCGCGTCGTTGCCCGACGTCCAGACGAGCGACGAGAGCGTGCCGGGGATCGTATCGGGCAGCAGTTCGCCCGTTTCGAGATTGCGGATGCGCGCTTCGAACCGCTCGGAGCCATTGTCGTCGAACGAATAGGCCATCAGCTTGCCGTTCGGGCTGACAGACACTTCGGCGAGGCGGAAATAATCCTTGCCCGCGGCCATCGCGACTTCGTCGAGGATCAGGACCGCATCGCCGGAGCCTGACGCCGGCTTCCGATACCATTTCTTATATTCGGCGCCTTCCTCATATTCGACCCAGTAGATCCAGTCGCCGTCCTTCTGCGGTACACTCGAATCGGCTTCCTTGATCCGGCCCTTCATCTCCTGAAACAGGGTTTCGACGAGCGCGGCGTGCGGCTTCATCGCCGCGTCGAAATACGCATTTTCGGCCTTCACATAATCGAGCACATCCTTGTCATCGATCGTCGGATAGCTCTCGTCCTTCAGCCAGTGATAGGGGTCGGAGAGCGTCTTGCCGTGCAGCGTCATTTCGTGCGGACGCTTTTCCGCGACGGGGGCGGCGGGCAGGGCCGGGGTGGTGCTGGTCAATGCTGGGTCTTTCTCTTGGGCGAGCAGTGGGGGCGATACGACAAGCGGGGTGGCAATTGCCGCCAGAAACATCCAAATAGCGCGCATCACAAAATCCCCCGCGGTGTCGCCCCTATGGGCGGGATCGTCCGCGATGTAGGAACAAGGAAGCGACCATGTCCAGCCCCGTCCCCGCAACTGTTTATGCAGAGCGCCTCGCCCGCGTCCGTGCCGAACTCGCCGCGCGCGGTCTCGACGGTTTCGTCGTGCCGATCAGCGACGAACATATGAGCGAATATGTCGGCGACTATGCGCAGCGCATGGCGTGGCTGACGGGCTTTGGCGGATCGGCGGGGACCGCGGCGGTGCTGCCCGAAAAGGCGGCGGTGTTCGTCGACGGGCGCTATACGGTGCAGGTGCGCGATCAGGTCGACGGGTCGCTCTTCGACTATGTCGGCGTGCCGCAGTCGAGCGTCGCCGAATGGCTCGGCGCGAATGTCAGCGCGGGGCAGAAGGTCGGTTACGATCCCTGGCTCCACGGCATCGACTGGGCGCGCGGCCTCGATAAGGCGCTGGCGGCGAAGGGCGCGCGCCTTGTCGCGGTCGACACGAACCCGATCGACGCGGCGTGGGACGACCAGCCCGCGCCGAGCGCCGCGGTGGTGACGGTCCACGATGCCGCGCTCGCCGGGCAGGGCGCGGTCGAGAAGCGCGAGATTATTGCCGACTGGCTGAAGGCGAAGGGACTCGACACGACGGTGATGACCGCGCTCGATTCGATCGCCTGGACCTTCAATATCCGCGGCACCGACGTCAGCCATACGCCGGTGGGGCTCGCCTTCGCACTGCTCCACGCCGACGCGACCGCCGACCTGTTCATCGCGCCCGAGAAGGTGACCGACGCGGTGCGTTCGCATCTGGGCAACAGCGTGCGGATCCACGACCGCGACGCGTTCGAGGCGGCGCTTGCCGATCTCAAGGACAAGAAGGTGGCGGTCGACCCCGACCGCGCAGTCGCTGCGATCTTTACCGCGCTCGAAGGCGCGGGGGCCGCGATCGCGCGCTGGCGCGACCCCGCGGTGCTCCCCAAGGCGATCAAGAATGCGACCGAACTCGACGGCACGCGCGCCGCGCATGTTCGCGATGGCGTCGCGGTGTCGCGCTTCCTCAAATGGATGGAAGAGGTCGCGCCCGAGGGCTGCCTCGACGAGCTTGGCGCGGCGGCGAAGCTGCGCGCGTTCCGCGACGAGAATGGCGCGCTCAAGGACCTGTCGTTCGATACCATCTCGGCCGCCGGGCCGAACGGCGCTTTGCCGCATTACAAAGTCGACGAAACGACGAACCGCGCGATCGAGACCGGCACGCTCTACCTCGTCGATTCGGGCGGGCAATATGCCGACGGCACGACCGACATCACGCGCACGATCGCGATCGGCACGCCGACCGCCGAGATGCGCCGACGCTTCACGCAGGTACTGAAGGGCCATATCGCGCTCGCGACCGCGCGCTTCCCGAAGGGGACGCGCGGCAGCCAGCTCGACATCCTTGCGCGCCAATATCTGTGGGCCGACGGGGTCGATTATGCGCATGGCACCGGGCACGGCGTCGGCACCTATCTCGCGGTGCACGAGGGGCCGCAGCGCATCGCCAAGCCGTCGGGCGGGCAAGCGGGAACCGAGGAGCCGCTCCACGCGGGCATGATCCTTTCGAACGAGCCCGGCTATTACAAGGCGGGCAGCTTCGGCATCCGCATCGAAAATCTGGTGATCGTCGTGCCGCAGAGCATCGCCGGCGCCGAGGAGGATATGCTGGGGTTCGAGACGATCACCTTCGCGCCGATCGCGCAGAATCTCGTCGACGTCGCGCTGCTGTCGGGGGCTGAGGCCGACTGGCTCGACGCCTATCATGCCGAGGTGTTCGCGAAACTGTCGGCCGGGACAGAGGGCGAGGAGCGCGAATGGCTTGCGGCGGCGTGCGCGCCGCTCGACCGTACGCCCGCCGCGCTTGCCGCCTGACGCTGCCATGACTGCGACCCGCAGCGACGTGCCGCTCGCCGATTTCCGGGTGCAGGAACGCGTCCGCGTCCGCTTCAACGAGATCGACGGGCAGAATATCGTCTTCAACGCCAATTATCTGGTCTACGCGGATATCGGCGTCACCGAATATTTCCGCGCGCTCGGCGAAGGGCAGCCCGGGCCCTATTTTCACCAATATGGTACAGATATTCGCGAAACGCATTGCGAGATCGACTATCATGCGCCGGCGCGGCTCGACGAACTGATCACGATCGCAGCGCGGATCAGCGCCTTCGGCCGGACGAGCTTCACGCTTCATTGCGGGATTTTTCGCGGGAATGAGCGGCTGACCGACATCGAGATCAGCTATGCGCATATCGACAGCGATAGCGGACAACCGACGTCGCTACCCGGAAGCTTCATCGCCGAGGTGCGGCGATTCGAAACGCGCACCCCGGTTCAGGGCTGATTCGCCCACCCCTGATTCGAACCGGATCGTATTTCTCGACCAAAAAAGTCAGGTTTTGAGCCGAAAAAGGCCAAAAAAAAGGGCCACCCGAAGGTGGCCCGTGAAAGTTTTGGGAGAGGATGCCTAAAAGGCAAGTGTGATATTGCACTGCACAATGAATGTTGCAACTGCGAAAAGAGCATCTGCTATTGCATTTTTTGCAATCGAGAACGTTATCAGCGATCGTCCGGCGCAATCGTCCGCGCACGTTGCAGCCCCTCGCAAATTGCCGCGACATCGCCTAAATTGCGCCGATGGGAATGTTCAACAATATGGATGTCGGCGGCGGCCTGTCCGATTTCTGGTCCTATATCCGCGAACCGCGACCGCATCGCTGGGCGATCTGGGGCGTCGCGCTCGCGCTGACCTGGCTGATTTTCACCGGGGTCGAGAAATATCTGATCCCGTATGAAAAGCCGAAGGAACAGATCATCTATTTCGAAAACTGGACCGCGAACCGCAGCGCCGAGGAAATCCGCGCCGACTGGGTCGCGCGCGCGAAGGAAACGACGCTGCACAACGCGCAGAAGCGCGCCGAATATCAGCGCTTCGCCGACAGCCTCGGCATCGAATATGATTCGACGGAGGCCGACAAGGTGACCCGCGAAACGCTAGGCGACGAAGCCGCGGCTGAGGCGAAAAAGAAGCCCGCGCCGGTGCAGGTGCGCTCGACGCTCGCCGAACGCGCGGCGCGCGGCGCGCAACCCAAAGCCGCAGACTGACCCAATGCAGCGGGGGCCCGCCGACGCCGACTGGATGGCGGCCGCCATCGCGCTGTCGCGGCGCGGCCGGCCCGGCTCGGCGCCCAACCCCAATGTCGGCTGCCTGATCGTCAGCCAAGGCACGGTCGTCGCGCGCGGCTGGACGCAGGCGGGCGGGCGTCCGCATGCCGAAGCGATGGCGCTCGCGGCGGCGGGCGACGCGGCGCGCGGTGCGACCGCGTATGTCACGCTCGAACCCTGCGCCCACGCCAGCGCGCGTGGACCGGCGTGCAGCGATGCACTGATCGCTGCAGGTATCGCGCGCGTCGTGATCGCGGCGCAGGACCCCGACCCGCGCACCGATGGCAAGGGAATCGCGCGGTTGCAGGCCGCGGGGATCGAGGTCGTCTTCAATGTCCTTCCCGCCGAAGCGCGCGCCGCGATGGCGCCGTGGTGGACGCGGCATACGGAGGGACGGCCGTTCGTTACCCTCAAGCTCGCGACCTCGCTCGACGGCGCGATCGCGATGGCCGACGGGACGAGCCGTTGGATCACCGGCGACCGTGCGCGCGCGCACGGGCATCTCGAGCGCGCGCAGCATCAGGCGATCCTCGTCGGACGCGGGACGCTCGACGCCGATGCTCCGAAGCTCGATGTGCGGCTGCCGGGGCTGGAGGATCGCAGCCCGAAGAAACTGGTGCTGACGTCGGGCACCGCGCCCGACGGATGGACCGCGGTCGCCTCGCCCGACGCTATCGACGACGTCGATTCGGTGCTGGTCGAGGGCGGCGCGGGTGCGGCATCGGCGTTCCTCGCCGCCGACGGCGTCGACCGGCTTCTGCTTTATCGCGCACCTATCCTGATCGGCGGCGGCCGGCCCGCGCTCGGCGACATCGGCCTCGCCGACCTCGCGCAGGCGCACGGTCGTTGGCGCCTTTCCGACAGCCGCCTGCTTGGCAGCGACCGGCTTGACGTCTACGAGCGCGTCAGAGAAGGATAAGAGGACTCCATGTTCACCGGCATCATCACCGACATTGGCACCATTCGCAGCCGCGAGGATCGCGGCGACACGCGGCTCGTCATCGACACCGCCTATGATGTCGGCACCGTCGACATCGGCGCGTCGATCGCCTGCTCGGGCGCCTGCCTGACGGTCGTCGACAAGGGTGTGTACGAGGGGAGCAACGGCCCCGCGGGTTGGTTCGCGATCGACGCGAGCGGCGAAACGCTGGCGCGCACCGCGCCCGGCATGTGGGACCAGGGACGCCGGCTCAACCTCGAACGCGCGCTGAAGATCGGCGACGAGCTGGGCGGGCATATCGTCACCGGCCATGTCGACGACATCGGCCGCATCGTGTCGGTCGAACCCGCCGGCGACAGCGTGACGGTCACCGTCGCGGCGCCCGCATCGCTCGCCCCGCATATCGCGCCGAAAGGCTCGATCACCGTCGACGGCGTCTCGCTGACGGTGAACGAGGTGACCGACCAGCCGAATGGCGAGGCGCATTTTACGCTCAACATCATCCCGCACACGCAGGAGATGACGACGCTCGACGAAGCTGCCGCGAACCGCCCCGTCAATCTCGAGATCGATATCCTCGCGCGCTATCTCGCGCGGATGCAGGCGCGGAGCGCCTAACCCTCCAGCCAGCCGGCCGCCAGTTCGGGGTCGGCGGCGATCATCGACCGCCGCATTGCGAGCCGCCCGATGCGCAGCAGCTCGGCCTTGCGGCGTGCGGGGGCGAGGTTGCAGCTTGCGGCCTCGCGCACCACCGCCGCGCCATAGCGGTCGGCGACGATCAGCCCCGATGTCTCGCGGCGATAGCCCTCGGTTTCGAGGATCGCAGGGTCGAGGCCTGACGCCAGCGCCCAATAGAAGCGGTCGCACCAGTCGCAATAGTCGGGCCATTTGCCGTCGCCGTGGAGGTCGGCGCGGCTGACCTTGATCTCGACGATGGTGATATTGCCCCTGGCGTCGATCGCAGTGAGGTCGGTGCGCCGCCCGTTGGGCAGCGGCACTTCGGGGATAGCGACCAGCCCTTGCTGCGCGAACAGCCGGCACACGCCGCGCGCGACATCCGCGGCGGTGATCATATCCGTCATCGCTTAAAGTCCGTCCTCAGAACGGGACGTCGTCGTCCAGATCGTCGTCGAAGGGCGGACGGCCACCGCCGCCCGAGCTGCCGCCGCCGAAGCCGCCGCCCGACGAGCCGCCACCGCCCTGGTTCCAGCCGCCGCCCGACGAACCGCCACTCCAATCGTCACCGCCGCCGCGCGAACCGCCGCCACCGCCGCCCGGGGCGCCGTCGAGCATGGTCAGCGTGCCGCCCATGCCCGCGATCACGACCTCGGTCGTGTAGCGGTCATTGCCGTCGCGGTCCTGCCACTTGCGGGTGCGGAGGCTGCCTTCGATATAGACTTTGCTGCCCTTTTTCAGGAAGCGTTCGACCACCCCGACCAGCCCCTCGCCGTTGATCACGACCTGGTGCCATTCGGTGCGCTCCTTGCGCTCGCCGGTCATCCGGTCCTTCCACTGTTCGGACGTCGCGATGCGGAGATTCGCGATCTTGCCGCCGTTCTGGAACGACTTGATTTCGGGGTCGGCGCCGAGGTTGCCGATCAAAATTACCTTGTTGACGCTGCCAGCCATTGCCGCTCCGCTCCGCTAGAAAATGTGGAGGATCAGCCTAGTCCAAAGGCGACGGCTGTCCAGTAAGTGATTCCGGCAGCGGCATAGGCGAGCAGGAACAAATAGCCAACCATGAACATGGGCCATTTCCATCCATTGGTCTCGCGCCTTGTGATCGCGATCGTCGAAATACACTGCGGAGCGAAGACGAACCAGGCGAGGAAAGCGAGCGCGGTGGCAAGGCTCCACTTGCCCTGCAGTCGTTCGCCCAGCGACTGAGCCATCGCCTCTTCGTCGTCGCCCGCGTCGATCGCGTTCGCGGTCGCCATCGCCGACACCGCAACTTCGCGCGCCGCCATTGCGGGGATCAGCGCGAGCGCGATGTCGTGGTTGAAGCCGATCGGTTTGACGACGACTTCCAGCCCGCTCGCGATGCGGCCGGCGACGCTATATTCGACCTGGCTTTCGCCCTCGGGTGCCTGCGGGAAGGTCAGCAGCAGCCAGAGGACAACGGTGGTCATCGCGATGATCGTGCCCGCGCGGCGCAGGAAGATCCACGCGCGCTGCCACAGGCCGATCGCGATGTCGCGCCAGCGCGGCATCTGGTATCGCGGCATTTCCATCATGAAGCCCGCGCCGGCGCCCTTCGCCACCGTGCGGCGCAGGACATAGGCGACGACGAGCGCGCCTACGATCCCCGACAGATAGAGGCCGAAGAGCACGAGCCCCTGCAGTCCGACCGGGGTTCCGCCGACATTGGTGTTGGGGATGAAGGCTGCGATGATCAGCGCGTAGACGGGAAGCCGCGCCGAGCAGGTCATCAGCGGCGCGATCAATATCGTCGTCAGCCGGTCCTTTTCGTCGGGGATCGCGCGCGTCGCCATGATCCCGGGGACCGCGCAGGCAAAGCTCGACAGCAACGGGATGAAACCGCGTCCCGACAGGCCGACCTTGCCCATCAGCCCGTCCATCAGGAAGGCGGCGCGCGTCATATAGCCCGACGCTTCCAGAAGCAGGATGAAGAGGAAGAGGATCAGGATCTGCGGCAGGAAGACGACCACCGCGCCAACCCCCGCGAGCAGGCCTTCGACGACGAGCCCGCGCAGGAAATTGTCGGGGAAGGTGGCGACGACCCATTGCTGGATCACGCCGATCCCGCCTTCGAGGAAGTCGGCAGGTGCCTCGGCGGCGGCATAGACCGCCTGGAACATCACGAACATCAGCGCGAGCAGGATGATCATGCCGGCGACCGGATGCAGCACGACATTATCGACGCGCTGCGTCCAGCGGCGCACCGGCGTTTCGCTGAGGATGGCGGCGCGCGCGATCGTCCGCGCCCGCTTGTGCAGCGACGCGTCGTTCGCTTCGGCGGGCGCAGCGATTTCGCCCGCGCCGTGCGACCGGATCGCGTCATCGACCGCGGCGAGCAGCTCGGCCATCCCGCGCTTGCGCACGGCGACGGTGGGGACGACGGGAACGCCGAGCTCCTTCGACAGGCGTTCGGCGTCGAGCGTCAGCCCGTCGCGTGCCGCGAGATCGACCATGTTGAGCGCGACCACGGTGGGCAGATTCAGCGCGAGCAATTCGAGCGCGAAGCTGAGGTGATTGTCGAGGTTCGCGGCGTCGAGCACAACGATCAGCGCGTCGGGGCGCTTCTCGCCGTCCTGTTTGCCGAGCACGACGTCGCGTGTCACCGCCTCGTCGAGGCTCGCGGGGGTCAGGCTGTAGGTGCCGGGAAGGTCGATCAGCGAGATCGGGCGGCCGTCGGCAAAGCTCGCATGCCCCGCCTTCCGCTCGACGGTGACGCCCGGGTAATTGGCGATTTTCTGTCGCGCGCCGGTCAGCGCGTTGAACAGGCTCGATTTGCCTGCGTTCGGATTGCCGACGAGCGCGATCGAGGGGACGGCGCCGGTCATGCCGCGGGCTCGACGGTGATCGCCGCGGCCTGCCGCGCGCGGATGATCACCTTCATGCGGCCGACGGTCAGTGCGAGCGGATCGCGCGAGAAAATGCTGCCGCGATGGAGCGGGGTGACTTCGCACCCTTCCATCAGGCCGAATTCGCGCAGGCGGCGGCCCTCGTCTTCGGACATCGCGGTCCAGTCGATGCGGGCAATTCGCACCATCACGCCGAGCGGCGCCCGATCGAGCAGATTTTCGAGCAAAGCAGTCATTTGCGAGCGATTATCAATAACAGCAAGGGAGCGCCACCCCTCCTTTGTAATTTATGATTACCGCCCCGGATAACGCAGCCGCCCGACGAAGCGGGCGAGGCTGGGCCGTTCGATGCTGCGCGACGCGCGGCGATGCTTCCAGCTTTCGAAGCGCATCACCTGATCGATGCGGCGCGCGAGGAAGGCGCGTGTATCGGCGAAACCCTCGCTCTCGTCGTTCAGGAACACCGCCATCGTCGAACCATAGACGGCGCCGAGGATCGCGCGCTTGCTGTAATGATTATAGTCGGTCGCGGTGTCGCCCGCGAGCCGCCACATATGGTCGGCGGCGCGCCAGCCGAGCTTCGCGGCGTGCGGTGCGTTGGTCGGCAGCGCGAGCAGCGCGAGCGCGCGGCGCAGCGATTCGCGGTTCGGTGCGAGCAGCGCGATGCGCGTTTCGACGAGCGTGGTGATGCGCTCGCGGATTTTGAGCGTCGCGAGCTTTTCGGCGGGCCAGCGCCGTTCCATTTCGGCATCGATATCGGCGAACCACGCGTCGACCATGTCGCGTCCGCCGCCGGGAAAGGCGAGGCGCGCGACATCGGGGTCGACCGCGGCGCGGCGCGCGGCGTCATCGAGCGCCGCGGGGCTGAAGCCGTCGAATGCCGCCGACGCGGCAATCAGCGGAGCGAGGGCGGCGCGAATCTCGTCGAGCGTCGGGTCGGCGGGCAGGATGGAAGCCATGGTCTTCAGATAGGCGCCGCGCGGCGGCTCGGCAACCTTATCAGGACGAGCGCTGCGCCGACCATCAGCCCGCCGACAATATCGATCGCCGACAGCGTCTCGCCGAAGCCGATCCACCCGGTGAACGCAGCGAAGGCGGGCTGGATCAGCAAGGTCAGCCCGATCACCAGCGGCGAAAAGCGCGGCAGCGACCAGATCATCAGCCCCTGACCGACGACCTGGCTCAACAGCGCGAGCAGGATCAGCGGGGTCCAGTCGTGCGGCATCACGGTCTCGCCGAGCGCGAGCGCGGTGCCGAGCAGGATGGGGACGCACACCGCCGAAGCGATGGCGAGCGCGGCCCATGGGCCAAGCTCGCCGCGCACGCGCTGCATCAGGATGACATAACCCGTGTAGAGCACGCCCGCGAGCACGCTCAGCAGGTCGCCAACGAGATAGTCGGGTGACAATTCATAGCTTTGCCCCATCAGCAGCGCCGATCCGGCGAAGGCGAGCAGGATTGCGGCGGCCTGCCAGCCGCGCGGTAGCGAGCGGGTCAGGAAGATCGTCCAGAGGACGAGCAGCAGGCTGGCGCAATTGCCGAACAGGGTCGCGTTGGCGACTTTGGTCTGGAGGATGCCGAGGTGCCACGCGACGAGGTCGAGTGCGAAGAAGATGCCCGCGGCCGCCGCGACGGCCAGTGCAGGGCGCGGCGGCATCCGCCCACCCGTCTCGCGCCATGCGAAGATCAGGAGCAGCGGCAGCGCGAGCGTCATCCGCCAGAAGGCCGAGGCGGTGGGGCCGGTATCGGCCATGCGGACGAGCATCGCGCCGAGCGACAGCGCGATATTGCCACCCAGCAGCGCGGCGAATGCCCAGCGCCCGGCGCCTGCGCCGGCGGCCGAATCGCTGTCGATGCTGTCCATCTTCGCTGTCATTTAGATTTTCTTTTGATACTTAACCATTGTGCCGGCGCCGCGGCGTCCATAGCTTCGCGGGCCATAGCGACGACCGATGGGGCCGTCGCGAAGAAAGTGCGACGTGGAGGAAAGATGACTCTATCCCTGTTCGATCCGATCAAATTGGGCGCCATCGAGGCGCCGAACCGCATCATCATGGCGCCGCTGACGCGCGGCCGCGCCGGGCCGGGTTTCGTGCCGAACGAGCTTGCGCGCGACTATTACCGCCAGCGCGCCTCGGCGGGGCTGATCATCTCCGAAGCCACGGGAATTTCGCAGGAAGGCCTTGGCTGGCCCAGCGCGCCCGGGCTGTGGACCGATGCGCAGGTCGAAGGCTGGAAGCCCGTGACCGACGCGGTGCACGAAACCGGCGGGCGCATCGTCGCGCAGCTCTGGCACATGGGCCGCGTCGTCCATTCGGTGTTCAACGACGGCAAGCCGCCCGTTTCGGCGTCGGCGACGCAGGCGCCCGGCAAGGCGCACACCCCCGTCGGCCGGATGGATTATGAGGTCGCACGTCCGCTCGAACTCGGCGAAATCCCGCGCGTGATCGCCGATTATGTGAAGGCGGCCGAAAATGCGAAGCGGGCCGGTTTCGACGGTGTGCAGCTCCACGGCGCGAATGGCTATCTGATCGACCAGTTCCTGCGCGACAACAGCAACCTGCGCGATGATGATTATGGCGGCCCGGTCGAGAACCGCATCCGCTTGCTCCGCGAAGTGACCGAAGCGTTGATCAGCGTGTGGGGTGCCGACCGCGTGTCGGTGCGCCTGTCGCCCAACGGCGACACGCAGGGGGTCGACGACAGCGCCCCCGAACGCCTGTTCCCGATTGCCGCGGCGGCGCTCGACGCGCTCGGCATCGCTTTCCTCGAATTGCGCGAACCGGGCCCCGACGGAACCTTCGGGCGCACCGACGTTCCGAAGCAGTCGCCGTCGATCCGTGCCGCGTTCAAGGGGCCGCTGATCCTCAACAGCGACTATGACGTCGCGCTCGCCGAAGCGGCAATCGCGAGCGGCACCGCCGACGCGATCGCCTTCGGCCGCCCCTTCATCGGCAATCCCGACCTGGTCGAGCGGATCCGGAACGGCGCCGAATGGGCGGCGGACAATCCGCAGACCTGGTATTCGCCGGGTCCGGTGGGCTACACCGACTATCCCGCGCTGGTTACGGCGTAGGTGAAGGATGGCCCGGGCGGTGTGTGCCGTCCGGGTCAGCCCCTTTCGGCGATCGCCTTGTCGATGATACGGGCGCCGACGGGCGCCAGAAAATTGCCGCCGAAGCGGAACAGGACGAAGGCGCCGACGAAGAGCAGCAACGGCTCGACGAAGAAGGCGAAGATCGCCGCGATGACGAGCCCGAAGACCAGCGCCATGAAGCCGCCGGTCAATTCGCTCTGACCCTTGGGTCCCAATTCGATCGTGCGGGGGCCCTTGCTGTCCCACCATTTCCCCGTGACGATCGTCTTTCGGCCGCCCGCTTGCGGCTGGGGGCGCGGGGGATGGCGCGCGGGTTGCGGTTGGGCCGCGCTTCGCGGGCTTTCCTGCCAGGGCCGCTTGCGGTTGAGTTCGGCGACGGCGGCCGCCATCCGGTCGTTCGGCGGGCGCGGCGGATTGCGCTGAGGCGCCGCAGCTGCCGCGGCGATGTCGGCGGCGGGTTCGGGCGGCGTGTGCCGCGCCGCCGGCCGGATCGGTTCAACCCCCATCTTGCGATCGTGCATGTCCATCCGCTCGGCGGCGGTCGGCGGGGTCTGGCCGGTTTCCTTGTCGATCACCACCAGCCGCCCGCCGCGTTCGACGACGGAAAAGCGGCTGGGAGGTGGGCGATCAACCAATGCCGAATTGTTCCTTGAGCGCGAGCATGGCGAGCGCGGCCTTCGCCGCTTCGCCGCCCTTATCCTTGCGCGTCTTGTCGGCGCGCGCAAGCGCCTGTTCCTCATCCTCGACGGTGAGGATGCCGTTGCCGATCGCGAGTCCGTCGAGCGTCAGCGCCATGATGCCGCGCGCGCTTTCGTTCGACACGACTTCGAAATGATAGGTTTCGCCGCGGATCACGACGCCGAGCGCGACATAGGCGTCGTAGCGGCCGCTGTCGGCGGCGAGCGAGATCGCCGCGGGAACCTCGAGCGCGCCGGGTACGGTCACCGTCTCGTGGCTATGCCCTTCGGCCTCGAGCGCGCTGCGCACGCCGTCGAGCAGCATGTCGTTGAGGTGCGAATAAAAGCGGGCTTCGACGATCAGGACATGCGCCATCAGGCTTCTCCGGGAATGGGGCGTTCGCCGACAACCGACAGGCCATAGCCTTCGAGCCCGACGATATTGCTGTGGGTGGGCGTGAGCAGTTCCATCGCATGGACGCCGAGGTCGGCGAGGATCTGCGCGCCGATACCATAAGTGCGAAGGTCCATCCCGCCGCTCGGCGGCGGGAGCGCGTCGGCATCGGCCGAACCGGGGAGCGGACGCATCAGCATGACGATCACGCCCGCGCCGGCCTCGCCGATCGCGTCCATCGAACGCTGGAGGCGGCGCTTCTTGGGGCCCGGGCGGCCCATGATGTCGTCGAAAAGCGAAACCGCGTGCATCCGCACCAAGGTCACGCCGTCGGGATCGACCGGTCCCTTCTGCAGGACCAGATTGACGCTGCCGTCGACCTTGTTGCGATAGGATTTGAGGCGCCAGTCGCCGCCATAATCCGATTCGAACGGTTCGTCGGACACGCATTCGACCAGCCGGTCGGTACGGTTGCGATAGGCGATCAGGTCGGCGATCGTGCCGATCTTCAGCCCGTGGCGCCGCGCGAAGGGAATGAGGTCGTCGAGCCGCGCCATCGTGCCGTCGTCGTTCATGATCTCGCAGATCACGCCCGAGGGATTAAGCCCCGCGAGCCGCGCGATATCGACCGAAGCCTCGGTATGGCCGGCGCGCACGAGCACGCCGCCGTCGCGCGCGATCAGCGGGAAGATATGCCCCGGGGTGACGATATCGTCGCGGCTCTTTCCCGCGTCGATCGCGACCGCGACGGTTCGCGCGCGGTCGCCCGCCGAAATGCCCGTGGTGACGCCTTCGCGCGCTTCGATCGAGGTGGTGAAGGCGGTTTCGTGCCGCGTGCCGTTGTTGCGGCTCATCAGTTCGAGCCCGAGCGTGTCGACGCGCGCTTTGGTCAGCGTCAGGCAGACGAGGCCGCGGCCGTGGGTGACCATGAAATTGATCGCGTCGGGGGTCGCCATCTGCGCGGGAATGACGAGGTCGCCTTCATTCTCGCGATCCTCGTCGTCGACGAGGATGAACATGCGGCCGTTGCGCGCCTCGGCGATAATCTCTTCGGGCGTCGCCATCGGCGACAGCTCGCTGCCGTTCGCGAGCCAGTTTTCGAGCTTGCGGAGCGTCTCGGCGGTGGGGTTCCAGCCGGGCGAATCGAGGTCGCGCAGGCTATTGGCGTGGAGGCCCGCGGCGCGGGCGAGGCCCGAGCGCGACATGCTTCCGTCGTCGACGATGGATCGGATGCGATCGATGAGCTGTGTTGACATGCAGATCATGTCTCACACTGAAATGTGATAGTCAATCCATATATCACATTGAGCTGGCTATTTGGGGCCGAAGCTCGGGCCGAATTCGCGAGCCGGCGCATCGCTCTTCGCATCGAGCAGCGCGACGATCTGCCCGCTGCGGTCGTCGCGCTTGGCATAGTCGCGCGCCGACATGCCGGCGACATGGTCGGCCTTGTCGGGATTGGCGCCGCGTTTGACGAGCAGGCGGACCATCGCGCTATTTTTCGCCTGCACCGCGAGGATCAGCGCCGTTTCGCCGCGCCGGTTCGCCTGGTCGACGGGGGCCCGGCGATTGAGCAACTCCTCGGCGCCGTCGGCAAAATTGATGAGTGCGGCGTGCATCAACGGGGTCATGCCCTGCCGATCGGCGATCGACGGATCGGCATCCTTCGCGAGCAGGAAGCGCAGCCAGCTCGCGTCGCGCCGCTTGGTAACGATGGCCAGCGCGGTTTCACCCGATTCGGGATGCCGCGTGTTGATCAGCGAGGCATCGCCTTTCAGCGCGTCGGTCGCCTTGGTCCCGTCGCGGCTTTCGACCGCTTGCAGGAAGGCATAGCCACCGCGGAACTGCGCCTGCGCGGGCGCATGGAACAAGCCTGCCGCCGCGACCAGTGCGAGGAGGAAGGAGGCGAGGCGGAACTCCGCGCGTCGAGACATGATCTGGGCGACCCCTGGGGCAATATGTCCGCCGCTCGCGCGACGACAAAGGTTGATTTTCGGCGGCTAGCCGACCAAGGCTGGCCACATGATGAATATCGCAAATATGGGACAAAGGTTCGTCCGTGCAAGCCTGATCCTCGCTTTCGGTGCGGCGCTCGCCGGATGCAATGGCGCGGCCGACAGCGCGCCCGCGCGGCCGCCGCTCGAAGGCGCGCGCATTGGCGGCGCCTTCACGCTCACCGACCAGGATGGCAAGACGGTCCGCGACAGCGATTTTGCGGGGCAATATCGCCTCGTCTATTTCGGCTACAGCTTCTGCCCCGACATCTGCCCGGTCGACCTCCAGAAACTGATGCGCGGTCTGTCGCAGTTCGAAAAGGCCGACGCCGCGCGCGGCGCCAAGGTCGCGCCGCTCTTCATTACTGTCGATCCCGCGCGCGATACTCCCGAAGCGCTTAAGCCCTTCGTCGCGCGCTATCATCCGCGCCTGCTCGGCCTCACCGGCACGCCCGAACAGATCGCCGCGGTCGCGAAAGCCTTTGTCGTCACATACAACAAGGTGCCGGGCTCGGCGCCCGACCGCTATCTGATGGCGCACAGCCAGCTCGCTTTCCTGATGGATCCCGACGGCAAGCCGCTCGCGCTGCTGCCGCTCGACGATCCGTCGACCGACGCCGACGAGGGTACGCCCGACAAGGTCGCCGCCGAACTGGCGAAGTGGGTCAAGTGACGCAGGGGTCAGAGTTCGGGATTTGCACGTTCGAGGTTTGAAGCGATTTTGTTCAGCGCGAGGAAGCGGGCCGAAGGCATATAGGCATATTCCAAGGCTCGCTGACGCGGCGATGGACAAAATCGGTCAAATCCCGCAGGGACACCGAAATGGCTTCGATCTCGTCTCCGCGCGGCCTTGCCGCTAGAACCACTAGCCGCGGCGGCCCCGCGAAGTCGATATCTTTGCCATTTCGGTGCCTCGAACGTGCAAATCCCGAACTCTGACCCTGTGAGGCGCCCCTTCTGGGAAGCGCCGCTTGCCACTCTCGACGCGGGGCAATGGGAAGCCTTGTGCGACGGCTGCGGCAAATGCTGCCTCCACAAGCTGGAAGATGAGGACACGGGCCGCATCTATCCGACCAATGTCGCGTGCCGCCTGCTCGACCTTTCGACCGCGCGCTGCGGCGATTACAAGCATCGCCGCCGCCATGTCCCCGACTGCCTGACGCTGACCAAGGCGAAGGTCGCCGACATCGAATGGCTGCCGCAGACCTGCGCCTATCGCCTGCGCGCCGAGGGCGAGGCGCTGCCCGACTGGCATTATCTGGTCTGCGGTGACCGCGATGCCGTGCACCGCGCGGGCGAGTCGATCGTCGGCTGGACGGTCGGCGAAGACATGGCCGGGCCGCTCGAGAATCATCTTGTCGAACGCGCCGTCTGATTTCCTTGCCGAGGGGCCGCACATCCGGGTGGGCGACGAGGCCTGGCCGGTGCGTGTCGTGCGCCATGCGCAGTCGCGCCGCTATCGTCTCGTTTTCGATGGCGCGCGCGGCGAACTCCGGCTGACGGTACCGCGGCGCACGAACGAACGCGCCGCCTTGAAATGGGCGAGCGAGCAGCAGGCGTGGCTTGTCGAACAGGTCGGCAAGGCGGCGTTGCCCGTGATCGTCGGGCCGGGCGCATCGCTGCCTTTCCGCGGCACCTTGCGGCACATCGACTGGACGCCGACGGCGCCGCGGGCGATCCGGCTCGACGACATGACATTGCGCGTGGGCGGTCCCGCCGAAAGCGTCGGGCGGCGCATCGAACGCTGGCTGAAGGCGGAAGCGCTCGACCTGATGGAGCGCGAGAGCCGCGACATCGCGGGCGCGGCGGGGTTATCGGTCGGCCGTGTCGGGGTTGGCGACCCGCGCAGCCGCTGGGGCAGCTGCACGCACGATGGCGACCTGCGCTACAGCTGGCGGCTCGTGATGGCGCCCGACCATGTCCGGCGCGCGACGGTCGCGCACGAGGTCGCGCACCTGCGCCATATGGATCACAGCGCCGCGTTCCACGCGCTCGTCGACGAATTGCACGACGGCGACGTCGCGGCGGCGCGCGGCTGGCTGCGCCGCGAAGGGCGCGCACTCCACCGGTATCGTTTTACCGCCTGAGCGCGCTCATTCGGAGGTTTCGGACGGCGGCCGCGGCTGCGACCCCTTGGCCGGGGGCGGCGCGACCTTCGGCACCGTCACCATCTTGGGCTGTCCGCCGTTTTTCGGCGCCGCGCCATTGTCGGCCGGCGGGCGGCGGCCGGTCTGTTCCTCGATCCATTGCTGGTCGAGCACGGGGCCGTCCTCGGTCGGCGGGGGCGGCGCCGCGCCTTCGGGCGGCCGGCTGTCATAGGGCAGCTCGATCGGCATGCCATTCTCGTCGACGAGCGCGCCTTCGCCGGGCTCGCCCATATAGGCTTCGCCCTCATCCTCGAGCTGCCATTCGGGCAGCACGACTTCGGTGTCGAACTGTTCGACCGGGCGGCGCGCCACCGCGACGCGCATATAATCGGCAAAGGCCTTGGCGGGTGCACGGCCGCCCTGCAGCCCGCCGACGGGCTTCGCATCGTCGCGGCCCATCCAGACGCCCGTGGTGATCCCGCTCGAAAAGCCGAGGAACCAGCCGTCCTTGTTGCTCGACGTCGTCCCGGTCTTGCCCGCGACGGGGCGGCCGATCTGTGCCGCCTTGCCCGTGCCGGTGTTCACCGCGGTCTGGAGCAGGTCGGTGATCCCCGCGGCGACCCAATGATCGACCAGCGTCTGCCCGCGCTCGGCAGGGCGTTGATAGAGAAGGTTGCCGCTCGCGGTCGTCACCTTGGTGATGCCATAGGGCTGCACCGACACGCCGCCGCGCGCGACCGCGGCGAAGGCGGCGGTCATGTCGATCACGCGGACCTCGGCGCTGCCAAGCACCATCGATGGGTGGGTGTTGACCGGGGTGGTGATGCCGAAACGGCGCGCCATGTTGGCGACCGCCGAAAAGCCGACCTCGTCGCCAAGCTTCGCCGCGACGGTGTTGACCGAATAAGCGAAGGCGCTGCGCAGGTCCATCGTGCCCGAGAAGCGCCCCGACGAGTTGCGCGGGCTCCAGCCGTTGATCGTCACGGGTTCGTCGACGACGGCGTCGCCGACCTTATAGCCCGCTTCGAGCGCCGCCATATAGACGAACAGCTTCCACGCCGACCCCGGCTGGCGCAGCGCCTGCGTCGCACGGTTATAGTTCGACGCGACATAATCGGTGCCGCCGACCATCGCGCGCACCGCGCCGTCGCGGTCGAGCGAGACGAGCGCGCCCTGCACGCCTTTGGGGGTGTTCGCCTGGATCGATGCGGTCGCGGCGCGCTGCATACCCAGATCGATCGTCGTATAGACGTCGAGCGCCTCGCTGCCCTCATCGATCAGCATGTCGAGCTGCGGCAGTGCCCAGTCGCTGAAATAGCGCGCGCTGTTCTGCCCGGTTTCCTTCGCGAGCTGGACGTTGGCGGGTTCGGCGCTGTCGGCCTGTGCCTGCGTGATCACGCCGGCGTCGACCATGACGTCGAGCACGACGCCCGCACGGCCGAGCGCCGCCTGCGCGTCGGCGGTCGGCGAATAGCGCGACGGCGCCTTGACCAGCCCGGCGACGACCGCGGCTTCCGACAGCGACATTTCGGTCGCGCTGTGGCCGAAGAAGCTGTTCGACGCGGCGTCGATGCCATAGCTGCCGCCGCCGAAATACACCTTGTTGAGGTAAAGCTCGAGGATCTCGTCCTTCGAGAATTTCCATTCGAGCGCGAGCGCGAGGATCATCTCGCGCGCCTTGCGCTTGAAATCATAGCTGTTCGACAGGAAGATGTTGCGCGCGAGCTGCTGCGTGATCGTCGATGCGCCCTGCAGGCGCCGGCCGCTGCCGCGATTCTGGAGCGCGACGACCGCGGCGCGCGCCATGCCGACGGGGTCGAGCCCGGGATGATAGCGAAAACGCCGGTCCTCGACCGCGACCATCGCATCCTGCATGACCTGCGGCGTTTCGCGCAGGGTCAGCCAGCGGCCGTAGTTCGGCCCCAAGGACAGGAAGACGGTGCCGTCGGCGGCGCGGACGCGGATCGTCTGGCCCGCGGGCGATTTCTTGAGCTCCTCGAAGCTCGGCATACGCTGGACGGCAATGCCGACCGCGACGGCGAGCGCGACAAGCCCGACGACCGCGAGGCCGAGGCCCCAGCGAAAGGCGCGGCGCAGCCACACGCGCCAGCGCGGCGGCTCGCCGCCGGGCGTGCCGCTGCCTTTGCTGGACGATGACGATTGTTTCGACGAAGCCTGCTGTCTTTCGCGGCGCAAAGCCCGATTTCCTTCCTTGGGTTCTGACCCTTGCTGCGCCCCTGATGCGTCAGTCCGGGAAGGAGGTTTCAGCCTTCGCCGGTCTGCGCCTCATCCGGCGAGCGGTCGGCGAAGTCAAGCGCCGCGCTGTTGATGCAATAGCGCAAGCCCGTCGGTCCGGGGCCGTCGGGGAAGACATGGCCAAGGTGGCCTTCGCATTTCGCACAGCGCACTTCGGTGCGAACCATGCCGTGGCTGGTGTCGGTCAGTTCCCTGACCGCGGCATCGCCCGCGGGCGCGGTATAGCTCGGCCAGCCCGACCCGCTGTCATATTTGGTGCGGCTGTCGAACAAGGGTTCGCCGCAGCTCGCGCAGCGATACATGCCATCGCCCTTATGGTCGGTATATTTGCCGGTGAAGGCGCGTTCGGTGCCGCCTTCGCGCAGCACGTGATAGGCCATCGGGTCGAGGTCGGCGTCGGATTTTCTGTCGGTCATGGCGGCTCGGCTCCTGAAGGGGACGCCCGGCCCGGGCGTCCCCGCGTTGTCTCCTATATCGGTCCGGACGCGCCGCGCTGCAAGGCCGCGCCGCTCAGTCGCCGCGAATGCGTGTCGCGGACATCGCCCAGCGGACGAGGGGCGGGAGGCCCGACGCCAGCGACACCAGCGCGCGCGCCGTCCGCGGATTCTCGCCTGTCCGCCAGGCGAGGTTCGCGATAGCGAAGGGCTGCGCCATGCGGGCGGCGAGCATGTGTTGATATGCGGGTGCTGCGCCGCCACCGCCGTGACGCCACGCCGCCACCGCGGCGTCGGCGCTCGCGAGGGCGAGGCCCATGCCCTCGCCCGCGAGGCTCGGGATCACGCCCGCCTGATCGCCGAGCCGGAACAGCCCCGGCGCCGTATTGCGCGCGCGCCACCCGTAGGGAACGTGCCCGATCGCATCGATAGTCTGTGTCCAGTCGGCATGCGCGAGCCGATCGCCGAGCCGGGGGGCCGCATCGCCGAGCGCACGCAGCAATGCCGCCGGGTCGCCCCCGGCCTCGTCGAGCCGCGATTTATGCACCGCGAGGCACAGGTTGGCGGTGCCGTCCTCCTGCCGCACCAGCCCCGCATAGCCGCGGTCGAACAGGTGGAGCTCGACCGCGTCGCCGACCAGCCGGTCGAGCGCGGCGTGGTGCGGCAGCCGCAGCCGGAGGCCCATTACCGGATCGGCGCGCTGCCATGCCGCGGGCTCGCGCGGAAAGCCGCGAAAGCCATGCTTGCCGGCGGCGAGGAAGAGCGAGGGGGCCGAAAGCGTGGCGCCGTCGCGTGTCTGTACCGAGCCATTCTCGATCATCGTCGCATGAACGCCGCGATCGAGGCCCGCGCCCGTTGCCCCCGCCGCGGCCTGCAAGGCGCTGTCGAGGCGGCGGCGCGATACGCCCATCGCGGGAGCGGGGAGCGCGGTTTCGCTGCATTGGCGGCCCGCGAACAGCCGCACGCATGTCACCCGCTGGCCGCCGAGTGCCGCGCGGTCGATGCCGAGCGCGTCGAGCCGCGCGAGCGACCGCCAGCTCAGGAACCCGCCGCACAGCGCGTCGCCGGTTTCGCGCGCGCGTTCGAGTAGCAGGACCTTTGCGCCGCCGTGTGCGAGTCCGATCGCCGCGGCCGCCCCGGCGGGTCCGGCGCCGACGACGATCGCGTCGGTCCCGGTCCCCATCCCCGTCACGGCGTCACCGCAGGCGCTCGACGCAGAGGCGGTAGGGAAAGCTGCGAAAGATGCGGCATTCGCTCGCCGTATCGGGCAGCGCTTCGGCCAGCATCGCCCGCCATTCGGCGCGGCGAAAGCTGCGCCCGACCGATAGCTGCCCGTCGCGCCGCACGATCGGATCGACCCACGCCAGTGCCGCGACGAGCGGATAGCCGGCAAAGGGCAGCCGTCGGCGGTGGAGGTCGTTGACGAGCCAGCCGCGCCCCGCCTCTCGCTCCATGAAATGCAGGAATTCGGTGCGCTGTGCGGGTGTCATATGATGGGTGACGAGGCTGGAGAGGATGATGTCCCACCCCTGCCCCGCGAGCGCCCGATAATCGCCCGTGATCAGCCGCGCGCGTCCGCCGAGCCGCGTCGCCGCTACCACTTCGCTCTTGCGATTGAGGTCGACGCCGACAAGGTCGAGCGCGACCCCGCGCCGGTCGCCCCAGCGCGCGATCCGCGCGAGCATGTCGCCCGCGCCGAACCCGACATCGAGGATGCGCCACGGGCGCTCGCCAGCGCCGCGCGTGCGCACCCGGTCGAGGAAGCCGAGAGTCGGCCGCGGTGCCATCGTCAGGCCGTTGATGCGCGAGAGATCGGCGAGCACCCTTGCATAGCGTTCGGGTGCCAGCTCGGCGGCGTCCATCTCCTCTTCTGCCTCGATCGGGACACGAAGGCTGGCGAAGGGGTTCATGACGCGGTGAAGCGGATCGCTTCGGCGGCGAGGCCGGGGCCGAAGGCAATGGCAATCCCCTCCCCGCTTGCGCCGCGCGCCATCATGTCGGCGAGCACGAACAAGATTGTCGCCGAGGACATATTGCCGAAACGCGCGAGCACCGCGCGGCTGTCGGCGAGCGCATCGGGACCGACGCCGAGCGCATGTTCGACCGCGTCGAGCACCGAGCGGCCGCCCGCATGGACCGCGAGCAAAGCCGGCGGTTCGTCGCTACCGAACAATTGGTGCCGTACCGCGGGCGCGGCCAGCGCTTCGCGCAGCCGTCCGGGCACTTCACCCGACAGCTGCATCTCGAACCCCCTGTCGCCGATGTCCCAACGGATCAGGTCGGCGCTGTCCTCGAGCGCGAGGCTGCGCCCTTCGCCGAGCGCCAGCCCGTGCGGCGCGGCCGACACGACGCCCGCCGCGGCACCATCGCTGAACTGCAGCATCATCAGCAGCGGTTCTGCCGCGTCGGCGGGCGACAGGTGCAGGCTCGACAGTTCGACGCTGACCACCAGCACGACAGCGCCGGGTTCGGACCGCACTATATGCCGCGCGGTGCGCAGCGCGGTGACCCCCGCATAGCAGCCCATGAAGCCGATCAGCACGCGCTCGACCGTCGCGGACAGGCCCAGCCGCTGCGCGATGATCTGATCGATCCCGGGCGCAACGAAGCCGGTGCAACTCGCAACGACGATATGGGTGACGCGCGCCGGGTCGAGCGCGTCGCCGAGCGTCGCGACCGCTTCCATCGCGAGATCGGGCGCATATTGCGCATAGGCCGCCATCCGCGCCGAGGTCGGCGGCAGCCCCGGGACGTCGTAGAATCCGCCCGCGCCGACAGGCGATCCGCCGTCGGCGGTGGGCGGCAGCACCGACCAGCGGTGGTCGATTCCCGATCGCGCCGCCATGCGCGCAAAGAGCGCGCGCATCCGCGGGTCGGCCAGTCGCGGCGTCGCCCAGTCGATGAACGCCTGATGGATGTCGTGGTCGGGCACCGCGGTGGCGAGGGCATTGAGCCAAACGGCCGGGGGACTGCTCATGCCGCGGGTTTGACCGAAAAGCGGGCGGCTGGCCAGCGGATAAGCGAGGGTGCCATTTTACCGCGGATTAACCATGAGGCGGGTAGGGTGCCTGCGTGAAACTGCGCCTTTTTCTTTTGTCGGGTCTGCTTGTTGCCGCGGTTCCCCCCGCTGCGGCGCAATGCCAGCTTTGCGCGCCCGATACGACGGCCAGTGGGGCCGCGGCGCGTCAGGCTGCAACGCCGTTGCGCGTCGACGTCGAAACGCGGCTCGACATGGGGCGCATCGCGGTCGGCGCGATGGGCGGCGAGGTCGAGATCGATCCCGCGTCGGGCGCGCGGCGCCTGCGCGGCGACGTCGTCGACCTTGGCGGCTTCGCGCTGACGGGCACCGTCACGGTGCGCGGGGAGCCCGGCGCCGAAGTGCGCGTGATCCTGCCCGCGAGCGTCGATCTCGAAAGCGGCCACGGGCGGACCGCACGCGTCACCGGGCTCGCGACCGACCTTTCGGCCGCGCCGCGCCTTGGCCTCGACGGCCGCCTCGTTTTCCGCTTCGGCGGACGGCTCCAGATCGCCGGCCTCGACGACGGCGATTATCGCGGTCGGATCCCGGTTACGGTCGAATATCAATAGAAGATCGGTCGAACACGCTTTCCATCGACACGAAGCAAAGCGATGGTCCGTCCCCCAACTGGCCGGTAAAATTTGTCATGAACCTGATCGCGCACGTCGAAATCCCCGTCACCGACCTCGAGCGCGCGATGCGTTTCTACGGCCGGCTATTCGACATCGGCTTTGGAGAGGTCGTCACCATCCACGACAACCGGATGGCGTATTTTCCTTTCGGGGAGGGACAGGACGGCGCCAGCGGCGCGCTTGTGCAAGGCGAGGTGTATGTGCCGACGCGCGAGGGCGCGATCGTCTATTTGCGCGTTCCCGACATCGATCGCACCATCGCGCGGGCGGTCGCCGAGGGCAGCGTGCTCCTGTTCCCGAAAACACCGGCCGGCGAAAACCTGTTCGTCGCGGAGATTACCGACAGCGAGGGAAACCGCATCGCGTTGCAGAGCGATTGACGGGCTACCGCCGACCGGGCGTGCTCATTCGCGCGCGCCGAACAGCGCCGTTCCGACGCGCACATGCGTCGCGCCGAGCATGACGGCACTCTCGTAATCGCCGCTCATTCCCATCGAACGCAGCGGCAAGCCGTGGCGCTCGGCGAGTTCGTCGAGCAACGCGAAATAGGGGGCGGGATCGACGTCGGCGGGCGGGATCGCCATCAGCCCGTCGATCGCGAGGCCGGCGTCCTTCGCTTCGGCGAGCAGTGCGGGCAGGTCGGCGACCGTGCAGCCGCCCTTTTGTTCCTCGTCGCCGATATTGACCTGCACGAAGAGCTGCGGCTGCTTGCCCGCTTTCTCGCACGCCTTGGCGAGTGCGTGCACCAGCGACGAGCGGTCGACCGAGTGGATCGCGTCGAACAGCGCCACCGCCTCGTCGGCCTTGTTCGACTGCAACTGGCCGATCAGGTGGAGGACGATACCCGGCGTTTCGCCTTGCAGCTCGGGCCATTTCGCTGCGGCTTCCTGCACGCGGTTCTCGCCGAAGTGGCGCTGACCCGCAGCGATCAGCGGGCGGATCGCGTCGGCTCCGTGCGTCTTCGACACCGCGATCAGCTCGATCTCAGCTGCGCGCCGCTGCGCGCGCTGCGCTGCTCCCGCGATATCGGCCTGTACCTGCGCCAGCCGCTCTGCTGCTTCGCTCATCATATCGTCCCGTTCCGCGCGTTGCGTGCGCTCGCGACGCGCCTATAGAAAGGGCGATGCGCCCGCGCCACCCCCTGCCCCGCAAATTGCCCCCGACGCGATTGCCCAACAGCTGGCTGTTCAGCGACACGCGGGCACATACCGATGTGATTGCGCTCGCCGCGTTGCTTCCGCCGGGCAGCGGTGTCGTCCTTCGGCACGACAGCCTGGCGTCCGGCGCGCGGTGGCGCCTGCTGCGCCGCCTGATGCGGCTGGCGCGCGCGCGCGGGCTCACCGTCCTGCTCGCCGGAACACCCGCGGCGGCGGCGCGCTGGCACGCCCACGGCGTGCATCTTCGCCAGCACGACGCGTGCCGCGCGGCGCAGGCGCGCCGCGCCGGGCTGCTCGTGACGATGCCCGTCCACGACGCGCAAGAGGCGCGCCGCGCGTACCGCGCATGCGCCGACGGCGTGTTCGTCTCGCCGCTTTATCCGACGCGCTCGCACCCTGGTGCTCCCGCGCTCGGCAGTGCGGCATGGCTGCGACTGGCACGGCTCGCCGGTGGGCAGGCGTTCGCGCTCGGCGGGATGACCCCGGCGCGGGCGCGGGCGCTGCGGCGCGCGAGCGGAATCAGCGTCGGCTGGGCGGCGATCGATGCGTGGGAAGCAAAGGCGTCGAAACGCCGGGCGCGTCAGAAGCGGAACGCGGTTCCGACATAGACCGCCTGACTGTCGCGGCGCGAATCGGTCAGCGGCTCGACACGGTCGTCGGCGCGATAACGAACGCCCGCGGTCACATCGATATTCTTGGTCAGGCGATAGCTGCTGACGACATCGACGGCGGGCGCTTCGCCGGGAGCGGTGACGCGGTCGGTCGCGCCGCTAGGGTCGCTGGAGCGGTTGACCATCCGCGTGGCGAAGCGCGACTTTTTCTCGTCCTGCTCGGGGGCCTTCGCGACCGGCAGGTTACGCAGGTCGGTGCCGCGCGGAAGCGACGGGGTGACGAATTTCTCGAACCCGACCGACGCGCCGAGATTATATTTGACCGGGGCGATCGCGATCGGCGCGGTGCGGCCTGCCGCCAGCGCCGAGGTGCGCGCCGCACTCGAGGCGTCGTCGCGGGCGCGGATCACGACGGTGATCGCGCGGTTCTTGCGGCTGCTGTCGGTCAGCGCGGGGGTGAAGCTGAAGCTGCGGCGCGCTTCGGCCGACATCTTGTTGTAGCGGGCGATCAGCCGTTCGTCGCCCGACGCGGGGGTGAACTGGCCAAGCAGGGTTTCGGAAAGCGAGGTGTCGCGGATACGGTCGGCACGCGACATCGCGGCCAGCGCCGGGGGAAGCGCAAGCGAAGCCACCGCGAAAGCGGTGACACTGACTTTCCAAAAATGTCGCGATGTCCGCGCCATTGCTCTGCGACTCCAACCCCAATCGATTCGTCAAATAAGACTCCCGGAGCGAGATTGCCAGTGAATCCCGCCAGATTATTGCAATGATTCTGCTTTTTGCCCGAATTGTTGCGGGATCGTCACAGTGGCCCGCCAATCTGACCAGAATCTGAACGGCGGGCCGGGCGGAATTGCCGCGCTTGCGGGGCGGCGACAAGGGCGATAGAGACGCTGGCAATTCCGTTATGCGCGGCGCGGTTTTCCCTGATTCCGGCGGCGCTCAAGAGATAAGGTGTATCGGCATGTCCAAGCTTTCCGTCCTTGCCACGCTCGGCCGTCGTCCGGCTACGCTCGCGCTGCTCGGACTCACCGCGCTCGGCCTTTCGGCATGCGCGAGCAAGGACCGGCCGCGTGCCGACCTCGCGGCCAGCCAGGTCACGACGATCGGCGTGAACAGCTATTTGTGGCGCGCGTCGCTCGATGCGCTGTCGTTCATGCCGCTGCTGCAGGCCGATTCGTCGGGCGGCGTCATCATCACCGACTGGTATGCGAATCCGGGCAATCCGGGCGAGCGGATGAAAGTCACCGTGTCGATCCTCGACCAGGACCTGCGTGCCGACGCGCTTCGCATCGCGGCCTCGCGCCAGGTAGCGCAGGGCGGCACCTGGGTCGACGCGCCGGTGCAGGCCGCCACGGTGCAGAAGCTTGAGGAAATCATCCTCACCCGCGCCCGCGACCTGCGTCGCTCGGCCATCAAGGGCTAATCCGGCGACGCGGCTTGCGCGTCCCTTAGACAGACAAACGGGGTAACCGACGAATGACCCGCGAACCGCGCTTTGGCGCCCTCGCCGCCGACGCCCGCTGGCAAAAGGCGTGGGAGGCGGCGAACAGCTTTGCCACGACCGATACGGCGGACCGGCCCAAGGCCTATATCCTGGAGATGTTCCCCTATCCGTCGGGGCGTATCCATATGGGGCATGTCCGCAACTATGCGATGGGCGACGTCCTCGCGCGCTTCAAGCGGATGACCGGCCACGACGTGCTCCACCCGATGGGCTGGGACGCCTTCGGCATGCCCGCCGAAAATGCGGCGATGGAAAAGGGGGTCCACCCCGGCGGCTGGACGCGCGACAATATCGCGTCGATGCGCGCGCAGCTGAAGCGCCTCGGCCTCGCGATCGACTGGAGCCGCGAACTCGCGACGTGCGAGCCCGATTATTATGGGCAGGAACAGGCGCTTTTCCTCGATCTGTTCGCGCACGGCCTCGTCACGCGCAAGCACAGCTATGTCAATTGGGACCCTGTCGACATGACCGTGCTCGCGAACGAGCAGGTGATCGACGGCCGCGGCTGGCGCTCGGGCGCGCTCGTCGAAAAGAAGAAATTGTCGCAGTGGTTCCTCAAGATCACCGACTTCGCCGACGAGTTGCTCGAAGGCCTCGATGCCCTGGACAAATGGCCCGACAAGGTGCGGCTGATGCAGGAAAACTGGATCGGCAAGTCGCAGGGGCTGGAGTTCGGCTTCAAGCTCGCGGGCGGCGCGGTCGGTTTCGATGTCTTCACGACGCGCCCCGACACGCTCTACGGCGCGAGCTTCGCGGCGATTTCGCCCGACCATCCGCTCGCCGAACGCCTTGCCAAGGATTCGCCCGAGCTCGCGGCGTTCATCGAGGAATGCCGCCGCCAGGGCACCGCCGCCGAACAGCTCGACACGGGCGAGAAGATGGGCTTCGACACCGGGCTTTCGGTCGAGCATCCGCTCGACGCCAATTGGCACCTGCCCGTCTGGGTCGTGAACTATGTGCTGATGGACTATGGCACCGGCGCGATCTTCGGCTGCCCGGCGCACGACCAGCGCGACCTCGATTTCGCGCATAAATATGAGCTGCCCGTCTATCGCGTGATCGCGGACGGCGACGCGACCGACCAGCATTTCACCGGGACCGAGGCCTACACCGGCCCCGGCCGCCTCGTGAACAGCCACTTCCTCGACGGCATGACGATCGACGAAGCCAAGGCCGCTGTCATCACGCGGGCCGAACATGAAGGCTGGGGCAAGGGCACGACCGTGTGGCGCCTGCGCGACTGGGGCGTTTCGCGCCAGCGTTACTGGGGCACGCCGATCCCGTTCATCCATTGCGATGCGTGCGGCACGGTGCCGGTTCCCAAGGGCCAGCTTCCCGTCGTGCTGCCCGAGGATGTCGATTTCTCGGTCCCCGGCAACCCGCTCGACCGCCATCCGACGTGGAAGCATGTCGCCTGCCCGAGCTGCGGCGGCGAAGCGGTGCGCGAAACCGACACGCTCGATACCTTCGTCGACTCGAGCTGGTATTTCCTGCGTTTTGCGAGCTCGCCGGCCGACAAGCCGTTCGATCCCGAGGTGATCCGCCGCTGGCTGCCCGTCGACCAGTATATCGGCGGGATCGAGCATGCGATCCTCCACCTTCTCTACGCACGCTTCTGGACGCGCGCGCTGCAGAAGATGGGCATGATCGACATCGCCGAGCCCTTTGCGAGCCTGTTCACGCAAGGTATGGTGACGCACGAAACCTATAGCCGCGCGCAGGGCGAAGGCCTGCCGCCGCTTTTCTTCACGCCCGACGAGATCGAACGCGGCGCCGATAGCGCGACGCTGACCGCCGATGGCGCGCCGGTCGATATCGGCCGCGTGATCAAGATGTCGAAGTCGAAGAAGAATGTCGTCGATCCCGACGCCATCCTCGACCAATATGGCGCCGACGCCGCGCGCTGGTTCATGCTGTCCGACAGTCCGCCTGAGCGCGACCTGCCGTGGAGCGAGGCGGGGATCGAGGGCGCGTGGCGCTTCGTCCAGCGCCTGTGGCGCCTGTTCGGCGATACCGAAAATGTCGGCGACGGCAGCGAAGACTTGGGCCTTGCGCGCAAGCTGCACCAGGCGATCGCCGGGGTCGCGGCCGATATCGAGGCGCTCGGCTTCAACAAGGCGGTCGCCAAGATCCATGCGCTCGCGAACGAGGTCGAGAAAGCGAAACCCTCGGCAACGCGCGCCGAGGCGTGCCGCACCTTGATCCTGCTCGTCGCGCCGATGCTGCCGCACCTCGCCGAAGAGGCGTGGGCGGCGCTGCCGACAAGCCAGCGCACGACGCCGATGATCGCCGATGCCGCCTGGCCCGCCGCCGATCCGGCACTGCTCGTCGATGATGAGGTGACAATCGCGATCCAGATGGCGGGTAAGCTGCGCGATACGATGACGCTCGCCAAAGGCCTCGACAAGGATGCAGTGGAAGCCGCCGCTCTCGCGCGCCCGCGCATCGTCGAGCTGCTCGCCGGCGCCGCGCCGAAGAAGGTGATTGTGGTCCCCGACCGTTTGGTGAATATCGTTCCCTGATGCGCTTGCTTCTCGTCTCCTGCCTCGCGGCCGCCTCGCTGACCATCGGCGGTTGCGGGCTGCGTCCGCTCTACGCGAACGGCAGCAAGGGGGCGGTGGCGCAGGTGCTGGCCGATGTCGATGTCGCGCCGATCGAGGGGCACAACGGCTGGCTCGTCCGCAACGCGCTGCGCGATCGGCTGCAGGCGACGCAGGGCGGCGAGGGCGCGGGCAAGCGTCTCCGCCTCGACGTCCGGCTCGAGGATTCGATCACCGGCTTCGGCGTCCGTGCCGACGATGCGGTGACGCGCGAACGCCGCACCCTGCGCGCGCGCTACCAGCTCGTCGATGCGGCGTCGGGCGAGGTTCTGCTCGACGCGACCGCGGCGCAGGACGCCGGGATCGACGTCGTCGGCAGCGAATATGCGACGATCGCCGCCGAATCGACCGCGCTCGAACGCCTCGCCTCGGGGGTCGCCGACCAGATCGTCGCGCGGCTCGCGGTTTATGCGAACCGTGGCGGCGGCCAGCCGGCGGTCGCGCCCGCCCCGGCTCCCGCAGGGCAATGAAGAGCGTCAAGCCGGCCGAACTCGAACGTCTCTCGCGCCTCGACCCCGCGGTTCGTTTCACCCTCCTGACCGGCCCCGACGAGGCGACGATGGAAGCCGTCGCGGGCCATTTGATCGGGCTCGCGGGCAAGGATGCCGAGCGGCTCGACCTGACCGGATCGCAGTTGTCGCAGGACCCGTCGCTGCTCGCGGCCGAGGCGGCGTCGATGTCGCTCTTTTCACCCTCTCGCGTGATCCGGCTCGAACTGTCGGGCAGCGGCGACGACAGCCTTGCGGCGGTCGAGGCGCTGCTCTCCGTCGACACCGCGATCAATCCGGTGATCGCGACCGGCGCGTCGGTCACCGCGAAATCGAAACTCGTCAAGCTCGTCGAAGGCGCCGACCATGCCGTCGCCGCGATCTGCTACCAGCCAGACCGGCGCCAGCTCGTCGGCATCGCGATGGCGGCGGCCGAGGAACAGGGGCTGCGGATCGCCAACGCCGATGCGCAATTGTTCGTCGACCTGGTGTCGGGCGATCAGGCGCTGATGCGGCGCGAGATCGAGAAGATGGCGCTCTATCTCGACGCCGGTCCCGACCGCCAGCGACAGGTGACCGCCGCCGACATCGCGGCATTGGGCGCCGCGACGCATGAAGAGGATGTCAGCGAGTGCATCAATGTCGCATTGGGCGGCAAGGTGCGCGAGCTTCCCGCGATGCTTGCGAAAGCGGCGGCGATCGGCGTCGCCGAAATCCGCATCATCCGTGCGCTGGCGATCCGCGCGCTGGCGCTCGCGCGGCTGCGGGCCGAGGTCGACGGCGGCGCGCACCCCGCGACCGTCGTGTCGGCGCGCACCAGCGGTATTTTCTGGAAGGAACGCGACGCGGTGACGGCGCAGCTCCATATCTGGGATTCGGTGCGTATCGCGCGGCTGATGAGCCGGCTCATCGACTGCGAACGCGCGCTCAAATCGTCGGGCACGCCGGGGGCGGTGCTGTTCCGCAAGCTGATGACCGACATCGCGCATCAGGCCGCGCGCGCGCGATAACGACGCGCCGCCTGCGACCGCCGCAAAAGAAAAGGGCAGCGGTATCGTCGATACCGCTGCCCCCCGGGACTACCCTGTAACGAGGGTTAGAAGTTCAGTTTCACGCCCCCCGAAATATAACGCCCGATCACGTCGAAGTTGGGGCTGGTATAGGGCGTGATCGGCGGGTCGCGGTCGAACAGGTTGTTGACGTTGCCGAACAGGGTGAACGGGCCGGCTTTGAACTGGGCGCCGAGGTCGATGTAGGTGCGGCTACCGACCTTGTTGTTCACGATCGGCACCGGGACATTGTTCACCACCGTCAGCGGGCGGTCGAGGCCGCCGTCGACGTAACGGACACGCAGGTTCGCACCGAAGCTGTCGTTGTCGAACGCGATCGTGCCCGTCCCGCGCCATTTCGGGGTCGAGAAGGCGGTATCGCCGCCGACGTAGCCCGAAACGTCGGCGCCGTTGATCTTCAGGTTGAAGACATGGTTGGCCAGTGCGCGGAACGACAGGTTTCCGTCGCCGAGCGGCATGCGATACGATGCCTCGATGTCGAGCCCCTGCGTCGCGTAGTTGGCGAGGTTGCGGAAACCGTTCGTGATCGACCCGATGGTGCCATTGGCTTCGCGGACGATCGTGCCCTTGCACGTCGGATCGTTCGGCGCGGCCGCGAAACATTGCTTGAGGATGTCGTTCGCGGTGACCGTCGTGATCACATTGTCGATGTCGATATCATAATAATCGACCGACAGGCGGAAGCCCGGAACGAAGGAAGGTGAATAGGATCCGCCGAGCGTGAGCGTATGGGCGATTTCGGGCGTCAGATTGGCGTTGCCGCCGCCGTACACGACGACATTGTTCTGGACCGCGCCGTTCTGACCCTGGAACGGATCGAAGACCGTGCCGATGTTCGTCGAGCGGCTGAGATAATATTCGGTGATGCTCGGCGACCGGATATCGCGCGAATAGACGGCGCGGAAGAGCAGGTCATTGACGACGCGCAGCGTGCCGCCGGTTTTCCACGACCAGATGCCGCCGCTGGTGCTGTAATCCGAATAGCGCGCGGCGCCGTTGACTTCGAGCTTCAGCGTGTCGGCGATGTCGAGCAGCGGTACGTTCACTTCGGCGAAGGCTTCCTTGACGTTGAAGCTGCCGTTCGTCGCGGACGAATTGAGCGTGCCGAGCGCGTTGGCGAGCGACAGCGGGTCGACATAGTTGGTGACCTGTTTTTCCCAGCGGACGTCGGTGCCGAACGCGATGTCGACGGCGCCGGCCCAGGTCGAGAAAGGCTGGCCCGACACGCTGGCGCCTGCGGCGTCGAGCTTGATCGTATAGATCAGGTGCGAACCACCAAAGGCCCACGCGGCGGCCGCGTCGGAAATGCTGCCGTTGCCGAACAGGTTGATCGGCACACAGCTGGCGTCGTCGTTCGTCGTCGACGCGTCGGCGTTGATGCGGCACGTAGGCGTGCCGTTCACGAGCACCGAATCGACACCATTGGTGAAACGCGACTTGATCCGCTGGTTGTTGAGCCGCTGGTTGAGCCGGATTTCGCCGTGATTATAATAGGCGTCATATTTCCAGCCGTCGCCGAAGCTGCCTTCGAGGCCGATCGAGCCTTCGAGATTGCGGCGGCTGTATTTGAACGTCATCACCCCGTCGGGGCCGACGTCGTCGAGCACACGGCCGAGCAGGAAGGGACCCGTGACGCCTGCGGCAGCGAGCTGGTTGCGGTTCGCCTGCGTCAGGAAGGCGTTGTCGGGCATGATGACCGCAGCAGGCGTTTCGGGGAAGAAGCTGTAGTTCGCCGACATGCGGTGATAGCTGAAATTGGCCCAGACCTTCAGCGAGTCGGTGAGGTCATAGCTGGCGCGCGCGAAAAGGTTAGCGCGCTCATAGGGCGTGCTGACCGCGACATAGTCGAAGATATTCTGGCCGCCGCCACCGATCGTCGTGACGCCGTTCGTGACGCTGCCAAGCGGGAAGGCGCCGATATTGCCGTCGGAATTGAAGACCAGATTGCGGGGGGCGCCAGCGAGGGTGAGGATCGAGCCACCGTTGTAAAGCTGCGTCGAATTGGGGTCGCGCACCAGTTCGAGCTTGTTGTCGGGGCGCTGGAACAGGCCGGCGACGAGATTGGGGCGATCGTCGCGGCTGAGCGCGCCGCGCTCGTTCATATATTCGCCCGCGACCATGAAATGCCCGCGCCCGCCGGCGAAGTCGGTACCCCATGCGATGTCGGCGCCGTAACGCGCCATATCGCCGCGCGACGAGATCCCCGACTGCACGCCCATGCGCCAGCCGTTGAAATCATCGTCGAGGATGATGTTGACCACGCCCGCGACCGCGCCCGAACCCCAGGCAGCCGATGCGCCGCCGGTGACGACGTCGATCCGCTTGACCAGGCTCTGCGGTACGATGTTGAGGTCGTTGGCACCCGCAAAGCGATGGCCGTTGAGCAGGGTGAGGGTGCGGACCGATCCGAGGCCGCGCATGTCGGCGGTCGACACGCCGCTGTTTGTATTGCCCGGCGTCGTCGACGGCGTCGAGCTCGCGCGGAACTGGGGTGCATCGTTCAGGACCTGCGCGATGCTGGGGCGGTTGCCGAGCGCGAGTTCGGCCTCGCCGATCACGGTCGTCGGCGTCGGCGCGTCGAAGCCCGAACGCTGGATGCGCGAACCGGTAACGATGATTTCGCTGTCCGAAGCGGCGGCTTCGGGGGCAGCATCGGCCGACTGGGCGTAGGCCGGGCTGATGCCGGCCAGCATCGAGAGCGCGGTACCGGCGTACCAGCAGGATTGAACGAGCTTCATAGATATCCCCTTTGCCAAAACGGACGGCGAGACCTGCTCCCTGCCCGGTGATCGTCTTCTATTTTCACTAAGAGGCCCGTACGGCCTTCGCCTTTGCGGATTTCTATAAAGTCGGGCTGAATGGAAAAAGCAACCCTGATATGGACAAAATTTTCAATTGTGGAAAATTTGTCACGGCGTATTTCGCCGCGCCGGTGTCATCGCTCTGGAAACCATAGATTTTCGACGAAGTCGATCTTGCAAAATTTGTTGGCCACCGGCGCAAATCGATCGCGGAGCCGGATTTGGAGGCCGGATTTCGGCGCTCCGCCGGGCAGGGCTACGATGAAGAGTCCTGCGATGAGAAAGTAGATCGTGCACAATCGTGTAAATTGAAGTGCACGATTGTGCACGTTATGGCGCCGCCATGATGAATGACCATCCGACCATCCGGCGCGACACGATTGCCGCCCGACTCGCGAACCAGCAGCCAGTCTCGGCGACCGCGCTGGCGGCCGAATTCGATGTTTCCGAAGATGCGATCCGCCGCGACCTGCGCGCGCTCGCTGCCGAGGGCCGGTGCCGCCGCGTCTATGGCGGCGCGCTGCCGATCCTGCCCGACGCGGCGCCCCTCGCGGCGCGGCTGGGCGAGGGGCGCGAGGAGAAGCATCGTCTGGCGCGTGCTGCTGCGCTGGCCGTCGGGCCGGGCGAGTTCTTGTTCCTCGACAGCGGTAGCACCAACCTCGCGCTCGTCGAATTCCTGCCCGAAGACGCCGACCTGACCGTCGCGACCAATTCGGTCGACATCGCCGCGGCGGTGCTGCGGCGGCAGGACCTGCGCCTGATCGTCGTCGGCGGGGTGGCCGATTCGCTGGTGGGGGGGTGCATCGATGCGGTGGCGGTGCAGGCGATCGTCCAGATGCGGTTCGACCGTGCCTTTATCGGCGCCTGCGCGATCTCCGAAGACGGCGCGGCGGCGGATCATTTCGAGGACGCGACCTTCAAGCGCGCGGTCGTCGCATCGGCGCGGCGCACCGTCGTCCTTGCGACCGATGACAAGCTCGGACGCCGCGCGGTCCATCATATCGCGTCGCTTCGCCAGATCGACATGCTCGTCGTCGGTCCCGGCGTGTCCGACGATCAGCGCGCATCGCTCGATGCAGCCGGCGTGCGCGCCGTGATGGTCGCGGGTCGCGACTGATGTTTCTTGGGATGGATGACATGATGTCCGCCGATCGTCCGGCTACGCGGCTGGCGACCCGCCTGGCCTTCTTCGTCGCGGGCTTTGGCATCGCCTGCTGGGCGCCGCTCGTTCCCTTTGCCAAGGCGCGGCTCCAGATCGACGATGCGATGCTCGGGCTGCTCCTGCTCTGTATCGGCGGGGGCTCGGTCGCCGCGATGCTCGCGACGGGGCCGCTGACCGCGCGTTTTGGAAGCCGGCCGGTGATCGTTGCGAGCGGTTTCCTGCTCGCGGCCATCCTGCCCTTCCTTGCGATCGCCGAAACCCCGCTTGCCCTTGGCGCGGTCCTGCTGATCTTCGGCGGCGCGCTCGGGTCGCTCGACGTGGCGGTGAACGTCCATGCGGTCGAGGTCGAACGCGCATCGGGTGTGCCGCTGATGTCGGGCTTTCATGCACTTTTCAGCATCGGGGGATTTGCCGGCGCGGGGCTGATGACATTGTTCCTGTCGCTCGAGGTCGATACGCTGGCCGCGACATCGATCTGCGCCGCCCTCATGCTCGCGGCGATGCTTGCCGCGCGCCCGCGCCTGCTCGCGGCGCGCGGCGCCGAGGATGGCCCGCTGTTCGTGCGGCCGCAGGGGATCGTGCTGCTCCTGTCGATCCTCGCGATGGTCACCTTCCTGGCCGAGGGGGCGATGCTCGACTGGAGCGCGCTGCTGATCACGCAGGGAGGACTCGTCGATGTGAAGCAGGGCGGGGTCGGATATATCCTGTTCGCGATCGCGATGACCGCGGGGCGGTTGCTGGGCGACGGGCTGGTCGCCCGGATCGGCGACTATCGGACGCTGCTCGGTGGCGGGGTGGTCGCGGTGCTCGGTTTCGCCGTCCTGCTCGCGGTTCCGCTGGCGCCGGTTGCGCTCGGCGGTTTCGTGTTGATCGGGCTTGGCGCGTCGAACCTTGTGCCGGTCCTGTTCCGCCGCGCCGGTAGCCAGTCGAACATGCCTCCGGCGCTGGCGATCGGCGCGCTCACCACCCTGGGCTATGCGGGCATCCTTGTCGGGCCGGCGGGCATCGGCGTGGTGGCGAAGGCGGTCGGCCTGCCCGCCGCCTTCTGGATCCTTGCCGCGCTGCTACTGCTCGTGCCGCTGACCGCGCGCCGGGTGACGCGCGGCACGTAGGAGCTATGACCGGATCAGGTGATCGAAGGCCGACAGCGCGGCTTTCGATCCCTCGCCCATTGCGATGACGATCTGTTTGTAGGGCACCGTCGTGACGTCGCCCGCGGCGAAGATGCCCGGCTGGCTCGTCGCGCCGCGCGCATCGACCTCGATCTCGCCGCGATCGCTGAGCGCGACCGCACTGCCGAGCCATTCGGTGTTCGGCACGAGGCCGATCTGCACGAAAATGCCTTCGAGTTCGACGAGATGTTCCTCGTCGCGATTGCGGTCGCGGTATCGCAGTCCGACGACCTTCTCGCCATTACCGAGTACTTCGGTGGTGAGCGCCGAGGTGATCACTGTGACATTGGGCAGGCTGCACAGCTTGGTCTGGAGCACCGCGTCGGCGCGGAGCTCTGCATCGAACTCGATCAGCGTCACATGCGCGACGAGCCCGGCGAGATCGATCGCCGCCTCGACACCCGAATTGCCGCCGCCGATCACCGCGACGCGCTTGCCCTTGAACAAAGGGCCATCGCAGTGCGGGCAGTATGCCACGCCCTTGTTGCGATATTCAGCCTCGCCGGGGACGCCGATCTGGCGCCAGCGCGCGCCGGTCGACAGGATCACCGTCTTGCCCTTGACGCTCGCGCCGCTCTTCAGCTTCACTTCGTGCAGGCCGCCCGCCCCGCCGGGGATCAGTTCGGCGGCCTCCTGCACATTCATCACGTCGACGTCATAATCCTTCACATGCGCCTCAAGCTGCGCGGCGAGCTTCGGGCCTTCGGTGTGCTGGACCGAGATGAAATTCTCGATCCCCATCGTGTCGAGCACCTGCCCGCCGAAGCGTTCGGCGACGATGCCGGTGCGGATGCCCTTGCGCGCGGCGTAGACGGCCGCCGCAGCGCCGCCGGGGCCGCCGCCGACGACGAGCACGTCGAACGGCTCCTTCGCGGCGATCTTCTCTGCCGCGCGCGCGACCGCGCCGGTGTCGAGCTTGGCGACGATCTGCGCGAGGTCCATGCGGCCCTGCCCAAAGGGTTCGCCGTTCAGGAACACCGCGGGCACCGCCATTACCTGACGCCGCTCGACCTCGTCCTGGAACAAGGCGCCGTCGATCGCGGTGTGGCGGATGTTCGGGTTCAGCGCCGCCATGATGTTGAGCGCCTGCACGACATCGGGGCAATTCTGGCACGAGAGCGAGAAGAAGGTTTCGAAGACGAAGTCGCCCTCCAGCGCGCGGACGGCGTCGAGCAGTTCGGCGTCTTCCTTCGGCGGGTGGCCACCGACGTGGAGCAAAGCGAGGATAAGCGAGGTGAATTCATGCCCCATCGGCAACCCCGCGAACACGGCTTCGGCGCGGCCCTCATCGGCGCGGATCGCGAAGGAGGGCCTCCGCGCGTCGTCGCCGTCGAAACGTGCAGTGACGAGGTCCGACTGCGCCGCGACCTCCTCGACAAGGCTGCGCATCTCGGCCGATTTGGGCGAGGCATCGAGGCTCGCAACCAGCTCGATCGGACGGCGGAGATTGCCGAGATAGGTTTTGAGCTGGGCAGTCGTGTTGGCGTCGAGCATCGGCATGGGGAGAGCCTTTCGGGCAGGGGCAGGGGTTCGCCGGGGGAACGGCGCCAGAAATCATTGTGTTTTTGGGGGCTAAGACCGGGCGAGCTTCGTCCGCCCGGTCCTCGCAAATTGTCGGCTTAGATCTTGCCGACGAGTTCGATCGAGGGCGCGAGCGTTTCGGCGCCTTCTTCCCACTTCGCCGGGCAGACCTGGCCGGGGTTGGCGCGGACATAGACCGCGGCCTTGATCTTGCGGACAAGTTCCTCGGCGTTGCGGCCGACGCCTTCGCTGGTGATTTCCATCACCTGGATCACGCCGTCGGGATCGACGACAAAGGTCGCGCGGTCGGCAAGGCCCGAATCTTCACGCAGCACGCCGAAATTGTTGGCGAGGACGTGGTTCTGGTCGCCCAGCATGTGATAGTTGATCTTGCCGATCGCCGGCGAGCTGTCGTGCCATGCCTTGTGGCTGAAGTGCGTGTCGGTCGACACCGAATAGACTTCGACGCCGAGGCCCTGAAGCGTCGCATATTGGTCGGCGAGGTCTTCGAGCTCGGTCGGGCAGACGAAGGTGAAGTCGGCCGGGTAGAAGAAGAAAACGCCCCACTTGCCCTTGGTGTCGGCGTCCGACACGGGGACGAACTTGCCCTGGTGGTACGAGGTGGCGTTGAACGGCTTGATCGAGCTTCCGATGATACCCATGGGAGAGTGATTCCTTTGTTTGCTGCACTGCAAAATGATTTGCAGGGCGCCAGCTATGCCGACTGGCGCACGCACTCAACCCCAATTTTCCGGGTACACTTATCGGTTGAATCGATCAAAGGAGAGATTTCGCGCAAAAGTGCGATCAGCGGCAGCGATCCGTCACGCCCGCCAGCAGGTCGATCACCTCGACGTCGAAATCGTCGGGCGCGACGGGCGTGATCTTGCGGAAGCGGCGCGCGCAATAGGCGGCGCGCGGGCCGAGATCGGGGACATCGCGGAAGTTGAGCGCAGTACCCGATTGCCCGCCGATAAGGTCGGGCATGTCCGCCAGCACGCTCCGCACCGTGAAGACGGCACCCGGGCGAACCTCGGGCGGGTAGCGCTCGTGCCGGCTGATGCACAGCGCCAGGTCATCCACTCGCCAATCGTCCGTCATAATCAACCTCATGGCTGTTACGCAGGCTTGGGCGCAGCATAGCAGCTTTGCGCGGCGCTCGCCATGCGTCACCATATTCGCGCGGATGGGCAGGCGGTCGCCAAATTACCGCCTATTTTATCATGATATTATATGAAGTTACTTAGTAAGCGAAGAAACTTGCGCTAACGGATGGAGGTCGTTACTACCCGCCGGGCGGCGGGTTCCGACCCGTGATTGCGCCGGATGGAAACGGCCTATGAGCCGGAGTTTTGCGGGAGACGGGGCCGGATGTACGACCTGCTGGCCGGACTGTCGGTGATCGAGGCTTCGTCCTTCGTCGCGTCCCCCACCGCCGGGCTCTATTGCGCGCAAATGGGGGCGGAAGTGATCCGCGTCGACCAGATCGGCGGCGGCCCCGATTTTCGCCGCTGGCCGGTCACGACGGCGAATGATTCGCTCTATTGGGAAAATCTCAACCGCGCCAAGAAGTCGGTCGCGCTCGACCTCGGGCGTCCCGAGGGGCGCGAGCTGCTCCAGGCGCTGGTGCGCGCGACGGGGCAGTTCGTCACCAATTTCCCGGTCGGCGGTTTCCTGTCGCACGAGGTATTGGCCGAAGGTCGCCCCGACCTGATCACCATACGCGTGATGGGCTGGGCCGACGGTTCGCCCGCGCTCGACTATACGGTGAACAACAGCGTCGGCTATCCGATGCTCACCGGCGCCGGGCCCGACCCGGTCAACCATGTGCTTCCCGCGTGGGACCTGCTCACCGGCGCCTATGCCGCCTTTGCGTTGCTCGCGGCGATCCAGCGGCGCAGCACCACCGGCGAAGGCGGCGAGGTGCGCCTGCCGCTGTCCGACGTCGCGATCGGCACCGTCGCCAATCTCGGCGGTATTGCCGAGGTCCTCTATTCGGGTGCGAACCGGCCGCGCCTCGGCAATGCCGTTTACGGCCTGTTCGGACGCGATTTCGTGACGCGCGACGGACAGCGTACGATGATCGTCGTCGTCACCCCGCGCCAATGGGCGAACCTTGTGTCGGCGCTGGGTCTTGGCGACGCGATCGGCGCGGTCGAGATGGCGCGGCGCGTGTCCTTTGCGACCGACGACGGGCTCCGCTTCACGCACCGCGACGCGCTCTACCCACTGTTCGACGCGGCGATTGCCGGCCGCGATCATGCCGACCTTGCCGCCGCCTTCGACGCGGGCGGCATCGTCCATTCGCCCTATCGCACGATGTATGAGGCGGTGCACGATCCGGCGCTCGTCGCCGATAACCCGATCTTCGGCACCGCCGACAATCCCAGCGGTTTCGCCTATCCCGCCGCCGGTGCCTTTGCGACCTTGCCGCAGCAGGAACGGCGGCCGCCGGGGCCCGCGCCGCGCAACGGTGCGCACAGCGAAGAAATATTGAGCGAACGCCTGTCGCTGTCCTCGGGCGAGATTGCGCGCCTGATCGATGCGGGTATCGTCGGCGTCGCAACATTGGAGAAATGAAGACATGACCTTGCGCCGCGCCGCCATCGTCGCCCCGATCCGCACCGCCGTCGGCAAGTTCGGCGGCGCGCTTTCGTCTATGACCGCGGGCGAGCTTGGCGCGGTGATCCTGAAGGCGCTGGTCGAGCGGACGAAGATCGACCCGGCGCGCGTCGACGACGTTGTTTTCAGCCAGGGCTATGGCAATGGCGAGGCGCCGAGCATCGGTCATTGGTCGTGGCTGGCCGCGGGGTTGCCGCTCGAGGTGCCCGGTTACCAGCTCGACCGCCGCTGCGGATCGGGGCTGCAGGCGATCGCGAACGCCGCGATGATGGTCCAGACGGGCATGTCCGACCTTGTCGTCGCGGGCGGCGTCGAATCGATGTCGAACGTCGAACATTACAGCACCGACATCCGCAAAGGCCTGCGCGCGGGCAACCTGACGCTCCACGATCGGCTGACGCGCGGGCGGCTGATGTCGCAGCCGGTCGAGCGCTTCGGCGTGATTACGGGCATGATCGAGACCGCCGAGAACCTCGCCAAGGATTACGACATCACGCGCGAGCAGGCCGACGCCTATGCCGTGCGCAGCCACCAGCGCGCCGCTGCGGCGTGGGCGAACGGCCTGTTCGACCACGAGCTAGTGCCGGTGTCGGTGCCGCAGAAAAAGGGCGATCCGGTCGTCTTTGCGCACGACGAGGGATATCGCGCCGACGCGACGATGGAATCGCTCGGCAAGTTGCGCCCGCTCGAAGGCGGGGTCGTGACCGCGGGCAATGCAAGCCAGCAGAATGACGCCGCGGCGGCGTGCCTTGTCGTGGCCGAGGACAAGCTGGGCGAACTCGGGCTCGAACCCGTCGCCTGGTTCCACAGCTGGGCGGCGGCGGGCTGCGACCCGAGCCGGATGGGCATCGGCCCGGTCCCCGCGGTCGAGCGCCTGTTCGCGCGCACCGGCCTCGGCTGGGGTGACATCGACCTCGTCGAACTCAACGAGGCGTTCGCGCCGCAGGTGCTCGCGGTGCTGAAAGGCTGGGGCTGGTCCGAGGACGACAGCCGCAACGAGATTTTGAACGTCAACGGGTCGGGCATCTCGCTCGGTCACCCGATCGGCGCGACCGGCGGGCGCATCCTTGCGAACCTGACGCGCGAGCTGGTGCGCCGCGACGGCCGCTACGGTCTCGAGACGATGTGCATCGGTGGCGGACAGGGCATCGCCGCGATCTTCGAACGCGCCGTCTGAGCATGGCCGGCCTTCGCGAGGCCCTCGCCGCCGGACAGGCCTATCGCGGCGTCGCGGAGGCCGCGCTTGCCGAACGATTGGCGCACGCCCCGATCGATCGCGAACAGCGCGCGGCGCATGGCTTCGCGTGGGTCGCGACGACGGTCGCCTCGCTGGAGGCGGTGCTCACATGGTGCGAGTCCGGCCGGGGCGCGAATCCGCTCGATGCGAAGATCGCGACCCTCGCTTTTGCCGAGGGGATCGGCCAGCTCGTCGGCGGGCTGCCGATGGGGCAGAATGAGATTTTCCGCCCGGCCGACCTTGGGCTAGGCGCGGCGGCGCGAACGCTAGCCGACGCCTGCGCCGGCTTGCTCGACGCCGATCATGCCGCGATCCGCGCCGACGTCGCGGCCGCGCTTGCTGACGGGCATTGGCCGAGCGAGACGCTGCTCGACGCCGATCTCGATTCGATCCGCGACCAGTTCCGGCGCTTCACCGATGCCGCGATCGTGCCCAACGCGCATCGCTGGCACCTCGCGAACGCCCTGATACCCGACGCGACCGTGCAGGCGATGGCCGACCTCGGCACCTTCGGCGTCTGCATTCCCGAGGAATATGGCGGGCTGGGCCTGTCGAAACTCGTGATGTGCATTGTCACCGAGGAATTGTCGCGCGGCTGGATCGGCGCGGGCTCGCTCGGCACGCGGTCGGAGATCGCCGGTGAGCTGATCGCGATGGGCGGCACCGACGCGCAAAAGGCCGAATGGTTGCCGCGCATCGCGAGCGGCGACGTGCTGCCGACCGCGGTGTTCACCGAACCCGATGTTGGGTCGGACCTCGGCGCGCTGCAAACCAGAGCGCGGCGCGAGGGCGATCATTGGGTGATCGACGGCGCGAAAAACTGGATCACCCACGCTTCGCGCTCGGACATGATGACCCTGCTCGCGCGCACGATGCCCGACGCGAAGGGCTATGCAGGCCTGTCGATGCTGCTCGTCCCCAAGCCGCGCGGGACCGAGGCCGACCCCTTCCCGGCCGATGGCATGACCGGCAGCGAGATCGAGGTGCTCGGCTATCGCGGGATGCGCGAATATGCGTTGCAGTTCGACGCGATGCGTGCGCCCGCCGAGGCGCTGCTCGGCGGCGAGGAGGGGCAGGGGTTCAAGCAGTTGATGCGCACCTTCGAGGGCGCGCGCATCCAGACCGCCGCGCGCGCGGTGGGGGTGGCGCGGCGCGCGCTCGAGCTCGGCCTCGACTATGCGCTGGCGCGCAAGCAGTTCGGCAAGGCGATCGTCCATTTCCCGCGCGTCGCCGACAAGCTCGCGATGAGCCTCGTCGATTTCGTCGCGGCGCGCGAACTGAGCTACGCCGCGGCGCGCGCGAAGGACGGCGGCAAGCGCTGTGACATCGAGGCGGGGATGGCGAAGCTGCTCGGCGCGCGTGCCGCCTGGTCGAACGCCGATGCGAGCCTGCAGATCCACGGCGGCAACGGCTATGCGCTCGAATATGAGATCAGCCGCGTGCTGTGCGACGCGCGTATCCTCAACATCTTCGAAGGCGCGGCGGAGATACAGGCGCAGGTGATCGCGCGCGGGCTGGTCGGCGGGCGCAACTAGAGCCAGAGCAGGGGCTGGCGCACCGGGAAGTTGCGCACGACCTCGCCGATGACGGGATCGGGGTTCAGCCGCCGCCAGAGGTCGAGCCAGTCGGCGCGCCCTCGCGCGAGGCCGCCGAAGAGCAGGCTCGGCTGGCGTACCGGGAAGCCGTCCCAATATTCGATATCGGGCGGCAGAGGCCATTTTGTCTTGTCGGCGATGAACGGCGCCATCCACGCGATCGCGCCGCCGATCGAGCGACCGTCCTGCGTCTGCCAGTCGATCAGCTCGCGACCGCCGAGCAGCCATGCCGAGGCGGCAAGGACATCGAGGTTGAAGAGTGCATAAGCGTAGGGCTTGGTTCGTGCTAGTTCGAGCGGCTGGCGGCCGTCGGGAGTGATCTGGGTCGGGATGATTATGGCCTGCAGACGCGTGCGCGCATCGGCGAGGATGTCCTGTCGGCCGAGCAAGGCGGCGAAGGAGGCGACCTGAAGCAGCCAGCAGGTACCATGGTTGTTCTTCTCGTCGCGTTCGGTCGTGCCGAAGGGCGAGGTCGTCAGCCAGTCGAGATAGGCGGTAAACCAGCCCTCGACGTCGGCGCGGATCGCCGCATAGCCCGGCGCGTCCCGCCGCGCGAACAGGGCGGCGGCGCGCGCGACCTCGACGATTTGCAGTGTATCGATCACGCCGATCGCGCGGCCGGTATTCACGCCGATGATCGCTTGCGCATGGTTGAGGTTTGGGTTCATCCGCGTCTTCGGATCGACGAACCATGCGGCGAGATGGCGCATCGCGGCGTCTGCAAAGCGCGCCTCGTCGGTAAGGTCCCACAGCGCGGCCAGCGCCGGGACGGTGCGGCCGAAGGCGATCAGCGCTTCACGGTGGCCGTCGAACTTGTCGGGGTTAGATCGGCCGTCGCGGCGGATATAGGGGCCGCCGGGGTTCGCCGGATCGGGCCACCAATAATCGCCTTCGGAATAATAGTCGTGGCGGCCGGCCGGGCTGCGCGGCGCCGCGACGGCGGCGGTCGTGCGCGGGACCGCGGCGCGCAGCGCGTCGGCCTGCGGCGTCAGGCGCCGGCGTTCGATCGCACGAATGTCGAGGCGGCCGGGCCGTGGCCGCGCCCATGCGGCCGGACCGGCCAGCAAAGCGGCGAGAAGGAGGGCGCGGCGGGCGATCATGTTCCGGTGCTAGCGCGCGTGCTGGCGCAGTAACAGGTCGCCGTCGATCGTGCGCGGATAGGCGCCGGGACCCCATGCGGTGTCGGCGCGCACGAGCAGCGCGTCGAGCATGTCGGCGGGCCAGCCCTTTTCCTTATAGGGCCAGTCGGCCGCACGTCCGCGATACGCCGCGACATAATCGGTCGCCTTGCGCAGCGAGCGGCCGCCTTCGTCCGCGCGATAAATGTCGACGCCGAGACAGGCTGCGCTATCGGCGAGCGTGTAGGCGGCATCGAGTGAAAACAGCGAATAATGGAAGCTGCGCGTGCGGCCGAGTTCGGCGGGCATGGCGCCCGATGTATCGACCTGCTTTGCGATCCGCGACTTGGGGAATGCCGCGACGATCCGCTGCGCGATATCGGGCCGCCGCGCGAACAGCGCGAAGCGCGCGACCTGCGCATCGTACCAGAGACCGTGGTTGTTCGCGGCCCTGCCTTCGCCCTTGCCGTTGGGGCTTTTGAGCATCCAGTCGACATAGCGCGCGAACCAGCCTTCGAGCGCCGCGGTCTCGTCGGGCGCCAGCGCACCCGACGGCGCGATCAGCCCCGCGGCGTCGATCACGGCGATGAAGCCCGCGCCGTCAAGCACGCCTTCGGGGCGCCCGTTCGACACGCCGGGTACTGCCTGTCCGAAATTCATGTTCGGGTTCATCGCGGTCGCGGGATCGAGAAACCAGCTGCGGATCACCCGCGCCGCGCCGTCGGCATATTTGCGCTCGCCGCCGTAATAATAGGCGAGCGCGAGCGTGTCGGCCTCGCGGACCATGCGGCCGAGCGCGCTGCGGTCGAAGCGGTTGCTTTCGACGTCGGGATTGGTGTCGCCGTCGCGGCGGATATAGGCGCCCTTGGGATCGGCGGGGTTCGGCCACCAATAGCGTGCAAGGCTGACATAATCATGGCGGTCGCCCGATATCGGGATGCTGCGCTTGTCCATCACCGAAGCGGGCTTGGCGGCGAGCGCCTTGTCGGCGCGGGCGATCAGGCCGCGATAAGCGGCGCCGATCGCGGGGTCGGTCGGCAGTGCCGCCTTGATTGCCTCGAGGTCGTCGGGGCGCAGCGTGAAGGTGCGGCGCCCGCCGAACGACGCTGCATAGCCCTCGTCCGCCGCGCACGTTGGCGCTGCGGACGGTGGCGCTGCGGACGGTGGCGCCGCCGATGGTGAGGAAAAAGCCGCCGCCGCAGACGGAAAATATGCGACGGCGGCCAGGATAGCCCAAGGGAGTCGGGCTAAAGTCATGGGCTTCACAGGCGGACCCGGAAACCGAAGAAATATTGCGTCCCGCCGCGCGACACTTCGGCGATGCTGTCGTATCCGCCCTTGTACATCACGTCCTCGGTGCCCGTGACGTTGAGCGCCTGCAGCTTGAGCTGGACATTCTTCGTAAGGTCGTACTGCGCCGACAGGTTGAGATAGGTGCCGCCGCGGATCTCGCGGTTGGTACCGCCGTTCGGCTTGTAATAGCCCGAGCGGTAGCGAAGGTTGGCGCGGAGCGAGAGGCCCCATTTTTCGAACCACACCGATCCGCTTGCGGTCCATTTCGACAGCCCGATCAAATTCGCCGGGTCGACATAGGCGGCGATCGGCGAGGTGTCGGGATATTCGAAATTGGCGAAGGCGCGGTTGACCGATCCCTGGACGCCGAAGCCGTCGAGCGGATCGGGCAGCCAGGTGAAGGCGTGGCTCGCGGTCGCCTCGACCCCATAAAGATGCCGCGTTTCGAGGTCGTTCGACGGCGCGACCGGGTTGATCGTGAAGGTCTCGGTCACCGGCGCACCATTGTCGCGGATGGTGGTGACGGTGATGTCGGTCGGGATCGGCTCGGAGCGGCCGATGACGGTGCCCTTCGCCCATTTATAATAGCCTGCGATCGACACGAGCGTGTCCTGCGAGGCATAGAGTTCGAGGCTGGCGTCGATATTCCACGCGCGCAGCGGCTTGAGATTCGGGTTACCGGTCGTCGCGTTGAAGATGATATTGTTCACGCCGATGGCATCGACCGTCGGGGTCAGGCTGATCCCCGCACCGAAGCTTTCGATGCCCGATCGCGCGATCGCGCGATAGGCCGCGAGGCGAAGCTTGACCTCTTGCGACAGGTCGAAGGCGATGTTCGCGCTCGGCAGAAAATAATTGTAGCTGCCCTTGCCGGTGTTGGTCGACAGTGGTTGCGTCGGATCGATCGCGATCGAATAATCGTCGCCCACGGTGTCGATGGTGAGGCGATAGGCTTGGCGGAAGCCGATCGACGTGATGTCAGTCTTGACCCAGCGCAGCCCGATATTGCCGCTGAACGGTACGCCGCCCGCATCCGATTCGAAATTCGCCATCGCATAGGCGGCGTAGATGCGTTCGGTGACGTCGATATCGCTCGGGTCGCGGCCGTCGGCGGGATAGGGAAGCGCGTCGTCGCTGCCGGCAAAGGTGCGGAACAGGCAGTCATTGTCAAAGCTCGCCCAACGGGTGACGTTGGTCCCCATGCCCTTCATATAGCTGGTGGTGGTGAAGGGGGTGCGGCACTGCTGGTTCGCCTGCGTGATCAGCGCGGTTACCGTCGCGGCATTGCCGGGGATCGTGTTGAGGTCGTTGTTGCGGGCATTGTCGTTGGTGCGGTGATGGTCGGACACGCGGCCGCCGAACTTCACGCCGGTGATGAAGCCGTCGAACTCGCGGTCGATGTCGAGCCGGGCGGCCCAGATGCGGTCGGTGCGGTCGGTGACGAAGCGGCGGCGCGCATAGACCGCGTTGTTCGCGTTGGCGAGGAACAGGCCGGGGTCGGTGATGTCGAAATTGTCGAACGCGACGACGGGCACGACATCGTCGTCCATATAGGTCAGCGTATAGCCGACGCGGCGCGTCGAGCGCATGCGCGTCTGCTTCTGTGTCTCCGTGCGGTGGCTGTTCGAATAGGAAGCATCGAACGCGACGTTCCAGCGGTCGGGCGACCAGATCAGGCTCACGCCGCCGCCCAGATATTCCTCGTTGCGCTGGCGCGTTTCGAGCTGGTTTTCGAGGTTCGAATTGCCGCGATAGCTCATCAGTGCGCCGCGCGAATAGCCGTTGCTCTCGTTGCCGATCACCAGCGGCTGGACCCCGCGCAGCCCCTCGGTGATGCCGAGGACGTTACGATCTTCGAGGCTGTTGCGCTTCGAGTATTGCCCGTCGAGCGCAATCTCGAAATCGGGCGACGGCCGCCACTGGATCGCGCCGATCAGGCCGTCGCGGACCTCGGAGGTGCGCTGGGTGCGAAAGCTGCGCGACGAATTGGCGAAATAGGGATCGACGATCGTCTCGTTCGCGTTGCGCGGGGCGGCGGCAAAGGTGCAGTTCAGCGCGTTGGTCGCGCCGTTGGTTGCCGCGGTGTTGCACAGCTGGAAGGTCGAATTGGCGTTGTAATAATCTTCGGGTGCCGCGGTGTCCTGCCGCTGGTAGCCGATCGAGATGCCGATATCGCCGATCCCGGTCGAATATTGGTCGGTGTAGGAAAAGTTGGCGCGATAGCCGAGCCCGTCGTGCTGGTAGACGTCATTGTCCTGCGGCTGGAAATCGCCGCGCACCTCGAACTGGATGCGGCGCTTGCCGTAATCGAGCGGCTTCATCGACTTGAGCTCGATGATCCCGCCGACCCCGCCTTCGAGGAAGTCGGCGCGCTGTGTCTTGTAGACGAGCACGCCGTTGACGAGTTCGGACGGGAATTGCTGGAAGGCGACCGAACGGTCGGGTCCCGCAGTCGACACTTCGCGGCCGTTGAAGGTCGAAAAGCTGAGGGTGGGGCCGAGGCCGCGCACCGACAGTTCGTTGGCGTTGCCCTTGAAGCGGTCGGCCGAGACGCCGACGATGCGTTCGAGCGTGTCGCCGACCGAATTGTCGGGGGTCGCGCCGATTTCGTCGCTGACAAGGCCGTCGACGACGATGTCGGCATCGCGCTTGAACGCGATCGAGCTGCGCTGCGTCGCGCGCGTGCCGGTGACGAGGATTTCGTCGCCGCCATCGATTGCTGCGGCCTGCTCGCCTTCGATTGCGGCGGGCGCTTCCTGTGCCTGTGCCGGCAGGGCGGCGAACAATGCGGCGGATGCCAGCAGCGCGGCGCGGGGCGGCAAGGCCGATGGTGACGTCATTTCCCTCTCCTTTTTTGGCACCGCCGCTGCCGGAGGCGCGACCCGGTTGATACCGGTGTCAATCTTAGATGTAATACAACTTGCGAAATGTAATACAACTTTGCGAGGGTAAGTCAATCACGAGTGTCATGGGGCCGGTTGAGGCAGGCCATCCCTTCTATATCAACGCTTTATGCGCTTCTTCGACAGGTCGTACATCGCGGTGCCGGCGAGCAGATAGGCGCCGCTGCCGTAAAATTGCGTCTCCTTCGCCGACACGCTGTCGGGGCGGTCTCCGACCTGCTGGACCCAGCCGAGCATCCCGTCGGGCTGCACCGCGTCTTGCAGCGCGTGCCACCCGCGCACTGCTGCGGGCTCATACACGCGCCGGTCGAGCAGGCCATTGTCGACGCCCCATGCAAAGGCATAGGTGAAGAAGGCCGTGCCGCTCGTTTCGGGCGGGGTGCCCGGATCATTGTCGAGCAGCGACGCAGGCCAATAGCCGTCGGCCTTTTGCAGCGTGACGAGCTTGGCCGACATGTCCTTGAACAGCCTCTCATAATAGGGGCGCTGCGGATCCTTCTTGTCCAGCACCTGCAGGACGCGGACGAGGCCGCCCATCACCCATCCGTTGCCGCGGCTCCAGAACAGCTTGCGGCCCTTGATGTCGCGCATGTCGAAAAAGCGGCTGTCGCGGAAATAGAGCTGTTCGGATGGGTCGAAGAGATAGTCGGTCGCCGCCTTCCATTCCTCGTGCACGAAATCGGCGTAGCGTTTGTCGCCCGTCGCCTTGGCGAGGCGGAGCATCGTCGGCGGCGCCATGAACAAAGCGTCGCACCAGCACCAGCGGTCGGTGCAGGTCGAGGTCCCCTTGCCGGGCGCGACCGGAATGACTTCGAGGCCGATCGTCGGGCGGTTGGCGAGCAAATGGTCGAAATAGGCGCGCATCGGTACGGCCGCCTGCTTCCCCCCGCCATTCTGCGCCGCCCACAACCACGCCTGCCCGATCAACTGGTCGTCGGCATGATAGGGACGGTCGCCCATCTGCCATCCCTCGGTGTGCCCGAGTTCGAGCAGCGGCTTCGCATAGCTTCTGTCCCGGCTCGCGAGTTCGGTCAGCGCGACCCAGAAGGTTGCCTGCTGCCAGTCGCGCACGTCGCGGACGCTCTTGCGCGCCGCGGGCATCGTCGCCCAGTTGGTGCGGTTCGCGAGCTGCCAGTCGGCGACGCGGCGCGTCTGCTCAAGGATCTCAGCGGGCCGGGGCATCGCCGGTTCGGCCGGAGCTGCTGCGGCTGCGGGGCTGGTCATCATCAGGGCAAGCAGGCTCAGCGGCATGTCATTTCCTTTGCGGGATCGAGGGGGTGGCCGGCGAAAGGAGAAGCGCTTCGGTGCGGTTTCACCGAATGCGGGGAGCATCCGGCGCTGCGCATCCTATTTCCTCTCCCTCAGAGGTGACGGCCTTTGGCCTTGACACCGGTGACATATGTCTTTCCTTTTTGATCGAGTGTCAATAAGGTTGTCACACAACTACTCCATATGCCCAGAGGGGATCGAATGCCGAAGATCGTGTCAGCGCGGGTGATATTGACCTCGCCGGGCCGCAATTTCACGACGCTGAAGATCGAATGCGACGACGGCACCACCGGCGTCGGCGATGCGACGCTCAACGGGCGCGAGCTTGCGGTCGCAAGCTATCTTTCGGAGCATGTCGTCCCGTGCCTGATCGGGCGCGACGCGCACCGGATCGAGGATATCTGGCAATATCTTTACAAGGGTGCCTATTGGCGCCGCGGCCCGGTGACGATGGCGGCGATCGCCGCGGTCGACATGGCGCTGTGGGATATCAAGGGCAAGGTCGCCGGCTTGCCGGTCTATCAGTTGCTCGGCGGCGCGGCGCGCGAGGGGTGTATGGTCTATGGCCATGCCAATGGCGCGAGCATCGAGGACACGATCGATGCGGCGCTCGATTATCAGCGGCAGGGATATAAGGCGATCCGGCTGCAATGTGGCGTGCCGGGGATGGCGTCAACCTATGGCGTCAGCAAGGACCGCTATTTCTACGAACCCGCCGACAACGACCTGCCGACCGAGAATATCTGGTCGACCGCGAAATATATGCGCGTCGTCCCCGAATTGTTCGCAGCGGCGCGCGAGGCGCTCGGCTGGGACGTCCATTTGCTCCATGACGTCCATCACCGGCTGACCCCGATCGAGGCGGCGCGGCTCGGCAAGGATCTCGAACCATATCGCCCCTTCTGGATCGAGGATGCGACCCCGGCCGAGGATCAGGACGCGTTCCGCCTGATCCGCCAGCATACGACGACCCCGCTCGCGGTCGGCGAAATCTTCTCGTCGGTCTGGGACTGCAAGGCGCTGATCGAGAACCGGCTGATCGACTATATCCGCGCGACCGTGCTCCACGCGGGCGGCATCACCCATATGCGCCAGATCGCCTCGCTTGCCGACCTCTACCAGATTCGCACCGGCTGCCATGGCGCGACCGACCTGTCGCCCGTGACGATGGCGGCGGCGCTGCACCTCGGCCTGTCGATCCCGAATTTCGGGGTGCAGGAATATATGCGCCACACGGCGGAAACCGACGCGGTGTTCCCGCACGCATATCGCTTCGAGGGCGGGATGCTCCACCCGGGCGATGTGCCTGGGCTGGGCGTCGATATCGACGAGGCGCTCGCCGAGACATTCCCTTATGCCCGCGCCTATCTGCCGGTGAACCGGCTCGAGGACGGGACGATGTGGAGTTGGTGATGCGGTTGGCAATCCTCGCACTTGGCTTGCTGGCGGTGCCTGCGGCGGCGCAGGAGCACCAGCCGCTCCGGTCGGCGACGGCGGAGGAACAGAAAGCGCGCACCGCAGTGACAATCGCCGACTATCGCTTCGACGACCTGCTCTGGGAAAACGACCGCATCGCCTACCGCATCTATGGCCGCGCGCTGGAAGCGGCCGAGCCGCCTTCGTCGTCGGGGATCGACGCGTGGGGCAAGCGCGTGCGCTGGCCCTTCATGGACCGCCAGCTCCGCACCGGCGACCAACATGCCGACCATGGCGAAGGCATCGATTTCTATAATGTCGGCACCGGGCGCGGGGTCGGCGGGCTCGGCATCTGGCACGACAACAAGCTGTGGACCTCGCGCAACTATGTGCGGCCGCGCATCCTGCGATCGGGGCCCGATGTCGCCGATTTCTCTGTCGATTACGATCCCTGGCCGGTCGATGTCATGCGGACGGTGCGCGAGACGCGCCGCTTCAACTTGCCCGCGGGGACGAATTTCACCCGCATGACCTCGACCATCGCGTCGAGCAGCGATGCGGAGCTGGTCGTCGGTATCGGCATTTCGAAGCGGCCGGTGGGCGGCGGCAAGCTGGGCGAGGTGAAGAAGGATAAGGCGGGGGCGCGGCTCGTCTGGTGGGGGCCGGCCGATGGCGAAAAGGGGCGGATGGCGGCGGCGGTGATCGTCGACCCGGCCGCCTTTGCCGGTTTTGCCGAAGATGCCGACAATTACCTCATCCTCGTGCGCATCCTGCCGGGGCAGCCCTTCGTATATTACAGCGGCGCGGCGTGGGACCGCGGCGGCGACTTCGCGACGCAGGGCGGCTGGAATAGCTATGTCGATGCGCAGCGCCCCGATTTCCGGCCCTAGCCAGTTTTGAAACGCAATGATAACGCGTCAACCATGGTAGCAACCAAGGCGGCATCGCTGGCGGACGATCTGGTCCAGCGTTTCGAGGAACGGATCGAGACGGGCGAAATGCCGCCCGGATCGCGCTTTCCGACCGAAAAGGCGATGACCGAAGATTTCGGTGTCAGCCGCACCGTCGTGCGCGAGGCCTATTCGCGGCTCGCGGCGCGCGGCTTGCTCGAATCGCGGCGCGGGTCGGGCGCCTATGTCCCCGACGGTGCGCAATATCGTGCGTTCCAGGTCACCGCCGAGGAAGTCGGCGAGATCGACGATGTGCTCAAGCTTCTCGAAATGCGCATGGGGTTCGAGGCCGAGATGGCCGACCTTGCTGCGCGGCGCCGCACCGACAAGGACCTGGTCGAGCTGCACCGTACGCTCGACGCGATGGAAAAAAGCAGCGACGTCGACGCCTCTGTCGCCGCCGATGCAGCCTTTCACGCGGCGATCGCCAGCGCGACGGGCAACCCCTATTTCCTCCGCTTCACCCAGTTCCTCGGCGTGCGCCTCGTCCCGTCGCGGCGGCTGTACCTGCAAGGCGACGACCCGGTCCAGCACCAGCGCTATGCGCATACGATCAATCGCGATCACGAGGCGATCGTCGTCGCGATCGAGGCGGGCGATCCTGCCGCGGCGCGGCGCGCGGCGCGGCGCCATATCGAAAAATCGATCTTGCGCTATCGCACCCTGAAGGAAGCACAATAGCGAAGAGCCACATCATCCGGGGCTGTTACGGCCCGCACGGACGTGCGGGCGCATGGCCGGGAATGGGGCAGGCAGGAAATTAGCTATCTACCGACCTTGATTTCGACTCGTGATGCTCTATTCCAACCCCGTGCACGGCGACCCCGACAATTACATCAGCCTGCTGTCGGCGGCGCAGATTGAAACGTTGCGGCACGTTTACGAGCACAAAAATTCCAAGCAGATCGCCCGCCTGATGAATGTCTCGCCGCACACGGTCGACGAACGCGTGCGGCGTGTGTTAAAGAAACTTAATGTTTCTAACAGGATAGAGGCAGCGCGCATCCTGGCTGTTAACGGTGTCTTCGATCATGTTACCCCTTATCAGCCTTTGACATATCAATTGATCGACCTAGGCGAGGTTACCCCCGCCGACGATGCCAAGCCGGGGCGCAGTTCGTTTCGGCGATTATTCGATATTGGTTCGCCATTTCCGACCGCGTCCCAGCCGGCCAACCGGCATGGGTTGATGGAAAGGATAATCTGGCCGATCCTGATCGCATTCGCGACGATTTTGGCCTTTTCCGCCCTCTATTCGATCCTTGTCGGACTCGGTCGTGTGATGACCTGAATGTTCGAACCGAATGCTGCGGGGGGGAAACCGGTAGCATTCTTTTTCAAGGAAAAAGAAGATGCTGAACGAACGAGTTTCTGCAGCAAAGAAGATCGCTTCCGACCTGCATTTGGCCGAAGACGCCATCGACGAAGCGATGATCCGTATCGCCCAGCTTGCCGCGACGCTGCCCACCGCGCGCCGCGAAACCAACATGTCGGCGATCGTCGGGCAGGAAGCGATGGCGAAGGTCGCCCATGCTCTCGCCGCCGCCGGCGAGGTCCGCCAGCTCCTGACCGACGCGCATCTGGCGCTGACGGTGACGCAGAAGGAAGTCGGCCTCGGCACGCGGATGTTCGGCGCGGGCGTCAAACCGGCGGCTGCCAAGCTGGTCGACGAAGGCAGCAACGATCGCTCGGGCGTCGACGCGCCCGCGTTCGCGAAGGCCGGTTGATCCGCAAGAAAGGTTGATAGCCACAATGTGGTCCGTGGCGATCTATTATGTTGTGCTGTTCATCACGGTGGCCGTCGCGATCCGACGCGGCGGGCCGCTGGAACGCTGGGCAGCCTATACAGCATTGATCGCCTCGGTCCTCACCAGTGCCGTGACACCTTTCCCGACCTGGACCGATATTGAGTTTAATATCTTCGTTATCGACATGCTGGTTCTGCTGAGTTTCTGGCTCATCGCCATGAAAGCGCACAGTTTCTGGCCCTACTGGATCACCGGATGGCAGCTCATCGCCATTTTCGGGCACATCCAGAAGTTCATGTTCTCGGAGATATTGGCGCGACCCTATTCGCTCCTCTCAGTCTATATATCGTACCCGATCCTGTTGCTGATCATCTACGCATCGGGATCGTCCAGTCGGCGGAACGACGTCGCAGCCTAGTGTTCGTGGCTCCCCAGGGGGCATCACTACATGCAGCAATTTTCGAACCAAGAAATTGCCGAGCTGAAATCGCGTGTCGACCAGATTCAGGAGCTGCTCGCCGGCCGTGCCGAAGAGCCGGTGGGTCCTGTGCGGGCCGAAGCCGGCACGCGGGGCGAAGCGCCACTGACGGCGGGGCTGCTCGACCAGCTGTCGTTCAGCATCCAGATCCGGCGGATCCGCCGCAGCCATTTCGGCACCGCGGAGATGTCGGGCCCCACATGGGACATGATGCTCGACCTGATGCTGGCCGGGACGCACGCACGCGTGCTCAGCGCGAGCGACCTTGCCACCGGCGCGGGGGTTCCGCTGTCGTCGGGACTGCGCATGATCAGCGCGCTCGAACGGCTGGGACTGGTCCACCGTGCGATCGACGAGCGCGACCGCCGCCGCACGATCGTTCGGCTGACCGACGTCGGCACCGAACGCATGGCGAGCTATTTCGACAAGGTCGGTGCCGCGTGGCAGGCCGGGCAGACGCTGGCGGCCTGACGGTCCCGAAGGCGGCAGGCCCGGCCGCCCGCGCGGGTCATTCGGTCATCTCGCGCATCATGCGGTCGACCTTGATCATCGCCTCGCGCTTGATCTGGCAGATCCGCGCGGCGCTGACGTCGAGGGTCAGCCCGATCTCGTGCAGGTTGAGCTCTTCGAAGAAATAGAGCTGCAGCACCATCTGCTCGCGCTCGGACAGGCGGCTGACGCACTGGCGCAGCGCACCCATCAAATCCTCCTGCTCGCATTTCTCGCCCGCGCCGATGCCCTCGTCGGCGACGAGGAAAGCGCCGATGTCGGTCAGCTCGTCGAGCGAGGTCGAACGGCCGTGCGTCGCATTGCGTTCGAGCGCGAAATAATCCTCCGCCGACATGTCGAACGCGACCGCCATCTCGGCGGCGGTCGGTGCACGCATCAGCTGCTGTTCGAGCGTGCCGCGCATCGCCTGGATCCGCTTCGTCGCGGTCATCGCCGAACGGCCGACATCGGCTTCGCGGCGCAGCTGGTCGATCATCGCGCCGCGGATGCGGGTCGTGGCATAGGTGGCGAACGCGAACCCGCGCTCTTCATAGTGGCGGCTCGCCTCGATCAGCGCGATCAGCCCCGTCTGGATCAGGTCGTCGAGTTCGCTCGTCCGCGACACGCGCGAAAACACCTGCCACGCGATCTTGCGGACCAGCGGCGAATATTCCTCGACCAGCGCCTCGACGCTTTCGCCATAGCCGCGCGCGCGCGGAGCGCGTCCGACGGTCCCGGCAAATTGCTCGGCGGGCTCAATTCTCATGCGGTTGGTCCTCCATGTGGGCGTCGGCCCCGTTCGCGAGGCGCGGCACTTCGGCGCCGATCGTCGCGACGATTTCGGTCTGCTTGTTCGCCGGGATTTCGAGGTAGGAAATGACGGCAACGTCGGGGAAGGTGGCGCGCACGAGCCGCGACAGCGCCGAACGGCAGATCGGCGAGGCGACGAGCGCGAAACTGCGCGTCTGGAGCAGCAAGGGTTCGACCGCCTGACCGACCTGTTCGATGATCGTCATCGCCATGCCATGCTCGAACGGCCATTCGGCGGCGGGGTTGGCGCGCACCGCCTGGTTGAGCAGCATCTCGACCTCGGGGCTGAAAGTGACGACGGGAAGTGGCATCCGGCTGGGCACGATCGTTTGCACGATCAGCGCGCCGATGCGCTGGCGCACCGCCTCGACGAGGTCGCTCTCGCCGAGTTGCTGGCCCGACAGCGTGACCATCGCCTCGGCGATCTTGCGGAAGTCGCGGAGCGGCACGCGTTCGACGAGCAAGGATTTGCACAGGCTAGCGACGCGCGGCAGCGCATAGCCCTGCGGGCTGAGATTCTGCGCGAGCTGCGGATAATGGATCTTGAGATTTTCGATCAGCGCTTGCGCGTCGTCGATGCCGAACAGTTCGGCGGCGGCGCCGACGATGCTGTTGTTGAGGTGCGTCGCGACCACGGTCGCCGGGTCGACGACGGTATAACCCGCGGCGATCGCGTCATTCTGCATCGCCTTCGGGATCCACAGCGCGTCGAGGCCGAAGGTCGGGTCCTTGCACGGGCGCCCCGTGACCTTGGTGACGAGGTCGCCCGAATCGAGCGCGAGCATTTCGTTGGGGAAGACTTCGTCCTCGCCCACGATCACCCCGGCGACCGAGATGCGATAGACATTGCCCGGCAGCGACAGGTCGTCGGTGACCTTCACCGGCGGGACGACGAAGCCGAGCTCCTTCGACAATTGGCGGCGGATGCCCGTGATCCGCGTCATCAGAGGCGAACCCTTGCGTTCGTCGACGAGGCTGACGAGCGCATAGCCGATCTCGAGCTGGCACGCGCTCGCGTCGCTGACGTCCGCCCATTCGATGTGCGACGGGTCGGGCGCGGGCGCCGCCGGCTCGGGCAGGTCGGCGACCGCGGCGGCGCTGCGGCGCAGCTGCCAGCCGATACCGAAGGACAGCGCGGCCGCGGGCAGGATCAGCATCTGCGGCATCGCGGGGACGAGGCCGAGGATGAACAGGATGCCGCCGACCGCCATCCAGATGGCGGGCGAGGCGAACTGGCTGCCGATCTGGCCGCTAAGGTCGAAGGGCGAGGCGACGCGGGTGACGATCGCGGCGGCGGCGATCGACAGCAGCAGCGCGGGAATTTGCGCGACGAGCGCATCGCCGATCGCGAGCGTGACATAGGTGCTGCCCGCTTCGGAGAAGCTGAGCCCGTGGCTGAAGATGCCGAGAATGAGCCCGCCGACGATATTGACGAACAGGATCAGCAGGCCCGCGACCGCGTCGCCCTTCACGAATTTCGACGCACCGTCCATCGAGCCGTAGAAATCGGCTTCGGTCGCGACTTCGACGCGGCGCGCCTTCGCTTCTTCGGGAGTCAGCAGCCCGGCGTTGAGATCGGCGTCGATCGCCATCTGCTTGCCCGGCAAGGCGTCGAGGGTGAAGCGCGCCGACACTTCGGACACGCGGCCCGCGCCCTTGGTGATCACGATCAGGTTGATGATCATCAGGACGAAAAAGACGAACAGGCCGACGACATAGTCGCCGCCGATCAGCACCTGGCCGAACGCCTCGATGACATGCCCCGCCGACGCCGTCCCTTCGTGGCCGTGGACGAGCACGACGCGCGTCGAGGCGACGTTGAGCGCGAGCCGGAACAATGTCGCGAGCAGCAACACGGTCGGGAAGGCCGAGAAGTCGAGCGGTTTCGACGCCTGCAGTGCGACCATCAGGATGAGCAGGCTGATCATGATGTTGGCGACGAAGCTGATGTCGAGAATCAACGGCGAAACCGGGATCACCATCAGCCCGACGAGGATCAACATTCCTGCGGGCAGCGCCGAGAGGCCGGCGATGCGGCCGATGTTGCCGAGGTTGAAGCCGCCGGTCATGCCGCGCCTCCCGAAAGCGTGGCGAGCCGCCGATAGGCATCGGCGGCAAAGCCCATCGAGAGCTTTTTCGGCATAGGCTGGATATCCATCATCTGAAGTGGCGGGCGCCCCCCGCCCGAGCCCGCGAGGCCTGCCGAACTGCTCGCCTGCGCGTGCCAGCCCGAGGGGGCGAAGGGTTTCATATTTTCGATCTTGCCGCCGTCCTCGAGTTTCACGCGAAAGCGTTCGCGGATCTCGGCAAGGCTGCGCATGCTGCCGTCGGGGGCATAGAAGACCGATCGGTTCGCGGCTGCGGCCTCGGGCATCATCGATGCGCCGGGCTGGTCGGGGTTCGCCTCGAGCGCCGACAGGAATTTGGCGGCGCCGCCCGACCCAAGAAAATGCGCGAGATAGAGGTCGACGGGTTCGGCGCTGCGGCCGATCCGGCTTTCGAGATAGTCGCGATTGTCGCCGGTCAGCGCGGCGGCCATGTTCGACGACGCGGCGGGGTCGTCGCGCAGGTCGAAAATCTGCTGGCGGAGCGTCGGGTCGGTCACCGTCAGCCGGCCCGATGCGTCGCGGCCGATCGCGTCGGCCGCCCAAGCGAGCCCGTGGTTCGCACCATGGCGGTCGAGCGTCGCGAGCCAGGTCTGCTTGGTGAACTGGTACAGCCCGCGCGCCGACGATGTCGGCGCCTTCGCGGTCGGGTTATACCCGCTTTCGACGCGCGCGACGTCGACCAGATAATCGAAATCGATTCCCGAGCGCGCCGACGCATTCTGCACCGCATCGATGACGGGTGCGGCGATGCGCGATGGGCCCTGGGGATTGTTGATTGCGTTCATGGCTGTCGTTCCGCTGGTTCAGCAGAACAAAAGCAATCATCGTGCCATTTCCCCGAAACGGCATGAAATCACATGGTTATCAGTATCTTAAAGCGGCGCCGCGATGATGGGTGCCACGGATTTCATGGCTCCTGTCAATCCTCTGACGCGTCCAGTCCTTCAGGATGTTGACGCGCACTGCTGCCGCCTCCAGCCGTCCGAGCGTCTGGCCGATCAGCGTCCGCGCGCGAAGCTCGCTACCTGCGGGGATGCTCGCGCCGCGAAACAGGATTACCGCGGTAGCCAGTTCTTCGGTGGCGGCGATGATGGCGCCGGCATCGTGCCCGTCGAGCGCGCCGACCAGCGTGTCGAGCCGCGATTGTATTTCGTCCATTTGCGAAAGCATCAATCGGCTCCGCCGTGGAAATCGAGCATCGCGCTCGCGATGATCGCGGGATGAACGCCATAGCTGCCGCCGGCGATCGCGGTGCGGAGCGCGGCGACGCGCGCGACGTCGACCGGTGGCGCCTGGTCGGCGAGGCTGCTTGCAAGGCGCGTGAGCCGTGCGGTCGGCAGGCTGTCCGGCGTCGGTTGGAGCTGCGCCGCAGCGCGCATCGGTGCCGCCGTCTCGCTGGCGACCCGGCGCAACGGGACGGCGCGGCCGATGCCGCCGACTGGTCCGATCTTGCTGTCACCCGACATAAAAGCCTCCATCCGATGCCGTCAGAAAAGTGACGACGCGGTTCACGAAGGCTTTAACGGACGGTGTATGCCGCGATTAAGGCGACTGGCCGCAAAAAGGCAAAAGAAAGGCCCGGCGGCGTCGGAATGCCGACAGCCCCCGGGCCGATGGTTAGGCGGAAGGTGCGTAAATCAGTTGTCGAGGCGCGCGCGGCCCGGGCCGGTGACGGTGGCGCTGAGCGACGATTTGGCGTCGTTCCCGCGCAAGGCGATGGTTTCGCCGAGGCGGCCGTCCTGGGTTGCGATCGCGGCATAGCTGATCGAATAGCTCGGTGTCTCGATCGTCACGCGGACATTGTCGCCGCGGCGGATCACGGGGGCGCCGGATGACGGGCGGACAAAGCCTGCCGCCGCGGGGGCGGCGTCGACAGGGCCGGTCATCGGCACGCGCAGGCGCCAGCCGAGCGGCGCGCAGCGCACCGCGAGCGTCTGGGCATCGATCGCGGTGACCGACGCCTGTTCGGGGCAGCGCGCCAGCTTGATCCGGCGATCGATCGGGGCCGCGCTCTGGCCCATCGCGGCCGCCACCATGTTGGTCAGCGCGTCGATGGCCTGCCAATCCTCATTGGCCTGCTGCGCGTGTCCGGCGGTCGGGGCGGCGACAAGGCACGCCGCAAGGCAGGCGAAGCGGGTGGGGGTCTTGCGGGACACGGTCGATCTCCTTCGGGTCCAATGGCTCGCCCGATATTGTGCAGGAAGCGTGCCAGTCGCGCTTTGGTGCGCGGTTGCGTGCGGCAAGGCGCGGTGTCGTCGGATTTTTGACGAGCCTCGCTGTGGCATCGGTTATTTGTGAATTAAACGACTGAAAATAAATAGAAAATCTAATTTGGCACGGCGGTTGCATAATTCCTTGGGTGATTTTCCGCGTGTCCGTGCTGCAGCCGGTCCGGACCCCGGCGAAAGGAAGTTGATGATGGCATCCGAGAAACTCTTTGGCCTGCACGCGACGGCGCTCCAGCTGCGCAGCCAGCGCATGATGATGCTCGCGTCGAACATCGCGAATGCAGCGACGCCGGGTTACAAGGCGCGCGATCTCGACTTCGCCAAGGCGCTCGACCTCGCGCGGCAGGGCGGATCGACCGCCAACGCCGTGGAGGGCGCGGTGGCCTACCGCGTCCCCGTCCAGGCGTCGCTCGACGGCAATACGGTCGAAATGGCGACCGAGCAGACGGCCTATGCCGAAAACGCGCTCGCCTATCGCTCGAGCCTGTCGTTCCTTTCCGGCCGCATCAACACGCTGACGCGTGCGCTCAAGGGCGAATAACGATGAACGGCAATTTCTCCGTCTTCGACATCAGCGGCCGCGCGATGTCGGCGCAGCTCGTCCGGCTGAACACCACCGCATCGAACCTTGCCAATGCGGGAACGGTCGCGGGCAGCGAGGCGGGCGCTTTCCGCTCGCTGAAGCCGGTTTTTCGCACCGTGATGGACGGCCAGGGCCGCGCGACGGTCCAGATCGACCAGGTCACGACCTCGAAAATGGCGCCGTCGAAGCGTCACGACCCGTCGAACCCGCTCGCCGACAAGGACGGCAACGTATGGGAAGCCGCGGTCGATAGCGCCGCCGAACTGGTCGAGATGGTCGAGACCGCGCGCCAGTACCAGAGCAATGTCCAGGTCCTCGAAACCGCGAAGGGCCTGATCAACGAAACCCTCAGGATGGGACAGTAAGATGAGCGTCAACAGCATCAACAATAACAGCAACCCCGTGCTTCAGCCCAAGGGTGGCCAGCAGATGGGGCAGAGCGATTTTTTGCGCCTGATGACCGCGCAGCTGTCGCAGCAGGATCCGTTCAACCCCGTCGATAACCAGCAGATGGTTGCGCAGATGGCGCAATTCTCGAGCCTCGCGGGGATCAGCGAGACCAACACCGCGCTCGCAAAAATCTCGGAGCAGCTCACCGCACAGACGCAGCTGCTCAAGGACATCAAGGCTGCCACCCCGGCGCCGACTCCCCCCACCACCTAAGAAGGATCAGTCCATGTCATTCTATACTTCGCTTTCGGGCCTCAAGGGCGCGCAGACCGATATGTCGGTCATCTCGAACAACATCGCGAACGCCGGATCGGTCGGCTTCAAGCGCAGCAAGGCACAGTTCGGCGACATCTTCGCCTCGTCGCCGACGCAGTCGACGAAGATGATCGCGGGGCAGGGCACGCGCCTCAACGGCATTACCCAGCAGTTTACGCAAGGGTCGTACGAGGCGAGCGAAAAGACGCTCGACCTTGCGATCGTCGGCGAGGGCATGTTCATCGTGAAGGGCGATCCGCCGCGCGAGGCGATCACCTATACCCGCAACGGCTCGTTCGAGCCGACCCCCGATCGCTATATCATCGATTCGACGGGCGCGAAGCTCCAGCTCCTGCCGATCGACGCGAACGGCAATGTCACGAACAACACGCTGGCCGGCGCATTCGACATGCGGCTCCCCGCGGGTGCGCCGAGCGATCCGACCTCGGCGCTGGTCAACGTCTCGATCGGCCTCGACGGCCTCGTGACCGCGACCTTTGCGAACGGTGAAGACCAGAAGCTCGGGAAAGTCGCGATGGCGACCTTCCCGACGATGTCGGGTCTGCGCCCGACCGGCGACGCGCACTGGCAATCGACGGGTGAAAGCGGTCCGCCGACGATCGACGCCGCGACCAACGGTCCGATGGGCGCGGTCCGCGCCGGCGCGCTCGAACGTTCGAACGTCGATATCACCGAGGAACTGGTGATGCTGATGGCCGCACAGCGCAATTTCCAGGCGAATGCCAAGGCGATCGAGGGCGCGTCCTCGCTGACCCAGACGATCATCGGCATGCGCTGACGCCGCGCTGACCGCCGCCTGCCGGGAGAATATCGATGGACCGCCTCATCTACACCAGCCTCACCGCGATGCGGGGCAGCATGGCCCGGCAGACGGCGATCGCCAACAATCTGGCGAATGCGCAGACGCCGGGCTTCCGTGCCGACATGGCCGAGGCGCAGTCCTTGTGGCTGAACGGCAGCGGGCTCGACGCGCGCGCCATGGCTTCGGAAGAAGTGCTCGGCGCCGACATGCGCGCCGGGTCCGTCACATCGACGGGGCGCGACCTCGACATCGCGATGCAGGGCGATGCGCTGCTCGTGGTGCAGGCAAAGGATGGCGAAGAAGCCTATACGCGGCGCGGCGACCTGCAGATCTCGCCCAGCGGGCTTCTGACCACCGGCGACGGCAATCCCGTACAGGGGACGCAGGGTCCGGTGACGATTCCGCCCGCCGACGCGGTGACCATCGACAATGAAGGCCGCGTGTGGGTCGTGCCGCAGGGCGGCGATCCCGAAAATCCGCAGGAGGTCGACCGGCTGCGGCTCGCGACCCCGACGGGTTCGGACATCGCCAAGGGCCTCGACGGCCTGTTCCGCGTGAAGGGCGGCGGCATCCTGCCCGACGATCCCGAAGCACGGCTTCTCACCCGTTCGATCGAAGGATCGAACGTCGCGGCGACCACCGCGCTCGTCGAGATGATCGAGGCGAGCCGGAGCTGGGACACACAACTCAAGCTCGTCAGCGACGCGCGCGACATGGACAGCGCGACCGCCAACCTGATGCAGCTCCCCCGTTAAGGAGAATATGAAATGAGCTACGGTGCCTTGCACGTCGCACGAACCGGTCTGGATGCCCAGGGCTTCCGGATGCAGGTGATCGCCAACAACCTCGCCAACGTGAACACGACGGGCTTCAAGCGCGACCGCGCAAGCTTCGAGACATTGAGCTATCAGTTGATGACCGCGCCGGGTGCGCCGTCGTCGGCCGAGAACCGCTATGCGACCGGGCTCAATCTCGGCACCGGCGTCGCGCTCAACGGCACCGCGCGTATCGATACGCAGGGCAGCTTCGCAACGACGGGCAACGGGCTCGACGTTGCGATCGACGGCGCCGGCTATTTCCAGGTCGAGATGCCCGACGGGCGCACCGGCTATACCCGCGCGGGCAATTTCGGCCGTGCGCCCGACGGGACGATCGTCACCTCGGACGGCAAGCCGGTGACCCCGGCGATCCAGATCCCGGAAGATGCGACCAATGTGTCGATCGGCGCCGACGGCACCGTTTCGGCGACCGGTGCCGATGGCACGATGACCGAACTCGGCCGGATCGAGATCGCGCGCTTTGCCAACCCCGCGGGGCTGCAGGCGATCGGCGGCAACCTGCTCGTCGAGACGCAGGCCTCGGGCGCGCCGCAGGTCGGCGGTGCGGGCGAGGAAGGCCGCGGCACGCTGCGCGGCGGGATGCTCGAGGGATCGAACGTCAACGTCGTCGAGGAACTCGTCGACATGATCGAGACGCAGCGGGCGTATGAGGTCAATTCGAAGATGATCTCCGCCACCGACGAGATGCTGAAAAATGCGTCGCAGACTCTCTGAGCTGGCGATGCTGGCCCTCGCGCTCGCGCCGGTTGCGGCGCATGCGAAGGACAAGCTGCCGCCCGACGCCTTTTCGGTCACGATGCCGATGCCGCCGGCGCCGCTGCCGGCGAACGGCTCGATCTTCCAGGGCGGCTATGTGCCGCTCACCTCGGGCGGGCGCGCGGGCGCGGTCGGCGACATCGTCACGATCCAGCTCGTCGAGCGAACCGCGGCGACCAAAAGCAACGCCGCGGGCACGCAGCGCGACGGCAATATCGGCCTGACGCCGCCCGCCACCGGGCCGCTGTCGCTGTTCAACCCCAGCGATATCGCGATGGGCGGCGGCCAGCAGTTCAAGGGCAAGGGCGACGCGTCGCAGTCGAACGCGCTGTCGGGCGAAGTCAGCGTGACGATCGCCGCCGTCTATCCCAACGGGACGATGCTGGTGCGCGGCGAAAAGCTGCTCACCCTCAATCGCGGCGACGAGCGGGTCCAGATTTCGGGCATCATCCGCGCGATCGACATCAGCCCCGACAACCGCGTCCTGTCGACGCGCGTTGCCGATGCGAACATTCGTTACGTGGGCAAGGGCGAGATTGCGCGTGCCAGCCAGCAGGGTTGGCTCCAGCGCTTCTTCTCGCTCATCAGCCCCTTTTAAAACGAGGAATATTGAAGTGACCCAGCGTCCGACCCTGTTCACCCTGTTCGCGCTCCTGCTCGCCAGCTTTGCCTTTGCGGCGCCGGCGCACGCCGAGCGCATCAAGGATATGGGCCAGTTCCAGGGCCTGCGCGCCAACCAGCTCACCGGCTACGGCATCGTCGTCGGCCTCGCGGGCACCGGCGACGACAGCCTCGACTATTCGACGCTGGGCATGAAGGGCGCGGTCTCGCGTTTCGGCCTGACGCTGCCGCCCGGGGTGAACCCGGCGCTGAAGAATGCCGCAGCGGTGATGATCACCGCCGAATTGCCGCCCTTCGCCAAGCCCGGCCAGCGTCTCGACGTCACCGTGTCGGCGATCGGCAAGTCGAAAAGCCTGCGCGGCGGCACCCTCGTGCTCGCCCCGCTTTATGGTGCCGACGGACAGATTTATGCGATGGTGCAGGGCAACCTCGTCATCGGCGGCCTCGGAGTCGATGCCGCCGACGGATCGAAACTGACGGTCAATGTCCCGTCGAGCGGCCGCATCGCAGGCGGCGCTACGGTCGAACGCGCGGTCGACACCGGCTTTGCCACGACCAGCTTTCTGACCTTCAACCTCCACCAGTTCGATGCCACCAATGCGAAGCGCGTGACCGATGCGATCAACGCGGCGCTGCCTGGCAGCGCCTCGATGATCGACGGCGCCAGCATCGCTATCCGCACCGGCGGCAATGGTGACGAGCGCATGCGGCTGATTTCGCAGATCGAAAATCTGGGCGTCCAGCGCGCCGAACCGCCCGCCAAGGTCATTGTCAATGCCCGCACCGGCACCGTCGTGATCAACGGCGCGGTCCGTGTCGGCACCGCCGCGGTGACGCAGGGCAAGCTGACCGTCTCGATCAAGGAATCGCCGATGGTCGTCCAACCCGCGCCGTTCAGCCGCGGCCAGACCGCGATCGAGCCGTCGAGCGAGATCGAGGTTGAGCAGGACTATCGTCCGGTGATGCTGGTCAAACCGACCGCTTCGCTTTCCGAACTCGTCGATGCGATCAATCGCATGGGCGTTCCCCCGGGCGACCTGGTCGCCATCCTCGAGGCGCTGAGCCAGGCCGGCGCGCTCACTGCGGAACTGGTGATCATATGACGAGCCCCATTTCTTCGATCGGTGCTACGCCGACCCCCGCAGCCGCAGGCGGCGGCGATGGCGGGCTGCGCAAGGCGGCCGAGGCGTTCGAAGCCGTGATCCTGCGCCAGTTGATGGCGTCGATGCGGCAGGCCAAGCTTGGCGACGATATCTTCGGATCGAGCGCGACCGACAATTTCCGCGAGATGGCCGATGCGCGCACCGCCGATTCGATCGCCGCGATGCGCCAGTTCGGTATCGCCGACATGGTCGAACAGCAGTTCCGCGGCCAGCTCGGCGGGCTTGCCGCGCGATCCGGGGGAGGCGTGCAATGAGCGACCTGCTCGGCATCGGCTATAGCGGTCTCAAGGCCTATTCGCGCGCGCTGTCGACTATCGGCGACAATATCGCGAACGCGCAGACGCCCGGCTATGCGCGGCGCCGGCTGGAGATGATGGAAGCCGTCGGTGGCGGCAATTCGATCTTCTATCGCGGCAACACCAACCCCGGCGGGGTCGACATCCGCGGCCTCGATCGTTCGGTCGACGCCTGGCTGATCGAGGATTCGCGCATCACCTCGGGCGATGCCGAACGCTCGTCGACGAAGCTTTCGTGGCTCGACAAGGTCGAAGGTGCGCTCAGCGACGAGACCAACGGTATCAAGACCGGCCTCACCAAATTGTTCACCACCGCCGACCAGTTGACGTCGGACCCGTCGAACCGGACGCTGCGCAGCCAGTTCCTGCAATCGGCCGACGATGTCGCGTCGGGTTTCCGCACCGCGGCGAACCAGCTCGACAAGATGGGTGAGGGGATCGAGGGCGCCGCGGCGAGCGGGGTCGACCAGTTCAACAGCAATCTCAATGCGCTCGAACAGATCAACATCGGGCTGCGCAAGGCGCGGCCGGGATCGACCAACGAGGCGAGCCTGCTCGACGAGCGCGACCGGCTTCTCGACAAATTGTCGTCGCAGGCGGGGGTCAGCGCGACCTTCGACAATAATGGCGCGGTGACGCTGCGCGCGGCCGGATCGGGCGACCTGCTCGTCGGCGGCGGCGCGGTGAACCCGATCGCGGTGACTGCCGCCGCCGACGGGCGCCTGTCATATAGCATCGGCGGGTCGCCGCTGGCGATCTCGACCGGCTCGCTCGCCGGGCTGGCCGAAGGCGCGAACCATGTCGCCGACCAGCGCGTCGCGCTCGACACGATGGCGAATGATTTTGCGGCCCAGCTCAACGCTGCGCACCAGGCCGGCACCGACGCCAACGGCAATCCGGGGCAGCCGCTGTTCACCGGCACGAGCGCAGCGACGCTGACCGCCGCGGCGCTCAGCCCCGATCAGGTTGCCGCGGCGAACGCGTCGGGCAGCAACGGCAATATGCTCGCCTTTGGCGCGATGCGCGGGGCGACCGATCCCGAATCGCGCTGGTCGGGACATCTGGCGTCGCAGGCGCAGACGGTGGCTTCGGCGCGCGCGCAGGATGCCGCCGCCGCGACGCGCGCCGACGCGTCGGCCGCGGCGCGCGATTCGGTCAGCGAAGTCGACCTCGACAAGGAAGCCGCCGAATTGCTGCGCTTCCAGCAAGCCTATTCGGCCGCGGCGCGAACGATCCAGGTCGCGCGCGAAACGATGCAAACGCTCTTGAGCTCGCTGTAAGGAAGGCCCGATCATGATCAACGCCGTGGGCAATCGCATGACGCGCGAGATCGCGCGCCAGCAGAAACTCGCCGACCAACTCGAGCGGACCCAGATCCAGATTTCGGGTGGCAAGAAATTGCTCCGCATGTCGGACGATCCGGTCGCGGCGCGGCGGATCGCGACGATCGGCACCAGCCAGGCGAGCATGACCGCCTGGTCGGCGAACGTCAATTCGGCGTCGGCGCTGGTTGCACAGGCCGACGGGGTGATGAAGTCGGTGAGCGACCTGATGGTGCGCGCGCGCGAACTCACGCTCGCCGCCGCGAACGATTCGGCGAGCCCCGCCGACCGCGCCACGATCGCCGCCGAGCTCGGCACGATCGCCGACGAGATCGACAGCCTGGCCGCGACGCGCGATTCGAACGGCGAACCGGTGTTCGCGGCGGGGACCGCGCGCGTCATGCGGTTCGATTCGGATATCAGCTTTGCGCCCGTTCCCGCGGCCGCCGACGTCTTTGTCCTCGGTGGAAACAGCCTGTCGACGGGAATCCGCGACGCGGCCACCGCGATCGCGGCGGGCGACAAGGTCGCGATGGGAACATCGCTCGATACGCTCGCGACCGCGATCGGCCATGTCGCCGACAAACATGCCGAACTCGGCCTCTCGGGCGGGCGGCTCGAGCGCATCGGCGACGGGCTCGCCGCGCGCGGGATCACGCTCAAGGACGAACGCTCGGTGGTCGAGGATACCGACCTGTCGGTCGCGATCGCCGAACTCAATGCGCAGGACCTGACGCTGAGCGCGGCGCAGGCGGCCTTTGCAAAGATCAACCGGCAGACCTTGTTCGATATTTTGAACTGACGGCCCTCAATTTTCCGGCGCCGCTGCCGTTAATCATCAAGACGTCCCTGAATTGGCGGGTGTCCGGCTTCGCAGGCCGGGTCCCGAATGGAGTTGCCCCGCATGTTTCCCGTTATCGGCATCGTCGTTCTGATCCTGCTGGTCTTCGGGGGCTTTGCATTGACCGGCGGCAACCTCGGACCCGTCATGCACGCGCTGCCGCACGAGATGCTGATCATCGGCGGTGCGGCGCTCGGTTCGCTGATCATCGGCAATTCGGGCGCCGACCTGAAGGCGCTCGCCGGCGGTCTCGGAAAAGTGTTCAAGGGACCGAAGTACAAGAAGCAGGATTATCTCGACTGCATCCTGCTCGTCTCGACGCTGATGAAGATGATGCGCACCGAAGGACCCGTCGCGGTCGAGCCGCACATCGAGGATCCGCAAAGCTCGGCGATCTTCCAGCAATATCCCAAGCTCCTCAAGGACGACACGCTCGTCCACCTGATCTGCGACACGCTGCGCCTCGTCGTGGTGTCGTCGGGAACGCTCGATCCGCACGCGGTCGAGGAGGTGATGGATAATGCGCTGAAGAGCCACCATCATCACAGCATGAAGCCCGCCGAAGGCCTGCAGAGCCTTGCCGATGCGCTTCCCGCGCTCGGCATCGTTGCGGCCGTGCTCGGCGTGGTCAAGACCATGGGGTCGATCGACAAGCCGCCCGAAGTCCTCGGCGCGATGATCGGCTCGGCGCTGGTCGGCACCTTCCTTGGCGTGTTGCTCGCCTATGGCCTCGTCGGTCCGTTCGCGACGCGCGCCAAGACGGTGATCGAGAGCGACGGCGCGATCTATCACACGGTCAAGCAGCTGATCATCGCCTCGCTCCACGGCCATCCGCAGCCGCTGGTGATCGAGGCGGCGCGTTCGGGCGTCGACCATCTCAACCAGCCGAGCTTCGCCGAGGTCTTTGACGGGATGCGGGGCCGCTGATGGCCGCGCGTCCCAACATGCCGCGGCCGATCATCGTCAAGAAGGTGATCCAGGAAGCGCACGGCGGCCACCATGGCGGCGCATGGAAAGTCGCCTATGCCGACTTCGTCACCGCGATGATGGCCTTCTTCCTTCTGATGTGGCTGCTCGGCGCGACGACCGAGAAGCAGCGCAAGGCGCTCGCCGACTATTTCGCGCCGACGATCGTCACGACGAAGATGGAAAGCGCCGGCTCGAACGGGATGTTCGGCGGCGATTCGATCGTGTCGGTCGACGATTACCCGCACGCCGCCGGCCAGACCGGGACGCGGTCGATCACCATCCCGCGCGACGTGGTCGGTGGGCCGAAGGAAGCTTCGGGACGCGAGAGCGAGAAGATGAAGTTCCAGCAGGTGGCCAAGTCGCTGATGGAACGGGTGCAGGCGAAAGGCGAGCTGCGCCGCCTTGCGCGCAACCTGCGCTTCACCGAAACCGCCGAGGGGCTGCGTATCGACATTGTCGACGATGCCGATTTCTCGATGTTCGCGATCGGGACCAGCCAGCTGACCCCGGCCGGCGCGCGGTTGTTCGGCGAGATCGCGGCGCCGATTGCCGAGGTGCCCAACCAGCTGATGATCCGCGGCCACACCGACGCGGCGCCCTGGTCGGCGAAGGCCGGGACCAACAATTGGCGCCTGTCGGTCGACCGCGCCGAGGTTACGCGTCACTATCTCGAGTTTCGCGGCATCGCTTCGGATCGCTTTTCGCGCATCGAAGGGGTCGCCGATCGCGAACCCTATGTCCCCACCGACCGATTCGATCCGCGCAATCGCCGTATCTCGATCACCCTCGGCTGGCGAACCGCCGCGAACAATTAATGCCAATTTGGCAGCGTTTCGGAGGTGGTTAACGCAATCGCGCCCTCATTACTTCCATTTTGGCAATAACCCTTTGTTTTGAATGGGTTATGACCCGTCCGATAAGCTTTTGTTTACCACTTTCGTCAATCTCTGGGTCCATCGAAAGGGCGCCGACGGGGGGCGCGGTGGAGACTGAAATGACCGTGGGGCAGAACAACAACATGGCGCTCGAAGCGCTGATCATCGGGACGAGCCCGGCGACGTGCCGGCTGCGCGAGATGATCCGCCGCGTCGCCCGCTCCAACGCTTCGGTCATGCTCTGCGGCCCGTCGGGTTCGGGCAAGGAACTGGTCGCCCGGGCGATCCACGACGAAGGCGCCCGCGCCAGCCAGGCCTTTTCCGCCATCAATTGCGGTGCGATCCCCGGCGAGCTGATCGAATCCGAACTTTTCGGGCATGAAAAGGGCAGCTTTACCGGCGCCCATGCCCGCCGCATCGGCCATTTCGAAGCGACCGAGGGCGGCACGCTCTTCCTCGACGAAATCGGCGACATGCGTTTCGACATGCAGGTGAAACTGCTCCGCGTGCTCGAAGACCGGACGATCGTCCGCGTCGGCAGCAGCGAGGTGAAGGCCGTCGACGTTCGCGTCATTTCGGCCACCCATCAGGATCTCGGCGCTGCGATCGCCGATGGCAAATTCCGCGAAGACCTGTTCTTCCGGCTCGGCGTGGTTGTGCTCCAGGTCCCCAGCCTTGCCAACCGCGTCGAGGATATTCCGGCGCTGATCCGCCATTTCCAGCGCCAGATGCCCGCCGACGCCAAATGCCGTTTCGACGATGCGGCGATGGCGTTGCTGATGCAGCATGGCTGGCCGGGCAATGTGCGCGAACTCAGGAATTTCGTGGAACGCGCCAGCGTCCTCCATGGCGGCGAGACGCTCGGCCTCGACGATGTCGCCATGCTTTTGAACCCCACCGCAGCGCTTGCGCCGCGACACGCTGTCCCCAGCAGCCCCGTCGCGGCGCAGGCCAGCGCGGAAGACTTCGCCGCGCAGCCCTTCGCATCGGCTCCGCCGCACGCCAAGACGCCGGCGCCGGGCCGTCCGATCGACCTCAAGCGCGAGATCGAAACGATCGAACTCGAACAGATCCACGTCGCGCTCGACCTCGCCGACGGCATCATTTCGGAAGCCGCGCGCCTGCTGACGCTGAAGCGCACGACGCTGATCGAAAAGATGCGCAAATATGGCGTGCACCAGCAGGCCGCCTGATCGGCTGCGATACAGGTTTTTCAGCACCCGCTGAAAAAAAGGGGGCTCTGGTCCGCCCCCGCACCGCCCGGCCGCCCGTCCCCACCAAGGGCGGCCGGGTACCCCATTTTTTACCGGGTAACCGACGCCGGCCCGCTCCTTCATTCCGAAGGGTGGGCCGTTCCCTGTTTGCGGGGAATTGGGTTCAGCGAAGCTGCCGCCAGGCGGCGCTGACGGTCAGGATGCCTTCGAGAAGGTCGGCCAGCGCCTCGGCATCGTTTTGCGCCACCGCTTCGTCGAGCTTGCGTCGCATGCTGCGATAGACGCGCGACAAGGCCGCGGCGACATCGCCCCCCTTGTCGTGATCGAGGCCGGCGTCGAGGCCGATCAGGATCGCGCGCGCGCGGTGCGCGGGCTCGGTCGCCGACACGCGCTGTCCCTGCCGGACCATCGCCGCGAGGACGCCGATCGCGGTTTCGAGTTCGTCATATAGCATCGTGACCAGCTCGACCGGGTCGGCGGCGGCGGCGCGGCTTTCCTGCTGCAAGCGGCGATAAAGCCCGGTCGCCCGGACGGTCGAGGCGGTAGCGGTCACGGTGGCGGTCCCTAGTCGTTACCCTGGTTGGTCCAGAGCTTGATCTGTTGTTCGAGATAGGTCTGCGTCGCCTTGAACGCGGCGAGCCTGGCGTCGAGCGCGCCATATTGTTTCTCGAGACGCTTGCGGTAGACGTCTTCGCGCTCCTCGATTTTTTCGAGCTGCTCGGCGAGCGTCTTCTGGGTGCCTTCGAGTGACTTGGTCACCCGGTCGATCACGCCGTCGGTGGCAACCGCCTTGTCGCGGATCGCGTCGAGCGCAAAGGCGATGCCCGGGTCGGTCGTCTCGTTGTGCGTCGCGTCGCGCCGCGGATTGAAGAGGGCCTCGACCGCGCCCGCATCGGTTTCGAGCACCTTGGCGAGCTTGGCATTGTCGAGGCTGAGCAGGCCCTCCTTCGTCGTCGCGATCCCGATATCGGTCAGCTTGTTGATGCTGCCATGGCTCGAAATCACCTTGCCGACGAGGCCCGAAAGCTCGCGTTCGAGCTCGCGCAGCGAGCTCGTCGACCCCGAAAGGCCGGCGGCGGACGCCAGGCTCTTCTTGAGCTGGTTATAGACCGAGACGAAGTCGCCGACGGTCTGCTTGATCATGTCGAGCGGGCGGCTGGCGCCGATGTCGACGGGCTGCCCGGGGGCGGCCTTCTTGAGCGTGAGCGACATGCCGGGCACGACGTCGTCGATGATGTTCGTCGCGCGGCTGAAGGTGACGCCGTCGATCGTGAATTCGGCGTTGGCCGCGCTCTGGCCCTGCGTCATCCCGCCGGCGGTAGAAAAGGCGGAGAGGCCGGGATCGGCACCGGCATCGGCGGCGAGGGTGAAGGCGTTCGCGGCGCCTGATGGCCCCTTCAGGATCAGGCGATGGCCGCCTTCGTCGGCGATGATCGACGCGGTCACACCCGCGCCGCTGGCGTTGATCGCATTGGCGAGGCCGTCGAGGCTGTTGTTCGCGGCGCCGATGGTGATCGTCTTGGCGACCCCGCCGACGGTCAGCGTCATCGTGCCGGTGCCGATCGCAGCGGCGCGGTCGGCGACGACGCCCGAATAATTGCTCTGCGCGCGCGCGAGCTGGTTGACGATGACGGTCGCGGCAAAGCTGTCGGCGGCCAGCCCGGCGCGCGCGGTGGCGCCGAGCACGCTGTCATCGGACACCGTCGGCGTGCTGCGCAGGGTTCCGTCGCTGATCATCTGGCCGAGCGAATCGGCAAAGCCCTCGAGATCGGATCGCGCCTGCGCAAGCGCACTGATGCGTGTCTGGTTCGCCTGCGTCAGCGAGGACATGCGCTTGATCTTGGGGTCGCGCGACGCGTTCGACAGGTCGGTGACCAGCTGTTTCGTGTCGATACCCGAGCCGAAGCCGAGGGAGTTGGCGATTGAACTGACCATGGCAGAATATCCTTCGAACCCCTTAACGGCGGCGGCGGAGCGATATTAAGCGGAGCGGCGCCCTTCGGGGTCGAAATGATGCGAGGACGGCACGTCGACCGCAGGCTGGGCGATGCCGTCGGCGACTGCACGCTCCAGCTGGAAGACGAAAGCGAGCACCGTCGCGACCGCGACGAACAGCTCTTCGGGAATGACGCGCCCGGCGCGCGCGGTGAAATAGATCGCACGCGTGAGCTGCGGATATTCGAGGATGGGGACATCGGCGCCGCGCGCGAGTTCGCGGATCGACAGCGCGACGTCGCCGCGGCCGCGCGCGACGACGACGGGTGCTGCATCGACCCCCGGACGATAGCGCAGCGCGACCGAGAAATGCGTCGGGTTGGTCAGGACGACGGTCGCGTCGGACACCGCCTTGCGCGCCGATCCGCTCAGGATATCGTGCGCACGCTGGCGCTGCGCCTGCTTGAGTTCGGGGGCGCCGTCGGACTGGCGCATTTCGTCCTTCACCTCCTGCTTGCTCATCATCAGGCGCTTGTTGCGCTGGAACCATTGTACCGGCACGTCGATCAGCGCGATGACGACCAGTCCGCCGGCGAGCGTCAGCATCGCGTGGCCGATCGCCTTTCCGGCGAGCCCGATCGCGGCGATCAGGTCGGTGGTTGCCATCGTCATGATCGCGGGCAGGCTCTTTTCGACGAGCCAGTAACCGATGGTGCCGAGGAGCAGCACTTTCGCGAGCGCCTTGCCGAGTTCGGTCGCGCCCTGCATCCCGAACATGCGCTTGAGCCCGCTCAGCGGGTTCAGCCGGTTGCCCTTGAAATGCAGCGCCTTGCCGCGCCAGCCGATCGAGCCGAGCATCGCAGGTCCCGCAACCGCGGCGCCGAGCGCGAGCGCGAACAGGCTCGCGAGCGGCAGCAGGATCTCGACCCCGTTGCGCATCAGTGCCTCGGCGGGCGCGAAATCGGCGACGTCGGCGGCGGTCAGGGTCAGCCCGCGGCGAAGGAGGTCGCCCGCCGACTGGACGAACCAGCCGCCCGCGGCGACGATCCACCCCGCCGCGGCGAGCATCATCAACGCCGTGGCCAGCTCGCGCGACATCAGCACATCGCCTTCGCGCGCCGAATCCGCCAGCTTCTTCGCGGTCGGCTGTTCGGTCTTCTGGTCCTTGTCGCTGCCCTCGGCCACGGTTCAGATCCCCGCCATCATGCGCGCGGCGTCGAGCGCATCGGACAGGATGCGCGCGATCGCTTCGGCCATTGCCGGCGTCGCGACGCCGAGCAGCACGATCCCGGCGAGCAGCGTCGCGGGAATGCCGACCGCGAACAGGTTGAGCGCGGGCGCCGAGCGGCCGATCACGCCCATGATGATCTGGACGAGGATCAGCACGAAGCCGACGGGCATCGCGATCGTCAGCCCCGCGGCGAACATCAGGCTGCCGAAGCGCAGCAGCCCGCCGATCGCATCCCAGGACGGAAAGGCGTTGCCGGGCGGGAGCGCGCTATAGCTGTCGACGATGATGTCGATGAGCACGAGATGACCGTCGGCGGCGAGGAAGAGCGCGGTCGCGAGCATCGAGAGGAACTGGCCGATCGCCGAGCTCGACGCGCCGCTGAGCGGATCGACCATCGATGCGAAGCCGAGGCCCATCGCATTGCTGATCGCTTCGCCCGCGAGCAAGGCGGCGGCGAGACCCATCTGCAGCACGAAGCCCATCGCGAGGCCGATCACGACCTCGCCAATGATGAGGAAAAGCCCAGGGACCGACACGATCCCTTCGGGCGGCAGCGTCATGCCCGACGCGGCGACCGCGGGCACCCCGACCGCGAGCGCGATCACGAGGCGGAGCTGCACCGGCACGCTCGTCGCGCCGAACACCGGCGCGGCGATGAACGCGGCGCCGGGGCGAATCATCCCCAGCATCCACAGCTGAAGCATCGCCTCGATATTCGGGATGTCGGCGGGGTTCACTGGCGTCCTACCGGACGAGTTGCGGTATCTGCGCGAACAGTTCGCGGGTGAAATCGGTGAGCAGGACGAGGATACTGCCGCCGAAGATCGCGAGGCAGATCGCCGCGACGATCAGTTTCGGCACGAAGGTCAGCGTCTGTTCGCTGATCGACGTCGCCGCCTGCACCATGCCGAGCAGCACGCCGATGACGAGCACCGGCAACAGCAAAGGCGCCGAGGCGAGGGCGAGAATCCACAGCGACTGCTGCGCGACGCCGATGAAATAATCCGCCTCCACCTCGCTAACCCACGAAAGAAGAGGCGAGCGATCCCATCGTCAGCGCCCAGCCGTCGACGAGGACGAAAAGCAGCAGCTTGAACGGCATCGATATGATCGTTGGCGACAGCATCATCATGCCGAGCGACATCAGCGCCGATGCGACGATCAGGTCGATGACGAGGAAGGGCAGGAAGATGAGGAAGCCGATCTGGAACGCGGTCTTGAGTTCGCTGGTGACGAAGGCGGGCAGCAGGATCGAGAAAGGCACGTCCTTCGGGCTCGCATAGGTCGGGGCTTTCGCGATCTTGGCGAACATCATCAGGTCGGTCTTGCGCGTCTGCTTCAGCATGAAGCCGTGGAGCGCGTCGCCCGAGCGCGACACCGCCTCGCCGATATCGATCTGTTCCTGGCCGTAAGGTTCGATCGCGACGCGGTTCACTTCGCTGATCACCGGCTGCATTACGAATAGCGAGAGAAAGAGGCTGAGACCGACGAGGACCTGGTTCGGCGGCGTCTGTTGCAAGCCCAATGCGTGGCGCAGGATCGAGAGCACGATGATGATGCGCGTGAAGCTGGTCATCATCAGGAGCAGCGACGGCAGGACCGTCAGCAGGCTCATCAGGACAAGGATCTGGAGCGACAGGCTCAAGGGACGGCCGTCGCCGCCGATCTCGGCCACCGCGCGGTTCAGCCCGTCGGCGGCTTGCGCCCAGGCGGCGGGCGCGGCGCAGAGCAGCGCGGCACCGCCCGCGAGCGCCGCGGCGCGCAGCCAGAAGCGGCGATCAGTCCGCATGGAAATCGCCCTGGCTGTCGTCGGCGATGCGCGTGATGCCGTTACGCGACACCGCGATCAGGACGCGCTGTCCGGCAAATTCGACCACCGCGAGCTTCGACCCGGGACCGAGCGGCAGCACGTCGACCATTTCGACCGCGCGCGCCTTGGTAGCGCCGCCGACGAGCGGTACGCCCATCTGGACGCGCTTCCACAGCCACAGGCTGCCCCACGCCATGCCGCCGACGATCGGCAGCAGGATCAGCAGGCGGAGGATATATTCGAGCATCAGGCCCTCCGCTCGAAGCCTTCGAGTCCGCGCGCGGGCGCGACGACTTCGGCGACCTGGATACCGTAACGACCATCGACGCTGACGATCTCGCCCTTCGCGATGAGCGTGCCATTGGCATAGATGTCGAGCAGGTCGGTCGCGGCGCGGTCGAGTTCGATCACGCTGCCTTCGTCGATCGACAGCAGTTCGGCGAGCGTCATCGAGGTCGACCCGACCTCGACCGACACGCGCAGCGAGACGCCGGCGAGCAGGTCGAAATTGGGGGCGGCGGCGATCGACTTGTCGCGCCGGTCGGCGCGCGCCTTCGGGGCGTCGCTGATATCAGTCATGGTCCGGTCCTTTTTCGATATGATCGATCATGATGGCGGCGTTGCCATTGGCCTCGCCGATGCTGCCGAACGCAAAGCTGCGCCCGGCGACGGTCACCGGCACATGGCGCGGCATGGTGAGCGGAATGATGTCGCCGACTTCGAGCGCGAGCAGCTTGACGAGGCTGATTTCGGGGCGCGCGAGCACCGAGCGGACCGGCATGCGCACGTCGCGCAAGGCCTTGTCGAGCGCACCCGACCACAAGGGATCGACGCTGCTGGCGCTCTGCATTTCGGGAAGCAGCTCGGCCCCCACGACACCGCGCAGCGCGGCGACGGGATAGGCGCAGACGATCGTCCGCCCCTCGAACGGCGCGCCGCGCAGGATGAAGCGCTGGACGAGCATGTCGTCGTCGGCGCGCACCGCGGCGAGCTTGGCGGGATCGCCGGTGACGCAGTCGAGTTCGGGTTCGAGCCCCAGCTTGTCGCGCCAGGCGGCGGCGAGCTGCAGCCCCATGTCGCGGCCGAGGCGCGCGGCGAAACGCTCTTCGGCGTCGGTCAGCTCTTCGCGTTCGCCCGCAAGCTTGCCCTTGCCGCCATAGAAGATGTCGACGAGCTGGAGGATCAGCGGCCGCGCCGCGGCGAGCAGCACCGGCCCCTTCAGCGGTGGCGCATGATAGCGCCAGAAGATTGCGGGCGCGACTGAGGCGCTCCAGTCGCCGAAGCTCGTCTGCTCGGCACCGGCGCGCTCGACCTGGATCGCGGGGGCGCCGAGCGCGCGGAGAAGGTCGCGCAAGCTGCGCGCAAACTGGTTCGCCACGCCCTCGAGCGCGGGAAAGGCATAGCTGCCCTCCGCCTTGCGCAGCAGCAGCGACGCCTTTGTATCGGCGGGCTCGACCGCAGGCGCGGCCGGAGCCGCGACGGCCTTTACCGATTTCGCACGGACGGTCACTGGATTACCAGGCTCGTGAAATAAACATTATCGATCCCCCCGAAACCTTCCTTGTCGCGCAGCACATCGTTGATCGCGGCGGTCAACTGACGTTGCAGCCGCTGCTTCCCCTGCGATGTCGCGAGCAAGGCCGGATCCTGTTCGGCAAGCACCATAAGCACAACCGAGCGGATAGGCACGGCCTGTCGTTTGATATTATTGATAACCTTGCCGTCGTAGAAGGTCGAAAGGCTGATACCGATCTGGAGGAAGCCCGATCCGTCGGCCAGATTCGTCGTGAAGGCGTCGGTGATCGGATAATAGGTGATCTCATATTTGCGCGGGTCGACCTTGAACTTGTCGTTCGGGACCGACACCGTGCCGACCTTCGGCGGCGCTTCCTTATCGGCGCCTTCGGCGGCGGGCGCCTCGTCCTTGGTGCTGCGTTCGACCAGCTTCGGGTAATTATCCTCGGGCTTGGCCTCGTGCGCCGACAGCGCGCCGAAATAGATGCCGGCGCCGGCGCCGGCGCCGATCAGCGCGATCGCTGCGACGCCGATCAGCAGCAGCTTCTTGAACTTGCCCTTCTTCTTGGGCTCGGCTTCGACTTTATCCTTGGTCATGGTCGGACCCTTTCTGATCAGGCGAAGCGGCCGCGGCGGTCGGCGGCGCGGTCTTCGTCGCGCGGTTCGGCGCGTTCGGTGGCGGTTTCGATAAGGTGGGCGGCGTCGGGCGCGCCGGTGCGGCCCTGGCTCTGCGACTGGCGTCCGGTTTCGCCGGGGGTGCAGGTCACTTCGGCGCCGGCGACGCGGACGCCCTGCTGGCGCAGTTCGTCGACAAGCTTGCCTTGCGCGGCGGTGACGATCGTCGCGGTCGCTTCATGGCGTGTATCCATCTTCAGCGACACACCTTCGTCGCCCATTTGCATCGCGACATCGAGGCGGCCGAGATGCTTGGGCATCAGGCGAAAGCTGATGTCGCCATTGTCCGACTTCGTCGCGGCAATGTCGCGCGCGAGCTGGTCGATCCATGCACCGTCGCTGTCCATGTCGAGCACGCGTTCGGCGACGAGCGCAGGCGCGGCGGGTTCGGCGAGCGTCGCCGCACCCTGCGTTGCGGGCTGGGTGAAGAGGATCGTCATCGACGGTGCGGCTTCGACCGGCCGGGCGGCAGGCGCCTCGGCACCGGGGAGCGCCGGTGCCGGCAGCGCAGCGGCTTGCGGCCGCGGCGCGATGGGCAGGGTCGGTGCGGTGTCGGTCTTCGCGGCGCCCGGGGTAGCGGCCGGCTTGGCGGTCCTGGCGGCCGCCGGGATCGCGGCGGCAACGACCGCGGCCCAGTTCGCGGCGGGCGTGGCCGCCGACGTGTCGGCGTTGGGCGCCGTTTCGGTGGCCGTATCGGCTTCGGCCTCGACCTCGACCTGGACCGGCTTGCCGGATGTGGGGCGGGTGCCCGGCGTGGCGCCGTTCAGCATGACCAGCAGGTTCGCGGCGAGCGCCGCGGCATCGGCCTCGCCGTTCGTCGCCGCGGACTGGGCAGCCGTATCGGCCTTGTCCGGCACCGGCGCCGTTTCGGTTTGGGGGAGCGCGGCTTCGGCAGGCTGCGCGGCGGGGGCGATACGGATCGTCGCAGCCGCGCCCGCGATCGGGGCCGCCGCCACCGGTGCGGCGGCGAGGAGCTGGTCGAAGCCGGCGCCTTCGCCGGTGCCGTCGGGAACCTGGCCGATATTGGCGAGGAATGCCGCAAAGCCCGCGGGCATCGCGGACTGCGGCGTCGGAAGGGAAGGCGCGCCCATCATGCCGCGCCGCCTTCGATCAGCCGCAGGCGCATTCCGGCGCGCGCGCGGTGCGGGCGGTTGGCGTCGCTGCGGCGTTCCAGCTCGGCTTCGGCCGACTTGCGGCTGCGTTCGTACAGGCGGACCGCCGATTCTTCCTTCACCATCGCGCTCTGCGCGCGCGCGCCCATTTCGTCGCGGCGCTGGCTGGCGCCCGCCAGCGGCGCAGTCAGGCTTTCCTGTGCGATATCGAGCCGCATCGCGAGTTCGCCGATCGTGTTGAGCGCGCGGCCGGCGACCGCACCCTTGGCCATCGCGAGGTCGACGCGCAGCGTTTCGAGCCGCTTCGCCAGTTCGACAAGGTTCGCGAGTTCGCCATTGGCGCGCGCGAGGTTGGCTTCGGCCTGCTGATGTTCGACGGTGCGCACGCGAATGATACGTTTGCGGCGTGCGGTGCGGGCGTTCATGCGGAATATCCTTCAATCAGGGTCTGGCGGGAAAGTTCGAAATCGACCTGCGCCTTGGCGGGCTGCGACACGAAGGCGAGCTGGTCGGCGTGGCGGGCGATGGCTTCGTCGAGTATCGGGTCGCCGCCGGCGACATAGGCGCCCATCAGCATCAGGTCGCGGTTCTCTTCATAAGCGGACCAGAGCTGGCGGAAGCGCGCGGCGGCGGCGGCGTGGTCGGGGTCGACCGAATCGACCATCGTGCGCGACAGCGAGCGCGCGACGTCGATCGCGGGGTAGACGCCCTGTTCGGCGAGCTGGCGCGACAGGATGATATGGCCGTCGACGATGGCTCTTGCGGAGTCGACGACGGGGTCGTCGATGTCGCCGCCGTCGGCGAGCACGGTGTAGAGCGCGGTGACCGATCCGCCGGTTTCGCGATCGATGCCCGCGCGTTCGCACAGCGACGGGATCAGCGCGAAGACCGACGGCGGATAACCCTTCATCGTCGGGGGTTCGCCGAGGGTCAGCCCGATCTCGCGCTGCGCATGCGCGACGCGGGTCAGGCTGTCGATCAGCAGCAGCACCTTCTTGCCCTCGGCGCGGAAGGCTTCGGCGATCGCGGTCGCGCGCATCGCGGCGCGGAGGCGGAGCAGCGGCGGGTGGTCGGCGGGAACCGCAACGACGACCGATTTCTTGCGCACCTCGGGGGGCAGTTTGGTCTCGACGAAGTCGCTGACCTCGCGGCTACGCTCGCCGATCAGTCCGACGACGATCACGTCGCATTCGGTACCCGCGATCATCTGGCCCATCAGCACCGACTTGCCGACGCCCGAGCCCGCGATGATCGCGACGCGCTGGCCTTCGCCGACGGTGAGCAGGCCGTTGATCGCGCGCACGCCCATGTTGAGTGCGCGAGTGACGCGGCCGCGGCGCAGCGGATTGACCTTGCGGCCGGCGAGCGGCCACTGGAACTGCGACTGGATCGGCGGGCGGCCGTCGAGCGGGTTGCCCTGCGCGTCCATGATGCGGCCGAGCAGCGCCTTGCCGACGGTAACCATCGAGCTGGCGCCATGCGGTTCAACGGGCGCGCCGGTGACGAGCGGCTTGTTCGTGTCGAAGGGCAGGACGAGGCTGCGGTGCCCGCGAAAACCGACGACTTCGCCATAGACATAGTCGTTGTCGGCCGACTTGATGCGGACGTTGCTGCCGAGCGGCTGCGGGAAACCCGATACTTCGAGCATGATCCCTTCGTGCGAGACGAGCGTGCCGATGCGGCGCGGGCTCGCGTGCGTCAGGTCGACGGGATCGAGCAGCTGCTGCGCGGAGAGGGCGAGGCGGCGCGTCATGCGGCGTCCCCGGTACCCAGCGCGGCGCGCAGTTCGTCGAGATAGACCGCGCGGCCATGCTCGATCCAGCCGGTCGAGGTTTCGATCCGGACGGTGCCGCGTACCATTGCCGGGTCGCTCTCGATCGCGAGGGTCAGCGGGCAATCGGCGAGCAACGCGGCATCTTCGGGATGGACCCAAAGCGTGCGCGCCTTGTCGGCGTCGGCGACCATCGCCGCGGCGATTTCGGCCTGCGCCTGCAGCCAGTCGGCGTCGATCGGCGCCGAGGCGACGATCTGGCGCACCAGCCGTTCGACGGTGTCGGCGATCAGTTGCGCGAGTTCCTCGCTCGGTTCGTCCTGCAACGCTTCGGCACCCGCGAGCAGCGCGAGGAGCTGGTGGCGTTCGGCGACGAAGGCGGCTTCGGCAAGGCGCTGCCCTTCGGCGAGGCCGCGCGCGAACGGGTCGTCGAGATCGGCGTCGGCGGGGATTTCCAGCTCGTCCGGCGCGGCATAAGCCGTGGGTGCGAAGTTTAGCGGGCGAAAGCCGCCGCCCCGCGCCATCGCGTCGGCGAGGGCAATGGGAGCAAAGCTCGCGGTGGCGGGACGATCAGACATAATCGTCGCCCCCGCCCGCGATCATGATTTCGCCGGCCGCCGCCATCTGGCGCACGATCTGCATCACGCTCTTCTGCGCATCGTCGACGTCGGCGCGCTTGACCATCGTCATTTCCGCCATTTCGTCGCGGATCGTTTCGGCCGCCCGCTGCGACATGGTGGCAAGGCACATGTCGACCATCTCTTCGTCGGCGCCCTTGAGCGCGATCGCGAGCTGGGCGGCGTCGACCGAGCGCAGCACGCTGCTGAGGCTCTTCTTGTCGAGGTCGCGGAGATTCTCGAAGATGAACATCTCTTCCTCAATCGTCTGCGCGAGGACGCGGTCGTGCTTCTTGAGCGCGCGGATCGTGCGCTCCGAAAGCTGCTTCGGCATCTTCTTCATGATCTTCGCGACGTCGCTCGGGCCGCCGATCGCCTGCTTGGCGACGCGCTGGCCGTCGACATTGGCGCTTGCGAGCACCGATTCGAGATCCTCGATCGCCGCGGCGGGAACCGAGGTCAGCTGTGCCGCGCGCAGCACGAGATCGGCCTGGAGCACTTCGTCGAGCGTCTCGATCGCGCGCGCGGCGACGTCGGGGACGAGCACCGAGAGGATCAGCGCGCCGACCTGCGGATGTTCGCTGGCGAGCAGTCCGCTGATCGCGTCGACGTCCATCCAGCGCAGCATTTCGAGCGACGCGGCGCTCCGCTGCGGCGCGACGGCGGCGAGGATATTGTCGGCGCGGACATTGCCGACGGCCTCGTTGATCACGGTGCGGATGCGCGTGTCGGCGCCAATCGCTAGCGCGCTGACGTCGCGGCTGCGCGTCACGAAGCGGTCGAGCGCCTGCCCGATCTGCTGTTCGCTCGCATTGGCGGTGTCGAACATCGACTTCGCGAGCTGGCGCACTTCTTCAGGTGCCAGCTGCTTCAGGATCGTCGCGGCTTCGCTTTCGTCGAGCAGCATCAGCAGGATGGCGGCGGCGGACGATCCGTCGATGGCCGGGGTGGCGGGGGAAAGGTCCATTTCGGCGGCGTCAGGCACGGGCGCCCTCCTGCATCAGGTGGCGGACGACGAGCGCGGCGCGCGCCGAATCCTGGCGGACGAAGGCGCGGACGAGATTGGCGCGCGCTTCATAGCTCGGCGCCTGCTCGATCATCTCGAGCGTGATTTCGCGCCCGCCCTGACCGCTGGCGAGCGCCGGGCGGTCGGTTGCGGCGAGCAGCGAGGCTTCGAGCTCCTGGTTCTGGGCGATGCGTTTCGCGGCGCGTTCCTTCGCGGCGCGGATCATCGGGCGGCCGATGAACAGGAAAGCGAGCAGCGCGGCGAGGATCGCGCCGACCTGCTGGACCAGCGGCATGAACCAGCCCTGGTCGTAGAAGGCGGGCGACGTGTCTTCGGCGACGACGAACGGGCGCTGGTTGATCGCGACAAGGTCGCCGCGCGTCGCATCATAGCCGATGGCGCCTTTGACCAGATTGTCGATCTTGGTGAGGTCGGCCTGCGTCAGCGCCTTCTTGCCCTGGTTGAGCGCGACCGCGACCGAAACGCGGCGCAGCTTGCCCTGCGGCGAGTGCGTCACCGAAATCTCGCGGCCGACTTCATAGGCGCGGGCGGCGTTCTCGTTGCTCTCGGTCCCCGCCGTGGGGGCGGGGGCGGGAACGGGCTGCGGCCCGGTCGCAGCGATCGTGGTCGCCTGCGGCGGCTGGTTCGACAGCGCGCCGGGAATGCCGACGGCGGGAGCGTTGCTCGTGCCGCTGGTCGAGCGCGTGATCTGTTCGCTGGTGAGCGCGCGGTCGTTTTCGGGAAAGCTTTCGCGCGTCGCCTGGCTTTCGGACATGTCGACGTCGGCGTGGACTTCGACGGTGTAATTGCCGGCGCCGAGCATCGGGCCGAGCAAGGTGTCGAGCGCGCGGCGAAAGCGGTCCTCGACCTGCAGCTGCAGCTGGAACGCCTTCATGTCGCTGCCCGACGCGGTGTCGGACAGCAGCGCGCCGCGCTGGTCGATCACCGACACCTGGTCGGCGTTCATGCCGGGGATCGACGAGGCGACGAGGAAGCGGATGGCCTGCACCTGGCCGTCGCTGAGCGAGCGGCCGTTCTGCAATGTCAGCATCACCGATGCGGTTGCGGGCTTGTCTTCGCGAACGAACAGGCTGGGTTCGGCGGCGGCGACATGGACGCGCGCGCTCTTGACCGCGTCGATGGTCTCGATCGTGCGCGACAAGTCGGCTTCGCGTGCCGAGCGCAGCGCTTCGCCTTCGATCGCACGGCTCGATCCCATCGGCAGCGACGCGATCAGGCTGTCGCCGCTCGGAGCGGCTTTCGGCAGACCCTGCCCGGCAAGCGCGATGCGCGCCTGATGGAGCTTGCTGGCGTCGACGGTCAGTGCGCCGGTGGTCGGGTCGATGCTGTGGGCGATGCCCTGCGTCTGCAGCGCGTCGGCGACCGCCGCCTTGTCGGCGTCGTCGAGCCCGGCGAAAAGCTGCGCCTGCGGGGCGGCCTGCATCGTGAAATAGGCGAGCGCGGCGATGCCGATCGCCGAGGTCATTGCGATCGCGGGCAGCGCGCGCTGCACCGCCGGCTGGCGGACGAATTGCGTGAATGGTGCGAAGCGGCCGCCGAGGACGGGGGCGGGGAGGCGGTTCGCGGACCCGTCGTCGACGGGGGTAAGGATCTGGGTTTCGGCCATGGATTACACCGGCATGTTCATGATGTCGCGATAGGCGGACAGCAGCTTGTTGCGGACTTGCAGGGTGGTTTCGAAGCCGAGCGAGGCCTTCTGGCGCTCGATCATCACGCTGACGATGTCGTGTGTGTCGCCGCGCTCATAAGCTTCGGTGACCTGGCTCGCCTTCGACTGCTGTGCGTTGACCTGCTGCAGCGCATTGTTGATCGCGGCCCCGAAATCGGGCGTTCCGCCGATGCCTTCGCTGGCCCCGGCGCCGCCTTTTCCGGCGGCACGTTGCAGCGCCTGGTTTTGATTGAGGATCGAACTGCGCATCTGCAGCAGCCGGCTCGGGTCAATCGTGCTCATTGCTTTCCATCCGTCCTTTGCGCGGCGGTGCGCCGCACGCAAAAGAAGAATGCAAAGGCCGTGCCAATAAATTTAAATGCGCGTTTTCAGTGATATGTGCGACTGCCGACCCGGATCTCGTGCGCATCCGGCATTTTTTTGACGGGTGGGCTTAAGCGCCTCCGCTCTCCGCCGTTACTGCAATCGTGACCGCTCCTCGAGCCCTCACATCATGGGAATGGCCATCGAGGCCGGAAAGGATCATTATGACCGTCATCAACACCAATGTGAGCGCGCTTCGCGCCCAGAATAACTCGCGTGTTGCCAACAAAGCGCAGTCGCAGGCGATGGAACGCCTGTCGAGCGGCAAGCGCATCAACAGCGCGAAGGACGACGCCGCCGGCCTCGCCATCGCGACCCGTATGGACGCCAATGTCCGCGGCCTGAACCAGGCCGTGCGCAACGCCAACGACGGCATTTCGCTGTCGCAGACCGCCGAAGGCGCGATGGGCAACATCTCGAACATCCTCGTTCGTATGCGCGAACTGGCTGTCCAGTCGGCCAACGGCACCAACGGCACGACCGATCGCACCGCGATCCAGACCGAAGTGACCGCGCTGATCTCGCAGATCGGCGATATTGCGAGCCGCACGACCTTCAACGGCACCAACCTGCTTTCGGGCGGTACCTCGATTGCCATCCAGACGGGTGTCAACTCGGGCGAGAGCGTGACGATCGCGATCGGCAACCTCACCGCCGCCGGCCTCGGCGTCGCCGCGGTCGACCTGTCGACGGCGGCCGGTGCCGGGACGGCGCTCGGCCTGCTCGACACGGGCATCCAGACGGTTGCGACGCAGCGCGCCAACCTCGGTGCGCAGCAGAACCGCCTCGAAGCGACTGTCGACAATCTGACGTCGACCGTCACGAATCTGGCAGACGCCAAGTCGCGCATCGAAGACGCCGATTTCTCGGCCGAATCGACGAAGCTCGCGGCTGCCGGCATCCTGTCGCAGGCATCGACCGCGATGCTCGCGCAGGCAAACCAGAGCCAGCAGGGCGTGATGAACCTGCTCCGCGGCTAAGCTGAGCGACGAAGATTAGGGCTATTCGGGTTGATCCCTTTGATAGCCTGACATGGATACCCCGGCCTGCGGCCGGGGTGTCTTTGGCCCGCGCGCTTTGGCGAGGAGGGGCTGCCAGGATTTTATATGCGTGCCGCTTAAGCCGTGTCGTTACCTGCCGTTACTGGATTGAGTGACGCGCACCGAGCCGCACGAACGGGAATGGCCACCAAGGCCAGAAAGGATCATTATGACCGTCATCAACACCAATGTGAGTGCGCTTCGCGCCCAGAATAACTCGCGTGTTGCCAACAAGATGCAGTCGCAGGCGATGGAACGCCTGTCGAGCGGCAAGCGCATCAACAGCGCGAAGGACGACGCCGCCGGCCTCGCCATCGCGACCCGCATGGACGCCAATGTCCGCGGCCTGAACCAGGCCGTGCGCAACGCCAACGACGGCATTTCGCTGTCGCAGACCGCCGAAGGCGCGATGGGCAATATCTCGAACATCCTCGTTCGTATGCGCGAACTGGCTGTCCAGTCGGCCAACGGTACCAACGGCACGACCGATCGCGCCGCGATCCAGACCGAAGTGACCGCGCTGATCTCGCAGATCGGCGATATTGCGAACCGCACGACCTTCAACGGCACCAAGCTGCTCGACGGCAGTGCAACGACGACGCCGATCGCCATCCAGACGGGCGTCAACTCGGGCGAGAGCGTCACGATCACGATCGCCGACCTGCGGGCTTCTTCCCTGGGTCGTGCAGCGGCTGCGGGCCCGCCGGTTGTCACCGCCGCCCTGGTCGAGGATATCGATCTTTCGGATGTCGCGGGCGCTTCGGACGCGCTCAGCGTTCTCGATGCCGCGATCCAGACGGTTGCGACGCAGCGCGCCAACCTCGGTGCGCAGCAGAACCGCCTCGAAGCGACTGTCGACAATCTGACGTCGACCGTCACGAATCTGGCAGACGCGAGGTCGCGCATCGAAGACGCCGATTTCTCGGCCGAATCGACGAAGCTTGCCGCCGCCGGCATCCTGTCGCAGGCATCGACCGCGATGCTCGCGCAGGCGAACCAGAGCCAGCAGGGCGTGATGAACCTGCTCCGCGGCTAAAATCCGCGAACGACTTTCAGGCTATATTCGGTTGGTCCCTTAGATAGCCTGATCCGATGCCCCGGCCCCCACAGCCGGGGCATCTTCTTTTTCTGTCTCGGCAAAGCCGAAACAGGCGCGGTTCCAGCCCACTCCCCCTCCCAGCCTCCCGACATGGTATCCTATGGGAGGCTGGGAGGGGGAGTGGGCTGGAACCGTTCCCGGCGTCAGCCGGGACAAAAGCACTCAATGAAAATCGCGCGACTTGGGCAGGATGCGGACGTCGCGCGGATGCCCATGTTTCGCCGCATGGCCGCGCGGCAGCTGCGGATGCCGGACCTCGTCGGCGCGGCAGACGTCGGGGTCGAAGCGCCGGTCGCTTCCCAGCGTATCGAGCATGCGGGTGCGATCGACGATGCGTGTCGCCATCAGGTGGATCACCCCCTCCTTGCTCCGCTGCACCTCGCCTTCGGCGAGCATCAGGCGGGAGGCCATCACGGCGCGGCGATAGCGTTCGAAGTGGCGCGCCCAGAGCAGGATGTTGACGATCCCGCCCTCATCCTCGAGCGTGATGAAGATCGCATTGCCTTTCCCCGGCCGCTGGCGGATCAGCACGATCCCCGCGGTGCGGACGATCGACCCGTTCTTCGCCGCCGCGACCTGAGCCGCGCTGAGTACGCCTTCGCGTTCGAAATCGCCGCGCAGGAACGCCATCGGATGGCCTTTGAGCGACAGCCGCGTCGTCTGGTAATCGGTCAGCACATGCTCGACGAGCGGGGTGGGCGGCAACTGCGCATCCTCCTCGGCGCCCAGCTCATCGGTTTCGGCTGCGCCGAACAGCGGCAGCACCCCCTGCCGGACGCGCCGCGCGTCCCACAGCGCAGGGCGGCGTTCGAGCCCCATCGAGCGGCACGCATCGGCCTCGGCGAGCAGGCGCAGCGCCCGCGACGGCAGGTTCGCGCGACGCGCGAGCTCTTCGACCGAGGCGAAGGGGGTGGTTCGCGCAAGGGCGATCTGCCCGGCCCACTCCTCGCGGAAACCATCGACCTGCCGGAAGCCGAGCCGGAGCGCGAGGCTGCCATCGTCCTTCCGCTCAAGGCTGTTGTCCCAAAGGCTCGCATTCACATCGACCGCGCGCACCTCGACCCCATGCTCGCGCGCATCGCGGACGAGCTGTGCGGGGGCGTAGAAGCCCATCGGCTGCGAATTGAGGATGCCGCAGGCGAAGACGGCGGGGTGATAATGTTTGATCCATGACGACACATAGACGAGCCGCGCAAACGACTGCGCGTGGCTTTCGGGAAAGCCGTAGCTGCCGAACCCCTCGATCTGTTTGAAACAGCGCTCGGCGAAGTCCTTTTTGTAACCACGCGCAACCATGCCCCCGACCATCTTCTCGCGAAAATTGTCTATCGTTCCGACATTGCGAAAGGTCGCCATCGCGCGGCGCAGGCCATTGGCTTCTTCGGGCGTGAAGCCAGCCGCAGTGATTGCCAGGCTCATCGCCTGTTCCTGAAAAAGCGGTACGCCGAAGGTTTGGCCCAGAACCTCCCGCAATTCATTGGGGTCATGCGGCGGCGCTGGGGAGGGATATTCGACTTCTTCCTCCTCGTTTCGGCGGCGCAGATAGGGATGCACCATGTCGCCTTCGATCGGTCCGGGGCGGACGATCGCGACCTGCACGACCAGGTCGTAGAGTTTTCGGGGTCGTAAGCGCGGAAGCATGTTGATCTGCGCGCGGCTCTCGACCTGAAAGACCCCGATGCTGTCGCCCTTGCAAAGCATGTCGTAGACCGCCGGATCTTTGGAATCGATATCGAGTTCCAGCGTGTGGTCACCCAGCCCATGCTCCCGCATCAGATCGTAGCATTTGCGGATGCAGGTCAGCATGCCGAGCGCGAGCACATCGACCTTCATCAGCCCGAGGGCGTCAATGTCGTCCTTGTCCCATTCGATGAAGGTGCGATCCTCCATCGCGGCATTGTGGATCGGCACCAGCTCGTCGAGCCGTCCTTCGGTGAGCACGAAGCCACCGACATGCTGCGACAGGTGGCGTGGCGTCTTGAGCAGTTCGCCGACAAAGCGGTGCAGCCGCTCGATCTCACCATTGTGCGGATCGAGCCCCGCTTCGGTGAGCCGCTCGATCGGCACCTCGTCGCCCCAGCTTCCCCAGCTCGTATCGGCGAGCCGTGCGGTCACATCCTCGCTGAGGCCGAGTGCCTTGCCGACCTCGCGGATCGTGCTGCGTGGCCGATAGTGAATGACGGTCGCGGCGATTGCCGCGCGGTCGCGCGTGTAGCGGTCGTAGATATATTGGATCACCTCCTCGCGCCGCTCATGCTCGAAATCGACGTCGATGTCGGGCGGCTCGTCACGCTCGGCCGACACGAAGCGCGAGAAGAGCAGCTTGTGTTCGTCCGGATCGACGGAGGTCACGCCGAGCAGAAAGCAAACGATCGAATTGGCGGCCGAGCCGCGGCCCTGACATAAGATCGGAGGTTCCTGTTCGCGGGCAAAGCGGACGAGATCGTGGACGGTAAGAAAGTAATAAACATAGTTCCGTCGCCGGATCAGGCGGAGTTCGTTGCCGATCAGCTTGCGGATTTTCGGCTTCAACGGCGCGCCATAGCGCTTTTCCGCCGCCGTCTTCACCAGATGGTGGAGATAGTTGAAGGGTTTCCAGCCCGGAGGTACCGGCTCGTGCGGATATTCGTAACGCAGATCGTCGAGGCGAAAGCCGATGCGGGCGAGCAGCTTCGCACTCGCTTCGATTGCCTTTGGACGACGCGCAAAAAGCCGCCGCATTTCGGCCGGCGCCTTCAGGTGGCGCTCGCCATTGGCGCGAAGCAGCTTGCCTGCTTTCTGGACCGTTGTCCCTTCGCGAATGCTGGTGATGATATCATGCAAGGGGCGCTGTGCAGCGGTCGCATAGAGGGCGTCATTAGTCGCAAGCAGGGGAACATTCGTAACTGCCGACACACGCTGGAGTTCAGCCAGCCGTCGAGTGTCGGCGCCTGACTGCGGCATCATGGCGGCCAGCCAGACCGATTTTGGCCGTTTGTGTTTGAGGGTGCGAAGCAATTCCTCATCGCCTTCCATCGCGATTAGAAGAAGATCGTCACAATGGTCGAGCAGATCGCCCAGTTCGAGAATGCAGTCGCCTTTCTCTGCCCGCAGATTCCCGACCGAGAGAAGACGCGTCAGGCGGCCCCAGCCGTGGCGGCTGACCGGATAGGCGACGATGTCGGGGGTGCCGTCGGCGAAGACAAGTCTTGCCCCGACCACCAGCCGGAAGTTTGCTACGGTTTCGGGCTGCTTGACCTGCAAATCCTTCAGGAAGGCCCACGCCCGCACCACCCCCGCGACGCTGTTCCTGTCGGCGATGCCGATACCGGTCATGCCGAGGGCGATCGCCTCCGCCACCATCTCGGCGGGATGCGAGGCGCCGCGCAGGAAGCTGTAGTTGGTCGCCGCGACCAGTTCGGCAAAGCCGGAATCTGGGCCGGGATCGGCGTCTGTGTCGCTCATGCGAAGACCCCGTGGATATACCAGCGCGGGTCGGGCTTTTCATCATAGAGGCCGTGGCGGAAGAGCCAGAAGCGGCGGCCCTGCGCGTCCTCGACGCGGTAATAGTCGCGCGTCAGTCCGCCATTGTCGCGGCGGCGCCACCATTCGGCGGCGATGCGTTCGGGCCCCTCGTAGCGGCGCACCGCGTGCGCCTGCCGGCGCCAGCGGAACTGGTGCGGCGGGCCGTCGGGCACCTCGGCGATCACCTCGATCGGCTGCGGCGGGTCGAAGAGGTGGAAGGGGCGTGTCGGGGGTTCGCCGGGATCGGGCTCCTGCCAAGGCAGCGGGGGCGGGGCGTCGGCCGCGGGCAGTTCGAGCTGCGCCTGTTCGGGAATATGCGTATCGGCGGGGCGGAGCCGCCGCACGCGCCCGCGGCCGAGCCGCGTCGCGAGCCGGTCGGCGAGTTCGTCGATCGCGGCGTCCTTCACGGCGCCGCCCTCGAGCTTGAGCTGGCTTGCGCCGAGCGCCTCGAGCCGCGGCACCGCGAGGCGGATCATGTCAAAGCCGAAGCCGGGGTCGAGCGGGTCGGCGAGGCTGTCCATACGCTCGGCGAAGAGGCGCATCACGAGCCCCGTGTCGCGCGTCGGGTGACCGGTTTCGATCGCGATGCTGCGCGCGAGGCCGTCGCTGCGGAAGAAGGTCGCGCGGAAATGGCGCCCGCCCTTGCCGCGTTCGGACAGATCCCCGATCGCTTCGGTGGTGAGTTCGGCCAATATTCTGGTCGCATGGGCGGTGCTGCCGAGCGGCTCGGCAAAGCGGCGTTCGGCGACCACGGGCGGGAGGGTGATACGCGGGTCGAGCGGGCTCGGCGCGTCGCCGAGCAGGCGGCGGAGCGCCATCGCGGCATCGGCGCCGAAGCGTGCGGCGATATTCGCCATCGGGCGGCTCGCAAGGTCGCCGATCGTCTTCAATCCTGCGCGGACGAGCGCGGTCGTCGCCTCGGCTTCGAGTTCGAGCGCGGCGACGGGCAGGCGGCGGATCGCCTGTCCTTCGTCGGGGGCGGGGCGCGTCTGGTAGCGCGCGAGCGCGCGCGCGGCGTCGGCGGTGGGGCCGAGCGCGTGGCGCAAGGTCAGGCCGAGGCGCACGAGGCGGTGCTCGACATCGGCGACCAGTCCGGCCTCGCCGCCGAACAGGTGGACCGCGCCTGCAATGTCGAGGATCAGCCCGTCGGGGGCGTCGAGCGCGACGAGCGGCGTATAGCGTGCGCAGCCCTGCGCGAGCCGGTCGAGCCATCCATGATCGAGCACCGGATCGTGCGGGACGACGGCGAGTTCGCCGATTTGCGCGCGGGCATCGGCGAGCGGCATGCCGGGGCGCAGCCCGACCGCGAGCGCCGCCGCATCGACGCTGGCAAGACGCATCGCGCCGCGCTGCTTCTCGGCGAAGACGAGCGGCGCGTCAGGCCGCCGCGGCGCCGTGCGAAGCCATCGCTCGGCGGGCAGGAAGGGGAAGAAGAGCGCCAGATAGCGCCGCTTCGTCGGCATTTGGCCCGAAAGCGTTTTCGTCATGGTTCCAGTCCAGTCGCCAGTGCGTGCCGGCGGGGCCGCCGCGCCAGCGCAGCAGTTCGAGGTCGAAGGCGGGTGCGCCGGGAGCATTGGCTTCGAGTTCGCGCGAGGGCGCGGCGGCGACGCTCCAGCGGGTTTCGGCGACGCTCGGCGCGGGCGTGGCATTGAGGCGGAGCATCAGGAGCGTCGTGCCCGCATCGCGCGCGCCGAGCGCGAGGCGGCGGCCGGCCGTAAGGTCGAAAAGCGGGAATTTGCCCCAGCTTTCGACGATCACCGCCGCCGACCCGGCGCAGCGGATCGCATCGTTCGCGCAGGCGAGCAGCATCTTCGGATCGACGGTCTCGACGAGCAGCAGCCGGTCGGGATCGCCGCCGAGTTCGGCGATGCCGGGGGCATAGATATGCCCGGCGCGCTTGCCCGCGTCGTTCGTGCGCAGCCAGATCAGCGGCGCCTTTCCTGGCGTGCGCAGCGCGATGAGTGCGGCAAAGGCCGCGGCGCTCGTCGCGTCGAGCGCGTCGGCGGCGAAAAATTCATGGGTGCGCCCGATCATCAGCCCGCCGCCGAGCGCATCGTCGAAGGACGCGTGCCCGCTCGCCAGCCAGCCCTCGGCCCGGCGGCTTTCGAGACCGCCATCGGCGGCCAGCCGGGCGATGCGTTTGCGCAGCCCGGCGAGTAGGGGAGACGACTCGCGCATCATTTGTTCCTGATATGTTCTATTAGCGCCTTCGATATGGCGCTTGTCAAGAAGGGTCAGGAAACGCTGTTCTCGGAAAGGGTTAGGGCGCGCCCGTTTGGCTTCCCGCGCTGCTGTCGCCGCCGAGCGCACGGAACAGCGCGATTCGCGTGCTGACGAGCAAAAGCTGGGTCGCGATCTCGCTCCGCCGCGCCGCATAGAGGCTGCGCTGCGCGTCGAGGCTGGAGAGGAAGCTGTCGACGCCGCCCTTGTAGCGTGCGTCGGTGAGCGTCGCGGTATCGGCGGCGGCGGCGCTGTTCGCGCTGGCGGCGCGGACGCGTTCCGAAATCGTGCCCTGCACCGCGAGCGCGTCGGCGACCTCGCGGAACGCGGTCTGGATCGCGCCCTCATAGCCGGCGAGCGCGGCATCGCGCTGCGCTTCGCTGACCGCGACCCCCGCGCGGCGGCCGCCAGCATCGAAGATCGTCGCGGTCGCGTCGCCGCCCGCCGACCAGCTGAACGATCCGCTGTCGAACAGGCTGCCGAGCGCGTTGCTGGCGAAACCGAGCAGCCCGGTCAGCGAGATCGAAGGGAAGAGCTGCGCGCGCGCGACGCCGATGTTCGCATTGGCGGCGCGCAGGCCATATTCGGCCTCGATCACGTCGGGACGGCGAAGCAGGATTTCGGAGCTGACCCCCGCGGGCAGCGACACGATCGTCGGCGTCACTTCGGCAAGGCTCGCCGGGAGCAATGCGCGGTCGACATCGCCGCCGGCGAGCAGGCGGATGAGATTCTCGTCCTGCGCGAGCGCGGTCCTTTGCCGCGCGATCGAATCCTCGGCGGTCGCGAGGATTTGTTCGGCCTGGCGGAGGTCGGTTCGCGGCGCGACGCCGCCGTCGAGCCGCGCTTTGGTGAGCCGCACGCTTTCGCGCGCATTGGCGGCGGTGTCCTCGGCGATTTTGAGGAGGTCGCGGTCGGCGCCATAAGTCGCCCAGGCGTCGGCGAGATTCGCGATCAGCGCGAGCCGCACGGTGCGCGACGCCGCTTCGGTGCCGAGCGCGCGGTTGCGGTCGGCCTCGGTCGCGTTGGCGAGCTTGCCGAACAGGTCGAGCTCGAAGCTGGTGATCCCGCCGCGCAGCGAGAAGTCGCCGGCGCCGTTGGTACTTCCGCCGTCCGAATAATCCGCGCCCGCGCTCACTCCGAGTTCGGGGAATTGCCCCGACCGCGTGACACGCACCTGCGCGCGCGCCGCGGCGACATTGGCATAAGCGGTTCGGAGGTCGCGGTTGTTCGCCAGCGCCTGTTCGGTCAGCGACTGGAGGCGCGGATCGGTGAAGACGCTTTTGTACGAGAGGATCGGCAGCGCCGCTTCGCTTTGCAGCAGATAAGCGTCGCCCGCGGGCCAGCTTTGCGGGACGGGCGGCGTCGGCAGCACCGTCTTGGGCGCGAGCGAGCAGCCCGCGAGCATCAGCGTGCCGGTGAGAAGCAGGGCGCGGATCATGCCGGGACCTCCGCCGGGCCGTCGCCCTTGTTCTTGCCGAAGCGCGCGCGCACTGCCGCCAGCCCGTCGCGCACCCCGCGGCGGACGAGGACGAAGAAGAGCGGGATGAAAAAGATCGCGAGGAAGGCGGCGGTGAGCATCCCGCCGATCACCGAGGTCCCGATCGCGACGCGGCTGTTCGCGCCGGCGCCGGTCGCGATCGCGAGCGGCAGCACGCCGAAGATGAAGGCAAAGCTCGTCATCAAAATCGGGCGCAGGCGGATGCGCGCCGCGGCGATCGCGGCCTCGATCACGCGCTTGCCCTTGCGTTCTTCCTGCTCGGCGAATTCGATCATCAGGATCGCATTCTTCGCCGCGAGCCCCATCGTCGTGAGCAGGCCGATCTGGAGATAGACGTCATTCTCCAGCCCGCGCAAATTCACCGCGAACACTGCGCCGATCAGCCCCAAGGGGATGACGAGCAGCACCGCGAGCGGGATCGACCAGCTTTCGTAAAGCGCGGCGAGGCAGAGGAAGACGACGAGTAGCGACAGGCCATAGAGCAAGGGCGCTTGTCCCGAGGAGAGGCGTTCCTGATAGGAAGAGCCCGACCAGGCGACGCTGGTTCCCGGGATTTCGCCCGCCATCCGCTCCATCTCGTCCATCGCCTCGCCCGAGCTGGTGCCGGGCGCGGGCTGGCCCGAGATTTCGAAGGCGGGCACGCCCTGGAAACGCGAACTGCTGCTCGGCGTCGTCGACCAGCCGGTCTTGGCAAAGGCCGAGAAGGGCGACATCTGGCCGTCGGCCGACCGGACATACCATTGGCCGAGGTCCTCGGGGCGCGCGCGATAGGGGGCGTCGCCCTGGACATAGACGCGCTTGACGCGGCCCTTGTCGATGAAATCGTTGACGTAGCGCCCGCCCCATGCGGCCGCGAGCGTCGCATTCACGTCGGCATTGTCGATGCCGTACGCCGTCAGCCGCTGCGTATCGACGTCGATCTTGAGCGTCGCGACGTCGGGAAGGTCGGACAGGCGCACCGAGGTCAGCTTGGGGTTCGCGTTCGCCGCGGCGAGCAGTTTCTCGCGCGCTTCGGCGAACTCGGCGCGGCTCATCCCGCTGCGGTTCTGGAACTGCATCGTGAAGCCCGACGAATCGCCGAGCCCGCGCACCGCGCCGGGGACGAGCGCGAAGATCTGGGCATCGCGCAGCCCGCTCAGCGCTGCGCGCGCGCGCTGGGCGATCGCGTCGGCGGTATTTTCCTTGCCCGGCCGGTCGTCCCAATGGGTGAGATTGACGAAGCCCTGGCCGGTGTTCTGTCCCGCCGCTGCGCCGCCGCCTCCGCCCGCGATCAGGAACAGCGCCTGCGTGTTCGCCTTTTCGTGGGTCAGCATATATTTTTCGATTTCGTCGCGTACTTCGAGCGTGCGCGCCTGCGTCGCACCCGCGGGCAGGCGGAACTGGACCTGGACGCGCCCCTGATCCTCGTTGGGCAGGAAGCCGCTCGGCAGGCGCAGGAACAGGAATACCAGCGCGACGAGCAGGATGGCGTAGATGCCGAGGAAGAGCCATTTGCGGTCGACGACCTTGGTCACGCTTCCGACATAGCGATCGACCGAGCGATCGAAGCGGGTGTTGAAGCCGTTCTTCGCGCGCTCGAGGAAGGCGTGAACGCGGGGGAAGCGCCCCCCGCCTCCGGCCGCGTCGCCGTGCGCCTTGGGTTTGAGCAGGGTCGAGGTGAGCGCGGGGCTGAGGATCAGCGCGACGAGCACCGACAGCGCCATCGCCGAGACGATGGTGACCGAGAATTGCCGGTAGATGACGCCGGTCGAGCCGCCGAAAAAGGCCATCGGCATGAACACCGCCGACAGCACGAGTGCGATCGCGATCAGCGCGACCTGCAATTCCTTCATCGACTGGATCGTCGCGTCGCGCGCCGACATGCCCGGATTTTCTTCCATCAGCCGCTCGACATTCTCGACCACGACGATCGCGTCGTCGACGAGCAGCCCGATCGCGAGCGTCAGGCCGAACAGGGTGAGCGTGTTGATGCTGAACCCCAGCATATAGAAGATGGCGAAGGTGCCGAGCAGCACGACAGGCACCGCGATCGCGGGGATCAGCACCGCGCGCCAGCTCTGCAGGAAGACGAACATGACGAGGATGACCAGCAAGATCGCCTCGAACAGCGATTTCTGTACCTCGCTGACCGACAGCTTGATGAAGGCGGTCGCGTCGTTGGCATAGCTGTAGGTCAGCCCGTCGGGGAAATCGGCGGCGAGTTCCTCCATCCGCGCCTTCACCCGGTCGGCGGTTTCGAGTGCGTCCGACCCCGGTGACAGCGAGATCGACATGCCCGCGCCGGGATGACCGTTGATGCGGCTGACGACGGCATAGCTTTCGGCGCCGATCTCGACGCGCGCGACATCCTTGATGCGCACCGTCGATCCGTCGGGCAGCGTCTTCAGGACGATATTCTGGAATTCTTCGACCGTCTGCATCCGCGACTGCGCGGTCACCGTCGCGTTGAGCATCTGTCCCTGCGGCGAGGGCAGGCCGCCGACGTCGCCCGCGGCGACTTCGCTATTCTGTGCGCTGATCGCCGAAATCACGTCGCTCGGCATCAGCGACATCGCGGCGAGCCGCTGCGGATTGAGCCAGATGCGCATCGCGTGCGGGGCGCCGAAGATATTGACCTCGCCCACCCCCTCGACGCGCGACAGCGGGTCCTGGATGTTCGACGCCATATAGTCGGACACGTCCTGGTTCACGCGCGTGTTGGTCTCGTCATAGACGCCGACGAGCAGCAGCGTGTCCGAGTTCGACTTGGTGACGCGCACGCCCTGTTGCTGCACCTGCTGCGGCAGGCGCGAGACCGCCGATGCGATCTTGTTCTGGACCTGCACCTGCGCGATGTCGGGATCGGTGCCCTTTTCGAAGATCGCGGTGATGTTCGCCTGCCCGCGCGAGCTCGACTGCGAACTGAAATAAAGCAGGCCGTCGATCCCGGTCAGCTGCTGTTCGAGCACCTGCGTGACGCTGTTCTCGATCGTTTCGGCCGAGGCGCCGGGGTAGGTCGCGCGGATGTTGACCTGCGCCGGCGCGATGTCGGGATATTGTTCGATCGGCAGCGAAAAGAGCGCGCCCGCGCCGCCGAGCATGACGATGATCGCCAGCACCCACGCAAAGATCGGCCGGTTGATGAAAAGGCGCGACATCGCCCGCTACTTGCCCTTTGCCGCGGCGGCGTCGCCCTTGGGCGCGCCCACGCGCTGGACGCTGCTTGCCGCGACCGGACGGATATCGGCGCCCTGCCGCAGATTGCCGATCCCTTGCGTGATCACGCGTTCGCCGGGCTTCAGCCCGTCGGTGACGACCCAGTTCGCGCCCGAGGTGCGGTCGGCGACGATCTTGCGCCGCGCCGCCTTATTGTCCTTGCCGACGAGATAGACGAAGGCCGAGCCGTCGAAATCGCGCTGCACCGCGGGCTGCGGCAACAGGATCGCCGACGGGTTCACCACCTGGTCGAACAGCGCGGTGACGAACATGCCGGGCAACAGGATTCCCTTGGGATTGGGGAAGCGCGCGCGCAGCGTGACGGTGCCGGTCGCCTCGTTGACCGTGATATCGGAAAACTGGACCGTCCCGGCAAAGCCATAGGTGCTGCCGTCTTCCATGCGCAGGCGAACCGAGGTGCTGCCCGCGGTCACCCCGCCGCTTTCGATCGCCTGACGCAGCGCGGTGAGCTCGGCGCTCGACTGCTGCATGTCGACATACATCGGGTCGGTCTGCTGGATCACCGCGAGCGGCGTTGCCTGGCTCGCGCTGACGAGCGCGCCGGGGGTCGCGAGGCTGCGCCCGATGCGGCCGCTGATCGGCGCGGTGATCGTCGCATAACGCAGGTTGATCCGCGCGGTTTCGAGCGCGGCGCTGTTCTGTGCGACCGCGGCGCGCGCCATGCGCGCCTGCGCCAGCGCGTCGGTATAATCCTGTTCGGCGACCGCCTGCATCTTGGCGAGCGGTTCGAGCCGCCGCGCGCGTTCGTCGGCGGCCTGCGCGCTGGCGCGCGCGCTGGCGAGGTTCGCCGCGGCCTGGTCGACCCCGGCCTGATAGAGGCTCGCGTCGATCTGGTACAGCGGCTGGCCGGCGCGGACGAAGCCGCCCTCGGTGAACAGGCGGCGGCGGATCAGGCCGTTCACCTGCGGCCGCACCTCGCTCGTTTCAAAGGCGACGGTGCGCCCCCCGAGCGATGTCGTGACGGGCACCGGCTGCACCGCGACGGTGACATAACCGACTTCGGGGGCGCCGCGGCCCGCCTTTTCCTCTTCGGCCGAGCAGGCGGCCAGCGACAGGGCCATGGCGCACAGGGCTCCGGCACGAAGCAGCGGCCTCTTGTCCAGCATAGGGGTCAATCTCGTTTCAAGTCGCAGTCGGGAGGAGGGAGGTTTTGCGCCTATTCAACCCATTGGCCTGCCGCTGGCAAGCCCAATGGGCGCGATACGACAAATTGCGACAATTTTTCGGGCGCGCGCGCCAGCCGCCGCTCAAAATATAGTTGTCATACAACGACATGAGTTGTCATACAATTATCGCTTGACATGGGCTCGGCAAATCCCGCATCATTCGTGACACCGGTTACCAGTTCCGGGCAACGATTATAGAAATGGAAGAGAGCCGCCGGGCGGGTCCAAGGGCCGGTTCATCGGGCGGTATCTCCGAGGGAAATCAGGGGCGAGCGGGCAGCAGGTCCGCCGCCCGCGTGGGAGGATGACGATGGCGATTCAGGCGGCGATTCAGGCAAGGCGGGGCTTTCGGGCATGGGCGAAGCTGGCGGGCGGCGCCTCGCTCGCGGCGCTGATGGTGGCGCCCGCACATGCACAGGATGCGGCGGCTCCGGCCGAAGAAGATGTGATCGTCGTCACCGGTATCCGCGCCTCGCTCGAACAGGCGGCCGACATCAAGCGCGAAGCCGAACAGGTGATGGACGTCATCACCGCCGAGGACGTCGGCAAGCTGCCCGATGCCAATGTCGCCGAAGCGCTCCAGCGCGTCACCGGGGTCCAGATCACCCGCGTCTTCGGCGAAGGCCAGTCGGTGTCGGTGCGCGGTCTCCAGCAGGTGCGTGTCGAAGTCGACGGCCGCACCCTGCTCGGCTGGTCGGCGCGCCTGTCGCCGCCCGAAAATGACCAGCTCGGCCGCTCGTCGGGGCTCGACTCGGTCCCATCCAGCCTGTTCGGCCGTCTCGAGGTGCGCAAGTCGCCGCTCGCCAGCAATGCCGAAGGCGGGCTTGGCGGCACGGTCAACCTCGTCACGCCGAAGCCGCTGTCGTTCAAGGAACCGACGATCTCGGTGCGCGCGCAGGGGGTCTATTCGGAAAATTCGGACAAGTTCGAACCCGCGATCACCGGCTTTGCGACGACGAAATTCGCCGACGGCCGCATCGGCGTCATGCTTGCGGGCGAATATCAGAAACGCACCTCGACGACGCAGACCTTCGAGCGCAACAATTTCCTCAACCGCACCTACACGGGGACCGGCGGCGGGGTGCTGCCGACCCCGGTGCTGCTGCAATATGAGCAGTTCACCGTCGATCGCTCGCGCCTTGGCCTCAACGGCGCGATCCAGTTCGAGGTGACCCCCGAATTCACGATCACCGCCGATGCGCTTTATTCGAAGCTCAAGACCGGGCGTCGGCAGGACTTTTTCGCCTTCCGCCTCCCGACCGGCAGCAATCCCGTCGCCAACCGCGTTGTCGAGGACGGCATGGTCGTTGCGGGTAATGCCAACGGCACGGTGACCACGGCGGGACAGATCCGCAACGAGCCGACCGAAAGCTTCCTCTATGGGCTCAACGGCAAATATGAGGGCGATAACGGGCTGACGATCGAGGCCGACGGCTATTACAGCAAGGGCACGATCGACCAGACGATCCAGATCATCACCTTGCAGGGGACCGCGCTCGTTCCCGGCGCCTTCGATTTCCGCGATACGACGATCCCGTCGCTGACGCTGACCGGGCCGTTCAATCCGACCAGCTATGCGTCGTACAACCCCGCGAACAACGGCGTTCGCAGCAATCGCCTGATCGGCCTGCTCGAAGAATATACGGGCAAGCTCGACGTCAGTTACGAAACCGGCGGCGGTGTCACGATCGCGGCAGGGGTGCGCTACACCGACCTCCACGCGCGCTCGAACGCGTTCCGCAGCCAGGTTACGCCGACGCGCGCCGAACTCGAACCCTATCTGAAGCTCGTCGATGCCGGCGATTTCCTCACCGATATTCCGGGGACCTTCCCGCGCAGCTTCCTCAGCACCGCGCCGACCTTCGACTATGTCTTCACCCGTGCGCAGGCCGCCGAGCCCAATCCCGATCCGAACGGCAAGTCGACCCTGCTGCCCAATCTCCAGCGCGACTATGATTTCAGCGAAAAGACGCTCGCCGGTTACCTGATGGTGTCGGGCGAGGGCGAGATTGCGGGCATCCCCTACAAGGCGAATGCCGGGGTGCGCATCGCGTCGACGCGGCTGTCGGTCGATAGCTATGTCAACGTCGGCGCTGTCAGTACGCTGGTCAACGACAAGAACCGCTATACCAACATCCTGCCCAGCGCGAACATCGCCTTCAACGTCACCGACGATTTCCTGATCCGCGTATCGGGGTCGCAGACGATGCAGCGCGCGTCGATCGCCGACCTTGCGCCCTCGACCTTCTTCAACGCGACGAACCTGTCGGTCACCGGCGGCAATGTGAACCTCGAACCGCCGATCTCGACGCAGGCCGATGTCAGCTTCGAATATTATACGGGCAAGAGCTCGCTGATCTCGGGCGCGGTTTTCTACAAGGATGTGAAGAATTTCATCGCCAGCTTCGTGACCACCGGGGTCGATACCAACCTCGACCCGCAGGGCCGCGAGCTTACCTTCTCGCGCCCCGAAAATCTCGCCAGCGCGAAGATCAAGGGGTTCGAGGTCGGGATCCAGCAGTTCTTCGACTTCCTGCCCTCGCCGCTCGACGGTTTCGGCGTGATCGCGAACTATACCTATTCGGATTCGGAAGACAGCGCGGGCTTCCCGCTCGTCGCGGTGTCGAAGAACAGCTACAACCTCGTCGGGCTGTACGAGAAGGGGCCCTTCTCTGCGCGTATCGCCTATAATTATCGCGACGAGGCGGTGTTCGAATTTTCCGAAGGCCGACCGAGCTTCGTCGCGTCGCGCTCGCAGCTCGACGCGCAGGTCGGGGTCGACATCACGAAGAATATCGCGCTGTCGCTCCAGGCACAGAATCTGATGCCGAAAAAATCGGCGACGACCGAGTATAGCAATTTCAATACGACCGCGCTCAACAGCTATGCGCTGTCCGAGCGGCGTTTTTCGGTCGGCGTGCGCGCGAAGTTTTAGCAGGGGTCCCCGGACCGGCGGTGCGGGGTCGTGCGCCGCCGGTCCACCGGATCGCAAGGAGTGTTACGGGTCATGATTTCGGGTGTTCGGCGCGCGCGCCTTGTTTCGGTTCTGGCGCTCGGCGCGCTGCTCACGCTCCCGGCTCACGCACAGCCGACGAAATTGCCGAAGATTCTTTCGGACCCGGCGACCGCGGCGGCAAACCCGCTGCCCGATTTCAGCTATGCCGGCTATGGTTTCGGGCTGGCGCCGATCCCCGCCGATGCGGGCACGATCATCGACGTGACCGCATATGGCGCGATTCCGGACGACGAGCTCGACGATACCAAGGCGGTGCTGCGCGCGCTTGCCGCGGCGAACGCGGTCAAGGGCAAGGTGACACTGCGTTTTCCCAAGGGACGCACGCAGATTACCGAGGTGCTGCGGATCACGCGCAGCGACATCGTCCTCGACGGCGCGGGCGATGGGCCGGGAGGGAGCGAGCTCTGGTTCCCGCGCCCGCTGAAGCTGATCGACCAGAGCCATGATTATGACGAGCTGCGCGACTATCTGGTGCGCGAGAAGAAGCAGCAGGTCGAGCCCGAACATAATATCGACTATCTGTTCACCGAATATAGCTGGGCGGGCGGGATGATCCTCGTCGCCCCCGAAAAGAGCCGGCCGGTTTCCTATGACGGGACGAAGGATGTGCGCGACCCGGTGCTCGCGACCGGGGTAGCGGGCAAGCAGTTCACCCGCACGCTGACGGTCGACAATGCGGCCAGGCTCAAGGCCGGCGATGTCGTGCAGCTGCAATGGTTTTCGGTCGACGGCCCGAAGAGCCAGATCCTGAAATCGCTCTATGGCGACACCGACCTGCCGATCGGGTCGCACCACTGGACGTCGCCGAACCGGCCGGTGGTGGTGCAGGCGACGCGTGTTGCGGCGGTGCGCGGGACGAAAGTGACGCTCGGCGATCCGCTGCTTCACGATATCCGCGCCGACCAGCCCGCGGTGGTCGCCGACTGGAAGCATCTCACCAATGTCGGCATCCAGAACCTGCGGCTGCAATTCCCCGATGCGCCGTCGTTCGGGCATCATCTCGAACAGGGTTACAACGGCATCTACATGACCGGCGTGTTCGACGGCTGGGTGAAAGATCTGACGATCGACAGTTCGGACAGCGGCATCCTCACCGACAATGCGGCGAGCCTGACGATCGCCGACATCACGACTACCGGCACGCGCCGGGCGCATTATTCGGTGCATGTCGGCGCGGTGCACAATGTGCTGGTCAAGGAGCTGAAAGTCGCGAATCCGGTGATCCATCCGGTGAGTATCAACACGCGCTCGACGCGATCGGTGTTCCTGCGCTCGGTCGTCGACACGCACGCGATCATCGACCAGCACAGCGGGTCGAACCACCAGAATCTGTTCGATGCAATCGAGATGCACATCGATCCGAAGCTGGTGAAGGGCGCGTGGCAGTACCAGCTGTGGGTCGGCGGCGGCGCGCCTTATTGGAAGCCGGGGCACGGGCTTTATAACACGCTGTGGAACGCGAAGCTGGTGATGCCCGAAAGCGTTCCCGTCGATGCAACGGTGACGATCACCAGCGGACTCGAAGGCCCGGGCGAGCGGATCGTCGGGCTCCACGCGAACCGCAAGATTGCCGTCAGCTACAATCCCGCGCCCTATATCGAAGGCACGGGGCAGGCGGTGGATGCCGCGCCGTCGCTCTATGAATATCAGCTCGCGCGCCGGCGGCGCTGACGGCTAACGCTCCGGCGCCGCGGCGACCGATTGCCGTTCGACGAAGGTCGAAGCCAGCACCGTGCTATCGTCTTCGGCGACCTTGGCGCCGGGGCCGAGGAAGTCGGGGACGAGCACCTGCGCGGCGCGGATGCCCATTTCGCGGATCGGCCAGCGCACCGTGCTGAGCGCGGGCCAGATATGCGTCGCGGTCGGGCTGTCGTCGAAACCGATGATCGACAGTTCGCCGGGGACCTTGATGCCCTTGCCATGCGCGACGCTCATCAGCCCCGCCGCCATCTCGTCGTTCGAACAGAAGACGGCGGTTGGCGGTGCGGACAGCGAAAGCAGGGCCTCGCCCGCTTCGATGCCGGCGGTGTAGCGATAATTGCCCGGCACGTAGAGTTCGGCCGGAAGGTCGAGGCCCGCCTCGGCGAGCGCTTCGCGGAACCCTTCTTCGCGCTCGGCCGCCGAGCGGAAGCCGACGGGGCCGCGCACGAAGCCGATGCGGCGGTGGCCGAGCGCGACCAGCCCGCGCACCGCTTCGGCGACGACCTCGCGGTCGTTCGACGAGATGCAATGTTTCGCATCGTCGATCCGCGCCGACCCGATGCGAACATAACGCACGCCAAGATCTTCGCAGAGCGCGGCGAGATCGTCATTCTCCGAAATCGGTGGGAGCAGCATCGCGCCGATCGGCCGCTGTTTTTCGAGGAAGGTGCGGACGTCGTCGAGCAGCTTGTCCGACCCGCGGTCGACGGGGCGGACGAGCAGCGCGAGATCGCTGTCCTTGATCGCATCGAGCACGCCGCGCTGGAAGTTGAGCACGGTCTGCGCGTTCGGATTGTCGTGGAGCAGCGCGATCAGGAAGTTGCGGCGAAAGGCGAGCGCGCGCGCCTGCGGGTTCGGGACGAAGCCGAGTTGCTCGATCGCCTGTTCGACTGCTGCGCGCGTCTTGTCGGTCAGGAATTCGGACCGGTTGATTACCCGGCTCACCGTCTTTTTCGATACCCCCGCAAGCGCCGCCACGTCGTTGATCGTCGGTTGCTTGCCTCCCGGCCCCTTGCCCCCCGGCCTGTCTTGTGCCGCCATAATCTTCTTTCCCCTGCAAGTCCGGCCGGAGCCGAGCTCGCCTTTTCTGTCTGATGGGCGCTCGAAAGCGTAAAATCAACCGCCCGGCGGGGGTGCCAACACCTCTTGACACCGGTTACCATCAAATCTAGCAAGGCGGCAAGCCAGAAATCTCGAGCGAGGATGCTACCCATGTTTTCCAAGACCTATTACGCCACCCATCCCGTGATGATGGAGGAGGTGTCGAATGCGGAGTTGCGTGATCGCTACCTGATCCAGGACCTGTTCCGCACCGGCGAGTGCGTCCTCAACTACACCCACGCCGACCGCTTCGTGATCGGCGGGGTTGCCGTCGGCTCGGCGCCGGTCAAGCTGCCCGCACAGAGCGAGCCGCCGTCGGCGGCCGGGCACCCGTTCCTCGAACGCCGCGAACTGGCGATCATCAACGTGTCGTCGGTGGAAGGCACCGTCACCGTCGACGGCGAGAGCTTCACGCTCGGCAACAAGGATTGCCTCTATGTGACGATGGGCGCGACCGACGTCACCTTCGCGGGCGAAGGCGCGCGCTATTATCTGGCGTCGTGCCCGGCGCACAAGGCGTTTACCACGCGCAAGCTCGGCATCGCCGACGCCAATGCGCTCGACCGCGGCAGCCTCGCCGAATCGAACGAGCGCACGATCTACCAGCTCGTCATTCCGGGCGTGTGCGACAGCGCGCAGCTCGTGATGGGGCTGACCGTGCTCAAGGAAGGCAGCGTGTGGAACACGATGCCCCCGCACATCCACGAGCGCCGCAGCGAGATCTATTTCTATTTCGAGCTCGACAATGTCGACACCGACCGCGTGATGCACTTCATGGGCGAGGGCGAGGCGACGCGCCACATCGTGATGCAGAATGAGGAAGCGGTGATCAGCCCGCCCTGGTCGATCCACATGGGCGCGGGCACCAAATCCTATGCCTTCATCTGGGCGATGGCGGGCGAGAACCAGGATTATACCGACATGAACGTCCTCGACATCTGTCAGCTGTCGTAATGGCGGGTCTCTTCGATCTTTCGGGCAAGGTCGCGCTCGTCACCGGTGCCAACACCGGCATCGGGCAGGGGATTGCGCTCGCGCTCGCCGAGGCGGGGGCCGACATCGCCGCCGCCGGGCGCTCGCCTGCCGACGAGACCGTCGGCAAGGTGCGCGGGCTGGGGCGGAAGGGCGAAAATTTCGCCGCCGACCTGTCGAGCGTCGGCGCGGTGCAGCCGCTCGTCGATGCGGTGCTCGCCGAGTTCGGACGCATCGACATCCTCGTCAACAATGCCGGGATCATCCGCCGCGCCGACGCGGTCGACTTCACCGAAGAGGATTGGGATGCCGTCATGGACACCAACCTCAAGACGCTCTTCTTCCTTTGCCAGAGCGTCGGGCGTCACATGATCGCGCGCGGTTCGGGCAAGATCATCAACATCGCCTCGATGCTGACCTTTCAGGGCGGCATCCGCGTCCCGAGCTATACCGCGTCGAAATCGGGGGTCGGCGGGCTCACCAAGCTGCTCGCGAACGAATGGGCGGCGAAGGGCGTGCAGGTCAACGCGATCGCCCCGGGCTATATCGCGACGAACAACACCGCCGCGCTGCAAGGCGACGAGACGCGCAACCGCCAGATCATGGAACGCATCCCGGCGGGCCGCTGGGGCGACCCGAGCGACATCGGCGGCGCCGCGGTGTTCCTTGCGTCGAGCGCATCGGACTATGTGCAGGGCCATATCCTAGCCGTCGACGGCGGCTGGCTCGCGCGATAACAGGAAAGGCCACCCGCCGGCACGGGTAGGGTGAGCGGGGAGTGAGATGACCGAAGGCCGCCTTGTCTTTTTCGGCGAACTGCTGATCCGCCTGACCTCGCCGGGCAACGAGCTGCTGATGCAGTCGCCGTCGCTCGCGCTCCACGTCGGCGGCGCCGAGGCGAATGTCGCGATCGGGCTCGCGCATCTGGGCCATGACTGCGCGATGGTCAGCAAGATTCCTGCAAATGCTCTGGGTCGCGGAGCAGTGGCGGCGGTGCGCGGCGCAGGCGTCGATTGCGCCGCCGTCACGCCTTGTCCGGGCCGCATGGGCCTCTATTTCCTCAGCGTCGGCGCGGGGCTGCGCGCGTCGGAGATCGTCTACGACCGCGCCGGGTCGAGCTTCGCGGCGACGGGGCCGGAGGATTATGATTTCGACCGCCTTCTGGCGGGAGCGGGCCTGCTCCACCTGTCGGGGATCACGCCCGCGCTCGGGCCGCGTTCGGCGGAAGCCGCGCTGGCGGCGGCGCGCGCGGCAAAGCGGCTCGGCGTGCCGGTCAGCTTCGACGGCAATTACCGCGCCATGCTGTGGGAAGCGTGGGACAGCGATCCGCGCACGGTGCTGTCAGAACTGATCGGTAGCGCCGATATCCTCTTCGGCAACCACCGCGACCTGTCGCTGGTGCTGGGACAGGAATTCAGCGGCGAGGGCGAAGACCGGCGCCGCGAAGCCGCCGAGGCGGGTTTCGCCGCCTTTCCGGGTCTCAAGCTGATCGCCTCGACCGCACGCCATACGGTCACCGCCGACCATCATCGCATCGCCGCGCGGGTCGATCTGCGCGGGAGCGGCTACCAAACCCCCGAAATCGACGTTACCGGCATCGTCGATCGGATCGGCGCAGGCGATGCCTTTGCCGCCGGGGTGCTGCACGCACATCTTTCGGGCGGCGATGCCAGGGCGATGGCGGAAAGCGGCCTCGCGCTCACCTGCCTCAAACATTCGCTGCCGGGCGACGCGAGCCTTTTCGGGCAGGCCGACATCGACGCCTTCCACGGCGGCGGGCTGGATGTCCGGCGCTGACATGATCGGCCGCCGGGCGCTACTGGCAACCACCGGCGGCGCGCTTCTTTTGCCCATGCTTGCCCGCGCCGAGATTTTCACACCGGTCCATCATATCGGTGGGGTAAGCGCGTTCGACGGCACCTATCGTTCGGGCACATTCCGCAGTTTTGGCGACGGCCAGTCCTGGGCTTTCACGGGTATTCGCTATGGTCGTGCCGAGCGTTTTCGGGCGCCGGTAGCTGTGACGAAGGCCGAGCAGCTGCGGGGCGATGTCTTTGGTCCAGCCTGCCCCCAGACCGGCGAAACTTATCGGCCGCAGAGCGAGGATTGCCTTTTCCTCAATGTCTGGACGCCGGATATCGAGAAGCCCGCAAAGCGCCCGGTGATGGTCTATTTTCACGGCGGCGCCTATTCGACGGGCAGCGTCTCCGACGCGCTCAACGACGGGGCAGCGCTTGCGGCGCGTGGCGAGGTCGTCGTCGTGACCGTCAACCACCGGCTGAACGCGCTCGGCTATCTCTATCTCGCACGGCTCGACCCGCGTTTCCCCGACAGCGGTAATGCGGGGCAACTCGACCTGATCCTCGCGCTCAAATGGGTGCGGCGCAATATCGCGGCGTTCGGCGGCGATCCCGGCAATGTCACCCTCTTCGGCCAGTCGGGCGGCGGCGCGAAGATCGCGACCTTGATGGCGATGCCCGAAGCCAAGGGCCTCTTCCACAAGGCGATCACGATGAGCGGGCAGCAGGTCACCGCCTCGGGACCGCTCAACGCGACGAAGCGCGCGCAGGCATTCCTCGACAAATTGGGGCCGGGCGTCGATCCGGCGACCGCGCAGGTGGAGCAACTGGTCGCGGCGCTCTCGGCGGTCGATCCGATCCTCGGCGGCGGCGTCTATATGGGTCCGGTGCTCGATATGCAGCATCTGACGCGGCACCCTTTCTGGCCCGACGCTGCACCGCAGTCGCTCAATATTCCGATGATGCTCGGCAACACGGTGATGGAGACGCGAGCTTTCTATGCGCCGGCAGGCAGGCAATTGTCGGGGCTGACCTTTGACAATCTTGCCGCGCGTATCGCGCCCGAAATGCGGATCGATATCAGTCCCGAATGGGTGGTCGATCAGTTCCGGGCGCGTTACCCGAAGGCGGCGCCGATCGACTTGTTCCACCGCATCGTGACCTCGGCGCGAAGCTGGCGCGGGCAGGTCGAGGAGGCTGAGGCGCGCGCGCGCGCCGGTGCGCCCGCCTTCGTCTACCAGCTCGATTTCGAGAGTGCGAAACATACCGACGATATCGGACTCAGCTTTGGAACACTGTCCGATCCGACCCCCGCGCAGCAGGAAATGAGCGACCGGGTGAGAGATGCCTTCGTCCGTTTCGCCCGCACCGGCAATCCCGGTTGGCCTGCTTATGGCCTGGCGAAGCGGCAGACGATGGTCTTCGATAGCAAGAGCCGCGTCGAAAACGACCCGCGCCAGTGGGAACGCAAGCTCTTCGCGCGTGTGCCGTACATCCAGCCGGGCAGCTAGACCATCTTGTGTGCGCCGAGCCAGTTCCAGAGCAGCTCGGGCCAGATTGCCACGGGCAGCCCCGCGGTCTTCATCAGCCCGAAGCCATGCGCGCCGCGTTCGAAGAAATGCGCTTCGACCGGTGCCCCGACGGTCCGCGTCGCCGCGCGTAGCCGAACACTGTTCTCGACCTTCACGACATCGTCGTCCTCGGCGTGGAGCAGCCACAGCGGCGGCTGGCCGGCGCGGACATTGCGTTCGGGCGAATAGAGCCTCTCGCGCGCGGCATCGGGGTTGGCGCCGATCAATTTCTCGCGGCTCACCGCATGCGCGATCGCGGGGTCCATCGAGACGACGGGATAGATGGCAGCGAGCGCATCGGGGCGCGCGGGCAGCGTGTCGGCCGTATCGACGGGATCGTAAACCTTCGCATCGGAGCGTGTGAGCAGGCTGGTCGCAACCTGCCCGCCCGCCGAAAAGCCGCCGAAGACAACGCGCGCCGGATCGATGCCGTCCGTCTTGGCACGGCTACGCACCAGCCGCATCGCGCGCTGCGCGTCGGCGAGCGGGATGTCGGCGCCGTTCGCCCAGCCGTCGCCGGGCAGGCGATAGAAGAGCACATAGACGGTGACGCCGCGCGCCCGCAGCCAGCGCGCGAGCTCATAGCCTTCCTTGTCGATCACGACGTAGCGATAGCCGCCGCCGGGCGCGAGGATCACCGCCGCGCCATTGGGCTTTGCGGGGCGGAAAATGTCGAGGCGCGGGCGTATGATGCCCTGCAGCATCCGGTCGCTCGCGTCCGCGTCGTCGCTGCGCTGGACGACCGCTTCGACGAGTCCGGCGGGCGGCCGGACATGCCCCTCGGGCCAGAGCGCGATACTCGCATCGGGCGTCAGGCCCGCGGGGCGCGTCCACGCCTCTTTCGCAGCCGCGCTCGCGAAAGGCAGCGCGAGGCTGGCCGTCAGCAGTGCGCGGCGGCCCACGGTCATGGCGCGGGCGCCTTGTTCGGATAGGCGATGATCAGCACCAGCGGTTCGCTCCCCGTCTGGCGGATGCCGACCTTCGCGCCCTTGTAGAGCCACGCGGCGGTGCCGGCCTTCAGCGCTTTTTCCTCACCGTCCGAATGGACGACGCCGGTGCCCGAGAGGACATAATAAATCTCGTCATGGTCGATCGGATGGACGCCGATCGCCGCGCCGACGTGGAGCGCACGCTTGCGGAATTCGAAGCTGCGCGGGGCGGGGACCGCATCGCTGATCCGGTACGCCGTCGACAGGCCGATCGCGCCGTGCGGCGGCGCTTCTTCGCGCACCGTCGCGGCTTCGTCGATCACGACCATCGCCGGGGCGGTGCTGCCCGCGACGAGCAGCGCGAGCAACACGCTCATCGTCAGTTTCCGGTCCGCGACGCACGGTCGCGCGCCGACAGAGTCTCCTGCGGCAGCGGGGCGGTCTGGCCGGGGTAGGTGCCCGACCTGGGTTCCATCGTCGCGAGGTCCCATTCGCCCTCGACGAAGGGCGCGCGCACCTCCTTGACCTTGGGGTAGCCGCTGACTTCCTGCTCGTCGTCGATCACCGCGCCGCGTCCCTCGGCAACGAAAAAGAGCACGCGGATTTCTTCGCCGTCGCGCGCCCAGGGACGGGCGCCCGCGGTCGACAGCACCGAGGTTTCGACATCGCGCACCGGCAGGACTTTGTACCCGCCGACCGGGGCGAGCGGCGCCTTGGCGCGAATCAGCTTCGCCTTCGTCTCGCCATAGCGACCGAACTCGGGCAGCGGCGCACCGTGGCGGTCGACGTGGAGATTGTCCTTGCCATAATATTCGAGGTCGCCGTCGCCGCCGAGCATCAGGAAGGGCAGATCCTTGTCGGTGTCGTTGCCGCCGCGCATGACATTGCCGATCGCGGTGATTTGCCCCGTCACATAATCATGCCCGACCCATTCGAGGTTCATCAGGTTGTAATGCACCGCGCGGTGCTGCGGGTTGTAGATCAGGTTGTTGATCATCAGCGCCTGCCCGCCGCCCTTGATCAGCGGGTTGCGCTCGACATTATGCGCCCAGACATTGCGGTAGAAGACGATGCCCGTCGCATTGTCGTGGATCAGCGATCCCTTGCTGTGCTCGCCTTTCGGATGGCTCGCGTCGGCGAGACCCTCGGCGGCGAGATTGTTCGAAAAGGTGATGTTGTGGCTCGTGCCCTTGCGCCACTCATCGACCGTCTTGCCGGTGAAGCGCGGTCCCGACGCCGACATATTCTCGTCGATGCCCCACATCAGCGTGCAATGGTCGACGATGACATTATGCGCCGCGACGGTCGAGAAAGTGTCGGCTTCCCAGCCGCTGCGCTTCGGCTGGCCGTCGACGCCGGTGTAGATGCGCAGGTGGCGCATCACGACATCGTGGGTCTTCACGTCGATGCCGGTGCGGATCAGCGTGATGCCGGGTCCGGGCGCGGTCTGGCCCGCTATCGTCAGATAGGGATGTTTGATCTCGATCGTGTTGCGGCCCATGTCGATGACCCCGCCGACCTCGAACACAATGATGCGCGGTCCGGGGGTCTCGATCGCGGCCTTCAGCGACCCCGGGCCATCGGGTGCGAGGGTGGTGACGCGCAATATCTGGCCGCCGCGTCCGCCGGGGGTCTGCGCCGCCGGGCCGACCGCGCCGGGGAAAGCGAGCGCCGCCGCATCGGCCGCCATCGCCGTGCCCGATGACAGGGAAAGCACCAGAAAAAGCGCAGTTACCCAAGGCTTTTTGGCCATCCCGTCTCTCCTCATCATTGGGGTATTGACATGTTCGTCACAATCCGCAATCTTTCTGACACCGGTTACCCCAATCGGTCAACGAGAAAATATTTCCAAGGGAGAGGGTCTGATCCGGTTCGCTGCATTTAGACGGCGGCCGCCATCAACCTCTGAAAAATCGACGGACGAAACGGTTGGCGAAATCGTTTTGTCCAGCAAAGTAACCGGTGTCATTCCTTGCGCGAGCGGGGGCAACGGGGCGATAAGGGAGGATGATAATGGCTATTCATGCAGCGCGGGGCGTTCGCACTTTGACTTGGCTGGCGTGCGGAGCGTCGCTTGCCGTACTGGCGGTTTCGCCGGCCTATGCGCAGGACGCGGCACAAGGGGCAACGGACGAGGCGGTGGCCCCCGAAGGCGAGATCGTGGTGACGGGTTTTCGCGCCTCGCTCGACGCGGCGCTCAACGCGAAGCGCGCCGACGGCGGGATCGTCGACGTCATCAAGGCCGAGGATATCGGCAAATTTCCCGACACCAACCTCGCCGAATCGCTCCAGCGCATTCCGGGCGTCGTGATCGATCGCGACGCCGGTGAAGGCCGCTCGATCGTCGTCCGCGGCCTTGGGCAGGATTTCACCCGCATCCGCATCAACGGGATCGAGGCGCTCGCGACGACGGGCGGCACCGACAGTTCGGGCGGCGCGAACCGCTCGCGCGGCTTCGACTTCAACGTCTTCGCCTCCGAACTCTTCAATTCGATCACCGTGCGCAAGAGCGCGTCGGCGAATGTCGACGAAGGCTCGCTCGGCGCGACGGTCGACCTGCAGGCGGCGCGGCCGTTCGATTATAACGGCCTGCGCATCGCGGGGTCGATCAAGGGGCGTTACAACGACCTCAACGAAAAGATCGATCCGCGCGCCGCGCTGCTCATCTCGAACACCTTTGCCGACGGCCGCTTCGGCGTGCTCGTGTCGGCCGCCTATTCGAAGCGCCGCCTCAACGAAGAGGGCTTCAGCACGGTGCGCTGGGACAATGGCCCCTCGTCGCAGGGCTTTTGCGCCCCGATCGGACTGACCTCGCAGGGCACCAACGCGACGCAGGCGACGTGCGGCCCCGCTGCGCAAGGCGTCGCCCGCCTGCCGAACACCCCGGCGAATGTCGCCGCCTATAATGCGGCGAACGATCCCAATAATTTTCACCCCCGCCTGCCGCGCTACGGCCGCCTGACGCACGACCAGGACCGCCTCGGCGTCACCGCGTCGGTCCAGTGGGCGCCGTCGGACAATACGACGATCACCGCCGAATTCCTCTACGCGAAGCTGAAGGCGACGCGGCAGGAAGATTTCCTCGAGGCGATTTCGTTCAGCCGCAACGCGGCGCAGGGCGGCAAGCCGCAGACGAGCGTCGTCGAGGCGCAATATGACACCAACGGGGCGCTGCTCTATGGCGTCTATAATGGCGTCGATGTCCGCGCCGAATCGCGCTTCGACAAATTGTCGACGACCTTCACCCAGCCGACGCTGACGATCGAACATGCGTTCAGCGACAGCGTGCGGATCAACGCGCGCATCGGGCGCGCCGAATCGAAATTCCGCAACCCGATCCAGACGACGACGACGCTCGATGCGCTGAACGTCAACGGATATACGCTCGATTTCCGCGAAAGCGATCGCAAGCCGTTCATCGGTTACGGGTTCGACCCCACCAACCCGAACGGCGCGCTCCAGCTCGTCGGCGTGCCGGTGGTCACCTCGGGCACGCAGCCCGCGACGGTGCCGAACACGACGACCAGCGAAATCCGCATCCGGCCGCAGGGCGCGAACAACCGCAACGACGTCCTCCACGTCGACCTCGTGTGGGACATCGTTCCCGACGCGTTCAGCGTCAATATCGGCGGCGATTACAAGAAATATACGTTCGACACCTATGAATTCCGCCGCGTAAACCAGAATGACACGATCTTCGCGCCGGCGCCTGGCAGCAATCTCACGACGATGGTCGAGGGCTTCGGCAAGGGGCTCGGCATGCCCAATGGCTCGGTCACCAACTGGCTGATCCCCGACCTGAAGGCGATCGCCGCCGCCTATGACATTTATTGCAACTGCCTGAAGAGCGGACCCGCCGGCGGGCCGGGCGATTTCACCCTGTCGTCGATCACCAACGGCAATGCGCGCGGCAACAACCGCCGGATCGTCGAAAAGGACAAGTCGGGCTTCCTGATGTTCGACTTCAAACAGGATGTCCTCGGCATTCCGGTGCGCGGCAATTTCGGCGTGCGCTATGTCGAAACCGACGTCACTGCGCAGGGCTATCAGGCGGCGGGCGGCGGAACGCTCGTCACCGTCCAGAACAAATATGAGGACTGGCTGCCGTCGCTCAACCTGTCGGCGAACGTCACCGACGACCTGATCGTGCGTCTGGCCGCCGCAAGGGTGATGGCGCGCCCGCAGCTCGGCAATCTCAATCCGGGCGGTTCGATCACGACGACCGGCAACCTGTCGGTCACCGTCGGCAACCCGTTCCTCCAGCCGTTCCGCGCCAACACGCTCGACGCCAGCTTCGAATGGTATCACGGCAAGGGCGCGTTCATCGGGCTCGGGCTCTTCTACAAGGATATCGGCACCTATATCCAAAGCCTGCGGAACAATATTCCGTTCAACCAGACGGGTCTGCCGCTCAACCTGCTGCCGGCGAACTTCACCGGCGACGAAATCTTCCAGGTGACGACGCCGATCAACACCAGCGGCGGCCCGCTCAAGGGGTTCGAAATCAACGTGCAGCAGCCGTTCGATTTCCTGCCGGGCTTCCTGAAGCATTTCGGCATGACCGCGAACTACACGCGCGTGAAGTCGAAGATCGATTATCAGGTGTCGCCGACGAGCACGCAGATCATCCGCGACGACCTGCTCAACCTGTCGCCCGAATCATGGAACGCGACGCTCTATTATGACGATGGCAAGTTCAGCGCGCGCGGTTCGGTGGCCTATCGTTCGGCCTATCTGCAGCGCGTGCCGGGGCAGAACAACAATGACGTCGAGGGCAAGAACAGCACGCTCAACGTCGATGCGCAGCTGACCTACAAGATCAACGACGTCTTCGAACTCACGCTGGAAGGCGTGAACCTGACCGACGAATATAATGATCAGTTCATCAGCCGCGATCGCAACAGCGCGGTGGTCTATAGCCACACCGGACGCGAGTTCCTCGCCGGCGTGCGGTTCAAGTTCTGACCGGATGATCCGCGGTCCAAAGGGGGGAAGGGCGCAGCTCCTGGTCTGCGCCCTTCTTTTTTGCCCCGCCGCGACGCTCGCGGCACCCGAAGCCGACCCGCCGCTCGCCTTTGACGGCGCGGAAGGGGCGGGGCGTTTTGCCGCGGGCGGGCGCGGCGGGCAGACCCTGCGTGTGACCAATCTCGACGACGACGGGCCGGGTAGCCTGCGTCACGCGGTCGAACAGGATTTCCCGCGGATCATCGCCTTCGATGTCGCCGGCACAATCCGGCTCACGAAGGATCTGGTGATCCGCAACCCGCGCATCACGATCAGCGGGCTCGGCGCGCCCGCGGGCGGGATTGCGCTCGCCGACCACAGCCTGATCGTCAACGCCGACGATGTCGTCATCCGCTACATCCGTTCGCGGCTCGGCAGCCAGTCGGGCGAGGAGGGCGATGCGATTTCGATCGCCGGCGGGCGGCGCATCATCCTCGACCATGTCTCGGCGAGCTGGTCGGTCGACGAGACGCTGTCGGTGTCGGCGCGCTACGACCGGACACCGGGCATCTACGACGTCACCGTGCAATGGTCGATCATCTCCGAATCGCTGCGGCGTGCCGGGCACAGCAAGGGCGATCACGGCTATGGCAGCCTGATCCGCGGCGGCCGCGGGTCACGCTTCAGTTTCCGCCACAATCTGTGGGCGCACCATGTCCAGCGTATGCCACGTCCCGGCAATTACACGCCGGTCGCCGACGATCCCGAAGGCCCGTTGATCGAGTTCCGGTCGAACATCTTCTACAATTGGGGCGGCACCGCGTCGGGCTATAATGCCGACACCGACAGCGCGGCGACCTACGCCTTCATCGACAATTGCTACATCGCCGGACCCGACACGCAGGGTGCCTTCATCTTTCGCGAGGAAAACCCGAACGCAAAGAGCTGGTTTTCGGGCAACAGCCTGAACGGTGTCATCCCCGCCGATCAATGGAGCCTCGTCAAAGGCCTGCATAACCCGCTCGCGAAGCCGCCGGAGGTGGCCCCGGTGGCGTCCGACCCGGCTCCGAGCGGCTGCGCGGCGGTGCTCGCGCACAGCGGGGCGTCGCAGCCGCGCGATGCGGTCGACGCGCGCGTCGTCGCCGATGTCGCCGCGCGGCGCGGCCGAATCATCGATACCGAAGCAGCGGTGGGCGGCTGGCCCGACCTCACGCGGAAGCCCTAAAGCGTCACGCCCGATTTCCAGATCGCGATGTCGCGCTCTTCGTTGCGTTCGGCCCTCGTCGCCTCGCCCGAAGCGGTCGCGGCGATCAGGTCGAGCAGCGCGCCGGCGGCGGGTTCGAAACCCGCGTCGAGCACCTGCCCCGCGTCGAAGTCGATCCACCCGGCCTTGCGCGCGGCGAGCGCGCTGTTCGATGCGATCTTCAGCGTCGGCGCGGGGAAGCCGAGCGGGGTGCCGCGGCCGGTGGTGAAGAGGATGATCGTCGCCCCCGCCGCGGTCAGCGCGGTCGACGAGACCGCATCATTGCCGGGCGCCTCGAGCAGGGTCAGCCCGGGAAGCGTCGCCTCGCCGCCATAGCGGCGGACATCGACGACGGGTACCTTGCCGCCCTTCTGCACCGCGCCGAGCGATTTTTCCTCGAGCGTCGTGATCCCGCCAGCGATGTTGCCGGGCGAGGGGTTTTCGCTCACCGGCTCGCCGTTGCGGATGAAATAGTCCTTGAAATCCTGCACCAGCCGGACGGTTTCGTCGAAAATCTCGCGCGATACCGCGCGGTCCATCAGCACCTGCTCGGCGCCGAAGATCTCCGGGATCTCGGTCAGTACGACCTTGCCGCCCGCCGCCGCGACCGCATCGGCCATGCGCCCGACGAGCGGATTGGCGGTCAGCCCCGACAGGCCGTCGGACCCGCCGCATTTCACCCCCAGCACCAGCGCGGACAGCGGCACTTCGCTCCGCGGCGTCGCGGCGCAGCCGTCGACCAGTTCGTCGACGAGCGCGAGGCACGCTGTCTCGTCGTCCTCGACCGCCTGCGCCGACAGCGTGCGGATATGCGCGCGGCGGTCGGGCGGGATCAGGTCGAGCAGCGCGCCGAGCTGATTGCTCTCGCAGCCCAATCCGACGATCAGCACCCCGCCGGCGTTGGGATGCTGCGCGAGCGCGGCGAGCAAGGCCCGCGTATGGCCGAGGTCGTCGCCGAGCTGCGAGCAGCCGAAGGGATGCTTGAAGGCATGGACGCCATCGATGCGCCCGGCGTGGCGCGCCCCTGCGATCCGCGCGACACGCGCGGCGAGGTTGCCGACGCAGCCGACGGTCGGGAGGATCCATATCTCGTTGCGCGTGCCGACGCGCCCGTCGGGGCGGGCATAGCCGCGAAAGGTCGGCGGCGTTTCGGTATCGGGAGGCGTTTCGCTCGCGCCGCGCGCATAGCGATAATCGCCATCGCTACCGAGCGCGGTCGCGAGATTATGGCTGTGGACATGGTCACCGGGCGCGATGTCGGCGGTCGCGATCCCGATCGGGAAGCCATATTTGATCACCGCTTCGCCGTGCGCGATCGGTGCGAGGGCCATCTTGTGTCCGCGCCCGATGGCTACGGCGGCGCGGATGTCCGGATTCGCGAACGGGGCGTCGCCGGCGGCCATGTCGGCGATCGCGGTCGCGACATTGTCGGCGTCATGGACGCGGATCGCACGGATTCGGCTGTTACCAGTCATCGCTGCTCAGCCGCGCCCGGCGCTGCGGGACAATTTGTCATACATCCGATATTCGCTTGCCTTTGACACCGGTGTCTCTTACACCGCTTCGCGGAAGAGGGAAATGAGAAAGATGCTGGCGACAAGCGATCAAGAGAATGTGGCGCGCGCACTAATCGACGCGCGTGCGGGAAAGACACCGCTTACCGTCTATCCCGGCGCGATGCCGCAGACGATGGCCGAGGCCTATGCGATCCAGGATCGCGCGATCGCGCTCGACGGGCGCCGCGTCGGCGGATGGAAGGTCGGACGAATCGCGTCCGAACTCGTCGATCGTTATGGCGGCAACCGCCTCACCGGCCCGATCTTCGCCGACGAAATCTTCGAGGGTGCCGTCAATCCGGCGATGCCCGTCTATACCGACGGATTTGCCGCCGCCGAGGCCGAGGTGCTGCTCTGCTTCGGCGAGGTCGGCACGCGCGATTATGACGTCGACAGCGTCAAGGATTGCATCACCGACGTTCGCACGGGCATCGAAATCGCAAGCTCGCCCTTTCCCGAAATCAACCGCCATGGTCCCGCGGTCACTGCGTCGGACTATGGAAATAACAAGGGGTTGATCCTCGGCCCGTCGATCGCCGACTGGCGCGATGCCGACCTGATCCGCATGCCGGTCGAAATGGCGATCGACGGCGAGACGGTCGGCGCGGCGACGATGGAGAATATGCTCGATGGCCCCTTCGGCTCGGCGCTGTTCCTGATCGGCATATTGCGCACGCGCGGCATCGCGATCCCGCCCGGGACCTGGGTGTCGGCCGGCGCGATCACCGGTATTCATGAAATCAGGCCCGGCCAGCGTGCCGAAGCGCTGTTCGACGGAAAAATCCGCGTCGGTTGCTCGATCAAAAGCTATTAAGACAACATAACGGGAGAGGTTTATGGCACAGGCATTCGCGGACGGGGTGACGGCGGCGCCGGTGCCACGGTCCGGCCGTTACCGCTGGCTGATCGTCGCGGTGCTGTTCGCCGCGACCACGGTCAATTATATCGATCGCACCATGCTCGGCCTGCTCGCGCCGACGCTCGGCACCGAGCTCGGGTGGAGCGAGAATGACTATGGCAACATCGTCACCGCTTTTCAGGCCGCCTATGCGCTAGGCTTCCTGCTCATGGGCTGGCTGATCGACCGTTTCGGGCCGAAGGTCGGTTACGCGATCGCGATCAGCATCTGGACCGTCGGCCATGTCGCGCACGGTTTCGCCTCGTCGGTCGTCTCCTTCATGATGGCGCGCGTCGTCCTTGGTGTGGGCGAGGCAGGGCATTTCCCGTCGGTCGTCCGCGCATCGAGCGAATGGTTCCCGCAAAAGGAACGCTCCTACGCGATCGGCTGGGTCAACAGCGCGACGACGATCGGCGTTATCCTGACCGCGCCGACGATCTGGCTGTTCATGGTCTGGATGGGTTTCGACTGGCGCCAGACCTTCATCTACACTGGCGTTTTCGGCGTCGTCCTGCTGCTGCTCTGGCTCTGGCTTTACAGCAACCCGCGCGAGAGCGGGAAGGTCAGCGAGGCCGAGCTTGCGTGGATCGAACATGATCCGCCCGAAAAGATCGAGCGTCTCGGCTGGGGCGCCATCGTCACCAAGCGCGAAGCGTGGGCCTATGCGAGCGGCAAGTTCCTGACCGATCCCGTCTGGTTCCTCATGCTCTTCTGGCTGCCCAAATATTTCAGCACCACCTACAATGTCGACCTCAAGGTCGTGCTGCTCCCGATGATCATCATGTATCTGCTCTCCGACGTCGGCAGCATCCTCGGCGGCTGGGTATCGTCGAAGCTGATCCAGACCGGGCGCAGCGTCAATTTCGCGCGCAAGGCGACGATGCTCGGCGCGGGCTGCTGTGTGCTGCCCCTGCTCTTTGTCTCGGGACTCGACAATATGTGGCTCGCGGTCGTGCTGATCGGCATCGCGCTCGCGGGGCATCAGGCCTTTTCGTCGACGATCCTGTCGATCCCGCCCGACATGTTCCCGAAGCGCGCCGTGGGGTCGGTGATCGGGCTTGGCGGTTTTGCGGGCGGCGTCGGCGGCATGATCATGGCGAAGTCGACCGGGCTCGTGCTCGATGCGACGGGTGGCAATTACACGATCATCTTCGCCGCCTGCACGGTGGTCTATTTCCTCGCCGTGCTGGCGATCCACCTCCTCAGCCCGCGCCTCGCGCCCGTGACCGTCGAAAGCAAGGCCTGATCCCATGCCGCGTCCGCTGCAGCTCTCCCCCGATCGTCTCTTTCCGTCCGACCCGGCGCAGCGCGACATCGCGCGCCGGCTGTACAAAGAGGTGGCGGGGCTGCCGATCATCAGCCCGCACGGGCACACCGACCCGAGCTGGTTCGCAGGCAATGCCCATTTCGGCAACGCGGCGGAGCTCTTGCTCCACCCCGACCATTATGTGTTCCGGATGCTCTATTCGCAGGGCATCTCGCTGGATGCGCTGGGTATCCGGAACCGGGACGCCGACCCGCGCGAAAGCTGGCGGCTGTTCGCGCAAAACTATCACCTCTTCCGCGGCACCCCGTCGCGGATGTGGATGGATTGGGTGTTTGCCGAGGCGTTCGGGTTCGACGTGCAATTCTCCGCCGAGACCTCCGACCTCTATTACGACCGCATCACCGAGGCGCTGGCGACCGATGCTTTCCGGCCGCGCGCGCTGTTCGACCGCTACCGCATCGAAGTGATCGCGACGACCGAAAGCCCGATCGACACGCTCGATCACCACGCCGTCATTCGCGCCGCGAATGAAAGCGGCGAGTGGGGCGGGCGGGTGATCACCGCCTATCGCCCCGACCCGGTCGTCGACCCGGAGTATGAGGGCTTTCGCGACAACCTCGCACGTTTCTCCGACCTGTCGGGCGAGGATGCGTTCAGCTACACGGGCTATCTCGCCGCGCACCGCACCCGCCGCGCTTTCTTCGCCGAAATGGGCGCGACCTCGACCGATCATGGCCATCCGACCGCGGCGACCGCCGACCTTTCGGACGCAGAGGCGGAAGCGCTGTTCGCACGCGTTACGGGAACGGATGTGAGCGCCGCCGATGCCGAATTGTTCCGCGCGCATATGCTGACCGTGATGGCGGGGATGAGCCTTGACGACGGCCTCGTCATGCAAATCCATCCCGGGGCGTTCCGCAACCATAATCCGTGGCTGTTCACCCATTATGGCCGCGACAAGGGCGCCGATATCCCGACCGCGACCGACTATGTCCACGCGCTGCGCCCGCTGCTCGGCAAATATGGCAATGAAGCGGCGCTGACGATCATTCTCTTCACGCTCGACGAGACGAGCTATGCGCGCGAACTCGCGCCGCTCGCGGGCCATTATCCGGCGCTGAAGCTCGGCCCCGCCTGGTGGTTCCACGACAGTCCGGAAGGGATGCGGCGTTTCCGCAGCCAGGTCACCGAGACCGCGGGCTTCTACAACACCGTCGGCTTCAACGACGACACGCGCGCCTTCCTGTCGATCCCCGCGCGCCACGACGTCGCGCGGCGTATCGACTGCGGCTTCCTTGCCCAGCTCGTCGCCGAACATCGGATGGAAGAGTGGGAAGCCGCCGAACTCGCGGCCGACCTCAGCTACAATCTCGCCAAGGCGGCCTACAAGCTGTGAGATTGTCCGCAGACATGCCGCTCCCGGTGTCGGTGCAGGCGCCGGCCTATGATCGCGCGGCGCAGGCGGCGGGCATCGTCCATATCGGCATCGGCGCCTTCCACCGCGCGCATCAGGCGGTCTACACCGACGATGCGATGGGCGCGGGCGACTGCGACTGGGGCATCGTCGGCGTGTCGCTCCGCTCGGGCGACGTCGCGGCACAACTGAACCCGCAGGACGGACTCTATACGGTCAGCACGCGCAGCGCGGGGGGCAGTGAATTGCGGCTGATCGGTGCGGTGCAGAAGGTGCTCGTCGCGGCCGACGACCCGCAAGCGGTGATCGACGCCATCGCCGCGCCGGCGACGCATATCGTCAGCTTCACGGTCACAGAGAAGGGCTATTTGCGCCGCGCCGACGGCTCGCTTGATCTTGCCGCGGCCACCGAGCTGTCGAGCCTCTATCGCTTCGTCGGGGCCGCGCTCGCGGTGCGCAAGGCAGCGGGGCTTTGCGGACTGACTTTGCTCAGCTGCGATAATCTCGCGAACAACGGCTCGGTTCTGCGCCGGCTGATGCGCGAATATCTTGCATCCGAACATCCCGACCTGGTGGACTGGTTCGACGGCGAATGCCGATGCCCCGCGACGATGATCGACCGCATCGTCCCCGCGACGACCGACGCCGACCGCGCTGCGGTCGAAGCCACGCTCGGCGCGCGCGACGAGGGGGCGGTGGTTACCGAAGGCTTCAGCCAGTGGGTGATCGAGGATGATTTCGCGGGACCGCGCCCGCGCTGGGAGGCCGTCGGCGCCGAACTGGTCGCCGACGTCGTGCCTTATGAGACCGCGAAGCTTAGGATGCTCAACGGCGCGCATTCGGCGCTCGCTTATATCGGCCTCGGCGGCGGGCATGAATTCGTGCATCAGGCGATTGCCGATCCCGCTATCCGTCCGGCCATCGAAAGGTTGATGCGCAACGAAGCGGCGCCGACGATCGACGCCGCGCCGGGGCAGGATCTTGGTGCCTATGCCGACGCCCTGCTCGCCCGTTTCGCCAATCCGGCGCTCCACCACCGCCTGGTCCAGATCGCGATGGACGGCAGCCAGAAGATTCCGCAGCGCTGGCTCGAAACGCTGGCGTGGCATCAGGCGCGTGGGCATCGCTGCCCGTCGCTCGAAGCCGCGATTGCGGCATGGATCGCCTTCTTGCGCAGCGACCATCCGATCGACGACCCGCTCGCGGACCGGCTGCGCGAAGCTGCGGCTGGCCCCGATGCAATCGAAAGACTGTTCGGCGACGGCGGCCTGATCGCTTCCGACTGGCGCCCTGTCTAAGCCGGAACCAGCAAACCCCGGCTTTCGCGCACCTCGGCATCAAGCCAGTCGATGAACGCCCGGATGCGCGGCTGCGGTGCGACGTCGCGGTGGAGCGCGAGCCAGAAAGCGCGCGCGATCGCCTGTTCGGGCCGCACGCGCACCAGCGCGGGATCGCCTGCCGCGAGGAAGCAGGGGAGGACGCCGACACCCGCGCCGCCCGCGATCATCCGCCGCTGCGCGAGGATCGAGGATGAGCGCACCGTCGCGCGCAGCCCCGGCTCGATCTCCCCCAGATAGTCGAGTTCGGGGGCGTAGAGGATGTCGGGCATATAGCCGATGACAGGGATTCCCGTGCGCGACAGCGGCGCGGCGGCGACCGCATCCTGCCAGTCGGGCCGGTCGGCGGGGGCATAAATGCCGAGGCTGTAATCGGACAGCTTGCGCGTGATCAGCGGGCCTTTTCTGGGCCGCGCGAGCAGCACCGCCATGTCGGCCTCGCGCCGCGACGGATTGAGGAAACCCGACGAGGCGACAAGGTCGATTTCGAGTTCGGGATGCGCGGCGACGAACCCCGCCAGCCGCGGCGCGATGAAGCTGTTGCCGAATCCTTCCGACACGCTGACGCGGAGTTGCCCCGACAGCGACGACGCATCTTCGCGCGCCGAGTGGATGCGTGCGGCGGCGGCGGCCATCGCTTCGGCGTGCGGGACGAGCGCCCGACCCGCCGCGGTCAGCACGAAGCCAGACGGTGCACGTTCGAACAGGGTCTGGCCGAGCGCGGTTTCCAATGCGCTCACCTGCCGGCTGACGGTTGTCGCGTCGACGTGCAGCGCCGCGCTGGCACGCGCGAGCGTGCCGTGGCGCGCGACGAACAGGAAATATTGCAGTCTGTCCCAGTCCATGAGCTGCAAATATGCAGGATATCCCTGCAAGTCTATCCCTTGCAATCGCCCCGTAACTCGGCTGTGGCAGCGGCAACATCTTATGGGAGACTCGAATATGCGACAGATCGACCATCACATCGTCGGCGGCGCCGGCGGCAGCGCCCGCCAGGGCGACGTCTTCGACCCCAACAGCGGCGGCATACAGGCGCAGGTCGCGCTCGGCGATGCGGCGCTCCTCGAGCGCGCAGTCGCCGCAGCGAAGAAGGCGCAGCCCGCCTGGGCCGCCACCAACCCGCAGCGCCGCGCGCGCGTGATGTTCGAATTCAAGCGCCTCGTCGAAGCGAATATGGATGAACTCGCGCACCTGCTGTCGAGCGAGCATGGCAAGGTGATCGCCGATTCGAAGGGCGACATCCAGCGCGGCCTCGAAGTCATCGAATTCTGCTGCGGCATCCCGCATGTGCTGAAGGGTGAATATACGCAGGGCGCGGGCCCCGGCATCGACGTCTATTCGATGCGCCAGCCGATCGGCATCGGGGCAGGCATCACCCCGTTCAACTTCCCCGCGATGATCCCGCTGTGGATGTCGGGGGTCGCGATCGCGACGGGCAACGCCTTCATCATCAAGCCGAGCGAGCGTGACCCGTCGGTTCCCGTCCGCCTCGCCGAACTCTTCCTCGAAGCCGGCCTGCCCGAAGGCATCTGCCAGGTCGTCCATGGCGACAAGGAAATGGTCGACGCGATCCTCGACCATCCCGACATCGGCGCGGTCAGCTTCGTCGGATCGTCGGACATCGCGCATTATGTCTACAACCGCGGCGTCGCGAACGGAAAGCGCGTGCAGGCGATGGGCGGCGCGAAGAACCATGGCATCGTCATGCCCGACGCCGACCTCGACCAGGTCGTCAACGACCTCACCGGCGCCGCCTTCGGGTCGGCGGGCGAGCGTTGCATGGCGCTGCCTGTCGTCGTCCCCGTCGGCGACGAAACCGCCGAGCGGCTGCGTGAAAAGCTCATCCCCGCGATCGCGGCGCTGCGCGTCGGCGTCTCGACCGATGCCGAGGCGCATTACGGCCCGGTGGTGACGCAGGCGCACAAGGAGAAGGTCGAAGGCTGGATCCAGAAATGCGCCGACGAAGGCGCCGAGCTGGTCGTCGACGGCCGCGGCTTCGCGCTTCAGGGCCACGAAAAGGGTTTCTTCATCGGCCCGACCCTGTTCGACCATGTCACCACCGACATGGAATCGTACAAGGAAGAAATCTTCGGCCCCGTGCTGCAGATCGTCCGCGCCCCCGATTTCGAAACCGCGCTCGAACTGCCGAGTAAGCATCAATATGGCAATGGCGTCGCGATCTTCACGCGCAACGGCCACGCCGCGCGCGAATTCGCCGCGCGCGTCAATGTCGGCATGGTCGGCATCAACGTGCCGATCCCGGTCCCCGTCGCCTATCATAGCTTCGGCGGCTGGAAGCGTTCGGCGTTCGGCGACACCAACCAGCACGGCATGGAAGGCGTGAAGTTCTGGACCAAGGTCAAGACGATCACCCAGCGCTGGCCCGACGGTTCGCCCGACGGGGGCAACGCGTTCGTCATCCCCACGATGGGCTGACGCCGCCTTGCTGCGGCGGCTGCTTCTGCCTTTGATGCTCCTGTTGCTGCTGCCGGTTCCGGCGGCAGCGCAGAAGATGATCGCGCTGTCGTTCGACGATGTGCCGCGCGGGCGCGGCGCCTTTTTCACGCCCGAAGAGCGCACGCGGCGTATCATTGCCGCGCTGAAAAAGGCGAAAGCGCCGCAGGCGGCCTTCTTCGTCAACCCGGGCGCGATCGGGCATGGTGACGGCGCCGGCGGCGAAGCGCGCATCGCCGCCTATGTCGCGGCGGGCCATGTCATCGCGAACCATGGCAACAGCCACAAGCGCCTCAGCACCACCGACACCGCCGCCTATCTCGCCGACATCGACGCGGCAGAGGTCTCGCTCAAGGGCCGGCCCGGCTATCGCCCCTGGTTTCGTTTCCCCTTCCTCGACGAAGGCGGGAAGGACAAGGCGAAGCGCGACGCGCTGCGGCAGGGCCTTGCCGCACGCGGCCTCCGCAACGGCTATGTCACCGCCGAATCGTCCGACTGGCACCTCGAGAGCCTGACGCGCGACGCGGTGCTGGCCGGAAAGAAGATCGATCGCACGGCGCTCGGCAATCTCTACGTCACCTGGCATGTCGAGGCGGCGGACTTCGCCGACGCGATGATGCGGCGCGTCACGGGCCGCCAGCCGGTGCAGGTGATGCTGCTCCACGAAACCGATCTCGCGGCGTTTCATATCGGCGATCTCGTCCGCGCCCTGCGCAAGGCTGGCTGGACCATCGTCAGCGCCGATACCGCCTATGCCGATCCGATCGGCGGGGAAATGCCCGACGTGCCGGTGGCAAACGGAACGCTCACCGAAGCGCTGGCTTGGGCTGCCGGCGTGCCGGCGCCGCGCTGGTACCGCTATAACCAGGTCGATCTCGCGACCGCGGCATTCCGTGAAAAGGTTCTCGGCGAAGGGGACGGCGAATGAAACTCGTGCGCCGCGCTACGCATTTCTCCTCCCAAAGGAGATTGCCGATGACCCGCCTGATGCTTCCTGCCGCCCTGTTGCTGCTTGCCGCGTGCAGCGGCGGCAAGGACGAAGAATCGGGACCCGAGGCGAGCGCCACGATCAGCCCGCTGCAAAAAGCCGAGCGTCCCGCGCCCGTGGCTGCGCCCGAGACGGTCGACGCCGATCTGCCCGCCGCGGTGGAAGAAACCCCCGCGAAACCCGAAACCAAAACCGCCGTTGATGGCAAGGCCATCCCCCCTGCAATCCGCGGCCGCTGGGCGCTGAAGGCGGCCGATTGCAAGGCAAAGAAGGGCACCGACCTCACCGCGCTCACGATCGACGCGACGAACCTGCGCTTCTACGAATCGCATGGCGAGCTGGCGCGCGTTCGCGAAAGCGACGCGAACCGCATCGTCGCCGACTATAAATTCAGCGGCGAAGGCGTCGAATGGGATAGGCAGATGCAACTCGACCTTGCCGACGGCGGCAAGACGCTCGTTCGCCGCGATACGGGCGAGGGTGCCGCCGCTGGTCCAATGCGCTATACGCGCTGCGCCGGATGACGGCTTTTTGAAAGGGAGACTGAAGATGGACATTCGCTTGGCTCTAATCGCCGCCGTCCTGCCGCTCGCCGCCTGCGCGCAGGAACGGCCGCCCGTCGAATCCGCTCCTCCGCCGCCAGCCGAAATGACGTGCAAGGCCGACGCGGCGCAAAGCTATGTCGGCCAGACCGCGACCCCCGATCTTGGTGGCGCGATCCTGAAAGCCACCGGCGCGCGCACGCTTCGTTGGGGCCCGCCGCGCTCGGCGATGACGATGGATTATCGCGTCGACCGCGTGAACGTGATGTACGACGACGCCTACAAGATCACGCAGGTCAGCTGTGGCTGATATGCGGCACGACTGACCGGATCGCGAAGACGGTGTTCGGACTGCTCGCCCTATCCTTGTTGGCCGGTACCCAGCCGGAGCCACCCAGAACCGTCAACGGGGCGGTTCTGGGAACGGCGGAGGATTTTTCCACCACGGGTCCGGCGATCATCTGCATGCGCGAACTGGCGGTGGAGGCCGGCGCTGGCGAAACCGTCTATCTTGGCTATTCGGGCATCCATAACGGAACGCTGCGGTGGCAGGGGCCGCAAGGTGCGATCGAATTCAAGCAAAGCGAAAGCTGGCAGCCGCCGCGCGGGCGCGGCCGTCTTGTCGGCGAATTCGGGCACTATTCGGTTTATCGAAAGCGCGACAGCGCCGATCTCTATCTGGCGTTTCTCGCGGGTGAGGAGGGTGAAATGCGCCTCGATCTCAGGATCGCGGGGGGCGCGCTCGACGGTTCGAAACGCGACGAGCCGCTGCTGAAGCGGCTTTTGCAACATAGCGGACGATCGCCGCGCTGCGACCGCACTTACGCTTATGGTTGGGGAATGATTATGGGAGATGAATCTGTCGTGTCGGAACCGGGCAATGAGTGACCGTCGCAACCACAGTTCGGCATCGCCCTTCGAACCGGTCTACGGCTACAGCCGCGCGGTTCGGGTGGGGAACCGTATCGACGTCGCGGGCTGTGCGCCGATCGAACCCGATGGCAGCTCGACCCCCGGCGACGCGGGGGCACAGGCTGCGCGCTGCATCGCGATCATCGGCGAGGCGCTCGAAGCGCTCGGCGGCAGCTATGCCGATGTCGTGCGCACGCGCATGTATATCACCGACGCCGCGGACGCCGATCTGGTGGGCCATGCGCACGGATCGGCATTCAAAAATGTCCGTCCGGCATCGACGATGCTGGTTGTGCCGGCGCTGATCCGGCCCGAATGGAAAGTCGAAATCGAAGCCGAAGCCATTATCGAGAAATGACCATGACCGACCAGTTCCAGCTTACCGACGATCAGCTCGCCATCCAGGATATGGCGCGCAAATTCACAGCCGACCGCATCACGCCCTTCGCGGCCGAATGGGACGAGAAAAGCCACTATCCCGTCGACGTGTGGAAGGCCGCGGGCGAACTCGGCTTCGGCGCCATCTACGTCGCCGAGGAATCGGGCGGCATTGGGCTCGGCCGATTGGAGGCGGCGCTGATCATGGAGGCGATGGCCTATGGCTGCCCCGCGACATCCGCCTATGTCTCGATCCACAATATGGCGACGTGGATGATCGACCGCTTCGGCAGCGCGGAGATCAAGGCGCGCTTCCTGCCGAGCCTCGTGAGCATGGAAAAGATCGCCAGCTATTGCCTCACCGAACCCGGTTCGGGATCCGACGCCGCCGCGCTCAAGGCGACGGCGAAACGCGCCAAGGATTCTGGGGGCGATCATTATGTGCTCAACGGCACCAAGCAGTTCATTTCGGGCGCGGGCTATAACGACATCTATGTCTGCATGGTCCGCACCGGCGAGGAGAAGTCGAAGGGCATCAGCTGCCTCGTCGTCGAAAAGGATACGCCGGGACTGAGCTTCGGCGCGCCCGAGAAGAAGCTCGGCTGGAACGCTTCGCCGACCGCACAGGTGATCTTCGAGGATTGCCGCGTGCCGGTCGAAAATCTCGTCGGCGCCGAAGGCGACGGCTTCCGCTTCGCGATGGCGGGGCTCGACGGCGGCCGCCTCAACATCGGCGCCTGCTCCTTGGGCGGCGCGCAGCGCTGCCTCGACGAGGCGATCGCCTACACCAAGGACCGCCAGCAGTTCGGCCAGCCGATCGCCGATTTCCAGAACACGCAATTCACCCTCGCCGACATGGCGACCGATCTCGAAGCGTCGCGCGCTTTGCTTTATCTTGCGGCGGCAAAGGTCACCGCAAACGCACCCGACAAGTCGCGCTTCTCGGCGATGGCGAAGCGGCTCGCGACCGATAACGGCAGCAAGATCGTCAACGACGCGCTCCAGCTGTTCGGCGGCTATGGTTATCTGCGCGACTATCCGATCGAGCGTTTCTGGCGCGACCTCCGCGTCCATTCGATCCTCGAAGGCACCAACCAGGTGATGCGGATGATCGTCGGAAGGGACTTGCTGCGCCAATGACGGACGATGTTTTGATCTCGACCGACCTTCGCGTCGGCCGCATTTCGCTCAATCGCCCGAAGGCGATCCACGCGCTGAACCTTCCGATGTGTCAGGCGATGATCGATGCGTTGCTGAAATGGCGCGACGACGACGCGGTCGAGGCGGTGATCATCGACCATAGCGAGGGCCGCGGCTTCTGCGCGGGCGGCGATATCCGCATGCTTGCGGAAAGCGGCGCGAAGGACGGCAAGGAGGCGCGCCAATTCTTCCACACTGAATATCGCCTCAACCATCTGCTCTTCACTTATTCCAAGCCCGTCGTCGCCTTCATGGACGGTATCACGATGGGCGGCGGGGTCGGCATCTCGCAGCCGGCGAAATATCGCGTCGCGACCGAACATACGCGTTTCGCAATGCCCGAGACCGGGATCGGCCTGTTCCCCGACGTCGGCGGCGGCTGGTACCTGCCGCGCCTCGAAGGCCGCGTCGGCGCCTATCTCGCGCTCACCGGCGCGCGGCTCGACGGCGCGGAGTGTTTGGCGCTCGGCCTCGCTACCCATTATCTGCCGTCCGAGAAGCTCGCCGAGGCAAAGGCGCGGATCGCGGTCGATCCCGACCGTATCGGCGGTATATTGGGCGAACTGTCGGTCACCGCGCCGCCCGCTGGAATCTCCCAGCATCTCGAACGGATCAACCGCCTGTTCGCGAGCGACACCTATGAGGACATCCTCGCTGCGCTCGAAGCCGATGGCGGCGAATGGGCCGAAAAGGAGCTGGCGACGCTTCGCGGCAAATCGCCGCAGACGTGCAAGGTCGCGCTCCGCCAGCTCAAGGAAGGCGGCGAAATGCACGACTTCGCCGCGCAAATGGCGCAGGAATATGCGATCGGTAGCCGCGTCGTCGCAATGCACGACTTCATCGAGGGCGTGCGCGCGCTGATCGTCGACAAGGACAACAGCCCGAAATGGAATCCGGCCACGCCCGAGGCTGTCACCGACGACTGGATCGACGCGATCTTTGCGCCGCTCCCCGACAATGAGAAATGGACGCCGTTATGAGCTTCGCCGATCCGATCGTCCTCTATCATGCGGTAAAGCAGAGCTGGTCGGCGGAGACGATATCGGACCCGTTCGACCCGGCCAATCCGTGCCGCAACCAGTGCGCGGTGACCGCGCTTGCCGTGCATCATCATTTCGGCGGCGACATCGTGAAGACCGCGACGAAGGGCGGCACGCATTTCTACAACCGGATCGACGGGCGTTATTGGGATCTGGCGGCCGACCAGTTCGACGAGCCTATCCCTTACGACAACCAGCCGACCTCGACCGACGAGGCGCATGACCATGCCACCCCGGCGCAGCTTGAGGTGCTGCTGCGCAATATCGACGCCAACCGCTGATACAGGACAAGACCATGAGCTATGAAACCCTCCTCGTCGAAACGCGCGGGGCCGTCACGCTGGTGACATTGAACCGCCCGCAGGCGCTGAACGCGCTCAATTCGGGCGTGCTCGACGATCTGATTGCGGCTTTTGCGGCGTTCGAGGCCGACGACAGCCAGCGCTGCGCCGTGCTCACCGGATCGGGCGACAAGGCGTTTGCCGCGGGCGCCGACATCAAGGAAATGGCCGACAAGCCCGCGTCCGATTTCTACCTCGAAGATTTCTTCTCGAAATGGACGAGCGACTTCGTGAAGAAGGTGCGGAAGCCGTGGATCGCCGCGGTCAATGGCTTCGCGCTCGGCGGCGGCTGCGAACTCGCAATGATGGCCGACTTCATCATCGCATCGGACAAGGCGAAATTCGGCCAGCCCGAAATCAAGCTCGGCGTCGCGCCGGGCATGGGCGGATCGCAGCGGCTCACGCGCGCGATCGGCAAGGCGAAGGCAATGGAAATGTGCCTCACCGGCCGCATGATGGACGCCGCCGAAGCCGAACGTTCGGGCCTCGTCGCGCGCGTCGTCGAACATGAAACGCTGGTCGAGGAGGCCGTGAAGACCGCGACCACGATCGCGTCGATGCCGCCGATGGCCGCGATGGTGAACAAGGACATGGTCAACGCCGCGTTCGAAACCACTCTCGACCAGGGGCTGGTCTACGAACGCCGCCTGTTCCAGATCCTCGCCGCGACCGAGGACAAGGCCGAAGGCATGGCCGCCTTCATCGAAAAGCGCGAAGGCGTGTGGAAGGGGCGGTGAGGATGTTTTCCCGTGAAGCGCTCGGTCCGGCCGGCGCGTTGATCGGGTTGCATCTGGCTCTTTGGGCGACCGTTTCAGCTACCGGCGCCCAATATGACTCGCGCGGGCTTGAGCAGTTGCTTTGGTGGGTTGTCGCTCTGTGGGTTCTGCCGATCGTCAGCCTCATCGTGTTGGCTTCATATGGACTTAGCGACTTTCAGTCGTGGTTGAAGCTCCGCCGACAAGCAAAACAAGGAAAAGAATGATGAAAATCGCCTTTATCGGACTCGGCAACATGGGCGGCGGCATGGCCGCGAATCTGGCGAAGGCGGGGCATGAGGTCCGCGCCTTCGATCTCAGCGAGGAAGCGCTCGCGCGCGCCGTCGAGGCGGGCTGTTCGCGCGCTGCGTCGGCCACCGAAGCCGTCACCGGTGCCGAAGCCGTCGTGACCATGCTTCCCGCGGGCAAGCATGTCGCCTCTGTCTATGAAAGCGACGTTTTCCCGAATGCCGCGCCGGGCACCTTGCTGCTCGATTGTTCGACGATCGACGTCGCGACCGCGCGCGCCAATATCGAAGCCGCGACTGCCAAGGGCCTCGTTGCGGTCGATGCGCCGGTTTCCGGCGGTATCGCGGCGGCCAATGCGGCTACGCTGACCTTCATGGTCGGCGGCACCGGCGAAGGCTTCGCACGCGCCGAACCGATCCTTGGCCTTATGGGCAAGGCGGTGATCCACGCGGGCGACGCGGGCGCGGGACAGGGCGCGAAGATCTGCAATAACATGCTGCTCGGCGCCTCGATGGTCGCGACGTGCGAAACGCTCGCGCTTGCGCAGAAGCTCGGGCTCGATCCGCAGAAATTCTTCGACATCGCGAGCGTCTCGTCGGGGCAGTGCTGGTCGCTGACGAGTTATGCGCCGCTTCCCGGCGTCGGCCCGACCACCCCCGCCGACAATGATTACAAGGGCGGGTTCGCTGCGGCGCTGATGCTCAAGGATTTGCGCCTCGCGATGGAGGCGGCGGCGAGCGTCGATGCCGACGTCCCGATGGGATCGAAGGCGCGCGAGCTCTACGACGCCTTTGTCGAGGCCGACAAGGACGGCCGCGACTTTTCGGCGATCATCAAGACGCTTCAGTAGAAATCCGCGGTCTCGCCGCCGTCGCGGCGTTCGGTGCGATGCACCTGCGTCGGCGCCTTGCGCTCGCCGGTGCGTATTTCGAGCCGCCCGTCGACCCGCCGCACCTCGGCGGGCGAGAGGATGCGCGCGCGGGCGACCGCGACCGCCGTTGCCTGCGGGCCCGTGGGCGGCGCAGCCACCGGCACGCTGCCGGTGAGCAGGAGGACGGCGAGGAACGACATGGCGATCATGCTCTGCCGTAACGGCAGGCCTTGCCAGCGCTTTAACCCTGAATCGCAAGTTTTTGCTCATGCCTGCGGCGTCCACAGGCCAAAAGAAAGGCCGCCTGCCCCGCACCGGGACAGACGGCCGTCTTTTCGTAAGCGAAGGGGGCTTAGAAGCCCGTTTTCGCCTCCGCTTTTTCCTTGAGCAGCGGCGCGATCTCGAAACCATGTTTTTCGAGCGCCGCGACGATCTTGTCGGTGCCTTCGAGCCCCGCCCAGAACATCGGGCCGCCGCGATAGACCGGCCAGCCATAGCCATAGATCCACACGACATCGATGTCCGACGCGCGCTGCGCCTTGCCTTCGGCGAGGATCAGCGCGCCTTCGTTGACCATCGGATAGAGCGTGCGCTCGATGATCTCCTGATCGGTGATCTCGCGCTTCTCGACGCCTGCCTTGGCGCGGAACTGCTCGATGATCTCGGCGACGCGTGCGCTTTCCGACGGATTGCGCTTTTCGTCATAGTCGTAAAAGCCCGCCTGCTTCTTCTGCCCCCAGCGGCCTTCGGCGCAGAGCGCGTCGCGGATGCTTTCGATGCGGTTGGGATCGCGGTGCCAGCCGATGTCGACGCCGGCGAGGTCGCTCATCTGGAACGGTCCCATCGGCATGCCGAATTCGACATGCACATTGTCGACCTGCGCCGGGGTCGCGCCTTCCATCAGCAGGTTCATCGCCTCGACCTGACGGGGTTTGAGCATGCGGTTGCCGATAAAGCCGTCGCACACGCCTGCAACCACCGCGACCTTGCCGATTTTCTTACCCGTAGCCATCGCCGTCGCCAGCGCGTCGGGTGCGGTCTTTTCGCCGCGCACGACCTCAAGCAGCTTCATGACATTGGCGGGCGAGAAGAAGTGCATGCCGAGCACGTCGCCGGGGCGGCTCGTCGCGGTCGCGATCTCGTCGACGTCGAGGTAGCTGGTGTTCGACGCGAGGATCGCGCCGGGCTTCGCGATCTTGTCGAGCTTGCCGAAGATGTCCTTCTTGACGTCCATATTCTCATAGACCGCCTCGATGATCAGGTCGCAGTCGGCAAGGTCGTCGAGACTGAGGCTCGGCGTCAGGATGCCCATCATCTGGTCGACCTGTTCGGGCTTGAAGCGGCCCTTGGCCGCCGAGGCGTCGTAATTCTTGCGGATCACGCCGACGCCGCGGTCGAGCGCGTCCTCAGCCATTTCGACGATCGTGACGGGGATGCCCTTCTGGAGGAAGTTCATCGAAATGCCGCCGCCCATCGTGCCGGCGCCGATCACGCCGACCTTCTTGATGTCGCGCAGCTGTGTGTCCTTGGGCAGGCCGTCGATCTTCGCGGCCTGGCGCTCGGCGAAGAAGATGTGGCGCTGCGCCGCCGACTGGCTGCCGAACATCAGCTTCATGAACTGTTCGCGTTCGAAAGCGAGACCCTCGTCGAACGGCAGGCGCGTCGCGGCCTCGACGCAGGCGAGGTTGGCATAGGGCGCCTCGAAACCGCGCCAGCGTTTGGCGTTCGCGGCCTTGAGCTGTTCGATCACCGCGACGTCGCCGAACACCGGACGCTCGCGCGTCGGGCGCGGGCCGTCGGCGATCTTGGCGCGCGCGAAGGCGATCGCATCGGCCGCCAGGCTGTCCTCGCCCGCGAGTTCGTCGACGAGGCCAAGTTCCTTGGCCTTCGATGCGGGCAGCGGATCGCCGGTCGAGACCATCGTCGCCGCGGCTTCGACGCCGACGACGCGCGGCAGGCGCTGCGTGCCGCCCGCGCCGGGGAGCAGGCCGAGCTTGACCTCGGGAACGCCGAGCTTCGCCGAGGGCACGGCGACGCGATAATGGCAGACGAGCGCGGTTTCGAGACCTCCCCCAAGGGCTGTTCCGTGAATCGCCGCGACGACCGGCTTCGATGCGGCTTCGATGCTGTTGAGCACCGCGTTGAAATCGGGGCCGCGCGGCGGCTTGCCGAATTCGCTGATGTCGGCGCCCGCGATAAAGGTCGCACCGGCGCAGCGCAGCACGATCGCCTTGACGCTATCGTCGGCAAGCGCGGCGGTGAAATGATCCTCGAGCCCCTGGCGGACGTGCCAGCTCAGGGCATTCACGGGCGGGTTGTTGACGATGATGACGGCGACTTCGCCATCCTTTTCCATCGTGACGGAAACGGGGGTGTCTTCGGACATGGGAGAACTCCTTGGTCTAATGTCAGTCATCAAGCGCGGCGTGGACAAAGGTCTTGACCTCGCGCCGCACGGGATAGGTGGAAGAGGGCATGAGCTGGGTCATGAAGACCATGCAAATCTGTTCGACCGGATCGACGAAGAAGCCGGTCGAGAACATGCCGCCCCAGTAAAAATCGCCCGCCGAGCCGGGAATGCCGGCGCGCGCGGGATCGAGCGTGACCGCGAAGCCGAGACCGAAGCCGATCCCGGCATTCTCGTCCTCGCTGAAGATGCCGACGCTGTGCTGCGTCAGGTCGCCGCCGCCGGGCAGATGGTTCGAGGTCATCAGATCGAGCGTCTTGCGGCTGATGATCCGCGTGCCGCCCAGCTTGCCGCTGCCGAGCAGCATCAGGCAGAAACGGTGGTAATCGTGCAGCGTCGAGGCGAGCCCGCCGCCACCCGAATGAAAGCTGCGGTCCTTCGCCCAGCGGCTGCGCGCACCGCTGTCGAAACCCTGCTTCTTGTCCTTCGGATGAAAGGCATAGGCGTCGGTCAGCCGGTGCTGCTGGTCGGCGGGCACCTTGAAGCCGGTATCGACCATGCCGAGCGGGCCAAAGATACGCTCCTGCAAAACCTGCGCGAAGGGCTTGCCCTCGATGCGTTCGATCACCGCGCCGAGCACATCGGTCGCCATCGAATAATTCCAGTGCGCGCCGGGGTCGAACTGCAACGGGATTTTCGCGAGATCGGCGATGAAGCTGTCCATCGTATAATCGGCGTCGAAATCGTCGATCTTCGCCTTGCGATACGCGGCGTCGACCGGCGTGCGTTCCTGAAAGCCGTAAGTCAGCCCAGAAGTATGGCGCAGCAGGTCGACCATGCGGATCGGCTGCGTCGGCGGCCGCGTCAGGAAGGGGACATTGCCGCCACCCGCGACGAACACGCCGGTGTCCTTGAACTCGGGGCAGAATTTGACGAGCGGGTCCGACAGCGCGACCTTGCCCTCCTCGACCAGCATCATGAAGGCGATGCTGGTGATCGGCTTGGTCATGCTCGCGATGCGGAAGATCGCATCCTCTTTCAGCGCCTCGCCGGGACGCCCCTCGCCAATGCACGACAGATGCGCGATCTCGCCGCGCCGCGACACGAGCGTCGCCGCGTGCGGCAGGCGGCCGGTGTCGACATATTTGGCGGCGAGAAATGCGGGGATGCGGCCCAGCCGCGCGGTGTCGAATCCATGTGCCATGATGATCGGTCTATCAGTGCGAGGTCTGGCCGAGCAACTGGCGCGTCACCGGGTGCGAGCTGGTGAGCCCGCCGTCGACGGCGATCGCCTGTCCGTTGACATAGCTCGCCTGGTCGCTCGCGAGGAAGAGTGCGACATTGGCGAGCTCTTCGGGCTGCGCGGCGCGGCGCAGCGGGTTCAATTGGCCGAGCTTGTGGGTGACTTCCTTCGCCTTCGCATAGTCGAAGGTCGGTTTGGTCATCCCCGTTTCGGTAAGGCCGGGGCACACCGCGTTGACGCGCACGCCGCTGGTCGAGAGCTGCTGCGCCGCGACCTTGGCGAGGTTGATCACGCCTGCCTTCGACGCCGAATAGGCGCCCGGACCCGCGCCCGAATTCAGACCCGCGACGCTCGCGGTCAGCACGATCGCGCCGCCGCGTCCCTGATCGACCATCGCCTTGCCGGCGTGCTTCACCATCAGCGCGGGGCCGATCAGGTTGACGCGCAAGGTCTCGGCCCACGCATCGGGGTCGAAGTCGAAGATGCCGCCCATGTCGCCGATGATCCCGGCGTTGGCGAAGGCGACGTCGAGTCCGCCGAAGCTGTCTTTCGCCGTGGCGACGAGCGAGGCGACATCGGCCTCGACGCCCGCATCGATTTCGAGCGCGGCGACTTCGCCGCCTGCATCCTTCACCAGCTTTGCCGTGTCGTGCACCGCGGCCGTCTTGTCGCCGATAACGAGCTTCGCGCCCTCGGCGGCGAAGCGCAGCGCGCTCGCGCGGCCGATGCCGCTGCCAGCCCCCGTGATGATCGCAACCTTGCCGTCCAATGCGCCCATCATGCGCCTCCCGAAATCGTGGCCCCGCCATCGCACACGATGGTCTGGCCGGTGGTGAATGCCCCCGCCTTGCTGGCGAGGAAGACCGCGGCGCCCGCGATCTCGTGCGGCTCTCCGATCCGCTTCAAGGTCGAGGCGGCGGTCGATCGTTTGAGATTGTCGGGATTTTCCCACAAGGCGCGCGCCATGTCGGTGCGCACCAGCCCCGGCGCGATGCAGTTGACGCGCACGCCGCGCGGCCCGAATTCGACCGCGAAATTGCGCGCGACCTGCATGTCGGCGGCCTTCGAAATCCCGTAGGCGCCGATGATCGGCGATCCCTTGAGTCCGCCGATCGAGCTGATGATGATGATCGATCCTTCGCCGCGTTCGAGCATCTCGGGCGCGACCATCGAGATCAGCCAGTGGTTGGACAGGATATTATTGTCCATGATCTTGCGGAACTGGTCGTCGCTGATCCCCAGCCCGGGGCCATAATAGGGGTTCGACGCGGCGTTGCAGACGAGCGTGGTGATCTTGCCGAAGACGCGGCGCGTCTCGGCAACGAGTATCTCCAGCTCTTCTTTCGACGAGATGTTCGCGCGCACCGCGATTGCGGTGCCTTCGCCATATTTCGCGTTGATCTCGGCCGCGGTTTCTTCGCAGGCGTCGGCCTTGCGGCTCGAAATCACGACCTTCGCGCCCTGTTCGGCCATCGCCTCGGCGGTCGCCTTGCCGATGCCGCGCGACGATCCGGTGATCAGCGCGACCTGCCCCGTCATGTCGAACAGGCTCATGCGCCGGCCTTCCGTGCAAAGTCCCACGCCTTTTCGGCGAGCGGGCGGACGCGTTCGGACATGTCCTTCGCATGCTGCGACGAGGCGGTGCCCTCGATCACGCGCTTCTTGATGCCCTGGATGATGCCCGCGAGGCGGAAGAAATTATAGGCGAAATACCAGTTCATATCGGGCACGCCGTCGCGGCCGGTCGCGGCGCAATAACGTTCGACCATTTCGTCGAGTTCGGGAATGCCGAGCGCGGTGCGGTCGAGGTCCATCACCCCCGAACGCCCGCCATTCTCGGTCACCCACGCCATCGCGACATAGGTGAAATCGGCGAGCGGATCGCCCAAGGTCGACAGCTCCCAGTCGAGCACCGCGAGCACTTCGGGCCGGTCCTTGGCATAGATCATATTGTCGATGCGATAGTCGCCGTGGACGACGCTGGTACGCGTCTGTTCGGGCAAGGTCGCGGGCAGCCACGCGATCAGCTGCTCCATCTCGTCCATCGTCTCGGTCTCGGCGAGGCGATATTGCTTCGTCCAGCGATCGACCTGCCGCCCGAAATAATTGCCGGGCTTGCCGAAATCGGACAGCCCGGCCGCCTCGACATCGACATTGTGCAGCGCGGCGAGCGTGTCGATCATCGCTTCATAGGTGGCGCGGCGGTTTTCGGGGGTCGATCCGGGCATCGCGCCGTCCCAGATCGTATGGCCGTCGACCATCCCCATCACATAGAACCAGCTGCCCACCACCGAGTCATCGGTGCACAGGCCGTACTGGCGCGCGACAGGGAAGCCGGTCTTGTGGAGACCCGCCTGCACCTTATACTCGCGGTCGACCGCATGCGCCGACGGCAGCAGCGGGCCGAAGGGCTTGCGGCGGAGCACATAATTTCCCGACGGCGCGCTGATCTTGTAGGTCGGATTCGACTGACCGCCCGCGAACTTGCTCTGCGTCAGCGGGCCGGTGAAACCTTCGACATTCGCTTCCATCCACGCGGTCAGCTTCGCCTCGTCGAGGATATCGGCGCCTTCGGGGGCAACGGTGCCGCTGAAGGCCTTTTGGGCGTCGAGCGTCATTGGTCGAATACGATCACCGACCGCGCGGCGTCGCCCTTTCGCATCTTGTCGAACCCTTCGTTGACTTGTCCCAGCGGGATCGTCTCGGCGACGATGCTGTCGAGGTCGAGCAGCCCGCGGAGGTAGAAGTCGACGAGGCGCGGGATATCGACGGGGAAGCGGTTGCCGCCCATGATTGCGCCCTGCAATTTCTTGCCCGAAAGCAGGTCCATCGCCGACAGGCCGACCTTCTCGGCGAGCGGCATCATGCCGAGGATCGTCGCGGTGCCGCCGCGGCGCAGCGACGCGACCGCGAGGCTCGCCGACGCCGGCCGGCCCACCGCTTCGATCGCATGGTCGACGCCGCCCTTCGAGATTTCCAGGATCTGCTTCGCGGCATCGTCGGACAGCGCATCGACGACGTCGGTCGCGCCGAGCTTGACCGCGAGCGCGCGCTTTTCGGGAACCGGATCGGCGGCGATGATGCGCCCCGCGCCGGCGATCTTCGCGGCGTTGATCGTCGCGAGCCCGACGCCGCCGCAACCGACGACCGCGACGGTCTCGCCCGGGGTGACCTTGCACGCGTTGAAGATCGTGCCCGCGCCCGTCGTCACCGCGCAGCCGATGACGGCGGCGCGGTCGAGCGGCATCTCGGGGTCGATCGCGACGCACGCATGTTCGTGGACCAGCATCACTTCCGAAAAGGCCGAGAGGTTGAGCATCTGGTTCACCGGCGACCCGTCGGGACGCGTGATGCGGGGTGCCGATCCGGCGGGCCGGCGCGTGTCGCCGCCCATGCAGAGCGACATGCGGCCCGACACGCAGAATTCGCAATGGCCGCAGAAGGCGCTGAGGCAGGTGACGACCGCGTCGCCGACCTTCACCGTGCGCACTTCGCTGCCGACCGCTTCGACGATGCCCGCGGCTTCATGGCCGGGGATCGCGGGCAGCGGGTGCGGGTAGGCGCCGTCGATGAAATGCAGGTCCGAATGGCAGAGCCCGCACGCGGCGGTGCGGATGCGCACCTCGTGCGGGCCGCAGTCGGCGACGACGACATCCTCGATCGACAGCGGCTTGCCCGGCTCGATCAGAATCGCGGCTTTGGTCACAATATCTCTCCGAATTCAGGTTTTAACGCGAAACGCCGATGTCGCCCGACGAAAAGCCCGGGTCGCTCGCCTCGCTGTGCTTGGCGAATTCGATCCGCGCGATCGCGCGTTCGTGGACCTCGTCGGGTCCGTCGGCGAGGCGCAGGGTGCGCTGGTGCGCATAGGCCTTGGCGAGCCCGAAATCCTCCGACACGCCCGCGCCGCCATGCGCCTGGATCGCGTCGTCGATGATCTTGAGCGCCATGTTCGGCGCCTGCACCTTGATCATCGCGATTTCGGCCGCCGCGGTCTTGTTGCCGACCTTGTCCATCATGTCGGCGGCTTTCAGGCAGAGCAGCCGCGTCATCTCGATATCGATGCGCGCGCGAGCGAGGCGATGTTCCCAGATGCTGTATTCGGCGACCTTCTTGCCAAAGGCGACGCGCGACTGGAGCCGCTTCGCCATCTTGGCGATCGCTTCTTCGGCGACGCCGATGGTGCGCATGCAGTGATGGATGCGGCCCGGCCCGAGGCGCCCCTGCGCGATCTCGAAACCGCGGCCCTCGCCGAGCAGCATCGCTTCCTCGGCGTTGACGCGGACGTCTTTCAGCTCGATTTCCATATGGCCATGCGGTGCGTCGTCGTAACCGAAGACCGGCAGGTGGCGCAGGATCTTCACACCGGGTGTGTCGAGCGGCATCAGCACCATCGACTGCTGCGCGTGGCGCTTTGCGGCAAAGTCGGTCTTGCCCATCACGATCGCGACCTCGCAGCGCGGATCGCCCGCGCCCGACGACCACCATTTGGTGCCATTGATCACATAATCACTGCCGTCGCGCTCGATGCGCGTTTCGATGTTCGTCGCGTCGGACGAGGCGACGCGCGGCTCGGTCATCAGGAAGGCCGAACGGATTTCGCCATTCATCAACCGGCCGAGATATTTGTCCTTCTGCGCGCGCGTCCCGTACCGATGGAACACTTCCATATTGCCGGTGTCGGGCGCCGAGCAGTTGAACACCTCGCTCGCAAAACCGACGCGGCCCATCTCCTCGGCGCACAGCGCATATTCGAGGTTGGTGAGCCCCGGTCCCTCGAATTCGAACGTCTCGTCGACATGGTGATGCACGGCGCTGCGCGGCGGCATGAACAGGTTCCAGATGCCGGCCTCTTTCGCCTCGGCCTTGAGATCCTCGACGATCTGGATCACCTTCCAGCGGTCGCCCGCCTTGTCCTGTTCGTTATAGGTGGGGACGGCGGGGCGAACCTTGCGCTCGATGAAATCGCGGACCCGATCGCGCCAATAGACCTGCCGGTCGGTAAGGTCGAAATCCATCTGCGCTTCCTTTCCCTTTACGTTCACGTAAACCATTGGACCGATTCGCCGGCCTTGCCAAGTCCTGCGGCCCGAAAATTACCTCATTTGGTCACGCCGCGCACTTTTCGCTTACGGGTGCACACCGCTTGCGTCGGGTTCGCCGCGCGCGGCATCGCCCAGCAGCGCGAGCCGCGCCTCATGGTCGGCGCGCGAGATCGGGAATTTGCGCATCACGATCAGCCCCAAGGTACCGATGACGAGCACCGCGAGCGCATAGCCGAGCGCAAGGTTGCCGAGCACGTCGCCGCCGACCTCGCCCGGTTTCGCATTGGCCGGAAAGGCCGCGAAGGACAGGATCAGCCCGGCGACGAAAATGCCGATGCCGGTCGCGCATTTCTGCATGAAGAAATAGCCCGCGAAGAACAGCCCTTCGGACCGGCGGCCGGTCTCGCTCTGCGACGCCTCGACAACGTCGGCCATCATCGACGACGACAGGATCATCAGGATGATCGAGAAGGTGTTCGACACGAACACCAGCGCGAACATCGTCGCGACGCTCGGTTTGCCGGGCAAGCCGGGGAATACGCCCTGAATCCACGCGAAATAGATGCCGCTGTTGACGAGCAGCGCCACCGCGCCGGCGACGATCGCGCCGTCGCGCTTGCCGAGCTTCGCCGAGATCGGCGCCACCAGGATGAAGGCCGCGATCATCGTGCCGAACAGCAGGAAGACATAGGCGACCATCTCGCCCTGCGTGAACTGCCAGAAAAAGCCGAGCAGGTAATTGTTCATCGAAAAGGTGATGCCCTGATTGACGAAGCCGAACAGCGCCGCGAACACCAGCCACAGGAAGGCGCGGTTCGACAGCGTGTCGCGCATCTCGGCGAGGACCTGGCGCAGCGTTGTCTTCGGTTTGACATCGGCGACGTTCGACACCGCGATGCGCTTGTGCTGCCCCGCCGCCGAAATCATCACTGCACCCGCCATCAGCAGTGCGCCGGTCAGCGCATAGGGGAAATAACCGTCGGGATCGACGAGCCCCTTCGCGCCGCCGAAAAATACCCCATAGGCGAGCAGCAGGATCAGCAGCCCGCCGCCCCAGCCGAACAGGAAGCGGTAACGCATGACCGCGGTGCGCTCGTCATAATCGGCGGTGAGTTCGGGGACGATCGCGACCGACGGCACTTCGCACATCGACACGAGCGAGCGGACGATGATCGCAAAGCCGATCAGCCAGGCCACGGTCATCGAGTCGCTCATTTCGGGCGGGTGCCACAGCAGCATCCACATGATCGCGAGCGGGATCGGCGCGCCGTAGAGCCAGGGCAAGCGGCGGCCCCAGCGGCTGCGCGTGCGGTCGGTCAGCTCGCCGATCACCGGATCGACAAAGGCGTCGGCGATCAGCGCGACCATGATCGCGGCGCCGACAATCCCCGCGTCGAGCCCGATCACCTGATTGTAGAACAGCAGCAGGAAGGTCGAAAAACCATTGTCCTTGACGCCATAGGCGATGCTGCCGAGCCCGTGCGTCGCCTTCAGCCAGACGGGCAGGCGCTCGGTCTTCGGCGCCGCAATGCGCGCGGTGCTCACGCGGCGGACCCGGCTTTGGCCGCTTCCTCCATCGCGAGCAGGGCATCGAACATACCCGGCGTTTCCTTGTCCCACGCGTGCCGCTGGCCGATCGTCAGCCCGCCGTCGACGAGCAGGTGGGTACCCGTCATGAACGAGGATTCCTCGCTCGCGAGATAGGCGACCGCGTTCGCGATATCCTCGGGCTGGCCGCCGCGCGCGACGGGCTGCGCCTGCGCGCTCATCTGCGCGATCACTTCATTCGCCTGCGTCTTGAACTCGCCCGGCACGTCGAGCGAGGCGGTGAAGATGTTGGTGTTGATGAAGCCGGGGCAGATCGCGTTCACGCGGATGCCATATTGCGCGAGGTCGGTTGCCGCGACCTTGCTGAGGTGGAGCACCCCCGCCTTCGCGACCGCATAGGCGATCGGCGAATAGCCCGCACCGAGCGCCGCGACGCTGGCGGTGTTGACGATGCTCGCGCCCTTGCGATGTTTCATATGCGGCGCGGCGTAACGAATGCCCATCGCGACCGATTTCAGCACAAGGTCCATCGTGCGGTCCCAGCCTTCGGGACTGATCTCGTCGATCGGCGCGCGGTCGCCGCCCGCGGCGGCATTGTTGAACACGATGTCGATCCCGCCGGCCTTTGCGGCGGCGGTGTCCATCAGCGCTTCGATATCGGACGGTCGGGTCACGTCGCAGCGCACGAAGTCGATCTTGCCGTTCGACTGTTCGGCGAGCGCACGTCCGCCCGCCTCGTCGATGTCGGCGGCGAAGACGTGCGCGCCCTCGCCCGCGAGCTTCAACACTGTGGCTTTGCCAATACCCGACGCCGCGCCGGTGACCACGGCGACCTTGCCTGCGAATCGCATGAACCCATTCTCCCGTTTTCTTTTGCCACTTAGCTTAGGCGCCAGAGGACCCGCGTCAACGCCGGTCGATCCGACGCTACGGCGCCGTAACGGCAGGCCGGCTTCTCCAAGTTGACGCTTGCGTAAAGCAGCGAAGCGGACGTAGATTTGGGGTCAGAAGAGGAGCCAAAAGGATGAGCGAACTGGACGCTTTCCGCACCGAGGTGCGCGAATGGCTGGAAGCCAATTGTCCCCCCGAAATGCGCGAACCGATCCGCGACGAGGACGACGTCTGCTGGGGCGGGCGCAATTTCAAATTCAAGAATGACGCCCAGAAAGCGTGGCTCGATGCCTGTGTTTCAAAGGGCTATACCGTGCCCGACTGGCCGAAGCCTTATGGCGGCGCCGGGCTGACGGCAGAGCAGACCAAGGTCCTCAAGCAGGAAATGAAGCGCATCAAGGCGCGTTCGCCGCTCGACAGCTTCGGCATCTGGATGCTCGGCCCCGCGCTGCTGCAATTCGGCACCGAGGAGCAGAAGGTCCATTATCTGAACCCGATCGCGCGCGGTGAAATCCGCTGGTGCCAGGGCTATTCGGAACCCGGCTCGGGCAGCGATCTCGTCAGCTTGCAGACCTTCGGCGAGGACAAGGGCGATCACTGGGTCGTCAACGGATCGAAGATCTGGACCAGCTACGCCGACAAGGCCGACTGGATTTTCTGCCTCGTCCGCACCGACAAGACGAACAAATATCAGGGCATCACCTTCATGCTCTTCGACATGGCGAGCAAGGGCGTCACGACCAAGCCGATTCTGCTGATTTCGGGCAACTCGCCCTTCTGCGAAACCTTCTTCGACGATGTCGAAGTGCCGAAGACGCAGTTCGTCGGCGAGATCAACCGCGGCTGGGACGTCGCCAAATATCTGCTCGGCCACGAACGCGAGATGATCTCGGGCGGCGGCGCGGGCGGCGACATGGTCAGCATCGGCGGTGCCTTTGCCAAGGCGTTCGGCAAGAATGCGGCGGGCGAACTCGACGATCCGATCTTGCGCGCCGAAATGGCGGCGTTCGACGTCGACGTCTTTGCGTACCGCGCGATGGGCGAGCGTTTCATGGACATGTGGAAGACCGGGCGTGCACATCCGGCGAGCTCGAACATGATGAAATATGTCGGGACCGAACTCAACAAGCGCCGCCACGAACTCGTCATGTCGGGCGGCGGCAGCGAAGCGCTCGAATGGGACAGCGAAGAGACGAAGGGCGGCGCGCGTCCGCGCGGCTGGCTGCGCACCAAGGCCAATTCGATCGAAGGCGGCACGAGCGAAGTCATGCTCAACGTCATCGCCAAGCGTATCCTCGACCTGCCCGGAGCCTGAACCATGCCTCTCTATCACAATGACGACCAGGCGATGCTCAAGGACAGCGTCGCGCCCTTCGTGGCCGAACAGGCCCCCGTCTCGCACCTCCGCAAGCTCCGCGATACCGCCGACGCCACCGGCTTCTCGCGCGAGCTCTGGGCGCAGTTCACCGAAATGGGCCTGCCCGGCATGCTCGTTCCCGAGGCGCATGGCGGGCTCGGCATGGGGCATATGGAAGCGGGCATCGTGCTTGAGGAAATCGGCCGCAACCTGACCCCGTCGCCTTTCCTGTCGACCAGCGTTGGCGCGGTTGCCGCGCTCGCAAAGGCGGGTGGCACGCAGGCGGGCCGCTGGCTCCCCGCGATCGCATCGGGCGAGGCGATCGTTGCGCTCGCGATCGACGAGGGCGCCAAGCACCGCCCCGACCGCATCGCGACCACCGCGACGCGCGCCGGCAACGGCTTCCGTCTCGACGGCAAGAAGAGCTTCGTGCTCCACGGCCATGTCGCGGATGTCAGCATCGTCGCGGCGAAAACCGACGGCGGCATCACTTTGTTCGCGGTGCCGAAGGATGCCAAGGGCGTCACCGCCGATCCGCGCCGTCTCGTCGACTCTTCGCTTGCGAGCCATGTCACCCTCGACGGCGTCGAACTCGATGCCGACGCGGTGATCGGGGAGGTCGATGCCGGCGGCGAAATCCTCGACGCGCTGCTCGCCGCGACGCGCACCGGTGCCGCCGCCGAAATGGTCGGCGTCGGGCAGGGCGCGATGGACATGACCGTCACCTACCTCAAGGAACGCAAACAGTTCGGCAAGCTGATCGGCGAATTCCAGGGGCTCCAGCATCGCGCCGCGCATCTCTATGGCGAGATGGAAGTCGCGCGCGCGACGGTGATGAAGGCGCAGCAATTGCTCGACGAGGGCAGCGAAGGTGCGAAGCTGATGGTATCGGTCGCGAAGGCCAAGGCTGGCCGTGCCGCCAATCTCGCGGTGCGCGAAGGGGTACAGATGCACGGCGGCATCGGCATGACCGACGAATATGACATCGGCCTCTATATGAAGCGCGATCGCGCGCTCGCCGAATATATGGGCGATGTGCATTATCATATCGATCAGGTCGCCCGGATGAACGGCTACTGAGCCGCAGGAGAAATCAGATGAACCTTCAAAACATGTTCGGCCTCGACGGCCGCATCGCGCTCGTCACCGGCGGCTCGCGCGGGATCGGCAAGATGATCGTCGAGGGCTATCTCGCCGCGGGCGCGGCGCGCGTCTATATCTCGGCGCGCAAGACCGCGCAGATCGAGGAAGCGGTCGCCGATTTCGAAACGCGCTATCCGGGCAAGGTCATCGGGCTCCCCGTCGACCTGTCGACCGTCGAGGGCTGCCGCGCGCTTGCCAAGGAACTCGAAGCGCGCGAGGAACGCCTCGACATCCTCGTCAACAATGCCGGCGCTGCGTGGGGCGAACCGTTCGAGGGCTTCCCCGAGGCGGGTTGGGACAAGGTGATGGACATCAACGTCAAATCGCCCTTCTTCCTGACGCAGGCGCTCCACGGGCTGCTCAAGGCTGGCGGCACCGCCGACCGCCCCGCAAAGGTCATCAACATCGGCTCGATCGATGGCCAGCGCCTCAATCCGTGGGAAACCTACAGCTATCATGCGTCGAAGGCGGCGATCCTCTATCTCACCAAGCGCCTCGCCGCGCGGCTCGTCACCGACCATATCCTCGTCACCGCGATCGCGCCCGGCGCCTTCCAGTCGGAGATGAACAAGGCGGCGCGCGACCATGGCGACGCGGTGGCGAAAAGCATCCCGGTGAAGCGCATCGGCGTGCCCGAAGATATGGCGGGCGCTGCGATCTTCCTCGCGTCGAAGGCGGGCGATTATGTTGTCGGCGACACGATCACCGTCGACGGCGGCTTGGTGCACGGCGACCTCAAGACCAGCATCGACGCCTGACACCTGCATCGTCATCCAGGACCATGTCCGGGATGACGACGGCGGAGAAGTTGACTCGGCCACTCCAGGGTGTATTATTTAACTAATGCACCAAGGAGATCGACCATGCGTCTCGCGTTCCTCATTCCCCCGATGATGCTCCTCGCCGCCTGCGGCTCTGAAGATAAAAAATCGGACGGCACCGAAATCTCGATCAACGCCGACGGCGATAGCGGCGGGGTAAAGATCAACACCGGCAAGGACGGCGGCAATATCAAGATCGATGGCGAAGACGGCACCGCAATCAATATCGACGTCCCCGATTTCGTCGACCTCGACATCGAAAGCGACTTCGACATCGACGGGGTCAAGCTTTACCCGGGCAGCAAGGTTACCAAGGTCGACGTCAATGCGACCGACAGGAATGGCGCCGAAAAGGCGACGGTAAAGCTCGGCTTCACCTCGCCTGCCGCGCCCGCCAAGGCCGCCGACTGGATGGCGGGCGAGTTCGCCAAGAAGGGCGTCAAGGTCACCCGCACCGGCGACACGCTCGCGGGCAAGGACAAGGACGGCGCCGACTTCCGCATCAACTTCGTCCCCGACGGCGCAAACGCCAAGGGCGAGGTCGTGATTACGAAGGTCTGAGCGCGGCTTTAGTGAGGCTTTGATGTGAACCCCGGCGAAAGCCGGGGCCCAGAATTCTCAAGCCGCGTTGGGCCGTGACCGGAGTCACGTGCCTCCGGACACCTTTCGCCGGGGTTCGCTTGTTAGCCGCTGTTCCGAAGCGCCGTCGCGATCGCGTTGATCGTCAGCTGGATGCCCTCGGCGATGCGCGGGTCGGTTTCGCCCGCGCGGTGGCGCTTCATCAGCTCGATCTGGAGCAGGTTGAGCGGTTCGATATAGGGCAGGCGGAGGCGGATCGACGCCTCGAGCGCCGGGTTCTTCTCGAGCAGGCGCGTCTGGCCGGTGATGCCCAAGAGCCCGTCATGCGCGCGGTTCCACCCGTCGCGGATGCGCGTAAAGATCGCATCATGCCCGTCGATATGCCCGGCCAGTTCGGCATAGCGCGCCGCGATCCCCATGTCGGATTTCGCGAGCACCATCTCCATATTGCCGAGCAGCGCCGCAAAAAAGGGCCAGCCCGCTGCCATGTCGGCGAGCAGCGCCTTGTCCTCGAACGCCGCGAAACCCTCGCCGGTGCCGTACCAGCCGGGCAGCATTGCGCGCGACTGCGCCCAACTGAACACCCACGGGATCGCGCGCAGATCCTCGATCGCGCTCGACTTGGTGCGGCTCGACGGCCGCGACCCGATCTTCAGCGTCGCAATCTCGGCGATCGGCGTCATCGCGCGGAAGAAATCCTTGAACGCCGGGGTGTCGTAGACGAGCCCGCGATAGGCGGCGAAGGCGGTGTCCGACAGCTGGTCCATCGCCGCGGTGAAGCGCGCCGCATCCTCGTCGCTCGTCGCCTCCGGTTCAAGGCTCGCGAGCAGGCTCGCCGACACCATCGCCTCGAGGTTCGTCGCCGCGCTCGCCGCGGTGCCATATTTCGCCGCGATCACCTCGCCCTGTTCGGTGATGCGGATGCGCCCCTGCACCGTGCCCGCAGGCTGCGCGCGGATCGCGGCAAAGGCGCTGCCGCCGCCGCGCCCGACCGCGCCGCCGCGGCCGTGGAACAATTGCATCGCGGTGTCGGCTTCTTCGAACACCGGGGTCAGCGCCTGCGACGCCTGATGCAAACCCCAGGTCGAGGTCAGGTAACCGCCGTCCTTGTTCGAATCCGAATAGCCGATCATCACTTCCTGATGCCCGCGCTGGCCGATCTGCGGGCCGATTTCGGGCATCGCGAAATAACGCGCCATGATCGCGGGCGCGCGGTCGAGGTCGGCGATGGTTTCGAACAAAGGCACGACCATCAGGTTCGACAGGCCCGCCGCCTCGCCGCTCCGCCACAATCCGGCTTCGCGTGCGAGGACATGGACCTCGAGCAGGTCGGACAGGTCCTGCGCCATGCTGATGATCCACTGGCAGATCGCGTCATTGCCCAGCCGCGCGCGCACATCGGCGGCGGCGTGGACGATCGCGAGTTCGCCCGCGGTCTCCTCGCTCCACTCGTGCCAGGGCGCGGCGAGCGGCCGGTCGCTTTGCAACTCGGCGGTGAGGAGCGCGACGCGTTCCTCTTCACCCAGCGCCAGATAATCGGCGCACACGCCCGATACCGCCAGCAGTTCGGCGAGCACGCGTTCGTGCACCGCGCTGTTCTGCCGCATGTCGAGCGTCGCGAGGTGGAATCCGAATACTTCGACGGCGCGGATCAGCCGTCCGAGCGCACCGATGCCGGCGAACTGGCCCTTGCCGCTCGCCGACAGGCCGCCCGCGATGGTGACGAGGTCGCGGCGGAAATCGGCCGGGGTCGCGTAGGGCTCGCCGGGCAGTGCCGAAGGGCGCGGGGGCGCGCGGCCCACGATCTGCGTATAAGTGGCGCACAGCCGTGCATAAATGCCCGACAGCGCGCGGCGATAGGGTTCGTCGCGGCGGCTCGGCGCGGTATCGCCGCTCGCCTCGGCCAGCGCTTCGACGGCCTCGGGAACCGCGGCGAGGGTCGCCGATACCGACAGCTCGGCGCCGAGCGCGTGGACGCGGTCGATATAATGACCGAGCACGGCGGCGGCGTTGCGCGACGTCGCCATGTGCATCGTCTCGGCGGTCACGAAGGGGTTGCCGTCGCGGTCGCCGCCAATCCAGCTCCCGACGCGCAGGAAGCTCGCGGGACGCTGCCCCAGCTCGGCTTCCCAACGCGCGTAGAGTTTCGGCACCACGGGCAGGAAAACGTCGCGCAAATAGGTCAGCGCATTGTCGATTTCGTCGGCGACGAACAATTTCTCGGTGCGCAGCGGGCGCGTCTGCCACAGCAGCACGATCTGGCGCCGGATCGCATCCTCGACGACATCGCCCTCGGGGGTCTCGTCGGCGCCGGCGTCGCGCAGCAGCATCAGCTCGGCGATGCGGTTCTTGTGGTCGAGCACCGACTTGCGCCGCACCTCGGTCGGGTGCGCGGTCAGAACCGGCGCGACGAGCGACGCGCCCAGCAGTGCCGCGATCGCGTCGCCGTCGATCCCGTCGTCTTTCAGTTTCTCGATCGCCGCCGCGACCGTCGCTTCGGGCTCGGCCGCAACCCCCTGCCGGTCCTCGGCGAGATTCGCGAGCATCGAGAAGAGCATGAAACCGCGCACGAAGGCGATCGTGTCGTCGAGGCTCAGCGCGTCGAGCCCCGGATCGATCGCCTCGGCCCCCGCGATGCCGCGGTGCCGGTCGACGCTCGACGAGCGGATATATTCGGTCTGGCGAAACAATTTGTCGCCGCCATAAGCGCGGATGACGTCGCCGAGGATCCGCCCCAAATAGCGGATGTCGGGATTTTGCGAGATCTGGATAGGCGGGCCCATGGGCCCAGCTTGCTGCACCTGCGAAGAAGCGGGGTCAAGGCGCGCATAGCTATGCTTTTATTGCGGGCGCGTTAAACCTGTTGAAATTGCTCGCGGGGATATGGGGTCTATGAAGCAACGAAACGCCATGATTGCTGTTTGGGCGGCGCTGCTCATTGCCGTTGGCTCGGCATTGGCGCTCGCTGTTCAGGACGCCGGGACGCCCGCCGAGGACGACCCATTCTTCGTACCGGAAAGCGAGTTGAAACCGGGAGAGAGCAGGAGGGTACCGGTAAGTCCTGATGCGGTCGAGGTTCGGCTTTTTGTTGAGGGGCTGCCTTTCCGCGAGACGCCACATGTACAGGCGCTCATGGATCGGACGGATGGCTTGCCGCTTACCAGCGCGGATCGGGCGATTCTAGATCGGTCGCTTATCCGCCACCGCTTGCTGCCGTCCGAACAGCACGCAACGCCCGCCTGCTACGATCCACATCACGTCTTTCGTTATTTCAATGCGAAGGGCGAGCAGGTGGGCAAGCTGGAGGTTTGTTACTGCTGTCGTCAGGTCCGGGTCTATTCTGACGACCCGCGACGGGCGCGAGGCGAGGTCTTTGACTTCGATTTTGAAGGCGCCGCTGCCATGCTCAAAGCCATGAACGTCCCGACCGACATTAATTGTTCAGGGCACGCCTAACGCGTCCGCACCATGACCAGCGTGCCCATGTCGATCCGCGGTCGGCCGTCGAAGGTCACGCCATTATGCGTGTCGGTGATGAACATCAGCTTCCCCGACGCGTCGGTGATGCGCGCCGAGACCGAATAGCGGCCACGCGGGTCGAGCTTGCGCTCGTCGACGGTCAGCGAGAAGGCAAAGGGCACCTGCCGGCCGTCGGCGGTGAACGACTGCTGGGCGATCGTCTTCGACGGCGCGTCCATCAGGCTGACGTCGCTGAGCTGGATTTCGACCTGCGCGGTCGGGGGCAGAGCCATGCGCTCGCGATAGGTGATGCTGCCGGTGACCGACACCGGCGCTTCGGACGGCGGCATGATCGTCGCGCACGCGGCGAGCAGCGGTGCGGCGATCGCACTGACGGCGAGCATGCGGGTGATGCGAACCATGATGTTTCTCCTTTTTTCGATGGTTGGCGGCCGCCTAGTCCCATCGAGGTGAACCCACGCTGTCGCCCCTGTTGTGCGCTCGTCAGCCTTCCAGTTCAACGTCCCAATAGAGCCAGTCGATCCAGCTCGTGTGGAGATAATTGGGCGGAAAGGCGCGGCCATTGTCCTGCAGCTGCCAGCTCGTCGGGCGCCACGGCTGGCGATAGAGCGGCATATGCGCCTGTTGCGGCGTGCGGCCACCCTTTTTGAGATTGCACGGCGCGCAGGCGGTCGCGACATTTTCCCACGTGGTGCGCCCGCCGAGCCGGCGCGGCACGACATGATCGAAGGTCAGATCCTTGCCCGAGCCGCAATATTGGCACGCAAAGCGGTCGCGCAGGAACAGGTTGAAGCGCGTGAACGCCGGATGCTCCGACGGCTTCACATATTGGCGCAGCGCAATCACGCTCGGGATCGGCATCGTCCACGTCGGCGAATGGATTTCGCGCTCGTAATTTTCGACGATGGTGACGCGGTCGAGAAACACGGCCTTCACTGCGGTCTGCCAGGGCCAGAGGCTCAAGGGATAATAGCTCAGCGGCGTATAGTCGGCGTTGAGAACGAGTGCCGGACAGCTATCGGGATGCCGGGCAAGATCGGGATGGAACATGGCTAAATAACGCTGCCCCCTTTGCTCGCGGGATGGCGCGCCACTGCCGTTCCTGCATGACACCATCATTACATGCCGCATCAGAATCTGACGTCAAGGGGGCTTATGCCCGCAAGATATGGAATGTTTGCCTTTGACTCGGCACAGCATATGGATTCATGGGCGGAAAGATGCTGACGCGTTTCGCCCCCAGCCCGACCGGCGAGCTCCACCTCGGCCACGCCTATAGCGCGGTGCTGGCGCATGAGGCCGCGCGCGCGGCCGGCGGGCGTTTCCTGATCCGCATCGACGACATCGACGGCAGCCGCTCGCGCGAGGAATATGTCGGCGCGTCGCTCGCCGATCTGGCGTGGCTCGGGATCGGCTGGGACGGCGATCCGCTGCGCCAGTCGGCGCGGCTCGGCGCCTATGCCGCTGCGCTCGAAACGCTGCGCGACCGCGGGCTCGTCTATCCCTGTTTCTGTACCCGCGCCGATATCGCGGCGAGCCTTTCGGCGCCGCATGGTCCTTCGGGAGCCGTCTACCCCGGTACTTGCCGCGCCCTGCCGGATGCCGAGCGCCAGCGCCGGATCGCGGCCGAACCGCATTGCTGGCGCCTCGACATGGCGCGCGCGCTAGCGGAAACCGGCGAACTGCAATGGGAGGAGGCGGGGCAGGGGCTTCGCGTCGCCGACCCGCTCGCGCACGGCGATATCGTCCTCGCGCGCAAGGACGCGCCCGCGAGCTATCATCTCGCGAGTACGCTCGACGACGCCGCGATGGGGGCGACGCATATCATTCGCGGCGCCGACCTCATCGCCTCGACCGACGTTCATCGCCTGCTCCAGGCGCTGTTTGGCCTGTCGACGCCGCTCTATCGCCACCATGCGCTTGTCTGCGGCCCCGATGGAAAAAGGCTGGCGAAACGCGACGCCGCGGCGTCGCTCGCCTTACTGCGCGCCGCCGGCGTTGACGGGCGGGCGCTCGCCGCCGATTTGGCGGCGGACCGGCTTCCCGCTGGCTATTCGCTGCAAAATCCCTAAATTGGGGCACATGGAAATCCTGCTCATCCTTGGCGTCGTGATTGCCGCCGGCTTCGTCCTCTTCTCGCTCGCACGTGGGCTCTTCTTTTTCTCGCAAGGCCACCGCGCCCAGATGGACGGCACCGCGCAGGAGAATCAGGTGATGCAGAACAGGATGATGATGGCGCGCGTCAAATGGCAGGCGATCACGATCATCCTGCTCGTGCTGATCGGCCTCTTCGCCGCGGGCAAATAAGTTCGGGCCATGGTTAAGCTCAACAAGATTTACACGCGTACCGGCGACGACGGCACGACGGGGCTCGTCGACGGCTCGCGCATCGCCAAGTCCGACGCGCTGATGGCGGCGATCGGCGACGTCGACGAAGCGAACAGCGCGATCGGGATGGCTGCCGCCGTGCTCGACCCGAAAAGCGATGAGGCCGCCATGCTGTCGCGCATCCAGAACGAGCTGTTCGACCTCGGCGCCGACCTTGCGACCCCGCCCGACATCCAGTTCGGATTCGGTCCGCACGACATGGCGCTGCGCATCGTGCCGAGCCAGATCGCGCGGCTCGAGGACGAGATCGACGGCATGAACGACGCGCTCGCGCCGCTGCGGAGCTTCATCCTCCCCGGCGGCACCGAAGCCGCAGCGCGCCTCCACCTCGCACGCGCGGTGACGCGCCGTGCCGAACGCGCGGCCGTTGCGGCGGGTGCTGCGCGCGATCTCAATCCGCTCGCGCTCAACTACCTCAACCGCCTGTCGGACCATCTTTTCGTACTCGCGCGGCACATCAACGCTGCGGCGGGCGGCGACATATTGTGGAAACCCGGCGCGACGCGATGATTGGCTGAGGGGGTAAATGTTCCCTAAATGTTCTAGACATTCCATCGCGCTGTAACCATAATCGGCTCCAACGCGAAACCGAATCGCACCTCGGGGGATTGTCTCACCATGGCCAGCCGCACCGACGCTTCGCCGACCACCGACACGCCGGAGAGCCTCATATGGCGCTTCGCCGCGACCCGCCGGCTGTCGCTCGATCTTGTCGCGAAGCTCTCCGACGCCGACGCGAGCGCGCAGTCGATGCCCGACGCCTCGCCCGCCAAATGGCATCTCGCGCACACGACCTGGTTCTTCGAAACCTTCATCCTGCGCGATCATGTCGCGGGGTACCGCCTCTTCGACGAGCGTTATCCCTTTCTGTTCAACAGCTATTATGAGGCCGAAGGGCCGCGCCATGCACGCCCGCAGCGCGGCCTCCTGACGCGCCCGTCGCTCGACGAAATCTGCATCTGGCGCGCGCATGTCGACGCCGCGGTGCAGAGCGCGCTGCCCGATCTGCCCCCCCCGGGGCGCGCGCTCGTCGAACTCGGCATCCATCACGAGCAGCAGCATCAGGAACTGTTGCTCACCGACCTCAAGCATCTCTTCGCGCAAAATCCGCTCGGACCCGCCGCGTGGGAAATGCGGATCGCGAGTGAAGTTCGGCAGTTTTCCGCGATGAAGTGGATCGCGGGTGCCGAAGGCATCGTACAGGTCGGGCATGGCGGCACCGGCTTCGCCTTCGATTGCGAAGGCCCGCGCCATGACGCGCTGCTGACCCCGCACGCGCTCGCCAGCCGCCCGGTGAGCAACGGCGAATGGCAGGAATTCGTCGCCGATGGCGGTTATCACACGCCGTCGCTCTGGCTCAGCGATGGTTGGGCGTGGGTGCAGGCCGAGGATGTCGACGCCCCCGCCTATTGGGACGGCGGCCGCCAGTTTACGCTGGCGGGATGGCAGGACATCGATCCCGCCGCGCCGGTCACGCACATCAGCTTTTACGAGGCCGACGCCTTTGCGAGCTGGGCCGGCGCGCGCTTGCCGACCGAGTTCGAATGGGAAGCGGCCGCGGCCACCTTCGATCCGCACGGCGGTCAGCAGCTCGACGCCGCGGGACCGGTGCGGCCCGCGGCGCCCGCCGACGATGACACGGGCCTGCAACAGATGTTCGGCAGCGTGTGGGAATGGACCGGCAGCGCCTATCGTCCCTATCCGGGCTTTCGCGCCGCGCCCGGCGCGGTCGGCGAATATAATGGCAAGTTCATGAGCGGGCAGTTCGTGCTGCGCGGCGGCAGCTGCGCGACCCCGCGCGGGCATATGCGCGCCTCCTACCGCAACTTCTTCTACCCCCACCAACGCTGGCAGTTCACCGGCGTGCGGCTAGCCAAGGATCTTTGACATGGGCGTTGTGCGTCAACTTCGGCAGATTTCCGCCGACGATGCGGGCGTCGATGTCGCATTCCGCGCCGACGTCCGCGCCGGGCTGTCGCAGCAGCAGAAGGCGATTCCGGCGCGCTGGTTCTATGACGCGACAGGGTCGGCGCTGTTCGAGGATATCACGGCGCTCCCCGAATATTATCCGACGCGCAGCGAAACCGACCTTCTCACCCGCTACGCCGCCGACATGGCGTCGGCGATCGGGCCGGGCCGCGCCGTGATCGAACTCGGGTCGGGCAGCTCGACCAAGACGCCGCTGCTGCTCGACGCGATCGCGCCGGCCGCCTATGTGCCGGTCGATATTTCGGGCGATTTCCTGCGCGACAGCGCGCTGGCGCTCGCGGCGCGTTTTCCGGGGCTCGCGGTCTATCCGGTCGAGGCCGATTTCACCCAGCGCGTCACGCTCCCCGACGAAATCGCAGGCCTGCCCAAGCTCGGCTTTTTCCCGGGCAGCACGATCGGCAATATGGTCGCGCGCACCGCGGTCGACCTCTTGCGCAACTGGCGCTGCGCGCTCGGCGAAGGCGCGCTCCTGCTGATCGGGATCGACCGGATCAAGGATGTCGCGACGCTCGAGCTCGCTTATGACGACCCCGCGGGGGTGACCGCCGCGTTCAACCTCAACCTGCTCGAACGCATCAACCGCGAGCTGGACGGCGATATCCCGGTCGAGAATTTCACCCATCGCGCGATCTGGGACGATATCCACGCGCGCATAGAAATGCACCTCGTTGCCGCGTGCGACATGGACTTCACCGTCGACGGCCGCGCCTATCATATGGCCGCGGGCGAGACGATCCACAGCGAGAATAGCCACAAATATGGCGCGCGCGATGCCAACCTGCTTTTGCGCGCATCGGGCTGGACCCCCGTCGCGACATGGGACGATGTCGATCCCGCCTTTGCGCTGATCCTCGCCGAAGCGACGGCGTTCCGCTCCGCGCCCTGATGCTGCCTACTTGACGCGCGGGACCGACGCCGTAGGGGCACAGGCACGGTTTCCAGCGAAAGGACAGCATATGATCGTCGGCGTTATCGGTGCGGGGCAAATGGGCGCAGGCATTGCGCAGGTGTCGGCAGGCGCCGGGCATGACGTGTTGCTGTCCGATATCGACCTCGCGCGGGCCGAAGCGGGCAAGGCAGGGATCGCCAAGGCGCTCGGGCGCCTCGTCGCGAAAGAGAAAATGACGCAGGCTGACGCCGACGCGCTCCTCGGCCGCATCACCCCGGTCGCCGACCATGCCGCCTTCGCGCCCGCCGAGCTCGTCATGGAGGCGGCGACCGAGCGCGAGGAAATCAAGCGCGCTATCTTTGCCAGTGTCGGCCAGCATCTCTCGGCGACAGCGATCCTCGCCAGCAACACCAGCTCGATTCCGATCACCCGCCTCGCGCAGGCCGCGCCCGATGCAGCGCGCTTCATCGGTGTGCACTTCTTCAACCCCGTGCCGGTGATGGGCCTGATCGAGCTGATCCGCGGCCTCGCGACGAGCGACGACACGCTTGCGAAGGTCGAGGCTTATGGCCGCGGGCTCGGCAAGGAGATCGTCCACGCCAACGATGCGCCGGGCTTTATCGTCAACCGCGTGCTGATGCCGATGATCAACGAAGCGATCTTCGCGCTCGGCGAAGGCGTCGCGACGATGCAGGACATCGACGCCGGCTGCCGCCTCGGGCTCAACCACCCGATGGGACCGATCACGCTCGCCGACTTCATTGGGCTCGATACGTGCCTCGAAATCATCCGCGTGCTTTACAGCGGCACTGGCGACCCCAAATTCCGGCCCGCGCCCTTGCTCGTCCAGTATGTCGATGCGGGCTGGGTCGGGAAGAAGGCGGGGCGCGGTTTTTACGACTGGACGGGTGAGGCGCCCGTGCCAACCCGCTGACGCCAATAAAAAGGGACCTTCCCCCGACTTTTATGACTGGACGATCCGCGCGGCATTGGCGACGATGCTTTCGGGGTCGGACATCCTTGTCTGTTGGGGGGAAATATATGCGTTTGGTTTTGGCCGCCGCGGCGGCGGCATTTTCGATTGCGGCGGCACCGGCGCACGCCCAGTCGGTTACGATCAAGAATCCGGCGGCTTTTGTCGCAACCCTGAAAGCCATGGGCTATGCGCCCGGCGCGCTCAGCAACGTCGATACGACGCCCGAGGTCGATGTCAGCATCGATGGTTTCGGAACGACGCTTCGCCTGGTGGGGTGCTCGGGCGGCGCGGATTGTAAATATATCACGCTCGTCGCGTCTTATAGCGATGTGATCAATCCGCCGACGGTGTGGGTGCAGAAAATGAACGACGAGTTCGACCTCCTGCGCGTCGGCAGGAACGAAAAGGGACAACTTTACATGTTCGGCGCTTATGTGGTCGAGGGCCTGCCGCGCAGCGAGCTCAAGCGTATTTTCGATTATTGGGTAGCCGACACCTCGGCGATCGGGACCGAAGCGATCAACGGCGGCTATACGAAGAAGAAATAGCGGAGCCGGCCGGGCCTTTATGCGTTGATATGATGCGCCGTTCCGGCGCGCCAACAGAGGGAAAGACCATGCGCAGCATCTGGTTGATGAGCCTGTCCGTCGCGGCCTTCGCCGTCCCGGTCCATTCATATGCCCAGCAGGGCGCCCCCGAAGAATCGACGATCAAGGATACCGCCAATTCGGTGACCGAACCGTTCGATGGCAAGGAAGTGCCGCCCAAGCTGCTGGCGATCCAGGAGGATCCCTATTCGCTGGCGGGGCTTGGCAAATGCGCGGCGATCATCCGCGAGGTGGAAGAGCTCAACGCGGTGCTTGGTGCCGACGTCAACGAACAGGTCGACAAGAGCCGCGCCAAGAAGCGCGAGGAAACCGCCGGGCGCGTCGCCGGTACGGTGGCAGGCGGAATCATTCCGTTTCGCGGGCTGATTGCCGAAGTAACCGGCGCCAATGCCGAACGGCGGCGCTATGCGCTCGCCGTCTACGCCGGAACGGTGCGGCGCGGTTTCCTGAAGGGCGTCGGGCTCGAGCGCGGCTGCAAGGCGCCCGCCCGGCCCTGATCGGTCACAGCGGCGTATAGACGACGCGGCAGCTTTCGGGCGCCGAACGCAGCGCGGTGTTCCACGTTACGTCATTGCCGTTGCGCTGCAGCCGCGCGCCGCTCTTGTTCTCATAGACCGCCCCGCCGTTCGACGGGGTCTGTTTGAGCACCATCGAACCGCGGCCGTTGACGCGGACGATCGCGGTGTTGCCGACATAGTCGACCTTCAGCTTCGTACCGCGGTTGCATTCATACGTCGTGCCCGTGTTGCGCGGCACCGACGAACAGGCCGCGAGCGCGAGGACTGCGGCGCCTGCCGCGAAAATGGCGGTCGGTTTCATATCCGTTCCCCCTCAATAGCCCGAACGGACGCACAGCACGTCGGCGAGATAGACCCGCCCGCTCACCGTTTCCATATGTTCGCGCGCCGACCCGTTCCAGCCGATCGAGCGGCACCAGTTATCCGCAGTCTGCGCTGCGCAATTGGCCGTCGCCGATCCGCGCGTGCAGGCGAGCACGCGATAGTTGCGCTCTGCGGGCTGCGTGTGGAACTCGGCGAAATTGCCGCGCGCGACCTGGTCGTTCGCGGGCGGATTGGGGTTCCAGCCGCCACCACCACCGCCGACCGGCCGGATCGATTGGATGGTGAGGCCGCGAAGAACGTTGTTCAGCATGGGCGTGTCGCGATCGACCGTTCGGCAATTGCCGCGATAGCGCGATTTCTCGCAGAGCTCCCACCGCCCGTTGGGGACGCGGATGGAATTGACCGGCCAGGAAAGGCCCAGATTGGGCTTTTCCTCGCCGATGAATACCGCGGGGCCGCGATAGCCGGCATCGCGATAGATGGTCGCTTCGGGAGGACGGTCGGGACGGTAGCGTTCGGTTTCGACGGTCTGCGCGTTCGAGGTGGCGAGGAAACCCGCCCCTATCGACGCCGCAGCCGCGGCAAGGATCGACAAACGATAAGCGGTTTTCATGACGGCCTCCCTGTTGACGAACGCGACGTGGGATTTGTTCTGCGGCACAGAATTTACGCTATTCAGGGGCCGCTTGCAAATTTTCCCAACCGATGGAGGCTAATACTTGCTCGTGTCGTAACGATTAGGTCAGGGCACCTTGGCGGGCGCCGTCGCCGGGGGTGCCGCAACATCGGACTTCGGCGTTTCCGCCGGTGCGGCAACGGGCGTGGCGGGTTCGGGCGCGGGGGTCGCCAGCGGCGGGGCAACGCCCAGCATCAGCCCCGCGAGCGCCGCCGACATCAGGTTCGACAGGCTGCCCGCGAGCAACGCCTTCAGCCCCAGCTTGGCGATCATCGGGCGCTGGTTCGGGGCGAGGCCGCCAGTCACCGCCATCTGGATCGCGATCGAGCTGAAATTGGCGAAGCCGCAGAGCGCAAAGGTCGCGATCGCGACCGCGGCCAGCGACATGTCGCCCTGCGCCTTGCCCAGGTCGATGAAGGCGACGAATTCGTTGAGCACGATCTTGCTGCCGAACAGGCCGCCGACCACCGCACTTTCTTCCCACGGCACGCCCATCAGCCACATGACGGGGCGGAAGATCGCGCCGATCACCGCCTGGAACGACAGGTCGGGATAGCCGAACCAGCCGCCGATCCCGGCGAGCAGCCCGTTGGCGAGTGCGACGAGCGCGACGAAGGCGAGCACCATCGCGCCGACCGCGACCGCGAGCTTGACGCCAGTCTGCGCGCCCTGCGCCGCCGCCATAATGATGTTCGCGGGCTTTTCCTCGTCGTGGCTCGCCTCGGGCATGATCACGGGTTCGATGCCGAGGTCCTTCGGATCGTCGGGCATCATGATCTTGGCCATCAGGATGCCGCCGGGCGCGGACATGAAGCTGGCGGCGAGCAGATAGGGCAGCAGCTGTTCGCCGATCATGCTCGCATAGGCGCCGAGGATCGTGCCTGCGACCCCCGCCATGCCGACCGTCATGATCGTGAAGAGCTGCGATGGGCTGAGCCCCGCGAGATAGGGGCGGATGACGAGCGGCGATTCGGACTGGCCAACGAAGATGTTCGCCGCGGCGCCGAGGCTTTCGACCTTGGTGATGCCGGTGATTTTCTGGATCGCGCCGCCGACCCATTTGATCACCAACTGCATGATGCCGAGATAATAGAGGATCGAGATGAGCGAGGCGAAGAAGATGATCACCGGCAGCGCGGCGATCGCAAAGCTGTGGCCGCCCATTTCGGGCGCGGCGAGCGGGCCGAAGATGAAATCGGTGCCGGCCTTGGCATAGCCGAGCAGGTTCGAGACGGCGTTCGACATCGCCTGGATCACCGCACGCCCCCACGGGGTGCCGATGACGAGGACCGCGAATCCGGCCTGGAGCAGGAAGGCGGGCACGACGACGCGGAGCCGGATCCAGCGGCGGTTCGACGAAAAAAGCACGGCGATCGCAAGCAATGCGACGATGCCGACCAAACCGATAAGGCGTTCCATAATGCTGATGCGTCCCCCGCAAGTTAATGGGCCTGAATAACGGGCTTTGGCGCCGGGGCAAGCGCCGCGCGTCGAGCGGTGCTTCCCGGTCTTTCCAGCGCCTGCAAAACCGACTATCGGGCGGCATGACCGAACCGACCTCGGCGGCGCTGCCGCGCACGCTTTCGCCCTCGCTCTTCCTCTTCTCGATCGTCTATGGCGGCATGGTCGTGCTCGCCGGCGTGCTCGGGAACAAGCAGGTCGCGCTGGGAAGTTGGCTGGCGGTCGAGGCGGGCATCTTTGCCTTCCTGATCCTTGTGGCGCTGTCGAGCGCGGTGTCGGAGCTCCACGGACAGTCGACCGCGAACCGCCTCGTGCTCTGGGGCTTCGTCCCGCTCGTGCTGTCGATCATGCTGACCGCACTGGTCCTGGCGCTTCCCGCCTCGCCCGAAATGCAGCCCGAACGGCTGGCGGCGTTCGACATGATCCTCGGACAGAGCCCGCGCCTGATGGCGGCGGGAATCGTCGCCTATGGCACATCGCAATTCCTGAACGTCACGATCTTCAGCAAGCTTCGCGGGCGCGAAGGCGCGGGTACCGGCGCGACATGGATTGCGATCCGCGGCGCGATCGCCAGCGCGCTCAGCCAGATCGTCGACACCCTGCTGTTCGTCACGATCGCCTTTTACGGCGTGTTCCCGATCGCCAACCTGATGGGCGGACAGATGCTCGCCAAGGTTGCGCTGTCGGTGCTCGTCATTCCTTTCGTCATCACCGGCCTGGTCGCTCTCGGCCGCAGCCTCGATGCGAAGAACGCCGGATGATGTCGATGACCGATCCCTCGAAAATGCCCGATCTGCTTGCCAAGGCCGAAACGCTCGTCGAGGCGCTGCCCTATCTGCAGCGCTATGCCGGCGAAACGTTTGTGATCAAATATGGCGGCCACGCGATGGGCGATCCCGAGGCGCAGCGTGATTTTGCCGAAGATGTCGTGTTGCTCAAAGCGGTCGGGATCAACCCGGTCGTCGTCCATGGCGGCGGGCCGCAGATCGGCGCGATGCTGAAGCAACTCGGGATCGAATCGACCTTTGTCGGCGGGCTGCGTGTCACCGATGCCGCGACCGCCGAAGTCGCCGAAATGGTCCTCGCGGGCAAGATCAACAAGGAAATCGTGAGCTGGATCGCCGCGCTCGGCGGTCGGGCGGTCGGCATTTCGGGCAAGGACGCGAACCTCGTCCTCGCCGAAAAGGTCAGCCGGACCGAGCCCGACCCCAATTCGGGGATCGAGCGCCATGTCGACCTCGGCTTCGTCGGTGAACCCGTCGCGGTCGATCCGACGATCCTCGTCAACCTGACGAACGACAATTTCATTCCCATAGTCGCGCCCGTCGCGCTTGGCGCCGACGGCGCGACCTATAATATCAACGCCGACACGATGGCGGGCGCGATCGCGGGCGCGCTCGGCGCGAAACGCTTTTTCCTGCTCACCGACGTCGCCGGGGTGCTCGACAAATCGGGGGCGCTGCTCACCGACCTCGACCGCCCGGCGATCGACGAGCTGAAGGGTGATGGCACGATCACCGGCGGGATGATCCCGAAGGTCGAAACCTGCGTCGCGGCGGTCGACGCCGGGGTCGAGGCGGCGGTCATCCTCGACGGGCGTATCCCGCACGCGATGCTGCTGGAAATTTTCACCGCGAGGGGTGCGGGGACGCTCATTCACCGCTAAGAGACGCGGCAAGACCCTTTTTCGGAGAATTCGCCTTGCTTCTCATGCTCCTCCAGATCGTCCACATCATCCTGACGGTCCTGTGGTGGTTCATCATCGCGCAGGCGGTGATGTCGTGGCTGATTGCGTTCAACGTCATCAACACGCACAACCAGTTCGTCGGCCAGCTCTGGACGGTGCTCGACCGGATCACCGAACCGCTCTATCGCCCGTTCCGCCGCATCATGCCCGATTTCGGCGGACTCGACCTGACGCCGATGCTGGTGCTGATCCTGATCATCATCATCGACGGGCCGGTGCTGAGCTATCTCGCGCGCCTCGCCTACGCCAACGGGATGGCGTGATGACCGCGGCGCAGGTGATCGACGGCAAGGCGTTTGCCGCCGGCCTGCGGGCGCGGATCGCCGACGCGGTTCCGGCGTTTGAAGCCGCGACGGGCCGTGCGCCCGGCCTCGCGGTCGTGCTGGTCGGCGACGATCCGGCGAGCGCGGTCTATGTCGGGTCGAAGGGCAAGGCGACGGTCGCCGCGGGTATGGAAAGCTTTGAATATCGCCTGCCCGCGACCGCGACGCAGGATGAGGTCGAGGCGCTGCTCGCGCAGCTCAACGCCGACGATGCGGTCGACGGCATCCTGCTGCAATTGCCGCTGCCCGGCCATCTCGACGAACAGGCGGCGGTCGCGACGATTGATCCCGACAAGGATGTCGACGGGCTGACCCCGGTCAGCGCCGGGCGCCTCGCGCTCGGCATTGCCGGCATGGTGCCGTGCACCCCCTATGGCTGTTTGCTGCTGCTCCAGGACCGGCTCGGCGACCTGTCGGGCAAGGACGCGATCGTCGTCGGGCGCTCGATCCTCGTCGGCAAGCCGATGGGGCAATTGCTGCTCGGCGCCAATTGCACCGTCACGATGGCGCACAGCCGGACGAAGGATTTGCCCGATCTCGTCCGCCGCGCCGATATCGTCGTCGCCGCAGTGGGCCGCGCCGAAATGGTCAAGGGCGACTGGATCAAGCCCGGCGCGATTGTCATCGACGTCGGGATCAATCGTCTGCCGCCTGCCGACGGCGCCGCGAAAGGGCGGCTGGTCGGCGACGTCGATTATGACAGTGCGGCGGCGGTCGCCGATGCGATCACGCCGGTTCCCGGAGGGGTCGGCCCGATGACCATTGCCTGCCTGCTCCGCAACACGCTTGTCGCCGCGCACCGCCGCGCGGGGCTTGCCGATCCGGAGGGGTTCTGATGCGCCGCTTGCTGGTCGCCGCGCTCGGCCTGACGATGCTGGCGGGCTGCGCCGCGCCGCACGACGAGTTCCGCAACCGCCCGCTTGCCGCGAACCCCAGCGCCTTCATCGCCGCCGAAATCGGCTTTGCCCGGCTTGCACAGGAAAAGGGGCAATGGACCGCGTTTCGCGAGACCGCGCATCCCGACGCGGTAATGTTCGTGCCGCAGCGGGTGAAGGCGCGCGACTGGTTGAAGTCGCAAAAGGACCCCGCCGAGGCGGTGAAGTGGCAGCCGCACGCGGTTTATGTCAGCTGCGACGGCAATTCCGGTGCAACAACCGGCGCGTGGCAGAAGGGGCCGGCGAACGGCTTTTTCACCACCGTGTGGGTGCGTGACGAAAAGGGCCGGATCAACTGGATCCTCGACCATGGCGATGAACTTAAAGCGCCGCGTGAAGCCCCCGACTTCATCGCGTCGAAGCAGGCGGTGTGCGGATCGCGCCCAGCGGTGCCGATTGAGGCTGGCGGCGAGGGCGAGGATATGGCGGTCGGCTTGTCGGCCGATCAGACGCTGAGCTGGACCTCGACCGTCCGCGCCGACAAGTCGCGCCGTGTGAAGATCCGCCTGTGGGACGGCAAGGATATAGCAACGGTCGTCGACGACCAGGTGGCGGCGCCGAAACAGCCATGATCGACCTGTTCATCTCGGCCTTCGTCACCTTGTTCGTCGTGATCGACCCGCCCGGCTGTGCGCCGATCTATGCCAGCCTGACGACGGGCGCGAGCGCGGCGCAACGCCGCTCGATGGCGATCCGCGCGACGATCATTGCGGGGCTGATCCTCGTCTTCTTCGCAATGTTCGGCGAAGCCCTGCTGAGCTTCCTCCACATCGACCTCGACAGTTTCCGCATCGCGGGCGGTATCATGCTGTTCATCATCGCGATCGACATGGTGTTCGAAAAGCGCACCGAACGCCGTGAACAGCGCGCCGAGAAGGTGATGGCGACCCCCGAGATCGAGGATGTGTCGGTGTTCCCGATGGCGATGCCGATGCTCGCTGGGCCGGGGTCGATCGCGTCGGTGATGCTGCTCGTGTCGCAGAACAACGGGCTCGACCGCGCCTTCGTCATTTTCGGCGCGCTGCTGCTTGTGCTGCTGCTGACGCTGGCTGCGCTTCTTTCGGCGGGGCCGTTGATGCGCTTGATCGGCAACAAGGGCGAAGCAGTGATCACCCGGCTTCTCGGCGTCCTGCTCGCCGCTCTCGCGGCGCAGTTCGTGATCGACGGGTTGAAGGCGAGCTTCCCGAGTCTGGCATAAAAAGGGGCGCCGCCTTTCGGCGACGCCCTTTCTTTTCCATGGGAATGGAACCTGTTTACCGCGCCGCGTTGACGTCGGCCTGCGTCACCGGGGCGATGCGGATTTCGACGCGGCGGTTGCACTGATAATCGGCCTCGCTGCGTTCGGGCGAGCATTTGAGCTGCGATTCGCCGTAACCGAGCGTCGCCATGCGCGCGCGCTGGATGCCGCGGCCGGCGAGATAGTCGGCAACCGAAGACGCGCGGCGTTCGGACAAGCCCTGGTTATAGCTGTCGCTGCCGGTCGAATCGGTGTGGCCATAAACGTCGATATAGGTGCTCGGATATTCGGCGAGCGTCGAGGCGACATTGTCGAGCGCGCTGCGGAACTGCGACTTCACCATCGCGCTGTTGAGGTCGAAGGTGACATCGCCGGGCATGTTGAGCACGAGCTGGTCGCCCTGACGCTCGACGTCGATGCCGGTGCCCGCAGTGCGTTCGCGCAGCTTCTTTTCCTGCTGGTCCATATAATAGCCGACGCCCGCGCCCGCGACCGCGCCGATACCGGCGCCGACGATTTCCTCGGTGCGGCTGTTGCGGCCGCCGATCAGGTCGCCGAGCAGGTAACCGCCCAGCGCGCCGCCGACGCCGCCGATCGCGGCCTTCGATATCTTGCGTTCGCCCGTTACGGGATCGGTGACACAGCCGGTCAGCGCGATCGCACCGATGCTGGTAAGGATGGTGAGCTTGATTGCCTTGCTGTTCATTTTTTCGCTCCCTTTATTCGGCGGTTGCTTCTGGTCCTGCATATACCACCCGTCCTGCGGATAACATATGGCGGGCAATCTGGTTCCAGAATTTGACTGAATGAAGGCTGAGCCGGAGGCGCGAGCGCGTGCCATTGTGCAATGCGACGCCTTTCGCTTATAGGGGGCACATGACCGAAGCTGACAGGGGCCGGGCGCCGACGCGCCGTACGACCGCCCAATGACCCCTTTTCCCTGGTCGGATGTTGCGATCATCCTGGTCCTCATCCTGCTCAACGGCGTTTTCGCCATGTCCGAACTTGCGATCGTCTCGTCGCGTGATCCGCGCTTGCAGGCGGCGGAAAAGCGCGGCAGCCGCGGTGCGAAGATTGCGCGCCTGCTCGCGTCCGACCCCGGCCGCTTCCTGTCGACCGTGCAGGTCGGGATTACATTGATCGGCGTTCTGACGGGTGCCTATTCGGGGGCCAGCCTGGGCCAGCCGGTGGCCGAGCGCCTGCAGGCGCTCTTCGGCCTCGATGCCGAGACCGCCTTGTCGGTTGCGTTCGCCGTGGTCATCGCGCTCACCACCTATGCCTCACTGATCGCGGGCGAACTCGTGCCCAAGCAGTTTGCACTGCGCGCGCCCGAGCGGATCGCGATCATCGTTGCGCCGATGATGTACTGGCTGTCGCGGATTGCCGCGCCGCTCGTCTGGATTCTCGACAATAGTTCGGCGCTGGTGTTCCGCCTACTCGGCCTCAACCGCGAATCGGAAGATCGCGTGACCGCCGAGGAATTGCACCTGATCGTCGCCGAGGCGTCGAAATCGGGGGTGATCGAGGAAAGCGAGCGCGCGATCATTTCGGGCGTCGTGCGCCTTGCCGACCGGCCGGTGCGCGAGGTGATGACGCCGCGCAAGGATGTCGACTGGGTCGACGTCGCGCTCGACGCGCGCGCGGTGCGCGACAAGTTGCTCGAAACCCCGCATAGCCGCCTGCCGGTCGCGCGCGGCTCGGTCGACGATATCGTCGGCGTCGTGCAGGCGCGCGACATTGCTTCGGCGCTGTTCCGCGGCGACGTCCTCGACCTCGAGCAATTGATGCGCCCCGCGAAGGTCATCCACGACCAGATCGACGCGATGGACGCGCTCGAGGCGCTGCGTGCCGCCGACGTGCCGATGCTACTCGTCCATGACGAATATGGTCATTTCGACGGACTGGTGACCCCCGCCGACCTGCTTTCGGCGATCGCGGGCGAGTTTGCGTCGGACCAGGATATCGGCAGCGAGCCCTTCGTCGTCGAGCGCGACGACGGCAGCCTGCTGATCGCCGGGTCGATGCCCGCCGACCAGATGGCCGAACGGCTGGGGATCGAACTGGGCGAAGACCGCGACTATGCGACCGCGGCGGGCCATGTCCTCGCGATCCTGAAGCACCTGCCGACTGAAGGCGAGAAATTCACCGACAGGGGCTGGCGCTTCGAGATCGTCGATATGGACGGGCGCAAGATCGACAAGCTGCTCGTCACCGAGGTCAGCAAGCCGAAGGAAGCGGAAGGCTAGAGCTCGCCGCCGAGCGCGCCATATTTCGCTTCGAACCCGGCCTTGTCGCCGCGTGCGAGATAGCCGGCCTGATCGACGATAGCGTCGCGCGCGATGCGGCCCTGGAAGGCGCCGAGCTGCGGATCGATCCGCGCGACGTCGGCGTCGGTCCAGTCGGCGATCTGGCGGAAGCTGGTGACGCCGAGTCCGTTGAGCAACGCGACGAGCTTCGGCCCCACGCCCTTCAGCAGTTGCAGATTGTCGGGTCCCGATTTCGCAGGCGCCGCGGCGGGTTTTGCGGCGGGCGGCGGCGGAACGGTCGGCTCCTCGGGAATGGCTGCGGGTTCAGCCGGTGCTGGCTTCGCGGCGGCTTTCTTGGCCGCCGGTTTGGCCGCCGCTTTCGTTGCAGGCTTCGCCGCTGCTTTCGCCACCGGCTCCTTGGCCGCGGTCTTTTTCGCGGCGGGTTTTGTGGCGGTTTTGGGTTTCGCCGCGGGTTTCGGTGCGGGAGACGGAGCCTCGGCCACCGGTTCGGCGACGGGCGCTGGTTCCGGCGCAGGTGCCTTGGCGGCCGGTTCGGGCGCAGGCGGCGGTGCAGTCGCAGCGACGGGTTGCGGCTTGGGTTCGACCGGCTTGAAGCGCGCGGGTTCGGCCGCAATAATCTCGGGCTTTACCGGTTCGAGCGGTTTGGCCGGCTTTGCCGGCTCGGCGGCGGGTGGTGCAATCTCCTGGGGTTTCGACCGGCCGAACAGCCACCACAGCAACACGACGGCGACAACGAGTCCGACAACCGCGATAATCCAGTTTTCCTGAAGCCAGGCCATGATCTTCTCCGCTTGTGATTTAGGTCCAGCCTATGCGGCCTGCCATGCCGCGTCCAGCCGCGCTTACTCCGCTTCGCGCGCAACCTCGCGCCAGCCGATGTCGCGACGGCAAAAGCCGCTGGCGAAATCGAGCTTGTCGACCGCGGCATAGGCGCGCGCCTGCGCCTCGGTGACCGTGCGCCCCGTCGCGGTGACGTTGAGCACGCGTCCGCCCGCAGCGACGATCTGTCCGTCGGCGCGCGCCGTGCCAGCGTGGAAGACGCGCACGCCGCCCGCTTCGGCGTCGGCGATGCCATGGATCGCGCCGCCCTTTTCGGGGGTCGCTGGATAGCCGTTGGCGGCCATCACGATCGTCAGCGCATAATCGCTGGCGAAGGCGGGCGGGGCCGCACCCTCGAGCGCACCGGTCGACGCCGCATGAAGCAGCGCGGCGAGGTCGCCGGTCGTGCGCATCATCAGCACCTGGCATTCGGGATCGCCGAAGCGGCAATTATATTCGATCAGCTTCGGCCCTTCGTCGGTGAGCATCAGGCCGGCGAAGAGCACGCCGACATAGGGCGTGCCCTCGGCGGCAAGCGTGGCGACGGTCGGGCGGATGATGCGGTCCATCACCGCTGCCTCGAGATCGGCGGTCAGTACCGGCGCCGGGCTGTACGCGCCCATGCCGCCGGTGTTCGGCCCCACGTCGCCGTCGCCGACGCGCTTGTGGTCCTGCGCGCTGCCGAACGCCATCACGTTCGTTCCGTCCGACAGCGCGAAGAAGCTCGCCTCCTCGCCGGTCATGAACTCCTCGATCACCACCTCGGCGCCAGCGCTGCCGAACGCGCCGTCGAACATATCGTCGATGGCGGCTTCGGCCTCTTCGCGCGTTTCGGCGATGATCACGCCCTTGCCCGCGGCGAGGCCGTCGGCCTTGATCACGACGGGGATCGAAAAGCCTTCGAGCACCGCGAGCGCTTCCTCGGCGCTGGTACAGCGAACATAAGCGGCGGTCGGGATTGACGCGCGGGCGCACAGATCCTTGGTAAAGCCCTTCGATCCTTCGAGGCGGGCGGCAGCGGCGCTCGGACCGAAGGCGGCGATGCCGATTTCGCGCAAGCGATCCGCGAGGCCCGCGACGAGCGGCGCTTCGGGGCCGACGACGACGAAATCGATCGCCTGCGCCTTCACAAAGGCGATGAGGCCATCGATGTCGTCCACTCCGATCGCCACGCATTCGGCGTGCGCCTCGATCCCCGGGTTGCCCGGCGCGGCATAGAGCTTGGCGCAGCTTGGCGATTGTGCCAACTGCCAGCTGAGCGCATGTTCGCGCCCCCCCGATCCGACCAGCAGGATATTCATGTCTGTCCCTTTTCCCGACCCGGCGTCCGATAGCGATACGCCCGCGCGGCTGTTAGCCGAGGGCGGGCCCGGCGACAATGCGCCTGCTTTGTCGGTCAGCCAATTGTCGGCCGCGATCAAACGCACGGTCGAGGACGGCTTCGCGCGCGTGCGCGTGCGCGGCGAATTGTCGGGGGCGAAGCGCGCGGCGTCGGGGCATTTCTATGCGGCGCTGAAGGACGATAATGCGCTGATCGACATGGTCATGTGGAAGGGGCAGGCGGCGCGCCTTGCTTTCCGTCCCGAGGACGGGATCGAGGTGATCGCGACCGGCAAGCTCACAACCTATCCGGGCCGGTCGAAATATCAGCTCGTCGTCGACACGCTCGAAGTCGCGGGCGAGGGCGCGCTGATGCTCCTCTTCGAGAAATTGAAGGCGCGGCTCGGCGCCGAAGGGCTGTTCGATCGCGACCGCAAATATGACCGGCTGCCCTATCTCCCCCGCACGATCGGGGTCGTGACGTCGCCGACCGGGGCGGTGATTCGCGACATTCTGCACCGCCTTGCCGACCGCTGCCCGACGCATGTCATCGTCTGGCCGGTGCTGGTGCAGGGCGATGGCGCGGCGGCGCAGGTCGCGAATGCCATCCGCGGCTTCGACGCCATCGCGCCCAGCGGGCCGGTGCCGCGCCCCGACCTTGTCATCGTCGCGCGCGGCGGCGGCTCGATCGAGGATCTGTGGGCGTTCAACGAGGAGGCCGTCGTGCGCGCGATCGCCGACTGCCGTATCCCGACGATCAGCGCCGTCGGTCACGAAACCGACGTGACGCTCGCCGATTATGCTGCCGACGTGCGCGCGCCGACGCCGACCGCCGCCGCCGAGATGGCGGTGCCGGTGCGCGCCGAACTGCAGGCGCAGCTCGCGACGTGGAACGGGCGGATGATCGGCGCGGCGAACCGCCATCAGTCGCTGGCAAGCGAGCGGCTGACCGCGCTCGCGCGCCACCTTCCGAAGCGCGACGCGCTTTATGCGCCGCAGCGCCAGCGGCTCGACGACGCCGGCGAGCGGCTCGACCGCAGCCAGCGTCACCGGCTGATGGTGATTTCCGAACGGCTCGCGACGCGCGGCGCGGCGCTGCGGCCGGCCTTGCTTGCGCGGCGCTGGGACCGCGATCGTGCGCAGCTCGAAGGACTCGGGCGGCTGCTCGACAGCCTCGATCCGCGCGCGCTGCTTTCGCGTGGCTATGCGATGGTGCGGGATAGCGGCGGCGCGATCGTCACGACCGCCGCGAAGGCGAAAGATGCCGGGCATCTGCGGCTCCAGTTCGCCGACGGCGAACTGCCGGTGCAGGTCGGGGATGGTCCGTCTCCTGCGCCGCGACCGCCGCGCAAGGCGCCCCCGACAGGGCCCAAGCGAGGGCAGGGCGAGCTTTTCTGATGTCGGCGGGGGTGGCCGCGCGCGGCGATGCTGTTATAGTCGTGGCGATGACATCCCCCCGAATGGACCAAGAATCATGCTGATCGCCAGCCGCAACCGCCTCGCCCGCCTCCAGTACGGACCGAACGGGTTTCGCGTCCTTGCTCCCGGCGATCATGTCCTTTGCGCGGTGACGGGCGCGCCGATTGGTCTCGACGAACTGCGCTATTGGTCGGTCGCGCGGCAGGAACCCTATGCCAGTGCCGAAATATCGGTGAAAGCCGAACTGGACGCCGCGCGCGACGCATGAGGGTCACGACGGATTGGCGGCGGCATGGGGCGGCGCTGGCGTTGCTGATCATCGCTGCCGGGTGTGTGCCGCCTGCCGAGACCGAAGCGCGGCCTGCGCCCCGGCCCGCCGCCGAGCCGGTCGCTACAGCGCCGTTGCCCGCGCCGCCGCGCGCGCCGGTTCGTCCCGATTTCACGCTGGCAGGGCTCGCCGAACAAGGCTCGGTCATGGTCGGACAGGCGCCTAGCGACACGCGCACCCTTACCTTCGAGGGCAAACCCATTCCCGTCGCCGCGGATGGCCGTTTCCTGATCGCGTTCGACCGCGATGCCGCGCCAAGCGCGCGCCTCGTCGCAACGCTGGCCGACGGCCGCGCGGTCGAGCGCGTCCTCGCCGTTGCGGCGGGCAGCTGGCGGCTCGAACATATCAACGCCCCCTATCGCGGCAGCGCGTCGAGCGACGCCGATTTCGAGCGCCGCCGTCCGGCCGAGCTCGCGCAGATCGCCGCGGCGCGCAACACGGCCGTGGAGTCCGATGGGTGGCGGCAGGCGTTCCGCTGGCCGGTGACGGGGCGCCTGTCGGGCTTCTTCGGGTCGCAGCGCGTGTATCAGGGCAAGCCCGGAACCTATCATAGCGGCACCGATGTCGCGGTCCCCGCCGGCACCCCGTTTGTCGCGCCCGCCGACGGTGTGGTCGTGCTCGCGGCGGCGACGCCCTTCACGCTCGAGGGCCATCTGCTGATCGTCGATCATGGCATGGGACTGAGCAGCGCCTTCCTCCACTGCCAGCGGCTCGATGTGAAGGTCGGCGACCGTGTCGTGCAGGGGCAGCCGCTCGGGACGGTGGGCCGGACGGGACGTGCGACGGGCCCGCATCTCCACTGGGGTTTGAAATGGCGCGACGCACGCCTCGACCCCGGGAAGCTGGCGGGAGCGATGCCCCGGTAATGCGCGGACAGTGCGCTGCGAATTCGTAACCATTGAAACAATATGTCGCGAATGACGCGCTGCAGCATATTGTGTTTCGCCGAGTTTCCGCGTTTGTTGCAAATACGTCACAATGGCTTGCGAAACGGCCAATCGCGCCGGGAATTCCCTTTACTCGACATGAACGAAAGGTCATCCCGCACGCTATCGGGGCGTTTGTGTGCCGGCTTTTTTGCCGTCATGTCGGGGGTCCGGGTAACTCAATCCACCAGTAGCAAGGGACTGCACTGTGAAGAAAACCCAATATTCCAAGCTGAAGCTAGGCGCTGCGCCGCTCGTACTGAGCGTCGCCCTGGTTTCGGCTCCTGCCTACGCGCAGGACGCCGCCGAAGAGACTGCCGCTGCGCAGTCGGAAATCGTCGTCACCGGCTCGCTGATCCGCAACCCGAACCTTGAGCAGTCGACCCCGGTCAACGTCACGACCTCGGACACGATCGAACTGAAGCAGTCGAACGTCGCCGAAGAAGTCCTGCGCGAAATGCCCGGCGTCGTCCCCAGCATGGGTTCGGCCGTCAACAACGGCAACACCGGCGGTTCGTACGTCGATCTTCGCGGCCTCGGCTCGACCCGCAACATCGTCCTCCTGAACGGCAACCGCGTCGCTCCGTCGGACGTCAACGGCCGCGTCGACCTTAACAACATCCCGCTGGCCCTGATCGAGCGCGTCGACGCGCTGACCGGCGCCGCCGTGACCACCTATGGTGCCGACGCCATCACCGGCGTTGTGAACTTCATCACCAAGCGCGATTTCGCCGGTCTGGAAGTCACCGCTTCGCAGCAGATCACCGAACAGGGCGATGGCGCCACCTTCCGCGTCGACGCCACCATCGGCGCGAACTTCGACGATGGCCGTGGTAACGCAGTGCTGAGCATCGGCTACCAGTCGGCCGACGCCATCTATCAGGGCGACCGCGACTTCTCCTTCTTCCAGGTCGACAGCTACACCGGCGGCAATGGCGGTTCGGGCACCGCGGTTCCGTCGCGCTTCTCGGGCACCCGCCCGCTGATCGCCGGCACCAACAACCCGAATCTCGACCCGACCGTCGCCAACGGCGGCCTGCGTCAGGTCAACGCCGCCGGCCAGGGCGTCGGCACCTTCTCGACGTTCAACTTCAACCCCGACAACATCTTCCAGACCCCGTTCGAGCGTTACAACATCTACGCTCAGGCGAACTATGAAGTGTCGGACGCGATCGAAGTCTACACCCGCGGCATGTTCTCGAAGAACAAGGTCTCGACGATCATCGCACCGTCGGGTTCGTTCGGCGGCAACGTCACGATCAACCTGAACAACCCGTTCCTGCCCGCAACGCTGCGCAACCAGTTCTGCGCATTCAACACGGCAACCGATGGCACCTACTCGGCGCGTATCAACCCGACGGATTGCGCCAACGCAGCAACGGCAACCGGTCGTTCGGACCCGAACTATCGTGAAGTCACCGTCACGCTGAACCGTCGTACGCCCGAAGTCGGTCCGCGCATCAGCGACTATCAGACGACCTTCTTCGACTATCGCGTTGGCGCCCGTGGCGGCATCACCGACACGATCGACTGGAACATCGAAGGCGCCTACGGCGAATCGGAGAACGTCCAGACGATCCAGAACTACACGCTGCAGTCGCGCTTCCGTCAGGGCACGCTCGTCAACGGCACGCTCGCCAACCCGGTCTGCCAGGACACGTCGAACGGCTGTGTGCCGGTCAACATCTTCGGCCCCGAAGGTTCGATCACGCCGGAAGCCGCTGCATTCCTGTCGGAAAACAGCTCGACGACCAACCGCACCGCGCTGTCGCAGGTTCGCGCGATCATCTCGGGCGACCTCGGCTTCACCTCGCCGGGCGCGGTCCAGCCGATCGGCTTCGCTCTCGGTGCCGAATATCGCAAGTATACCGCGCAGCAGGCGTCGGATACGCTCGCCAAGACCCCGGGTGAACTCGGTGGCGCCGGCGGTGCGGCTCCCGACATCGACGGCAAGTACGACGTCTATGAAGCTTATGCCGAAATCGTCGCGCCGCTGATCGAAGACAAGCCGTTCTTCGAAAGCCTGACCCTCGAAGCCGGCATCCGTTATTCGGATTACAGCATCGCGGGTGGCGCAGGTTACGACACCTGGACCTGGAAAGCCGGCGGTAGCTGGGAACCGGGTGCGGGCGTCAAGATCCGTGGTAACTACAGCCGCGCTGTCCGCGCGCCGAACATCGGCGAACTGTTCACGCCGCTTTCGGTCGGCCTGACCAACCTCGGTATCGATCCCTGCGCGGGTGCCGCGCCGACGACCAATGCCAACCTGCGCGCCGTCTGTCTCGCACAGGGCGCTCCGGTCGGCACGATCGGGTCGATCACCAATCCGACCGCGGCCCAGGCCAACATCAACGCGGGCGGCAGCCTCGCGCTGCAGCCGGAAAAGGCGAACACTTGGACGATCGGTGCGGTGTTCCAGCCCGACTTCCTGCCGCGCTTCAACCTGTCGGTCGACTATTACAACATCAAGATCGACAACGTGATCGGCGCTCCGCTGCCGGGTGACATCATCTCGGCTTGCTTCGGCAACGTGACCGCCGCCAGCGCTGCTGATCCGGCTTGTACCGTTATCCGTCGTAACCCGACCACCGGTGGTCTCGACGGCGATCCGGCAACGACGCCGGGCCTGTTCGGTCAGACGAACAACAACGGCCGCCTGTTCACCGACGGCATCGACCTGCTGATGAACTACAACATGGATCTGGGCTTCGCGAGCCTCGACTGGTCGTTCGTCGGCAACTGGACGCACTCGTCGAAGTTCAAGTCGGACGTGAACCTGGCGTCGTCGCTCAACCGCGAATGCGTCGGCTACTACAGCGTGAACTGCTCGTTCACGGGCTCGATCCAGCCCGAGTATCAGTTCTCGAACCGCTTCACGCTCGGCTTCGACAAGGTCGACCTGTCGCTGCTGTGGCGTTGGCAGGACAGCGTGTCGTTCGAACCCGCACAGCTGCAGGCTGACCTCGACGCGGCGATCGACGCCGGTGTCGACCCGGTCAACGGCTGCCCCGATCCGACGGGCACCGATCCGAACGGCTGCATGGTCAATCCGGAGTTCCGCAAGATCAAGGCGGCACATTACTTCGACCTGACCGGCCGTTTCAGCGTCAGCGACAACCTGACGGTGACGATGACCGTGCAGAACCTGCTCGACAAGAAGCCGCCGATCGTCGGCAACTCGATCGGTTCGACCACCTACAACAGCGGCAACACCTTCCCGTCGTCGTACGACGCGCTGGGTCGCCGTTACGCGGTGTCGGCGAAGCTGAAGTTCTAGTCGCTTCACGCTTCGGCAAGAATTGGGGGCGGACAGCAATGTCCGCCCCTTTTTCTATGCGCTCGCTCGCCGGGTGGAAGGATGGTTTCGGGGCGGGACCTGCCCCTTGCGAACCCCGGCGAAAGCCGGGCGCCAGCGCGGAAAAGCGTAAGGCTGGCATTGGAATTCTGGACCCCGGCTTTCGCCGGGGCGCACGTCTCTATCGGCAGAAACCGATCGGAAGCTGACGAAAAAGTGGCGTTAGCAAGGGAGACGAACGCGGATGGCGCTAGCGCGGCCGAAGCGCTCCGGGGAGCATCATCGGGATGCCCGCCTGATCGGCGACGGCTTCTACCCAGCCGACGACCTGTTCGATCTCTTCGCCATGGGCGGCTTCGGCCGCGGCGAGATCGCGTTGCCGCTCGCCTGCAAGAAAGGGCGTGCCCGATTTGCTGTTCCGGCCGAGCGCGGGGTGACCGGCGATCGCGGCGCGGTCGCCCGCAAGCCCCAGATGATCCATCGCCGCCGCAACCATCGCAGCCGGATCGCGCGTCAGTTCTTCGCTGTCGAGCGAAGCAATCCGGTCGGGCGCCCAGGCGAGCAGCGCTTCGAACGCTTGCTGTTGCGCGAGCCAGCCGACCGCGGCGACTTGCAGGTCCGACTGGCGAAAATAGTCGCGCGCTTCGAAGCCCAGCGTGACGAAGCCATCGGTCAGATAGCCTTCGAGCAGTTCGCGGCACCACAGCCGGCACCACATGCCCTTGCGCGCGACCGACAGCAGGAAGGCGCGCAACGGTGCGTAAAGCAGGATCGCGCGCGCTTCGGGGCGCAGCATCAACGCGCCGCGCGCGAGCGGGTTGAAGATGTTCGACGGCTTGACGATCACCGCCTCGCGTTGGGTGAAACCGCGTCCGAGCATGGCGAGGGCATCGTCCATCACCGGCGCATGATCGCGCGCGCTTGCGCCGCGCCGACGCCAGCCCACCATGTCGTTGAGCAAGACGGGCTCGGAGAGGCTGGTCGAGACGCCCGGCTGGTCGAGCGCCTGCGCCAGCATCGTCGATGCGCAATAGGCCGAATGAAACAGGAAATGGATCGGCGCACCGCGGCCGGTCGCCGCCTCGCGGCAGTCGGTTCGCCGGATCACGAGCGGCGAATTTTCTTCGCCCAGATGCAGGTCGGTCAGGAAGGGAATCTGCGCGCGCGTCGCGCGGCCGACGCGGCGAAAATGAAAGGCGTCATGTCCCGGATCATAGCGATGCGCGAGCCATTCGGCATCGTCGACGATGGCGGTCACGGGAAGCGCGGCGGTCATCAATCGACCTTGCCGATTGCCCCTGCCGATGGCAAGCATGGGCATGACCAGCACATCTCCGACCGCCTCGCCGATCGAGGCCAACAGGCTTGGGATCGCTGCCCTGCAGGCGGGCGATGCAGAGGCCGCCACAAGGCATTTTTCCATCGCGATTGCGGGCGATCCGCATTCGGGAGCGTTGCAGCGCAACCTTGCCTCGGCATGGCGTGCGCTGGGTGACGACGATCGCGAATTGGCGGCGCTCGATGCCGCGCTGGCGATCGATCGCCGCGACCTGATGGCGTGGGTCCGCAAGGGCGAGCGGCACGAAGCACGGGGCGAAAAGGGCGCTGCGCTCGCCGCATGGAGCGCCGCGATCGCGCTCGGCGGCCAGCTCAAGCCGGTGCCGCAACCGCTCGAGGCGCTTTTGGCGCAAGGGGAGGCCTTTGTCGCGGGTGCGACGGGAACGATGTACGATGCCGCCATGGACGCGTTCGGTGAGGTTCGCGCCGCGCTTTCGGAAACCGAAGCGCGACGGGGCGAAGCGTTCATTGCAAGCGCGCTCGGCCGCCGCCGCGTCTATCAGAATGAATGCGCGGGGGTTTATTATCCGTTCCTGCCCGCGGACGAGTTTTTCGACCGCGATCATTTCCCGTGGCTGGCCGGTATCGAAGCGCAGACCGACGCGATCCGTGCCGAACTGCTTGCCTTGCTCGACGATCCCGGCGAAGCGCTGCGCCCCTATGTGCGACTGGAGGCCGGGACACCCGACACGATCTGGTCGGGCCTCGACAACCGGCTCGACTGGGGCGCCTGCTTCCTGTGGGAATATGGGGAGCCGAACCAGCCGGTGCTTGATCGCTGCCCCGCGACCGCTGCCGCGCTCGCGGCGATTCCCGGCGTGCGTATTCCGGGCCGGGCGCCGAGCGCCTTCTTCTCGATGCTCAAACCGCACACGCGTATTCCGCCGCACACCGGGGTGACGAACACGCGTGCGATCATCCACCTGCCGCTGATCGTTCCGCCCGGCTGCGGTTTCCGTGTCGGGGGTGAGACGCGAAGGTGGGAGGAGGGGGTGGCCGTTGCCTTCGACGACACGATCGAGCATGAGGCGTGGAACGACAGCGACGATTTGCGCGCGGTGCTGATTTTCGATGTGTGGAACCCGCATCTGAGCGAGCGTGAGTGCGATGTCCTGCGGCGCTATTTCGCTTCGGCCGACGCGTCGGGCTATGCGGTTCCGCGCTAGGCGCCAAGCCGGGGACGGCGGGGCCGGGCGCGGCCGAAATTCAGCTTTGCGAAAGCCCCGCGGGGAAATATGATGGCGTATCAGGCTGCGGGCCGAACCCGCGGGAGGAGGATTTATATGAACCGGATTTTGCCTGCATTCGCAGCGTTTGCGTTGCTGGCCGCGCCAGCGGCTTTCGCCGCCGAACAAACCGCCGCCGATCGGGCGCCGCCGTCCAAGCCGCCGTCGGCGATGACGCCGACCGAAATTAAAGAATATAATGTCGGACTGGCGGAGACCCATCCTTATTATATCAAGTGCCGCAAGACGCTCGAAATCGGCTCGCTCGTGAAGAAGATCCGTACCTGCTACACCAATGAGAAGTGGAAGCAGGTGATTGCGAACAGCAGCCAGAACGCGCGCGAGACGACCGAGGCCTTCGTCAGCGGAGCGGGCAGTTCGTCCAACTGATCGGCGGCCGATTCCCTCGAAGGAGCGAGACGATGCGTAAGATGCTCATCCCGGTGCTTCTGACTATCTTCGCGGCGACATCGGCGGCCGCGAACGAAGGCGGCACGACGAACCTCGCGCGCGCGCCATCGGACATGTCGAGCGCCGAAATCGATGCCTATAACCAGGGGCGTACGGCGAACGATGCGGACTATATCCGGTGCCGCCGGATCGAGGTGCCGGGATCGCTCGTCAAGAAGCTGCGCGTTTGCAACACGAACGGCGAGTGGCGGCGGATCGCGGACAAGGGCAACCAGGATGCCCGCGATTCGATGGAAACGCTCGCACGCGGCTGGAGCAATTCGCAAGAACCTGCGGGATCGATCATCTACACGCCTCCAAAATAGGGGAACCGGTGCGATGTTGCATATGCTGACCATGGTCGCGTTTGTCGTCACCTCGGTGTCTGCCGCGGACCCTGCTGCGAGCCGGACAGCGCCCGATCGTCCGCCGTCGACGATGACGAGCAGCGAGATCAAGGCGCACAACGAGGGGCTGCCGCCGACGCACCCCTATTTTGTGAAATGCCGCAAGATCGGGGAAATCGGCTCGCTGGTGAAGAAGGCGCGCGTTTGCCACACGAACGAGCAGTGGAAGCAGTTGTGGGTGCAGGGCAATCAGGATTCGCGCGACACGATGGATGCCTTTTCGAGCAAGGCGGGCGATTGCCGGGCAACCGGCACCTGCTGAAGCGGGTATTTCGGCTGCGACAGGGGGACTTCGATGATCCGCACGATGATGGTTCTGACGCTCGCGACCCATGCGGTGCCTGTCGCCAGCGTGGGTCCTGAGCGCCGCCCCCCGCTCGATCGGCCCGCCTCGACAATGACGAGCAGCGAGATCCGGGCCTATAATGTCGGGCTGGCGCCGACGCATCCCGACTTTATCAAGTGCCGCAAGATCGAGGAAATCGGCTCGCTGGTGAAGAAGGCGCGCGTCTGTCACACGAACGAGCAATGGAAGCGGCTGTGGATGCAGGGCAACCAGGATGCGCGTGACACGGTAGATCATTTCGGCAGCAAGGGAGGCGGTTGCCCGCCGGGGGCCCTTTGCTGAAAATCGGCCGAGCAGAAACAGGAAAGGGCGGCATTTCTGCCGCCCTTTCGTTTATGCCGGGGTGAGTTTCAGGGCCCCGTCTCCCTCGTCGACCTTGATCGTCGAGCCGTCCTTGACCTCGCCCTTCAGGATCAGGTCGGCGAGCGGATCCTGCAGATATTTCTGCACCGCGCGCTTCAGCGGCCTTGCGCCATACACCGGGTCATAGCCGACGCGGCCGAGCCACGCGCGCGCGGCATCGGTGAGGTCGAGCGTGACCTTGCGATCGGTGAGCAGCTTCTGGACGCGCGCGACCTGGATGTCGACGATCCCGCCCATATGCTGCTGCGCGAGCCGGTTGAAGAGCACGATCTCGTCGAGCCGGTTGAGGAACTCGGGCCGGAAATGCGCACGCACGACTTCCATGACGGCGGGCTCGGCCTGTTCGACCGGGGCGTCGTCGGGGAGCGCAGCGATCGCCTGGCTGCCGAGGTTCGACGTCAGGATGATCAGCGTGTTGGTGAAGTCGACCGTGCGCCCCTGCCCGTCGGTGAGGCGCCCGTCGTCGAGCACCTGCAGCAGGATGTTGAACACGTCGGCATGCGCTTTCTCGACCTCGTCGAACAGCACGACCTGATAGGGCCGGCGGCGCACCGCTTCGGTGAGCGTGCCGCCCTCTTCATAGCCGACATAGCCCGGCGGCGCGCCGACGAGCCGCGCGACGCTGTGCTTTTCCATGAATTCGGACATGTCGATGCGGACCATCGCATTGTCGTCGTCGAACAGGAACCGCGCGAGCGCCTTGGTGAGCTCGGTCTTGCCGACGCCCGTGGGCCCCAAGAAGAGGAAGCTGCCGAGCGGGCGGTTGGGATCCTGAAGGCCCGCGCGCGCGCGGCGTACGGCGGTCGAGACGGCGCGGACGGCCTCGTCCTGCCCGATGACGCGCTGTTCGAGCGTCGCCTCCATGCCGAGCAGTTTCTCGCGCTCGCCTTCCATCATCCGGTCGACCGGGATGCCGGTCCATTTGCTCACGACCGCGGCGATATCGTCGGCGGTGACTTCCTCGCGGAGCATCGCGTTTCCTGCGGCCGCCTGCGCCTCCTCGAGCCTTTTTTCGAGGCCGGGAATCGTGCCGTAGCTAAGCTCGCCCGCTTTCGCGAGGTCGCCGGCGCGCTGCGCCTGATCGAGCGCTGAGCGCGCGGCGTCGAGCTCTTCCTTGATCTTCGCCTCGGCGTGGATCTTGTCCTTCTCGGCCTGCCATTTCTGGGTGAGGCCCGCCGACTGTTGCTCCAGGTTGGCGAGCTCGGACTGGAGCGTCGCGAGCCGGTCCTTCGACGCGGCGTCGCTTTCCTTGCCGAGCGCCGCTTCCTCGATCTTCATCTGGATGATGCGGCGGTCGAGGCTCTCGATCTCCTCGGGCTTCGATTCGACCTCCATGCGGATGCGGCTCGCGGCCTCGTCCATCAAGTCGATCGCCTTGTCGGGCAGGAAGCGGTCGGAGATATAACGATTCGACAGCGTCGCGGCGGCGACGATCGCGCCGTCGGTGATCCGCACGCCGTGGTGCAGCTCATATTTCTCCTTGATCCCGCGCAGGATCGAGATCGAATCCTCGACCGTTGGCTCGCCGACGAACACCGGCTGGAAGCGCCGCTGAAGTGCGGGGTCCTTTTCGACATGCTTGCGATATTCGTCGAGCGTGGTCGCGCCGATGCAATGGAGCTCGCCGCGCGCGAGCGCGGGCTTCAGGAGGTTCGACGCATCCATCGCGCCCTCGCCCTTGCCCGCGCCGACGAGCGTGTGCATCTCGTCGATGAAGAGGATGATCTCGCCCTCGGCGGCCTTGACGTCGTCGAGCACGCCCTTGAGGCGTTCCTCGAACTCGCCGCGATATTTGGCGCCCGCGATCAGCGCGCCCATGTCGAGCGACAGGAGGCGGCGATCCTTCAGGCTGTCGGGCACGTCGCCGTTGACGATGCGCAGCGCGAGGCCCTCGGCGATCGCGGTCTTGCCGACGCCGGGTTCGCCGATCAACACGGGGTTGTTCTTGGTCCGGCGCGCGAGGATCTGCACGGTGCGGCGAATTTCCTCGTCGCGGCCGATAACGGGATCGAGCTTGCCTTCGCGCGCAACTTCGGTGAGGTCGCGCGCGAATTTCTTGAGCGCTTCATAGCGGTCTTCGGCCGAAGCGGTGTCGGCGGTGCGGCCGCCGCGGAGGTCGTTGATTGCGGTGTTGAGTGCGTCGGCCTTCACGCCCGCGTCGGCGAAGGCCTTGCCAACCGGGGTCGTCGCCGAAAGCACCATTGCGAGCAACAGCCGTTCGACGGTGACATAGCCGTCGCCGGCCTTGGACGCGACCTGTTCGGCCTGATCGAGCAGGCGCACGGCGTCATTGTCGAGGCCCGGCGTTTGCTGCGCGCCCGAACCCGACACCGCAGGAACCTTGGCAAGCAGCGCGTCGATGCCCTGCACCGCGCGCGGGGCGTCGCCGCCGCTCTTCGCGATCAGGCCCGCGGCCATGCCTTCATTGTCTTCGAGCAGCGCCTTGGCGATATGCTCGGGCGAAATCCGCTGATGGTTCATGCGGATCGCGATCGTCTGCGCCGCCTGCAAAAAGCCCTTGGCGCGGTCGGTAAATTTTTCGAGGTTCATTCAGAAAGCCCCTTTCTTGCCGAGCAAGATAGTGTTGCTATTGTGCAACACAAGGGGCCTTCCGAGGTTCCGCAAAACTCTATTCGCTCCGTGCAAACTGGTCGAGCAGGCGCACGCCGAAGCCGGTCATGCCTTTGGGCACGAGCGAGGTAGCCTTCTCCGAACGGTTGACCCCGGCGATGTCGAGATGCGCCCACGGCGTCGCCTCGTCGACGAAGAAGCCGATGAAATGCGCGCCCAGGCTTGCGCCCGGACCCTGTCCGGTCGCCGAGTTGCGAATGTCGGCGATGTCCGACTTCATCCGTTCGGCATAATCCTTGTGGAGCGGCAGGCGCCACAATTCCTCGCCGCTCGCAGTGCCGGCGGCGGTCAGACGCGCCGCGAGCGCATCGTCGCGCGCGAACAGTCCCGCATAGCTGTTGTCGAGCGCGCCGACGACCGCGCCGGTGAGCGTTGCGATGTTGACGATTGCCTTGGGTTTGTAGGCCTTGGCGACATATTCATTGGCATCGGCGAGGACGAGGCGGCCTTCGGCGTCGGCGTTGACCATCTCGATCGTCTTGCCCGACATGGTGCGAGTGACGTCGCCCGGCCGCTGCGCATTGCCGTCGGGCATATTCTCGGCCAGCGCGGCGACGCCGACGACGTGCACCGGCGCGCGCGACTTGGCGAGCGAGACGACCGCACCCATCGCCGACGCGGCACCCGACATGTCGCCCTTCATATTGCCCATCCCGGCACCGGGCTTGAGCGACAGGCCGCCCGAATCGAAGGTGATGCCCTTGCCGACGAAGGCGGTCGGCGCATCGGGCGAACCCGCCCCGCGATAGCGTACCAGCAGCAGTCGCGATCCGCGCGGGCTGCCCTGGCCGACGCCGACGATCGTTCCCATGCCCAGCTTGCGCATCGCGGCTTCGTCGAGCACTTCGATGCTGACGCCCGCGACGCCGGCGACGGCTTTGCGCACTTCGGTCACGAAGGTTTCGGGGTAGATGACGTTCGCGGGCTCGTTAGCGAGGTCGCGCGACAGGCGGACCCCGTCGGCCAGCGGTTTCCAGCGATTGGCGAAGGCAGTCTCCGCGCCCGACGGATTGGCGCCGATGAAGGTCACGGCGCCGGTCGCCGGCGTTTTTTTGCCGACCGTCTGATAGCGGTCGAACCGATATTGGCCGAGCGCAAAGCCGTAAGCGACGTCGGCGGCATTCGCATCGCCATAAGCGCCCGCGACAACCACCGGCTGCGCTTCGCTCTTGAGCTCCTGTGCCGCTTTTCCGCCCGCTTCGGCGAGCGCGAGCGAGGAGGGCGCTGCGCCCGCGCCGACAAGCAGGATGCGCGGATGCGCGCCAATACCGCGCAGCGACAGCGTCGAGCCGGCCTTGCCGTCGAAACTCGCCGCCGCGATCGCAGCGGTAATCGCCTGCCTTTCGCCGGCACCGAGCGTCACGCCGTCGAGCGGCGGCAGCGCTGCGTCGGTCATGACGATGGCAAGCGCAGCGCCCGCGGGAGCGCTCGCAGCAAAGCCGATCGCGCGTTCGGCGCTGTTGCCGGCGGTTGCCGGAACGACGCCCGATCCGGCAATCGTCTGGGCCATCGCGGCGGGAGTGACGGCGAGCGACAGGCAGGCGGAAAGGAGCAGGCTTTTCATGCGCATGTTTGGATATTCCCCGTTGTTCAATAACCTGACCCCTGCATAGCGGCGTAGCGCTCGCCCGCAAATCCGCCTCGACGAACGACAGCTGCTTGCCATCGGACGACATGCCCGCCACATAGCGCTGCGGGCGAGCCGCCGAAGAGGACCAGACATGTTGCGACGGATTTTGCTCGGTTTCCTGCTGCTGCTGGTGATCACCGCCGCATCGCTCGCGCTCTGGGAGCCGCTGACCGCGGAGGCCCCTGCGGCGCCGGCGTTTAAGCCAACCGATGTCCGCATCGCGCGCGACAGGTTCGGCGTCCCGCATATCTTTGGCAAGACCGACGCCGATGTCGCCTATGGGGTCGCCTACGCCCACGCCGAAGATGATTTTCCGACGCTTCAGGAGGTGCTTGCGATGACACGCGGCCGCGCCGGGGCGATGCTCGGCGAGGACGGCGCGAAGGTCGATTATGCCGAAGCCTTGCTCGACGTCCGCGCGACGACCAAACGCGACTGGCCGCGCTTGCCTGCCGATGTGAAGGCGCTGTTCACCGCCTATGCGGCGGGGCTCAACCATTATGCCGACAAGCATCCGGGTGAGGTGCGCCTGTCGGGACTGTTCCCGGTGACCGGCGAAGATGTCGTCGCGGGGTTCGTGCTGCGCTCGCCCTTCTTCTTCGGGCTCGATTCGGTGCTCGGCCAGCTTGTCGAGGGCAAGGATATGTACCGCGAAGGCGGCCCCGCGCTCGATGCGACGGGCAAGCTGGTCCCGCGCGATCTGACGCCGGTCGGCCGCGATCCCGCCGACAATGGATCGAACGGCATGGCGGTGGCGCCGGCCCGTTCGACCGACGGCGCGACGCGGCTCGTCTCCAACTCGCACCAGCCGTGGACGGGCGGCGTCGCATGGTACGAACTGGTCGTCCATTCGGAAGAGGGATGGGACTTCGCCGGCGCGAACTTTCCCGGATCGCCCTATCCCTTCCTCGGGCACAATAAATATCTTGGCTGGACCAACACGGTGAACCGGCCCGACCTGATCGACGTCTACAAGCTGACCCTCGACGACGGCGGCAAGAACTATCGTTTCGATGGCGCGTGGCGGCCGCTCGAGGAAAAGCGCATCTGGCTGAGGGTAAAGGTCGGCCCGTTCGTGCTGCCGGTGCCGCGCACCGTCTATCGCTCGATCCACGGCCCGGTGGTGAAGAATGAAAAGGGCGCCTTCGCGATCCGCTACGCGGGGATCGACCAGGCGAATATGGTCACCCAATATTACCGGCTGAACAAGGCGAAGAGCTTCGCCGAATGGCGCGCGGCGATGGCGGGGCAGGGCGTGCCCGCGACCAATTTCATCTACGCCGATGCCAAGGGCAATATCGGGCTTTTCTATAACGCGATGTTCCCCGACCGGCAGCCGGGGTTCAACTGGCGCGGCGTGCTGCCCGGCGATACCTCGGCCGACCTGTGGACCAAGACGCTCCCGTTCGACCGCGTACCCGCGCTGGTCAATCCGCGCTCGGGCTATGTGATGAACGCGAACAACACGCCATGGGTCGCGGCGGGGCCGGGCGACGAACTCGATGCCGCGGCCTTTTCGCCGCTGCTGGGGGTCGAGGATGACATGACCAATCGCGCAGTGCGGCTGATCGAGCTGTTCGAGGCATCGGGGCAGATCGACGAAGCGCGGCTGAAGGCGATCAAATACGACACCGCCTATGCGAAGACGGGCTATGCGAAGGCGTGGATGGACCGGCTGCTCGCGCTCGATACGAAGGGCGATCCCGCGCTCGCGCAGGCGCAGAAGCTGCTGCGCCAATGGGACTGGAATCTCGATGGCAAGGGGAAGGGTGATGCGCTGGCGCTGATGGTGCTGCGCCCTGCGAACGGCAGCCACTACCAGCGCCGCGCCGAACCCGACCCGCGCACCGTTCTGAAAGACGTCGTCGCGCACCTGCAGGATCACTTCGACGGACTCGATCCCAAGCTCGGGACGGTGCTGCGGCTCCGCCACGGCGAGGGGGCGAACCGTGTCGACTTGCCGCTCGACGGTGGCAACGACACCGTGCGTGCGTCGACATTGTGGGACGCCGAACCCGACGGGCGGCTGAAGGTCCGCCACGGCGACAGCTTCATCATGTTCGTCACCTGGGACCGGGACGGCCGGGTCCGGTCGGAGTCGATCCAGCCGTTCGGGGCTGCGACGACGCGGCCCGGCAACCCGCACTATAATGATCAGGCGCCGTTGTTTGTCGCGCACAAGCTGAAACCCGTCTTGTTCGATCCGGCGGCGCTCAAGGCCAGCGGGGCGCGATTCTATCGGCCTTGAAAGCCGCGAAACGCTGTCCTAAACCATTGATACAGTGCCGTCCGGCACCCCCGCTTTCGACAGGCTGTCCGTGCCTGCACGCTTTCAAGAGGATATCCATGCCCCGTTTCCATCGCTTCGCCCTTGCCTTGGCGGTCACGACCTCGCTCGTCGCCGCGGGTCCCGCCCTCGCCAAAGCGAAAGCCGGCGAAGCTGCGCCGATCGCCGACCTGGTGAAGGCGGTCGATATTCCGTACCAGGCGTTCACGCTCGACAATGGCCTGCGCGTGATCGTGCACGAGGACCGCAAGGCCCCCGTCGTCGCGGTGTCGGTGTGGTACCGGGTCGGGTCGAAACACGAGCCCAAGGGCAAGACGGGCTTCGCGCACCTCTTCGAACATCTGATGTTCAACGGGTCGGAAAATTCGCCCGGCGATTTCTTCGAGCCGCTGCAACAGGTCGGCGCGACCGACAGCAACGGAACGACCAACGTCGACCGCACCAACTATTTCGAAACCGTGCCGACGGGCGCGCTCGACCGCGCGCTGTTCCTCGAAAGCGACCGCATGGGGCATCTGCTCGGCGCGGTGACGCAGGAAAAGCTCGATAACCAGCGCGGCGTCGTCCAGAACGAAAAGCGCCAGGGCGACAACAATCCCTATGGCCTGCTGCGCTACGAGATCTTCGAAAATCTCTTCCCGACGGGTCACCCCTATCACCACAGCACGATCGGTTCGATGGGCGACCTCAACTCGGCAAGCCTCGCCGACGTGAAGAAGTGGTTCACCGACAATTACGGCCCGAACAATGCCGTGCTGGTGCTGGCGGGCGACGTCGATGTCGCCACTGCAAAGGCCAAGGTCCAGGAATGGTTCGGCGACATCCCCCGCGGCCCGGCAGTGCAGATGCCCGCCGTTCCCGTCCCGACGCTACCCGCGCCGCTCGCGAAGGAAGTCAAGGACCTCGTCCCGACGACGCGCATCTACCGCATGTGGGCGATCCCCGGCCTCAACGATCCCGAAGCGGTACCGCTCCAGATGGCGATGAGCGTGCTCGGCGGGCTGTCGTCGTCGCGGCTGGACAATGCGTTGGTGCGCAAGGACCCCGTCGCCGTCAGCGTATCGGCGGTGGCGCAGCCGTTCGAGGACGCGGGCATCCTGCTCGTCCAGGCCGATGTGAAGCCGGGCGTCGAACCCGCGACCGTCGCCAAGCGGCTCGACGAGGAAATCGCCAGCTTCCTTGCGAGCGGTCCGACCGCCGACGAATTGCAGCGCACCGCGGCGAGCTATCTGGCGGGCACGATCGCGGGACTCGAATCGGTGGGCGGTTTCGGCGGCAAGGCGGTGACGCTGGCCGAGGGCGCGCTCTATTCGAACAATCCCGCTTATTACAAGGTCGAGCTCGACCGGATGGCGAAGGCGACCCCCGAGCAGGTCAAGGCGGTCGCCGACAAGTGGCTCTCGCGCCCGGCCTTTTCGCTGACCTACACCCCCGGTGAGCGCACCGAGGGTGGCGAAAATCGCGGCGGTGCCGTGACGGGCGGCAAGGTGACCGCGCCGGTCCAGCCCGATCGTTACTGGAACGAAGCGCTCGGTGACGTCGGCCCTGACACGGGCGGCGCATCGTCGTTCGCCGACCGTTCGCAGCTGCCGGCGGTCGCGGACCTCAAGGCTCTCGACTTTCCCGCGATCGAACGCGCCAAGCTCAAAAATGGCGTCGAGGTCGTTTTTGCGCGCCGCTCGACGGTGCCGACGGTCAATGTCGCGGTCAGCTTCGACGCGGGCTACGCCGCCGATCCGCACAGCGCGCTCGGCACCCAGTCGCTGATGCTCAGCCTGATGGACGAAGGCACGACGAGCCTCGATTCGATCGCCTTTGCGGAAGCGAAGGAGCGGCTCGGCGCGCAGATCGACGCGACGGCCAACGCCGACGAGACGGTGTTCAGCCTGTTCGCGCTCAAACCCAATCTTCGTGCCTCGCTCGGCCTGCTCGCCGATTACATCCGCAACCCGGCGTTCGACGGCAAGGAATTGGAGCGCGTGCGCGCGCAGCAGCTCAACCGGCTCAAGGCCGAGCTCAACAATCCGAACGCCATCGCCTCGCGCATATTGGCGCCGGTGCTGTATGGCGCGGATCATCCCTATGGCATTCCGCCATCGGGACTGGGCGATGCGAAGTCGGTCACGGCAGCGACGCGCGACCAGCTTGCGGCCTTCCACGCGGCGTGGATTCGCCCCGACAATGCGCGCGTATTCGTCGTCGGCGACACGACGCTCGCCGAAGTGAAAAAGCAGCTCGACGCGACGCTGGGCCAATGGAAGGCGCCGGCGACCGCGAAGCCGGTCAAGCATTTCGACATCGCGATCCCGGCGCCGAAGCCGCGTATCCTCTTGTTCGACCGGCCCAAGTCGCCGCAGTCGGTGATCCTCGCGGGCAAGGTGCTCGCTGCCAAGGGCGGCGACGAGCTCGAAGTGCTGCGCTCGGCGAACGATATCTTCGGCGGCAATTTCCTGTCGCGGTTCAACACGAATTTGCGTGAAACGAAGGGCTGGTCCTATGGCGTGCGCAGCCGCATTTCGGGCGACCAGGATCGGCTGACCTGGGTCGCGGCGGCACCGGTGCAGGCCGACCGCACGGGCGATTCGATCAAGGAGCTGCGGAGCGATCTCAAGGGCTTCCTCGGCGACAAGGGCGTGACGAAGGAAGAGCTCGAGCGTACGATCAACGGCAGCGTCCGCGAACTGCCCGGCAGCTTCGAGACCTCGGGCGACGTGCTCGGGGGGCTCCGCCAGATCGTCAAGTTCGGCCGTCCCGACAATTATTATGAAACGCTGCCGGCAACCTATGAAGCGATGACCGCCGCCGAAATCGACGCTGCGGCGCGTAAGGCGCTCAGTACCGACGATCTCGTTTATGTTGTCGTTGGCGATGCTGCGGTGGTGAAACCGCAGCTTGACGGACTGGGCCTGCCTGTGGAAACGGTGTCCCTGTCTAACTAACATCAGTTTCAGTAAGGAGAGCCCCAATGTCCCAAGTCGATGGCAGCTATGATTGCGTCACCAAGTCGCCGATGGGCGACCAGAAGTCGGTGTTCACCGTGAACAGCGACGGCGGCAGCTTCACCGGCCAGAACGCCGGCGCGATGGGTTCGCTCGATGTCGAAAATGGCAAGGTCGACGGCAACAAGCTGACCTGGACCATGAACATGAAGGTGCCGATGCCGATGACGCTCGAATGCGAAGCGACGATCGACGGCGATGCGCTGACCGGCACGATCAAGGCCGGTGCGTTCGGTTCGATGGCGATGACCGGCACCCGTCAGGGCTGAGCTACGCCTTAAGACAAGCGAAGGGCCGTCCGCTCCTCAAAGGGGGCGGGCGGCCCTTTTGCTTTGCATAGCAATGCCCTTGGCCATGAGGGGCTATCCAAAGCGGCGGGTTAGGCGCATAGGCTGCTGCCATGCACAAACCGGCCCAATCCCCCCAACGGAGCCTGCCGGGCGCCCGTGAAATGGTCGTCATGATGGCGATGGTGATGGCGCTCAACGCCCTCGCCATCGATTCGATGCTGCCCGCGCTGCCCGCGATCGGCCAGACGCTGGGTGTCACGGTGGCCAATGATCGCCAGCACGTCATTTCGATTTACCTGCTCGGTATCGGCTTTGGCTCGCTGCTTTACGGCCCGCTGTCGGATCGTTTCGGGCGCAAGGGGGTGCTCGTCCCTGCGCTGTTCGCCTATCTGGCGCTGTCGATAGGCTGCGGCCTCGCGACCAGCTTTACCATGTTGCTCGTGCTCCGCTTCATCCACGGGCTGGTCAGCGCCGCGCTCGGCGTCATCGTCGTCGCGGTGATCCGCGACCTGTTCGCGGGCGACGCGATGGCAAAGCGGCTGTCGCTGATCTTCCTTGTCTTCATGATCGTGCCGATCATCGCGCCGACGATCGGCGCAGGGATTGCGGCGGTCGCGGGCTGGCGTGCGATTTTCATCGTGCTGGCGGTGATGTCGATCGTGATGCTGCTCTGGCTTCGCAGGCTCCCCGAAACGCTCGATCCGGCGGACGTGCGGCCGCTCGACCTCAAGACGATGGTCGCGGGCTGGGCGACGGTGACGCGCCACCGCCGTGCGGCGGGCTATATGATCGCGTCGGGAATGATGCAGGGCGCGCTTTACGGCTATCTCAACAGCAGCGAGCAGATCATTTCCGAGGTGTTCGGCGCGCAGGCGCTGTTCCCGCTGATCTTCGCCTGTGTCGCGATCGGCATCGCGATCGCCAATTTCTCGAACGCCGCGATCGTCGAGCGTTTCGGTGCGCGGCGCGTGTCGCAATCGGCGGTCTTCGCCTTCATGGCGACGTCGATCCTGCAGATCGTCGCGGCACTGAGCGGCGCCGAGACTTTGTGGATGTTCACCGCGCTGATGATGGTCAATGTCGGGCTTGTCGGTTTCATCGGGAGCAATTTCGGCTCGATCGCGATGGAGGATTTCGGCCATATGGCGGGCGTCGCTTCCTCGTATCAGAGCTTTGCCAAGACGCTGCTCGCCGCGACCGTCGGCGCGGCGATCGGACAGCAATATGACGGGTCGACGCTGCCGCTGGCCTATGCCTTCCTGATCAGCGCCGTCGTCGGTCTTGCCCTCGTCTTCTGGGCCGAACGCGGCAAGCTGTTCACCCGGCCGGGAACCGCACCGAAAAGCCCCTACTGACAAAGAAAAGGGGCCGTCCCGGCATTTGCCCGGACGGCCCCTTTCTTATCTTTGGCTGATGGCCTCAGTTGATCGGAGCGTGCGGCTCCAGATCATCCTCGTGCACCTCGACAACCCCGCGGCCGAGATGGCTGCGGCTGCGGCTGTAGAGATAATAGAAGACCAGTCCGATAGCCCCCCAGATCGGCAGCACGAGCATCGCATCGAGCGGCAGGTTGAGGAACAGGAAGATCGTGCCCGCAATGGTCAGCGGGCCGACCAGCCACAGCGCCGGCGTGGTGAAAGCGCGCGGCTGGTTCGGCGCGGTCTTGCGCAGGATCATCACCGCGACGGCGACCATCATGAACGCATAGAGCGTACCGGCGTTGGCGATGTCGGCCAGCTTGCCGACCGGCAGGAAGGCGGCGGCGATCGCGACCGCGACGCCCGTGATCGCGGTGATGACGTGCGGCGTTTTCCACTTCGGGTGGACCTTGCTCCACGATTCGGGGAGCAGGCCGTCGCGGCTCATCACGAAGGCGACGCGGGTCTGGCCGAACAGCAGGATCAGGATCACCGACGGCAGCGCGACGAAGGCGGCGATGCCCAGCATGTTGCCGACACCCGACCAGCCGATCTGACGCAGCACATGTGCCAGCGCTTCGTTCGAGCAGACGAGCGGCAGCTGGTCGGCGGCGAAGGTGGCGCACTGACGCGCCAGTTCTTCCGAACCCGCGGGGAAGGGCACGCCGTTCGGCCCCATGATCGGCTGGCCGCCGACGGTGCCGATCGCGCCTGCCGCGACCAGAATATAGAAGACGGTGCAGAACAGCAGCGAGCCGATCAGGCCGATCGGCACGTTGCGCTGCGGATTCTTGGTTTCCTCCGCCGCGGTCGAGACCGCATCGAAGCCGACATAGGCGAAGAAGATGGTTGCGGCGGCGCCGACAGCACCGATGCCCGATCCGAAGCCGCCGAAAACGCCGGCGGGCAGGAAGGGGTTGAACTTGTCGGTGGAGAAATAGTCGCTGGGCAAGGTCAGCACGATGAAGGCGGTGAGCGCGGTGACCTTGATCGCGACGAGGATTGCGTTGACGCGTGCACTCTCGGTGGTGCCGATCATCAGCAGCCAGGTGATCAGCAGGGCGATGAAAACGGCCGGCAGGTTGATGAAGCCGCCCTCGATTCCGCCGAGCGCCAGCGGCGCGCCAGCGAGATAGGATGGCAATTGTATCCCGAGGAACTCGTTCAGGATCGTTCCTGTGAAATAGCCGGACCACCCGACCGACACCGCCGACGCTGCGACCGCATATTCGAGGACAAGGGCCCATCCGACTGTCCAGGCGAGGACTTCGCCCATGGTCGCATAGGTATAGGTGTAGGCGGAGCCTGCGACCGGGATCATCGCGGCGATCTCGGCATAGCAGAGCGCGGCGACGATGCAGATCAGTCCGGCGATCGCGAAGGCAAGCATCAGGCCGGGGCCGGCTTTTTGCGCCCCGGCAGAGGTTAGCACGAAAATGCCGGTGCCGATGACGCAACCGATCCCGAATAGTGTCAGCTGAAATGCACCGAGCGTTCGGTGCAGCGACTTTTTCTCGGCAGTGGCCAAGATGGCGTCGAGCGGTTTGACGCGACCAAATATCATCCAATATTCCCCTTTGGGGCCCAGTGCGGGCCTTCTCATGGCGGGGTAGACTAGCCGCTCCGTGCGTCAGCGCAACTTAATTTCACGGGGCGAGCGCAGCTTTCGTCGTGTGAGCGTGGCTTTACCGTACGGTAAAGCGCACGCGGTCGATCATTCGCCCGCCCGGATCGACGAGTGCGAGCATGTGGCTGCCGGGGCGCGGTAATATCTGCTGGCCGGCGTCGGCGTCTCCGAGCGGTTTTTTGTCGAGGATCAGGCGGTATCCGGTCACCGATCCGCTGACCGTGACGGCCAAGCGCTGGCGGTCGATCGGGATGTCGGGGTCGAGCGCATAGACGCTGCCGCTGACCGGGCTGGTGATGCGCGGGCGGCGCGCGGCTTGCGGTGCAGCTGCCATTTCGTTCTGCGCGGTGCCGGCGAGGAAATATTCGCGGCGCGGCGGTTCGCGGGTGCCGGGGAGTGCGATCTGCCGCGCTTCGACGCCGTCGGGCATCGTCGGCGGCTTGCCGGGGTTGCCCGCGTGGAGCGCGAGCATCACGTCGCGCCAGACGGGGGCGGCGCCCGAAGTGCCCGACACCGCGCGCATCGAATCGCCTTCGAGATTGCCGACCCAGACCGCGACGGTGAAGCGGTCGGACCAGCCGATGCACCAATTATCGCGCATGCCCTTCGAGGTTCCCGTCTTTGCGGCGGCCCAGAAGGGCAGGCGGAGCGCGCTGTCGGCGCCGAAGGCGTCGGTGCGGGCCGAGGCGTCGGCAAGGATGTCGCCGACGATGAAGGCGGCGGCGGGGTTGACGATCTGGCGGGGAACTTCTCGATCGTTGCGCATATCGCCGAAGTGGACCGGGGACCATTTTCCGGAATTTGCGAATGTTCTGAAGGCGTTGGCTTGTTCGACGAGCGAAACCTCGGCCGAGCCGAGGGCGAGCGAGAATCCGTAATATTCGCCGTCCTCGACGAGGCCGTGGTAGCCCAGGGTCCAGAGGCGGTCGCGGAACTGCTGGACGTCATCGATCACGAGCGCGCGGACGGCGGGGACGTTGAGCGAGCTGGCAAGCGCATGGCGGACGCTGACCGGCCCCTTGAAGCTGTGGTCGTAATTTTTCGGGACATAGAGGCCCGAGGCGGTGTCGAGCTGGACCGGGCTGTCGTCGAGGATCGAGGCGGCGGTGAGCCAGCCATGCTCGATCACCTGTGCATAGAGATGCGGCTTCAAGGTCGAGCCCGCCTGCCGCCGGGCGTTGGCGCCGTCGACCGACGCCGCGGTCGATTTGAGGCCGACGCCGCCGACATAGGCGAGCACTTCGCCGGTGGCATTGTCGAGCACGACGACCGCGCCGTCGCGGACGCGGTCGGAGCCGAGTCCGGCGAGCTGGCGGCGCAGCGCGATGATCGCGGCGGTCTGGATGCGGCGGTCGATGGTGGTTTTGACGCGCTTGCCGGGCTGATCGAGCAGGCGGACGGCAAGGTGCGGCGCGAGCGCGGGGTCGAAGCGCGCGGCTTGCTCGCCCGAGACGAGCGTTGCGGCGGCGGCGCGGATCGCGGTGCAATCCTTTGCCTGCGCGACGCGGCACGCACGGCGGCCGAGCGCCTCGGCGCCCGCAGCGGGGTTGGGGAGAAGCCCAGCTAAGAGCGCCGCGTCGGTGCGGTTCATCTCGGCGGGCGTCTTGCCGAACAGGCTTTGCGCACCCGCACCGATCCCCTGCGCTTCGCCGCGCAGCGGGACGAGGTTGAAATAGGCCTCGAGCATTTCCTCGTGCGACCAGTCGGCGGCGAGCGCCTGTGCCGCGCGCATCTGGCGGATCTTCTTGCGCCAGTCGCGCTGGCCGGGCTGCGCAAGCGTGGGATCGAGAAAGGCGGCAAGCTGCATCGGCAGCGTCGAGGCGCCGCGCGAGCGCCCGCCGGCCCCGCCTAATGAGAGGCGGGTACGCGCCGCGCTCGCGATCGCGAGCCAGTCGACCCCGCCGTGCGACCAGAAGCGGCGGTCCTCGTTCCGGACGACGGCGTCGCGGACGGCGGGACTGATGTCGTCCAATGGCACCCAGGCGAGGCGGCGGCGCTCGAAATTGACGCGCTCGCTGTCGAGGAGCTGGCCGTCGCGGTCGTAGAGCCAGGCCTCGCTGGCTTTCCAGCCGGCGCGCACCTTCTCATATTCCGGCATCGCGGGCGGGCGGGTGAAAAGATGCGCGATGGTGACGAGGACGAGCGCCGCGAGCGCGGCCCACGCGAGAGCGTCACGCCAGCTGCGTTTGCGGGATGAATCCATCGTCTAAATTAGCGCGTGCTCCCGCGAAGGCGGGAGCCCATCTCCGGCCGGTGCGAGTTTGAACCCACCGGAGATGGGTCCCCGCCTTCGCGGGGACACATGGATAGAGTGGCGCGCGCGCGTGAAGCCATTACGACCCCACGCTCGCCACCGTCAGCGGCGCGTTCGGCCACTGGCCGCGGATCGCGGGCGAATACATCGCCTCGACGCGCGTCGGCGGCAGGGTGAAGCGGCCCGACCCGTTGAGGCGAACGACATATTCGACCGCGTGGGTGCCCGCGGGCATCCAGCCGAAATAGCCGCGCCAGCTGTCCTTGCCGCGTTCGACATAGCTCGGCTGCGCGCCCGATCCGCCGGCCTGCTGTGCGAGCATTTCGGACTGACCGCCGAGGTTGCCGACGATCGTCGCGCCGGGCGCGACCGGATCGTTGATCACGACCCACGTCCGCCCTGCGGCCGCGACGACCTCGATCCGCACCTTGATCACGTCGCCGCGCGTCAGCCGGTCCTTGTTCGCCGCCTTGACGATGCTGACCGAACGCTTGATCCGGTAACCCGCGTTGAGCGGTTCCTTCAATGGCACCGCCGCCTTGACGCTGACGGTCGCCCACGGCGTGCCGGTGCCTTCGTGGCTCAGGCTCATCGTCGCGGCATTGAGCGCGACGCGGAGCGGCGAGACTGGCTCGGCGGGAAGCGGCCAGCTTTGCGAGGCGGTGGCGCCCGCGAGGCTGACATTGGTGACGCCGGTGATCGCGCTCGCGGGATACAGCTCGGCGAAGCGGCGGACGGTGACCGCGCCCCATGCGTTGGCGGGGGTGGTGTCCCAATGGCCCTTGCGCTGGCGCTGCGCGACGCCGACCATCAGCTTGCCCGCGTCATCCTCCCAGCCCTTGCGGCCGAGGACGGCTTCGAGAGCCTTGATCGCCATTTCGTCGCCGCTCGTCATCATCCACCACGGCGCTTTCGCATCGTCGACGAGGTCGAGGCGCGTGCCTTCGTAGACGAGGCGCTTCCTGAGTTCGGCTTCGGCCGCGGTGCGCAGCGCGGGGGCGTTCCGCACCCCCGGCGTCTTTTCGAGCGCGACGAGCCAGTCGGCGAGCGTGCCGGTCGCCATGTCGATCGGCGCGACGTCGATCGCCGCGACGAGGCTGGCGCTCGACGCATTGTTGCGCGCGAGTGCCGCCAAGGCCGCAATGCGGACGGGGCGGATGTCCCACGGGCCATAGCCCTTGCGCGTCAGCCGTCCTTCGACGACCGCCTGCAAGGCTTTCACCATCTTCGCTTTGGACGCCTCGGGGATCGCGAAGCCGTTCGCCGCGGTCACGTTCATGACATAGGCGGTGAGTTCGATCGATCCGGTGAGATTCTCGTTCGGCCAGTAGCGGAGCAGCCCGTCGTCATCGAGATAGGTCGGCATCGCGCCCGCGAGCGCCTGCCACCGCCCGACGTCGCCGAGCGCCACCGCGCGCGACGTCTGCTGTTCGAAACAGGTATAGGGATAGGCCGCCATATAGTCGCGCACCCCGGTGAGCGGCGGCGCGAGCGTGCCCGCGAGCGCGATATCGACATAGCCGCCGGGCAGCGCGCCCGCCGGAATCGCGATCGGCAGCGTCGTCGCGGGGCCGACGCGGAACAGGCTGGCGGCCCAGGTTTCGACCGGCACCGCGGGTTCGACGACCTGTTCGAAGACGAGGCGGTCGCGCGCCTTGCCGCCCTTTGCGACCGCATCGACGGTCCATTGGATGGGACCGGTTTGTTCGGGGGCGGTCATCGACCAGCTGATCGGCACCGCGCCGCCCGCCGGAATGGTGACGGTGAGCGGGGGCGCGGTCGCGACGGCGGGCGACAGCGTCGGGGTCGCGGTGACCTCCATCGGCTGGTCGGTGCCGTTGCGCAGCGTGAAGCGCGCATCATAGGTGTCGCCGGTGCGTACCAGTTCGGGCATGCCGGCGAAGACGCCGAGATCCTGTACGGTGCGGACGCTCGTCTCGCCGGTGCCGAAATATTGCGAGCCGTCGGTGGCGATCGCGACGAGGCGGAAGCCCGACAGATTGTCGCTGAGCGGTACGTCGACCATCGCGCGGCCCTTGCTGTCGAGCGGGACATTGCCTTTCCACAGCAGGACGGGGCGGAAGTCCTCGCGCGTCAGGCCCGACAGGTCGCCGCCGCCGCCGCCGCCGGGTTCGAGCGCCTTGCGGCCGTAATGCCGCTTGCCAACAACCTGCATCTGCGCGGTCGAGGTGAGTACGTCGAGCGTGCGTTCGCCCATCATCGCGTCGATGACCTGCCAGCTTTCGTTGGGCGCGAGCTGGAGCAGCGCCTCGTCGACCGCGGCGAAAGCGACGTCGGCGTTTTTGGGCGCCTTGCCGTCGGGGGTCTTGACCTCGATCGCGACCTTCGCGGTTTCGCGGACCGAATATTTCGCCTTGTCGGCCTTCACCTTCACGCCGAGCTGATGGCCTTCCCAGCCGACCTTGATGCGCGCGATGCCCATGCGGTAGCTCGGTTTGGCAAGGTCGACCAATGCCGTGGGCGGGGCGGCTTCGCTATTCTCGATCTTGAAGCCGACCGCGCGTTTCATCTGGCGGAACCAGCTTTCGCCGCCGGTTACACGCCCGCGCACCGCCATGACCGAGACATAGACGTCGGGCGCATAAGTGGCGGGCAGCTTGACCTGCACGACGGGGTTGGTGCCCTTGAGCGGCACGACGAAGCTCGACAGCACGCCCTCGCGTTCGACGGTGACGAGCGCGGTTGCTTCGCGGAACGGCATGCGGACCTGGAAGCGGGCGGTGTCGCCCGCCGCGTAGCGCGGCTTTTCGGCGATCACGTCCATGCGGTCGCCATTGTCGCCGCCGAACCACCAGTCATTGTCGCCCGCGAGCCAGACCGAGCGCACCGCGCGCGCTTCGTTGCCGTCGGCATCCTGCGCCGTCGCGACGACGGTGACTTCGCCCGAGACGCCGGGTGCCATCGCGCAGCTCGCGCGGCCAAGCTTGTCGGTCGTCGCGCTGCACGTCGCGTCGAGGCGCGTCGTGCGCATCTGGTTGTCATAGGCGTAGAAGCCGCCGATCAGGCGGCGCCGCGCGGTAATGATTTCGCGGTTATAGAGTGCGACCTGCACGCGCTGGCCGGCGATCGGCTTGCCGTCGAGGTCGAGCGCGATGAAGTTAAGGCGCAGGTCGTTGTCGCGCATCAGCCAGCCGTCGGTCTTGAGCCCGAGCCGGACGGCCGACGGATAGAGGGTGATGCGGCGGCTCGACGTCAGCGTTTCGCCATTCGCATCCTCATAGTCCATTTCGGCGGCCATCAGCGTCGGTTCGGTGATCGGCTGGTCGACCGTGACATTGGTCGTCGCGGCGCCATTGGCGTCGAGTTTCAGCGGCACCGAGCGCGCGAGCGGCAGTTCGGCCGACGGTTCGTCGCCGCTGTCGTCGAGCTGGACGACGCCTTCCTTCACCGGCTGGCCGTCGAAATCCCAATCCTTATAATCCTCGGGCGGCGACCAGCTCGCGCGGAAATTGGTGCGCAGTTCGACCGGAATGTTCGGCGCGGGGCCGCCCGAGAGATAGCCGACGAACAGGTTGAGCGGGACGGCAGCGGGGCGCACGAGCGCGGTCTTCGGTCCGGTGATCGTCGCCTTCATCGTCGGCAGGCGATATTCGTCGACCTTGACCGACTGGCCCGACCAGATCGTCTTGTCCTCGCCGTCCATGTCCTTGGTGACGAAGACGAGTTCATAATCGCCCATCGGCGCCGAGGCGGGGACGTTCCAAACGGACTCGCCGCTGCCGCTCGCGGGAATCGCGAAGGGCATTTCGAATTCGGTGTCCGAACCGCGGTGGACGAGGCGCAGTTTGCCCGCGAGCGCCTCGGGGGTGCGGAAGCCCAAGCCAACGGGGCGGCGCAGGATATGCTTCATATGCACCGTCTCGCCCGCTTTCACGAGCGCGCGGTCGAAGATGGTGTGGAGGATGTCGCTCCGTTCCGACCAGCCATAGGGGAGGTCGAAATCATAGGGGCGGATGCCGCTGCCCCAGTCGGTGAGGGTGAAGCTGAAATCGTCGCCCGAGCGCGCGCTGACCATCAGCGCATGGCCTTCGCTGCTCGCCGGATCCGCATCGTCGCGGCAACTCGAATAGGTTTCGGGCTGCGGCAAGCCGCCCGCGAAGGCGAGGCGGCCCGCCTTGTCGGCGGTGCCGCGCGCGAGCAGGCGCCCGGTGCAGCTGTCGGTGACGCGGATTTCGGCGCCCGAAACGGGGAGGCCGCTATTGAGCGACGTCACCCACGCGAGCGAGCCTTCGCGGCCCCATTTGAAATGCACCGCCATATTGGTGACGAGCGCGGCGGTCGCGACGTAACGCGTCGATTTGCGGCCGAGGAGTGCGGCGCCGAGTTCGGGGCTCGCGATCTCGACGACGTGGAAGCCCTTTTCGGCGAGCGGGATGCCGACGACTTCGAATTCCTTGCCGCCCGCGGCGGGCGCGAGCTGCATGTTCCGGCGCTCGCCGCCCGACGGCGCGCCGTCGAACACCGATTTGGTGCCGGTGTAATTGACCGTGACCTCCTTGCCGGCCGCGTTCTTTTCCTCGCGATAGTCGGTGTCGTCGGCGTCGGCGACGCGTTTCAGCCAGCGCGCGATCGCGGCATCGTCGTTGCCGACCTTGAGCGTCGCGGCGGGCATTTTGAGGTTCGACTGGACGAGGCTGCTTTCGACCCCGCGCACGGTGACGGGCAGCACGCCGCCCTCGCCCGCTTCGAGGATGCCGAATTCGGCGGCGAATTTGACCAACGGCGGGGCGCGGTCGATGTGGAATTTCAGCGGGAAGTTCGACTGATTCTGCAGCTTGCGGCCGCTCTGGTCGGTGACGTCGGCGGGGAGGACGAGCGTTGCGTCGACATTTTGCGGCAGCGGGCCGGTGAAGCGGACGCTTGTCAGCCAGGCGTCGTTGCGGTCATCGTCGTCGATCTTGGGCGTCAATTTCCTGCCGTCGGCGGTGTTGAGCGTCGCGGCGAGGATCGTTTCGCGCGATACGGGCGACGCGAAGCTCAGTGTCACATCCTTGATCGGGTTGCAGCCCGCCTGCGGATTGATGCGGCTGCACGACATTTTCGCGGTGAAGGCGGGGCGCACATCATGGTCGAAACGCTGGTCGCGCCCGGCGGTGCGACCGGGGACGCCCGCCTGCGAAATGCGCGCGTCCCAGACCAGTGCCATTTCGCGGCCCGGGGGCAGCGGGCGGCGGCATTTGACGGGGACGATGCGGTCGAGCGCGGCCTCGCGGTCGGCGCCCGCGGCGGGGAAGCGCTGCGGCAGGCCCGCGTCGTAGGTGAAGGACTGGCGCGACCAGTTGTTGTCGCCGAGCCCGGTCAATATCTGCGTCGCGGTGTCGCGCGGCAGGACGTCGACGGGGATCTTCTCGCCGATGCCGTCGACCGCGCAATAGGCGAAGCGGCCGACCGAGGCGCGGTCGGCAGCGACGTTGGTCGCGACGAGGAAGACCTGATCCTCCTCGATATCGCCGTCCATCCCGCCCGCGAGCACGGCGCGCGCCGAGGGGCCGCCGGTGTCGAGCGCGAAGCGGCTGTTGCCCGCGACCGAGACGCCGCGCGCGGTCTTGAGCCCGTCGCGCAGCTCGACATGGCACGCGAGCCCGCCGGGGAGCGCACGCTCGAATTCGAGCACCCAGGTGCGCGTGTCGACCCAGCGGGACGACGACGGGAGTTTGCAGTCGTTCGTGGCAGGGGCAGGGGCGCGGGGATCGCCGAGCGGCACCATGTCTTCCGAAAAGCGCAGCGTGAAGCGCGTGATCGTGCCGTCGCCGGTGCCCGAGCTGCCGGGAGTCGCGAGCGTGACCTGCGGAACGGTGTCGGCGGCGGTCGCGGCCATCGCGAGGGTCAGGGGCAGGACCAGCGCCAGTTTTGCCTTGCCGGCCAATGCCGTAGCGAGCGCGCGCCATCCCTTGCCCATCGTCAACTCCCCGTTTCGGTCCGAACGCTATCCTGCTGGAAACAGGGGACAGAGTCCACCCGTCGCCGCATATCGCCCACGGTTAATCGCGCCTGGAGAAATTGCTGTGACCGCCGTCATAGACAGCGGCGGGATTCAGCGTGCGAGCATCGGTCCGAGGGGCTGTCCCGCGAAAATATGGACGTGGAGGTGCGGGATTTCCTGATGGCTGTCGAGGCCGACGTTGGCGAGCAGGCGGTAGCCGGGCGCGACGAGGCCCTGATCGCGCGCGACCTTGCCCACCGCGCGGACGAAGCCTGCGATTTCGGCGTCGCTGCCGCGCTCCGAAAAATCGTCCCAGCTCACATAGGGGCCCTTGGGGATCACGAGGATGTGCAAGGGCGCCTGCGGATTGATGTCGTGGAAGGCGAGCGCGAATTCGTCCTCGTAGACGGTCTTCGACGGCAGTTCGCCGCGCAGGATACGCGCGAAGATATTGGTCTCGTCATAGGGGAGGGTGGCGTCGATCGGCATGGGAGAAACTCCGGTTACTGGCGGCTGGCTTTTTCGGCGTGGCCCGAGGTACCGTGGCGGCGGTCGAGTTCGGCGGCGATCATGTCCCACGCGAGGCCGCGTGTCGCGAGCAGGATCGAGAGGTGGAAGACGAGATCGCTTGCTTCGCCGACAAGCGCGGCATCGTCCTCGCTGACCGCGGCGATGACGGTTTCGACGGCTTCCTCGCCGAGCTTCTGCGCGACTTTGCCGCGGCCTTTCGCCGCGAGGCTCGCGACATAGGAGGCCTCGGCCTCGCCCGCGGCGAGCCGGTCGTGGATGACCGCCTCGAGCCGCCCCAGCGTTTCGCCCATTGCCTTGCTCATCGCGCGATCCTTTTGTCCCGATCCTTCGCGAGCGTGCCTAGCCGCGACATGCCGCCGCGACAAGCGGGCGGCGGCCCTTCGAAAAATTACCGCGGCGTAAACCATATCGAAACGCACGCCGCCTAGATTCCGAGACGCCGGGGGGCGAGACAGTTTTTAAATCGGACGAAGATTATGAAAATGGACACCACCCCCACGGTGTTTCTGGCCGCAACGGCCTCGGTGATTGCGCTGGCGGCGAGCCCGGCGATGGCGCAGGCGAGCGACGAGATCGTCGTCACCGGATCACGCATCGCGAAGAGCGAATTCACCAGCGCCGACCCGATCCAGGTCATCGACCCTGAAAATGCGAAATTGCAGGGGCAGGTCCAGCTTGCCGATGTGCTGCAGCAGGTCCCGGCGGCGCAGGGATCGATCCAGATCACCTCGGCGATCTCGAACCGTTTCGTCGCCAACGGCGGTAACGATGTGCAGACGGTGTCGCTGCGCGGGCTCGGTGCCGAGCGGACGCTGGTGCTGATCAACGGCCGCCGCGCCGGCCCGGCGGGAATCCGCGGATCGGTCGCGCCGTTCGACCTCAATGTGCTGCCGCTGTCGGTGGTGCGGCAGGTCGAGATACTCAAGACCGGCGCATCGTCGATCTATGGCTCCGATGCCGTAGCAGGCGTGGTCAACATCCTGACCCGCGACGACCTCGACGGGTTCGAAGGCGGCGGCTTCTCGTCGATCACCGAGCATGGCGGCGGCGAGAGCTATGGCGTCGATGCGAGTTTCGGGAAGAAATTCGACCGCGGCCATCTCTTTGCGACGGTCGATTATTTCCGCCAGCAGAATCTCACCCGCCGCGATCGCGGCTTCCTCTTCTGTTCCGAGGAATATCTGAAGCGCGAGGCCGATGGCAGCCGCGCCGATATCGTCGATTTCCGCACCGGGCGCCCGGCGTGCAGCAGCACGCAGGCGAACATGATCGTGTTCAGCGATTTTTCGGGGGTCGACCAGAACGGCTTTCCGACCTTTGGTCCCGGGCTGATCGCGCCGAACGGGCAGGCGATCTTCGCCGGCCAATATGGCAATGAATTTGCGGGCGTCGGCATTCCGATCAATGCGTATAATCCGATCGGCGTGGCCGGGCCGGCCAATTTCTACGGGGTCAATTTCGATGGCCCGTCGACCGGCGCGCTCAACCAGTTCGAGCCGGTCGAACAGGATTCGGACGTCTTTTCGGACGTACGCCGCGTGAGTGCCTTTATCGAGGGCGCCTATGACGTGACCGACGGCATCACCGCCTATGGCGAATTCCTGTTCAGCAACCGCAAGTCGCATAACAATGGCTTCCAGCGCATCGAGCTCCAGCAGTTCACCGGCGCGTCGATGCTGCCTTTTTTCCTGTGCGATCCGACCGCCTATAATTGCGACCCGAATGACCTCGGCGATCCGCTCAACGGCGAGTTTGCGGGCAATCTCATCCTGCGCCCGCGCGTGCTGGTGAAAACCGAAAGCGCGGCCGACGTCGATTATTATCGCGGCGTGTTCGGGCTGCGTGGCGAATTTGGCGGCGGGTGGAAGTGGGACGTCCACGGCCAGCACAGCCGCTCGGACGCGAGCTATACACAGGACGTAATCTATCAGGACGCCATCGCGTCGCAGACCTTGCGTACACGCTCGTGCGCCGGAACGACGACCGCGATCCGCGGCGTGCCGTGCATCGATATCGACTTTACCGATCCGCGCGTGCTGCGCGGCGATTTCACGCCGGCAGAGCGGGCCTTCCTGACGGGACGCGAAACGGGGCGCACCTTGTTCAAGCAGACCTCGGCCGAGGCGCTGCTGACCGGCAAATTGTTCAATCTTCCGGCGGGATCGGTCGGCGTCGCGGTCGGCGCGAATATCCGACGCGACGAAATCAACGATACGCCGGGCGAGGCGACCCTGGCCGGCAATGTCGCCAATTTCACGACCTCGGGCATCACCGCGGGCCGCACCGTGTCGAAGGAGCTCTTCGGCGAAATCGAAGTGCCGCTGCTCGAAGGCGTGCCGATGGTCGAGCGGCTGACGCTGTCGGGCGCGGCGCGCTATACGCATGTCGAGGCGACGCGCCGCGACGGGGCGAGCGACAAGTTCAGCGACACGACGTGGAAGGTCGGCGCCGACTGGGCGGTCACTGACTGGCTGCGTTTCCGCGGAACCTGGGGGACCTCGTTCCGCGCGCCCGCGCTGTTCGAACTTTTCCTTGAAAACCAGACGGGCTTCCTCGGCCAGCAGGCGATCGATCCGTGCGTCCAGACCGCGGCAAGGCTCGCGGCGGGCGCGATCAGCCAGCGCATCTTCGACAATTGCGCGGCCGACGGAATCGCGCCGAACTATGCCGGCGGGATCGGTCCCGCGACGATCGTGTCGGGGGGCGGGATCGGCCAGCTCAGGCCCGAAACCTCGACGGCGAAGACGGTGTCGATCATCCTGACCCCCGATCTGTCGGGGGCGCTATGGGGCGGGCTGAAGACGCGCCTTGCGGTCGATTATTTCGACATCAAGGTGAAAGATGAAATCACTTTGCTCGGCGCGGCGAATATCCTGCGCGGCTGTTATGATTCGGACGTCGCCGACGAACCGCTGTGCGGGCTGTTCACGCGCACCGCGACCGGTCCCGACCGGCAGAGCATCGCGAGCGTCACCGACCGTTATGTCAATATCAGCCGCCAGCGGAACCGCGGCGTCGACCTGTCGGTGGCGATCGACCAGGATCTCGGCAAGCTCGGCGCGCTCGCGTTCCGCGCGCAGATGACCTGGCAGGTCGAGGACAAGGTCGCGCTCTTCCCCGGCACCGAGGTCGACGACAATGGCAAGATCGGTAACCCGAAATGGGTCGGCGACTTCAACCTCGGCTGGATGAAGGACGGCTGGACGCTGTTCTACGGGCTCGACGTTACCGGCGCAGCGTCGAACATGAAGGACCTGCTTCGCGCGCAGGGCGGCGATGCGTGCCGCACCTCGGGCTTCCGCCCCGGCGGGCGTTTCTGCCCCGACGTCAGCGTGCCCGCGACCTTCTATCATTCGCTGTCGCTGAGCCGCGATGTTGCCGAACGCTTTCGCATCACGCTGGGGGTCGCGAACCTGTTCGACACCCCGCCGCCGCGCGTATCGACGGTGGTCGCCGCGACGCCGCCGGTGATCGGGCAGGCGCCGGCGTTCGGGACGCAATATGATTATCTGGGGCGGCGCTTCTTCCTGAGCGTGCGCGGGAAGATTTGATGGCCGGTTTGGGGTGGGTGGGGAGCGGACGTTGCAGTGATGAACTGATTTCCCCTCTCGCTTGCGGGAGGGGCAGCGAGGCTTGCGAACTTGTTCGTTAGCCGCAGCGGGGTGGGCCTGATCGTAACGTGGCTGCCCACCCCCGACCCCTCCCGC
>NZ_DASYHG010000028.1:0-28757 GCF_035998905.1 Sphingopyxis sp. | reverse complement strand
CTCAGATACGTCCGATTTTGGGCAGCAACGTCCAGCACCACGACCTGCGCAAAACAGCTTTCCCCATAGCTCAGACCATGACCACCGCGGTTCGGGCACCGAAGACTTTCCGACGCCTCGCGGCGTCCGAAACCCTCAACGTTTCCAGCCTGTCGGCTTTCGGACTGAAAATGAAAGAAGCAGACATTGAGCTTCGCCAAAGCGTCGTCCTTGCGAAAACCGACATTGGTCTGTGCTGGCCGACGGCGGCTAGCCGGCAGGAGGCCGGGCAGACGGATCGATCGAACCGAATAGCGTTTCCAGCAGCGGGCATTCCGGGGTCTTGCCATCCGCGCATCGCACGACGGTTTCGGCAAGCACCGACTCCATGGCCTGAAGATCCGCGATCTTGGTACGAATGTCGGTCAGATGGACCACGGCGACCTCGCGCGCTTCGGTGCATGGGCGATCGCGGTCCTCGGCCAGCCGAAGCAGCGCGCGGATCTCGTCCAGCGTGAAGCCCAGTTCCCGCGCGCGCCGCACAAAGCCGAGCCGCATGAGATGACCATAGCCATAGAGCCGGTGACCGCCGTCGCTGCGCGCAGGCGCGGAGAGCAGGCCAATTTTCTCATAATAGCGGATCGTCTCGATGTTGCATCCGGTGCGCCGCGACAGTGCTCCGATGGGGAGCCGGGGCGCTGTGTCCTGCAGATTTTTCCGATCCATGCTGAAATACCTCTTGAACCTGTAGCCGCTACAGATCCTATCTAGGGTCAACAACGTGATTCGGAGAACAGAAAATGACCCAGCCGAAAACGGCTTCCAGACGTGGTGCGTGGATAGCGATTGTTGGAGGAAGTCTGGGCGCGCTCGGCGCGGCCTCTTGCTGCATCGTCCCGCTAGTGCTCTTCACACTGGGCGTCAGTGGCGCATGGATCGGCAACCTGACCGCGCTCGCCCCCTATCAGCCCATCTTCCTGGCGGTGGCGATCGCCTTCCTGGCCGCCGGGTTCTGGCGGATCTATCGTCAGCCGCGCGTGGTCTGCGCCGAGGGCGAGTGCGGCACGCCTTCCTCCAACCGCTTGGCAAAGACGGCCTTGTGGCTTGCAACGGCGCTGATCGGACTCGCCGTCCTCTTCCCCTATCTCGCCCCCCTATTCCTCGACCTTTGAACAAGGAGACCATGATGAAGAAGCTTACCCTGTTCGCGGCCGCGGCTGCGCTGTTCGCATCCGGGCCGGCCTTTGCCGCAATCCGGACCACCACCTTGGCGGTCGAGAACATGACCTGCGTGACCTGCGCTCCCACCGTCAAAAAGAGCCTGTCGCGCGTACCCGGCGTGACCGCTGTCGAAGTGTCGGCCAAAACGCATACCGCGACGGTCACCTATGACGACGCCAAGACCAGCACCGCGGCGTTGATCGCGGCGACCACCAACGCTGGCTACCCTTCCCGAGTCCGCAAGTGAAAGTCGTATCATGAGTGATTGCTGCAATCGGGGCGACGGCTCTCAGGCCAAGAAGTACGACCTTATCGTCGTGGGCGGCGGCTCGGCTGGGTTCTCGGCCGCGATTACCGCGGCGGAGCAAGGAGCCCAAGTCGCCGTTATCGGTGCCGGCACCATCGGCGGAACCTGCGTCAACGTCGGCTGCGTTCCTTCCAAGGCGCTGATCCGCGCGGTCGAGAGCATTCACCACGCGAATGCCGCGCCGATGCGGTTCAACGGTGTCGAGGCCGGGGCACGAATGGCCGATTGGGGCAAGGTGATCGCCGAAAAGGACTCGCTCGTCTCGGGCCTTCGTCAGGCGAAATATGCGGATCTCCTGCCTCTCTACAATAATATCGCCTACCATGAAGGCACGGCGCGGCTCGTCGAAAATGGCGTCGAGGCCGGTGGAAGGCGGTTCACCGCTGACCGGATCGTGATTGCGACAGGTACGCGTCCGGCGGTGCCGGCTATCCCGGGCCTTCCGGACGTCGATGCGCTCGACAGCACTACCGCGCTCGACCTGACCGAGTTGCCGAAATCGATGATCGTCCTCGGGGGCGGCTATATCGGTGTGGAACTCGCCCAGATGTTCTCCCGCGCCGGCGTCGACGTGACGCTCGTTTTCCGCAGCCGCCTTCTCCCCGATATGGAGCCGGAGATCGGTGCCGCGCTGACCGACTATCTTTCGAGCGAAGGCATCACGGTTCTGGGCGACCTCGCCTATCAGTCGGCCCACAAGACGGCGGAAGGGGGCACTGCGCTCACCGTCCTGCGCAACGGGGTCGCCGAAACCATCGTCGCGGAGCGCCTTCTCGTAGCGACCGGGCGCGCCCCGAATGTGGAGGACCTCGGTCTCATCGAGGCAGGGGTGAAGCAGACGCTCAGCGGTGCCATCATTGTCGATGACCATATGCGAACCTCGGTGCGCGGCGTCTATGCCGCCGGCGATGTGACGGGCCGAGACCAGTTCGTTTACATGGCAGCCTATGGCGCAAAGATCGCCGCCAAGAACGCCTTGAACGGCGATAGCCTGCGGTACGACAATTCGGCCATGCCGGCCGTCGTATTCAGCGATCCGCAGGTAGCCAGTGTCGGCTTCACCGAAGCGCAGGCTATCGCGGCAGGATATGCAACGCGAACCTCGACCCTCCCGCTCGAGAATGTTCCGCGCGCATTGGCGGCTCGCGACACGCGCGGCCTGATCAAGCTGGTTGCGGATGGCCGGACCCGCAAACTGCTGGGCGCGCATATCTTGGCGCCGGAAGGTGCGGACAGTATCCAGACCGCCGCCATGGCGATCCGCTGCGGCCTCACGATCGACGATCTGGCGGAGATGATCTTCCCCTATCTGACCACGGTCGAAGGACTGAAGCTGGCTGCGCAGACATTCGATCGGGATGTGAAAAGGCTGTCCTGCTGTGCAGGATAAGATTGCTCGGTCGCGTCGCGGCGGTGAGATGACATGAGTAGCCCGCGCGGTTCCGATCCCGCCAGCGGCGCCGGGGATTGGTCGGGTAACTGGCGCACGCTTGTCGGGCTCTGGCTATTCCCGGCCTAGCCATGCTGGCCGCCATGTGGCTGGAACCTACGCCCCGCGCGGTCATCTGGACCGTCATGCTGGCCTCCATGGGTGCGGCTTGTATCATGAACGCCAGACGGTGCGGCCGGACTCATTGCCGTTTCACCGGACCGTTCCTGATTGGGATGGCGATACTGGTCGTCGCCTACGCGATTGGGATGCTGCCGCTGGGGCCACATGGCTGGGGTATTCTGGGCGGAGTCACGCTTGGCGGGTTTGCCGCTCTGTGGTGGGGCAGCGAACGGGCATGGGGCAAGTTCTCGCGTTCCAAAGATAAGGGCGTTTCTCGCAGCTGTTAGGTTTCGTGGGAGATCGGACGTCCGGCCACTGCTATAATGGCCCATTTGCGAACGACTGGTTTTGGGCCACGCGTCGCTGGCGGTGAATGGCCGGGCTTAGGCGCAAAGCCGCCAAGCAAAAGCGGCGACCCCAATGGAGTCGCCGCAGGAGAATGGAGGAGCCCTCCATTTGGGTCGCCGCACGCGCATTAATCGGGTCGACATCAAACGCCAGTGGAATCAGGCTGCCGTAACGGAATCTTGCGGGGTGATGCTGTGAGGCAACACATTGTATCCCGTGCAACTATCATTGCGCCGAGATTGATCGCAACTGGGCTATCAAACCGGGCGGCAATTGGCCTCAAGCTCTGCAATGCGCTCCGAACAGATTTCGTGAACTGCCCGACCGAGTTCCTCGACGCGCGCGGCAAGCCAGATGAGGTCCGCTTCGGTGATGCGAAAATGCTTCGAGTAGCGGGCCTTCACATAAGCCTCTTTCAGTTTCTCGAACCGCGCTCGATCTGCTTTCAACTGGCGCGGCCAAGCATCGACCAAGCGCATGTCGAGCCTCTCTGCCTGCGTCCGCAGGAAGCCGAGATTGTGAACATGGGGCGTGTAGAAGCTGCAGACCAGCAGGACGCAATGATATAGGCTCTCCGTCGCCTGATGAAGAACGAATGACGCCTGTTTGAGCGCGCCTTCTGCCCGCCCTGCCTCGTGCATTTTGAAGAAGGCGTTAGCCTGAGGCATCCACTCCTCAAAATACTCCTTCGCCATCGCCAACGCCTGCTCGGGCGTTTTCGGCTTCGGCGTATGCAATTCCTTGTCGTCATATTCGTAGAGCGCGATCCCGTCGCGTGCGACGTCCATGAAGAAATAGCGCCCATGCGCGAGCCCGTCGTTCACTTCCTGCAAGGTGTGGACGATGAAATTCACCGGCGTGTGCAGCGTCTTGTCGATCGCAAGCTCGCGGGTCAGCCGATCCTCGAGCTTCGACCAGAAGTCGATCTTGTCGGTGAGGCGCTTGTCGTTGACGATGATGAGCAGATCGAAGTCGGAGCGATAGCCCTTGGCGGTGTGCGGCTCGTCGACCCAGCCGCCGCGGGCATAGCTGCCATAGAGGATCACCTTGTCGATCCGGCCCTTCTTCTTCCAGCCCATCGTCGAAAGCGCGACGGCATCTTCGAATTCTTCGAAGATGATCGCCTTCACGCGGTCGAGCTCGCGCTGCTTGTTGGCCGGAAGATGATCGAGATCGGTACGCATCGATATTCACCTGTGTAATTCTGCTCGCCGGAAGGCAAGCTTCGTCAGATCCAAATCGACACCTCATGGCGCCTCGCGGATGCGGAAATCCCAGACCGGAATGCCGAACGCCCGCGCCTTGTCGACGAGATTGTCCTGGATGCCGGTGCCCGAGAAGACGATGAGCCCGGCGGGCATGGCGTCGATCATGCGCTCGTTGCGCTTGAAGGGCGCCGCTTTCTTGTCGCGGTTCCAGTCGGGACGGAATGCGACCTGCGGCACTTTCCGCGCGTCGGCCCAGCAGGCAGCGGCGCGTTCGGCGCCGGTCGGAGTCGCGCCGTGGAGCAGGACCATGTCGGCGTGACGCGCATGAACCTTGTCGAGCGCCGACCAGATATGCCGGTGATCGTTGCACGCGGGTCCGCCGCTGAACGCGATGCGCGTGCCCTCGGGGATCAACGCCTTGGCCTTTTCGCGGAGGCGGCGGTCCATGAAGTCGCGGCTGTCGATCATCGCGGCGGTCATCGCCTGGTGGCGGATGCGCGACCCGGTGCGCGGGACCCAGGCCTTGCGGGCGTGGATACGAAACTGTTCGGCGGCGCATTCGCGGAAAAATTCCATCGCGTCGCGCCGCTCGATCAGGGTGATGCCTTCGGCGATCGCGCGCTCGAGTTCGACCGAGCGGATTTCGCTGCCATCCTGCTCGCGCTGGAGATCGCGCTGCGCCGCCTCGTTGCGGTCGAGCTCGCGTTCGATCCGCGTTCCGGCGCCATGGAAGAGATTGACGACGCCCCAGAGCAGATCCTCGAGATCGGGTTCGATCCTGGTGTCGACGAGACAGCCCGCGAGCGCATCGAAGATGTCGGCGACGGCGCCGCCGGCGAGCCGATCATCGGGAAGCGGGCGGCCATCGGGTTCGTCCTCGAAGGGGCGAAAGCCGTAGAGCTGCATTTCCTGGAGGAGATATGCGCTGGCGCCGGGCTCGGCGGGCTCGCCGCGTTCGGAAATGTCGGACAGGTCGGTCATATCATGCCTCGCTTCTGGTGGCCGCGCCTCTCGCGGCCTTCGCGGCGACGCCCCCGCGGCGGCGGGTGCGGGTCCGCACCGCGCGGCACGCGCGGCCGAAGCTTCAGCGGAGGATGGCAGGGGCGCGGCTATTTTGCCTCGCGATGCAAAGGGGCGCAGCCCCGGCGGAAAATAGCCGTGCATCCGCCATTGCGGTGCCCGTACCCGCCGCCGCAGTCGCCCTCCAGCGAAGGCCGGAGGCGCGGCCTCCGGAATGAGGCAAGCCGGCCGGGCGCCGGAAGAAGCGGCGCTCGCCATGTCCGAAATCCTACCATGTTTTTCGGACAGGCTTCTTGGCATCTGTCCGAAATACCGCTACATATTTCGGACATGAACATGCCCGCATCCGGATTGAAAGCCGCCATCCTCGATCGCGCAGCCATGCCGGGCAGCGTCTGGACGCCCAGCGATTTTCTCGATCTCGGGGGGCGAGACGCAGTCGACAAGACTCTCCAGCGGCTCAGCAAGTCCGGCGAATTGCGCCGGATCGACCGCGGCCTCTATGACAAGCCTGCGCATAATGAACTGACCCACCAGGCCAATCCCCCCAGCCCAAAGGCGGTGATCGACGCCGTGGCGCGCCGCGACCAGATTCGCGTCCTCGTCGATGGCATGACCGCCGCCAACGATCTCGGCTTCACCAACGCGGTGCCGGCGAAGGTCATCGTCCATGCCGAGACGCGGCTCAAAGCGATCAAGCTCGGCAACATGCCGATCATTTTCAAGTCGACGGCGGCGAGCAAGCTGTTCTGGGCGGGACGGCCGGCAATGCGGATCGTCCAGGCGCTGCACTGGCTGCGCGACACGATGTCCGGTGACGAGAACGACCAATGGCGCGACCGGCTCGTGCAGCTGTTGAGCGATCCCGTCCATGGCGCGATACTGCGCGCCGATCTTGCCGATGGCATGGCAAGTTTGCCCGTGTGGATGCAGGAATTGCTCCGCCCGCTCGTCGTCCGTCCGGAGAGCGATGAATGAACCCCGGCTTCGACGAGATATTGCGCACCGAAGCGCAGACCTGGAGCGGCCTTTTCACCACCACCGCGCAGCGGCTCGGCACCACGCCGCAGAATGTCGAGAAGGATTTCTGGGTGTGCTGGACGCTGGACGCGCTGTTCAACGGCTTGCCCGATGGTCCCCGGCTGCTCTTCAAGGGCGGGACCTCGCTGTCCAAAGGCTTCGGCTTGATCCGCCGCTTCTCCGAAGACATAGACGTGACGGTCTTTCGCGACGATCTCGGCGTGCCGGCGTCGATCGACGAGCTGGCGGCCTTGAGCCGAAAGAAGCGCGAAGCCGCGCTCGACGCGATCCGGGATGCGTGCGAGGCCTATATCAACGGCGCGCTTCTCGAGCACCTGACCGTCATCGCGGCCGAATGCTGCGAACGTGCCGGGCTCAAAGCGGGATCGATCCAGGTTCTTCCCGATGCGAAGGACCGCCAGACATTGCTGATCGCCTACCCCAGCGTGACGAGCGAAGATGCCTATATCGCGAAGAGCGTGAAGATCGAGTCGGGCGCGAAATCGGCGCTCGATCCCAATAGCCGCCGCAGCATCGCACCCTATGTCGACGAGGATCTACCGGCGATCGACCTTGCGGTCCCCAATGTGACCATCGTCGATGCCGAGCGCACCTTTTGGGACAAGGTCGTCATCCTGCACGGACTGCGGCGATGGTATGAGATCCGGGGGCAACTTCGCGGCAACCGCCAACGCGTATCGCGCCACTATTATGACCTTCATCAGTTGATGCAGTCCGAGGCCGGGCAACGCGCGTTGAAGGACCGGGCCCTCGGCGAGGACTGTGTCGCGCATGCGCGGATGTTCTTCAATCGTCCCGATTTCGACCTCGCGTCGGCGCAGCCGCCGACATTCGTCCTTTGTCCCGAGAAGGGGATGACCGATGATTTGAGGCAGGATTATCGCGCCATGGCGACGATGATCTTCGGCGAGCCGCCCGAATTCGAGGCGATCATCGAAAATATCGCGGACCTCGAACGCAAGCTCAATGGCTCGAATTGAGAGCGGCCATCGAACAGTCGATCACGAGACCTTCACGCTATCGAGGAAGCGCCCCGCATCGAGCGGTAGCATCCGGGCGCGAAGCCGGGCCGCCATTTCTTCCCGGCCCATCCGAACAAGATCGCTGTTGAAATCGTCAAGCCGCGGATCGAGCGGGACGATCTCGATCCCGAGCGGCTCGGCGCGCGCGGCCAAGGTCTTCATCGCCCAGGACCCGGCGGCGTCATCGTCGCGCGCGACATAGAGACGGCGCAGCGGTTCGGGAAAATGGATCGCGGCGAGATGCGCCGCCGACAGACCCGCGATCATCGGCAGCTCCGGCAGAAATTCGCGAAGCGAAAGGACCGTCTCGACACCTTCGCCCGCGGCCATGACGTCCGCCGCAGATCCGAACCGCACGCCATGTCCGAGCAGATTTCCCATCGCGCGGCGGGGACAGGCGACCGGCGCCTTGCTTCCCGCCGGATCGAGCCAGGTGCGATGGACGCCGGCGATCTGGCCGGCATCGTCGGTCACGGCGGCGATCATGGCCGGCCAGGCAGTCCGCACGTCGGGAGCGTCATCGCTCGACGCCCGGTAATAGCAGCGCGGATGAAAGCGGATCGCACCATTGCCTGGGTCGATATCGATCCCGCGCGATGCAAGATAAGCGACTGCCAACGTCCCGGCGATCGGCTTCGACGCAGCCCAAAGCCGCCGCGCGGCCACGGGCGTTCCCATCGACACCTTGCGCGAGCGCGGGGATGGTGATCCGGTCGGCTCCGGCATCGGCATGCTCAAAAATCGCCGCGCCTCGGCGAGCGTCTCGCGCAAATCGACGTGACCGCAACTGGCGGCGATGACATCGAGCAGGTCGCCATGTTCGCCGCTCGCGGCATCGGTCCATTTGCCCGCCCGGCCCCGCGCGTCAGCCGACGCCGACAGGAGAAGGTAGAGGCTGCGACCGGGCGTCCCCCGGACATCGCCGACAAGCCAGTAGCGGCCTTCGCGGCGACCGTTGGGGAGATAGTGGCGGCACACGGCCTCGGCATTTTCGGCGAGGCGGCGCGCCAATTCACGGGCTGGACTTTCCATGCGGGGCTCCTTCAAAGGCCTTGTGCCCGCGCAGATGTCGATCGAAAGGCGATCGGCGATCCGCACGGACAGCTCGGCACCGGCAGCCCCTGCCAGCGCGTCGAGCGTGATTTTCTCACAAACGGGACTTCAGAATCAAGCATGACCTGCCCGCCCGTCGGCGGCGGGAGCCGCGGAACAGGCGGCGTCGAAGCCCATCCAAACATGGCGGGCAGTATCGGCCCGCAGGCTATTCGGCGGATGCCGCGCATCAGGTCGGCATGAGCGGACGATAACCCTGGTCATCGTCCATTTCCTCGGCCCAGAGCGCCATCTGGAAATCATCGTAGCTGACGCCGCATTGCTCGAGCATCCAGGCCGCGAGCGCCGGATGATCGGCAACCGCTTCGACGAAATCATCGCCATGGCCGCGCCCGCGGTCGAACCACCAGCCGACCTCTTCCTGGACGGAAGGATCGCGCTCGATCACGAGCTGCGACGCATCGAGTTCGAGCATCGCTTCGAGCAATTGCTCGCAATGGACGACATCGAGCGTCTCGCGCGGCCCATGCTGTCGTTGATAGCCAACCGACAGGTTGGTGCATTCGGGGACGATGCCGGCATATTCGTTGGTGTCGGTGTAAACCCCCGTGTCGTCGGGCGCGTAGCGGAACCCCATATTCTGACGGTTGAGCGCGGCCGCGAGGCTGGTCGCGAAGGCATCGGAACATGTCCGCCCATAGCTTTGGTGGGTGATGACATCGCCAAGCCCGGCACGGTCGAAGGCGATCGCCGCGTCGATGTCCGCGAGCAGTTCAGGCGTATGCCGCTCGATCCAGCGCGAGCCGAGGCACCCCTGCTCCTCGCCGCGATGGAAGAGGTAGAGGCCGGGGCGCGCGGCCGCGATCATGCCGAGCATGATCCACAGCCCTGCGCCGTCGTCGGCGCCGAGCGACATGCCCGCCTTGCCGTCGCACAGCTGCGCGATCCCATGTTCGTCGACGCCCACCGCCTGATGCCCGCCCACGGCCGCGACCGTGTCGACATGGCAGCTCCACAAGGTGCGGGGACGATCGCCGATCGAGAGCATCCGGTTGCCGAAACCGTCGGCGCGCATGCCGGGAACCGGATCGAGATATTCGCGGCAGAAGGCGCGTTCGGTCGCGCTGTCATGGGGCCGTGCCCAGGACAGGATTTCGAGAAGGCCGGCGCGGCCTGCAAGCTCATAAGTCATGGATCAGGCTCCTGTCTGGCAAGCGATGGCCATCGCAGCCACGGACGTTGCGGCGGCGTGGGCGAGGCCAACGGCCAAGTCCGGCGTTTCGAGAGAATGCCCGTGGCCGCATCCGCAGGCGCACGGTTCGAGCGGCGGGGATTGCATCGTTTCGAGGCGAAGGCGATCGGCCGCCTCTTGCTCGCGCCTCAGCCGTTCTTCGCGGGCACGCTCACCGGCTGCCTGCCATTCGGCGACCTCGATCGCGATCGCCGACATTTCGTACAGGAACCAGTCGCGAGCGAGGACATGGGCATTGGCGAGCGACGGATCGTCGTCGTCGACAGGATCGGGCAGATAGTCGGCGCTGAGCCATTCACCATGATATTCGGTGAGATCGGCGGCATGATACCAGTCGCCCGAAGCATCGCATTGCCGGCAGCAGGCCGCGAGCCACCATTCGCCGCGATCTTCGAGATAGACCGCGCCGAATGCCTCCACATAACCATCGAGCACGTCATGCTCGTCGCCATCGGCGAAAACGCTGATGAAGGTTTCGGCATCGCTATAGCTGCGCTCGTTGTGAGCGCAGAAAATCGTGTGGTCGGTGAAGCAATTATAACACCACTCTTCCGACGAGCCGTCGCCGAAATACACTTCCTCGTGCGGCGTCGCGTCGCGGTCGCACCGCGGACAATACCAGCATCGATCACCAAGACCGTTCGTATTTTCGGACGGTATCTCACCATGACCGATGATGAGATATTCGCCGTCGTCGGCGAGGTCATCGCCCGCATCGATATAGGGAACGACGAAGCTGCCGCCGTCGACGAGGCGCCGGATTCTCGCACCGTTGAGGCTGCCCTTGGCATAGCCCGCATTTTCGAGGAGCAGCTTGAGCCGCGATACGTCGCCATAGATGCTGGTGTAGATTTTGAGCTCGGGCCACACCACGCTGCGCGCCCGGGCATCGTCGCGGGCGCCGATATAGGCGAGCGCCGTATCGGGTCCGGCATAGACACGCACCGGGTGGCAGTAGCTTTCGAAGTCGCTCGCGCCGTGCGACATGCAGCTCCCGGGGCCGCCGACATAGACCTCCTCGATTTCGTCGGCATCCTGCGTGATCTTGAGCGCGTCTTCCGCGAGCTGGACCGAGAGTCGGGCGCACCAGCTTTCGATCGCATTGTTGTCGAGATGGGCCGAAAAGAAGCGATGAAGATAGCGCCCCGGCGACATCACAAGCTGGCGGTCGACCTGCCCCTTCGCGGCATTCTCGGTGAAGGCGATCTTGCCCGCCTGCTCGGTCGAGACATGGCAGAAATGCTCGTCGTGCTTCTCCTGATACCAGGGCTCCTCGTGCCAGGGCGTCGGCGCATAGGTGCCGTCGGCGAAGCGCAGCTTCTCGCGAACCGGCCAGTCGACGTCGCCGATGTCGGCGCCGGCAAGCGCGATGCGAAGCTGCGCGTCGGGCGCGCGGAGGAGAAGCTGCTTCCGCGCGGCTTCGGCTTCGTCGAAGGAGGACCAGAGATATTGCTGGTCGCCATTAGGCGCGAAAAGAAACTCGATCGTGACCGGCCGCCAGTCGGCTTCCGAGTGCGGGCAAAGGATTTGAAACTGTGCCATGGATGAGACTCCGCGCAGCCGCGCGCGGCCGCAAAGAGGAGCGAGCACGGGCTGCATTGCTGTTGGGGTGGCGCAGGGTCAGCGAGGGTCGGGGTGAGCGTCCGGGCTGCGGGCCGTGGCCGGCCTCAAGCCGTCAAAGGTGACGTTCCCGATCGCCGCTGCGCCGAGAAGAATATCCGGCGGGGGAATATCCCCCGCCAGATGGCTCATTCGGCTGCGACGGGCAGTTCGGCGTCGCCGGAATCGCTCTCGCCGGGATCGACGGGCCCCGACGTTTCGCCGCTGTCCGGATCGATGTCGTCCAGACCCGGCGTGCGCATCGGCAGCGGGAGCCAGGTCGTTTCTGCGACCAGCCTCTCGGCCTCGCGGGCCATGTCGGCTTTCTTGAGATGGCCGATCATCCGGGCAACTTCGTCGCCGCGCGCCTCGGCGACATCGGCTAGGATCTGCGGCTTGGTCACGCTGCCGAAATAGCCTTCAGAAGTCGGACGCCAGCCGGCGCCATGCACGTCGAGCCCCGCGGCCAGCGCGAGGACATGGCTGTGGGCAATCCGGCGCTCGACGCCGTGCGCCGAGATACGGCCATTGTCATATTTGGGGACGACCTCGGCCTGGGCGTTAACGCAGAGCGACGCGCAATGCGCCAACAGCTGCGACTGCTCCTCGCCACCCAAGGTGAGCAGAAAGCTCCAGACCTCCTTGTCCGACTGCGGCAACCGTGCCTTCCATGCCGCCGCGCGCGCGTCGAGCGCTTGTGCGGGCGCGCAATCGCGCAAATCTGTCGGAGCGTTGGAAAAGGAGACCCGGTTCGCCGCGATCTGGACGCAGCTCTCGCGGCTGAAGCTGTAGAAGCAGCCGAGCACAAGGACGTGGAGCAATGCGGCGAAGGCGAGCGCGGGGTCCTGCGCAACCCTGTCCTGCAGCGCCAGCGTGCGCCATGCCGTGAGGTCCGAGACGAGACGGTCCGGAAGCGCCCGCAGCGCGCCCCGTTCCTCCGCACCGCCCGCATCATCCGCCGACTTCGCGGCTCCGTCGTCGCTGCGGTCCGCGGAAGAGCGGCCATCGTCGCCCGCTTCGGACGCGCCGTCTTCGCCAAACCCTTCACGCGGCTGATCCTCGGGCCTCACGAAGCCGCGCTCGACGCGCACCGACCCATCGCGGTCGATCGAAACGAACGCGCCCGCGCTCGCCATATCTTCCGGCTTGAAGATCAGCGGCCGGTCGACCAGCGCACCGAGTTCGGCATCGATCGCCTCGATCCGCGCATGCACCTCGTCCGGCACGTCATGCGCATCGGCCCATTCGGCGCCCAGTTCCTCGCCTTCGGCTTCAAGCTCGGCGACGCGCGCCGCTTCCGCCTCGGTCATCGCGACCTCTTCGCGGTCGATCTCCCGAAACCCCCGCGTCGCGTCCCACGGCAGGTCGATCGCGGTCGTCACCCATTTCCAGCCCTCGGCGAGAATGCGCGCGGCTTCGGCTTTCAGCTTGGCGTCGACGAGCCGATCGAGAAGCGCGGGATCGGTGAGCCAGCCGCCGCCATCGGCTTCGAACAGGTCGCGCGCGATGCCGCCGCCCGCTTCGAGATACTTGTCGAGACCGACGAAGCCGACCCTTTTGTCACCCACGCGAACGCTGTTCTCGGTGAGTTTCTGGCGGATCCAGGTCGCCGACTTGTTGAAGCTGTGCTCGAGTTGATCCCAGACTTCCTCCTGCCGCGCATGGTCCTCGGCGATGGTGAAGGCCATCAACTGATCGAGCGTCATCGCCTCTTCGGCGTAAAGCGCGTGCAGTTTGGGCGACACGCCGGCGAGTTTCAGGCGCTGGCGCACGGCGGCGGGGGTCGTGCGGAAATGCGCGGCGATCTCCTCGATGCCGGCATCCTTGTCGACCATCGCCTGCATCGCACGAAATTCGTCGAGCGGATGCAGCGCCTCGCGAAAGCTGTTTTCGGCGAGGCTGTCTTCTTCGGCGAGCACATCATTGGCCGCGCCGCCGACCACACAGGGGATCGGCGCGTCCTTCGCGAGCCTCTTCTGTTTCGCCAGCAGTTCGAGCGCGCGAAAGCGCCGGCCGCCGGCCGGAATTTCGAACTGACCCGTTTCCTTACCCTCCCCATCGAGCAGCGGCCGCACGTTGAGGCTCTGGAGCAATCCGCGGCGGGCGATGTCCGCCGCCAGCGTATCGATCGATACGCCTGCCTTCACGCGCCGCACATTGGACTGCGACAGGCGCAAGCGGTCGAGCGGAATGTCGCGCGACGGGGCGAGAGTGATTTTCGGAAGCGATTTGGCCATGGGCCTTCTCCATGACGGGCCGCCGCGAGACACTCTCCCGGCTCCTGAAACCCGTCATGAAGCCCCGGCTTCCCTCTTCCTCGAACGGGGCCGCCACCGGCAGCCCCGAACAAGCCCTCAGCCTCAGCCGCGGCCCGAGAGCCGGCGCGCCGCCGCGTGCAGGCGCTGCTCACCGAGAATGATCGAGCCCGCGGCGCGCGCCGCCTCGGCATAAACCGACAGCGCATGGCGCGCTTCGAAGTGCAGATCGCGCTCGATGCCGAGCCCGAAGGGCAGCCGCACCGCTTCGAGTTCGGCAGCCGAGAAACTGCCGAGTTCGGGACAGCCGAACCCCAGATCCGCAAGACCGAACAGGATGCCATCGGCATCGATTTCGGTTGCGAGCCAGGTGGCGGCACCGACAGGGCTGAAGAAGCGCACCACGGGTTTGGGATCGGGCTCGCGCGCACCACGCGCGATCGCATCGCGCCGGGCGGCGCAATTGGCGGCAAGCGCGGCGGTGATGTCGGGGGTGAGCAGTTTCATGCCGCGATCCTCCCACCGGATTCTCGGCAGAAGCAGCGAAGCTTTGCATATTGATTCATTTCGGTTCTCCGCGGCGGACCGGCGGCGAGCCTCTCTCGCCGCACCCAGCCCGTCACGCGATGCCGCAACCCTCGCTCTCGCCCGCGGTCGCCTGCGGCCGCGGGACCGGCGATCATGGACAGGCCCCGGCGCATGCAGCGGGCTTGCCATGTTGTTCTTCCTATGTTCTCATATGGGCATGGACAGAATCGATACCGCCCGAGTCGCCGAAACCTTGCTTGCCGCCCCCGGGTGGGCGCGCGTCGGCCTGACTGCACCCACCAGCCATATCCGCGTCGAAGCGGCGTTCGAGCTGGCGCGGGTGATCGTCGAGAGCGTGACGGGCGAAGAGCCGGCCCACTCCGACCAGCTCGGGCTTTCCCTGTGACGTGGGCGGCTGGACGAAAAACGGGGGGCGGCGTGCGACGCACCTCTTCGAGGCCGCGGCCTGGTATCAGGCGGTCAAGCCGGTCTGCCGCTGCGGGCACAGCGCGACCTTCGATCCCTATGGTCTATGGTGGAAATTCCAGCGCAAGATGTGGGATGACGATCTTTGGAAGGCGCGCGACAAATTCTGGTGCGCGCGGTGCAAGGCCCGCACCGGCAAACGCATTCGGCCGATCCGCCTCGACTTGGTCAAACCGAGCAAGGACGATATTCGGCTGCCCATGCCCGACGAGCGGGAATGGAAGCGGGCGCTCAGCCGCTTCCGGGCCTAGAAGCAGGAGACTCTCCGATGGAAATTGAGAATGACGACGCCCTTGGCGGTATCGGCAAGACCCATCGCGTGATGATTTGGGACGGCAACCAGGAACGCGAGAAGGAACTCCACTGGGGCCTCCCGTCGCGCGACCCCGATATCTTCCAGATCCCGCTCCTCAAGTCCGAGACGGCGATCATCGACCGCCCGTGCCTGCTTCTGGCCAATGAGTTCGGTTTGGTGAAGCGCGGCAAGACGATCTACGCGGCAAGCCTCATCTCCGACGAACCCTTCTTCTGCATTGCCGCGGTGTGGCGCCCGGGCGGGCGCGACTGGCCCGACAGCTTCGCCGCGCTCACGGTGCCGGCCTATGACGATCTGGAACCCTATAAGGATCGCCACGTCGCGGTCATCGATCCGGACGACTGGTTCGACTGGCTGATGGGGACGCGCCCGCCGCTGGACATTCTGCGCCGCTTCCCCAAGGGTAGCTTCAGCATCATGCCGCCGATCCAGCAGAATTTCGACGCGTTGCTCGGGGCGGCCTGAAGGAGCCGCCGCATGTGCAATCTGGTGACGCTGAAATCGTCGGTCGACGAGGTCGCATCGCACTTCAAGGCCCGCCGTCCGAAACCGACCAATGCCGGTACCGGCGACGTCTATCCCGGCGGACAGGGATTTGTGGTGCGGCAGGATGCCGGCGAGCGCATCGTACAGGCGATGACCTGGGGCTTTCCGGTGCGCCTCAAACATATGAAACCGACGAGCAAACCCAAGCCGGTCAACAATGCGCGCGACGACAAGCTGATGTCCTTCTGGCGCCCCTGGTTCACGAACCCGGCGAACCGCTGCCTCATTCCCTTCACCTCCTTTGCCGAAGCCGAAGGCGAGGAGGGCAAGATGACGCGAACCTGGATCAGCGTCACCGACCAGCCGCTCGCCGCATGGGCGGGACTCTGGCGGCCGACCGACGAATGGGGGGATTGTTATACGGGCGTCATGGTCGATGCGACAGAGGAACTGTTCCATATTCATGATCGGATGCCGGTCATCCTGCATCCGGACGACCATGACAGATGGCTCCATGCACCGGCCGAAGAGGCAATGGCGTTGGTCGCGAAATATCCTGCCGATCGCCTCGCCGTCGAGCGCACCGATGTCCCCTGGTTCAGCCGCAAGGCGCCGCCTGCGGATGCGCCCTCGCTGCTTTGAAAGGGCCCATTCCCGAGCGGCGATAGATCCAGAAGCGGGGCCAATTGTCGGCTCCGAGCTCTTTACCCGGATTATCAGGCTGTTACATCTTACTCACCGATCGATCGCCATGCGCCAGGCTGCGGGAACAGCGGCTGGACAGGGCGTGAGGACCCGTCGGAAATCCCCCGTTCGCCCGCGCCGAAATGGAAGAGGTTCGCGGCGATAGTTGGAGCGGAGCGCAGGCGAGCGGGTCGGGAACGCGCCGGCGGCCGATGAACGATGTGAAGCATTATCATCTGACAGAGGAACTCGCACAGGAGATTTCAGGCGCAGACAAGGAAGATCAGCTCTTCGCCGCATTGGCCAATGCAGCGGGCCGCATGGGCTTCGACCATTTCGCGCTTGCCTTCGATCGGCGCGGAACCGGCGATCCGGCCTCGATCCTCGTGCACAATTATCCCGACGCCTGGGCCAAGGTCTATGTCGGCTTCGACCTCAGCGGTACCGATCCGATCCGCCGCGCCAGCGAGCGGTCGCTGACCGGCTTCGAATGGCGCCATGTCGACCGCTATATTCCGCTGAGCCGCGGCGACCGCCAATTGCTGTGCGTCGCGCGCGAGAGCGGTGTCGGCGACGGCTTCACGGTTCCTCGCCATTTGCCCGGCGAGGCATCGGGGACCTGCTCTTTCGCCGTCGGTCCCCATGCAGCCATTCCGGCAGAGATGCTCCACGCCGCCGAAATCCTCGGCGCCATCGCCATCGCTTCGGCGCGCGAATTGATCGGCTCTTCTCCTCTACGGCCACGCCCCACACTCACCGAGCGGCAACGCGAATGCGTGCTCTGGTCGGCGCGCGGCAAGACCGCCGGCGAGATCGCCGACATTCTCGGGATCAGCGAAGAGACGGTGGTCCGGCACCTGAAGATGGCGCGCGACCGCTATTCGGTTCATTGCCGCTCGATGCTGATTCTGTGCGCGCTGTTCGACGGACTGATCGGCTTCTCGGACATCTACGACTGGTGGCGGCCAAACTAGCGCGCCGCACATAATCGCAAAATCCTTGCCCAGAAATGGGCATAGCCGCCGCGCAGGATCGATGGTCTGATTCCGGCTCCACAGCCAAGGAATCATCATGATCGCACAATCGACGCGGGCGCCGGGCGCGCCCGGGGATGCCGCGCTACGCGGCATGTTTGCCGCGCGAAAGCAGGTCTTCATCGACCAGCTCAAATGGGATTTGCCCGTCCTCGACGGCCGTTTCGAACTGGATCAGTTCGACACGCCCGACGCCCGCTATCTGATCCTGCTCGACCCCGACGATCTGCGTCATCGCGCTTCGGCGCGGCTCCTGCCGACTACGGCGCCGCATCTTCTCGGCGACATCTATCCGCATCTCTGCGCCGATGGCGCGCCGACCAGCAAAGGAGTGTGGGAGATCAGCCGCTTCTGCCTCGACCCGGCGCAAACGCCCGTCGAACGCCGCGACGCACGCAACCAGCTCGTGACCGCGCTTGCCGACTATGCGCTGAACAACGGGATAAGCGATTATGTCGGGATCGCCGAGGCGGGCTGGTACCATAGTATCAGCAAATTCGGCTGGGCGTGCCGCACGCTGGGGCCCGTCCACCGAGATGACGCATGCAGGATCGTCGCGCTCAACATTTCGATCGACGAAGACACGCTCGCGGGCCTGAAACGAACGGGCACCTATGCGCCGCTCATGCTCAAATTTGAGGAAGGCGGGGAGCCAGCGCTATGAAGAAGGAACTCACCGAAGCCGATGTCAGCGCGATGCTGGTCGAGGAATTGCGCCGCACCGGCTACTGCATCGTCCGCAACGAGGCGATCGCCCGCGTCCACGCTCTGGCGAAGGATCTCGACCCGATCTTCGACGCGACGCCCTTCTGCGATGGCAATTTCTATGGTCGCCGCACGAAGCGCTTCGGCAGCCTGCTCAAGCGATCGCAGCATATGGCCGCGCTGGTGATGAACCCGATCATCCTGCCCGCGGTCGAGACGATTCTCGGATCGGGATGCGACCGGATACAGCTCAACCTCACCCAGGCGATCGAAATCCATCCGGGCGAAGTGCGGCAGTTTCCGCACCGCGATCAGGATATGTGGCGCGGCGCCGATGGTACCCAGGAATATCTGGTCAATATCCTCTGGCCGCTCACGCCGTTCAAGAAGGAGAATGGCGCGACGCGCATCTTCCCGAACAGTCATGGAGCGGCAGGAATGGCAAAGACCGATCTAGGCCAGCCGGTTTTCGCCGAATGCGAACCGGGATCGGCGATCTGTTTCCTCGGATCGACCGCGCATGGCGCAGGCACGAACCTCAGCAAGGAGGTCAGGCGCGGCGTGCTGGTCAGCTACAGCCTTGGCTGGCTCAAGCCCTATGAGAATCTGTGGCTCGCCTATCCGCCCGAGGTGGCGCGACATTTTCCGCCCGAGCTGGCGGCGCTCGCGGGCTATGCGCAGCATCGCCCCAATCTCGGCAATTATGAAGGCCAATGCCCTTCGGTCTTGCTGACGGACTAAAGGCCCGCGCATCTCGGCGCGATCGACGCGCTGCGCCCCGACCAGGCCGAGGCGGTCTCCGCCTTCGCCGCCGCCGAAAGGGCAGGCGCATGAGTCCCGCGCATGTGTTCGAGCCGACCTATGAAGCGATCAAGCGCCGATTGATGACGGGCGAATGGGCGACCGGCGCCCGGATCGAAGCCGCGCGCCTCGCCGATGACCTTGGGGTCAGCATGACCCCGGTTCGCGACAGTCTCTATCGCCTCAACGGCGAGCGCATGGTCGACTTCACGCCAGGCGAAGGCTTCCATGTCCACCGCCTCACCGAGACCGAGTTTCGCGACCTGCTCGAGCTGCATCTGATCCTGCAGCTCGCCGCGCTCGCAACAGCGCCAAATCGGCTGGCTACGCCGGTGAGCGCCGATCAGCCTTATCCCGAACGCATCGCGGACCTGTTCCTCGCGGTCGCGGATCGATCATCCAATTCCGAGATCGTCGCGAGCATCGCCGCAATCGGTGACCGGCTCCAGTTCTCGCGGCATTTCGACGCCGCGATCCTTGGCGATGTCGAGGCGGAATATAAATTGCTCGAGGCCGCCATTGTCGATGCCGCGCTGCAGACCGAGATGCGGAGCCTCCTGCTTGGCTATCATGAGCGGCGCGCGCGCGAGGCCACTTCCTATGCACGCACGCTCGCTGCGCACCCTGGCCGCCAGTCCTGAGGACGTACAATCGCCTGATCGACGCTTTTGCTTGTCACAGCCGCCCGCAATTGACATGATTCGGGTGCGCTGGAGCATTGCTGGCAGCTTTCGCGCGGACTATTTCGCCAGGCATTATATGCGCCAGTCCTTGACCGGACCGGCGGCCGAACCGGACCCTGGATCGCACAAGCGACCGAACGGCGGCACAGCACTGGGAGACGGGCATCCGGCTACGGCGGGATGGCTCTGCTCGTGCCCTCGGAACAATTGCTGTGTCTTCCTGTACCTGCTGCGACGACGCTCCGCTGCGTCACCCCTTTTCGGTGTCGTCGGCCTGTCATGTGCATCCCGACGATCGCCCGGCACCGGTCGAACATCGGCCCGTCACCGGACAGGATCTGGAGACAATGTATCGCGCGCACCGCTCGTCGCTCTTTCATTTCCTGCGCCGCAAGGCGGGCCCCGAGGAAGCACCCGACCTGGTTCAAGAAGTCTTCGCGCGGGCAGCGGGAAGCGAGCAACGGCATCACCTCGTCAACCCGGGCGGCTTTCTTCGCCGTATTGCTCAGAATCTGCTGATCGACCGGGCGCGACGCCGCAAGTCTGCGCCGATCGCTCTATTTTCGCTGCGCGAAGAGAGCGATGCCGTGACCCCGGCCACGCAGGAATGGAACCTCGAAGCGGCGGACCTTCTGGAGCTTTACGAGAAGGCCGTTGACGCAATGCCGCTCAAGACGCGCCGCGTCTTTCTGATGCACCGGGTGGACGAACTTTCCTATCGCGAGATACATGAACAGCTCGGCATCAGCATTGCGACGGTGGAATATCATATGATGAAGGCGCTCGGTCAGATCGCGAAGGTGGTGGACAGCGGGAAATGACCAAGGCCGTCGACGACGATTATCCGGCCGACGAGGTCGCGCGCGCGTGGCTCGTCAAGATGCGCGGCGAGGATGCGGAGGCGCTGCGCGACGAGTTCGACGCGTGGTTGCAGGCCTCAACCGAGCATCGCGAAGCCTATCGGCGCGCCGAAAAGCGGATGGCTGCGCTTGCGATCCTCAAGACTTCACAGCGCCACGGAACGACGCATGCCGAGGCGCGCCGTGGTCGAATGCGCGGCTGGTTCACATGGGGAGCGGCCGCCACCGCGCTCGCGCTCCTGATCATCGCGATCGGGGCTGCGGGCGCCCCCTTTCCCGGCCAGCCAGGCGGCGGCGCGACGGCTTTTGCCGCCGAACCGCTCGAGACGCAGCGCGGCGAGATCCGCACCTTCCGGCTCGTCGATGGTTCGCGCGCGACGCTCGACACCGACAGCCGGCTCGACGTGGCCTTTTCGCATGGCGAACGAAGCGTTCGTCTCGTGAGGGGCCGGGTCCGACTGTCGGTCGCGCCGGGCGATGTCCCACTCCGGATCGAGGCCGGGCACGGAGGGGCGACGGCAAATGATGCAGAAATCGATCTGAGTCTCGCCGCATCGGGGAGAGTGGTCGCATCGCTGCGCCGCGGCGCAGCAGAGGTGCGCGCCGATGCAGACGTCGAGCAGACCATGCCCCTCAAGGCAGGAAGCGCCCTCGCCTATGGGCCCGGTAGCCGGTTGGAGCCTGTCGCGGCGCCGGCGGCCGTCATTCAGCCAGACTGGACCGAAGGGTGGGCAGAGTATCGATCGATCAAACTCGGCGCGCTCGTCGCCGAAGCCAATCGCTACGCCGCGGTGAGGATCGTGATCGACGACACCGACATAGCCGCACGCGAAGTGTCGGGTCGCTTCCATATCAGCCAGACCGAGGCATTTGCCGAACGGATCGCCATATTGTTCGGCCTCGCCGTCGAACGGAGGTCTGACGCCATCCACCTCCGCCGTCGATAATTTTTTCACCGAGCGACTAAGGTCGCTCCTATCTTCCCGTCAACGCACCCCCACTGGCCGTCTGCCTGATGCACGGCCGAGAATATTGGGGGAGTGAAAATGTCGATTAAATCCCGTTCGCTGGCCGCGCTGCTCGTCGGCGCTGCAGCCTTGCTTTCGCCCGAAGGCGCGCAGGCCATGCAGGCGCCGCGCCAATCCTATGATATTCCGGCGCAGGATCTGGGCGATGCACTGCGCCGTGCCGCCGCGCTCGCCGATATCGAGCTCTATGTCAGCGCGCAGGACATCGAAGGGAAGAGGGCGCCCGCCGTGCGGGGTCAGCTCACGCCGCGCGAAGCCATCGAGGCGCTTCTCGCCGGCAGCGGCCTCACGGCGCGTTTCGAGAGCCGGTCGGTCATTATCCTGAGCGACGCCGCCGTTCCGGCCATCCCCGCGGGCGAGCCCGAAGTCATCATCGTCACCGGGTCGCGCATCGCGGGCGCTCCTGCCGCCGCGCCGGTTATCGACATCAGTGCCGAGGATATTCGCAACGCGGGTCATGCCGACCTCGGCGAGGTGGCGCGAAGCCTGCCCCAGAATTTCGGCGGCGGGCAGAATCCCGGGATCGGGTCGGGTCAGGGCGTCGCGAACGAGAATGGAAACGTCAATGGGGCCTCGACCTTCAACCTCAGGGGGATAGGGCCGAGTGCAACGCTGACGCTGCTCAATGGCAATCGCTTTGCCTACAGCGGCACGCAAAGCGCCATCGACGTGAGTGCGATTCCGGCAGCGGCGGTCGAACGGATCGAGATCGTCACCGACGGCGCGTCGGCGATCTACGGCGCCGACGCGGTGGCGGGCGTGGTCAATATCCTGCTGCGCAAGGATTATGAAGGAATCACGACGAGTGCCCGGCTCGGCGGATCGACCGACGGGGGCAATTTTCAGCAGCAATATGGGCTGCTCGGGGGCGCAAAATGGTCCGGTGGCGGCTTCCTTGCGGCCTATGACTATTTCGAGAATAGCGCGATCCTTGCGCGCAATCGCAGCTATGCAGCGAGCAGCAACCCCGCCTCGACACTCTACCCGGAGCTCAAGCGGCATAGTTTTCTGCTGAGCGCTCATCAGCAGGTGGTTGCCGGCGTACAGTTGAAGACCGACGCGATCTACAAGCGCGGCGATATGACTTCGGTGCGCGGTCTTATCGTGGACCGTCCGATCACGACGCGCGGTACGATTGTCACCAATGAGTTCGAAACCTTCGGAATCGCCCCGACGCTCGAGGCCGAGATCGGTGGCAGTTGGACCGCGCGCATCTCCGCCTTCTACGGCAGCGATAACACCTATGGCGAGACGCAGAATTTCACCAACGGGGTGGCGACGCGCCCCATTCGCATATTCAACAATCGCAGTGTCAGCGTCGAAGCCGGTGTGGAGGGCGCGATCTTCGCGCTACCCGCCGGCGATGTGCGGCTCGCCGCCGGCGGCGGCTGGCGTCGCAACCGGCTCGTCGCGGAGGTCAACGGCCGTGGTTTCGCCGGACGCCGCGACAATCTCTATGCCTATGGGGAGTTCTTCCTGCCGTTGGCAAGTCCTGCTCAAGACCTCTCCTTTGCCCACCGCGCGTCGATCACTGCGGCGCTTCGCTTCGAAGATTACTCCGATGCCGGGAGCATCGTGGTTCCCAAGCTGGGCTTCGTTTATGCGCCGGCCGAAGAACTAAGCATTGGTTTATCATGGGGCCGGTCGTTCAAGATGCCGACGCTCAACCAGCAATTCAGCGGCTACACGCCGGTGCTGCTGCCCGTCACTGGCTACGGTACAATGTTCCCAGCGGGTTCGACCTACATCTACATCGGCGGCCGGAATCCCGACGTCGGTCCCGAGCGGTCCGAGAATATCACCTTAAGCGCGACATTTCGGCCGTCGCCGCGACTCCAGATCGTCACCAGCCTGTTCCGGATCGATTATCGCGACAGGGTTGCGCCACCCTTCGGCTCACCGCTCGGAACGCTGACCAATCCGCTCTACGCTGATTTTATTACCTTCAACCCGTCGGCCGCGTCGCAGGCCGAGGCAATCGCCGGCGCCGCCGATCCGCTCGGCAATGGAACGAGCGGGCCCTATAATCCCGCCACGGTGATTGCGATCATCGACGGTCGCGACCGGAATATCGCCGCGCAGCGCTATGAAGGCGCCGATCTGGCGATCCGCTACCGGGCTCCGATTGGCAAGCAGACGCTGACGCTTACCGCCAACGCCACCTGGCTCGACAGCCGGCAGCGCTTGCTGCCCGGTCTTCCGAACATCGATCTGGCGGGCACGATATTCAATTCGCCGCACTTTCGCGCCCGTGGCGGCGCGACCTTCGGCGGCGAGCGCTTCACACTGGCCGCCTTCGCCAATTTCACGGGCGGCGTAACCGATCGGCGGCGCGCCGTTCCGGTGAGTGTCTCGCCCGTCACGACGCTCGATCTTTCCGCACGCGCGAAGCTGGGACGCCTCGCCGAGATATCGGTCAATGCGCTCAATATCCTCAATGCCAAGCCGGATATGACGGCAGTCGCATCCGCTAGCGACACGCCTTTCGATTCAACCAACTATTCGGCTGTCGGGCGTTTCCTCGGCGTCACGATCAGCCGCGACTGGTGAGGAGCGCCGATATGAAAATCGCACTCCGATCCGGCCTCCCGGCCGTGGCGCTCCTTGCCGCCGCGGCGCTCTCCCCTGCCGCGCAGGCAGGGGAGAGCAAGGGCAGGCCCTGGACGCTCGAGGATATCCTCACAGTTCCCGAAGTGAATGAAATCGCGCTGTCGGACAATGGCCGCCTCGCGATTTACGCTGCCGAGATTGCCGACCTCGATGCCGGAAAGCCGAGATCGCATATTCGCATCGTGGACGTCGAAACTGGTCGGACGAAGGAATTGCTGACGGTCGATACCATCAAGTCGCTGCGATCCGTCCCCGGGACACAAGACTGGAGCGCTTTGGTAGACCTTGGCGAAGGCCAGCAACTCTACCGGATCGACACCGAGGGCAAGCTGCTGCCACTGATCGTGAACCCCAACCCCGTGCCGGTGGGAAAGGCCGACATGTCTTTCCCGCTCGGCGGCGGCATACGCCCCTCGCATATCGGTATCCTCGACTATGACTGGTCACCCGATGGCAAATGGCTTTGGTATTCACAGCTCAGGGCCAAGACCGACGGACCTCGCGTCCGGTTCGATCGGGAAGTTACTGCGCTACTTGGCCGGCGACGCTCGACGATCGACGTCGAGGTCGACTATTTCCTGCGGGGACCTGAAGGAAACACGACGAAGATCATGACGCGGCCGTCGACCGATCGCGTCGCCACCCGCGGTGGGGGTCGCATTCTGTGGCGAGGCGACGAGATCCAGTTTCGGATTGAGACGAGCGACGGCACTTTGGGTGGTGCCTTCGAGTTCCTGGCGTGGAACCGCGTGAACAAGACGGTGCGCACGCTCGCGAAGCAACGCGACTTGCTCAGCATGTCGATTCTCGGCGGCCCGCGCGGTGGGCAGCTTTCGACAAGCGGTGTGGGCAGAGATCGGGAGTTGCTCGAGACTTCGGCGGAAGGCCGTTCGCACAGCTATGGTCGTGTCGCATTCGACATCGGCGATTCGCGTTCTGTCGGCTGGAAAAGCAGCCGCGACGGTAGACGGGTGGTGATCGGGACCAGGGGGCTCGGCGATGCGCGCTATGGTCTCGCGCTCATCGACAAAAGAGGGGTGCGTGAACTCCGCGGGGACGCGAGCCTGACGCGATGCGGCTTCGACGGCATGCTCCGGGCTGCCATATGCGTCGAGGAAGGCATGTCCCGGCCGCCGCGCCTCGTTCGTGTGAGCCTTTACACAGATAAGATCGCGGACCTTGGTCCCATCTCACCAAGACATGAGGAGATCGAACCTCTTCAGGCCATCGCACGCACCTTTGTCAATCGCGATGGCTATTGGTCGAGCGGCTATGTCTTGCTCCCGCGCGGCCACCGCGCCGGCGACCGACACCCAGCGGTGGTCGTGACCCACGGCACCGATGCAGACGACCGCTTTGCCGAGCCCGCAAACCAGTGGAACTATCCAGTCCAGCTGCTTGCTGAACGCGGTTATGTGGTTCTTCTCCTGAACGACCCCTCACCCGGCCAGTCGAAGGATTTGATGGACGCCATGCACGCCTGGCTACGCGGTAAAGGTCCCCCCGATCCTGAAACGGTTCAACAAAAACTCTGGCTGACCGGCGTGCACAGCTTCGAGGATGCCGTGACGGAACTTGCCGCTGAGGGGCTGATCGATCCGGCCCGCGTCGGAATAGCCGGCTACAGTCGCGGCTCCCAAATGGTCAACGTCACCGTCACGAACTCCAACATGTTTCGAGCGGCGTCGAGCGGGGACGGCGGCTTTCTGGAGCCTGCCGGCTATGCAACCGGGCGATCGAGCTATGATGCGGTTTATGGGGGTGCGCCGCTCGGGGAAAACATCGAACGCTGGCGCCGCTTTGCACCGTCGCTGAATGCCGGCAAGGTCTGTGCGGCAGTGCTGCAGCAAGTGGCTTCGGCATCGCCGTCACAGATCGAACTGTTCGAGGCCTTGCGTGCGGCGGGCGTCGCAACCCAGATCAGCTATTATCCCGGAGCAACGGCAGCGTCGGACGAGACGCATGTCTTCTATCTGACGTCCAACCGACTGCGCGCGATGCGCGAGAATATCGCCTGGTTCGACTATTGGCTGCTCGGCCAACGCGATGCCGACGCGCCTTTCCCCGATCAGATGGCGAACTGGGATCGATTGAAGCAGAACCGCCAAGCTCGATGCCCCGCCGAGCCATGACCCATGTTCAATCGGTCTCGGCAATTCCTGCAAAGAATATGTAGCGCTCCCCGGTGTCTTCCTCGACCGCACCGAGCGGGTCAATGCCGCGTGTCTGATCTCTGATCGCGCCAAGTTCCACAAGCTCCAACTCGCAGTCTCTGCCTTCCATTTCTGTTCCTCCAATTGGCAATTCGGAATGAGGGCGCATCACAGTCTCCTTCGGCATATTCAACTTCCCGCCCAATATCGGGCCCAATTTTCAGCGGCGACGAAGGTCAGAATCCTGTCGATGCGCTCGGCACCGCGCCATGTCGGATCTTCGGGCACGTCGAGTAGTCCGAGATCCAGCACGCCCGACGCCGCAAGTATCCCGCCGCGCAGGCGATCGTGCAGCGCAGCACGGTGAGTCCGATAGATTGACAGGTGGAAGTCCCCGGGTCCGCCCTTTTGCCTCCGCGCGGTAATCATCTCGGGCAAATATCCTTCGAATGCCTTTCGGGCCACGGCTCTGTTCTCACCGCCGGCGATCCACTCCCATGTCGGTATAGCGAGACAGGCCTCGACGATCGGCTGCGACATCAGCGGGGCAATATGGGGAGGCATCGTTGCGCGCGGATAGAGTTCGACGCCCTTCTGCGCTCGCATCAGATAGGCCGCGTGGACAGTTTTCCCCGGAAGAATATCGTCGGGCGCATCGAGCCAGGGGTGGGAGGCGCCCTCCGCCCTGATCGTTCGCCCAATCTCTTTTCCCAGACCCGCAAGATTGATGAGAGGGCGATGACGCCCACGATTGCGTCGATAGCGCTGCCAGCCGTGCTTCAGCACGGTCTTGGCGTCCGCTCCGGTCAGCAGGGTAAGATCATACAGGGTGGAAGCCAGGGATGGTCGCGGACCTTCGGCCAGAAGCCGATCGATGAAGGGCACGGCGCTTCGTACGCCACAAAGGATGCCGTCGCCGCCATTGCCGGAAAAAAAGGCATCAACGGGTAGTTCGCTGAGCAAGCGACGATGGATTACCTCATTGGTCTGCTTGTAGAGCGGAGCAACAGGCCAAGGATGATGTGGCGCTGCCGAGACGGTGACGTCGATATCTTGCAGCTCGCGATACTCCTCGATCAGCAGGGTGCCGATCGACTCTGCAAGCGCCCGGGCGTACCGGCGCTCGTCTCCATCGAAATCGGGGCTCACCAGATTCAGACAGGTCAGACTTTTGGCCATAGTCGCTGCCGACGCCGCAACGATGGAGGAGTCGAGCCCGCCCGACACGCCGACCATGATTGAGGGGAAGCAGGTAGCCCATGCTCCGACGCAGTCCGCTATCGTGCGCCTCAATTCGTCAGTCACTTCGTCGGCGCCAGCGCCGGAACGGGCGACATGATCCCAAGGCGACCAATATTGCTCGGTCCGCAAATCATCCTGGTCGATGACCAGGCATTCGCCGGCGATCAGTTCTTCAACGTCCGATACACATGTCCGTCGCCCTCGAAGATCGCCACCCGCCAGGATGCGAGCGATCTCATCGAGATTTGCCGAACCAGGGGCGGGGTTCGCGAGGTCAGTAATCGATCCTGCAAGCGTCACGCGGCCGCGATCGCGGCGGACATAGCAAGGAAGAAGTCCCGATGGATCGCGAAATATCCGTACCGCACCCGCTGGGTCGGCATGGACCATGACGTAACCGCCCCAGTATTGTCTCAGCAGCCGTTGCGCATCATTGGCCGCAAGACCATCGCCCTCGCCGACTTCAAAGGCCTCGACCCGGCGGCTGGGTGGGCCTCTCGTAAAGAGATGACCGATAATGACGGTCCGTGGAGGTATCGCGATCGCCGGTTCGGCGGTCCATATCCTCACGCCAGAGATTTCGAAAGTCGGCGGGCCCTGTTGCTCCGGAGCCGGACGGTTGGTCGACATCTCGACCTCAATTCGAAACCCGCCGGCCATCAAACGGCAAAGATCGGTCGATAGTGGAGAACAACGTCCAAGGAGTCGGTCAGCACGGTATCACCGACCTGAACCCAGCTATGGGCGGCGAAGGGCATGGTGACGCCAAACACCAGCGAGGCTGCCACGCCGCGGCGCGCAAGCATCCGTGTCATGGCAATGCCGCGCACCAGGCATCGGTCATCTGATGACATATAGCGCTTGGCGCGCACGAATGCGGCGGTAATATCGCGGCAATCGTCCGCACCGGATGGCGCCAGTCGATCAGACCTGCGTCCTAGGCCGGTTACAATATCGCTAAGAGAATTGTTTTGAAGATCGCGGCGGGCTCTCCGCTGCTCCCAGATACAGGATATTGTCGCCGCCATCGAAGCCTTAGCCGACGGCTCATCAACGAGACTGCGCGCGGCCACCGGCGGGGGTATAGCAAGCCTAGGATTTCGGTCTGTATCGTCAGCGAGAAGGCCGAGACTACGTAAATGGTTGTCAAACGGCGTTCAAAAGGGACCCCCGATCGGCGTCGAAGAGGGACCCCTTTTCGGATATGATGTTGGTTTGTTGAAGATGGCCTTGCGCTGCGTGCGGCGGAGGGCGGGCGTAGCCCGACCGGAGGCGCGCGCAGCG
>NZ_DASYHG010000027.1:0-203216 GCF_035998905.1 Sphingopyxis sp. | reverse complement strand
CGGGAGGGGTCGGGGGTGGGCAGCCACGTTACGATCAGGCCCACCCCGCTGCGGCTAACGAACAAGTTCGCAAGCCTCGCTGCCCCTCCCGCAAGCGAGAGGGGAAATCAGTTCATCACCGCAACGTCCGCTCTCCACCCCGAAGCGGTCATTGACGCCATCACTTCGCCGCGCTGCCGTTGACAGAGCGCACCCCCAATCCTATATCCCCGCCATACCCCATCGTCCGAGATAGAGCCTGACTTTGCGCAGCGGGCTGTACGGATAGGGCGGCGGGGATTTCGACAGCGTTGAAAAGCTGCGGTAAACCGGCAACGGTTGGCCTGCGGCTTTTTTCGCGTCGATGCGCTCGCAACTGATTTTTCTTAAGGCGAGACAATCACTTATGGCGACCAAGGCGAAGTCGGTGGGCAAGGCCCTCGAAGCAACCGCAAGCAAGCGAATCCGTAAGCTGTTCGGCAACATCCACGAAGCGGTGGAGATGCCCAACCTCATCGAGGTGCAGCGCGAATCCTATGAACAGTTCCTGCGGTCCGATCCCTCGGTCGGCTATGTTTCGGGCCTCGAAAAGACGCTGCGCAGCGTTTTCCCGATCCGCGATTTCGCCGGCACCGCCGAGCTCGACTTCGTCCATTACGAACTCGAAGCGCCGAAATATGACGTCGAGGAATGCCGTCAGCGCGGCATCACCTATGCGGCGCCGATGAAGGTCACGCTGCGCCTGATCGTCTTTGAAGTCGACAGCGAAACCGACACGCGTTCGGTCCTCGATATCAAGGAGCAGGACGTTTACATGGGCGACATGCCGCTCATGACCGAGAACGGCACCTTCTTCGTCAACGGCACCGAGCGCGTTATCGTGTCGCAGATGCACCGTTCGCCGGGTGTGCTCTTCGACCATGACCGCGGCAAGACCCACTCGTCGGGCAAGTTCCTGTTCGCCGCGCGCGTGATCCCGTATCGCGGTTCGTGGCTCGACTTCGAATTCGACGCCAAGGACATCGTCAACGTCCGTATCGACCGCAAGCGCAAGCTGCCGGTCACCAGCCTGCTCTACGCGCTGGGCATGTCGGGCGAGGAAATCCTCAACACCTTCTATGACCGTCTCGTCTTCGAGCGTGCCGAAAATGGCTGGAAAGTCCCGTTCGTCGTCGAAAACTGGCGCGGGTCGAAGCCCGCGTTCGACGTCGTCGACGCCAAGACCGGCGAAGTCGTCTTCGCCGCCGGCCACAAGATCAGCCCGCGCCTTGCCAACAAGGCGGCGAAGGACGGTCTCGACACGTTGCTGATCCCGACCGAGGAAATCTTCGGCCGTTACTCGGCCTATGACCTGATCAACGAGTCGACCGGCGAGATCTACATCGAAGCCGGCGACGAAGTGTCGGCCGACAATCTCGAGAAGATCGACGGCGCCGGCATCGACAAGCTCGTGCTGCTCGACATCGACCACAACAACACGGGCCCCTGGATCCGCAACACGCTGAAGGCCGACAAGGCCGAAGACCGCGACCAGGCGCTTTCGGACATCTATCGCGTGATGCGCCCCGGCGAACCGCCGACGCGCGAAACCGCGGAAGCGCTGTTCGGCGGCCTGTTCTTCGACGCCGAGCGTTACGACCTGTCGGCCGTCGGCCGCGTCAAGCTCAACATGCGCCTTGGCCTCGACGCCGAGGACACGGTCACCACGCTGCGCAGCGAGGACATCCTCGCCGTCGTCAAGGAACTGGTGAACCTGAAGGACGGCAAGGGCGAAATCGACGACATCGACAACCTCGGTAACCGTCGTGTCCGTTCGGTCGGCGAACTGCTCGAAAACCAGTATCGCGTCGGCCTGCTCCGCATGGAGCGCGCCGTGAAGGAGCGCATGAGCTCGGTCGACGTGTCGACCGTGATGCCGAACGACCTGATCAACGCGAAGCCCGCGGTCGCCGCGGTGCGCGAATTCTTCGGTTCGTCGCAGCTCTCGCAGTTCATGGACCAGACCAACCCGCTGTCCGAAGTCACGCACAAGCGCCGCGTGTCGGCGCTCGGGCCGGGCGGTCTGACCCGCGAGCGCGCGGGCTTCGAAGTCCGCGACGTTCACCCGACGCACTATGGCCGCATCTGCCCGATCGAAACGCCGGAAGGCCCGAACATCGGTCTGATCAACAGCCTCGCGACCTTTGCGCGCGTCAACAAGTACGGCTTCATCGAAACCCCGTACCGCCGCATCATCGACGGCAAGGTGACCAACGAGGTCGTCTATCTGTCGGCGATGGAGGAATCGAAGCACACGGTTGCGCAGGCGAACGCCGACCTCAACCCCGACGGCAGCTTCATCGACGAGCTGATCTCGGCGCGCGAAGCGGGCGAATTCCTGATGGCGCCGCGCGACCAGATCACGCTGATGGACGTGTCGCCGAAGCAGCTCGTTTCGGTCGCGGCCTCGCTGATCCCGTTCCTTGAAAACGATGACGCCAACCGCGCGCTCATGGGTTCGAACATGCAGCGTCAGGCTGTGCCGCTGATCCGCGCCGAGGCGCCGGTCGTCGGCACCGGCATGGAAGAAACCGTTGCGCGCGACTCGGGCGCGGCCATCGCGGCGCGCCGCGGCGGCGTGATCGACCAGGTCGATGCGACGCGTATCGTTATCCGTGCGACCGACATGGTCGAACCCGGCAAGTCGGGCGTCGACATCTATCGCCTGCAGAAGTTCCAGCGTTCGAACCAGAACACCTGCATCAACCAGCGTCCGCTGGTGAAGGTGGGCGAAGTCGTCCGCGCGGGCGACATCATCGCCGACGGCCCGTCGACCGAGCTTGGCGAACTGGCGCTCGGCAAGAATGTGCTCGTCGCGTTCATGCCGTGGAACGGCTATAACTATGAGGACTCGATCCTCATCAGCGAACGCATCGTGAAGGACGACGTCTTCACCTCGATCCACATCGAGGAATTCGAAGTCACCGCACGCGACACGCGCCTCGGGCCGGAAGACATCACGCGCGACATCCCGAACGTCGGCGAGGAAGCGCTTCGCAACCTCGACGAAGCGGGCATCGTCTACATCGGTGCCGAAGTCGGCCCGGGCGACATTCTGGCCGGCAAGATCACCCCCAAGGGTGAATCGCCGATGACGCCGGAAGAAAAGCTGCTGCGCGCGATCTTCGGTGAAAAGGCCAGCGACGTGCGCGACACCTCGCTCCGCCTGCCGCCGGGCGTGTCGGGCACGGTCGTCGAAGTCCGCGTCTTCAACCGTCACGGTATCGACAAGGACGAACGCGCAATCGCGATCGAACGCGAAGAGATTGAACGTCTGAAGCAGGACGCCGACGACGAACGCGCGATCCTCAACCGTGCGACCTTCTCCAGCCTCAAGGAACTGCTCATCGGTCAGGCGACCAGCGCAGTGCCGAAGGGCCTGAAGAAGGGCGATGTCGTCACCGAGGAAATGCTCGTCGACCTCGATCGCGCCGACTGGTGGAAGCTGGCGGTTGTCGAAGACAACGCGCAGGCCGCATTGGAAGCGATCAAGGCGCAGTATGACGACGCGATCAAGCGGATCAGCGCGAAATATGAAGATCGCGTCGAAAAGCTGCAGCGCGGCGACGAACTCGCCCCGGGCGTGCTCAAGATGGTCAAGGTCTTCGTCGCGGTGAAGCGCAAGCTTCAGTCGGGCGACAAGATGGCCGGCCGTCACGGCAACAAGGGCATCATCAGCCGCATCCTGCCGATCGAGGACATGCCGTTCCTCGAAGACGGGACGCACGTCGACTTCGTTCTGAACCCGCTGGGCGTGCCGTCGCGCATGAACGTCGGGCAGATCCTCGAAACGCACCTCGGCTGGGCATCGCGCGGTTTCGGCCGCCAGATCACCGCGGCGCTCGAGGATTGGCGCATGGCGAACCCCGACCCCGAAGCGGGTGCTCCGCCCGAAGCGGTTCGCGAGGCGCTGCTGCAGGCTTATGGCGATGAATATGCCGACGAAATCAAGGCGCGCAGCGTCGATGAAGTCGTCGAACTCGCCGGAAACCTGTCGGTGGGCGTGCCCTTCGCGACCCCGGTTTTCGACGGCGCGCGCGAAGGCGATGTGTCGGCGATGCTGGAACGCGCCGGTCTCGACCGGTCGGGTCAGGTCGATCTCTACGACGGCCGCACCGGCGACCGTTTCGACCGCAAGGTGACGGTGGGATATATGTATATCCTGAAGCTGCACCACCTTGTCGACGACAAGATCCACGCGCGCTCGATCGGGCCCTACTCGCTTGTTACCCAGCAGCCGCTGGGCGGTAAGGCGCAGTTCGGTGGCCAGCGCTTCGGTGAAATGGAAGTGTGGGCGCTCCAGGCTTATGGCGCTGCCTACACGCTGCAGGAAATGCTGACGGTGAAGTCCGATGACGTGATCGGCCGCACCAAGGTTTACGAGGCGATCGTCAAGGGCGACGACACCTTCGAGGCCGGCATTCCCGAAAGCTTCAACGTGCTCGTCAAGGAAATGCGCTCGCTGGGCCTCAACGTCGAACTCTCTTCCTATTCGGAAGAAGACCCCGACGAAGGTCCGGAAGCCCTTCCCGAAGCCGCCGAATAAGATTTTTCCTCACCCCTCTCGCGCCGCGCGAGAGGGGAAGATGGAGCTAGAATATGAACCAGCTTACCAACTTCATGAACCCGGTCGCGAAGCCCGAAACCTTCGACATGATCAAGATCGGCATCGCGAGCCCGGAACGCATCCGTTCGTGGTCGTTCGGCGAGATCAAGAAGCCCGAAACGATCAACTACCGCACGTTCAAGCCCGAGCGTGACGGCCTGTTCTGCGCGCGCATTTTCGGTCCGATCAAGGATTATGAATGCCTGTGTGGCAAGTATAAGCGCATGAAATACAAGGGCATCGTCTGCGAAAAATGCGGTGTCGAAGTCACGGTGACCAAGGTCCGCCGCGAGCGCATGGGCCATATCGAACTCGCCGCGCCCGTCGCGCACATCTGGTTCCTGAAGTCGCTGCCGTCGCGCATCGGCCTGCTGCTCGACATGCAGCTCAAGCAGCTTGAGCGCGTTCTCTATTTCGAAGCCTATATCGTTCTCGAACCTGGCCTGACCCCGCTCGAGAAGTTCCAGCTTCTGACCGAAGACGAACTGCTCGACGCGCAGGACGAATATGGCGAAGACGCCTTCTCGGCCGGCATCGGCGCCGAAGCGATCCGCGTGCTCCTCGAAAATCTCGATCTGGAGCAGGAACGCGTCGACCTGATGGAAGACCTCGCGACGACCAAGTCGGAGCTCAAGCCCAAGAAGATCATCAAGCGCCTGAAGGTCGTGGAATCGTTCATCGAATCGGGCAACCGCCCCGAATGGATGATCCTCGAAGTCGTGCCGGTCATCCCGCCCGAACTGCGCCCGCTGGTGCCGCTCGACGGTGGCCGCTTCGCGACGTCGGATCTGAACGACCTGTATCGCCGCGTGATCAACCGCAACAACCGCCTGAAGCGCCTGATGGAGCTGCGCGCGCCGGACATCATCGTCCGCAACGAAAAGCGCATGCTGCAGGAAGCCGTCGACGCGCTGTTCGATAACGGCCGCCGCGGCCGCACGATCACGGGTGCCAACAAGCGTCCCCTCAAGTCGCTGTCCGACATGCTCAAGGGCAAGCAGGGCCGCTTCCGTCAGAACCTGCTCGGCAAGCGCGTCGACTATTCGGGCCGTTCGGTCATCGTGACCGGTCCCGAACTCAAGCTGCACCAGTGCGGCCTGCCGAAGAAGATGGCGCTCGAACTGTTCAAGCCGTTCATCTACGCGCGCCTCGACGCCAAGGGTCTGTCGATGACCCTGAAGCAGGCGAAGAAGTGGGTCGAAAAGGAACGCAAGGAAGTCTGGGACATCCTCGACGAAGTCATTCGCGAGCACCCGGTCCTGCTGAACCGCGCCCCGACGCTTCACCGCCTCGGCATCCAGGCGTTCGAGCCCGTGCTGATCGAGGGCAAGGCGATCCAGCTTCACCCGCTGGTCTGCGCCGCGTTCAACGCCGACTTCGACGGTGACCAGATGGCGGTCCACGTGCCGCTCTCGCTGGAAGCCCAGCTCGAAGCGCGCGTGCTGATGATGTCGACCAACAACATCCTGTCCCCTGCGAACGGCAAGCCGATCATCGTTCCGTCGCAGGACATGGTGCTGGGTCTCTATTATCTCTCGATGGAACGCGAAGGCGAACCGGGCGAGGGTATGCTGCTTGCCGACATGGCCGAAGTGCATCAGGCGCTGTTCACCGGCGCGGTGACGCTGCACACGAAGGTGATCAGCCGCGTTCCGCAGACCGACGAGCAGGGCAATGAGTATCTCAAGCGCTTTGAGACCACGCCGGGCCGCATGCTCATCGGTGAATGCCTGCCGAAGTCGCACACCGTGCCCTTCGACGTCGTCAACCGCCTTCTGACCAAGAAGGAAATCGGCGACGTGATCGACCAGGTCTATCGTCACACCGGCCAGAAAGAGACCGTGTTGTTCGCCGACGCCATCATGGCGCTGGGCTTCCGCAACGCGTTCAAGGCCGGCATTTCCTTCGGCAAGGATGACATGATCATCCCCGATTCGAAGGAAGGCATGGTCAACGAAACCCGTGCGCTGGTGAAGGATTTCGAGCAGCAGTATCAGGACGGCCTGATCACGCAGCAGGAAAAGTACAACAAGGCGATCGACGCCTGGTCGCAGTGCGGCGACAAGGTCGCGAACGCGATGATGGACGAAATCCGTGCCGAGCCGAAGGATCCGAAGACGGGCCGTCTGGCCCCGATCAACTCCATCTATATGATGGCGCACTCGGGTGCTCGTGGTTCGCAGGCCCAGATGAAGCAGCTCGCCGGTATGCGCGGCCTGATGGCCAAGCCGTCGGGCGAGATCATCGAAACGCCGATCATCTCGAACTTCAAGGAAGGCCTGACCGTTCTCGAGTATTTCAACTCGACCCACGGTGCGCGTAAGGGCCTGGCCGATACGGCGCTCAAGACGGCGAACTCGGGTTACCTGACCCGCCGTCTGGTTGACGTGTCGCAGGACTGCGTCGTGATCGAGGAAGATTGCGGTACGACCCGCGGCATGGAAATGCGTGCGATCATCCAGGGCGGTTCGACGATCGCCTCGCTGGGCGAGCGTATCCTCGGCCGCACGACGCTCGAAGACGTCGTCGACAAGGACGGCAATGTCATCGCGCCGGTCGGCACGCTGCTCGACGAAGCGACGACGCAGCGGATCGAGGACGCCGAAGTCCAGTCGGTCAAGATCCGTTCGCCGCTGGTCTGCGAAGCGACGCTGGGTGTTTGCGGCAAATGCTATGGCCGTGACCTTGCCCGCGGTACGCCGGTCAACATCGGTGAAGCTGTCGGCGTCATCGCCGCGCAGTCGATCGGTGAACCCGGCACGCAGCTCACCATGCGTACGTTCCACATCGGTGGTGCGGCGCAGGTCAACGAACAGTCGAACGCCGAAGCGATTTCGGACGGTACGATCGAATATCGCGACATGGCGACGATCGTCGACCAGCGCGGCCGCCGTCTGGCGCTGTCGCGTTCGGGCGAAATCGCGATCATCGACGCCGAAGGCCGCGAACGCGCGACCCACAAGCTGCCCTATGGTGCGCAGATCATGCACAAGGACGGCGAGAAGGTGAAGAAGGGCGACCGGATTGCCGAATGGGATCCGTTCACCATGCCGCTGATCACCGAAAAGCAGGGCGTCGTGAAGTATCAGGATCTCGCCGATGGCAAGACGCTGATCGAACAGGTCGACGAAGCGACGGGTATCGCCCAGCGCGTTGTGATCGAATATCGCTCGGCGGGCCGCGCCAAGAAGGAAGACCTCCAGCCGCGCCTCACCCTGCTCGACGATCAGTCGGGTGAAGCGGCACGCTACCTGCTCGCGGTCGGCACGATGCTGTCGGTCGAAGACGGTCAGGAAGTGCAGGCGGGCGACGTTCTGGCGCGTGTCAGCCGCGAAGCGTCGAAGACGCGCGACATCACCGGCGGTCTGCCGCGTGTTGCCGAGCTGTTCGAAGCGCGCATCCCGAAGGACAATGCGGTGATCGCCAAGATCAGCGGCCGCATCGAATTCGTGAAGGACTACAAGGCGAAGCGCAAGATCGCGATCGTTCCGGAAGAAGGCGATCCGATCGAGTACCTGATCCCCAAGTCGAAGGTGCTGGAAGTGCAGGAAGGCGACCAGGTCAAGCGTGGCGACGCGCTGATCTCGGGCTCGCCGAACCCGCACGACATCCTCGACGTGATGGGCGTCGAGGCACTGGCCGAATATCTCGTCGCGGAAATCCAGGAAGTCTATCGACTGCAGGGCGTGAAGATCAATGACAAGCACATCGAGGTGATCGTTCGCCAGATGCTGCAGAAGGTCGAGATCACCGCTGGCGGCGACACCACGCTGCTGCCGGGCGAACAGCTCGATTATCTGGAGATGATGGAATATAACGCCAAGCTGCCGAAGAATGGTGTCCCCGCGGAAGGCCGTCCGGTCCTCCTCGGCATCACCAAGGCGTCGCTGCAGACCCGCAGCTTCGTTTCGGCGGCGTCCTTCCAGGAGACGACCCGTGTTCTCACCGAGGCTTCGGTGCAGGGCAAGATCGACTCGCTGCAGGGCCTCAAGGAGAATGTCATCGTCGGCCGCCTTATCCCGGCGGGTACCGGCGCTGCCATGAACCGCGTCCGCGTCACCGCCTCGTCGAAGGATGCCGCGCTTCGTGCCGCCATGCGTGCCGCGAACCAGGAGCATCTGATCGCCCCGACGACCGCCGCCGAAGAGCATGCCGCCGAACTGGCGCAGGGCCCCGAAGCGGCGATCGGCGACGATCCGCTCGGCAAGGTGCAGGGTGAAGACTTCACGACCGATGACGTGATGGTCGAAGAACGCCCCGAAGCCGAAGGCGAGGAATAAGCTTCCTCGGTCTTCGGACTGACAGAAATGAGCCCCGCCGGAGCGATCCGGCGGGGCTTTTTCTTTGGCTCGTATCTCGTGTGGAACTAGGCGCGCGAGAACGAGGTGTTCTTGTACATTCCCTACAGCTTCGCCGCGTTGTCCAATAGTGACCGAAGGGTGCCCGGCCGGACCGTTCGGCGGGGTGCCGCCTTTGCGCTTTCTCCTGCTGTGATTCTGTGCTCCAAATCTCCTCATTGGGGGGCACAGAATGACGATTATGTTGGTGTTGATGGCCGCGGCATCCGGTGTGGCGGCGCCTGCGGACGAGGAAATGATGCTGCCCGTCGGTTATGGGGTGGTCCAGCAGGCGGATATCCGCGTGCCGATCAGCGATTCTGTCCGCGCCGCAACATGGGACGAACTGGAAATCCCGCTGGATAGGCCGGTTCCCGTTCGCTTGGCCTGCATCATATTCGTCCCATCGGGAGGGCCGGGTAATTGCGTACCGGCCTCGCTCGTACCGCCCGGGCAAGAGCGTGTGGACTGGGACAAGATATTGGAGGCGAGGGACAAGGCGGAGCGTTCGACCAGCCGGGTTGATGCCGCGCTCTTCAAGGCGGCGGCGCGGCGCTTGAAGACGCTCCGCCTGTTCCCCGGCGACCAACGCACGGTGTTTTCCATTCGCTTCTTCGAAGAGGTCGTCGGGCCCGCCGATGCACGCCCACGCTTTGCAGTCGCGCCGGAGCCGGCGCTGACCACGCGCAATGTTTTGTTCGCCGAGCCGCTCGATGGCCGGCTGCTTCAGATGCTCTATCCTGCGATTGCCATGCGTTATTCGGTCAATGCCCAGGTTCGGGTGACGTGCGATATCGGGGCCGACCTTAAATTACTGTGTCGCGATCGTGGCACCGTGTTTTCCAATCCCGCCGAGGTTCCTGGCTATACCGCGCAATTGATGGAGGATCTGCGCTTTTCGACCTACCAGCTAGCCTCGACGATCAAGTTGCAGCCGAAAACCGCCGACGGCCAAGATGTGGCTGGGCGGCAGTTCGCATTCGCCGTGCACTGGAGCTTGCCAAAATAGAAAAGGGCCCACCGGGGTGGCCGGTGAGCCCTTGGTCCTGGGAATATGCGGGCCGGTGCGACTGCGCCTCGAAGGCGGCCGGCCCGGGCTGTCCTTAAGGCGCGAGGATCGCGACGGCGAGGTACAGCAGCAGAGGCAGGCCGAAGCCCAGAAGCGTCAGGGCGACAAAGCCGACGCGCGTCCACAAGACGTCGATACCGAACTGGTCCGACATTCCGGCGCACACGCCGAAGATCATCCCGTCGCGACGATTCTTGCGAAAACCCTGTTTCATTTCTTTCCTTTCCATCCCGGCCACGACGGCCGGCGTTTATCGAGGACCGCGGCGGTCGGTCAGGCGATCAGACCGTTGGGGCCGGCAGCGGCGAGGAGCATGATCGAGCAGTAAAGCGAGGCAACCGCAGCGATCGCGTAGCTCTTGAACGATTCGACGTTGAAATGGGCCATGATATTTTCCTTCCTTGAACCTTCCATCCGGGCCATCCGGTGGATGCCAACAGTAATGCAGGGACCGTGCCAATTTCATTCATTGGCGGTTAAGCGGGGTTTTTCGGCTCGCGACATATTATTTCAGCGCGAAATATGCGCTGATATGGCGATAATTCCCGATGATCGGAAAAATTTCAATGGAACGCGCCCGCCGGATGCACTGGCTTCGTCGAGGAGGCTGCGGTAGGCGGGCAGGCAGATGACGCTGACCCGCCTTTCGCTGACCGATTTTCGCAATCATGCCGGCGCGGACATGGCAGCCGCAGCCGGACTCGTTGCGCTCCACGGCGATAATGGCGCGGGCAAGACCAATATATTGGAGGCGATTTCGCTGCTCGCGCCGGGGCGCGGGCTTCGCCGTGCCGCGCTGTCCGACATGGTGCGCGACGGCGCGAGCGGCGGCTTCGCGGTGTTTGCCGAGGTTCAGGCCGGTGCGGACCTGGCGCCGGTGTCGCTCGGCACGGGGATCGAGGCGGCGCAGCCGGGGCGGCGGATCGTGCGCATCAACGGCGCGACCGCCGCGGCGACCGCGCTCGGCGACTGGCTGGCGGTGCTGTGGCTGACCCCCGCGATGGACCGGCTGTTCGTCGAGACCGCGGGCAACCGGCGGCGCTTCCTCGACCGGCTCGTGCTCGCGCTCGACCCGCGCCACGCGCAGCACAGCAATCGCTACGAGGCGGCGCTCCGCGCGCGGGGGAAATTGCTCGCCGACCTGTCTGCCGCCGATCCGGCGTGGCTCGCGAGCCTCGAGGCGCAGCTTGCCGAACATGGTGCGGCGATGGATGCGGCGCGTCAGCGGATGCTCGCGGGGCTGTCGGCCGAACTCGCGGCGCAGCCCGACGCGCCCTTCGCGCGCCCGCTGCTGACGCTGGTCGACAGCGACGGCGCCGCGCGCGATGCACCGCATGAGGTTGACGCGCTGAAGGCGCTATTCGCGTCGCGCCGCCGTATCGACGCCGCGGCGGGCCGCGCGACCGCCGGACCGCACCGCGACGACCTGTCGGCGGTCCATGCCGCGACCGGGCGCGCGGCGGCGCGCTGTTCGACCGGCGAGCAGAAGGCGATGCTGCTCTCGCTCGTCCTCGCGCATAGCGACAGCGTCGCGCGCGCGCGCGGGCAGCGGCCGGTGCTGCTGCTCGACGAGGTTGCCGCGCACCTCGACCCGCTGCGCCGCGGCGCGCTCTACGAGCGGCTGGCAGGGCAGGGCGGGCAGGCGTGGCTGACGGGAACCGAGGCGGCGCTGTTCGGCGACATGCCGGGGCCGGTGACGCGCTTCCGTATCGCCGGGGGGCGGATCGTTGCGGGCTAGCCGATTGTTAAGAGTGGATAGGGCAAATGTCCCCGATGCCTCCGCAGCAACCGATTGATCCGCGCAACACGCCCCGGTGGAGAGTTTGCCGCCGCCTGATTCATCTCCTGATCGAGTTGCGGCCCAACATGATCGAGCGATACGACGATAGCGGAACACCGGAATTTTACACGTCATTTAGCCACGACCAACATGCCATGGACTTCCTGCGAGGTGTGGGCGTGGTCGAAGGCTGCAATGTGGGCTGGAGGTTGGTCGAAGCCGATTTGGAGCGCGGCGCCGACATGGTTCTGGATTCGGCGCATTTCGATGACCTGTTGTCGGCCCTGGTCTCGACGACGATCTATAATGGGCTTCTGCCCGAGCAGCCTAGGCCGTTCAGTTTGCCGCTGCACGAACATACCGGCGGGGAGGTTCTGGAAGAATTGCGGATGTTGATGAGCGATCTCATCGAACTTGGTTATGCCAGATATTGGGATGAACTCCCTGGCGGCACGGAGACCTATATCTGGACCGATTGGATGTGCTCTTCGATGCTCGCCAACTATGCGAGTGGATGGAAGCCGGTCTCGTTCAACACTCCCGTTTCAGGGTTCTACACATAGCAGCCGACTAAAGAATTTCGTGCACCACGTCCTGCGGGCGGCACAGCCTCACGCCTTTGTCGGTCTCGACGATAGGTCGTTCGACATAGGCGGGGTTCGCGGCCATCGCGGCGATGATATCGTCCTCGCTCGCGTCCTTCAGTCCGCGTTCCTCGGCGTCGGTGCCGCGCAGGCGCAGCGCGTCACGCGCGGCGATGCCGGCGTCGGCGAACAGCTGGCGGAGCTTGTCCGCGCTGTACGGATTTTTCAGATATTCGACCACGGTCAGCGCGACGCCGGGGGTTTCCTGAAGGATCGCCAGCGTCTTGCGCGAGGTGCCGCAAGCGGGGTTGTGCCAGATGGTTGCGTTCATGGCGCGTGTCCTAACGCAGCCTTACAGCAGCGTAAACTCGCTATTCATGGCATATATGGCACATCTTCCCGCATGAAGGGGAACCACCTGCTTGCCTTTCGCGGCCAACATACGACTTATGCAAAGTCGAAGGACCGTAAAAGGCGGCCAATGCGGGGTTGGGTTGCAAGTGAATGAATTGATCGATCGACGGGCGATGCTGGCAGCGATGGCGGGAGCGGGGGCAATGGCCGCCGTACCGGCGCGGGCACAGCTCCCCAATTGGGTTCAGCAGCCGGCGGCGCCTTTGCCGCCGCCGGTCGACTATCTGGCCGTGGCGAAGAAGCAGCTCGCGATGCAGGGACGCAATATCCCGCAGAGCGACCGCGTCGGCGTCGTCGATTTCGGCCTGCCATCATCGCGCCCGCGCTTCGCGCTGGTCGACATGGTCGCGGGCAAGGTCGACATGTTCCCGGTGACGCATGGCCGCGGATCGGACCCGCAGCACGACGGCTGGCTCAAGAGTTTTTCGAACCGCGTCGGCAGCCTTGCGACCTCGCGCGGGGCGTACCGCACCAGCGATTATTATTGGGGCGCCAACGGATCGTCGATGCGCCTCGCGGGGCTGGAGCCCGACAATTATTCGGCCGACCAGCGCGCGATCGTCGTGCACGGCGCGTGGTACGCAGAGCCGGCGCTGATCGCGACGCAGGGCAAGCTCGGGCGCAGTGAAGGCTGCTTCGTCTTCGGCGAAGAGCTGCTGCCCATGATCCTCTACAAGCTCGGGCCGGGGCGGCTGCTGTTCGCCGACCGGCTGAGCGCGCCGCCGCCGATGCCGAAGCCGTTCGAACTGCCGCCCGCCGACCCGCTGCCGGGGATGGAGAATCTGCGGCGCGCGAGCTCGATCAGCGGGCCGCTGCCGAACACCGCGGACTAGGCGCTTTTACCTGTCGCTGCGGCGATGCGTGCATCTCGACGAACCCGTCTTCAGGCGGTTCGTCGATGCTCGTCGGAGCGCGGTAGCAGGAATGTCGCGAGGCCCAGAAGCGGCAGGTAAGCGCAGAATTTGTACACCCAGACGATGCCATAGAGGTCGGCAAGCTGGCCGAGCCCGGCCGCGCCGACCCCGCTGATCCCGAACATCAGGCCGAACATCAGCCCCGACACGAGTCCGACGCGGCCCGGGACGAGTTCCTGTGCATAGACGACGAGCGCGGCGAACGCCGACGACATGATCAGGCCGATCGAGATGGCGAAGATCGTCGTCCAGAACAGGTTGGCGTGCGGCAGGATCATCGCGAAGGGCGCGACGCCGAGGAAAGACACCCAGATCACCGCTTTGCGGCCGATGCGATCGCCGACCGGCCCGCCTGCGAAGGTCCCGGCCGCGACCGCGGCGAGGAAGCAGAAAAGATAGAATTGGGATTCGCGCGCGGTCAGCTCGAACCGTTCGATCAGGTAGAAGGTGAAATAGTTGGTGAAGGCGCCGATGTAGATGAACTTGGCGAACATGAGGATGCCGATCGCCGACAGGGCGCGGATGATTTCGCGGCGGCTGCGGGGCGACGCATGGACGGCGGTGGGGGCGCTGGCTTGCGCCCGGCTGTGCTGCAACCGCCATTTCGTGACGCCGAAGAGCACCCAGATCGCCGCGATGGCCACGAAGGCGAGCCAGCCGACCGCGGTCTGCCCGAACGGCAGGATGATCGCCGATGCGACGATGGGACCGAGCGCGGAACCCGTGTTGCCGCCGACCTGGAACGCCGACTGGGCGGTGCCGAAGCGGCCACCCGACGCCATCCGCGCGACGCGCGACGCCTCCGGGTGGAAGGTCGCCGATCCGACGCCGATAACGGCGGATGCGAGGATCAGCGCCGAATAGCTGTCCGCCATCGCAAGCCCGCCGACCCCGGCGAGCGTGATGATCATGCCGAGCGGCAGCAGATAGGGCAGCGGACGCTTGTCGGTATAGAGCCCGACCCATGGCTGGAGCAGCGAGGCGGTCACCTGATAGATGAGCGCGATCCAGCCGATCTGGCCGAAGCTCAGATGATATTTATCCTTGAGCATCGGATAGATAGCCGGAAGCACGGCCTGGATCAGGTCGTTCAGAAGGTGCGCGAAGGCGACCGCGCCGACGATCTGTACCACGAGCTTCGGTCCGTCCTGCCGCGGCGCGGCGGGGGGCAGCATATCGGGGGAGGTGGGCAGGGTGGCGGCGGAATCGGTCACGATCGGGTCTTTCGCTTTTCTGGGAAGCGCGCCTCTAGCAAGGACGCCTTGTTCCCGCTTGCTTGTATGAGCCAATCATTTCTGCAAGTGGGACATGATGGACTTTTATCCCGACGAGAATGATCATGTGTCACGGCCGCTCATCGCGATCGGCCACGATTATCCCGACTCATTCGAACTCGCCGAGCATCGGCACCGCCGCAGCCAGTTTCTCTATGCCGCGCGCGGCGTGATGGCGGTCAGCACGCCATCGGGCGCATGGGTGGCGCCGCCCGAGCGCGCGGTCTGGATCCCAGGTGGCACGCCGCATTCGGTGCGCATGGTGGGCGCGGTGCAGACGCGCAGCGTCCTCGTCGAACCTGGCGAATGCCCCGGGCGGGGGCTACAGTGTCAGGTGGTCGGCGTGTCGCCGTTGCTTCGCCACCTCCTGACCGCCGCCGCGCAAGTGACGCCCGAATATGATGTGGCGGGCCGCGAGGGACTCGTCATGCAGCTGTTGATGGCGGAAATCGATGCGGCGCCGCCGATCCCGCTGGCGGTTCCCTTTCCGTCGCATCCGGCGCTCGCACGGCGATGCCACGCCTTCCTCGAACGACCGAACGCGGCGGCGACGATCGACGAATGGGCGGATGCGATGGGGATGAACCGCCGCAGCTTCACCCGGCTGTTCCGGCGCGAGACGGCGATGAGCTTCGCCGAATGGCGCCAGCAGGCCTGTCTGTCGGTGGCGCTGCCGAAACTGGCGGCCGGCGAGCCGGTGACCTCGATCGCCTATGACCTCGGCTATGACGGACCGGGCAATTTTTCGACGATGTTCAAGCGCATGCTCGGGGTGCCGCCGAGCCGCTACCGGTCGCCGTGACATTTTTCGAAGCCGTCGCCCGAACGACGGCTCCGTTCGCCGTTATCTATCAATAGATTCCGCTGGTCCCCGGCGTCGTCGCGCGTGCGGTGGTCGTGACCGTCGGAACGACAGCCGGCGGCGTCGGTGCGACGATCGTCGCGGTCGGGCGGCCGGGCTTGGCAAAGCTCGCCACCACGGGCGCGTCGCGGCCATAGATATCGGCGAGCTTCTTCACGCCGCCCTTGCCGTCGGGAATGACGGTCCAATAGGCGACATAGACGGGGAAGGGGTTGTCGAAGCCGAAGCGCGTCGTCTTGCCGCTCGCGATCGCTTCGCCGAATTCTTCGGGGCTCTTGCCCGCGAACATCACCGCCATCAGGCCCGAGAAGTGCAGCGCGCGCTCGGTGCGAATGCAGCCATGGCTGAACGCGCGCGCCGCGGCGGCGAACGCGCCCTTCGACGGCGTGTCGTGCAGATAGATGGCGTGCGGGTTGAGCATCTCCATCTTCATCACGCCGAGCGCGTTGTTCGCGCCCGGCTGTTGCACGACCGACAGCGTCTTGCCGCTGCCCGTCCAGGTATAGCCCTGCGCGCGCGCCGCCGACGGGTTGCGTGCGATCGTCGCGCCGATGCCTTCGTTGATGATGCTGCGCGGCAGCGTCCAGGTCGGGTTGACGATGATCCCGGTCGCCATCGGGTTGAGCTGCGGCGTCGGGGTCGAATTCTTGCCGACGACAGCCTTGTGCGTCGCGATGATCGTGCCGCCGTGGACGACGCGCGTCACATATTCGGGGACGTTGCTGACGACATAACGTTCGCCGAGCGCGCGCGGCATCCAGCGCCAGCGTTCCATGTTGACGCGGATCGCATTGGCGTCGGCCGGCGTCTTCGCCTTCTTGAGCGAGGCCTTGAGCGCGGCGAAGTCGGGGTGCACGGGGTCGAGGGTCGCGAGCGTCTCGCTGACCGTTCCGGCGCCGAGCGCCGCGGCGAGCAGCGAGAGCAGCGGCTCATTGTCGCCGTCGCTGTCGACCATGAACCACTGTTTGCGCGCGGCGTTGGGCGTGCGTCCGTCGCGCAGGTGCGTCGCGAGCAACAGGAAGGTGTCGGTCGCGGTCTTGTCGAGCCGCGCCTGATCGCCGCTCATGATCGCGGCGGCGAGTGCGTCGGGGCTGTAATCCTTGGCGAACAGGCCCTCGGCGCCGACGCCCTCGATCGAGGCGAGCAGCGCCTCGGCATTCTGTTTCGACCAGCTCGGCAGATTGGCCTGGGCTGCGGTTTCGACGACGGGGGCGTCGTCCTTGACCTTGTCGGGCTGGAGGACGACCGAATCCTCCTTGACGTTCGTCTGCGCGGCGACGGGTGCCGCGAGCAGGGTCAGGGGGAGGAAAAGCGCCGCAGCGGGACGCGCCGAAATGGGGGAGTTCTTGACCATGGTTAAAGCCCATAGCCAAAAACTATCCGCAATTAAAGTGAGCGGCCGCACACTCCGTCGCAAGAATAGATGTCAGGCTTTTGCCTCTTCATCCTGCCGCGCCAGCCATTCTTCGAGCCACTTGATCGTATAGTCGCCGTGGATCACGTCGGGGTCGGCGAGCAACGCCTGGTGCAGCGGGATGTTCGTCTTGATCCCGCCGATGACCATTTCCTCGAGCGCGCGGCGCATCCGCATCATGCAGCTTTCGCGGGTGCGGCCATAGACGATCAGCTTGCCGATCATGCTGTCGTAATAGGGCGGGATCGAATAGCCGGCGTAAAGTCCGCTATCGACGCGCACGTGCATCCCGCCCGCAGCATGATAGCTCGTCACCTTGCCCGGCGAGGGCAGGAACGTCCGCGGATCCTCGGCATTGATGCGGCATTCCATCGAGTGACCGCGGAATTCGAGGTCCTCCTGTTTGACCGAGAGGCCAGCGCCGCCCGCGATGCGGATCTGTTCGCGGACGAGATCGAAACCGGTGATCATTTCGGTCACCGGATGCTCGACCTGGATGCGGGTGTTCATCTCAATGAAGAAGAACTCGCCATTTTCCCACAGGAACTCGATCGTTCCGGCGCCGCGATAGCCCATTTTCGCCATCGCGTCGGCGCAGATGCCGCCCATGCGCGCGCGTTCCTCGGCAGAGATGATCGGCGAGGGGGCTTCTTCGAGCACTTTCTGGTGGCGGCGCTGGAGCGAGCAGTCGCGCTCGCCGAGATGGATCGCGTTGCCGTTCCCGTCGCCGAACACCTGGAATTCGATGTGGCGCGGGTTGCCGAGATATTTTTCCATGTAAACGGTCGGGTCGCCAAAGGCGGCCGCCGCTTCGCTCGACGCCTGACCCATCAGGCTTTCGAGGCTCTCCTCGTCGGGGACGACCTTCATGCCGCGCCCGCCGCCGCCCGAGGCGGCCTTGATCAGGACGGGATAGCCGATTTCCTTCGCGAGCTTTTTCGTTTCCTCGCTGAAGGTCACGGCGCCGGGCGAACCCGGAACGACGGGAAGGCCCAAGGCGACCGCGGTGCGCTTTGCTTCGACCTTGTCGCCCATCGTGCGGATATGCTCGGGCTTCGGCCCGACGAAGACCATGTTGTGCGCTTCGATGATTTCGGCGAAGCGCTCATTTTCGGAGAGGAAGCCATAACCCGGATGGATCGCGTCGGCGCCGGTGATTTCGGCGGCCGCGATGATCGCTGGGATGTTGAGATAGCTGTCCTTCGCCGCCGGCGGGCCGATGCAGACGGCTTCGTCGGCAAGGCGGACGTGCATCGCGTCGGTGTCGGCGGTCGAATGGACCGCGACGGTCTTGATGCCCATTTCGTGGCACGCGCGGTGGATGCGCAGCGCGATCTCGCCGCGGTTGGCGATCAGGAGCTTTTCGATGGCCATGGGTGAGGGGCTCAGCCGATGGTGAACAGCGCCTGGTCGAATTCGACCGGCTGGCTGTTCTCGACATGCACGGCCTTCAGCGTGCCCGATGCGGGGGCGACGATCGGGTTCATGACCTTCATCGCCTCGATGATCAGGATCGTGTCGCCGGCCTTCACCGCCGAACCAACGGCGGCGAAATTGGGCGCGCTCGGTTCGGGCGCGAGATAGACGGTGCCGACCATCGGCGATTTCACCGCGTCGGCGAAATTGTCGGCGGCGGGGGCAGCGGCCGCGGGCGCAGCGGCGGGAGCGGCCGGCGCGGCAGCGGGCGCCGCGACCGGCGCGGGTGCGTAAGCGACGGGCGCCGCGGCGGCGGTCAGCGTGCGCGCGACGCGCACCTTGCGGTCGCCATCCTCGACTTCGATTTCCGAAAGCTGCGTGTCGTCGAGCAGTTCGGCGAGCGCGCGCACGAAGGCCGGATCGATGTTGATGCCATTGTCTTTATGGTCACCCATGAGAATTTTTCCTGTTGTTGCGGCGTCGGTGTACCGACGCTCGGACCCCGTTTTTGATGCGCCCTATTGTCAGAGACGGGCGGCGGCGTCCAGCGCCAGCGTATAGCTGTTCGCGCCGTGCCCGGCAAAATGCGCGACCGCTGCCATGCCGACATAGCTGATGTGCCGGAATTCCTCGCGCTTCATCGGGTCCGACAAATGGACCTCGATCACCGGCACTTTGATCGACTTGATCGCGTCGTGGATCGCGATCGAGGTGTGCGTATAGCCCCCCGCATTAAGCAATACCGCTTTCGCGCCCGCGACATAGGCTTCGTGAAGCCAGTCGATCAGCACGCCCTCATGGTTCGTCTGGCGGCATTCGACGCGGAGACCGAGGTCGGCCGCCTGCGCCTCGAGCCGCGCGTGGATGTCGTTCAGCGTGTCGTGGCCATAGATCTCGGGCTCGCGCGTTCCAAGCAGGTTGAGGTTGGGGCCGGAGAAGACGAAGACGGTGGGAAGGTCGGGCAAGAGGCGGTCTTTCGGTTGCGACGCAGGGCGCTCCCCCTATATGGGCAGCTCGGCAAAGGCAAAGCAAGGCGGATTCCCCAGTGATCTCGGTCATCCTCAACGGCGAGCAACGGCAGGTGCGCGAAGGCAGCGTTGCCGATCTTGTCGCTTCGCTCGGCCTCGACGTGAAGAAGGTGGCGGTCGAGCGCAACCGGGTGATTGTGCCGCGCTCGACGTTTGCCGACGTCGCGCTCGCCGAGGGCGATGCGCTGGAAATTGTTCATTTCGTGGGAGGCGGTTGAGGTGTCAGCGGATCAGTGGAGTGTCGCCGGACGGACGTTCACGTCGCGGCTGATTGTCGGCACCGGCAAATATAAGGACTTCGAGCAGAATGCCGCTGCGGTCGAAGCGTCGGGGGCGGAAATCGTCACCGTCGCGGTGCGCCGCGTCAATGTGTCGGACCCGAATGCGCCGATGCTGACGGACTATATCGACCCCAAGAAGATCACTTACCTGCCGAATACCGCGGGCTGCTTCAACGCCGACGACGCGATCCGGACCTTGCGGCTGGCGCGCGAGGCGGGCGGCTGGGACCTGGTGAAGCTCGAAGTGCTCGGCGAGGCGAAGACGCTCTACCCGAATATGCGCGAGACGCTGGAGGCGACCGAGGTGCTCGCGAAAGAGGGCTTCCTGCCGATGGTCTATTGCGTCGACGATCCGATCGCGGCGAAGCAACTCGAGGATGCGGGCGCGGTCGCGGTGATGCCGCTCGGCGCGCCGATCGGTTCGGGGCTGGGCATCCAGAACCGGGTCACGATCCGCCTGATCGTCGAGGGCGCGTCGGTGCCGGTGCTCGTCGATGCGGGCGTCGGGACGGCGAGCGACGCTGCGGTGGCGATGGAGCTTGGCTGCGACGGCGTGCTGATGAACACCGCGATTGCCGAGGCGAAAGACCCGATCCGCATGGCGCGCGCGATGAAGCTTGCGGTGGAGGCGGGGCGCGATTCTTATCTCGCAGGGCGCATGGGCGTCCGCCGTTACGCCGATCCGTCGAGCCCGCTGGCGGGGTTGATCTAGACGGGGCTTTCAGCCCGGATAGATTTCCAGCCCCATCGCGGCCAGCAGGTGCGGCTGCTGGTCCGCCGATATGATCAGCCCGTCGATGCTCGCCAGCTCCTTCAGGTTGAGGCCCGCGACATCGGCTTCGCGAAGGTCGGCGCGCGCCAGTTTGGCGCCGGCGGTCAGCGCCTGGACCAGGTCAGCGCCGCGCAGGTCGGCGCCCTCCAGATCGGCATCGAACAGCACCGCTTCGCGGAAATTCGAGCCCGACAGGTCGCAGCCGGGCATCCCTATGCCGTTCAGGTCGGCAAATTCGAGGTTGCAGCCGCGCATCGCTGCCGCCGTCTTGACGAGCTTGCGCCCGAAGGTCCGGCTGAAATCGGCTTTGTGGAACGCCGCGCCGCGCATGTTGCATGCGTCGAACTCGACGCCGAACAGCGCCGACCGGTCGAATTTGGCGAAGGACAGATCGGTGCGGGCGAAGCGCGCCTGATCGAGGCGCGAGAAGGCGAATTGCGTGCCGAGATGGCCAGCGTCGTCGACGAAAGAGCAATTGTCGAAAATCGCGTCGCGCATGTCGACATTGGCGAACCGGCAGCGGATCAGGCGGCACCCGGTCAGGCGCGCGTCTTGCAGGCAGGTTCCGCTGAACTGCACGTCGCGCATCACGCAGCCGGTCAGCATCGCGCCTGCGAGGTCGGCGTCGGCGAAGTCGCCATCCGACAGATCGGTCTGTTCGATGATGCAGCCCGGCTCCAGTTCCACTGCTCACTCTCCCCAATCCAGCCAGGCTGCGTAAGAATTTATTTGGAACGTATCAAGAACATTGTTCGGACGGGCTGTCTTGATGCGACGCCCGTCGGTCGATTACCTCCTGTAGTGAACGCCTTGTCCCAAACCGCGGAACAGCTTTCCCGGCCTTCCGTTGGTCTCACAAGAGGCGAGCCCCTCCCGCCTCTGCGAAGATAAGGAGACTCCCCATGGGTGAATTCACCGAAAAGGCAAAAGGCCTCGCCAACGAAGCTGCCGGCAACACCAAGCAGGCGATCGGCAAGGCGACCGACAACGAGCGTCTTCGCGCCGAAGGCGAAGCGCAGGAACGCAAGGGCGAAGCCCAGAACCTCAAAGGCAAGGTGCAAGGCGCGCTTGGCGACAAGATCTGACGGGCTTGTTCGTCCGCCAAGAAAAAGGCCCCGGGAAACCGGGGCCTTTTTGTTTGGGCTTGCGGGAAGGGTTATTTCCCGCCCGATGCCACCAGGTCGACGTCGGTCATCGCGCCGTCACGGCGCATCATCAGCACATAGGCGAGGTCGCCCTTGGTGCCGCCGAGCATATGTTCATTGCCGTTGACGCGGTGATCGCTGGTGTAGCCCGCGCGGATCGCCATCGTGTGATAATAGTCGAGCACCGCCTGCATCGATGCCGCGGTCTGGAAATTGACGACGCGGATATTGCATTTGCCGCCCGCGATCCCTGCGGCCTCGCGCAGCGTCGCGCGCGGATAGACCTTGAAGGCCGCGGGCAGGCGATCGGCCCAGGCATTGCCATAGGTCAGCTTGGCGTCGCAGCTGCCCTTTTGCTGGTCGCGCGCGAGGGCGCCGATCGTGACGGGGCGCTTTTCCGCTTCGCAGCCGTCGCAGCCGGCCTCGAAGGGCAGGGCTTTCGGGGCGGCGAGCAGTTTGCCCGCGGCAAGCGCAGCGGCGGCTTCGGCGGCGGTGGCGGCCTTGCCGCCCGCGATGCCGGGAACGCCGCCGTCTACGGGCCGGTTGCCCGGGCCCACGGCGTTGCGGTTCGACTGGTCGGCGATCTTCGGATCGACCATGATCTTGTCTTCGAGCGCGCCCTTGATCGCCGGGTCGGCGTTCGTCAGCCCGTCGTCGAGCGGCGCGAGGTCGGCCTTCGCATTGGGATTGTCCCGGCAACCGGCAAGCGGTGCGGCCGCCATCAGCAAGCCGGCAACGAGCCATTTTCCGCGCAACATCATCGCTAACACTCCCTTAATCCTGTGACGGGAATGCCCGATCCTGACCAAAAAGGCGCAAATAAAATGCGTTAACGGGCGATGCTTTGTTAGCCGAAAACTGTCTCGGAGCGAGACGCTTTTACCGATATCGCGATTTTCAGGGCAGGAATTCCTTGCGCTTCACCCGCCAGGCATCGGCACTTTGCGTCCACGCGTCGACCGGTGCGTCCTCGAACGGCGCGGGCAGGCGGGTCGGGCCGCTGTTCGTCGCGCCGAGCCGCTTGGCGAGCGCCTGCGAGCGCGTGTTGGCGGGATCGATACTGTGCATCAGTTCGGGCCATTTCAGGAATTCGACCGCAAAGTCGCACGCGGCGACGCTGCCCTCGAGCGCATAGCCCTTGCCCGCGAATTTGGCGCGCACGCCATAACCGATCTCGGGCGCGGGCCAGCCCTCGGGTTCCCACGGGCCGAGCCGTCCGACCCATTCGCCGGTCGCACGCTCGATTACCGAAAACATCGAAAAGCCGCGGATGTGCCAGGCACCCGCGAGCGTGCACCACATCCGCCACGCCTGCGAGCGCGGACAGGTGCCGCCGATGAAGCGCATCGTGTCTTCCTCGGTGCACATTTCGGCAAAGCCGTCGAAATCCTCGGTTGCGGGCGGGCGCAGGATCAGCCGCTCGGTGACGAGCAGGGGACCGTTCAACATCTTCATTCTCCGGCAACGTTGGCCGGTGCTTCTGCGGCAAGCGCGCCTGTTCGGCAAGCGGATACGCTTGAGGGCACCGGCGGTGAAACCGGTGCCCTCTCCATCAGCGCGTACGGGTGGAGGGGTCCAAACCCGCACTCGAGACGGGTGCTGTTGGCTTAACGGCAGCGATATTTGTCGCGGTCGACCTCGCGGCCGATCAGCGCGCCGGCGCCGGCGCCGATGATCGTGCCGAGCAGCTTGTCGCCGCCGCCCGCGATTTCGTGGCCGGCGAGGCCGCCGACGGCGCCACCGATCAGAAGGCCGGTCGTGCCATTGTCCTTCTTGCAGCGATAACGGCCATCTTCACCGCGCCACACGCGCGTGTTGCGGTTGATGCGCTGGTCGTTGGCATAATAGCGGCGATCCTTACGCTTCTTGTGGAAACCCGAAGACTGGTCGAGCTGATGGAAGCCATCCGCCTTCGCCGGTGCCGCGATACCCGCATAGGCAGGCGCGGTCAGGGCGACGCTGGCGGCGGCAAAAGCGCCCATCAGACCCTTGGTGAGATTACGCATATTAAGTCCTTTCCTGGTTTGGCGCCTCGTCCCGCTTGGCGAGACCGGGCGCTTCGATGTGAGAACGGCCATGGTCTCGCTGACGTTGCATGAACGTTAGGCAACAAGACGAAGCGAGTGCATCCGTCGATGAACCGAAAGCCCTTGCCGCATCGCAGGCGACGTGCGACAGTCCCGGCCATGCTCAATATCGGATCGCTCGTCATTGGCGTTATCGCGCTGGTTTTGGCCGTTTTCGCCTTCATCCCGCTGCTCGGCTGGGCGAATTGGGTGATCATACCCTTCGCCGTCGTCGGGCTCGCGCTCGGCGCGATGTCGGACAAGACGAGCGGGCGCAACCTGAACATCGTCGTCATCGTCATCGGCGTGATCCGCCTGATGCTGGGCGGCGGCATCATCTGAATTTCCGGCCGGAAGGCGGTTTGCAATCATGACCGAGGACAAGGTCCCGGCGGGGAGCCATCAGGGCGGCTTGCCCTATGCGCTCGCGGCCTATGGCATCTGGGGCTTCGTCCCGTTGTTCTTCAAGCTGCTGAGCAGCGTCCCGCCGGTCGAGGTGCTGGCGCAGCGGATCATCTGGTCGCTGCCGCTCTGCTTCCTGATCATGTTCTTCCGCCGCCAGATCGGCGAATATCTGACCGCGCTCAAGGATTGGCGGACGCTGCGCCTGCTGCTCGCGAGTGCGTTGCTCATCGCGGTCAACTGGCTCGTCTATATCTATTCGATCTTCACCGATCATGTGCTCGCGGCAAGCCTCGGCTATTATCTCAATCCGCTCGTCAACGTGATGCTCGGCATGGTGTTCCTTGGCGAGCGGCTGTCGCGGCTGCAACTCGCGGCGGTCGTCATCGCGGGTATCGGCGTGGCGATCCTGCTCGCGGGCGCGCTCGATACGCTGTGGATCAGCCTGACGCTCGCTTTCTCGTTCGGCATATACGGGCTCATCCGCAAGGTCGTGCCGGTCGGGTCGCTTCCGGGCCTGGCGATCGAGACGACGGTGTTGTTCGTGCCCTCGCTGGCGATTGCGGCCTTTTACCTGTGGGCCGGGGACGGGCGCGGTTTTGGGTCGGACGGATCGATCAGCGCGCTGTTGATGGCGGGCGGGATCGTCACCGCCGTACCGCTCCTGCTCTTTGCGACCGCGGCACGGCGGATGAGCTATGCGGCGCTCGGTTTTGTCCAGTTCCTCGCGCCGACGGTGCAGTTCCTGCTCAGCCTGTTCGTTTTCCACGAGCCATTGAAGCCCGCACAGCTCGCCTGCTTCATCCTGATCTGGGCGAGTATCGCGGTGTTCAGTTTCGACATGTGGCGCAAGATGCGCGCCGAGCGGATGATGCCTGCGGCTTAGGTGGCGATCCGCCAGCCGATCGTTTCGCCGGCGTGGAAGGGGACGACCTCGCCGATAATGTCGGGAACGGTCACCGGCGCGCGTTCGAGCGTTACCGTGCCATTGTTGAGCGGCAGGCCGTAGAAGTTCGGGCCATGCTCGCTCGCAAAGCCTTCGAGCTTGTCGAGCGCACCATCCTGATCGAACGCGATCGCATAGCTTTCGAGCGCGTAGGGCGCGTTGAAGATGCCCGCGCATCCGCACGACGCCTCTTTCGTGTGCACCGCGTGCGGGGCGCTGTCGGTGCCGAGGAAGAATTTGGGCGAGCCCGACGTTGCGGCCGCGCGCACTGCGAGCCGGTGGTGCTCGCGCTTCGCAACGGGCAGGCAATAGGCGTGCGGGCGGATGCCGCCGACGAGCATCGCGTTGCGGTTGATGTGGAGATGCTGCGGCGTGATCGTCGCGGCGACGTTGGCGGGCGCGTCGGCGACGAACTGCGCCGCCTCGGCGGTCGTGATATGTTCGAAAACGATCTTCAGCGCGGGCAGCGCGCGCATCAGCGGTTCGAGCGTGCGTTCGATGAACACCGCCTCGCGGTCGAAGATGTCGACGTCATGGTCGGTAACCTCGCCGTGGATCAGGAGCGGCATGCCGATCTCCTGCATCCGTTCGAGCACGCCCATGATGTTCGAGACGTCGGTGACGCCGTGCGCACTGCCCGTGGTCGCGTGCGCGGGATAAAGTTTGGCGGCGGTGAAGACGCCTTCGGCATGGCCGCGCGCCATCTCTTCAGGGCTGCTGTGGTCGGTGAGATAGGCGACGATCAGCGGGGTGAAGTCGAGGTCCGCCGGCACCGCGGCGTTGATACGGTCGCGATACGCGCGGCCTTCCTCGGCGGTGGTGACGGGCGGCGACAGGTTCGGCATGACGATCGCGCGAGCGAACTGGCGCGCGGTATAGGGCGCGACATGGTCGAGCATCGCGCCGTCGCGCAGATGGACATGCCAGTCGTCGGGGCGGCGGATCGTCAGGCGGTCGGTCATGGAAAAGACTCGTCGATAGTGGGCTTGGCTTTGGCTGGGGCGTCCCTAAATTATCGCCATGGCCAATACCACCCTGATCAATCGTGCGCTCATCCGTCTGTCGGGCGAGGACGTCCGCGGCTTCCTGCAAGGTCTCGTCACCAATGACACGTCGGGCAATCTTCCCGTCTGGGCGGCGTTGCTCTCGGCGCAGGGCAAGGCGCTGTTCGATTTCCTGATATGGGGCGACGGCGACGACATATTGATCGACTGCGAGCGCGACGCGGCCGGCGACCTCGCGAGACGGCTGACGCTCTATCGGTTGCGCCGCGCGATCACCATCGAGCGCGAACCCGATCTGTGCGTCCATTGGGCGCCGGAAGGCGACCTCGGCGTCGTCGATCCGCGCCTGCCCGAGCTCGGCCAGCGCTGGCTGGCGCCGGCTGCGGAAGGTGAAGGGGCCGACGAACGGTGGCGGGCGCACCGGCTGGCGCTCGGCGTCACCGAAGGCCGCGCCGAACTCGGCGACGGCACGACGCTGTGGCTCGAATGCAATGCCGCCGAACTGAACGGCGTGAGCTTTACCAAGGGCTGTTACGTCGGACAGGAAAATACCGCGCGGATGAACTGGCGGCAGAAGGTCAATCGGCGGCTCGTTGTGGTGCCGCTGGCCGGGGCCGACGAAAAACGGCAGGTCGTTGCGTATCCCGATCTCGGCTGGTCGGTCGAGCACAGGCGGACTGAGAATATCGACGCCGAGGCGGCACCGGCATGGCTTCGCGTGGGGCTCGCCGCCGGTTCATGACAGATGCAGCCTTTGCTGCTAGATTGCCCGCCATGCGCGCTATGCTGATTTCGTCGGCGCTCGCCGCCGCTCTCGCCTTGTCGACCGCCGCAACCGCGGCGCCGACCTCCTTGCTGCCAACCCAGCCGGAGGCGGTGCAGGCACCCGCGCGCCTCGCGCCGCTTGCCGCGGATTCGGCATGGACGCCGCGGTTCGAGGCGGCAGCGGATGAACTGGTCACGGCGTTGCGATCGCGCGACGAGGCGCGCTGGGCGCCGCTTTTCGGCGGACAGTGGCTAGCGGCGGTCGACCGCGATCGGATCGCCGGCCTGCTCCACGATCGCCACAGCCCGTTCCTGCACGCGCTGTTTTCAAAAGGCTATACGCATCGCGCCATTTTCGGATGGAGTGCGCCTGCCTCTTTGAACGCCGACGAGCGCGCGGCAATCGAGGCGGGCCAAGAGGCCGAGGCGCTCGTCTGTTGGTCGGCGGGCGGCAATGGCGACGGGCCGTGGCCCGTGACGGCGGGCGAGGCCGACAATCGGCCCGGCCGGTCTTATGCCTGCGCGCGGATCGCTTACTCGATTCGCGGCGACGCGCCGACATGGCGGGCGTTCATCGAGCAAGGCGCGGACGCGGCCGACGCGCGCGAGCCCGCTTAACCAATCTCCAACCCTCGCTTGCGATAATAGCGCCCATGATGGGGCGTTTCCTTGGGCTGGCCGCAGGCATCGCGGTCGTGTCGATCGGCATGGCGGGCATTGCTGGCCGCGCGACCGACAACGCCGCCGCGCCGACTGCCGAAGATTCGCAGGACAACAGCAACTGGACGACCGAGCGGCGGAAGAGCGGGGGCTGGTCCTCCAAGGAAAGCGGCGCGCGCTCATCGGGCGAGGTGCGGCTGGGCCGCGCGGCCGATTCGCATTTCTATGCCGATGCCGAAATCGACGGGCGGAATATCCGCATGATGGTCGACAGCGGCGCATCGATCGTCGCGCTGACGCGCCGCGATGCCGAGGCGCTGGGGATCAACGTCGACGACCTTCCGGTCGGAGGCAGCGCAAGCACTGCGGGCGGGGTCGTCTCGATGCGTCCGGTGATGCTCGACAGCGTCGAAGTCGACGGGATCGAGGTGCGCGGGGTGCAGGCGGCGGTGATCGACGCCGACATGGGTGTGTCGCTGCTTGGGCAAAGCTTCCTCGCGAAACTCGACACGGTGAACGTCGAAGGCGACACGATGACGCTGCGCTAATCGGCTGCGGGGCTAGCCCTGCTCTTGCCATTTTTGCCGCCTTTCCCCACATCGGCGGCCATGAACGCTCCCGAACCCCCGATGCGCGCCGCCATCGTCCCCGTCACCGCCTTCCAGCAGAATTGCACACTTCTGTGGTGCACCGCGACGAACAAGGCGGCCTTCGTCGATCCCGGCGGCGACCTTCCCAAGCTGAAGGAAGCGGTGCGCCAGACGGGGGTCGAGGTCGAGAAGATCCTCGTCACCCATGGACATATGGATCATTGCGGGCAGGCGGGGATGCTCGCGAAGGAACTCGGCGTGCCGATCGAAGGGCCGCACGAGGACGACCGCTTCTGGATCGACGCCTTTGCCGAGGACGGAGCGCGCTTCGGCATAGTCGGCGAATCGTTCGAGCCCGACCGCTGGCTGGTCGACGGTGACAAGGTCACTGTCGGCAATCTCGAGATTGACGTCATCCATTGTCCGGGGCACACGCCGGGGCACGTCGTCTTCCACCATGCGCCGTCGAAGCTGGCGATCGTCGGCGACGTGATCTTTCAGGGATCGATCGGCCGCACCGACTTTCCGCGCGGCAATCACCAGCAATTGCTCGATTCGATCACGCAGAAATTATGGCCGCTCGGCGGCGACACGACCTTCCTGCCGGGGCACGGCGCGCACAGCAATTTCGCCCACGAACGGCGGACCAACCCGTTCGTGAGCGATATGGCGCTGGGCAGCTAGGCCGGTTCAGCGCGGCGCGACGGCTACCGTTTCTTCCACGGCAGTCGTCGTGATGCTCGTCGGCGTCATATAGACGATCAAGAGCGCGCCGATCGCAAGGCCGAGTTGGGTCAGCATCGTGATCGCGGTGCCGGCCATGCGGCCCCACATCATTCCGTCCATGCCCAGCGCGTGCAGGATGCGTCCGACCAGATAAAGCGCGCCAACGCCCCACAGCCACATCGACGAGCCAAGGCCGAGTTCGACGAGCGCGAGCAGGATCAACACGAAAGCGGTGTTTTCGACGAAATTGCTGTGCGCGCGCATCCGGCGGGTGAGCAGATCATTGCCGCCGTCGCCGATGAAGAGCTTTTCCTTTGTCCGCACGCGGCCGACGCGCACCGAAAGCCAAAGGTTGAGGAGCGCCGCCCCCGCGGCGATCGTCAGGCTGATCGGCAAGATTATCATTTGGCTTCCCCCTATGGGCCGGTCGTTCCGGCGGCGAGCGAGATGTGGCACTGCGCGAAGGGCAGGGCAAGCTTGCGCTATCCCTCTGTCGCCCGGCACAACCGAGAGAATGACGCTATGGCTATTCGAGCACGCAATGGGCTTGCCTTTGCGGGCAAAAACGCTATAGCCGCGCCCGATCCGGCACCCGACACCATCTGGCGTTGAGGCACCCTCCGGCGGAAGATTTTCCTGCACTATTCGGGCAGGAACAGCCTTCGGCTTGGCGGGCGGGCCAGTCATTTCCGGTAACGGGAACGACAACTCCGGGTAGCCGATTCGTGACACACTATTTGAGAATGCAGGAAATATCATGGCCGTTCCCAAGCGAAAAACCTCGCCCTCGAAGCGCGGCATGCGTCGCAGCCACGACAGCCTGAAGGTCGAAGCCTTCCAGGAATGCCCCAACTGCGGCGAGCTGAAGCGCCCGCACAACCTTTGCAACGCCTGCGGTCATTATAATGGCCGTGAAGTGGTGTCGGTCGGCGCATAAGCATTAGCCGGAGGGCGTCCTGATGGCACTGACACCGCGAATCGCAATCGATGCGATGGGCGGTGACGTCGGCGTGCGCATGATGCTCGCCGGCGCCGCAATGGCGCGCCACAAGCACGACGGCCTCCGCTTCATCCTCGTCGGCGACGAGGTGCAGATCAAGGCGGCGCTCGAAAACCATCCCAACCTGCGCGCGGCGTCGGATATCATCCACACCGACGGCGTCGTGTCGGGTTCGGACAAGCCGAGCCAGGCGCTGCGCAAGGCGAAGAGCACCTCGATGGGGCTCGCGATCGACGCGGTGAAGCGCGGCGATGCCGGCGGTGCCGTTTCGGCGGGCAACACCGGCGCGCTGATGGCGATGGCGAAGCTCGCGCTGCGTACGATGCCGGGAATCGACCGGCCGGCGCTCGCCGCGCTGCTGCCGACGCTGGGCGACAATGACGTCGTCATGCTCGACCTGGGCGCCAACACCGATTGCGACGCCAACAATTTGATCCAGTTCGCGGTCATGGGCGCCGCCTATGCGCGCACCGCAATGGGGCTCGAAAAGCCGCGCGTCGCACTGCTCAACATCGGCACCGAGGAACTGAAGGGCACCGACGAAATCCGCGATGCCGCCGCCCGGCTGCGCGAGGCGCACGGACTGCCGATGCAATTCACCGGCTTCATCGAAGGCGATAAATTGTCGCGCGGCGATGTCGATGTGATCGTCCACGACGGTTTTTCGGGCAATATCGCGTTAAAGACGATCGAGGGGACGGCGCGTTTCGTCACCGATCTCTTGCGCCGCGCCTTCACCAGTTCGACGCGTTCGAAGATCGGCTTCCTGATCTCGCGCCCGGCGACCGAGCTGCTCAAGCATCATCTCGACCCCAACAACCACAACGGCGCAGTGTTCCTCGGCCTCAACGGCGTGGTGCTCAAAAGCCATGGCAGCGCCGACGCAAAAGGGGTCGCGAACTGCGTCCATCTCTGCGCCGAGCTGATCGAAAAGGACATTACGCGTCAGGTGACCGAGGATCTCGCGAATTTCCGCAGCGGCGACGCAGCATGACGCTGCGCGCAATCCTGGCGGGCACCGGATCGGCGCTGCCGCGCACGCGCGTTTCGAACGCGGAACTGGCCGAGCGCGTCGACACGAGCGACGAATGGATCGTCGAGCGCACGGGCATCCGTTTTCGTCATATCGCCGAGGCGGATGAAACGACCGCAACGCTTGGCGCCGATGCGGCGCGGCAGGCGCTGGCCGCGGCGGGACTCGAACCCGCCGATATCGGCCTGATCATCGTCGCGACCGCGACCCCCGATAACACCTTCCCCGCCAGCGCGACGAAGGTGCAGGCGCTGCTCGGTACGCCCGATTGCATCGCTTTCGACGTCGCCGCGGTCTGTTCGGGCTTCCTCTACGCCGTTTCGGTCGCCGACTCGATGCTGCGCACGGGCGCAGCGAAGCACGCGCTGGTGATCGGCAGCGAAACCTTCAGCCGCATCCTCGACTGGGAAGACCGCACGACGTGCGTGCTGTTCGGCGACGGTGCGGGCGCCATCGTCCTGTCGGCCGAGGAGGTCGGCGACGATCGCGGTATCCTCGCGACGCGGCTCCATGCCGAGGGCAAATATTCGGACATGCTCTATGTCGATGGCGGGCCGTCGACGACGGGCACGGTCGGGCATGTTCGCATGCAGGGCCGCGAAGTGTTCCGCCATGCCGTCACCAACCTTGCGTCGGTGCTGGGCGAAGTGATGGCCGACGTCGGCCTGTCGGCGGACCAGATCGACTGGGTCGTCCCGCATCAGGCGAACAAGCGGATCATCGACGCGACCGCGAAAAAGCTGGGCCTGCCCGCCGAGCGTGTCGTACTGACCGTCGACCAGCACGCCAATACGTCGGCGGCGTCGGTGCCGCTGGCGCTCGACCTTGCGGTGCGTGACGGACGTATCAAGCGCGGCGACCTCGTCGTGCTCGAGGCGATGGGCGGCGGCTTCACTTGGGGCGCAGCGGTCCTGCGCGTTTAGGCCGGTGCCGCTTCCGCTTCGGCGGATGGAGTTCATCGCGTCAACTTCTCCTTCCATCCGTTTCAGTTTGGCGGATTAATTCGCATTTGTTACATATGCGGACAGGGACTCGTGACGGTGGGGGCTGTCAGGGAACCAATGGTGTATTTTCGCTTCAGAGGGGGAAGGGATCAACATGACCGCAGGGACTCTTACGCGAGCCGACATTGCGACGCGGATCAACCAGCAGATCGGGCTGTCGCGCAATGAATCGGCCGCCATCGTCGAATCGATTCTCGATCATATGTCCGATGCGCTTGCCGTCGGGCAGAATGTGAAGATTTCGGGTTTTGGCACCTTCGTGCTGCGCGACAAGGCGCAGCGGATCGGCCGTAATCCGAAGACCGGCATCGAAGTGCCGATCCTGCCGCGGCGCGTGATGACCTTTCGCGCCAGCCAGACCATGCGTGCCCGCGTTGCCGGCAACTAAACCACACCCGATCCATGTCGGGTCTTGATATGACCGACGATGGCGCCAAGGCGCCCGCCGCCATGCTCGCGATCGGCGAGCTGGCGGTGCGGATCGGCGTTCCGACACATGTGCTGCGTTACTGGGAAACCCGCTTCCCGCAATTGCGCCCGCTCCAGCGATCGGGCCGCCGCCGCTATTATCGCGCCGAGGATGTCGCGCTTGCCGAGCGCATCCACCATCTGTTGCACGTCCAGGGCTTCACCGTCGAAGGCGCGCGCAAGGCGCTGTCCGAGCCGGGCGCCGCGCCCGCACCGCGTGCGTCGTTGACGCGCGAAGCGCTCGACCGTGCGGCGCCGGGGCAAGGCGGAGGCATTCCGGTGGAAGCGCTCGTCGCGCTGCGCCAGCGGCTCGCGGCGGCGCTCGACTAGATCCTAGTCATTATCCATCGCCGGCGCGAGCGCCGGGTCGAGGTCGCGCGGGCGGATAAAGCCCACGAAACGCGCGCTGTTCGTGTCGAGATCGTGCCAGTCGCCGATATCGAGTTCGAGCCGCGCCAGCGCCGATGTCGGCAGCTTTTCCTCGACCTTCGCGCGCAATTCATCGTCCGCCGATTCGGGGACGAGCATCAGGATCAGATCCTCGAGCCCCGGATTATGCCCCGAAATCAGCAGGTGCTGCGCGTCGCGCCCCGTATCGCGGATCACGTCGATCAGCGTCGCGGCCGACGCAAGATAGATGCGGCGGTCCCAATGCGGCTCGAGCGCATCGAGGTCGGCGGCAGGCTGGAAGATATCGAGGGTTTCGGTCACGCGCACCGCAGGCGAGGCGATGATGCGGTCGACGGGCAGTTTCTGCCGCTTCAGCCATTGCCCGATCAGTTCGGCGCCGCGCGCCCCGCGCTTGTTGATCGGCCGGTCGAAATCGCGTTCGACCTGTACGTCCCAACCCGATTTGGCGTGGCGCAGGATGGTCAAGCTTTTCAAAATATCTCCCCGCGTTCGCGCGCTTATGCCCTCGTTCGGGGGCCTTGTGCCGGAAACTTATGACGGTGAAAAGGCCGGAAAGGCGGTTTTTCGCCTTTCCACATTCGCCGCTGCAACATGATTGACCGCCTCGTCGAGCGGCAGCCGGCGGATCGGGGTCCCTTCGGGAAAGGCGCTGAGCAGGCGCGACGGGAAGCTGGGCGAGAGCATCACGAACTGGCCGAAATCGTCGGCGCGGCGGATCAGGCGGCCGAACGCCTGCCCGATGCGTGCGCGGATGACCATGTCGTCATAGGCGCTGCCGCCCTGCGCCGCGCGCCGCGCCGCGTGGAGGATCGTCGGGCGCGGCCAGGGCACCCCCTCCATCACGACCAGCCGCAGCGAATCGCCGGGCACGTCGACCCCGTCGCGCAAGGCATCGGTGCCGAGCAGCGAGGCGTGCGGATCGGCGCGGAAAATGTCGACCAGCGTCCCGGTATCGAGCGGATCGACATGCTGCGCGAACAGCGGCAACCCCGCGCGCGCCAGCCGGTCGGCGATCCGCGAATGAACGATGCGCAGCCGCCGGATCGCGCTGAACAGCCCGAGTGCGCCGCCGCCCGCCGCTTCGATCAGCCGGCTGTAGGCGCCGGCGAGCGCGGGCAGGTCGCCGCGCGGGATGTCGGTGACGATCAGCACCTCCGACTGGCGCGCATAGTCGAACGGGCTCGGCACCGCGAAATGCTGGACCCCGCCGTCCATGTGGCGCGCGCCGGTGCGGATATCGGCGTCGGTCCAGCCGCCGCGGCCATGCCCGCCATTGCGCAGCGTCGCCGAAGTGACGAGCACGCCCTGCGCCGGGCGGTACACGACCTCGGCGATCGGCCGCGCGGGGTCGAGCCAGTGGCGGTGCAGCCCGCAGTCGAATTCGCGCCCGTCGTAGCGATCGACCGCGAGCCAGTCGACGAAATCGGGATCGGCGGGCCCGCCGACGCGCCCGAGCAGCGAGAGCCAGCCGCCCAGCGTGTCGATCCGCGTGCCGAGGCTGTGCCGCGCGCCGTCGACCCTTGCCCGAGCCTGCCCATCGAGCCAGTCGGGCGGGTCCTCGATCAGCGCTTCGAGGCGCTTGCCGAGCGCCATCAGCGGGCGCAACAGTGCCTCGACCGCGTCGCTCGCGCCGGCCGCGGCGGCGACAAGTTCGGAATCGGGGTCGGCGAGTTCGGTTTCGAGGCCATAGCCGGCGTCGGCGGTGCGCGTGTCGACCGCGCGCGCGTAAACCTGTCCCCGCACCGCGACGAGCAGGCGCTCGATCGCACCCCACGGGTCGTTTTCCGACAAGCGGCCGAGCCAGCCGTCGCCGGGCAGCTCTGCAGCGGCGGCGATCGCCGACTGGATCGCGCGGTCGCCCGCCTCGTCATAGCTTGCGACATCGGCGAGGCGTGCGGCGAGCCCGCGGCGGCGGCCGCGCGATTTCCCCTCGGGCCCCAACACCCAGCGGCGAATTTCGACCGCTTCCTGCCCGGTCAGCGCTGCGGCGAACATCGAATCGGCGGCGTCCCACAGATGATGCCCCTCATCGAAGATCAGCCGCGTCGCGGGCGCGCCGCCGTCGCGCGGGCGCGCGGCCTGCACCATCGTCAGTGCGTGGTTGGCGATGACGATATCGGCCTGCGTCGCCGCGCGCGCCGAATGTTCGATGAAGCATTTCCTGAAATGCGGGCAGCCCGCATAGATGCACTCGCCGCGCCGGTCGGTGAGCGCAGTCGTGCCGTTGCGGCGGAACAGCGCCGGGAGCCAGCCGGGCAGGTCGCCGCCGATCATGTCGCCGTCGCGCGTATAGGCGGCCCAGCGTGCGACGAGCTGCGCGAGGATCGCGGCGCGCCCCGAAAAGCCGCCCTGCAGCGCGTCCTCGAGATTGAGCAGGCAGAGGTAGTTTTCGCGCCCCTTGCGCACCACAACCTTTTCGCGGTGTGTCGCGGCGTCGGGGTAGAGCCGCTCGGTCTCGCGCGACAATTGGCGCTGCAACGCCTTGGTGAAGGTCGAGATACACACGCTGCCCGCCGACTGGTCGATCCATTGCTTGGCGGGGGCGAGATAGCCGAGCGTCTTGCCGATGCCCGTACCCGCCTCGGCAACGAGCATCTGCGGCGCATCCTTGCGATCGCGCGGGGCAAAGATCGCAGCCGTCGCGCGCGCATAATCCTGCTGCCCCGGCCGCCGTTCGGCGCCGTCGCCGGTCAGCCGGTCGAGCCGCGCCGATATATCGTCCGCGTTGATCGTCACCTGCCGCGGCGCGCCGCGCGGCGGCGCCTCTTCCCATTCGGGGAGGCGCGCGAACAACCAGCGTTCATTGGCGTCGGGCTGTGACAGGCGGGGCTGGATCAGCGGCGACCACGACCAGCGCTGGCGCGACAGGGCCTGGACGCCGTGCCATGCGCCCTCGCGCTCGGGCCAGACGGAATCGTCGAGGCTGGCGAGCATCGCCGCGGCTGCCCTGGGCAGGAAGGCGGCGATATCCTCTTCGCCCTTCGGCGGTGTCAGGCCGATCGCGGCGGCGATTCCCGCCGGGGTCGGCACGGCAAAGCGCGCGGGATAAAGGAAGGCGAAGAGTTCGAGCAGGTCGAGCCCCGACAGCTCGGGATAACCGAGCCGGTCGCCCGTCAGCGTCGCATTGAGGAGCAGGTGTGGGGTCGCCGCGACCGCGGCAATGGCCTCGCCGCGACCGACGCGCTGCACACGGCCGTGCGTATCGGCGATCCAGATGCCGATATGGCTCGCATGGATCGCGGGCAGGGTATGCGGATCGGGAGCCATCGCCCCACGCTAGGGACAAAAGGCGAACGCGGCAAGGTGGTGCGGGCGATCGGGAGCTTTCTTCTTGCGACCGCAGAGCGGTTCGGCGACGCTGGACCCAATCCAGCAAAAGGAATTCAGGGATGAGCGAAGAAGCGGCGATTGGCGCGGTGGTCGACGAGATGTATGCGATGATCTCGGGGCCCAAGGGACCGCGCGACTGGTCGCGGCAGGCGAATTGTTTTCACCCCGATGCGCGGCAGATACGCACACGGATCGATGCTGACGGACGCGCGACGTTCCGGAGCATGGGGCTCGAAGATTATGCGCGCGACACGGCGCCCTTTTTTGCCACGAACGACTTTTTCGAAGTCGAGATGGGACGGCGGATCGACGTGCTGGGCAATATCGTCCAGGTCTGGAGCGCCTATGAAGCGCGGACCGCGCTCGACGACGCGCTGCCCGAACGGCGCGGGATCAATTCGATCCAGCTGTTCAAGGATCCCGACCTCGGCTGGCGGATCATGGCGATGATCTGGGACAATGAGCGCGAGGGCGTGGCGATCGCGCCTTTCTGACTTCTAGCTCAGTCCGCGGCGTCCGAAGACGGTCGGTCGGGCGGTCTGGAAAATCTGCGACGGCTCGATCAGCGATGCACTGCGCGCACGTTTCAGGGCGTTGTAAAGCGGCCCGTGCGTCAGTTCGTATGGAAAGCGTACGCCCATGCGGTCATGTTCCGACCACATCACAACGGCGTAGGTGACCGCGCCGCCATAGTGGACTTCGCAGCGCGAGCGTGCCGGCATACTCGCGCCGTCGATCCGTGCGCCGCCTTCCGACAGGTCGGTGATCCGGCCGTCGACGAAGTTGAGCACGCCGTTGACGGTCACCTCGATCGAAACCGGGGTGCGCTTGTGGCCGCGGGCGGCGGGAGTGCGGAAACTGTCCATGTCCGGGACGTTACGGCGCCATGGTAAATTTTCCGGTAACGATGTTGCCTCGCGCCGGGACAAACTTGCAAGCAACGGCCGGCGATGGTCTATGCAGATGATGATCCGCCCGATCATCCTATACGGCATCGGTCTTGCCGCCGCGGCGTTCCTGCTCGAATGGCTGAACTACAAACATCTTGTGCACCGATGGTCGACCGAATTTTACGTCGTCTGCATCGCAGTGATCTGCGTCGCGCTTGGCATATGGGTCGGCAACCGGTTGACCGCGCGGCCGCGCGAACCCTTCGCGCGCAACGACGCAGCGATCGCGGCGCTGGGGCTCAGCGCGCGCGAATGCGAGGTGCTGGAGATGCTTGCGGCGGGGCACGCCAACAAGGTGATCGCGCGCCAGCTCGATATTTCTCCCAACACGGTGAAGACGCATGTCGCGCGCGTTTATGAAAAGCTGGCGGTCGCCAGCCGGACACAGGCGGTGCAGAAAGCGCGTACGCTCGACATCCTGCCGTAAAATAGGAGCAGACCGCTCAAATCACCCGTTTGGGCGATAGATTCCGGCCGTTGTTCCGGTCCATCGCGCATGGCATTCACCATTTGGGGAGACAGGATCATGGGCAGGATTATTGCAGTTTATGGCGCCATCGCCGGCGTCATCGTCGTTTTCGGCATGTTCATCAGCATCACCTTCGTCGCCGACCATGGCACGATGGGCATGGTCGCCGGCTATCTGTCGATGCTGGTCGCGCTGGTCTTCGTTTTTATCGGCGTGAAACGCTATCGCGACGTCAACCTGGGCGGCGTGATCGGCTTCTGGAAGGCGCTTGGAGTCGGCCTTGGCATCGGGCTCGTCGCGTCGCTTTTCTATATCCTCGGCTGGGAGCTTTATATGTGGCAGACCGGCGGGACGTTCATGGCCGATTATATCGCGCAAAGCGTCGAGGACATGCGTGCGGCGGGCAAGCCGGCTGCCGAGATCGCGGCGTTTTCGGCGGAGATGGGGGCGATGGCGGAGCAATATAGGAACCCGCTCTTCCGTATGGCGTTGACCTTGACCGAGATATTCCCCGTTGCGCTGCTGGTTTCGCTCGTGTCGGCGGCGCTGCTGCGCCGGAGCAGCTTCCTGCCCGCGACGCAGCCGCGCGGGTAAGATCGATGGGAAGAAGGCCGGTCTTCTTCCCATCCTCGCTTCTTGCCGCTATGGGCGCGGCATGACTGACTTGCACCTTCACGCTTCGCTGCGCAGCCCTGCGCAAACGTCCAAGGCCTGGCCGTTCGAGGAAGCGCGCAAGCTGGTCAAACGCTATCCCGACGGCAAGCCCGGCGGCGAGGCGATCCTTTTTGAAACGGGCTATGGTCCCTCGGGCTTGCCGCATATCGGCACCTTCAATGAAGTTCTGCGTACGACGATGGTCCGCCGCGCCTATGAGGCGCTGACCGGCGGCGCGGCGACGCGCCTCGTCGCGTTCAGCGACGATATGGACGGCCTCCGCAAGGTTCCCGACAATGTGCCGAACGGCGACATGCTGCGCGAATATCTGGGCAAGCCGCTGACCGCGATCCCTGATCCGTTCGGAAAGTATGAGAGTTTTGCGCATCATAACAATGCGATGCTGCGCGAGTTTCTCGACCGCTTTGGCTTCCAATATGAGTTTGTGAGCTCGACCGAGCAGTATAAGGCAGGCGCGTTCGACGACGCGCTCAAGAATGTCCTCCGCCACAATCAGGACATTCTCGACATCATGCTGCCGACGTTGCGCGCCGAGCGCGCCGCGACCTATTCGCCGATCCTGCCGGTCAGCCCGAAGTCGGGAATCGTGCTGCAGGTGCCGGTGACCGTCGTTGATGCCGACAACGGCCTCGTGTCGTTCGAGGACGAGGGCGAGACGATTACCCACTCGATCCTCGGCGGCGGCGCAAAGCTGCAGTGGAAGGTCGACTGGGCGATGCGCTGGGTTGCGCTCGGCGTCGATTACGAAATGTACGGCAAGGACCTGACCGACAGCGGCGTCCAGTCGGGCAAGATCGCCAAGGCGCTCGGCGGGCGGAAGCCCGAGGGGCTGATCTACGAAATGTTCCTCGACGAAAAGGGCGAGAAGATTTCGAAGTCGAAGGGCAATGGCCTGAGCCTCGAGCAGTGGCTGTCCTATGGCAGCGAGGAGAGCCTTGCTTTCTTCGCCTATCGCGAGCCCAAGGCCGCGAAGCAGCTGCATATCGGCGTGATCCCGAAGGCGGTCGACGAATATCTGCAGATGCGCGGTAATTACGCGGCGCAGGAACCCGACAAGAAGCTCGGTAACCCGGTGCATCACGTCCATGCCGCGCGCGGCGAGGACATGCCGAGTGCCGAACTGCCGGTGACCTTCGGGCTGCTGCTCAACCTCGTCGGGGTGATGGGCGCCGATGCGTCGAAAGAGCAGATCTGGCGCTATCTTGGCCAATATGTCGAGGGCGCCGATGCGGCGACCTATCCCGAGCTCGATGGGCTGATCGACAATGCGATGGCGTATAACCGTGACTATGTCGCGCCGACGCTGAATCGCCGCAAGCCGCAGGGCGGCGAGGGTGCGGCGCTCGCCGACCTCGACGCCAAGCTCGCGGCGCTGCCCGCCGATGCCTCGGCCGACGATATCCAGAATATCGTGTACGAGATCGGCAAGAACGAGGTCTATGGCTTTGAAAATCTGCGCGATTGGTTCAAGGCACTCTACGAGACCCTGCTCGGGTCGAGCGCGGGGCCGCGCATGGGAAGCTTCATCGCGCTGTTCGGGATCGACAACACGCGGCGGCTGATTGCCGAGGCTTTGGCCTGAGGAGACGCACATGGCGGCTTATGAACTGGCACAGATCAACATCGGCCGTTTCCGCCTGCCGCCCGATCATGTCGCGAACCGCGATTTCATGGACGCGCTCGACCATGTGAACGCGGTGGCCGAGGCCGCCGACGGCTTCGTGTGGCGGCTCACCGGCGAGGGCAATAATGCGACCGACGTGCCGGTGACCGACGATCCGCATCTGATCGCGAATATGTCCGTATGGCGCGATATCGATGCGCTCGCGGCCTATGTCTATCGCACCCCCGATCATCTGGCGATCATGAAGCGGCGCAAGGAATGGTTCGAGCATATGGCGGTTTATCAGGCGCTGTGGTGGGTTCCCGCGGGGCATCCTCCGACGGTTGCCGAGGGCATGGAGCGGATCGCGATGCTCGACGCGCACGGGCCGACGGCAGAGGCTTTTACCTTCAAGCGGCCCTTCGCCGCCCCCGACGGCACCCCGGCCTCGCCGATCCAGGACGAATGCGCATGATCGACATCTTCACCACCGGCGGGACGATCGACAAAGTCTATTTCGATGCTTTGAGCGAGTTCCAGATCGGTCCCGCCGCAATCCCCGACATGCTGCGCGAGAATAATGTCCACGTCCCGCACCGCGTCACCCAGCTGATGCGCAAGGACAGCCTCGAGCTCGACGACGCCGACCGCGAGACGATCCGCGCCGCGGTCGCTGCGAGCGATGCTTCGCGCATCCTCGTCACCCACGGGACCGACACGATGGTCATCACCGGCCGCGTGCTCGCGGGGATTGCGGGCAAGACGATCGTGATGACCGGCGCGATGCAGCCCGCATCGGTGCGCGCTAGCGACGCCGAATTCAACGTCGGCTTTGCGCTCGCAGCGGTGCAGACGCTGCCGCCCGGCGTCTATGTTGCGATGAACGGGATGATCTTCGATCCCGAAAAGACAGTGAAGGACCGCGCCGGCGCGAGGTTTGTTCAGGAGGGCTGATCAGCCCTTCGCGGTGACCTGCCGCAGCACCGCAGCGTAGTTCGGAGCGATCGTCATCGATTCGTGCCGCCCCGCGCGGCCAAGTGCGGCATGAACTTGCGGCAACCGGTAGCAGGGCACGCCCATGAACAGATGATGTTCGGCGTGATAATTCACCCAATATGGAGCGACCGTTGCGCGCGCCAGCCAGCCGGCGTGGGTGGTGCGCGCGTGGGTGAAGGGGTCTTCGCTGCCGGTCGTCGTGCACGCATGTTCGGCGATGTTGCGGATGCGCAGGTAAAGCTGGAAGGTCGTCGCGAGCCCGGCGAGCCAGAGCAGGTACGGCGTCCAGCCATAGAGCGTGAGCGACAGGCCGAGCAGCACCGCCTGTACGACGAGGAAGCGGCCAACCGCGCGTGCCACCGCCATCGCGCCCGCGACATCGACCGTCGGTGACGTCATGCCGTCGTCGGACTGCTTGTTGAACGGCGTCCCCGCCTTGGTGCTCGCGCCGCTCTTCGCCCCCTCTTCGCCGCGGAGAATCGCCTTCAATCCGGTGAAGGCATATCCGAATTGCGCCATCCGCTGCTTGAAGAAGGTCTGGCCGGTCATGTCGCGCACCACCTTGCGCCAGAGGCTGGCGCGCGTCGTGGGGAAGGGCTTGGACAACGCGAGGTCGGGGTCCCCGGGCTGCTGGGTGAACTTGTGATGCTGGAGATGGTAGGTGCGATAGGCGATGAGGTCCGATCCGACCGCCGCGCCCGTGAGCCACTGGCCGAGAAAATTGTTGATTTTCCGGTTCGGATGCAGCGCCCCGTGCGCGGCATCGTGCATCAGGATCGCAAGACCGAGCTGGCGCCCCCCGACGAAGATCACCGCGACCACCCAGGCTGCCGGATTCTGCGACCATGCGGCGAACCCGACCAGCGCGATGCTGACGATCCATGCGTGGGCGACGAGCCAGATGCCGCGCCACGACGAGGCGCGCGTGATCGCAGACCACTCGGCGCGGTCGAAGAAGCGGTCGGGCGGGAACAGGCGGACGGCGGGCATGTCCTCGTATAACAAGTTGCGAACCGAAACGTAACCCCTTCCGTTTTGGCACAATATCGGCGGAAATCACGGCCTTGCGGTAAGGATTTGGAAACCCCTTTTGGCCAGTGCCTCGATGATTGAAGTAGCGGGAATGATGGGGAATTGGGGGTTCGGCATAACTTGATCAGGCCAGCGGACCGCGACTTGCCACCGGGCGAGTTGCTGTTCGATTCGCCCGAATTCGTCACGCACCTGATGCGCGTGGCCAAGCTGTGGCACTATGTGCTGATCGGCCGCGTCCTCGCATTCCTGACTTTTGCTTTCCTACCGGGTCTTGCCGGTTTCCTCGACCGGCCCGCACAATGGCTCGTCATGGCGGCCGGCCTGCCATGCGACGTCGTGCTGACGGTGATCGGGCAGGCGATGCGCAGACCGCGGCCGATCGCGAGTAATCGCGTGCGATCGCTCGCGATGCTGTGCCTGGGGCTGATCGCGCTCGGCTCGCTGCTGAGCGCGGCGGCGATGTTTGCCGCGCTGGCGATTCCCGACGGCAGCGCGCATTTCGACAGCTTCACCGCGATCCAGATCGGATCGCTGCTTGTCGCCGCCTCGGCCGCCGCGATCGTCAGACCGGCGTTCTTCGCATTCGCGGGCGCGACCGCGCTTGGCGGGGCGATCGGCGTGGCGTCGTGGCCTTTCGCGGTTGCGGGACTCGCCTTCCTCGGCCTGCTGATCGTGATGATGCGCGAGGATATCCGCCACCAACGCCGTGCCACGCGCGCCGCGCGGCTCAGCGTCAGCGACCAGCAGCGCGCGCTGAACCTGATGCGCGATTTCGAACGCGCCGGCCGCGGCTGGTTCTGGGAAACCGACCGCAACGGCCGGCTCGTCTATATCTCGCCGACCGTCGCGGCGCGGCTCGGTCTGCCGCTGTCGGACCTGCTCGGGCAGCCCTTCACCGACATCATCCGCAAGCGTATCGGCAATGACGAGAGCGAAGAGCGCACGCTGGGCTTCAGCCTGTCGTCGCGCACGCCGTTCAAGGAGCTGACGGTGCAGGCGGCGGTGCCGGGCGAAGAACGCTGGTGGTCGATCTCGGGCCACCCGATCAGCAACGAGCTCGGCAACTTTCAGGGCTTCCGGGGCAGCGGCACCGACCTGACCGACAAGAAGAGGTCGGAACGCGAGATCAACCAGCTCGCGCGCTACGACACGCTGACGGGCCTCGCGAACCGGCGCCATATCACCGATCTGCTCGAACGCGCGCTCAAGAGCCACGGCGGCCAGCCGCAGCCCTGTGCGCTGCTGTTGATGGACCTCGACCGGTTCAAGGCGGTGAACGACACGCTGGGACACCCCGTCGGCGACCAGTTGTTGCAGCAGGTCGCGGGGCGGCTGACGCAGATCGTCGGCGACAAGGGGCAGGTCGGGCGGCTCGGCGGCGACGAGTTCCAGATCGTCGTGCCGCAAATGGGCCAGCCCGAGAAACTCGCGGGCATCGCCAATGCGATCATCCTCAGCCTTGCGAAGCCATTCGCGATCGAGGGCGAGCAAGTGCGTATCGGATCGTCGATCGGTATCGCGGTGTCGGAGGGGCAGGGGGTGAGCGCCTCGGCGCTCGTCCGCAACGCCGACCTTGCGCTGTATGCCGCCAAGGATGCGGGACGCGGCGTCTATCGTTTCTACGCCGATGCGATGCACAATCAGGCGAGCGAGCGAAAGGCGATCGAGGATGCGCTACGCGACGCGCTGGCGAAGGACGAACTGCGGCTGCTCTACCAACCGATCGTCGACGTCGGCAGCGAACGGATTTCGGGGTTCGAGGCGCTGATCCGCTGGCACCACGGGACCGAGGGGCTGGTCAGCCCGTCGAAGTTCATCCCGATCGCCGAGGAATCGAACCTGATCGTGCCGATCGGCGAGTGGATCATCCGGTCCGCTTGCGCCGCGATCGCGCATATCGGCCCCGGTTACCGCGTCGCGGTCAATGTTTCGCCGCGGCAGTTCGCGAACGAAAAGCTGCCCGCGACGATCATGAGCGCGGTTTCGGCGGCGGGCATCCGCCCCGAACAGCTCGAACTCGAGATCACCGAGGGGGTGTTCCTCGACGAGAGTCCTGAAAATCTTGCGATGTTCCAGAAGCTGAAGCGCACCGGGGTGCGGCTGGCGCTCGACGATTTCGGGACCGGCTATTCGGCGCTCGGCTATCTGAAGAAGGCGCCGTTCGACAAGATCAAGATCGATCAGAGCTTCGTGCTCGGCGCAGCCGACCCGAGCAGCATGAACGCCGCGATCATCTCGTCGATCGTGGGGCTGGCGACTGCGCTCGACATGGAAACGACCGCCGAGGGCGTCGAGACGCACGACGATCTTTCGTTGATCCGCGGACTCGGATGCAGCCATGTCCAGGGCTATATTTATGGCAAGCCCATGGAGCTTGTCGAAGTGCTGGCGCTGCTGCGCGAGGGCGGCGGACGCGCCGAAGCGCGCGGGTACAAGAGCGCGCGCGAGCCGCGGCTTACGACCTTCCGCACGGTCCAGATCGGCAGCGGCGGCTACCAATATGAGGCGATCATCCGCAACATGTCGTCGCGCGGCGCGCTGATCGAGGGGCTGTGGAACGTGCCGCCGGGGACGTCGCTGACGCTCGAATTCGGTCCCGACCAGTCGTTCGAAGCCGAGGCGCGCTGGTCGGTGGGCAACCGGGTCGGGGTCCAGTTCGCCGTCGCGGTCGACACCGAGGCGCTGATCGGGCCAAGGATTGCCGCCTCGGCGCGGGGACGAATCCGCCGCGCCGCGTGATAGGCCGCCGGGTCAGTCCGCGATACGGCCGCGCACCATCACCCAGTCGACCTTTTCGAGCACGGTGACATCGCTGAGCGGATCGCCGCTGACCGCGATCATGTCGGCCGACAGGCCCGGCGCGATGCGGCCGATTTCGTTGTCGAGCGAGAGCAGCTTCGCGGCAACGGTCGTGGCACTCGCCAGCGCCTCGCGCGGGGTGAGGCCGTGCTTGACGAGCAGGGCGAACTCCTGCCCGTTGCGGCCATGTTCGAACACGCCGGCGTCGGTGCCGAAGGCGATCGGGACGCCGAGCGCCTTTGCGCGCGTTACCGCCTTGCCGACGTCGTTCATCGTCATGCGCACCTTTTCCTCGACCGTCGGGGTATAGATGCCTTTGCCAAGGCGTTCCTTGATGCCTTCGAACGCCATCAGCGTGGGGACAAGATAAGTACCCTTCGCCTTCATGACCTTCAGCGTTGCGTCGTCGGCGAAGGTGCCATGTTCGATGCTGTCGATGCCCGCCGCAGCCGAAGCGGTGATGCCGCCCGCGCCATGCGCGTGCGCCATGACCTTCAGGCCCAGTGAATGGGCAGTGTCGGCAATGCTCTGCAACTCGGCGCTGGTGAAATGACCCTCCAGCCCGCGCGCCTGCTGCGACAACACGCCGCCGGTCGCGGTGATCTTGATGACGTCGGCGCCGGCGCGCGACGCCTTGCGGACCTTTTCGGCGCATTCGAGCGCACCGGTGCAGGTATAACCCTGATCGAGCACGTCATGGACGTCCTCGCGAAAGCCCGTCACGTCGCCGTGCCCGCCGATGATCGAGAGTGCGGGACCGGCGGCGACGATGCGCGGCCCTTTGATAAAGCCGTTCGCGGTGCCGCGGCGGAGCGCATAGGCGGTATATTGCGCCGACCCCGCCTCGCGCACGGTGGTGAACCCCGCACGCAGCGTGACGGCGGCGTTTTTGGCGCCGACGACGACGCCCCATTCGTCGGGATCGACCGCTTCGCTGCGATAGTCGCCGCCGGGATCGCCGGTCAGGTGGACGTGAAGGTCGATGAGGCCGGGAAGCAGCGTCTTGTCGCCAAGGTCGACGATTTCGGTGCCTGCCGGCGCCGCGGCGCGGCCGGGGGTGATCGCGGTGATACGGTCGTCGGTGATGGTGACCGTCGAAGGCCCCTCGGCGGGCTTGCCGGCGTCGGTGATGACGCGAGCTGCATAAATGACGGTGGTTTTTGCATAGGCCGTCGTGCCGAGCAGCGCGAGCGTCGCGGCCGCAACCATTCCCAGTTTACGCATGAAGTCTCCCCTGTCTGATTGCACTATCGTGGCGTGCAGGATGGGCGAGGGCAAGTGGGGAGTGAGTAATGTCGGCTATGGGGTGGTGAGCGGGCGTTAAGCAATGCCAGTATATCCTTGATGACGCCGAAGGACATCGTCTTGCACAAGGGGATCAGAGCGCGATGAAAGTTTATGGGACCGATGTTAACGCGAGAAATCCGGTCGAGGAGACCGGAGTATCAGAACTTAGAGAAGCCACGCTCGTTGTATCGGTCGACGACTTGAAGATGCTCTCGGCGTTTTTCAACGCCTGCTATGAAGAGTATCGTGGGAATCCAGAGTGGGATCACAAGCACCTAGTCGATTTTGCCCATAAGACGGGGTATCAGGGCCCCGATATTATAGTTTACGGCTCAGCCAGCGACTAACAGCAATTCAACGCGAAGAACGTCCGCAACCGGTCGGAAACGGACTCCAAAAAAAAGGGGCCGGTCGAGCCGGCCCCTAGTTTGTCATCTGATAACCGAAAGGAATATTACCAGAAGAAATCGTAGATCACGTCGACCACTTCGCCCGAATAGGTATCGACCAGAAGCGCGTCGTCATAATAGCGGATCCAGCGATAGCCCCCGTAGGCCGGCGGCAGGCGGTAATAGCCGGGATCGTTGATCCAGTAGCGCTGGCCATAGAAGAGCGAGCCGAGCGTGAAGCCGATGCTGAACCGCGTATAATTGTATCCGCGATACGGGTTGTAATAGCGCGGCATGCGGTAATAGCTGCGATTCCGGTCGCGATAGCTGCGCCAGTCGTAGCGGCGGTCGCTGCGCCAGTCGCGGTTCCACCGGTTGTTCCGGTCGTTCCGGTCCCAACGGTCGTTGCGGCCGTCGCGGTAACGCCGGTCGACATAGCCGTTGCGGTTATTGTCCCAGCGGCGGTCGACGCGGTTGTTGTCGTTCCGGTCCCAGCGGCGATCGAGGTCGCCATTGCGGTTGCGATCGTAGCGGCGATCGACCTGGCCATTGCGGTTGCGGTCCCACTGGCGGTCGACCTGACCGTCGCGGTTGCGGTCCCACTGGCGATCGGTGCGGCCGTCGCGATTGCGGTCATAAGTGCCGCGCTGGCGCTGTTCGGCCTGCCGTTGCTGCCACTGCTGGCGCTGGGCCTGCCGTTGCTGGTCGTTGCCGCGCTGCTGCTGCCATTGCTGGCGCTGCGCCTGTCGCTGCTGGTCGTTGCCGCGCTGTTGCCATTGCTGCTGGCGCATCTCGCTGCGTTGCTGGCGTTCCGCACGCGGCTGCTGGTTCTGTTGGCGCTCAGGCCGAGCCTGACCGCCCCAATTGCCGCCACGGCGCACTTCGGGACCGCGCGGGCCGCGGTCTCCCCGGTCGCCGCGCTGCGCGACCTGCACCCGCTCGCCCGATGCCTGTGCGGCTGCGGGGGCGATGGGGGTCAGGATCGTCGCGGCAATCAGCAACCCTCCGAACATCTTCTTCATCTCGCCATTCTCCAACTCATGTCCCGTTTGCTGGAGACGCCAGCCGGGATGATGAAGTGATTCTTACGCCTCGCAAGATGATCGATGGCTGACCGGCCCGTTGCCTGCGGTTCAGCTAGATGAACGGGTGCGTTCAGCGGCCGGGCGGCAGGCGCAGCGCGGGGACGGCCTGTGCGGCATCCTCGGGACGGATGCCCGGCGGCGGCGCAGCGGCGATGCGTTCCTCGCCGCGGATCACGCGGCCCGCGAGGCGGATCGCGGTGCGAATGCGCGGATAGGTGCCGCAGCGGCAGATGTTCGTCATCGCCGCGTCGATCTCGGCATCGCTGGGATTGCTGTTCGACCGGAGCAGCGCCGCGGCCGCCATGATCATCCCCGACTGGCAGAAACCGCATTGCGGCACCTGTTCGGCGACCCACGCTTGCTGAACGGGGTGGCTGCGGTCGCGCGCCAGCCCTTCGATCGTCGTGACGAAGCGCCCCTCGCACTCCGCAATCGTGACGAGGCAGCTGCGAATCGGCTCGCCGTCGATGTCGACGGTGCACGCGCCGCAGTCGCCGGTGCCGCAGCCATATTTGGTCCCCGTCAGGTTCGACGCGTCGCGCAGCGCCCACAGGAGGGGCGTTTCGGGGTCCATGCGATATTCGACCGGGCGGTCGTTAACCGAGAATCGCGTCATGCCGCCCCTGTTAGCCGACTGGCGGGATTAGTCACGCCAGCTCGTGTCGATCTTGTCGACCTTGCGCACCATCGCATCGAATTCGGCCTTGCCCGCCTGTCCGGGGATCGACGCCATGAACAGGTCGCGCTGGTGCACCGCGATCACTTCCTGCGGGACGGTGATCGGCTTGCCCATGCTCATCGTTGCGAGCTGGATCTCGCACGCGCGCTGGAGCGCCCAATATTTGATGAAGGCCTCGGTCAGCGACTTGCCCATCACGACGGGGCCGTGGTTGCGCAGCATCAGGATGCGCTTGTCGCCGAGGTTCTGGACGAGCCGCTCGCCTTCCTCCTCGCGCACCGTCACGCCCTCGAAATCATGATAGCCGAGCTGGCCCATGAAGTTGCACGCATAGAAATTGACGGGCTGAAGCCCGCCTTCGAGCGCACAGACCGCGGTCGTCGCGGTGGTGTGGGTATGGATGATCGCGTGCGCATCGGGCAGGACGCGGTGGAACAGGCTGTGCTGGACAAAGCCCGCCTTGTTGACGTGCCAGGGATTGTCCTCGTCGACCTTGTTGCCGTCGATGTCGATCTTGATCAGGTTCGACGCGGTGACTTCGCTGAAATGCAGGCCATAGGGATTGATCAGGAAGGCGCCGTCCTCGTCGGGGACCTTCACCGTGATGTGGTTGAAGATCATCTCGTCCCAGCCCATCATCGCAAAAATGCGGTAGCAGGCGGCAAGCTCCTGCCGCGCCGTCCATTCGGCTTCGCTATATTTGCTGTTGCGCTTGAGCTGGGTGGCCATGGGCAGATCCTCTTCGTTTTTACGTTTTGTCCTGCTACCTATGCCATAAGGGAAGGGGGGCGCACAATCCCGCGCGGCGCATCGCACCGGCGCTTCGCCGCCTTTGGGGTTGCATTTCGGCGCGAATCCCTTTAGTTGCCCCGGCATCGGAACGTCGCGCTTTCGCGGCGCTCTTTTTATTGCCCGAATATCGGCGATTTACGGCAGACCGGATCATCCGGTGGCCCAAATCGTTTTGACGAACAGGAGACGACACGGCGTATGCAGATCATCGTTCGCGACAACAATGTCGACCAGGCCCTTCGCGCGCTCAAGAAGAAGCTGCAGCGTGAGGGCGTGTATCGCGAAATGAAGCTGCGCCGTCACTACGAGAAGCCCAGCGAAAAGCGTGCGCGCGAGCGTGCCGCCGCTGTCCGCCGCGCCCGCAAGATGGAGCGCAAGCGGATGGAGCGCGACGGTATCAAGTAAGACCGTCTCCCGTTCGGGATCCTGATCGTGAAAAGGGCGCTGCGGCAACGCGGCGCCCTTTTTCGTTATCCGCGCACGCATATTGTCTCTGGACCGTTCCGCGCCGGTCCGCCTATAGGCCTCGCCAGCATTTTCGCCCCGGCCGGGGCAGCGGAAGGATCACTCAAGATGAGCGTAACGACGGTTCCATTGCGTCCGGTGAGCAAGGGCGGCCTGTGGCTGATGTGGTTCGGCCTTGCGGCTTTGCTGGTCGCGGGCGCCGCCTTTGCCTGGCACATGACCCCGCGCATCGGGTTCGAAGTCGTCAAGGAGGGCACCGGCAACAGCCCCGGCAAGACCGACGTCGTGCTGGTGAAATATGAAGGCAAGCTCGACGACGGAAAGGTGTTCGACTCCAACGAACAGGCGCCGATGGAAGTCGCGCGCGTCGTGCCCGGTTTCTCCGAGGCGCTGACCCGCATGAAGAAGGGCGGCGAATACAAGATCACCATCCCGCCGCAGCTCGGCTATGGCGATCGCGACAACGGTCCGATCCCGGCAAACAGCACGCTGCATTTCACCGTGACGCTGATCGATTTCCGCACCGAGGCCGAAGTGCGTGCGATGCAGCAGCAGATGCAGATGATGCAGCAGCAACAGATGATGCAGCAGCAGGGAGCGCCGGGTGGCCCGGCCGGCCCCCCGCCGGGCGTGCCGCAGCCGTAAGGCCCGGCAATCGGACGAATCGGAAGCGGCGGCGGGTCAGGAGCCCGCCGCCGTTTTCGTTTTGGCGGCGCCGGCGTTGCGTTCGGCTTCGCGTTCGAGCGCGACCTTGATCATCGCGACGATCGGGTCGGCGAGGAACAGCCCCATCAGGCCGAGCAGCGCGCCGAACAATATCTGCGCGCCAAGCACGAGTGCGGGGGCGAGGTCGACCGTCTTCTTTGCGACCATCGGCACGATCAGGTAACCGTCGACCGTCTGGACGATGAAATAGATGGCGATCGCCCAGAGCCCGGTATCGGTCCCTGCCGAGAAGCCGACGAGGACAAGCAGGACGCCCGACACGATCGCGCCGATATTGGGGATGAAGGCGAGCAGGCCGGTGAGCAGCCCCATCAGCGCCGCCATCGGGATGCCGACGGCAAGGCAGGCAAGCCAGGTGCCGATCCCTTCGACTAGCATACCGAGCAAGCGCCCCGCCATCAACCGGCGCAGCGTGAAGCCCATGCGCGCGGTGGTGATGTAGAAATTCTCGCGGCTCTTCATCGGAAGCATCCACGCGACGCCGCGTTCGTAAAGCCGCGGTTCGATCGCGATGAAGATGCCGAGCACGATGATCATGACGAGGCTGGTGAGGCCGCCGAGGACGGTACCGACCGCCGCGGTGACGCGCCCGACGGTGCCGGCGATATTGTCGGTGATCGTCTTGGTGTCGAGCTGGAAATTGCCCATGCCATGGTCGCTTGCCCACGCGGCGATGCGTTCGATCTGCGCCATCACGACGGTTTGCAATGTCGCGGCCTGATCGGCGATTTGCGAGCCCGCGAACATGATCGTCCAGCCGAGGAAGGCGAGCAAAGAGAGGCAGACGATGAGCAGCCGCCAGCCGCGTCCGATCGGCAGCACGCGGCCGAGCAGGCGGGTGCCGCCGTCGAGCATCGATGCCATGACGATCCCGGCGAAGATCAGCAGGATCGGCTGGATCAGGACGATGCAGACGCCGATAAGCAGCGCGAGGCCGATCCAGACGCCGGCCTTCAAAAGCTCGGTGCGAACGAGCTGGCTGCGAATTTCGGTGGGGCCGGGGGCTTCGCGGTGCGCTTCCGCCTTGGCGGCGGCGCTGGCGGCAGTCCGTGTTGCCGCTGGTTTTCGTGTCGCCGCCATGCCTGTTCCCCGTTGTGCCTAGTCGCCCTGACGCTCGGGGCGCAGATCGGTTCCCGCGCGGCCCGATCGCAGGGCGTTAAACCAGCTCAAGGGGTTGTACCATTCGGCTGTTCCGTCGGTCGAGAAACTGATGATCTCGGCGCGCCCGGCGATCGCGTCGAACGGGACGGGACCGCCGAGGCCCTTCTGGTTGGTGCCGACGCGGCTGTCGGCGCTGCCGTCGCGGTTGTCGCCCATCAGGAACAGGTGATCGGCGGGGACCTTGATCGGACCATAGTCGTCGGTCGTATAGCCGGGGCCCATGTCGATCGTGTCGAAGGTCGCCCCGCCGGGAAGCGTTTCGCGGACGATCGGAAGTTCGAGGACTTCCTTTCCATCGGCGCCGCGGCTCACGAACCGGAACAGGCTGCTGTCGGGGCCGGGGGTGTTGAGATCAACCGGGATCGCCAGCATCGGCTGGACCTCGCGCTTCACCGGCTTGCCGTTGATGCTGAGTTCGCCGTTGCGCAGTTCGATCGTGTCGCCGGGCAGGCCGATCACACGCTTGATATAGTCGATCCGCGTCACCGGATGCTCGAGAACGACGATATCGCCGCGCTCGGGCAGTTTTCCGAACCAGCGTCCCGCGACCTTGGGCGCGAGATGGAAACTGACCGACGAATAGGACCAGCCATAGGGATATTTGCTGACGATCAGCCGGTCGCCGTTGCGCAGCACCGGCATCATCGAATCGGACGGGATATAAAAGGGCTTGGCGACACAGCTGTGGATGCCGAGCACGAGGAGCAATATCACCACGACATCGCGGATCAGCTTGCCCCAGCCCCCGTCATCCTTCGTCTTGTCCTTCGCCATTATTCATTCAGTCCTTGATTGCTTCGATGATGACAAAAGCCTGCGCCCACGGATGGTCGTCGGTCAGCGTCAGATGGATATGCGCGGTGTGTCCCGCAGGGATCATCGCGGTGAGGCGTTCGGCGGCACCGCCGGTGAGCGCCAGTGTCGGCGCACCCGAGGGGGCGTTGACGACGCCGATGTCCTTCATGAAGACGCCGCGCTTGAAACCCGTGCCGACGGCTTTCGAGAAAGCTTCCTTCGCGGCGAAGCGCTTGGCGTAGGTTCCCGCACGCGTGAACGGGCGCCGCGCCGCCTTGGCGCGCTCGACATCGGTGAAGACGCGATTTTCGAAGCGCTCACCGAAACGATCGAGCGACGCTTGGATGCGTTCTATATTGCAGAGGTCGGAGCCGAGGCCGATGATCACAGCGCGCCCCGCGCCTCGTCCATCAGCGCGCGCATCCGGCGCACCGCATCTTCCAGCCCGGTAAAGATCGCCTCGCCGATCAGATAATGACCGATGTTGAGTTCGGCGAGTTGCGGGATCGCGGCGACGGGCACGACATTCTCATAAGTCAGGCCGTGGCCGGCGTGCGGCTCGATGCCATTCTTCCACGCCAGCGCCGCGGCGTCGGCGAGGCGGCGCAGTTCGGCGGCGCGTTCCTCGCCCTCGACATGGGCATAGCGGCCGGTGTGGAATTCGACGACGGGCGCGCGCAGCCGCATCGCGGCCTCGATTTGCCGCGCGTCGGGCTCGATGAACAGGCTGACGCGGATGCCCGCGTCGTTCAGCCGCGCGACGATCGGGGCGAGGTGGTTGTGCTGCCCCGCGGCGTCGAGCCCGCCCTCGGTCGTGCGCTCCTCGCGCTTTTCGGGGACGATGCACGCGGCGTGCGGTTTGTGGCGCAGCGCGATCTCAAGCATCTCTTCGGTCGCCGCCATTTCGAGGTTCAGCGGCAGGTCGGTCGCAGCCTGGATGCGCGCCAGGTCGTCGTCGCGGATATGGCGCCGGTCCTCGCGCAGGTGCGCGGTAATGCCGTCGCCTCCAACCGCCGCGACGATTTCCGCCGCGCGCACCGGGTCGGGGTGCTCGCCGCCGCGCGCGTTACGGATCGTCGCGACATGGTCGATGTTGACCCCGAGGCGAAGCCGCTGGCTCAATTCGCACGGCTCCCGGGCTTCACCGCCTTGGTCTTCGCCAGTTCGGGCGGCAGTTCGTCCTCGGCATAGGTCGGGAAATTGATCGCGACGAGCGGGTAGAAGGGCACGCCGAGTTCGACATGACCCGCCGACCGGTCGACGAGGGCGGCTTCGGCGATGACTTCGCCGCCCGCGGCGCGCACCGCGTCCATCGCTTCGCGCGACGACAGGCCGGTGGTCACAACATCCTCGACCATCAGCACCTTCGCGCCGGGTTCGATCGCAAAGCCGCGGCGCAGTTCGAAGGTGCCCGTCGGGCGCTCGACGAAAATCGCGGGCTTGCCGAGCGCGCGGCCCATTTCATGCCCGATGATGACGCCGCCCATCGCAGGCGAAACGACGATATCGATCGCCTGCTTGAGTTCGCGCGGCAGTTTCGCGGCAAGCGCGACAGCAAGCCGCCCCGCACGCTCGGTATCCATCAGGACGCGCGCGCATTGCAGGTAATATTCGCTGTGGCGGCCCGAGGAGAGCAGGAAGTGGCCCTGGAGCAGGGCATCGGCGGCGCGGAACTCGGCCAGGATTTCGTCATCGGTCATGGGAGAATTATTCTTTTGTCCTGTGCGTCGCCCGTGGCGGGCGAGCGGGTTTGAGCGGCGAAGATTATCCAGCCGCAAAATAGTGTTAGAGATGCTTGAGGCAAGCGGCAAGCGGGTCTATAGCGCCCGCGAGATTCAGCCTGTCCGATGGCTGCGTGGACCTGTGTCCAGCAGTGGGGAAAGGCCGGCTGGGGCATCAATAAGAACAACAGGCAACGGGCGGCACTATCCTTATGAAGAGCTTGAAAACCCTTGTAATTGCGGCGGCTTTGTCGCTCGGCGCGATGGGCGCCGGCCATGCGCAGGCACCCGCGACGGCTCCGGCCGAAGCACCCGCCGCAACGGCTCCGGCGAATCCGGCTCCGGCGGCCGCCGATGCGGCTGCTCCGGCAGCGACGCCGGTTGCGGCGACCGCCGCGGCTCCCGCTGGCGATGCGACCTATGTCCCGATGAAGCCGACCCCCGGGGTTGGCCAGCCGGTCGAAAAGGGCATCGACTTCCAGCCGCAGGTCAGCCCGATCGGCGAACAGGCATATTGGTTCAACCATGTCATCCTGCTCCCCGTCATCACGGTGATCACGCTCATCGTCCTGGGTCTTCTGCTCTGGGTGATGTTCCGTTTCCGCGCCAAGGCGAACCCGGTTCCGTCGAAGACGACGCACAACACCTTCATCGAAATCATCTGGACCGCCATTCCGGTGCTGATCCTCGCGGTGATCGCGGTGCCGTCGATCCGCCTGCTCGCGGCGCAGTATGAGCCGCCGAAGAAGGATGCGCTGACGATCAAGGTCACGGGTTACCAATGGTATTGGGGCTATGCCTATCCCGATCAGGGCATCGGCGAATATGTCTCGAAGATCCTGCCCGAAGACAAGGCGAAGGCCGCGGGTGAACCCTATCACCTCGCCGTCGACAACCGCATGGTCGTCCCCGTCGGCCGCCAGGTGAAGCTGATCATCACCGGCGCCGACGTGATCCACAGCTTCGCGGTCCCGGCCTTCTGGACCAAGATGGACGCGGTCCCCGGCCGCGCCAACGAAACGACCTTCACCGCGAACAAGGTCGGCGTCTATTACGGCCAGTGCTCGGAACTGTGCGGCGTCGATCACGGTTATATGCCGATCGCGGTCGAAGTGCTTCCGGTCGACAAATGGGAAGCGTGGGTCCGCTCGAAGGGCGGCAACCCCGCTGGTTCGGTCGCCGCGGCGCCTGCCGCTGCCGCGCCGGCGCCCGCTGCTGCGGCACCTGCCGCAACGCCGACCGCTGCACCCGAAGCTGCGCCCGCAGCGGCTCCTGCCGCCGCGCCGGCCGCCAAGAATTAATAAGGGGTCCGACAGATGACCGATATCGCTGCAACTGCACCCGATCATGGCCATGCCGTCCATGCGCATGACGATCATGATCACGACACGCCCGGCTTCTTTGTCCGCTGGTTCATGTCGACGAACCACAAGGACATCGGCACGCTCTACCTGATCTTCGCGATCGTCGCCGGCATCGTCGGCGGCGCGCTTTCGGGCATGATGCGTCTCGAACTCGCCGAACCCGGCGTCCAGTATCTTTCGGGCTGGGCCAGCGCCCTTGGCGGCGGTGCCGACGAGGTCGCGGGCAAGCATTTCTGGAACGTGATGATCACCGCGCACGGCCTGATCATGGTGTTCTTCATGGTCATGCCGGCGATGATCGGCGGCTTCGGCAACTGGTTCGTGCCGCTGATGATCGGCGCGCCCGACATGGCGTTCCCGCGCATGAACAACGTGTCCTTCTGGCTGACGTTCGTTGCATTCTTCATGCTCGTCGGCTCGATGTTCGTCCCGGGCGGCAGCGGCCATGGCGCCGGCACCGGCTGGACGGTCTACGCCCCGCTGTCGACCAGCGGCTCGGCAGGCCCGGCGGTCGACATGGCGATCTTCTCGCTCCACCTCGCGGGTGCGGCGTCGATCCTCGGTGCGATCAACTTCATCACCACCATCTTCAACATGCGCGCACCGGGCATGACGCTGCACAAGATGCCGCTGTTCGTGTGGTCGGTGCTCGTCACCGCCTTCCTGCTGCTGCTCGCGCTGCCGGTTCTCGCTGCGGCGATCACCATGCTGCTGACCGACCGCAACTTCGGCACCACCTTCTATGATGCGGCCGGCGGCGGCGACCCCGTCCTCTACCAGCATCTCTTCTGGTTCTTCGGCCACCCCGAAGTGTACATCATGATCCTGCCGGGCTTCGGCATCGTCAGCCAGATCATCTCGACCTTCAGCAAGAAGCCGGTGTTCGGTTATCTCGGCATGGCCTATGCCATGGTCGCGATCGGCGTCGTCGGCTTCATCGTGTGGGCGCACCACATGTTCACGGTCGGCATGAGCGTGAACCTCAAGATGTACTTCACCGCGGCGACGATGGTCATCGCGGTCCCGACGGGCATCAAGATCTTCAGCTGGATCGCCACCATGTGGGGCGGTTCGATGACGTTCAAGACGCCGATGATGTGGTCGCTCGGCTTCATCTTCATGTTCACCGTCGGCGGCGTGACCGGCGTCGTGCTCGCCAATGGCGGCGTCGACACCAACCTGCACGACACCTATTATGTCGTCGCGCACTTCCACTATGTGCTGTCGCTGGGCGCGGTCTTCTCGCTCTTCGCCGGCTTCTATTACTGGTTCCCGAAGATGTCGGGCCGGATGTACAGCGAGTTCCTCGGACAGCTGCACTTCTGGGTCTTCTTCATCGGCGTGAACGTCATGTTCTTCCCCCAGCACTTCCTGGGCCAGCAGGGCATGCCGCGCCGTTACCCCGACTATGCGGAAGCCTATGCCTATTGGCATTACATCTCGTCGTTCGGCTATGTGATCATGGCCGCCGGCATGGTGTTCTTCTTCGTGAACATCCTCTACTCGCTGTTCGCCGGCAAGAAGGCCGCCGACAATCCGTGGGGCGAAGGCGCGACGACGCTCGAATGGACGCTGTCGAGCCCGCCGCCGTTCCACCAGTTCAACGAACTGCCGCGTATCGCCTGATTTGTGTTGCCCCCTGCCGTTTGACGGCAGGGGGCGCACGATTTTCGGGCCGGAGTAAATATGGCGCAGAGCCTGACCCACGGCGAAACGGCGTTACCCGCCGATTGGCGCGACCTGTTCGCGCTGACGAAGCCCCGCGTGATGTCGCTGGTGGTGTTCACCGCCTTGTGCGGCCTGCTCGCGGCGCCGGGCAGCGTCCCGCCCGTCCTTGCTTTCTCGTCGATCCTCGCGATCGCGCTGGGGGCAGGGGCTTCGGGTGCGCTCAACCAATGGTATGAAGCCGGCCTCGACGCCAAGATGAAGCGGACCGCGGGGCGGCCGCTTCCCGCAGGGCGCCTCGATCCGCAGACCGCGCTGCAATTCGGTGTCGGGCTTGCCGCCTTTTCGCTGTTCCTGATGCTCTTCGCATCGAACTGGCAGGCGACGCTGCTGCTCGCGCTGTCGATCCTCTTCTACGTCTTCGTCTATACGATGTGGCTGAAACCGCGGACGCCGCAGAATATCGTCATCGGCGGCGCGGCGGGCGCCTTTCCGCCGCTGATCGGCTGGGTGGCTGCCACAGGTTCGATCGCCCCGCTGCCGGTGTTGCTGTTCCTGCTGATATTCCTGTGGACGCCGCCGCATTTCTGGGCGCTCGCGCTGTTCGTCCGCTCGGACTATGCCGCCGCGGGCATTCCGATGATGCCCGTCGTTGCGGGCGAGAAGTCGACGCGGCGCCAGATTCTTTTTTATGCCGTCATCATGGCGATCGGTGCGATCGCACCCTGGCCGCTCGGCTACACCGGTGCGCTTTACGGCTGGACCGCGGTGATCCTGTCGGCGGTCTTCGTGCTGCTGTCGATCCAGGTCGGCACGCGCACGACGGGTGAGGGCGACCTGATGCAACCCGAAAAGCGCCTGTTCGCTTATTCGATCGCCTATCTTTTCATTTTGTTCGGCGCTGTCGTTGCCGACCATTGGTGGCCGCTATGACCGAAAAACCGAATCTCGAACCCTTTGACGAGGCCGAATATCGCCGCCGCCAGCGCAGCCGCGCGAACATGATGGCGTGGATGCTTGGCGCGCTCGCGATCCTGTTCTTCTTCATCACCATCGCAAAGATGCAGATTTTCTCATGATCGGCCGCATGTCTCCGAACGCGAAGACCGCGAGCTTCGCCGCGCTGATCGCTGTCGCGATGACGGGCCTCGGCTTTGCTGCCGTGCCGCTGTACGACCTGTTCTGCCGCGTCACCGGGTTCGGCGGCACGACGCAGCGTTATGACCCGGTCGCCGCGGCGGCCGAGCCCGAGATATTGAGCCAGACGATCTCGGTGCGTTTCGACGCCAATGTCTCACCGAACCTGCCGTGGAAATTCTATCCCGAGCATCCGCGCGACACGGTCAGCGTCGGCGCGCGCGACATGGCGATCTTCATTGCCGAAAATAATTCGGCGCATCCCGTCGTCGGGACTGCCAGTTTCAACGTCACGCCCGACCAGGCGGGCAAATATTTTACCAAGATCCAGTGCTTCTGCTTCACCGAACAACGGCTGGAGCCGGGGCAGCAGATGCGCATGCCGGTGTTGTTCTTCGTCGATCCGAAGATCATGGACGACCCCGACGCGCGCGACGTGCAGGAAATCACCCTTAGCTATACCTTCCACCCTGTAGACGAGGGTAAAAAGGCGAGCTAAGGCCGCGAACAAGAGTCTAACAAGACCGGCAGATGATGGGGAATCGTCATGCTGGGGCTGCTAAAAACGGGAAACACGCCATGTCCGGTGCGAAACATCATGACTACCACCTCGTAAATCCCAGCGTCTGGCCGCTGATCGGCTCGGTCGCTGCCATGGTGATGTTCTTCGGGCTCGTCATGGCGATGCACGCGGATTATTTCGGCGGCATCGGCAAGTGGGTCCTCGGCCTCGGCTTCATGGGCGTGATCGCCACCTTCTTCAGCTGGTGGTCGGACGTCATCAACGAAGCGCACGCCGGCGACCATACCCCGGTTGTCCAGTTGCACCTGCGTTACGGCATGATCCTCTTCATCGCCTCCGAAGTCATGTTCTTCGTCGGCTGGTTCTGGGCATGGTTCGACTTTTCGCTCTTCCCGGTTCCGATCGAATATGCCGAAGGCGCGGTCACCTCGCTGTTCGGGCAGGATGGCGCCGCGGCGATCACCATGTGGCCGCCGAAGGGCATCGAAGTCATCGATCCCTTCTCGCTGCCGCTGCTCAACACACTGATCCTGCTCTGCTCGGGCACGACGATCACCTGGGCGCACCACGCGCTGATCCACGGTGACCGTGAAGGCCTGAAGAAGGGCCTGTGGCTGACGATCATCCTCGGCGTCGTCTTCTCGACGATCCAGGCGTATGAATATGCTCACGCGCCGTGGGGCTTCGGACAGAGCAACTATAGCTCGGCCTTCTACATGGCGACCGGCTTCCACGGTTTCCACGTGCTCGTCGGCACGATCTTCCTGATCGTCTGCCTCGTGCGCACCTACAAGGGCCACTTCACCCCGACCCAGCATTTCGGGTTCGAGGCCGCGGCCTGGTACTGGCACTTCGTCGACGTCGTGTGGCTGTTCCTCTTCATCATCGTCTATGTCTGGGGCGGCTGGGGCGCGCCGATCGCCGCGCACTAAATTGCCGACTGGCGACAAAATTCAAAAGGGGCAGCCGCCGGTCTGGCGCGCTGCCCTTTTTGGTCTCTGCCCCGAATGCGGCGCGCCGGCCCTGTTCGAAGGGCCGGTAAAGTTTCGTCCGAAATGCGAAAGCTGCGGGCTCGATTATGGCCGCTACAATGTCGGCGACGGCCCCGCAGCTTTCCTGACATTGATCATCGGTGCGCTGTTGATCGCGATCGCGCTCACGCTCGATGCCGTCGTGCGCCCGCCCTTGTGGGTGCATGTCATCCTTTGGGTGCCCTTGACCGCCGCCGCGGTCGTCTATGGCCTGCGCGTGGGCAAGGGCGCCTTGCTGGCGAGCGAGCACCAGCGTCAGGCGGCCGAGGGCCGCAAGGTGGACAAGCATGACTGAACCAGCCCAACAGGCCGCGCGGCGCTGGCCGCTGATCCCCACGATCCTTGTGCTCGCTGCGGTCGCGGTCATGATCGCGCTCGGCGTCTGGCAGCTCCAGCGCAAGAGCGAGAAGGAAGCGCTGATCGCGCTGTTCCAGCGCAACATGGCGATGTCTTCGACCGTCGCCTATCCCGAACTGCCGCCCGTCGCCGACGCCTTCCTCTATCGCAAGAGCAGCATCGTTTGCCTCGACCCGGTGGGCTGGGACCCGCGCAGCGGCACCGACCGCAAGGGCAAGTCGGGTATCCGCATGATCGCCGAGTGTCGCACCGGCGCCGAGGGGCCGGGCGTGCTCGTCGATGTCGGGATCGGCGACACTTTCACTCCGCCCAAATGGGCGGGCGGAACGGTACAGGGGACGATCGTTCCCGGACCCGAACAGCCGACGGTGATGGAACGCGCGATGGGCAAGGCGACGCCTGCGCGCGCGATGCTGATCGCTGATCAACCAGTCGCGGGCCTCCGCGCCAGCGCGGTTCCCTCAGCCGACGATACGCCGAACAATCACCTTGCCTACGCGTTCCAATGGTTCTTCTTTGCGATCGTAGCGCTGATTATCTACGTCCTCGCGGTCCGCCGCCGCTTGCAGCCGTGACGGCGCGCCGCTAGGCGCTGTCCGTCATGGACTATATCAGCACCCGCGGCTCTGCGCCGACCCTCGACTTTCGTGCCGCGACGCTTGCGGGCCTTGCCAGCGACGGTGGCCTGTATGTGCCGGCAAAATGGCCGCAGATGTCGATCGACGAAATTCGCGCGCTTGCGGGGCTCGACTATGCCGAAACTGCGGTACGGATCATGCGCCCCTTCGTCGCGGGCGTCCTGACCGAGGATGAACTGCGCAGCCTTTGCCATGCCGCCTATGGCCGCTTCAGCCATGACGCGGTAACCCCGCTCGTCCAGCTCGACCATCGCCACTGGCTGCTCGAACTCTTCCACGGCCCGACGCTCGCGTTCAAGGATGTCGCGCTGCAATTGCTCGGCGAACTGTTCGAAAAGTTCCTCGCGGGCGGCGACACCGACATCACGATCGTCGGCGCGACCTCGGGCGACACCGGGTCGGCGGCGATCGAGGCGGTCGCGGGGCGCGAGCATATCCAGATCTTCATGCTCCACCCCGAAGGCCGGGTCAGCGACGTCCAGCGCCGCCAGATGACGACGGTGCTGGCGCCCAACGTCCATAATATCGCGATCGACGGCAGCTTTGACGACGCGCAGGCGATGGTGAAGCGGTTGTTCGGCGACGAAGAGGCCCGCGCGCGGGTCAATCTGTCGGCGGTGAACAGCATCAACTGGGCGCGGCTGATGGCGCAGGTCGTCTATTATTTCTATGCCGCGGTGCGGCTCGGCGGGCCCGACCGTCCGGTGGCGTTCAGCGTTCCCACGGGCAATTTCGGCGATGTGTTCGCGGGCTATGTGGCGGCGCAGATGGGGCTGCCGATCGCAAGGCTGGTCGTCGCGACGAACGTCAACGACATCCTCCACCGCGCGCTGACCAGCGGCGACTATAGCGCGGGCACGGTGACGCCGACCGCGACGCCGAGCATGGATATCCAGGTCAGCAGCAATTTCGAGCGGCTGCTCTTCGACCTCGCAGGGCGCGACGGCGCCGCGATCACCGGCATGATGGGTGAGTTCGACAAGAACCGCGCGATGACGATCCCCGCCGACATGCTGGCTGGCGCGAAGGACCTGTTTTCGAGCGCGAGCATCGACGGCGACGCGATGGCGCTCGCGCTGCGCTGGGCGCAGGAACATGGTGGGCAGATCATCGATCCACACAGCGCGGTCGGCCTCGCTGCAGCGCGCGCGCTCGATATCGATGCCGACATTCCCGTCGTCACGCTCGCGACCGCGCATCCGGCGAAGTTCCGCGAAGCCGTCGAACGCGCAACCGGCGTGCGCCCGCCGCTGCCTGCGCGGCTCGGCAATCTGTTCGATCGCGAAGAGCGTTACGAACGCCTGCCGGGCGACTATGACGCGGTGAAAGCGTTCGTTCTCGCGGAAGCCGCGCGTGGCTGACCTTCTGCCCCTCGTCACGCTCGTCGGCGAGGCGTGGGACGATTATGGGCTCGTCGACAGCGGGAACGGGCGCAAGCTCGAACGCTATGGCCGCTTTCGCTTCATCCGCCCCGAACCGCAGGCGATGTGGGCGCCCGCGCTGCCCGCCAGCGATTGGGACAAGGCCGACGGCGAGTTCATCCCCGCGTCGGACGACGACGGCGGCGGCCGCTGGTATTATAACAAGCCGGTGCCCGCCGAAGGCTGGCCGCTCGGCTGGCGCGAGACGCGCTTCACCGCATCGTGCACGCCGTTCCGCCATCTGGGCTTTTTTCCCGACATGGCGCCGGTGTGGGACTGGCTGCGCGAGAAAGTCGCCGACAAGCCCGATCCGGCCTTCCTGAACCTGTTCGGCTACACCGGCGTCGGCAGCCAGGCGCTCGCCGCGGCGGGCGCGTCGGTCACGCATGTCGATGCGTCGAAGAAGTCGGTGGGGCAGGCGCGCGAGAATGCCGCGCTTGCCGGCATGGCCGACAAGCCGCTGCGCTGGATCCTCGACGACGCAGGCAAGTTCACCGCACGCGAGGTGCGGCGCGAGAAGCGCTACGACGCGATCCTGCTCGACCCGCCGAAGTTCGGCCGCGGCCCGACCGGCGAGCGCTGGCAGATCGAGGAGGGGCTCGCGCCCTTGCTCGCCGACTGCCGCCAGTTGCTCGACGAGGACAGCCGGGCATTGTTCCTTACCGTCTACGCGGTGCGCATGTCGGCGCTCGCGATCGGCGAACTCCTTGCGCAATTGTTCGCCGACCTGCCGGGCAAGGTCGAGTGCGGCGAGTTGGCCGTGCGCGAAGAGGCGCGGGGATTGCTGCTCCCGACCGCGATTTTCGCGCGCTGGAGCCGCTGAAACCGCAGCCAACCGCCTGTTAGGTTGCATACGTTTGCGGCGCAGAATCTGTAATATTGTGACCGAATTGCCACAGCCGATGCGTTGACAATGAGAACGTTCCCATTTAGATAACGTTCACATAACGGGAATGCCGCCATTAAAAGAGCGGCTGATGTGGGAGGAAAAGGGATGCGGGCGTCTCAAAAGCAGTGGCTTGCCAAAATTCTGGCCGGTACGTCGGCGCTGTCCTTGATGGGCATGGCGCAGGCAGCGGCGGCGCAGGATGCGCCGGCCGAGGAAGTGAACGGCGACGAGATCGTCGTGACCGGCATCCGCGCCAGCCTTGCCGCATCGGCCGACATCAAGCGCGAAGCGCAGGGCGTCGTCGACGCGATTTCGGCCGAAGACATCGGCAAATTTCCCGACACCAACCTCGCCGAATCGCTGCAGCGCATCACCGGCGTGTCGATCGACCGCTCGAACGGCGAAGGCTCGCTGGTTACCGTCCGCGGCTTCGGTCCCGAATTTAACCTGGTGACATTGAACGGGCGCCAGATGCCGACCGCGCTGATCGGCGGCGGGGACAATGCCCCGTCGTCGCGCTCGTTCGATTTCGACAATATCGCTTCCGAAGGCATTGCCGGGGTCGAGGTCTACAAGAGCGGCCGGGTCACGATGGAATCGGGCGGGATCGGCTCGATCATCAACCTTCGCACGCCGCGCCCGCTCGACAAGCCGGGCCTGCGGGGCAGCCTTGCGGTCAAGGGCGTCTATGATTCGTCGCGTAACGAGGGCAATCCGATCACTCCCGAGGTGTCGGGCATTATCAGCACGACCTTTGCGAACGACACGATCGGCATCCTGATCACGGGGTCGTACCAGAAGCGCAAGTCGAGCGAAAACAACGCCAATGTCGGCTGGCGCGACGGCTATCTGGGCAGCGAGAATAATTGGGGTTCGCTGGCGCAGCCGGGCACGCCGCGGGCGGCCAACATCACGAACCGGCCCGACCCGACCGATGTCTATCAGGTCCCGCAGAATGCGTCCTATGACCTCAACGATGTCAATCGCGAGCGCATCAACGGTCAGGCAGTGCTGCAATTCCGTCCGAGCGACGCGTTCACCGCGACGATCGATTATACCTATGCCCGCAACACCGTCGAAACGCGCAACAGCAATGTCGGCGTATGGTTCAACCACGAAGACACGTCGAGCGCATGGACCGACGGCCCGGTCGCCGGCCCGCTCTTCTACACCGAACGCTTCGCGGCGCCGACCGGTGTGCCGGGACCGAACGCGCTCTATGGCGGCAAGGATCTATCCTACAGCGGCGCGCTGACCGAAAACCGGGCCGAGAATAAGTCGCTCGGCGTCAATCTGGAATGGAACGGGCCGGGCGGCGTCACCTTCGAACTCGATGGTCACCATTCGACCGCCGAAGTAAATCCGGTCAATCGCTTTGGATCGAGCATGTCGCTGGGCAACGCCGTCTTCGGCGTCCAGAGCCAGACGCTCAATTTCGAAAACGACCTGCCGGTCATCTCTTATGGCATGTACCCCGGTATCGATCCGCTGAACCCCGCGCTGATCACGCCGACCGGCAACGCCTTCCGCAACGCGATTTTCCGGAACCGGATCAACCAGGTTCAGCTCCGCGGTCAATATGACCATGACGGGGGCTTCCTCGACAGCATCGACTTCGGCGTGTCCTATGTCGACAGCAAGGTGCGTTCGGCTTTCGGCACGATCCAGAATGACGATACGTGGGGCGGGGCCGGGCCGGCGTCGAGCATTCCCGATGACATCTTCTCGCTCGTGACGCTGCCGGACAAATTCCCGGGTCTTGCGCAACCGTCGATGATCGGAAGCTTCTATCGTTTCGATTTCGAACGCATGGCCGATCTGGTCGAACAGAATTTCCAGACGTGCAGCAACCCCGCGACGGGTTCGGCCATGCCGGGGACATGCCTCGCGAACTTCAATACCGACCGGCGCATCAGCGAAAAAACGCTCGCGCCGTATCTCCAGGTAGCGACGGTATTCGACCTGTTCGAAAATCCGGCGCATCTCGTTGCGGGCATCCGATACGAGACGACCGACATTTCATCGTCGGCGCTGGTGCCGGTCCCCATCACGACCACCTGGGTCGGCGACAATGAATTCAACGTCGTCTTTTCGGGCGACAGCGATTTCACCCGGTTCAAGGGGTCCTACGACAACTGGTTGCCCGCGATCGACTTCGACATCTCGCCGATGGAGGATGTCAAGCTGCGTGCATCGTACAGCCACACGATCGCGCGTCCCAGCTATGACTTGATGCAGGGCGGGCGCACGATCGACACATTGTTCCGCGTCGGCGGCGGAGGCGGCGCGCAGGGCAACCCGGGGCTGATCCCCTATAAATCCAAGAATATCGACCTGTCGGCCGAATGGTATTACGCGCGCGACAGCTATATTTCGGCGGGCTATTTCCACAAGGATGTGAGCAATTTCATATCCTCGACGCGCATCGACAGCAGTGCTTTCGGGCTCACGACGCCGGTGGGCGGACCGCGCTGGAATGCCGCCCTCTCTGCTCTCGGCGCCAACGCGACCGTCGCGCAGATCCGCCAATATATCATCACCAATTTCCCGTCGACGGTCACGGGCAATATCATCAACGCCGCGCCGGGCGATCCGCTCGTCAATTTCGAGATTACAACGCCGGTCAACAGCGACCAGACCGCGTCGCTCAACGGTTGGGAATTCGCGCTTCAGCACAGCTTCTGGGATACGGGCTTTGGCGTGATCCTGAACTATACGATCGTCAACGGCGATGCGACTTACGACAACACGCAGCCGTCGTCGGTGGCGCAGTTCGCGCTGGTCGGCCTGAGCGACACGGCGAACGCCGTTGCCTTTTACGACAAGGGGCCGATCCAGGCGCGCGTGGCGTGGAACTGGCGCGACAAATTCCTTTCGGGAACGGGTCCCAATCCGACCTATACCGAGGCCTATTGGCAGATCGACGCCAGCGCGAGCTATGAGTTCATTCCCGGGCTCACCGCCTTTGTCGAGGCGATCAACCTGACGGGCGAGGGGCAACGCAAGCATCTGAGGCACGAAAATAATGTGACCTTCGTGTCGCCCGGCTTCGCCCGATATGCAGCGGGGGTCAGGTTCAGCTTCTAAGGCGGATGGGCCATCTCCGTCCGGCTGCAGGCAAGAGGGTCGCACCTGTTCGGGTGCGGCTCTTTTGCGTGACGATGACGGCAAGCTGGCTTAGGATCGACGGCAATGACTAGCGCGATCGAGAGGGTTGTCATCGTGGGCGGCGGCACCGCCGGCTGGCTCGCGGCGTCGCGCCTTGCCAGCTCGCCGCGGGCAGTGGCGGGACAGCTTTCGGTCACGCTGATCGAGGCGCCCGACATTCCGACGATCGGCGTCGGCGAGGGGACATGGCCGACGATGCGCGCGACGCTGGCCGCGATCGGGATCGGCGAGGCCGAATTCCTTGCGGCGTGCGACGGATCGTTCAAACAGGGTTCGCGCTTCGACGGCTGGGTGAACGGTGCGGCGGATGACCGCTATCTGCATCCCTTCACGTCGCCGCCTGCCGCGCCGACGGCGGAGTTGCTGGCGGCGTGGCAGGCCGGGTCACCCCGTCAACCGTTCGCGGCGGCGATGACCGCGCAGGCGCATGTCTGCGACCTCGACCTTGCGCCGCGGCAACGCGCGATGCCCGACTATCAGGGTGCGGCGAACTACGCCTATCACCTCGATGCCGGCAAGTTTGCGGCGCTGCTCGCGGGGCATGCGGTCCGGCGGCTCGGCGTGCGGCATATATCGGACCATGTCGTCCAGGTCGCGCGCGACGGCGCGGGCGGGATCGCCGCGGTCACGACGCGGGCGAACGGCGATATCGCAGGCGACCTGTTCATCGATTGCACCGGGCATGCGTCGTTGCTGATCGGCGGCGAACTCGGCGTCGAGTGGATTGACCGCAGCGACACCTTGTTCAACGACCGCGCGCTCGCGGCACAGGTGCCGGTGACGCCGGGCAGTCCGATCGCGTCGCAGACGGTGTCGACCGCGCACGCCGCGGGCTGGATCTGGGATATCGGCCTGCCGGGGCGCCGCGGCATCGGATGCGTCTACGCCAGCCGTTTCATGGATGACGACGCGGCCGAAGCAACGCTGCGCGCCTATATCGCGCGCGTGCTGCCCGACGCGCCTGCGGTTCCCGTGCGCCGGCTGAGCTTCCCGACCGGGCATCGCGCGCGCTTCTGGCAGGGCAATTGCATCGCGGTCGGCCTGTCGGCGGGCTTCATCGAGCCCCTCGAGGCGTCGGCGATCGTGCTGATCGAATTGTCGCTGAACGCGCTGATCGACAATTTCCCGGCGAGCCGCGATGCAATGGCGATCCATGCCGGCCGTTTCAACGAGCTGTTCTGCTACCGCTGGGACCGCATCGTCGAGTTCCTCAAGCTGCATTATGCGCTGAGCCGGCGCGACGAGCCTTACTGGCTGGCACAGCGCGATCCGGCGCATATCCCGCCGCGGCTCGCCGCGATGCTGCAACTGTGGCGCGACCAGCCGCCGTCCGCGTGGGATTTCCCCCGCGTCGACGAGATTTTCTCGGCCGAAAGCCACCAATATATCCTCTATGGCATGGGCTATCCGGTCCCCGGTGACCTGCCCGGGGGAACGCGCGCCAGCTCGCTGCTTGGCGAAATCCGCCAGCGCGCGCGGTCGCTCGCCGCGGCACTGCCCGCCAATCGCGACTATCTCGATGCGCTGCGCCCCGATGCCCATAGGGTCGCGGCGCGACAGGAAGGAATTTGATGACCCGCCACGCCGTCCTCGACAACAAGACCCACCGCGACTTGCGTATCCGGACCGATGCGGGCGCGGAGCTGGGCGACGACATCATGGCGACGCTGACGGTGCCGAGCGAGTTCCGCCGCGTACAGGCGCATTTCCCGATCCTGTTCCGCCGCGAGACGGGGCGCGAGGATTTCGCCGCGCTGGCGATGTTCGGCTTCCAGAATGGCGAAAATTTGTTCCTCGAAGGCAATCGCTGGGATGCGCGCTATCGTCCGCTGTCGGTCGCGATCCAGCCTTTCCTGATCGGCCGCCCGGCGAACGGCGACGGGCCGGGGCAGGTCCATATCGACATGGACCATCCGCGTATCGCCGCGGGCGGCGAAGGGATGCGGCTGTTCGACGCCGACGGCGCCGCGACCCCCTATCTCGAAGACATCGCCGAGCGGCTCGGCGACCTCGACGAAGGTTATCGCGAGAGCAAGGCTTTCTACGACGCGCTGCTCGCCTACGACCTGCTCGAACCGTTCAGCCTCGAAGTGACACTCGACGACGGGTCGCTGCATTCGCTCGTCGGATTTCATATCATCGACGAGGCGAAGCTGCGTGCGCTGGATGGCGAGGCGCTTGGCGCGCTCCACGCTGACGGGCACCTGATGCCGATGTTCATGGCACTTGCCTCGCTGTCGCAGCTCGCCGTGCTCGTTGCGCGCAAGAACCGCAGGCTCGGCGGTGGCTGAACAGGGCGGCGCCTTTACCGACCGCCTCGCGCGCGTGCCCGAGCGCGAATGGGATAAGGGGGCGGGGCTCGACGCGTTGCTGGAAGGCGCGCGCGAGCCCTTTGTCCTGCGCGGACTCGTCGCCGACTGGCCGCTCGTCGCGGCGGGCAAGCGTTCGGCGCGCGATGTGCGGCGCTACCTGCTCGATCATGCGCGCGAGCGCCCGTTCAAGGTGTCGATCGGCCCGCCGGGGCACGACGGCCGGCTCTTCTACGACGCCGATATGGAGATGAATTTCCGGATCGGAACGGGCAGGCTCGCCGATATCTTCGGCGGGATCGATCAGGCCGAGGAACGCGGCGAAAGCCGCACCGTCTACCTCGCCTCGATCGACATTCCGTCGCATTTCGACGGGCTTGGCGAAGCCAACCCGCTCGATCTCGGCGACCGCGATCCGCTGAAGAGCATCTGGATCGGCACGCGGACGAAGATCGCCGCGCACAACGATTTTCCCGACAATCTGGCCTGCTGCGCGGCGGGGCGCCGCCGCTTCACGCTGTTTCCACCGGGGGCGTTCCGCAACCTCTATCTCGGCCCGATCGATAACACGCCCGCGGGTCGCGTCGTCAGCATGGTCGATTTCGACGCGCCCGATCTTGCCGCGCACCCGCGCTTCGTCGACGCGATGGCCGAGGCGCTGACGGTCGAACTCGAACCCGGCGACGCGATCTTCATCCCCTCGATGTGGTGGCACCATGTCGAGGGACTCGAAGCCTTCAACATCCTCGTCAACTATTGGTGGCGCCGCACCCCGGCGTGGCTCGGCCAGCCGCAGGCGGCGCTCAACCATGCGATCCTCGCGATCCGCGACCTGCCGCCTGAAGACAAGGCGATCTGGCGCGAGCAGTTCGACCATTATGTTTTCGACAATGACGCGAGCGTCACCGACCATATTCCCCAAACCGCGCGCAGCATCCTCGCCCCGCTCACGTCCGAGACGGCGGGTCGGCTGCGCGCCTTCCTGCTGAGGGCTTTGAGTAAATGAGCGACAAGAAACCTGTCCGTGTCGTCATCGCGGGCGGCGGTACTGCCGGTTGGATGATGGCGGCCGCGATCGCGCGCACGATGGGCCCGACGGTCGAACTGACGCTGGTTGAATCCGAGCAGATCGGCACGATCGGGGTCGGGGAATCGACGATCCCGCCGCTGGTCAATTTCAACCGCATCCTCGGCGTCCCCGAACCCGAATTCATGCGCGCGACGCAGGCGACCTTCAAACTCGGCATCCTGTTCGACAACTGGAAACATGACGGTGACAGCTATTTTCACAGCTTCGGTTTGTCGGGCAAGGACCACTGGTCGGCGGGCTTCCAGCATTTCTGGCTGAATGCCCGCGAGCGCGGGCATACGCAGCCATACAGCGATTATTGCCTCGAACTCGTCGCGGCGATGCAGGGCAAGTTCGCGCACCTTCCCGAAGAGCGGATGAACTATGCCTATCATGTCGATGCGACGCTTTACGGGCGTTTCCTGCGCAAGCTGGCCGAGGCCGACGGATGCAAGCGCGTCGAGGGAAAGATCGCGCGCGTCGAGCTGAACGGGGAAAATGGCGATATCGCCGCGCTGCATCTTGATGGCGAACGGCGGGTCGAGGGCGACATGTTCGTCGACTGCACGGGCTTTCGCGGCCTGCTGATCGACGGTGCGCTGCACGCGGGATTCGAGGATTGGAGCCACTGGCTGCCCAACGACAGCGCGATCGCGGTGCAGTCGAAGCATCTGGGGCCGCCGATGCCCTATACGCAGGCGATCGCGCACGACGCCGGGTGGCAATGGCGCATCCCGCTCCAGCATCGCATGGGCGCCGGCATCGTCTATTCGAGCGGTTACCTGTCGCGCGACGCCGCCTATGACCGGCTGATGGGCAGCGTCGGCGAGCCGCTGATCGAACCCTTCGATATCAAGTTCAAAGGCGGCGTGCGGCGCAAGCAATGGTTCCGCAACTGCGTTGCGGTCGGCCTCGCGGGCGGCTTCGTCGAGCCGCTCGAGGCGACGACGGTGCACCTGATCCAGCGCGCAGTGCTGCGCTTCATCCGCCTGATGCCGAACGGACGCGTCAGCGAGCGCGACGCGCAGGAATTCAACGACCAGCAGCGGCTCGATATCGAGCAGATCCGCGACTTCGTCGTGCTGCACTACAAGGCGACCAACCGCCGCGACAGCCCGTTCTGGCGCCATGTCGCGAACATGCCGATCCCGGACTCGTTGCAGCAGAAGATCGAGCTGTTCCGCGAGACCGGCCGTGTGTTCCGCAAATATGAGGAACTGTTCGCCGAGAATAGCTGGGTACAGGTGATGATGGGGCAGGGGATCGAGCCGCAGACCTATCATCCCATCGCCGACAAGCTGCGCGATGACGAGGTCGAGCGATTGTTCCAGTCGATTCGCGACAATATCGCGCAGACGGTCGCGACCTTGCCCGAGCACCAGGCCTATGTCGCGCGCTATTGCGGCGCTGCGGAGCCACAGGCAGCATGATTGTCGATCGCCGCGGAAACCGGAAAATTATGGAAGCAGAGCGGGTTCGCGGCTGGCAATGTGGCGGCGATACCGGTAGCGATGACGGAAACAGAGGGGGCCAAGGGACATAATGGGGCGTCGGCGGCAGTCGGTCACGATCAAGCATGTTGCAGCCGACGCGGGCGTGTCGCTGCAGACCGTGAGCCGTGTCATCAACAACGAGCCCAATGTGCGTCCCGAGATGAAGGAGCGCGTCCAGGCGTCGATCGACAAGCTCGGCTATGTCCCGTCGATCGCGGCACAGCGGATGAGCGGGTCGCGGTCCTATCTGATCCTCGCGATCAACGACCGCGAACGTACGATCGCCGACTGGCAGGGGCGGCAGGGGGTCGACTGGGTCGACCAGATGCTGCTCGGCGGGATGCTGAAATGCGCCGAGTTCGGCTATCGGATGATCTTCGAGCTGGTCGATACGCATAACGACCATGTCGAGCGCGAGCTACGCGCGGCGATCGCGGCGCTCCAGCCCGATGGGGTGATCCTGACCCCGCCGCATTCGGACAATCCGCTGATCGTCGGGCTGCTCGACCAGCAGAAGATTCCCTTCGCGCGCATCGGGTCGCGCGGCGGCGCGGCGGGGATCGCGCTGACGATGGACGATGAGGGATCGGCGCGGCGTGCGACGCGGTATCTGATCGACCTCGGTCACCAGCGCATCGGTTTCGTCGCGGGCTCGCCCGAATATAGCCTCAGCCGCTGGCGCATCGACGGATGGCAGGGCGAGATGGCGGCGGCCGGCCTGTCCACCGAGGGGCTGCTCGTCGAGGGCGACTTCACCTTTGCGTCGGGAACGCACGCGGCGCAGCAATTGCTCGGCGGCGCGAACCCGCCAACTGCGATCATCGCGAGCAGCGACCAGATGGCACTCGCGACGCTCGAGGTCGCGCGCGAAAAGGGGCTCGATGTGCCGGGGCAATTGTCGATCGTCAGCTTCGACAACACCCCCGTCGTGCGCTTCACGCAGCCGGCGCTGACCGCGGTCGACCAGCCGGTCGCCGAAACGGCGTCGCGCGCGGTCGAGCTGATCATTGCGGCGCAGCGCGGCGCGCCGCGCCCGACCGAGCCGACGCGCGTGCAGGGCGGGCTTGTCCCGCGGGGATCGACTGCAGCCCCGCCGGCCGCCGCGCATGGCTGACAAGGTGGTCGCGCGCCGCCAGTCGCTCGGCTTCCTCCTCCTCTACGCGCTCGCTTCGGCGGGCGGCGCGATCGCCTATGTGCCGTTCCTGACGATCTGGCTGCCCGGCCGGATGACCGAGCTGGCGGGTTCGGCGGACGTGCAGACCCTGGGCTATGTCACCTTCTTCGGCGCGATCGCGGCCAGTGTCGGTGCGATCGGGTTCGGATGGCTCAGCGATCGCACGCAGAGCCGGCGCGGCTGGGTGCTCGCCGGGCTGGCGCTGACCATCGGCTTGCTGCTGGCGGTGCCGCTTGCACAGGACATCTGGTCGCTTGTAGCGATCATCATCGCCTGGCAGCTTGCGCTCAATATGATGCTCGGGCCGCTCGCCGCCTGGGCCGGCGACCTTGTTCCCGACGATCAGAAGGGCCTGCTCGGCGGCTTGCTCGCTTTCTCGCCCGCGCTGGGCGGCTGGTCAGGATGGCTCGTCACCTGGCCGGGATTGGTGCCGGCGGAAAGCCGGTTGATCGTGATCGCGCTGCTCGTTGCGACCGCGGTGCTGCCGGTGCTGCTGTTCGGCCGTCCGCGGCCGTTCCCCGAACTCACCGCGCCGCCCAAGCGGACGCAAGAGACGGGCCCGCAGCGACCGACCGGCCCCGCGGTGCGGATGTGGCTCGCGCGCCTGCTCGTCCAGATCGCCGAGGCGGCGCTGTTCGCCTATCTCTATTTCTGGTTCCGCTCGATCGATCCCACGATGCACGACAATGAGAAAGCGCGGCTATTCGGCATGGCGCTGACGATCGCGATCCCGCTCGCGCTGGCGAGCGGGCGCTGGGCCGACCGCAACGACCGGCCGTTCCTGCCGCTCGTCGTCAGTTCGGCGGTGTCGGGGCTTGGCATGGTCGGCATGGCGCTCGCGACAGGGCTCGACGCGGCGAAGGCGAGCTACCTCGTGTTCGGAATCGCGACGACGGTGTTCCTGTCGCTCCATAGCGGTCAGACGCTGCGCATCCTGCCGCGTTCGGACCGGCGCGGGCGCGACCTTGGCATCTTTAACCTCACCAACACCGTTCCATCGCTGATCATGCCCTGGCTCACAATCTCGCTGGTCCCCGGCTTCGGTTTTGACGCGCTTTTCCTGTTGCTTGCGGGATTGACCGCGATCGCGGTGCTGCTCCTCGCAACGATGCCGCGCCTGCGCTGACGCCTCCCGAATACAGCGCTTGATTTCATCCGGCGGCTATGCGACACGAGATTTGATAACGTTCACATTAGAGGGATGGGAGAGACGATGCGCCGACAGGCAATGGTCATGGCGACCGCACTGCTTCTGGCTGGAACCGCTATGGCGGCACCTGAAACGACCGGGGCGGACGCCGCAGCGGTTCATCCCGAGCTTTGGCCGGCGGCGAAAAGTCCCGCCGCGATATCCGATCCCAAAACCGAAGCGCGGATCAATGCGCTGATCGGGAAGATGACCGTCGAGCAGAAGGTCGGCCAGCTGGTGCAGGCCGATATCACGACGATTACCCCCAAGGATCTCGAGACCTATCCGCTCGGTTCGATCCTCGCAGGCGGCAACAGCGGCCCGAACGGCAACGAGCGGTCTACCGCGGCCGACTGGGCGAAGCTCGTTGGCGATTTCCGCGCGGTGTCGCTGCGCCCGCAGGCGAACGGCGTCGCGATCCCGATCATCTTTGGCGTAGACGCCGTCCACGGCCATAACAACATCCCGGGGGCGACGCTCTTCCCGCACAATATCGGGCTCGGCGCGGCGCGCGATCCTGAACTGATCCAGCGCATCGGCGCGGTCACCGCCGCCGAAATCGCCGGTAGCGGAATCGAGTGGACTTTCGCGCCGACGCTTGCGGTGCCGCAGGACCTGCGCTGGGGGCGGAGCTACGAAGGTTATGCCTCCGACCCGGGGCTGATCGCCGATTATGCCAAGGCGATGGTACTCGGCCTGCAAGGCAAGCTTGTTTCGGCCCAGACCCTCGACGCGCGCCATGTCGCGGCGACCGCCAAGCATTTCCTAGCCGACGGCGGGACATTCGAAGGCAAGGACCAGGGCGACGCCAGGGTCGACGAGAAGGAGCTGATCGCCAAGCATGCGATGGGTTACCCCGCCGCGATCGACGCGGGAGCGCTGACCGTCATGGCGAGCTTCTCGAGCTGGCAAGGCGTCAAGCACCACGGCAACAAGGGGCTGCTGACCGACGCGCTCAAGAAGAAGATGGGATTCGAGGGCTTCGTGGTCGGCGACTGGAACGGCCATGGGCAGGTCGCCGGGTGCAGCGTCACCGACTGCGCCCAGTCGATCAACGCCGGGCTCGACATGTTCATGGCGCCCGACAGCTGGAAGGGGCTTTACGAAACGACGCTGAAGCAGGCGAAGGACGGCACGATTCCCGCCGCGCGGCTCGACGATGCGGTGCGCCGCATCCTGCGCGTCAAATATAAGCTGGGCCTGTTCGCCGAAGGCCATGTTAACCGCGGTAACTTCGCCGCAGTCGGCGCGCCCGATCATCTGGCGGTGGCGCGCGAGGCGGTTTCCAAATCACTGGTATTGTTGAAGAACAATGGTAACCTCCTGCCGGTCAAACCGGGCGCGAAAGTGCTCGTCACGGGGCCGGGCGCCGACAATATGGCGATGCAGTCGGGCGGCTGGACGATCAGCTGGCAGGGCACCGACGTCGTCCGGTCGGACTTTCCGAACGGCCAGACGATCTGGGAAGCGCTGAACAAGGCCGTCGGCGACGCGGGCGGCAAGGCGGCGCTGTCGGCGAACGGCAGCTTCGCCGACAAGCCCGACGTCGCGATCGTCGTGTTCGGCGAAGCCCCCTATGCCGAGTTCCAGGGCGATGTTGCGACGCTCGATTACCAGCCGACCGAGGCGACCGATCTCGCAACGCTCAAGACGCTGAAAGCCGCAGGCATTCCGGTGGTTGCGCTCTTCCTCTCGGGGCGTCCGATGTTCACCAACCCCGAAATCAACGCGGCGGACGCGTTCGTTGCAGGCTGGCTGCCGGGATCGCAGGCGGCCGGCGTCGCCGACGTGCTCGTTGCGGGCAAGGATGGCAAGACGGCGCGCGGCTTCACCGGGACGCTGCCCTTCGCCTGGCCGTCCGACGCACGCTCGCCCGTCGAAAAGCCGCAGTTCCCCGTCGGTTACGGCCTGAAATATGGTGCGAGCACGACGGTGCCGCCGCTATCCGAAGAGTTGGGCGTCGATATTGCCGCGGTGCTGAACGTCGAGAATTTCTTCTCGGGCGGCCGCGCGCGCGCGCCGTGGGTGCTTTCAATCGCCGATGCGGGCGGCAAGCGGCCGGTCGAATCCGCGCCGATCGCGAGCCCCGGGGCCATGATCGCGGCGCGTTCGGTCGATGTACGAGCGCAGGAAGACGGCAAATCCTTCGTCTGGACCGGCCCGGCGACACTCGAACTGACCGGTCCCTATGCCGACCTCTCGCGCCAGCTCAACAACAGCTTCGCACTTCGTGTCGACTGGCGGATCGATGCGCCCGGCGGCGCGCCGGTCAGCCTCGCGCTCGGCGGCAAAGCATTCGACATTTCGGCCCTCGTCAAGGCGGCGCCGAAGGGACAGGTCGCGACGATCAAGGTGCCGCTGCGCTGCTTCGCCGATGCGGGTGCCAACCTGCGGCAGGTCGACAATGCGATGACGATTCAGGCCGGCAAGGGCTTCGCCGCGACGCTGTTGAATACGAATGTCGAGGCGGTCGGGGAGAATCTGCCTTGCCCACCCACGGTAAAATGACAAAACCCGCAAACGGGTTAGCCTGAAACAAGGGTTGGGGAGAGAAGCATGGCATTAGCGCCGGAAATCGCGTCGGGCAGCGGAGCCGCTGTCGGCGAAGGGCAGGGGACGCATGTCGATGCGCCCGAACTGCGGCTGTTCGTGATGGGGTTGTTCTTCATCTTCGGCGGCATCACCAGCCTGAACGATGTCATCATCCCCAAGCTGAAAGAGCTGTTCACGCTCAACTACACGCAGGCGATGCTTGTGCAGTTCTGCTTCTTCACCGCCTATCTGGTGATCGGCATTCCGGGCGCGAAGCTGCTCAAGAAGATCGGCTATATGCGCGGCGCGGTGGCGGGCCTCCTGACGATGATGGTGGGTTGCCTGCTGTTCATCCCGGCTTCGCAAAACGCTGTATACGGGCTGTTCCTGTTCGCGCTGTTCGTGCTCGCGAGCGGGGTGGTGATCGTGCAGGTCGTCGCCAATCCGCTGATTTCGCTGCTCGGCAAGCCCGAGACCGCGCACAGCCGCCTGACCTTTGCGCAGGCGTTCAATTCGCTTGGTACGACGATCTTTCCGATCGTCGGTTCGATCCTCATCCTCGGCAGCCTCGCCACGATGAAAGCGGAGGATCTGTCGGGCGCCGAACTCGACGCCTATCGAACCGCCGAAAGTCAGGCGATCGTTCATGGCTATCTCGGCATCGCGGTCGCGCTGCTGGTGGTCGCGGGCGCGGTGTGGATGTTCCGCAACCGGCTGAAGGGCGAACAGCATGAAGCGAGCGCCGGGCTGGCGGGCTTCGACCTGCTTAAGCGCCCGCGCTTCGGTTTCGGTGCGCTGTGCATCTTCCTCTATGTGGGCGCCGAAGTCTCGATTGGCTCGCTGATCGTCAACTACCTGATGCAGCCCGGCGTCATGGGCCTCGCCGAACAGGCTGCGGGCAAGCTGATCGGGCTTTACTGGGGCGGCGCGATGATTGGCCGTTTCATCGGTTCGGGGCTGATGCGCGTGATCAGTCCGGGCAAGCTGCTCGGCTTCGTGGCGGTCGGCGCGATCACCCTGATCCTGATTTCGATCAACACCACCGGCGTCGTTTCGGGTTACAGCCTGCTCGCGATCGGCCTGATGAACGCGATCATGTTCCCGACGATCTTCAGCCTCGCGTCCGAAAAGCTCGGCAGCCGTGCGGCCGACGGATCGGGGATCATCAATGTCGCGATTTTTGGCGGCGCAGTCGTGCCGCTCGCGACCGGTGCGCTCGCGGACCTCACCGGCAGCCTCGCGACGGCACTGTTGCTGCCGGCGCTCTGCTATGCGGTCATCGCGGCCTTCGGCTATTATGCCCGGCGACCCGCGGTCTGATGGCTAAAGCCGCGGGCGATCGGCTCTGGTGCACGATCGCCCGCGGCGCCCCGCCCCCTCGCGGGAATTCTCCTAGGCCGGACCAGCGAGTTCGACGCGGTTCCGTCCGCCGGCCTTCGCTTTGTAAAGCGCATCATCGGCGGCTTTCAGCGCCGCGCGCGTGTCGGCATAGCCGAAGACGTCGGCGACCCCGCCCGAGAAGGTGATCTGGCCGAAGGGTTCGTCGGTCTTGCGATTGATCAGCCGCCGGTCGGCGAGCGCTTCGCGCGCATCGTCGAGCTTCTCGGCCGCCTGCGTCGGCGTCAGGCCACGGAACAGCATCACGAATTCCTCGCCGCCGTGGCGCGCGACATGGCAATGGTCGTTCGAGATGCGCGCCAGCGTGTCGGCGATCGCCTTGATTACGCGGTCGCCCGCTTCATGGCCGTGGAGGTCGTTGACCTTCTTGAACTCGTCGATGTCGCAGAAAGCGATGCTGAGCGGTTCGACCGCGGCGCGCGCTTCCTTGTAATGCCGGTCGAGCAGGATTTCGAACGCGCGGCGGTTGGGCAGCCCGGTCAGATAATCGAGTTCGGCGTCGCGCTTGGCACGATCGAGGCTGCGGCGCAGCGCTTTCGCCTCGTCCTCGCTCTTGCGCATATCGTCCTCGGCCTTGCGCGTGCGTTCGAGCATGACCTTCGCGAGGTCGGCGAGGCTGGAGACGATGCGTCCCGTCTTCTGGAGCTGTTCGAGGTCGACGACATGCTGTTCGAGCTCGGTGCCATAGTCGCTCGTGACGGAGCGCGCTTCTTTCGTGTTGGCCTGGAACGCCTCGATATTCGTTTCGAGCCGCGTCATCAGCCGATCGATTTCGACGTGATCGGGCTGGTTGCTTTCCTGTTCGCCGAGTTCGTTGAGCCATGTCTGGCTGATGCCTTCGGCGGTTTGCGCCTGCGCGACGATCTGCCGCGCGAGCCGCGGGTTCCGCCCCGAAAAGGCGCCGTGTGCGAGCAGCAGGTTCGCCGGCGAGACGTCGAGATCATTGTCGACGAGAAAGGAGGTGATCGAAGCCGCCAGTTCGTAACGCGCGGCGCGGGCGCGGTCGGGCGGCGCTTCTCCTCCGTCGGGCGCGCCGCCACGTGCGTGGCGAAGCCCCAGCCAACCCAGGAACCGTCCTACCGGCTCGTTCGATTGTGTCGCTTTGGTGGTCATGCGACATTTAACGAGCGCAGGAACGAAGGTTTAAGGCCGATTCACCTTAGGTCGGCGGGATTTTCGGGCCACATTTGCCCGAGGCAAGGAGGAGCGATGCAATCGAACCGTCAAAACAATCGCTTAGCCCGCTTTGCCGCTTGAACGATTGCGCGAGCGGCACGTTCTCTGGCAGTGAGCGTGCGTAATCGAAGGAGCGATCTTTGCTGGGATGGATTTTCTTCGGGCGGGACCTCGATCCCGCTTTGCCTGAAGTGCCCGAAATCCTGCGGTTTCAGGAGGTCGCTGCCGCACGCGGGATCGAGCTGCACGTCCTGAAGCCGCATAATTTCGACATCGTCGCGGCGCCGGTCGATGGCTGGTCGGTGCATTATGAGGGCCATTCGCTGGCCCGGCCGGACTTCATCCTCTGCCGCACCGGCGCCGAAACCGACTATTTCACGCTCGCTGTGCTTCGGCACTTCGAGCGCCGAGGCGTGCGGTTGATCAACGGCCCCGAAGCAATCGACCTTGTTGCCGACAAGCTGCACACGATGCAGCGGCTGGCGCGCGCGGGGCTGCCGATCCCCGCGACGATCCTCGGAAAATTCCCGATGGGCGTCGACATCGTCGAGGAGGAGCTCGGCTTCCCGCTGATCGTCAAGACGCTGCGCGGCACGCGCGGCACGGGCGTCCTCAAATGCGAGGACCGCAGCCAGTTCGAGGACCTCGCGGGCCTGCTCGAGAGCGCCGAGGCCAAGGCCGACTTTCTGTTTCAGCATTATGTGCGGTCGAGCCATGGCCGCGACGTGCGCGTCCTTGTCATCGGCGGGCGCGTGATCGCTGCGATGGAACGGCGCGCGCCGGCGGGGCATTTCAAATCGAACGTGTCGCTGGGCGGGGTCGGGATCGCTTATACGCCAACGGGTGAGATGGCCGACCTTGCGGCGCGCGCTGCCGACACGCTGGGGTTGGAGGTCGCGGGCATCGATATTCTCTTCGACGACGAAGGTTACCGGATTTGCGAGGCGAACAGCGCGCCGGGCTTCCAGGGGCTGGAGCGGGCGTGCGGCATCGACGTTCCCGCCGCGATCTTCGACTGGATCGAGGCGAGCCACGAAGTGCAGGCGCGGCCGATCAAGGCGGTGACGGGCGAAGCGCTGATCGACCTTGTCTTCGGCGGGCGGTTAAGCCTGCGCGCGGTGAGCGACCGGGTCGAGGAGCCGCGCGCCTTTGCGCGCGCGGTCGGCGTCCGGCTGGTCGGCGCGGGGCTGGGGTCGGTGCTGTCGTCGCTTGCGCCGGGCCAGCGCTCGGCGCCGCACAGCCCGGTCGCGCGCCGGCTGGAAGCCTTGCGCGCCGATGCGCGCGGGGTGCCGCTGGCGGTCGACACCGACATCGATCAGGAACAGACGCTGCTGACCGTGCTCGGCGTCTCGATCTGGGCCGCGGTGCTACCGTGGCTCGCGGGCGGCGAGCCGGTGTTTGCCGGCGCGTTGTCGCTGATCGCGCTGGGTTTCCCGGCTGTATTCCTGCTCACCCGCCGGACGGGCAAGAGCGCGCGCCGCGGGCAGGTAGCGCGATGACGCTGTTCGACGGGCTAACGCTCTGGGCGTTGTTGCCATTCATCCTCGTGGGATTTGCCGCACAGCTGATCGACAGCGCGCTCGGCATGGCGTTTGGCGTAATCGGTACCGCGTTGCTGCTGGTGCTGGGGTTGCCGCCCGTAACGGCTTCGGCGGCGGTCCATGTCGCCGAAAGCTTCACCGGCGGCGTGTCGGGGCTGAGCCACGCGATGCAGCGCAATGTCGACTGGCGGCTGTTCCGGCGGCTCGTTGTACCGGGGATCGTCGGCGGGCTGATCGGCGTGTGGATATTGACCAACATCGACAACAGCATCGCACGCCCGGTCGTGCTCGCCTATCTGGGCGCGGTCGGAATCTACCTGCTCTGGCGTGGGGCGCGGCGTCCGCAAACCTATCGCAGTATCAAGCTTGTCGGGCCGCTCGGGCTGGTCGGGGGGATCGCCGACGGATCGGGCGGGGGCGGCTGGGGGCCGATCGTCAGCGCCAACCTGCTCGCGCAGGGCGCCGAACCGCGCATGGTGATCGGAACGGTGAACGCGTCCGAATTTTTCGTGACCGTGACGATCGCGGCGGGGTTCATCGGCACGCTCGGCTGGCAAAGCTTCAGCACCGCAGCGATCGGCCTGTTGATCGGCGGGGTGGTCGCCGCGCCGATCGGGGCGTATCTCGTCCGCCGCCTCCGCCCCGACTGGCTCGTGGGCGCGGCGGGCGTGTTGCTGCTGCTCGCCAGCGCCTATGGCTTTCTCGCGCTGATGTTCGCGCCGGTGCCGTCGTTCCGGGGCTTTTGACGGTTCAGCTCACGCAGCGCATCGCAAAGGCCCAGAACAGCGCCTTTTGCTGATATTCGCTCGTGACGTCGGCGCTGCCCTGGTGGCCGCTGTCCATGTCGGTGTGGAGGAGCGCGGGGTTGCCGCTTGTGGAACGGCGGCGCACCTCGGCGACCAGCTTCGCAGGCTCCCAATAGGCGACGCGGTCGTCCTTGAGCCCCGCGGTGCAAAGCAGGGGCGGGTAGGCCGCTGCCTGCACATTCTCATAGGGCGAGATCGAGGCGATATAGTCATAGGCCTTGGGGTCGGAGAGCGGATCGCCCCAGTCGGGCCGGAACAGCGGCACGAGCGGATGCGCGCCGTCGCTCATCGTGTTGAGCATGTCGACGAAGGGCACCTGTGCGATCACGCCGCCCCACAATGTCGGCGCGATATTCATGCTCGCACCGACGAGCAGACCGCCTGCCGAAAGACCATAAGCGATGACCTTGCCCTTCGCCGTATAGCCCCCGGCTGCGAGATGTTCGGCGCAGGCGATGAAATCGGTGAAGCTGTTGCGCTTGGTGAACTTGCGCCCGCCGAGGAACCAGCGCCGCCCTTTCTCGGACCCGCCGCGTACATGCGCGATGGCATAGCGCCAGCCGCGATCGACGAGCGCGAGCGCGGGGATCGAGAATTCGGGGTCGCTCGGCACGCCGTACGATCCATAGCCATATTGGAGCAGTGGCGCCTTGCCGTCTTTCGGCGCGCCGCGGCGCGACAGCAATGTGATCGGCACCATCTCGCCGTCCGGCGCGGGAGCGAACAGCCGTTCGACCTCGTATGCGTCGGGGTCGAAATTCGCGACCTGTTGCTGCTGGATGACGGTCTGCTTGCCGCTGGCGAGGTCGATGCGGATCCAGCGGCGCGGCGATTTGGGCGACTGGTGGACGATCATCACCGACGATGCGTCATAGGCCTGTTCGGGCGGCAGTTCGATCGCATAGGCCGGATCGTTGAAGGCGATCACCTGTTCGGACCCGTCGGGACGCAATATTGCAAGCCGGTGAAGCCCATCGACGCGTTCGAGGCGGGCGAGTGCCGTGGCAAAGGGCTGGATCTGGAGGATCGGTGTACCCGGGCGGTGCGGGACGAGCGTCGCGAGCTTGCGAAAGTCCTTCGGATCGAGGCGTAGCAGCGACATGTCGAAGGCTTCATCGGCGTCGGTGAGCGCGATCAGGCCGCCGTTCCACTCGTCGATTTCGTAGAGCACCCCCGCCTTGCGTGGCCAGACGACGGCAGGCGCGGCGGTTTCGTCGGCCGCGGATAGCAGCCGGACTTCCGCAGTTTCGGGGCCGGCAAGGGTGAGCGCGATGAAGCCGTCGGCGGCGGTGCGCTTCACCTGCATGAAGATCGCGGGATCCTTTTCCTCATAGACGAGGTCGGTGGTCTTGCCGTCGACCGAGGTGCGATAGAGCCGCGTCGGCCGGTTGCGCGCGTCGCGCCAGATCCAGAACAGCCAGCGCGACGAGGGCGCGAAGACGAGTCCTCCATAGCCATAGGCGTCCTTGCCGACGACCGTGCGAATGTCGCCGCTCTGATTGTCGCGGATACAGATGCGGTGGCGGTCGTTGCCGATCACATCCTCGGCCCAGGCGAAATAGCGATGGTCCGGGCTCGGCTGGTGTCCGGTGCTGCGGAAATAGGGCTGACCCTTTGCGCGCGCGCTTTCATCGACGAGCAGCTCGGACGGGCCACCGTCTTTTTGGCGGCTGTAGCGCGCGTGCACCTGACCTTCGGGGATCGCGGATGAATAAGTCCAGCCGTCCTTTTCGAGCGCGGGTGCCGCGACCGCGCCCGAACTGCGCGCGAGCATTGCGCGCACCAGCTCGGCCTGCGCGGCCTTCGTGGGTTCCAGCACCGCATCGGCATAGGCATTTTCGTCGGCGAGCATTTTTGCAACCGGAGCGGGCAGGTTCGTGCGGTTGCGCTCGCCCTCGGCGGGGATGAATTTCATCCAGCTATACGCGTCGTCGCGTTGGCGGCCCAATTGATCGATCACATGCGAGATGCGCGGCGACTGCGGCGGCGCGATCTTTGGCCAGCGTCCGCGAGCGCCCTTTTCCAACGCCCGGGCGGCGCCGCTTCCCAGCAGGAGGGCTGCCATTGCGGCGCTGCTCATAAACGCTCTCCGACCCTTGTTCTCGATGCTGTGCATAGCGGCCCTCTTTCGCCCGACGGGGATGTCGCGTCCAGTCTATGACGCCCGGGCTGGCGTACTGCGCCGATCAGGCCGCCCAATCCATCGATCGGGCAAATTGGCCGCAAGCCCCTACGAAACCGTGCTTTCCTGCGCCGGCGTGCTGGCCCGATCCGGCTGGAATATGGCCCGACCATCGCCGTCACGCCAGTTTCGCGTGATAGCTTGAACATCGGATCTTCTCACAACAGCCATTATCAATCAGGGAGGCAAAAATGGGGTTTGCATCGATCAGGCGCGTCGCGGCGTGCGGCATTTCGATCCTGGCGCTGGGCCAGGCATCGGGCGCGCTGGCGCAGGCAACCGATGACAGCGAGATCGTCGTCACCGCGGCCAAGCGCGAACAGTCGGCGCGCGACGTCACCGGTTCGCTGACCGCGGTCAGCGAAGCGACGCTGCAAAAGCTCAATGCGCAAAGCCTCTCCGACTATATCACGCGCGTCCCCGGCGTCGTGTTCAACGATTACCAGCCCGGCGTGTCCGAAGTCGTCATCCGCGGCGTTGCATCGTCGACCTATCATGAGGCGAACCAGGCGACGACGGGCTATTATCTCAACGAAATCCCCCTGATCGAGCCGGGCTTTCCCGTCGTCATTCCCGATGTCGACAGTTTCGACGTCAGCCGCGTCGAGGTGCTGCGCGGGCCGCAGGGCACGCTCTTTGGGTCGTCGTCGCTGGGCGGCGCGGTCAATTATGTCGTGAACGAGGCGGACCCCGCCCGCTTCGACGCCGGCTTCGAGGGCATGGTATCGACGACCAAGCGTGCAGCCGGCGACGTCGGCTATGCGGTGAAGGGCATGGTCAACCTGCCGATCGCGACCGACAAGCTCGCGGTGCGCCTCGTCGCGCTCCAGCGCGTCGATGCGGGCTATCTCGACAACACATTGCTGGGCGAAAAAGGCAGCAACGACCTGCGCGTTCGCGGCCTGCGCGGTTCGATCGTCTTCACGCCGACCGAAACGACGCGCATTTCGGCGATCAGCATGTATCAGGAATATGATCTCGACGATCAGACCTATGTCCTCTTCGGTCCCGAGAAGACCTATGAGCGCGCGACGAACCTCGCCGAGTTTCAGGACACCGACTTCATGTTGCACAGCCTGCGTTTCGAGCAGGACCTGGGCTTTGCGACGCTGACCGCGCTTGGCAGCCATATCGAGAAGAATGCCGAGGTTCTCTTCGATTATTCGATCTTCGGCGGCAACGACCCGCGCACGAACACGCCGCTGCTCGACCGCGGCCGGTCGAAATCGAAGACCGACTATGCCGAAGTGCGGCTTGCCTCACCCGATGAGGGGGCGTTCAAATGGCTGATCGGCGCCAATTACACCAAGATGCGTTCAACCGGGAACGGGCTGCTCTATATCGAGGGGATCAGCGACTATATCGACGCCAATCCCGGCGAATTCGGCGGTCAGACGGGCGAGCAGCTCGCCCCCGGCGATTTTTCGGAGCGGACGTTCAGCCGCAACCGCGTGACCGAAAAGGCGCTGTTCGGTGAGGTATCCTACGACATCATCGACTCGCTGACGCTGACCCTTGGCGGCCGTCTGTTCGAATATCGCACGCGCCCGCAGGCCGAACTGCTCCCGAACGCGGCACAGGTCCCGGCCTATAATTTCGAGGCGGCGGCGGAGAAGCATTCGGATTTCATTCCGAAGGCATCGCTGACCTTCAAGCCGAGCAAGGACTTCATGGCCTATGCGCTTTATTCCGAGGGTTTCCGGATCGGCGGGCTCAACGTCTTCGCTTTGCCGTTCCCCGACCTGCCGCTGACCTTCGACAGCGATACGACGAAGAATTTCGAGCTGGGCACGCGGTTCGACGTGATCGACAACACGCTGTCGGTCGATCTGACCGTTTATCATATCGACTGGAACAATATTCAGGCGCGGCTCTTTACCCCCGATGTTCGCGCCTACACGACCAATGGCGGCGGCGCCGACATCGACGGGATGGAACTCAGCCTGACCCTGCGCCCGACGCGCGGCCTGACCTTCCAGTCGAACGTCTCGTACAATGACGCGCGCCTGTCGGAGTTCCTGCCCGATACCTTCGCCGCGGGTGGCGGCTATGCGAAGGGGACGCGCCTACCCGGCGCGTCCGAATGGATATTGTCGAACAGCATCGATCTGAGCTTCCCGGACTCGAAGCTGAAGCGGCGCTTCGGCATCGCACACCGCTACCTGTCGAGCGCGCCGGTCGATTTTGCGGGGTCGCTGGAGAAGGGCGACTTCCACATTGTCGACCTCAACGCCTCGATTGCGGTGACCGACCAGATCGAGCTCGGCGTGTTCGCCAAGAATCTGTTCGACCAATATGGCATCTCGAACGCGCCCTTCGCCTTCGCGGGGTCGGTCGCGCGGCCGCGCACGATCGGCGCGACGGTGCGTTTCAGCCTGAACTGATGGCCGGAAAGGGGCCGCCTCGCTTCGGCGGGGCGGCCCTTTGTCGTTTCAGAAGCCCGAAAGAAATGCGGCGACGTTCTTGCCGAGATCGCCGACTGCGTAGCCGCCCTCCATCACGATCAGCGTCGGGACGCCGAGTGCGGAGACACGCCTGGCCAGCTCGACATAATCCTCGCGTTCGAGCACGAAGCTCGAAATCGGATCGCTGCTGTGCGTGTCCGCGCCGAACGAGAGGACAAGAAATTTCGCGCCCCAGTTCGCGATCGCGGCGAGCGCGGTATCGAGTGCGGGGGCATAGCTTTGCCCATCGGTACCCCGCGGCAGGGGGATATTGAGGGTGCTCCCTTCGCCTGCGCCTTCGCCGCGTTCGTCGGCGTGGCCCCAGTAGAAGGGATAGTCGGTGCGCGGGTCGGCGTGGATCGAGGCGAAGAAGATGTCGGAATCCTCATAGAAGATGTCCTGCGTGCCGTTGCCGTGATGATAGTCGATGTCGAGGATCGCGACGGGCCCGAGGCCGCGGCTGTGCGCTTCGCGCGCCGCGATGGCGGCGTTGTTGAGGTAGCAATAGCCACCCAGATAGTCGCACCCGGCATGATGGCCGGGCGGACGGCACAGCGCGAAGGCATGGGTCTCGCCGCTCGTTGCCAGATGGTCGAGCGCGGTCAGCGCGCCCTGCGCCGACCAATAGGCCGATTCCCACGTTCCCGCCGCGATCGGCGTCCCGGCGTCATAGCTGTACGCGCCGAGATCGGCATCGATACGGCCGAAGGCAAGCGGCCGGCGGCGCCGGATCGGGAAGGTATAGCCGATCGCGTCACCGCTGCGTCCGGCCGCGAGCCAGTCGCGATGCGCGCGTTCGAGAAAGGCGAGATAATCGGCATCGTGCACCGCGAGCAACGGCGCCATGCCGAAGTCGCGGACGGGAGCCCAGTCGGTGAATTGTTCGACGATCGAACGCGGACGTTCGATGTTTTCGGCATGGGGTACCCAGTCGCCATTGTGCAGTTCGCGCGCAGGGGCGTGCGCTGTCTGGCGATCGTCGAAGAAGAGCTTCACCTTCGGGCCTGTCCTTCCATCCATTGGGTCAGAGTCCGGTCGCTGTGACCGGCGATGATCTCGGCAAAGCCTTGCGGGCTTTCGTCCTGCCCCAGCTTGAAGCTGTGCTCGGCCGAACGGACGTGCGCGCGAAAGGCGATGATCTGATCGAGCATCCGGTCATAGCGCGGGCCGAGGCTGGCTGTCGACCAGGCGCTGCCCTCCATCTTTGCGACGAGCTGCTCGATCGCATCGCGCGTCTCCTCGCCGACGAATTCGACCTCGACGGTGAAGCGGAGCACGGCATAGTTCCACGTCGGCGCCCAGTCGGGTTTCGACAGGAGCGACGTCGGCACATAGCCCGACGGGCCGTTGAACAGGACGAGGCCGCGCGGGTCGGCGCGGAAATCGCCGACGAGCCGGTTGCGCAGTGCGCAATGGCCGAGCAACGCGACGACGGTGCCGCTGTCGTCGCATTCGGCGATGAGCGGCAACGGGCTGGCGTGGAAATCGCGCGATACCAGCCAGGCGAGCGGGTATTCGGCAATCAGCTGCGCGATGTCGGCGGCACCGCGCGGTTCATAGGGTCCGGTCATCCGCCGACGATATCACGGATCCACGCCGCCTGCTCGTCGAGCGCGCGGGCGGCGAGCGGGGCGATCGATACCGCTTCGAGGAAGCTGTGCGTCGCGCCGCGGTAAGTCACCGCGCGCGTCGGCACGCCGGTCTCTTCGAGCTTGCGGGCGAAGGCGTGATTGCAGTCGGCGAGGATGTCGCATTCGGCGATGGCGAGAAATGCGGGGGGCAGGCCGGCAAGGTCGGCGCGCAGCGGCGCGACAAGCGGATCGGAAAGCTGTTCGGGGCCATCGACATAGGCGGCCCAGAAGGCGTCCATCTCGTCGGCTTCGAGCGAGTAATCGCCCGCGCCGAAGCGCGCGTAGCTCGGAGTACGTTCGGGCGCGAAGGCGCCATAGTTGAGCAGCATCGCGGCCGGGAGAGCTCGGCCGCGCCGCCGTTGCAGCAGGCACGCCGCGACCGACAGGTTCGCGCCCGCCGAATCGCCGCCGATCAGCACGCGGTCGGCGTCGAGGTCCAGCGCATCCGCCTGCGCCGCTATCCAGTCGAGCGCCGCGGCGCATTCCTCGAGCGCGACCGGGAACTTGTTTTCGGGCGACAGACTGTAGTCGATGCCGAGCACGGCGATCCCCGCGCGCGCGGCATATTCGCGCATCAGCCGGTCGTGCGTGTCGATGCTGAAGAGCATCCAGCCGCCGCCATGAATGTAGAGCATGACGGGCAGTTTCGCGTCCGCAACGGGGCGATGGAGGCGCAGGCGGACGCCGCCCATGTCCAGCTCGCGGCTCTCCGCCATTATCGGGCCATCTTCGCGCCAGGGTTTGCGCACGCGTTCAGCGACCTGGCGACGGACCGCCATGCTGGCGCCCGCGGGCGCGCCATGCTCGGCATAGGCGGCGTTGATCGCATCGACGAAACGGCGGATATCGGGGTCGGCCATGTCGGCCTGCATGGCGCTCAAGCCCTTTGACATATTTGGCATATCCTTCTCGAAACGGTCCTTGATCGCGTGATAGCTTTTACGCGGCCGCACCTATCGCCCGTTCGGGCCAATCACCGCACCGGACAGGCCAGCGGCTGCATCCCTTCTGGCCAATCGAACGTGCGGCCTATATGGAGTATTTGTCCAAGACTTGCGAGGATCGGGCCATGAAGCATAGTGTCGATGTCCTTGTGAACGACCGCCCGGTCATTGCGCTGCAGGATGAATATCCCGCGGGCTTCATCGACCCGATGCACAGTCACGACCATATCCAGATCCTCTATGCGTCGGCGGGGGTGATGTCGGTGCGCACGCCCGAGACGAGTTTCGTGATCCCGCCGCAGCGCGCCGTCTGGCTGCCGGCCGGGACGCGGCACGAGGTCGCGTGCCGCGGCCCGGTGTCGCTGCGCACGCTGTACCTGCCGTGCGCGGGACATGAGCATGAGCGGGAGTGCCGCGTTTTCGAGGTGTCGAACCTCGTCAAATCGCTGATCCTCGAGGTCGTCGACTTCCCCGCGCTCTACGACGTCAACGGGCGCGAGGGGCGGATCATCGCGCTGCTGCTCGACGAAATCGGGCGGATGCCGAACGCGCCCTATCAGGTGTCGATGCCGTCGAACCCGCGCCTGCTGCGCGTTTGCAACGCGATCATCGCCGATCCGTCCGACCCGCGCGATATCGATGACTGGGCCGCGCTCGCGGCGATGGGGCGGCGCACCTTCACGCGCAGTTTCAAGCAGGAAACGGGCATGGGGCTCGCGGTCTGGCGCCAGCAGGTGCGGCTGATGGAGGCGCTCTCGCTTCTGGCGGCCGGCGCCTCGATCACGCAGGTCACCTATGATGTCGGCTATGACAGTCCGAGCGGCTTTGCCGCGATGTTCCGCCGCGCTTTCGGCGTGCCGCCGAGCCAGTATCTGAAACACTGACCCGGCGCTTCGCCGCCGTCAGCCGAAGGTCAGCGGGTCGCTGATGCCGTGTCCGCCGCGCTCGACGCGCCCGGCGAGGCGGACCTCCATCCCCGGCAGCGCGACGGTCACGTCGTACCAGTCGTGATCCTTGGGCGCCGGCCATGCCGCGACGGCTTTGCCGCGTCCCGCGACGGTCACCGACTTTGCGGCCGAAGCGGCATAGGCGTCGCGGAAAACCTTCGCTTCCTGCGTCTCATCCGCTGCATTGACGAAGGTGAAGGCAAGGCCGCCGCGCTTGCGGTCGTACCGCGCGGTCATCGCAGGGGCGCGGGCGGCCTCGGCCAGCGTGCCGCGGAAGGCGCGGTGGAAGCCGTTGGGGCCAAGCACCCAGAGGTCGAAATTCCCGTCGGGGCCGACGCTCCAACGGTCGTCGATCGTCTTGCCGGCTTCGACGGTGTAGCGTCGCGGGATGCGGTCGAGGTTCAGCTTGTCATAGACGTGGAAGACCGCGCCCACCGTGCCCTGATTGACGAAATCGAGTACGACGGCCTTGTCCGCGCTGTCGATCCGCGCGTCGACGTGGAGGATGTAGGGCAGTGCGCGCGAACGGCGGATGCCCTTTTCCTGGAACAGATCCTGCGGCGCGCGCGGCGGCAGCGCCTTTGGGCGTTGCAGGTGCGCGCCGAGGATCGTCGTCGAGCCGCTGACGTCGGGGAGTGCGGGGAAGGCGGCGTCGGCGCCCTTCGCGAAATCGAAGCAGGACGTGAGGTCGCCGCACACCGAGCGGTGCCACGGACTGATCGCGGGGATGGTGACGCCGAAGCGCTGTTCGAGGAACTGACCGACCGAGGTGTGATCGAACACTTCGCTGCTGACCCAGCCGCCCTTGCTCCACGGCGAGACGACATACATCGGCACGCGCGGGCCGAGGCCAAACGGGCGCGTCGTCCCTGAAATGGTATCATCGCGCGACAGATATTTATCCTCATGGTCGTCGAAATAATGACCGGGCAGTGCGAGCGTCGCCTTGCCCGCGAGCGTGCCGTCGGCGTTATATGAGGGCGGCGCGGCGGGCGGGAAATGGTCGAACAGCCCGTCATTCTCGTCGAAGGTCTGGAAAAAGACGGTACCCGCCCAAGTGTCGGGATTGGCGGTCAGCGCGTCGAGCACCGATGCGGTGAATTCGGCGCCCTCGATCGGGGTCGAGGCCGAGGGATGTTCGGACCATTGCTTGGGCGGCAGTACCCACGACACCGCAGGCAGCGTGCCGTTCTTCGCATCCTCGGCGAGCTTTTCGAGCGAATGGTGCGACATGCCGCGTTCGTAGATCGGCGAGCCGGGCTTGGCGTCGCGAAAGCCCTTGAAGGCGAGGCCGCCATGCATCGCGCCGGTCCAGTTATCGTTGGGATCCTGATAGATGCGCCAGTCGACGCCCGCGGCTTCGAGCACCTCGGGGATCGTCGCCCATTCGAGCGCGTTGCCGGCATAGGTATAGCCGGGTTCGGGGAGCGCGCCCTTGATCCAGCAGCGGAGGTTATTGGGCTCGGACTTGTCGTCGCGGCAATTGGTGCCGGTCGCGGCAACCTCGGGATCGAAATTGGACCCCGACCAGAACACGATGCGGTTGGGGTCGGTGCCGGTGGTGATCGAGCAATGATAGGCGTCGCAGATCGTGAACGCCTCGGCGAGGGCGAACTGGAAGGGAATGTCCTCGCGCCTGTAATAGCCCATCGAATAGTCGGTCTTGAACTTGGGCCAGAGGCCGAACTTGCCCTGGTTCCACGCCGCCTGCGCGTCGGAGAAGCTGTGCGGGGTACCGGGGACCTTGAGGCCGTTCGTGCGCGCGGTGTCGAGGTGGAAGGGCGGCAGGTCGCGCGCGCCGTTGCTCTGGAACCAGACGTCCTTGCCGCCGGCGAGCGGGATCGGGTGGCGATCGCCGAACCCGCGCACGCCCTTCATCGTTCCGAAATAATGGTCGAACGAGCGGTTTTCCTGCATCAGGATAACGACATGGCGGACGTCCTTGATTGTGCCCGTTATGCGCTTCGCCGGAATGGCGAGCGCGCGGCCGATGCTGGCGTGGAAGGCGGCGGCCGAACCCGCCGCAACCCCGGCGGCCTTCAGGAAATCGCGTCTCGAATTGGACATCCAAACTACTCCGGATTGAAAGGAAAGAGGGTTGTCATCGCCACGCCCGCCGCGCGCGCGAGGCGACGAGGTCGAGCGTGAGGATGATGAGGAAGATCGCGATCAGGATCGTGCCGACATGGCCATATTCATACATGTCGAAGCGGCCCTTGAGTTCCTGCCCGATGCCGCCCGCACCGACGAGGCCGATCACCGCGCCCATGCGGACGTTGCGGTCGAAAGTGTAGAGCGTGCAGGCGATATGCTGGGGCAGCACTTGCGGCAGGATCGTGCTGCGCCAGACGGTGAGCCGCCCCACGCCCATCGCGGCGAGCGCCTGCTGCGGCCGCGGGTCGGCATCCTCGATATCGTCAGCGTAGAATTTGCCGAGGAAACCCGCCGAATGGAGTCCGAGCGCGAGCACGCCGGCGATCGGGCCGAAGCCATAAGCGATGACGAGGAAGAGTGCCGCGATGAGTTCGGGCACCGCGCGCAGAAACGCCGACGTCGCGCGCGATCCGGCGCGCAGCGCGGGGTGCGGGGTGATGTTGCGTGCACCGAAGAGGGCGAGCGGCAGGCCGATCAGCACGGCGATCAACGTGCCCCAGAGCGCGATTTCGAGCGTTTCGAGCATCTTTGCCGCGACATGGGCCAGATAGCCAAAGGGTTCGACCAGCCACGCGGTCCGCACGATCCGGTCTTCGCGGCGCAGCGTTTCGGGGTCGAGTTCGGACACGCGCGTCTCGACGGTCTCGATATGCGCGAAGGGCGACAGGTGGGCGGGGTCGAAACCGGCGATGCGGCTGACCTCGCGCCGCGATGAAAGCTGGATCGGGACGAGCTGTCCGAGCGTGGTGCCGAGGCCGTCGGCAACCTGTGAGCGCTCGGCGAGCCCCGCCTCCGCCAGCACCGCTTCGCCGCTGAGCGCCAGCATCCGCCCGATCTCGACGCGCTGGCCGGTGTACCAGAGCAGTAGCAGCGCACCGAGAAGCAGCGCGACCGCGCGCGCGTCGAGCAGCGCGGGCCAGCGCCAGGGGACGGCGGCGTTCATCGCGCCACGACCCGGACGCGCGGCGGCGCGGCATGGCCGTCGAGCGCTGCGGGGGTCCCGTCGAACACCACGCGCCCGGCGTCGAGCATGACGATGCGATCGGCGAACTGACGCGCGAGCGCAGGCTGATGCAGGCTGCAAAGCACCGTGGCGCCAAGGCTGCGAGCTTCGTCGCGGAGCAGCGCCAGCGTCGCTTCGCTCGTCGCGGGGTCGAGGCTGGCGACGGGTTCGTCGGCGAGGATGATCGCGGGGCGGTGGACCAGCGCGCGCGCGACCGCGACGCGCTGTTGCTGTCCGCCCGACAGGCTGTCGGCGCGCCGCCCGAGATGTGTTTCATCGAGTCCCAGCCCCGCGAGCAATCGCGCGGCGCGGTCGCGGTCGGGGTGCGGGTAGAGGCCTGTGAAGCGCCGCCAGGATGCGATGTCCGCGACCGCCATGACATTCTGCGCGACGCTGGCGCGGCCGCACAGCCCGAAATCCTGCGGGATCAGCCCGATACGGCGGGGGAGCGCGCGATCGGCGGCGCGGCCATCATAGAGAATGCGCCCTTCGCTTGCGTCGACGAGGGCCGCCGCGGCGCGGAGCAAGGTCGATTTACCCGCGCCTGATGCGCCGAGCACCGCGCAGAACTGGCCTGCGGGCAGGTGGAGGGTCACGTCCGCGAGCGCGGCGTCGCCGCCGGCATGGCGGACGCCGAGCCCGGCAATCCCGATATCGATCATCGTACCGGCCTTTCGGCGGCCTTGCGGAGCATCTCGCCCTTCAGTGCGGGGCCGACCTGCGCCATTTTTTGTGCCGCGGGATCGAAATGACCGGCGGGGACCGCGGCGGTATAGCCGTCGACCTGTGCGCCGCCATAGCCGCGGATCATCTCCGGCATGATGCCGGGGGTGCGGCTGATATTCCCGAACGCCGCGCGTAGTCGCGCGCGCACGGCGGCCGGGAGGCGCGTGCTTGCGATCAGCGGCGGGTAGGGGATGGGGCCGCTGCGCGCGACGACGCGCAGGTCGCGGGCGCCGGGAACGTCGGCGCGCACCGCCTTGTCATAGCTGTCGAAGGAGAGCGCGGCGGCGTCGACCTCGCCATTGACCAGCGCGGCAAGGCTGTTCGCGTGGGTACCCGTCATGCGCACCGCCGACAGATCGCGCGCGGGATCGATCCCCGCATCGAGGAACATTGCGACCGGAAAGACGAAGGCCGACGTCGAATTGATATCGCCGAACGCGACGCGCTTCCCCTTGAGGTCGCCGATCGTGCGGATGGCGGATTCGGGGCGGACGAACAGCCCGGCATAATAGACCGAGCGCCCCGATTTGACCGCGACGGCGAGCATTTCGGCGCAGCCGCGGCGCCTCGCCTGCAAATAGGTGACGGGCCCGACAAAGGCGATGTCGGCGGCATCGTTGCACATCGCCTCAACGACCCCGCCATAGGATTGCGCGACCTTGAGGTCGAAGTGCAGCCCGGTGCTGCGCGCAACCGCGTCGAAAACCGGGCGATAGTCGGCGAGCGTGCCGCTCTCGGTCCCGCCGTCGGCGGGGATCAGCAGCACGCGCAGCGGGCGCGGCTGTGCGGCCCGCGGCGGCAAAAACAGCCAGGCCGTGCCGGCGACGCATAGCGCCGCCAGCACGCCCGCAATGATCCACCGCCGCATACACAACCTCCGTCGACCCGAAAGACGGGGCGCCATTACGACGGGGCTGTGACAGCGGCATGAACCGTTTCCCTATGGTCGTTCGATCAAAATTTGGTCGAGTAGGAGATGTAGACGCTGCGCGGCTTGCCCTCGAACTCGTAGCCGTAGAAATATTCGGGGCTGTTCAGCGCGATCTCACCGCGGATGAAGGCCGAGCTGTAGCGCATGTTTCCATAGCCGTAGCGCTCGGCATATTTCTGGTCGAAGATGTTGACGACGCGGAGCTGGAACTGGTGCTGGCGCTCGTCGCCGAGGCGGTATCCGATCGACCCGTTCATCAGGAAATAATTGCCGAAATTGTGGCGCAGCGAGCTGTTGACGCCGCCGGTCGCATATTCGGGACCCTGGTAGCGTGGGAAGAGCGTGATCGAGAAGCGGTCGTCGGGACTGGTCCAGCGCAAATTGCCGCCGATCATATATTCGGGGGTCTCGTTGATCTGCAGCTTGCTGCCGTCGAGGCGCGCCTTTTGCTTGGTATAGTTGATGTTGAACGAGAAGCCCTTGCCGACGCGCACGTCGAGTTCGGCGGTCAGTCCCCGGATTTCGGTGATGCGGTCGTTGTTGAAATAGGTGTTGGGGGTGAGCCCCGACGTCGTCTGGATGCGGTTGGTGACGTCGGTGCGGAACGCGCCGACTTCGGCGCTCACCTGCACATTGCCGAAGCTCTGCGAAAAGCCGATGCCGCCGTTGTAGGTCTCGGTTTCCTCGGTCTTGAGGTCGGGGTTGCCGACCAGCGTCGGGCTCTGCGCGAACAGTTCGTTGGTGCGCGGCAGGCTGTACGAGGTGCCGCCGTTGCCGCGGATATAGAAGGCGCCGATCGGCTGGCGGAAGCCGAATTTCCAGATCGTCCGCGACCCGAAGCTGTCGGCGAAGTCGGTGCGCAGCGCGAGCGACAATTTGGTGTCGGGGCTGAACGGGATCACCGGGCGGAAGTCGGCATAGACGCCGGTGATTGTGTTCGCCTTGTTCGAGATCGGGAAGACGGGGTTCGAGTCATTCTTGTACGACACGACCTGCACGCCCGCGACGACCTCGAGGATGTTCGGCAGCGACAGCGTGTTGCGGACGTTGAGCCCCATTTCGCGGAAACCGCCGACTTTCGAATCCTTGCCGAAGCCCTTGTTGGGGAAGGGGATCGACTTGCCGGTCGCATCGCCGAAACGGATAAGCTTACCCGTCGTCGGATCGGTGCAGCCTGCGGGCGTCTTGCAGATTTCGGCGAAAGTCTCGGTGTTGTTGAGCCGCGGGTTGCTCCAGTAGCCGGCGATCTCGGTGTAGAAATTGTCCGACCAGCGGCGGTCGAGCGAGAAGTCGACGATCGGATAGCGGACGCGGTTCGGCGAGAAGGTTTCGGCGTCGGGGAAGGGGTCGTGGAATTCGATCTGCGTATATTGGCCGTTGATGCGCAGTTCGCTCTTGTCGTCGACCTTCCACAGATATTTGATGCCGATATTGCTGCGGTTGAGCGGATAGTCCTGGATACCGCCCGCCTTGGCGACATTGTCGACATAGGCTTCGGGGGCGAAGATGCGCGGGCCGTCGGTCTGGATCGTGCCGCCGTAAATCATCAGGCTGTGGCGGCCGTCGGGATCGATCGGGAAGCTGGCGTTGCCCCAGATTTCGCGCGTGTTGAACGCGCCATATTGCGCGCCGAGTTCGAACTTGCTCGTGCCATCGGGGCGCTTGGTGACGAGGCTGATCACGCCGATGCCGCCGTTGCTGCCGAAGAACAGGCTGTTGCCGCCGCGAAACACTTCGGCGCGTTCGATCATGTGCGGGTCGATCGTCGTCGATCCCCAGATATCCTCGAGCGCGGGCCCGCGGTCATAGAGCGGCACGCCGTCGAGCACGACGAGCGTGTCGCGGTCGCTGCCGCCGTCGAGGCGGATCGTATATTCGCCTTCGTCGGGCGAATAGCCGATATTGGCGCCCTTGATCAGGAATTGGGCAATTTCGGCGAAGTTGGTCGCGCCCGTCGCGGCGATTTCCTCGGCGGTGACGATCTGGACGGCGTTGCCATATTCTACCGCCGCGGCGGCGAGCGGGGTGGCTTCGACCGCTGCCGTGCCCGTGACGATGATCTCGTCGCCCGCGCCGCCGCCGGCATCGGCGCTATCGGCGCCTGCTTCATCGACAGCCGCAAAAGCCACCGACGGCAGCGCGCTGGCGGAGAGCAACAGGCCAGCGATGGCCGCACGCGTTTTGGAAGAGATGTGCACAATCATGCCCCTTTTTGAAGAATTTCGGTCACATTGGCGGAGCAGGGGCGGCCGTGTTCACGACTCGATGCTGCGCCGCACCAATGTGCGAGGCATCCGCTAGGGGCGGCGTGTGACAGTTGAGTGAAATTAGCTCATTTTTAGTTCTAAATAATAATGAGCAAATTGTACTTTCGGATGATTCCGATCTCGGCTAGCATTCTCTGTCGCGGTGGCGGACGTGCGGATTCTGACGGAGAATTGCGTAAGATGAATGACAAGGGTGGGGTGTCGAAAGCTGCGGGCGACGATCGGGCGCCGATCGAAAATGCGCTCGAACGAATGAGGATGGCTCATGGCACGATGGCGCGGGGCGCGCGGCGTATCGCCGATCATATCCTCGCGCAGCCCGAAGAGATCGTCCGCATGTCGATCACCGAGCTCGCCGAGGCGGTCGGGGTCAGCGAGGGCAGCGTCGTCAATTTCTGCCGCAGCATCGGCCTGTCAGGGTTCCAGCACCTGAAGCTCAGCCTCGCGCGCGAGGTGGTCCAGCCGGTGCAGTTCATCCACGAGGATATCGCCCGCGACGACGACATGGACACGATCTGCCGCAAGGTCTTCCATTCGGGCATCCAGGCGCTGCGCGACTCCCTGTCGGTGCTCGATCCGCAGGCGTTACGAACGGCGGTCGACACGATCCGTTCGGCAAAGCGCGTCGAAATCTATGGTATCGGTTCGTCGGCCCCGATTGCCGAGGATACGCATTACCGGATGCTGCGCATCGGGCTCGACGCGCGCGTGGTGATCGACAGCCATATCCAGGCGATCAGCGCCTCGCGCTGCGACTCCGATGTCGCGGTGCTGACGATCTCGCACAGCGGCGCGACGCACGAAACGGTCGCGGCGACGCGGCTCGCGAAGGAGGCGGGGGCTCGCACCATCGTCATCACCAACTTCGCGCGTTCGCCGATCCAGGCTTATGCCGATGTCGTGCTGTTTACGATGGCGCGCGAAACGCGCTTTCGTACCGAGGCGATGACGAGCCGCATCGCGCAGCTTTGTGTGGCCGACGCGCTGATCGCGGCGCTGGCGCTCGACGATTACGACCGCTCGACGGAGACGCTGCGTCAGACGTTCGAAGTGCTGTCGATCAAACGTTTCTGACGGGGGTACGCGGAGCGGACTTGTCCTGGTCATCCTGAGTAAGCTCGAAAAGCCAGCCTTTACGCCCTTATATGATAAGGGGGTTGAGCTCCGGGCCGGAGCGCATCAATGGGACTGGCTGCTCTTTCGGATGACCGTCATGGACAACAAACTTCCTCTGGCCATTACACCGGAGTTCACGAGCTACATCGGCCGCGGCCCGTGCGACCCCGCGCTGCTTCCTACCGATCCGATCATCCTCGGCTTTGGGGACATCGGCGAACCCGCTGTCAGCGTGCTCCTGCCGTCGGACCTCGACGGCAATGCCAACGATCATCTGGTGGTATTCGCGGTCAGCGAAGCCGCCTGCCTTCGCCTTTTCGCCCTGCTGCCGAAGCCTTCGGGCCGCTGGTATCTTCCCGCCGACCTGCGCGGGCTCGGCCGCTCGGTCGTTGCGGTCGAAGGGGAAGGCGAAGTGCCCGACATCCTGCGGTCCGCGCGCAGCCTCGAACTGCTTTGCCAGCTCTTCGCGGCGCTCAGCGAAGGGCGCATGGTCGAAGTCGGCGGGGCGACGACGCTCAGCGAGGACGACATCACCCGCGTCGCGGCGGCGCATCAGCTTGTCAACGAGCATTGGCAGGAAAGGCTGACGGTCAGCAGCGTCGCGCGGCGCTGCGGCCTGAGCAAGGAAAAGCTGACGCGCGGATTTCGCGAACTGTATCAATGCAGCGTCGCCGAAGCGGTGAGCGAGCGGCGGCTCCAGCGCGCGCGCGCGCTCCTCGCGCAAAGCGATCTGTCGATCTCGAGCATCGGCTATCGCTGCGGCTATATGAGCAATGCCAGTTTTACCCGCGCCTTCGCGCGCCGCTTCGGCGTCGTTCCCACCGAAATGCGGAGGCGCGAGACGACCGCCTGAGGGCGCCCGGCGACCGGACGCCCCTTGGCCTGTCTCAGAAGCGCGCGTTGACGCTGACCCAATAGCTGCGCGCCTTGTCCTTGTTGTTGTAGTGATCGATGTAGGTCGGCGTATAGGCACCGTTCACCGGATTGCCGAAGTCGACGTCATAGTCGCGGAAGTCGCGGTCGAGCAGGTTGTTCACGCGGCCGCTGATCGTCAGATGGTCGTTCAGGCGATATTGCGCGCCAAGGTTCAGCACCGTGTAGCTCTTGTAATAGAGATGGTCGCCATTCGTCGCGACACCGCGATAGCGCCGCGAGCGATGTTCGGCCGATAGCTGCGTCGACAGGCCGTCGAGCGGCTCCCAGTCGATCGTCGCGTTCGCCATATGCTTTGCCGACTGGGTCAGCGGCTGTCCCGCCGACGCGCCGGTCAGCTGCTTGCTGTCGGTGTAGGTATAGTTGGCGCGCAGCGACAGGCCGGGGAAGAATTGATAGCGGCCCGCGACCTCGGCGCCCTTGATCCGCGCCTTGTCGACGTTGAACGGGATGCTGATCGTGCTGCCCAGCCCCAGCACGGCGTAATAGTCGCCCAGATTGGCGCAGGGCCGGACGAAATTGGTCAGCGCGCAGGGCCGGACGATCGTCGTATCGATCTTGTCCTTGAACTTGTTGTGGAACAGCGTGACATTGATTCCGCTGTTGGCGGTCGGGTTCCAGTAGATCGCCGCCTCGCTGTTGACGCTGGTTTCGGGCTTCAGGTCGGGGTTGCCGATGAAGGGGCTGGTGCCCTGTCCGCCGAACCCGCGGATGCCGTCGTAGAGGTCGGTGGTTTTCGGCGTCTTGTATCCGGTGCTGACCCCGCCCTTGACCGTCAGCGTCGGGGTGATGGCATAATTGGCATAGATACGCGGGCTGAAGTGGCCGCCGAACAGGTTGTGATTGTCGTAGCGGATGCCGCCGGTGAGGGTGAAGCCTTCGAAAATCGTCCAATTGTCTTCGGCGAACAGCGACCAGATGCGGTGGTCCTGCACCGCCTCGATCCCGCCGACCGCGGCCTCGAGCCCGAACACGCCGTCGTCGAGCGTGCCGTCGATATATTGGCCGCCGATCACGAAGTGATGGCGCCCGGCCAGATTTTCGACCGGGATGTCGATCCGTGCGTCGAGCGTATATTGCGCGCTTTCGAGCGTGCGCAGCGGGCGCGGCAGGAAGGTGCTTTCGGCGAGCGCGCGGCGCTGCGCGGTCGGCATTCCGGCATAGGGGCCGGTGCCGCTGAACATCTGTTGCAGCAACTGGCGTTCGGCGACCGAGAAGGGCATGGTGCGGCCCTTGTTGTTCGTCTCGATATAGGCGAACGACAGGAAAGCCCGCGCGAAGCCGAAGTCGCCATTATAGGTCCCCGCCCACGACAGACGGTCGAAGACCTGGTTTTCGGTATAGCCGACGCGCGGCTGGACGATGCCGCCCGAGGCGCGCCAGATGCTCTCGATCCCGTCGAGGGTGCCGAGCGGATAGGTGATCGCGCCGCTGACCGGATCGACGATCGGCGTGTTGTCGTAGACCTGTTTCGAATAATCGATGTCGAAGATCAGGCTGTGATCGGGCGAGGGCGTGAAGGTCAGTGACCCGCCATAGCTGCGGTTGGTGTTCTTCACCGTCTTGCCGCCGCCGCCGAAGCCCAGCCCGCGGACATGCGACACGCCCGCAGGATCGACGACCGGCGCGAAATCGGGTTCGGAAGGGTAGCGCTTGTAGAAGGAGCCGCGCAGTTTCATCCCGATGATGCCGGGGACGATCGGGCCGCTGACGTTGGCGTCGAACGTCATGTCGTCGCCGAAATCGCTGTCTTCCTGGATACTGCGCCCGAAGGTCGCCGAGCCGGACCAGCGGTCGAGCACCTTCTTCATGATGATGTTGATCACGCCGCCCAGCGCGTCGGCGCCATAGAGCGTCGATGCGGGGCCGCGAATGACCTCGATCCGTTCGATCGCGTCGAGCGGCGGGATATGGTTGAACTGGTTGCCGCCGAAGCTGTTCGGATAGATGTCGCCATGGTTGTTCTGGCGGCGGCCGTCGATCAGGATCAGCGTATAGTCCGACCCCATGCCGCGGATGCTGATCGTGCGTTGCCCCGTCTTGTCCGACGTTTCGCCGACGTCGACACCCTCGATATCGCGCACCGCATCGATCAACGTCATATAGGGGCGCTCGCGCAGTTCCTCCGCGGTCACGACCGTAATGCTGGCGGGAGCGTCGGTGATTTTCTGCTCGAACCCGGCAGCGGTGACGACGATATCCGATCCGGCGGGCGCCTCATCGCCTTCGTTCGCAGCGGCCGGCGCCGCCATCAGCGCGGCAATCGCCATGAAGCAACTGCTGCAGCCGAGGCGCGCAGCCGAACGATGGAAAGCGGTCATTGGATAGTCCCCCGATAATGCGAATGATTTGCAAAAGCTCGGCGCGCACCTGATGCGGACGCCGCACGGGGTCAATTCGGAATCGGGGTCGGGCGACTATCAGCAACACTTTGTCACAATTACGCCCTGCGGGAAGGGAGGGCGGATTCGCCGCGCGCGATGCCGGTAGCGGCTTTCAGTCGCGCGGCAGCATCAGGCTGACCCCGAGGCCACCGAGCGGGCTGTCGCGCAGGGTCAGCGCACCACCCATCGCGGCGGCGGCCTTGTGCGCGGCGGCCAGGCCGATCCCCGCGCCCCCGGAATCGCGTGCGCGCGCTTCGTCGAGGCGGCGAAACGGCAGCAGCGCTTCGTCGCGCCGTTCGGGCGCGATGCCCGGCCCGTCGTCGTCGACGTCGATCGTGAAATGATCGGGACTGTCCTCGCGAAGGGTCAGTTCGACACGGTTCGCATGGCGCCGGGCATTGTCGATCAGGTTGGCGAGGATGCGCTTGATGGTGAGCGGGCGGGCGGTGGCGAGCAAGGCGTCGGGGCCACGATAGACGATATCGTCGCCGAGGTCGGCGGCGGTGTCGGCGACGGTCGCGAGCAGCGCAGCGGCGTCGATCAGCCGCGGCACTTCTTCCTCGCCGCTTCGGAAATAGGACAAGGTCGCGTCGATGAAGCTTTCCATTTCGGCGAGGTCGGCGCTCATCGCCTCGCGCGCTTCGCCGTCGCGCAGCAGCGACGCGCGCAGGCGGAGCCGCTGGATCGGGGTACGCAGGTCGTGCGAGACGGCGACCAGCGCCTCGGTCTGGTCGCTCATCGCCCGCAGCAGGCGGCCCTGCATCGCCGAAAAGGCGGTCGCGACGCGCCGCACTTCGGCGGGGCCGTCGACGATGACCGGACTCGGGCGGCCGCCGCTGGTCCGATCCGCCGCGGCGGCAAGATCGCTGAGCGGGCGGACGAGCGCTCGGATCATGACGAGCGCAATGCCGAGCACCGCCGCGACAAGCAGCAGGTGGAGCAGGATGACCATGCGCGGGTCGGGCGGCGCGCCGAGATAGGGGCTGAGGCGAAAGGTGACGAAGCTGCCGTCGGCGATCCGCAGCGCGCCGACAAGGTCGCGTTCGCCGCGCTCGGCCGACGGCATCAGCGTCAGCCGCAGTTCGCGCGATGTCAGGTCCGGCGCCGAACGGACGAGGCGCGCGCGCAGGTTCTGGAGCTGGGCGAAGGAGGCGCTGAAGTCGGTGATGACGGTGCGTGGCACCCAGTTGAGCGAGAGATCGCCCGCCGCGAGGTCGCGAAGCCGTTCGCCGCGGTCGCGCGGGTGATTCTCCAGCGCGGTGCGTTCGGCTTCGGTCAGCCGGCTTGCGATTTGCCCGATCTCCAGATCTGACAGGAGTTCGCGTTCCTGCCAGCGCTGGAGCGCGATATTGCCAAGCAGTTCGAGGAGGATCGCGCCGACGAGAACGAGCAGGATTCGCCCGACCATCGCCTCGGGAAGGCTCAGGCGCATGCTCAGGTCACGATAACGTCGGCCGCGAGCATATAGCCGACCCCGCGAACGGTGCGGATCAGCGGGCGCACCTTCCGGCCGTCGCCGAGCTTGCGGCGCAGCCGGCTGACGAGCACGTCGATGCTGCGGTCGGTCGAGGAACCGATGCGGCTGCGCGACAGTTCGAGCAGGCGCTCGCGGCCGATCATCCGCTGCGGATTGCGGAGCAGTGCCAGCAGCAGATCCTGTTCGGCGGCGGTGAGGTCGACTTCGGCACCTGACGGCGCGATCAGCTCGCGCCGCCGTGCGTGATATTGCCAACCGGCAAATTCGAAACGTTCGGGGATCGGCGCGTCGAGCGGCGCGTGCGGATCGCGCATCCGCCGCAGCACCGCGCGCACGCGGGCGAGCACTTCGGACCGGCCAAAGGGCTTGGCGATATAATCGTCGGCACCGACGTCGAGCCCAACGACCCGGTCGCTTTCCTGCCCGCGCGCGCTGATCATGATGATCGGCACATGGCTTTGCTTGCGGATCGTCCGGCACAGCTCGATGCCGCTGTCGCCGGGCAGCATGATGTCGAGCAGGATCAGGTCGATCCGTCCCGCCCCGATGATCTCCTGCAATTCGGCCCCGTCGCGCGCGCCGCTGACCTCGTAACCGCATTCGCGCAATATTCGCGTCAGCAGCGTGCGCACCCCTGCGTCGTCATCGACAACGACGATATGATGGGCAAGCGCCGGAGTCCGGGTTGGGACGGGCGCTGGCTCGGGGCGCGTGGCGGTGGCCGGCAAGATCGGGGCTCCTTGGTGACGGGTCGATTGTCGGATCCCGGCTTCGGGAAGGCCCGGACAGACGGTGTGATAACTATTCGCATTATGCGAAATATCAATGGCCGCGCCATTTGACCGCGATCAATGACCGCCTTTGAAGGGCGGGGCAAGATTTCCCCGTAACCGCAGGAGGAATGATATGCGAAACCTGTTGATCCACGCCGATGCGAGCCGGGCCATGGCGGCGCGAACGGAAACCGCGCTGGCGATCGGCCGGCGGAACCGTTCGCATCTCAGTTTCCTCATCGCCTCTCCCTTTCAGCAGTTCATCGCGACCGATCCTTTCGGCGGTATGTACCTGGCTGCCGGGCAACTCGCGAAGGCCGAGCTTGCCGATCAGGAGCTTGCCGAGCGGCTGGGGAGCGAACTGGCGCGTGAGGATGTGCCTTGGGATATCGCGATCGGCGATGGCGATGCCTTGTCCGTGATGTCGCTCGCCGCGACGCTGGCGGACCTCGCCATCGTCTCGCTTGGACAGCCGAACGCGCCGATGACGGCGGGCGATCTGGCGATGACGGTGCCCGTGCCGGTGCTGGCGATTCCCGAAAGCGGCGGGCCCGTCGACCTCGACGCGCCGGTGATGGTTGCGTGGAACGGCAGCCCGCAGGCGGCGCATGCGCTACGCGCGGCGGTGCGGCTGATCCGCGACGCGAGCGAAGTCATCCTGGTCACGGTCGGCGCCGACGACGGACGGATCGCGGCTCAGGATGCGCTGCTGTACCTGTCGCGCCACGGAATCCATGCCGATTTCCGCCAGGTCGAGCGCGGGGCGGATACTGCCGAGGAGGTGCTGGAGCGGCAGGCGAAGGCGATCGCTCCCGGACTGATCGTCATGGGCGCTTTTGGCCGGCCGCGCTTGCGCGAGACATTGTTCGGCGGCGTGACGCGTTACCTGCTCGAAGCCGCGCCGGCGCCTTTGCTGCTCGCGCACTAGGGGTTCGGCCCGCTACGCTTTTCAAACCGGCCGCCTTCCTGTAGGGCGGCCGCGTGACCGATTGTGCTACCTGCGTTGTCCGAAACCGTGCGATCTGCGCGAGCCTGAACCCCGCGGAACTTGTCGCGCTGGGCAAGATGGGACGCCGGCAGAAGGTGCGGGCAGGGCAGACCCTGCTCTGGGAAGGCGACGGCGCCCCCGTCGTCGCCAATGTCCTCGAAGGCGTGCTGAAACTGGTCGTGTCGACCGCCGATGGGCGCGAGCAGATTGTCGGCGTCGTTTTTCCGTCCGATTTTATCGGCCGCCCGTTCGGCAAGGAAAGTCCGTACAGCGTCACCGCGATGACCGATGCCGAAGTATGCATCTTCAACCGCAATAATTTTGACGATTTTGCGAGTACGCACCCCGATCTCCAGCAGAAACTGCTCCGCCGCACGCTCGACGAACTCGACCGCGCGCGGCACTGGATGATGCTGCTCGGCCGCAAGTCGGCGTCGGAGAAGGTCGCCTCCTTCCTGCTCGAAATGTCCGAGCGTCTGTCGGGGCAGGGGTGCCAGTCGGGCGCGCGTGACGGGTTCGAGCTGCCCTTCGGCCGCCAGCAGATCGCCGACATCCTTGGCCTGACGATCGAAACGACGAGCCGCCAGCTCACGAAGATGCGAGCCGACGGCGTCGTCGATCTGCCCTCGCGCCGCGAAATCGTAATCAACGATCGCGCGGCGATGGAGGATATGGCGGGCTAAGGCCTTCCGCTCAGAAGCGGAAGGCGACCCCGGCGCTCAGCACCCACGGATCGAGCCTGTGCTTCGTGCGCAGCACTTCGGTCGTCCCGGCGAACCACCGCGCGGTCGGGCGCAGGAAATAGCGCTTCGCATCGAAGGTCACGGCCAGTCCCTTGGCGTTCACCGGCACGTCGACGCCGGCCTGAAGCGCGACGCCAAAGGTGTCGTTCATCTTTTGCCGCGTCGCGCCGAGCGCCATCGCGGTAGCGCCGGGCTTTTCGTCGATGAAGATGAAATAGCTCGGCCCGGCGCCGATATAGGGCTGGACGCCGCCATCCTTGCCGAAATGATATTTGAGCGTCAGCGTCGCGGGGACGATCTTCGCGTCCGACACCAGCCCGGCACCCGCGAGCGCGCCGCGGCCGTCGACGTCATGCTGGGTCACCCCGGCGATCGTTTCGAGCGAGATATTGTCGGCGACGAAATATTCGACCGCGATGGTGGGCACCATATTGTCGTCGGCCTTGGTCTGCGTTCCCGCGGGCAAGCCGATCCGGTCGATTTTTACATCCTTGATCTTGCCGTCAGGCGCGACGAGCGTCCCGAGCAGCTTGACCTGCACGTCTCCCGCCTTTGCGAAGGCCTGGCCGGGAAGCGCGAGCGCGACGGCCAGCGCGGCGAGGGAGAGAGTCTGTTTTTTCATGGGTCTGGGCTCCTTGCTTGACGAAGCCGTCCCTGCGCCCGGCGGGATGCGCCTGCATTGATGCGGCGCAACAAGTTCGTTGATCCCGGTCAATGTTTCATCGCGCCCGCGAGTCCATGGCGGGGGTGAACCGCGTAGCCGGAGGGCTGCGCCCAAGCAGGGACAAGCGATATGGACGGTCTGGTAACAAAGGCGGGGGGCTGGTTGGGATTGACCCTGCTGGCGCTCGTGATGGCAGCGCTCGCGGTCGATGCGCCGTTCGCGGTGCATATGATCATCGTCGCGCTCGCGTGCCTCGCCATGCTGTGGGCGACCGTCACGCGCGCCGATTATGGCGGCCTCGCACGCGGCATATTGAAGATGCCTGCCGATCAGGGCGTATATGATGACGATCCGATCCGCTGGGGCGTCATCGCGACCTTGTTCTGGGGCGTCGCCGGGATGGCAGCCGGCCTTTATATTGCGCTCCAGCTCGCTTTCCCGGCGCTCAATCTCAACCTCGAATATACGACCTTCGGGCGCCTCAGGCCGCTGCACACATCGGCGGTGATATTCGCCTTCGGCGGCAATGCGCTGATCGCGACGAGCTTCTACGTCGTTCAGCGCACCTGCCGCGCGCGGCTCGCTTTCCCGACGCTCGCCCGCTTCGTGTTCTGGGGGTACCAGCTGTTCATCGTCCTTGCGGCGACGGGCTATCTGATGGGCGTCACCGCGGCGAAGGAATATGCCGAGCCCGAATGGTATGTCGACTTGTGGCTGACGATCGTCTGGGTCGCCTACCTGGTCGTGTTCGTCGGCACGATCGTCAAGCGCCGCGAACCGCATATCTATGTCGCGAACTGGTTTTACCTGAGCTTCATCGTCACCATCGCGATGCTCCACATCGTCAACAATCTGTCGATGCCCGCCAGCATCTTCGGGTCGAAGAGCTATGCCGCCTTTGCCGGGGTGCAGGATGCGCTGACGCAATGGTGGTACGGGCATAATGCGGTCGGTTTCTTCCTGACCGCGGGCTTCCTCGCGATGATGTATTATTTCGTGCCGAAGCAGGCCGAGCGGCCGGTCTACAGCTATCGCCTGTCGATCATCCACTTCTGGTCGCTGATCTTCCTCTACATCTGGGCGGGGCCGCACCACCTGCACTACACCGCGCTGCCCGACTGGGCGCAGACGCTGGGCATGGTCTTTTCGGTGATCCTGTGGATGCCGAGCTGGGGCGGCATGATCAACGGCTTGATGACGCTGAACGGCGCGTGGGACAAGATCCGCACCGACCCGATCATCCGCATGATGGTGATGGCGCTCGCCTTCTACGGCATGAGCACCTTCGAAGGCCCGATGATGTCGATCAAATGGGTCAACTCGATGTCGCATTACACCGACTGGACGATCGGCCATGTCCACTCGGGCGCACTCGGCTGGAACGGCATGATCACCTTCGCCTGCGTCTATTACCTCGTGCCGCGCCTGTGGGGCCGCGAGCGGCTTTACAGCCTGCGCATGGTCAACTGGCACTTCTGGCTCGCGACCGTCGGCATCGTTTTCTATGCCGCGTCGATGTGGGTCGCGGGCATCATGCAGGGCCTGATGTGGCGCGAATATGGAGCCGACGGCTACCTCGTCTACAGCTTCGTCGAAAGCGTCGCGGCGATGCACCCGATGTACCTGATCCGCGCCGCGGGCGGGGCGATGTACCTCGCCGGTTTCCTGATCATGGTCTTCAACGTCTGGGCGACGCTCAGCGGCAAGGTGCGTGCCGAAAAGCCGATGACCGAAACCCCGTACAACGCCGCGTCGGACCGTCCGCTCGCGCCCGTTCCCGCCGAATAAGGAGCCCGGAGCATGGCCACCAAACCCGCCAAAAAGGGCTTCAGCCACAAGAAGATCGAGCGCAACGTGACGTTGCTCGGCGCGCTCGCGCTGCTCACCGTCACGATCGGCGGTATTGTCGAGATCGCGCCGCTCTTCTGGATCGACAACACGGTCGAGAAGGTCGAGGGGATGCGGCCTTACACCCCCCTCGAACTCGCCGGACGCAACATCTATATGCGTGAGGGCTGCTACACCTGTCACAGCCAGATGATCCGTCCGTTCCGCGACGAGGTCGAGCGCTATGGCCACTACAGCCTCGCCGCCGAGAGCATGTACGACCACCCGTTCCAGTGGGGGTCGAAACGCACCGGGCCAGACCTTGCGCGCGTCGGCGGCCGCTATTCGGACGAATGGCACAAGGCGCATCTGATCGACCCGCGCAGCGTCGTGCCCGAATCGATCATGCCGCCCTATGCCTTCCTCGCCGAACGCGATCTCCAGACGGGCGACATGGCGAACGACCTGACCGCGCTCTACCGCGTCGGTGTGCCCTATACGAAGGCCGACATCGCCAAGGCGAACGACGACATCAAGGCGCAGGCCGACCCCGATGCCGGCGCGGGCGACCTCCGGAAACGCTACCCGAAGGCGCAGGAGCGCGATTTCGACGGCAATCCCGACCGCGTGACCGAAATGGATGCGCTGATCGCCTATCTGCAGATGCTCGGCACGCTGGTCGATGTCGACAAGGCGGCGCCGCAGGAACGCCCGTCCGAAACGGAGGCGGGGCGATGACCTACAACGACCTCAGGCATTTTGCAGACAGCTGGGGGCTGCTCGCCATGACCCTGCTGTTCCTCACCCTCATCGCCTGGCCGTTCCGGCCGAGCGCGCGCGCGCGCAACGACGAAGCCGCGAACATGATCTTCAAGGACGACGAGCATGGCTGAGCAGAAACGCATCGACGAAGCGACCGGCACGAGCACGGTCGGTCACGAGTGGGACGGTATCGAGGAACTCGACACGCCGATGCCGCGCTGGTGGCTGTGGACCTTCTACGCCACGATCGTCTGGGGGCTGGCTTATGTCGTGCTCTATCCGGCCTGGCCGCTCGTCAACAGCGCGACCGAGGGCGTGCTGGGCTGGTCGAGCCGCGGCGACCTCGAAAAGGAAATGGCGGCTGACGCGAAACGCCGCGCGCCGACGGTGCGTGCCATAGCGGCAACCGCGATCGCCGACCTGCCGGCGAAGCCCGAACTGATGCAGGCGGCGGTACAGGGCGGCGGCGCGGCATTTCGCGTCCATTGCGTCCAATGCCATGGCGCGGGCGGCGCGGGTGTGATGAATCTTTATCCCAGCCTGACCGACGACGACTGGTTGTGGGGCGGCGACCTTGCGGCCATCGAATATACGGTCACGCACGGGATCCGGAATCCCGACCACAAGGCGACACGCACCAGCCTGATGCCCGCCTTTGGCCGCGACGGCATTCTCGATGCGGCGCAGATTGGCGATGTCGTCAGCTTCGTGCGCACGATCAGCGGCCAGGAAAAGGCGAGCGCGTCGTCGGCGCGCGGCGCGACGCTGTTCGCGGACAATTGCGCGGTCTGCCACGGTGCGGGCGGCGAGGGCGGCCGCCAGTTCGGCGCGCCGAAGCTGACCGACGCCATCTGGCTCTATGGCGGCGACCGCGACAGCCTGACCGCTACGGTGAACCAGCCGCGCAACGGCGTGATGCCGCGCTGGAACAACCGGCTCGATCCGGTGACGATCAAGATGCTGTCGGCCTATGTCTATTCGCTGGGCGGCGGCGAGAAGGGTCTCGCGCCTGCGAACGAGGGAGCAGTTGAAGGGCAGGGAGCCGATGGCCAGCCCTGAGGACCTCGCCGGCCAGCCCGCGCCGCTCTACGAAGCGCGGAAGGGCGTTTACCCGAAGGCGGTCAACGGTCCCTTCCGCCGCTTTAAGTGGGCGATCATGGCGGTCACGCTCGCGATCTATTACGGGACGCCGTGGATCCGCTGGGATCGCGGCCCCTATGCGCCCGACCAGGCGGTGCTCGTCGACCTTGCAAACCGGCGGTTCTACATGTTCCAGATCGAAATCTGGCCGCATGAATTTTACTATGTGGCCGGCCTGCTCATCATGGCGGGAATCGGCCTGTTCCTCGTCACCAGCGCGGTCGGGCGCGCCTGGTGTGGCTATGCCTGCCCGCAGACGGTGTGGACCGACCTGTTCCAGCATGTCGACCGGCTGGTCGACGGCGACCGCAACGCGCAGGTCCGGCTGGCCAAGGGGCCATGGACGTTCGAGAAGATAGCAAAGCGCGGGCTCAAATATCTGATCTACCTCGCCATTGCCTTCTGGACCGGCGGCGCATGGATCATGTATTTTGCCGATGCGCCGACGCTGACGGCGGATTTCTGGACCGGGCAGGCGGCGCTCGTGGCTTATGGCACGGTCGCGGTCCTCACCGCGACGACCTTCGTCCTCGGCGGCTTCCTGCGCGAACAGGTGTGCGTCTATATGTGCCCCTGGCCGCGTATCCAGACCGCGATGATGGACGAAAAATCGCTGCTGGTGACCTATAAGGACTGGCGCGGCGAACCGCGCGGCAGCGTAAAGAAAGCGCAGGCGCATCCGGGCGCATTCGGCGACTGCATCGACTGCAACCAGTGTGTAGCGGTCTGTCCGACGGGGATCGACATTCGCGAAGGGCCGCAGATCGGCTGCATCACCTGTGCGCTCTGTATCGATGCGTGCGACGGGGTGATGGCACAGGTCGGCCGTCCGCGCGGGCTGATCGATTATTGCACGCTCGACGATGCCGCGACCGAAAAATCCGGCGGCACCGGGCAACCGATCCGCAAGACGCTGACCCGGCCACGCACCCTGATCTATTTCGGCGTGTGGATCGCGATCGGTGCAGCGATGCTCTTTTCGCTCGGCCAGCGTACGCGGCTCGACCTCGCCGTCCAGCACGAACGCAGCCCGCTCTATGTCCAGCTGTCCGACGGGCATGTCCGCAACAATTACACGCTGAAGCTGCGCAACATGGAAACGCGCCCGCGCCGCGTAGCGGTGACGGTCAGCGGGCTTCCGGGCGCGGCGGTCTGGACCGAAGGCGGCACGCGAGAGGGCGCGGGGCAAGAGATCAGGCTGACGCTCTCACCCGACAGCGTCGCGCGCCTCAAGCTCTTCATCGCGGCGCCGGGAGCGGGACCAGCGCGGCAGGACTTCACGATCAGCACGCGCGGCCTCGACGGCGATCCGCGCGGCGACAGCGACATCATCCAGTTCGACCGCCCGGAGACAGGACAATGACCGACAGGCACAAACCCAAAGCCTTCACTGGCCGGCATATGGCGGCGATCCTCGTCGTATTCTTCGCGGTGGTCATCGCGGTCAATTTCACGATGGCACGCTTCGCCATGTCGACCTTTGGCGGCAAGGTGGTCGAAAACAGCTATGTCGCCAGCCAGCACTATAACGAGTGGCTGCGGCGCGCCGAAGCGCAGGACCGGCTGGGCTGGGACGAGAGCGTCAGCCTCGATTCCACGCGGCACGTGTTGCTGACCGTCCGCAAGGGCGGCGAGCCGCTCGCGGGCCTTGGTGTGTCGGCGACGGTCAATCACCCGGTTGGGCGCACCGCACCCGCCGCACTTCGTTTCGAGCCGGCGGCGGGTGGCGTGCTGCGCTCTGTCGAGCCGCTGGCGGTAGGGCGCTGGCGGCTCGACCTCATCGTCCGGCACGGTTCGGACGAAGCGCGTTACCGGAAGGATGTGAAATGAGTGCCGCCGCGTTGATCGAGCGCGACTTCGCGGTTCCCGATATCCGCTGCGCGGGGTGCATCGCCAAGCTTGAGCAGGGCTTGGTGCGCGATAAGCGTATCGCCGCCGCGCGCGTCAACTTCACCGAAAAGCGCGTACATCTGTCGTACATGCCCGACACTGAAATGCCCGACCTGATCGGCGCCTTTTCGAACTTGGGGTTCGAAGCGCATCCGATCGGCGACGGGCCCGGCGAAGCCGATGCCGAGGCCGAGACGAGCCGCGAACTGCTGCGCGCGGTCGCGGTGTCGGGCTTTGCGATGATGAACATCATGCTGCTGTCGGTGTCGGTGTGGTCGGGCGCGACGGGGGCCACGCGCGACCTGTTCCACTGGCTGTCGGCGGCGATTTCTCTGCCGACCGTTGCCTATGCCGGTCGGCCCTTTTTCCGCTCGGCGTGGCGCGCGCTGCGCCACGGCGGGACCAATATGGACGTGCCGATCAGCATCGGCGTCGCGCTCGTTTGTGCCATCAGTCTCTACGAAACCGCGACGAGCGGCCCGCACGCCTATTTCGACGGCGCGGCGATGCTACTTTTCTTCCTGCTGTGCGGCCGCTGGCTCGACAGCGTGATGCGCGACCGCGCGCGCGGCGGGGTAACCGCACTGCTGCGCAACATGGGGACGGGCGCGATGGTGATCGGCGACGACGGGCGGACCCGCTGGGTCGATGCGACTGCACTGGAACCCGCCATGACGATGCTTGTCGCGGCGGGTGAGCGGCTTGCCGCCGATGGCGTCGTGGTCGGGGGCGAGAGCCAGATCGACCTGTCGCTGCTGACGGGTGAAAGCGCGCCGCAACGCGTCCATCCCGACGACCGCGTCCACGCGGGGACGCTCAATCTCGATGCGCCGTTGCGTGTGCGCGTGACGGCGGCGGGCGCAGATACCGCGATCGCCGACATCGCACGGCTGATGGGCGAGGCGGCGCAGGGCAAGTCGCGCTATGTCCGCATCGCCGACCGCGCCGCGCGGCTCTACGCGCCCGCGGTGCATTGCCTCGCGCTGATGGCTTTCGCGGGCTGGATGATCGCGGGGGCGGGGTGGCATCATAGCCTGCTGATCGCGGCAGCCGTGCTGATCATTACCTGCCCGTGCGCGCTCGGGCTCGCAGTGCCCGCGGCGCAGATCGTCGCGGCCGGCGAATTGATGCGCGCAGGGGTGCTGATCAAGGACGGATCGGCGCTCGAACGGCTCGCCGAAGTCGATCGCGCGTTCGTCGACAAGACGGGGACGCTGACGCTGGGGCGTCCCGAAGCGATCGACCTCGACCGGCTCGACAATGGTGTGAAGCCGCTGGCGCTCGCGCTGGCGCAGGCCAGCCGCCACCCGCTCAGCGAGGCGTTGACGCGCGGCCTGCAGGCACTCGACGTCCGTCCTGCCGAAGTGACTTCCGTCCGCGAAACGCCGGGTTTCGGGGTCGAGGCGCGGTGCGCGGGCGTCGTCGTCACGCTGGGCCGGCCGCAGCGCGCCGATCTTGGCGATGCGCTCGCGACCGAACTGACGGTCGATGGCCGGCCGGTCGCGACGATCTGTTTCGCCGACCGGCTGCGTCCGGACGCTGGCGAAACGATCCACGCCCTGCGCGGTGAGGGCATCGACGCCATGATCCTGTCGGGCGACCGCGCCGACGCCGTCGCACCGGTTGCACGCGAACTCGGGCTGACGGCGCAGACGGGGATGAGCCCGCAGCAAAAGCTCGAGGCGATCGAAAGGCAGTCCGCGCTGGGCCGCAAGGTGCTGATGATCGGCGACGGCCTCAACGACGGACCCGCACTCGCGGCGGGCCATGCGTCGATGGCACCGGGGTCGGCGAGCGACGTCGGCAAGAATGCCGCCGACTGCATCTTCCTCGGCGACCGGATGATGCCGGTCGTCCAGACGGTGCGGATGGCGCGGCGGACGCAGGCGATCGTACGGCAGAATTTCATCCTCGCGATCGGTTATAATATCGTCGCGGTGCCGCTCGCCTTCCTCGGTTTCGTGACCCCGCTCGTTGCGGCGATCGCGATGTCGGGGTCGTCGCTGATCGTCGTCGGCAACGCGTTGCGGCTGAAAAGGGCGATCCGGTGAACGGGCTGATTTTCCTGATCCCGATCGCACTCGGACTCGGCCTGCTTGGCCTCGCGGCCTTTTTCTGGTCGCTCCGCCGGGGGCAGTTCGACGATCTCGACGGTGCCGCGCTGCGTATCTTTGTCGAAGAAGAAGAGGGTGGAAAGCCATGACTGCGTCCCGGTTCCTTGTCGCGATGGGTGCGCTGGCGCTGATGCAGCCGCCGGTCGCTGTCGAGGCGCGGGTACTGACGCTCCCGTCCTGTGGCGGCGCGGCGCACCGGACGATGGTCCCGGGCGATCCCGCCGATCCCGCGCAGCGCCGCGATTGTGCCAAGGCATGCCATGCGGTCACAGACCGGCGCGGAAAATCGGGCGGCGTCAAAAAGGATTGCTGCTGACGCCGGACGTTGATCCCGGTCAATGTTGTTGGCGGATCGCGGACGTAGGACGCTTCTCATGTGGTCCTATCATCCCGATCTGCTCGCCCAGCCGGTGCCGCGCTACACCAGCTATCCCACCGCGATGGAGTTTACCGACGATGTCGGCGCGGATGCCTATGCGCGCTCGCTCGATGCGATCGAGGCGGCAACGCCGATCTCGCTCTATGTCCATATCCCCTTCTGCGAGCAAATCTGCTGGTATTGCGGTTGCAACACTGGCGCCGCGGGGCGCAAGCAGCGGCTGGCCGACTATCTGACGGCCTTGCGGGCGGAGATCGCGCTCGTTGCAAAGCGACTGGGCGGGCGCGGACGGGTGCAGAGCATTGCGTTCGGCGGCGGCAGCCCCAATGCCATCGCGCCGGTCGAACTGGTGCGCCTGCTCGACCGCATCCTGACCGTTTTCGACGCGCACCGGCCCGAAGTTTCGATCGAACTCGATCCGCGCGGCTTTTCGGCCGAATGGGCGCTCGTGCTCGCCGCCGCACATGTCACGCGCGTTAGCCTTGGCGTGCAAACCTTCGCGCCGCATGTCCAGCAGGCGATCGGACGGATCCAGCCGCTCTCGCATATCGAACGCGTCGTTGCGGCGCTGCGCCTCCGCGACATCGACGCGATCAATTTCGACCTGATGTACGGATTGCCGGGGCAGACGCTCGCCGACCTCGACGCCACGCTCGACGAGACGATCCGCCTTGCGCCGAGCCGGATCGCGCTGTTCGGCTACGCGCATCTTCCCGACATGATCCCGCGCCAGCGGCGGATCGATGCGACCAACCTTCCGGATCAGCGGCTGCGCTTCGAACAGGCCGAACTCGGGTACCAGCGCCTGACCGATGCGGGCTATGTCCCGGTGGGGTTCGACCATTTTGCGCGGCCCGACGACCCCCTCGCGATCGCGGCGCGCGAAGGGCGGGTGAACCGCAATTTCCAGGGCTTCACCAGCGACAGCGCCCCCGTCCTGCTGGGCTTCGGTGCCAGCGCGATCAGCCGCTTTCCCGATCTTATCGTGCAGAACGAGAAGCGCGCCGGTCCTTATCGCGACCTGGTGAACGATGGCCGCCTCGCGGCGGTTCGCGGGGTCGAGGTCCCTCAGGAACAGCGGGCGAGGGCGGGGCATATCCGCGATATTCTCTGCAATGGCCGCACCCATCTCGCGCCCCACAGCCGTGTGCTGGTTCAAAATGCTCTCAGGGACTATGAAAAGCGCGGTGTTATCGATTGGAATGAAGGCGATCTTGTGATCCGCGACAGCGGATTGCCCTATGCCCGGCACGTCGCCGCGCAATTCGACAGCCTGCGAGGGCATATCAAGACCCTCTAATCGGCGGTGGCTCCCGTGATATCACACGCGGCCGCGGCACAATTGCCCGCCGGGCGCGAAGTGCGATAGGGAAGGGACACCAATCCCGTAAAGGAGGCCATGCCCTATGCAGATCGCGATCGTCGGACTTGGACGGATGGGCGGCAATATTGCGCGGCGCCTCTTGCAGGCTGGCCATCAGGCCGTCGTTTTCGACCGAAACGAGGGCGCGGTCGCGGAACTGGTCGCGGCGGGTGCCGTCGGCGCCGCTTCACTCGACGAACTGGTTGAACGGCTCGTGCCGCCGCGGGCGGTCTGGGTCATGCTGCCGGCCGGCGATCCAACCGAGGAGACCATCGGGGGCCTGTCGCTGCGTCTCGATGCCGGCGACGTCGTGATCGATGGCGGCAACAGCTTCTACAAGGATGATGTGCGGCGCGCAGCCGAGCTTCAAGCGCTTGGTATCGACTATATCGATGTCGGGACTTCGGGCGGTATCTGGGGCGCCGAGCGCGGCTACTGCATGATGATCGGGGGCGAAGCGCGGGTGATCGACCGGCTCGACCCGATTTTCGATGCGCTCGCGCCCGGATATGGAACGATCCCCCGGACGCCGGGACGCAGCCGGCCAGAATATGATGGCCGCGCGGAAAAGGGCTATATTCACGCCGGCCCGGCGGGGGCGGGGCATTTCGTCAAGATGGTCCACAACGGCATCGAATATGGGCTGATGGCGGCCTACGCCGAAGGGTTCGATATCCTGCGCGGCAAGAATGCCGACCGGCTGCCGCCCGAAGAACGATATGATCTCAACCTCACCGACATCGCCGAAGTCTGGCGCCGGGGGTCGGTGATCTCCTCGTGGCTCCTCGACCTTTCGGCCGCGGCGCTAGCCGGGAACCCGGAACTTTCGCAGTATAGCGGGAAGGTCAACGACAGCGGTGAAGGGCGATGGACGATCGACGCCGCGATGGAAGAGGCGGTGCCCGCCTACGTCCTTTCGGCGGCGCTACTCGCGCGTTTCCGCTCGCGCACCGACAACACGTTCGGCGAAAAACTGCTCTCGGCCATGCGCGCCGGGTTCGGCGGGCATGTCGAGATTCCGCAATAGGTCGCGCGGCCCTGTTCCAATCTAGAGATGGTCGATTTGCCGGTGCAGCGTCCGCGTGATGAGGCGCAGTTCTTCCTCGCCGATCTTGGACCATTCCATCGCCCTTTGCGCGACGGCCCGTCGGGTGTGGAGGGAGGGGAGGCTCGATACGAGCAGGATTGCCTGCATGCGCGTTTCGGCTGAAACTGCGGGTTCGGACTTGATCAGGGAAATCAGGCGCGAGTTCCGCTCGATGCCCGGTAACCACAAGCGATTATAGAAAATCTCGAAGGCCGGCCCCGGCTCGGCCAATTCGCGGGCGATGATTCCGTTGCCCAATATATAGGCGTCGCTGCCGAGTATCAGTTCGACCGACGCCGCCATCAGATATTTGAGCGTTTCGCGCGCCTCCTCCGGCCCCGAAGGCGTCTCGATGGTCCGCCGGGCGCGTGCAACGGCGTCCTGCGTCGATTGCCCATAGCGCGCCACAATCTCTTCGGCGCACGCGCGATATAGCCCTTCCTTGTTGCCGAAATAATAGTTCAGCGGCGGAAGCGTGGTCTTCGCGCGTTCGGCGATGCGGCGCGTGGTTGCGGACTTGAAGCCCGCTGCCCCGAACTCGATCAGCGCTGCCTCCAATATGCGTTGGCGCGATTGGTCACCCTTGCGCGACATGTTCGACACCGCGTCCCGTCCGGGTTGCGCACTGGACCCTTCGACCGAATCTCCCATCGTCATGATCCACCTCAATGCGCTGCTGCAACCGACCTGCTGTGGGTAAAGCAAATGCCTGCCGGTTGGCAAACATCCGATTTCCGGCAGAATTTCAGGTTTTCGATAGCCTCCCAAAAATACTTAGAATACTATTGATTTCCGCCGCCTCAAAATATATCAGTTGATACATAATAGGAAAGGCCATGGAGTCGAGAAGCGCAGATGCGTCTTCCGGACGGTGGCTGCGAACGAGGGAGAGAGGGATGACACGCCACCACCGAGCCATGACGGCACTTGCCACCGGAACCCTGATGATGGTTGCTGCCGTTCCGGCGGCGGCGCAGGAAGCCGAGGCAGCGGGCGCGACCGATGCGGGCAATGAGGACATCATCGTCACCGCCTCGCGCCGTCCGCAGACGCTGCAGGAAGTGCCGATCTCGGTGGGTGTCGTCACGGGCGCCGCGATCGAGCAGCAGGGCCAGCGCCTGTTCACCGACCTCCAGTCGTCGGTTCCCAACCTCCAGATCGACAACACCAACGGCAATTACGCGATCACCATCCGCGGGCTCGGGTCGGGCGCGAACAATCTCGCGTTCGAACAGTCGGTCGGGCTGTTCGTCGATGGCGTCTATTCGAGCCGCGCGCGATCGCTGCAGGTGCCGTTCCTCGACGTCGAGCGGATCGAGGTCGTTCGCGGTCCGCAGGGCGCGCTGTTCGGCAAGAACACCAATGCCGGCGCGATCAGCATGGTGACGCGCCGCCCGACGCGCGATTTCGAGGCGGAGTTCCGCGCCGGTACCGAACTGGCCGAAGGCGGCATGAATTTCAGCGGTTTCCTGTCGGGGCCGATCAGCGACACGCTGAGCTTGCGCGTGAGTGGCGGCGCCGGGCAGGCCGACGGCTATATCGAAAACCGGCTGACCGGGTTCGACGACAATGGCTCGAAATACCGGTCGGGGCGCGCGCAGCTCCTGTGGGAGCCGAGCGACGATTTCGAGGTCCTGCTCAAGGTCGAGGGTTTCCGCAACGAGATCAACGGATCGAACGCGGTCTATAACAATATCGGCAACGCGAACTGCAATCTCTGCAACATCGTCCGCAACGCCAGCGGCGGCGCCGCAGCGCAGGACAAGCCCGGTTTCTGGCGGTTCAGCCGCGGCTTCCCCAAGGAATATGATGTCACCAAGTCGCGCACCGGCGCGATGACGGTCAACTGGACCCCTGGCGACTGGACGATCGCGTCGATCACCGCTTACCAGGCTGTGGATTCGGAACGCACATTCAACACCATCCCGGGCCCAATCAACCTGCTCAACACGCTGCAGGCAGAGGAGAGCAGCCAGTTCTTCCAGGAACTGCGCGTCTCGCGCGACGTCGCGGCGGGGATCAACCTTGCGTTCGGCGCGACCTATACCGACGCCGATCTCGATATCCTCCAGCTCATCAGCTACAACGGCAATCTGGTCGGGACGACCTTGCCGCAGGCCGAAGGGACGCGCGGCTTCACCCAGAAATCCTGGTCGCTGTCGCCCTTCGCGATCGTCGATGCGGAGCTGACCGATGCGCTGACCTTCAGCGGCAGCCTGCGCTACAGCTATGAAAAGAAGGAGGCGCGCGGGACCAGCATCAATGTCGGGCCGCGCATCCCCGCCAACAACCTCGATTTCGACATCACCGGCGAGCGCACCGAAAAGCTCTGGGATTATTCGCTCCGCCTTCGTTACGAATTCAGCCCGGCCGTGTCGGCCTATGTCAGCTATGCGACGGGGACGAAGGGCGGGGGCTTCCTGTCGAACGACGGCCTGTTGCTTTATAATATCCGTAACAACAACGGCCGTTTCGACTTCGACGACGAACGCGCGCGGGCGTGGGAACTCGGCACCAAGATGCGCCTGTTCGACCGCAAGCTCGACCTCGATATCGCGCTGTTCCGGACCCGCTTCGCCAATCTGCAGGTGTCGTCGTATAACGGCACCGCCTTCATCACCGGCAACGCCGCCAAGGCAACCGCGCAGGGTGTCGAAGTCGAGGCACGCTACCGGCCGAGCTCGGTCGTCAGCCTTGGCGCAACGGGGGCGTATCTGGACGCAAAGTACAACGACTATCCGGGCGGGCCGTGTCTGTACAACGCACCATCGACCTGCACGCCCGCGACGAACAACCTCTCGGGCATTCGCCTGACGCGTGCGCCCGAATGGAAGGCGTCGGGATATGTGCAGTTCGATGTGCCGGTGGGCGGCGACCTGATCGTCAGCGCCCGCGGCGCCGCCGATTACACGTCGACCTCTTATCTGCAGGGCGACATGAACCCGCTGAACGCGCAGCCGGGCTATACCAAGTTCGATGCGCGCCTCGCGATCCGCAAGGAAGACGGCGCATGGGAACTCGCGCTCGTCGGGCGCAACCTGACCAACGAGGTGACGTTCAGCCAGGCGATCAACACGCCGCTACTCGGCGGGAACAGCCATGTCGTGATGATCAACCCGCCGCGGACGGTCAATCTGGAAGCCGTGCTGCGCTTCTAGGCGGGGCGGCGAACGCGATAAGGAAGGCTCAGGATGGTTTGGACTGTTGATCGCCGTACGTTCGTTGCCGGCATGGGGGGTGCCGGGGCGCTCGCGGCATCAGGGGCGCGGGCCAATGTGTCCGCAGTGGACGGGCGCAAGCTCAACGTCCTGATGATCGTCACCGATCAGGAGCAGAGCATCGCGAGCTTTCCGCCCGGCTTGCTCGACAAGCTGCCGGGGCACCGCGAGCTGATGACGCGCGGGCTGCTCGTCGAAAATTACCACGTCCAGACGACCCCGTGCAGCCCGTCGCGTTCGACCATCTTCACCGGGCATCATACCCAGCGCACGGGCATCTATTTGAATTCGAGCGGCGCCGACGATCCGGTGTTGCCGACCGACCTGCCGACGCTCGGCCATATGATGCGCGCGGCGGGCTATTACACCAGCTACAAGGGCAAGTGGCACCTTTCGCCGATCAACGAGAAGCGGAACTGGAACCAGGTGTCGGGGATGATCTATCCCGCCACCGAAAAGGCCATGGAAGAATATGGCTTCGACGATTACGGCTTCGACGGCGAGGCGGTCGGCCTGACGTGGGACGGCTACCGCCACGACCAATATATCGCTGCTGACGCCTCGCGCAGCATCCTCGACTTCAAGGGGAGCGACAAGGCCGGGGGTAAGCCGTGGTTCATGGTCGTCGGCCTGCTCAATCCGCACGACATCATGTTCTATGACGCGACGGGCAAGCAGACCGAGACGCGCGCGCATCCCTATCTTCTGGGACCGCTGCGGCGCGAGCCGGGCGACCCGCTCTATGCCGAGGATAATGGTTTCGAACTGCCGGAGAGCTTCTATCGCGACGATCTGAGCGGCAAGCCCGAAGCGCACCGTGCGATCGCGCAATCGAACGTCCGCACGTACGGAAAGATGGACCATGGCGACGAAGCGTCGTGGCGCCGTTTCCGCAACTATTATTACAACTGCATTCGCGATGTCGACCGGCGGATCGGCCAGCTCCTCTGGGCGCTGGAGACGAGCGGCCAACTCGAGAACACGATCATCGTCTATACCTCCGACCATGGCGAGCGTGCCGGGGCGCACGGGATGCGGCAAAAGGGCGGCACGATCTACCGCGAGGAAACGAACGTGCCGATGATCATCGTCCACCCCGATGCGCCGGGGGGGCGCCGCTCGCGCCGGCTGATGAGCGCGGTCGATATCGCCCCGACGCTGCTCGCGCTCGGCGGCAAGGATGCGGGCTGGCGAAAAGAGCATTTTCCGGACCTGCCGGGTATCGACGCGACGCCGCTGCTGACCGATCCCGACGCGCGGACCGAGCGCGACATTCGCGGGCATCTGTTCAACTATGCGGTGGCCTATGGCTGGGCGCCGAAGGCCGGCCAGCCCGCGACCGCGCCGTTCACCGACCGCTTCGACCTGTCACGCCGCCGCCTGCACCGCGGCGTCCACGACGGTCGCTGGAAGTTCGCCCGTTATTTTGCACCCGAGCATCATCAGCAACCGCGAAACTGGAAGCAATTGGCGGGGAATAGCGACCTTGAGCTGTATGACACGCAGGCCGACCCGAACGAACTCGTCAATCTCGCATCGCACCCCGGTCAACAGCGCAATATCCTGCGCCTGAATGCCATGGTCAACGCGTTGATCGCGCGTGAGGTCGGAAGAGACGACGGGAGCGAATATCCGGGACCGGTGGAGCTATATAATCGCGCATGGCCGGGATGAGGTTGCGGCGGCGGACATCGCCGCCAGTCGGGGAATCGGTCTGAAGGATAGTTCTGGGCCCTGTTGGTCCATGGCACATGGAATAGAATCCGTTCGGCAGGCGTATGCGCCGCATGACGAAGATTCCCCCTGCCATTTCCCCCATTGCCCCTGAATATCATGCCTCCGCGCCCCGGCGGCTGCGCGTCGCGCTGTTTTCGGGGAATTACGACTGCGTCCGCGATGGTGCGAACCGCGCGCTCAACCGTCTCGTTGCCTATCTGCTCGAACAGGCGGGGGCCGCGGTGCGCATCTACTCGCCGGTCGCCCCGCAAAAGGCCTTCGCGTCGGTCGGCGATATCGTTCCGGTGCGCTCGGCCTGCATTCCGGGACGCCCCGAATACCGGCTCGCGCTGGGTTTCACCAAGGCAGCTCGCGAAGATATGGAAGCGTTCGCACCCGGCATCGTTCACCTGTCGGCACCGGACATCCTCGGGCGGCAAGCGCAGAATTATGCGCGGGCAGCAGGGATCCCGGTGGTGACCAGCCTGCACACGCGTTTCGAAACCTACCTCGACTATTATCGCCTCGGCTTGCTGCGCGGTCCTGTCGACCGCTATCTCGCGCGCTTTTACGGCGATGCCGATCATATTCTGGCACCGACGCCCCCGATCCGCGATGCGTTGGCCGGGCAGTTCGGACCCGGGAAAGTGTCGATATGGTCGCGCGGGGTCGATCCGGCGACGTTCAGGCCGGCGCTGCGCAGCGAGGCCTTCCGGCAGCATTTGGGTTATACGCCGGGCGATTTGGTGCCGCTGTTCTTCGGGCGTCTCGTCCTTGAAAAGGGCCTCGACGTCTTTGCCGGGGCGGTCGCGGCATTGCGTGAGCGCGGTCATAGGGTGCGCCCGATCGTTGTCGGCGATGGGCCTGCGCGCGACTGGCTCGCGCGGCGGCTTCCCAACGTGACCTTTCTCGGCTTCCTCGACGGCGCGGCGCTCGGCGAAGCCGTCGCCAGCGCCGATATCCTGATCAACCCCAGCGTCACCGAAGCGTTCGGCAACGTCAATCTGGAAGCGATGGCGTCGGGCCTCGCCATCGTGTCCGCCGATGTCGACAGCGCCTCGGCGCTCATCGATCACGGCCGTACGGGGCTGCTCGTCCCGCCGCAGGATCCGGGTGCCTATGCCGCCGCCGCCGCTTCGCTGATCGATCAGCCCGCGCGCCGTCACAGGCTGGGCAGGGCAGCGGCAGAGGTGGCGGACCGCTATCGCTGGGATGCGGTCCTGGCCGACGTCGCGCGCGTCTATGAGCGGCTGGCCGGCCGTGATGTGGCCTTGCATTATCCGGCACTCGCCCGGCAATATGCGGCATGAAGATCCGTTGGGGAAAATCCAGCGGCTTTGCCGACGATGTCGCGGCGATGCGCCGCTACGCGCGGTCTTTGACGCGCGATCGCGACGATGCCGACGATGTGGTGCAGGATGCGCTGGTTCGCGCGATCGAGCGTCAGGCCACCTATCAGGCGGGACGCGACCGGCGGCGCTGGCTGTTCGCGATCGTCCACAATGTCTTTATCTCGGGAACGCGGCGCGAGGTGGCGGAGGCGCGGCGCAACGACCGCTTCGCCGAGATGCAGGTCGCGCATACGGACGCGTCGCAGGAACATCATGCGCGGCTCGGCGAGATCGCGCGGAGCTTTGCCGCGCTGCCCGAACATCACCGCGCCGTCCTTCACCTGACGGCGATCGAGGGTTTGAGTTATCAGGAGTGCGCCGACGTGCTCGGCGTCCCGGTGGGAACAATCATGTCGCGAATTGCGCGCGCGCGGGCGGCACTGAGGCAACAGGACGAGCGGCAAGCCGGACCGGCGCTGCGTATCGTGGGAGGACGGGATGACAGCCGCACCAAGTGATCAGGAGATCGACGCCTATGTCGACGGGCAGCTCGATACCGAGGGACGATTTGCCGTCGAAGACTATCTGCGCGAGCACCCCGATCTTGCGGCGCGCGTGATGGGCGACCTAGGCACGCGGAGCGCACTGCAACTGCTCGCACGCGATAGCGAGCCGCTGCCGCGCGGAATACGCGATGCCATGCGGGGCGGTTCGCCGGCCGCGGGCTCGCGCTGGCGGCGCTGGGCACCGGCGGCAGGATTGTCGGCATCGGGAATCGCAGCGATGCTGCTGGTGACACTCCAGGGACCGCCCGGCTATGTCGATGACGCGCTGACGTCGCACCTGGTGGCGGGAATGCGGGCTGACATGGTCTCGCAGCTTGAGGCGCCGAAGTTCGATGCGCGCGAAATCCGGCGCGCGACCAGAATTTCGGTCCCGGAAGTCCCGGCCGACTGGAAGGTCACCGACGTGCAGCTGTTTCCGACCGAACGCGGGCCGGCGCTGGTGATGGCGCTCAAGACCGGCGAAGGCGACCATCTGTCGCTCTTTGCCAAGCGCGGACGCGAAGGGGCGCCCGAACGGCCCGACGCCGTGCGGGAAGGCGAGCATTCGGTCGCCTATTGGCGACGCGGCGACATGTCCTATGCGCTGGTCGGTGACAGCGGCCCTGCCGCAATCGACGCTCGTGCCGAAACGCTCGCACGGACGCGTTCCTGACATAGATGATTTCCGGAACCGACGAGGGTGGGTTCTCCAGTATGAGGGGGAAAATATGACGAAGAAAGCGATTATAATGAGTGCGATGGCCGCGATGCTCGTGGTCGGAGGTTGTGCCAAGAAGGCGCCGAAGGACCTGCCGCCGCCGCCCGCGTGCTGCGGGCCGGAAGAAACCGATCGTGTCGTTCCGGGTTCGCAGCAGGATTTCGTGGCGAATGTGTCTTCGGACCGCATCTTCTTCGGGTTCGACCAGTATAATGTCGATGCCGAGGATATGGCGACGCTGCAAAGCCAGGCTGCGTGGCTTGCGCGCAATCCCGCTGTCCGCGTGACGCTGGAGGGGCATGCCGATGAGCGCGGGACACGCGATTATAACATCGCGCTCGGCGAGCGGCGGGCGAATGCTGCGAAAAATTATCTCGCGACGCTTGGCGTCGATCCGGGGAGGATCACCGTGATCAGCTATGGCAAGGAACGCCCGGCGGCCGTCGGATCCGACGAAGAGGCCTATGCGAAGAACCGGCGGGCGGTAACGGTGGTGATCGGGCGGCCATAGGGAGATGCTGGCGGGGCCTGTGCGCCCGCCAGCGCTTCGCTCACGAGCGCAGGCACGATGCGAGGCAGTCCATCGTGGCCTCGATCGACCAGCTCAAACGGGAGTACGCTCACATTTATGTTGATGTCCCATAGCTCGCCACCGCGATAATCTCCTTCCAAGCGCGCGGCTGATCAGAATGCGTATCGCAGCGTCACGCGGCCGTTGCGGGGCTCGCCATAGACGAAGCCCGGGAACCACACATTGCCGCTGAAGAAGCGCTTGTCGAAGATATTGTCGACGTTGACTTGCAGCGACAAGGCTTCGGTCAAGTCGTAGCGTGCCATGATATTGGCGATGGCATAGGCGGGTTGGCCGATCCGTTCGGTCACGCCGGTCCCCGGATTGTCAGCCGTTACAGGGGGGCGGCTCTCCCATTTGAGCGCGCCGCCGAGGCTCAGCCCGTCGAGCGTGCCGGTGAAATCGTATCGGGTCGCAAAGTTGAACACGCGGCGCGGCTGATGCGCGAGCACATGCGCGCCTTCGGCATCCTTGGCGCTATAGTCGCTCCAGCCGGCGCTGATGTCCCATTGCGGGGTGATCTTGCCGACGACTTCCAGTTCATAGCCCTTGGCCACGGTTCCCTTGGCGCCGCGATAGGCCTGGATCGGCGTGCCGGGAATAAACCCGTCGGGCACCGCCATATTGTCCTGTTCGATCCGGTAGACCGAGACCGTCGCGAGCAACTGGCCGTCGAACAGCAGCGCTTTCAGGCCGGCTTCATAATTGGTGCCTTCGAGCGGATCGATCAGCCTGTTGTTCCGGTCGCGCAGATCGCCCTGCGGCTTGAAGATATTGGTATAGCTCGCATAGGCCGACAGATTGTCCGTGAAGTTGTAGACCAGCCCGACATAGGGCGTGATCTGGCCCTTGTACGACAGCGTGTAGGGGGTGGGGCTGTACAGGCTCACCTGCTCGTTGCGCTTGTAATAGCTGAGCCGCCCGCCGCCGATGAGCTTCAGCTCCCCGACCAGGTTTATCCGCGTCGAGGCATAGGCTGCCGCCTGCGTCGTATGGCCGAAGCCGGACATGTCATAACGCGCGCCCCATTCGGGCTCGGCGAGCCCGCCGTCGAAGCTGTTGAAATCGTCGATCGGGTCGATCGCGACCGGATCGCGGTTCGTCCAGCCATCGTCGACGCGGCTCGCCATCGCGCCGAAGGCGAGGTCGTGCCGGCCGCCGAGCAGGGCGAAGCTGCCATGCGCCTGGACGCTTCCATGCCATTGTTCGGGATCGGTCTTGTACCAATAGCCAGAGGTGCCCACGCCTGCGCCGGTCACGCGGTCGGGCAGGCCGTCGAGCCACAGCAGCTTCGAATTTTCGAGCCCCTTGTGATATCCGATATCGCCGCGAATTTCCCAGTCGCCGCCGAGTTCGCGCTTGAGCGTGGCAAAGGCGGAAATCTCGGTGGTGTTCCAGAACCCCCAGTCGGCGCCCGTGGTCTTGGAACGCGGCCAGTCGGTCCGCGTGCCGTCGGTGTACCAATAGGGCAATTGCGCCCACATGATCCCGTCGCGCTCGTCGCGCTGGTAGCTTGCGCCGATCGACAGCGTCGTGCGGTCGTCCAGATCAGCGTCGATGACGCCATAGAGGAGGAGGCCCTTCTTCTTTTCCAGATCGACGAAGCTGTCTTGCGTATAGGCTTGGGCGACTGCGCGTGCGCGCACCGTCCCCGCAGAGTTGAGCGGCGATTGCACGTCGAGGGTCGCCGCGAAGCGGTCCCACGACCCCGCTTCTAGGCTGATGTCGCCCTTGAATTCGCTGGCCGTCGCATGTTTGCGGATCAGGTTGACGACCGCCGACGGATCGCCTGCGCCCTGCATCAGGCCAGCGGCGCCGCGCACCAGATCGACGCGTTCATATTGCGCGGTGCTGGTCTCGCCAAAACCGACATTGCCATTCTGGAACGGCGCGCCGTCGAGCTGAAAATTCTGAACCTCGAAACCGCGTGCGGTGATCGCGCTGCGTCCGCGGTCGACATCCTTCTTGGAAATGCCGACAGTGAAATCGAGCGCATCGTTGATCGTGTTGAACGCCTGGTCCTTGATCTGCTGCTGCGTGATGACGCTGATCGTCTGCGGCGTTTCGAGCGGGGATAGTTGAAGGCCGGTCGCGGCCGTGGGCTGGTCGGTCCGGCCATAGCCAGTCACGACAATGGCATCGTCCGCCCCGTCATCCGGATAAGCCGGTCCCTCTACCTGTTGTGCATGGAGCATCGCGGGAGCGCACAGCCAGGCCGATCCGGTCAGCAGGAAACGGAATGAGCGGTGCATGATCTTCCCCTTTTTCAGACGGCCTCCGGCCGAATGCGGCGCCAGTAATGCGATTAACTCGCATTTGCAATATAGGGGATCGCATCGATTTCGCTTTTCGATGCGATCCGGCGTCCCTCGGCGGGATTGCGGTCGTCAGGGCGCGACGAAAGTCAGCGTGGAGACGTGGACGGTGCTCGCGACGCTTTTGCCGCCGAGCTGGCGTTCGCCCGCAATCTCGTGGCTCGTCGAGAGCAGGTAGCGTCCGGTGCCGCGTTCGGGGGTGGTGACGACGCCCCGGTCGTCGGCGACATGGATCTTGGTCCAGCGGTCGGGATCGATCACGGTCAGCTTGGCGCCGGGCAGAGGGCTACCCTGCCACAGAACCCTGAAGCTGTTCCCGTTTGCGGCGATCGGGACGATCTCCAGGTCCAGCGCATGCCGCGTCTCGGCCCGGCCCGCGCGCGCGTGATAGACGACGCCCTGCAACTTGCCGCCTTCGCCGGCCCAGGGCTCGAAGACATTCTCGTCGACGAGGCGAACATCGCCGGTTGCGTTCACAGCGGCTTCGATATGATTGGCGCGGCGGACGAGCGGGGCGGGGCGATCCCGGCTTTCGGCGAAGAGGATGGGCGCTTTCAGCTTGGGGAATTCGGGATCGCCGTTTTCGGGAACGGCCTCTGCCGGTTCGCCGAGGTAGATGCGCGCCGGAGCATTGCCGTCGCGCTCGATCCATACCTCATGTGCCGTCGCAGGCGACACGAGGAAGCTGAAGGCCAGCACGGCTGCAAAAGTCTTTTTCATCGGGGCATCCCTCTTTTCCGAGTGGGTCTGAGCGGCGTTTCTGTTTGCGGACGAAGCGCGTCGCACGCGCTCTGTGGCCGTTCAAACCTTCTGTTGCAAATGATTATTACTAGCTTGCTATTGCGAACCGTTCGCTATAGCCGCCACCGCAAGTTGAGATTGAGTCGCAAAAAGGGAAACGCAATGACCGTCCGAATGATCGCGCTTTGCGGCGCAGCCGCACTGGCTCTTGGCGTCAACCCGGCGTGGGCGGGCGAGGGCGTCGACGCCGCCGCTTCGGTCGACGCGGCCGGCGGGACCTCTGCCGAAGCCGATACGGACACCGGTGAGGATACCATTGTCGTTACCGGCTATACCGGAACCAAGACTGACACCGCGCTCGCCGAATTGCCTCAGCCGATCAAGGTCATCACGGCCGACCAGTTTGAGGCGCAGGGTGCGATCAGCATCAGCGACACGGTGAAATATGCCGCCGGTGTCCTCGCCAATCCCTATGGCCGCGACACGCGCGTCGACGGCTTCAACGTCCGCGGCCTCGACGCGTTGCAGTTCCGCGACGGCATGCGCGACATCTTTTCCTATTATGCCTCGATCACCTCGGACCCGTATAATTTCTCGCGCGTTGAGATCGTCCGCGGCCCGGCCTCGGTGCTGTTCGGTCAGGGTTCGATCGGCGGCCTCGTCAATCTCGTCAGCAAGACGCCCGACTTTACAACACGCGGCGAATTGAGCCTCGTCTATGGCAGCTATGACCGGAAGGAAGTGTTGGGCGACCTCAACCTCGCGCTCACCGACAATCTTGCTGTGCGCTTTGTCGGTCGCGCGCGCGATGCCGATACCTATGTCGATCACGTGCCCGACGACCGCGTGATGTTCGCGCCTTCGATCCGCTGGCAGCCGACCCCCGACACCGACGTCATACTCACCGGCCTCTATCAGGAGGACGACACAGGCTCGACCTCGCAATTCCTGCCGATCGTCGGCACCTTCCGGCCCAACACCGTCGCCGGCGCGCAGCTCGATCGCTACACCTTCGTCGGCAAGGCGGGCTGGGACCGCTATAATGGCCGCTCGCTGCAGGGCGGCGGGTCGATCACCCATCGCTTCTCGGACAATGTGAAGCTCAGCCTGAAGGCGCGCTACATCGACAGCGACCTCGAATATAACACGCACTACGCCGACAGTTATACGAACCCGCAGGACCCTTTCTCTGTCTATGGCACCAACGGCCGCACGATTGCCCTGATCGCCGACGCCAGCGACGCGCGCATGAACGTCTTTTCGACCGACAATAATCTCCAGTTCGATTTCAACACCGGCGCCAACATCGAGCACAAGCTGCTGCTCGGCGTGGATTACAGCTGGAACAAGGTGCAGAAACGCTATGCCGGTGGCTTCGAGCTCGTCGACCTCTATGACATCGATTATGACGCGCTGCAGACCTATGACCCGAGCGGCCCCTTCACCACGGAAAGCCAGAAGCAGCTGGGCGTCTATATCCAGGACCAGATCCGCTTCTTCGACCGCGTCTCGGTCGTGCTCGGAGCGCGCCGCGACCGCGTCACCGGCTCGTCGGGGCAGAAGGACAATGCCACGACCTTCCGCGCCGGCATCATCGGCGAGATCGGCGCAGGCTTCTCGCCCTTCTTCAGCTATACCGAAAGCTTCCTGCCGGTCGCGGGCCGCATCGACAATGGCGACGGCACCTTCGGCGATCCCTATCGCCCGCAAACCGGCACGCAATATGAAGCCGGGGTGAAGTGGCAGCCGACGCCGAACACGCTCGTCACCGCCACCGCTTTCAAGATCAAGGAACGCAACCGCGTCCTCTATCTTGCCGCGGGCGGTACGACCCAGTCGGGCGAACTCAACACCAAGGGCTTCGAGATCGAGGCCAGCCACACGCTCCCCGGCAATTTCGAACTGCTCGCCAATTACGGCTATTCGAAGCTCAAGTCCGAAACCAACACCAGCCTCGACTATATGCCGCGCCATACCGCATCGCTTTGGTCGACCAAGACCTTTGGTCTTCCCGAGGACGCTCAGCTGCGCCTCGGCGCCGGTGTCGTCTATAGCGGCAAGAGCGTCTCGACGAGCAATGTCTGGTCGATCGTTACGCCGTCGCGCACGACAGTCGATGCGCTGGCCGAGATCAGCTGGAACAACTGGCGCTTCGCGGTCAACGCGACAAACCTGCTCAACAACAAATATTTCGCATCCTGCCTCGCACGCGGCGACTGCTTCGTTGGCGCGCCGCGCAATGTGATGGGCACGATCGGCTACCGCTTCTGATCGCGCGCAGCTTGGATGAGGGAAGGGCTATTGCGAGTGAGTCGCAATATTGCGATAGGCGTGCCATGAACAAGGCGATCGAAACCTGGCGCAGCAAGCGATGGCGCGACGTGACCGCACGCGCGATCGCGGCGGTTCCGCTCAACTACGCCGTGACGAGCGCGCTCACCATGCTGCTCGCCCGGCTGCTGCCCGGCGGACCCCAACAGGCGTCGATCGGCGCGACGCTCCTGTCCTTCCCGATCTTCGCGGGGCTCGCGATGACCGCATTCGCGGTGCGCTCGGTGTCGCAGTTGTGGATGGGCCTGATTGCGACCGGCGTGGCCGCGGGGCTCGCCGACTGGTGTTTCATCATTTGGGGAGGCCGGTTGTGAAGAACGGTTTCCGGCAATCGATGGCGTGGCTTCATACCTGGACCGGGCTGGTGCTGGGCTGGCTGTTGTTCGCGATCTTCGTGACCGGCACCGCTTCCTATTTCCAGGAAGAAATCACCGCCTGGATGACGCCCGAGGTGCGGAGCGTGCCGGTTGACGGCCCGAAAGCTTCGCCGCGGCGACGCGCTGGCTTGAGCGCGAAGTCCCCGGCGCCAGCGAGTGGTCGATCTATTCGGCGGGCAAGCGCGCCGCAGGCCTGCAACTCTATTGGGTGAATGGACCCGGCGCGCCGGCGGATGCGCCAACCGATGCACGCCTCGACGGTGCGGGGCGAAAGGTGGAAGCGCGCGAAACTCGCGGTGGCGACTTCTTCTACCGGTTTCATTATAATCTTCACTACATCAACTGGTATTGGGCGCGCTGGATCGTCGGGATCGCCGCGATGGCGATGCTCGTCGCAATCCTGTCGGGAATAGTCACGCACAAGAAGATCATTGCCGACTTCTTCCTGCTCCGTCTCGGAAAGGGGCAGCGGAGCTGGCTCGATGCGCACAATGCGTCGAGCGTCCTCTTCCTGCCCTTCATCCTGATGATCACCTATACCGGGCTCGTCAGCCTCGCGACGCACTATATGCCCTGGGGTATCGTCGCGAACTATGCCAGCGAAGAGAAATTCTTCGAGGCAAGCTTTCCCTGGCCAGCGCCGGCCGAAAATGCCGGGCCGGCGCCGCTTGTCGCGGTGGCGCCGCTCGTCGGCGAGGCCGAGCGTATCTGGGGCGTCGGCGCCGGCAGCGTCCGTATCCTAAATCCGGGAGACCGGACCGCGAAGATCATCGTTTCCACCGCCCCGGATTCGGGCATGTCGGTCCGGCCGCGGTCGCTGACCTTCGACGGGGTGACCGGGAAGCCGATTTCCGCATATAATCCGTCGGGCGCAGCAACATCGACCGAAGGCACGATGATCGGCCTGCACGCCGGGCGCTTCGCGAGCGGCGTCCTTCGCGCCCTCTATTTCCTCTCGGGTCTTGCCGGATGCGTCATGGTGGGTTCGGGTCTGATCCTGTGGACCGTGAAGCGCCGTGCGAAGCTGGCCAATCCCGATCGGCCGCACTTCGGCTTCCGTCTTGTTGAAAAACTCAACATCGGCGCGATTGCAGGCCTACCGTTCGCCTTCGCCGTCTATTTTCTCGCCAACCGCCTTTTGCCTGCAGGCGGTGCGGGGCGCAGCGACCGCGAGATCGCAGCTTTCTTCATCGCATGGGGCGCCACCTTCGTCTGGGCCGCCGCCCGTCCGGCGGCGCGCGCATGGGTCGAGGTGCTCGCCGCCGCAGCGGTGTCATTTGCGTTGGTGCCGATCATCAACGCGCTGGCTACCGATCGTTCGCTGATTGCCAGCCTTGCCGCCGATGACTGGGTTTTTGCCAGTTTCGATCTTTCGATGCTGCTCATTGCGGCCGGCCTTGGATGGGCGGCTTCGAAGTTGGTGCGCCGATCGGCTGCCCCCCGCGTAGCGAATGGAAAGCGTCGGCCGGGATCGCCTTCGATGGATGCCGCATGATCCATTTTTTCCTTCTCTTCCTGACGACGGTGGGCTTTGGCCTGCTATGCCTTTCGCGCGAAAGGCACCAACGCGATCTGATCGGCCGCAAGCTCGGCAAGAGCACGGGCCATTATGTGCGATGGAGCGGGATCGCGATCCTTGCCGCGGCATTCCTGCTCGCCGGCGATCGCCTGGGATGGGCGGTCGGCTCGCTCGAATGGCTCGGCCTGTCAAGCATGGGAGCGATATTGACGATGGCGCTGCTTTCGCGCCGCTCTACGCGCGCCTCATAGGGTCAGCACTCATCGATCAGAGCCAGGAGAGGACGGTTGCGTCGCGGGCTATGGCGGAGAAGAAGGCCTTCGGGCATCGATCATCGCGCGTCGCGACGCGACATCAGTCTTTTCAGGCGGCCGGACATGATCTTCGATGCGGTTGCGGCGATTGTAGCGGTGCTTGTCGTATTTGACCGTCGTGCTGCTTATTTCCCGGCCCGGGACGCAGGGCGCTGGCGAGAAGCATCTGCTTCGCCAGCATTCCTCTAACTCTCTTTTTATCGTTTAATTCCAAGGGAAAAATGGTGGACGCACTAGGGCTCGAACCTAGGACCCGCTGATTAAGAGTCAGCTGCTCTACCAACTGAGCTATGCGTCCACTGCCGTTTTCCGGCGTGCCTCGCGGCGAAGAGGAGCCCTCTTTGCTGCGAAGCGAGCGGCCCGCTATCATGCCCCTGTGGGGTTGGCAATGCCCCCGATGCCTTTTTGCCGATTTTTTTCTCAATGAAAGCGGCGGCTGCCCGTTTTGCTGTCGTTTTCGATCGCCAGCATGATGCCGACGCAGGTCATGATCGTGAGCATCGACGAGCCGCCGTAGGAGAAAAGCGGCAGCGGAATGCCGACGACAGGGGCGAGGCCCATCACCATCATCAGGTTGATCGCGATGTAGAAGAAGATCGTCATCGTCAGGCCCGCCGCGGTGAGCTGGCCGAAGCGCGTCCGCGCGCGCAGCGCCACGCGCGTCGACCAGCGCAGCAGCAGGAAAAAGCCGAACAGCAGCGCGAGCCCGCCGATCAGCCCCCATTCCTCCGCCATCGTCGCGAAGATGAAGTCGGTATGGCCCTCGGGCAGATAGTCGAGGTGGCTTTGCGAGCCGTTGAGGAAACCCTTACCGCCAATGCCGCCCGACCCGATCGCGATCTTCGACTGGCTGATATGATAGCCGGCGCCGAGCGGGTCGCTTTCGGGGTCGAGGAAGATCAGCACGCGTTTTTGCTGATAGTCATGCAGGAACGAGAAAAGCACGGGCAGCGCTGCGATCCCGGCTACCGCGGTGCTGCCGAACCACCAGAAGGGGAGCCCTGCGACGAACATCACCACCACGCCGCCGATACAGATTGCGAGCGCGGTGCCGAGGTCGGGTTGCAGCATGACGAGCGCCGCGGGGAGCCCGATCATGATCAGTGCCGGCCAGAGAGCGGTGAAAGTGCGCGTATTGCCCGGGGGCAGTTGGGCGTAGAAATGGGCGAGCGCGATGACGATCGCCACTTTCATCAGCTCGGACGGCTGCAGGTTCATGAAGCCGAGGTTGAGCCATCGCTGGCTGCCCCCGCCGACGAAACCGAGCAGTTCGACCGCGATCAGGAGCACGAGGATGCCGATATAGCCGATATAGGCGAAATCCTCGAATATCCGGAGCGGGAAACGCCCGATGACGAGCGCGACGCCGAGGAAGACGAGGAAGCGCACGCCCTGCTGCCACGCCCAGGGCGACCAGTTGCCGCCCGCGGCCGAATAGAGGACGAGCAGGCCGAAACCCGTGATCCCGGCGAGGATCGCGATCAGCTTCCACGGAAAGCGCTGGATGGCAGGCGGGACGGGGATCATTGCGGCACCCCCGGTTCAGGGTCGCTCGACGCGCCCGCCTTCCACGCCGCATAGTCGCGGTCCATCCGTTCCTTGATCGTGCCGCCCCAGCCGCCTTCGAAAGTCTCGAGCGCTTCCATCGCCTTTTCGCGGTCGAAGAGGAAGGTCATGAAATCCTTGGCCACCGGCGCCGCGGCGCGGCTGCCGCCCATGCCATGCTCGATCACGACGGCGGTCGCATAGCGCGGGTTGACGACCGGCGCGAAGCCGATGAACAGGCCGTGGTCGCGGAATTTCCACGTGCCGCTTTTCCCGTTTCCGGTGCCGAGCCCGCGCACCTGCGCGGTCCCCGTCTTGCCCGCCATCGTGATGCCGTCGAGCGGCAGGCGGCTGCGCACCGCGGTGCCGGCGCCGTTGACGACAAGATCCATGCCGTGGCGCGCGACGGCGAGCGCTTCGGGCGAGAAGGGCAGGGCCTCATTCTTGAATTCGCGATTGACCAGCCGCGGATAGAGGTGGCGGCCCGATGCGATGCGCGATGCCATCACCGCAAGCTGGAGCGGGTTCACACTGACATAGCCCTGGCCGATGACCGCGTTGAGCGAGTCCGAGGCCGACCAGGCCTGGTTGTATTTCTTCATCTTCCATGCGCTGTCGGGGATGGTCCCGTAACGCTGGTTGCTGCCCGCGAGCTGGAATTCCTCGCCGAGTCCGAGCAGGCGTGCCGTCGGGGCCATTGCGTCATAGCCGAGCCGATGCGCGAGCCAGTAGAAATAGCTGTTGCAGCTTTTCATGATCGCCGACGGCATATCGAGGCTGCCGTGGGTGCCGAGGCAGCGGAAGAAGCGGCTGCCGAGGCGGTAGCCGCCGACGCAGGTGTGCCGTTCGCTCGGGTCGACGCCATGTTCGACCGCAGCGATCGCCGCCATCGGCTTCAGCGTCGAGCCCGGCGGATAGAGGCCGCGCGTCGCCTTGTTGATCAACGGCTGGTGATCGTCGGCGCGCAGCCAGGCATATTCGTTGCTGCTGATGCCGTCCGAAAAGCTGTTCGGATCGAAACTGGGCATCGATACGAAGGAGAGGATGTCACCGTTCTGGCAGTCGATCACGACCGCTGCGCCCGATTCGCGCCCCATGCGCCGCGCGACATATTCCTGCAGGTCGGCATCGATCGTCAGGTGGACGGTCTTGCCCTGCGTATCGGGTTTGACACCGAGTTCGCGCACGACCTTGCCGCGCGCGGTGACCTCGACGCGTTTCGCACCGGGTTCGCCGCGCAGCATCGGCTGGAAATATTTCTCGAGCCCGTCCTTGCCGGTGCGGAAACCGGGGGTGATGTAGAGCGGGTCCTTGACCTTCTGATATTCCTCGGCGGTCGGCGCGCCGACGTAGCCGATCAGGTGGCCGACCGCGGCGCCGGTCGGATAGTTGCGCGCGAAGCCGCGCTGCGGCGCGACGCCGGGCAGTTCGGGCAGGCGGACGAGGATCGAGCTATATTCGGCCTCGGTCATGTCTTCCTTGACCGCGACGGGCTGGAATCCCGATGCGGCCTTCAGGTCGCGATTGATCCGCTCCATCGCGTCGCCGTCGAGGCGCAGCAGCGTCTGAAGCTGCCCGAGCACCAGATCCTTGTTGTGCAGCCGGTCGGGAATGATGTCGATGCGCAAGGACACGCGGTTGTTTGCGAGTGCCTTGCCATGGCGGTCGACGATCCAGCCGCGTCGCGGCGGGACGAGGGTCAGGTTGACGCGATTGCTTTCGGATTCAAGGACATATTTGTCGTTGTCGATAACCGATATATACGCCATGCGCGCCGCGAGCGCGACGCCGACGGCCGCCTGCGCGCCGCCGACGACGAGCGCGCGGCGGGTGAAGGTTATGCCCCTCCAGGCTTCGGTAATCGGCGGACTCTTCTTCTTCGGCATTCGGGGGTTGGGACCAGTCTATCGGCGTTTCAGGCGGAAATTGTCAAACTTGCCCGTCAGGCGCATGAACAGCGGAACGAGCAGCGCCGAGACGATGATCTGCGGCACGATCAGCCCCAGCACGCGCCCCGTGTCGGCGTGCGGATGGACGATCAGCGCGGCGAGTGACTGAATAATCGCGATCAGCAACGCCGCGATCGCCCAATCGTGCAGGAAACCGCGCCAATAGATGCGCTGCGACGAATAATGGATCGCGATGCTGGCGATCGTCCACAGCCCCGCCGCCGTGCCGATCGGCTGGCCACTGAACAGATCGTCCCACAGTCCCAGCGGCAGGCCGATCCAGACCGGCCACATCTCGGTGCGCAATAGCTGCCAGCACAGGAAGAACAGCAGGCCGAGCGGCGGCAGCACCGGTGAATTGGCGATCAGCGGCAGCATCAACGGCAGCGCGGAGGCGAACATCACGCTCGCGATCGGCACGATGCGCATCCGCCACAGCGACGCCGGTTCGCCGAGGCGCGGACCCTTCTGGTTCATGGCGTGCCGGCAGGGGCGGGGACGGGCGCGGGACCCGGCAGCCCCTGCGCTTCGATATTGTCGGGGGTATAGGGGCGCAGCACCGACACCGCATCGACCTTGCCGGGGTCGGCGAGCGGCCGCGCCAGCGCGCCGTCGTCCTGACGCCGCACGACGATCGCAACCGGGATATTGGGCGGATAGAGCCCGCCGGTGCCTGAGGTGACAAGGATGTCGCCGGGCTTGAACGGATTGTTCGCGATGTTGAGCGTGCGGATGTCGAGGTCGCCATTGCCGCGGCCATAGGCGAGCGCGGGCAGGCCGTCGCGCGCGCGGCGGACGGGGACGATATTGTCGACGTCGGTGAGCAGCAGCACTTGTGAGACCGACGGACCGCTGCCGAGCACGCGGCCGATCAGCCCGTCGGCGCCGCGTACCGGCTGGCCCGCGGCGACGCCGAGATTGCGGCCGATACTGAGCAGCGCGATGCGCTTGCTGCTCGTCGAGGTCGAGGTCAGCAGATAACCGTTGGCGAGCGCGGTCTTGTCGGTTTCCTGCAGCTTGAGAAGCGCCTTCAACTGGCGATTTTCTTCCTGCAGCGAGCTGGTCGCGACAAGCTCGCGCCGCGTGTCGGCGAGTTCCTTGCGCAGCCGCCGGTTTTGCGTGCCCGCTGCAACATAGGCGCCGACGGTGTCGTCGATGCCCGAAATCGACCCGATCACCGACCGCGACGCGCGTGCGATCGGTGCGGTGACTTCCTGGCTCGCCACGCGGAGCTGGGCAAAGCCGACGGGGTCAACGACCGAAAGAACCGCCAGCAACAGGCCCGCCACTGCCCCTGTCACCGCAATGACATAGGCAACGAACAGGCTGTACTGGGCCTTTCGGGATTGCCCCGGACGCCGATGTGCCGGGCGGACCATGGTTCAGCGCCTTGGTATCAGGCTTGCTGCAACACGCCGCGGAAGGCGGGGTCTTCCATCGCGCGGCCGGTGCCGATCGCGACGCAGGTCAGCGGATCTTCGGCCACGGTGACGGGCAGGCCGGTCGCGTCGCGCAGCAGCTCGTCGAGCTCGGCGATCAGCGCGCCGCCGCCGGTGAGTACGATGCCCTGGTCGACGATGTCGGCCGCGAGTTCGGGCGCGGTGTTTTCGAGCGCGATGCGCACGCCCTCGACGATCGTGCCGATCGGTTCGGACAGCGCTTCGGCGATCTGTGCCTGGTTGATCGAAATTTCCTTGGGCACGCCGTTGACGAGGTCGCGGCCCTTGATGTGGATCGTCAGGCCGGTGCCGTCGGCGGGAATGCGCGCGATGCCGAAATCCTTCTTGATCCGCTCGGCGGTCGATTCGCCGATCAGCAGATTATGGTGTCGGCGGACATAGGAGACGATCGATTCGTCCATCTTGTCGCCGCCGGCGCGCACCGAGGTGGTATAGGCAAGGCCGCGGAGCGAGAGCACGGCGACTTCGGTCGTGCCGCCGCCGATGTCGACGACCATCGAGCCGATCGGCTCGGTCACCGGCATGTCGGCGCCGATCGCGGCCGCCATCGGTTCTTCGATCAGCCACACTTCACTGGCGCCCGCGTTCGACGCGGCGTCGCGGATCGCGCGGCGTTCGACGCTGGTCGATCCCGAGGGCACGCAGATCACGATTTCGGGGCTGCGGAACGCGTTGGGCTTGCCGCCATGCACCTTGGTGATGAAGTGCTTGATCATCTGCTCGGCGACGTCGATGTCGGCGATGACGCCATCGCGCAGCGGGCGGATCGCCTCGATGCTGTCGGGGGTCTTGCCCATCATCAGCTTCGCGTCGTCGCCGACGGCCTTCACCCGCTTGATGCCGTTCAGCGTCTCGACCGCAACGACCGAGGGTTCATTCAGCACGATTCCCTTGCCGCGCACGTACACAACCGTGTTCGCGGTGCCGAGGTCGATAGCCATGTCTTGGGAATTGAATTTGAACCAGCGGGAAAAGAAGGACATCGATACTGCTTCCTGTCAGCGAAGCCGCGCCCTTGATGGACACGCCCCCTATCGTGATTTCATCCGCGCGCCCGGCCGGCGACAGCTACAATCAGGGGGAGATTCCGGCTCGTCCACGAAGGGTGGCTGGACAAAATGATCAGGGCTGTGCGGATGGGTCGCGATTTGCGTTCGACTGCGCTAGGAGAGCGGCCATGTCAATACGTCGCCTGCCGGAAAAGCTCGTAAATCGGATCGCAGCCGGTGAAGTGGTTGAAAGACCCGCTGCGGCGCTCAAGGAACTGGTTGAAAACGCCATCGACGCGGGTGCGACTCGCATTTCGGTGCGAATCGCCGAGGGCGGGATTTCGCGGCTGGAAGTCGAGGACGACGGGTGCGGGATGACCGCCGCCGACATGGCGCTCGCGCTCGAACGCCATGCGACCTCGAAGCTGCCGACCGACGCGATCGAAGATGTCGCGACGATGGGTTTCCGCGGCGAGGCCTTGCCCTCGATCGCGAGCGTCGCGCGGCTGACGCTCGAAAGCCGCGTCGCGGGGGGTGACGGATGGAAGCGCGTTGTCGACAATGGCGCGGTGGTGGCCGAGGGGCCGGCGGCACTCGCGAAAGGAACTCGCGTCGCCGTCGAGGACCTGTTCGCGCGCGTTCCGGCGCGGCGCAAGTTCCTCCGCAGCGGACGCAGCGAATATGCCGCGTGCCTCGATGTCGTGCGGCGGCTCGCGATGGCGCGTCCCGATATCGGCTTCACCGTCGAGCATGACGGGCGGCGCGTTCTCGACGTGCAGGGCGGCCAGGACCGGCTTTCGCGCGTCGCCGCGCTGACGCAGCGCGACCTCGCCGCCAACAGCATTGGGGTCGATATCGACCGGGGCGAGGTGCATCTGGGCGGCGTGATCAGCCTGCCGACCTACAATCGCGGTATCGCCGATCATCAATATCTGTTCGTCAACGGGCGCCCGGTGAAGGACCGGCTGCTCGTCGGTGCGCTGCGCGGTGCCTATGCCGACCTGCTCGCGCGCGACCGCCACCCGGTCGTCGCGTTGTTCCTCGACGTGCCGACGAGCGAGGTCGATGTGAACGTCCATCCGGCGAAGACCGAAGTGCGTTTCCGCGATCCGCAGCTGGTGCGCGGGATGATCGTCGGTGGGCTGCGCCGCGCGCTCGACGAACATGGATTCCGCAGCGTCCAGCGCCCCGCCGAGGCCGCACTCGCCGCCTGGCAGCAGGAGCCCGTCGCGCCCGAACCCGCGACGGGATTCCTGTTCGGGCACCGCAGCGAACCCGCGGTGCATCTGTTCGGCGCCGACATCACGCCGCCGGGCGAGGATGTCGCGCGCGTTTACGACCGCATCACGCCCTTTGCTTCCGCCGCGCCACTCGCGGGGCGCGCAGAGGTTGCGACGCTGCCGCCGCCCGAATCCGAGGCGCATCCGCTCGGCATCGCGCGCGGCCAGATTGCGAAAACCTATATCGTCGCCGAGGCCGAGGATGGCCTCGTCATCGTCGACCAGCACGCCGCGCACGAGCGGCTGGTGCTCGAACAACTCCGCCGCGGGATGAGCGGGCAGGCGGTTCCGTCGCAGGGGTTGCTGCTCCCCGAGGTCGTCGAGCTCGACGAACCCGCGTGCGACCGGCTCGAGGCGGCGGCGGCGCAGCTCGCGGCGCTCGGAGTCGAACTCGAACGCTTCGGCCCCGCCGCCGTGATGGTCCGCGCGACCCCCGCGATGCTCGGCGCGATCGATTGTCAGAAGCTCGTCACCGACATCGCCGATGACCTTGCGGGTTACGACGCCGCGCTCGGCCTGAGCGAGCGCCTCGAACTGGTTGCGGCGACGATGGCGTGCCATGGGTCGGTGCGCGCGGGGCGGACCTTGAGCGTTGCCGAAATGAACGCGCTCCTGCGCACGATGGAGGTCACCCCGCACAGCGGCCAGTGCAATCACGGGCGGCCGACGTGGGTCAAACTCGCGATGGACGATGTCGAGAAATTGTTCGGGAGGAAATAGGATGAAGCTTGGGATTATCGCGATTTCGCTGATGGCATTGTTGCCCGGAACCGCGATGGCGGCACCGGCCGAAAAGCCGGAAGCAGCCTGTCCCGCCGCGCCCGTGCTGCCGCCCGAACTTGCCGACTGGTCGCGCGATGCGGCGGGCAAGACGATCTATGCCTATGGCGACGATCTCGGCGCCGACTGGTCGCCGCTCGGCGCGGCGCGGACGGCGTTGCCGCTGCACAAGTTCGAAAGCCTGCGCTATGGCGTCGCCCCCGAACGCAAGCCCGACGTCCATAAATTCGGCGGGATGATCCCGATCGATGTGAAGAGGGCGGGGCGGCTGGTCGTCGCGCTCGACGCGGGGGCGTGGATCGACCTCGTTCGCGATGGCGCAATAGTGAAATCGATGACACACGGGCATGGCCCCGCCTGTTCGGGTATCCGCAAGATGGTCGAATTCGACGTGACGCAGGGGCGCTACCAGCTTCAGATCGTCAACGCGCCGACCGCATCGATCCACGCGATGGCGGTGCTGCGCGACTGGCTACGGTAGGCGTTTGACCAGCACGCCCGTCGCATCGCTCGGCAGCGGCGCGACGCCGATGAGCCGCATCAGCAGCGGATAGACCTCGATATTGTCGACGATGCCGATGTCCCCTTTGAGGCCGGTGCCGCTCGCGACGAATAGCGCGAGCATCTCGGGATCCTGATTGTCATAGCCGTGCGCGCCGCCCTTCACGGGCCATGTCGGCGTGCCTGCGATGATCGACCAGCCGGGCTCGGCGATGCAGATGATCGCCGCGACGCGCGGGTTCCGGCCATAATGCAGCCGCTTCGGCAGCTCCGCGCGACGGTTGCAGGCCATATGATCGTGCGGTTTCAGAAAGGCGTCATACACACGATTGTCGGTTCCCGCGGCGGGTTCGATCGCGGCATAGGGGCCGGTCTCGACCGCGATGATGCTCGGCAGGTCGATCAGGTCGGCGAGCTGGATGGTGCGGCTCTCGTCGATCGCGCGCATCCCGTGGTCGGCGACGACGATCATCCGTGCGGGCTGCCCCATCGCGGCAAGCCCGGCGGTGAGGTCGCCGATGCGCGCATCGACCTCGGTCATCGCGGCGTTCACCTCGGCGCTGTCGGGGCCGAATTTGTGCCCCGCATCGTCGACCGCCTCGAAATAGAGGGTGGCAAAGGCGGGGCGGATATCGGCGGGGCGGCGCATCCAGTCGAGCAGAGTGTTGACCCGCTGCGCATAGCCGACATGAGCGTCATAACGCAGCCAGTCGGGCGGACGGCTGTCGTGAATCGCGACCTCGCTCCCCGGCCAGAACATCGTCGCGCTGCGCACCCCGGCCTTGCCCGCGGTCACCCATGCGGGTTCGGCCTCGTCCCACCAGAAGGGATCGAGCGACTGTTTCGGATCGCCGAGACTGAAGCGCACGTCGGGGCGCCGCGGATCGATCATATTGTTGCCGACGATCCCGTGATTGTCGGGGCGCTTGCCGGTGACGATCGCATAATGGTTCGGGAAGGTCTTGGTCGGAAACGACGGCCGCAGCTTGCCGTGCGCGCCTTCGGCCGCGAGCCGCGAAAGGTTCGGCGTGATGCCGCGATCGAGGTAATCGGCGCGAAAGCCGTCGATCGAGATCAGGATGGTAACGGGTTGGCGCTCGCTTCCGTCTTGCGCGTGCGCGGCGAGGGGAAGGAGGAGGGCGAGCAGCAGCGAGAGGAGGCGGTTCATGCCGGGTCCGCTATGGCGCCTTTGTGACCGTCCCGCGACACGTCACGCCATCTTGATCCCGGCGACGTCGCGCTCGACCACGCCCGTCGCGCGCTTCGACAGCGTGTTCACCGGCGTCGTCACCTTGTCGACGACCATGAAATGCGTCTGCCACGCCTCGCGATTGACGTCGCATACGACATAGCCGCGCTGGTCGTTCGCGAATTTGAGTTCGGGATTGAGCTTGAGGAAGGTGTCGGTGCCATTGCGCTGGTCGCTGCCGTCGCCGCCCGACGAGATCGAGGTTGCGACGAATTCGGCGCCGACGACCTTGTCCTTGAGCACAAGGTCGCCGCAGAAATTCTGGTGCTCGTCGCCGGTGAGGACGACATTATTCTTCAGCCCCGCCATGCGCGACAGGATCCGCTCGCGCGGCGCTTCGTACCCGGCCCAGCTGTCGAGGTTGACGATCTTCTTGGGCTCGTCGGGCTTCCGCCGCCGGTCGAGCGACATCATTGTGACCTGCTGTGCAAAGGCGTTCCACGTCGCGCCGCCCTGGGCGAGGTTGCGGCCGAGCCAATCCTCCTGTGCCTTGCCGAGCACGTGCGCATTTTTGTCGAACACGCCGGGGCAGGCGGGCTTGAAACCATCGTCGCACGGCTGGTCGTTGCGGTACTGCCGGGTGTCGAGCAATTGCATCGCCATCAGGTCGCCCCAGCGGAATTCGCGGTTCATCGCGACCATCCCGCCGCGCGGGAGCAGGGCCTTGCGCACCGGCATATGCTCGTACCACGCCTGCATCGCGGCCTGCTTCTTCAGCATGAAAATTTCGGGCGGCGCGGCTTCGGGATCGTTGACGTCGAGACCCAGTTTCCAATTGTCGATGTCGGAGACCCAGTCGTTGCGGATTTCATGATCGTCGAAGCTCGACAGGAAGGCATGGACCGATCGCGCCGCCTGCAGGTCGATGTCGCCGAGCTGTTGCGCATAGGCATTGCGGAAATCATTGACGTCGACGAGCGCGCGGAAGGCGTGCTTGCGCACCGGACGCGTCGGCAGCCCGGTGTTGAACAGATATTCCTCGCTATATTCGTAGATGAAGTCGCCGTAATGATAGACGAAGGCGAGGTCTTCGCGCGCGAGGTGGCGATAGGCGCCGAAAAAGCCCGCTTCGAAATGCTGGCACCCGGCGACCCCGAATTTCAGCGCGTCGGTCTTCGCGCCCGGCGCGGGCAGGGTGCGCGCGCGGCCGCGCAGGCTGCGTTCGCCGCCAGCGGTGAAGCGGTAATAATAGGGGCGGTCGGGCTGGAGCCCCGCGACCTCGACATGGACGCTGTGCGCGAGTTCGGGGCGTGCGAGTTCGGTGCCCTTCGCGACCACGGTTCGAAAGCCGCTGTCGCTCGCTACCTCCCAGTCGACCGGAAAGTTCGCCAGCGGCATCCCGCCGTGGCGCTCCATCGGCTCGGGGGCGAGGCGTGTCCAGATGACGAAACCGTCGCTCGCCGGATCGCCCGCCGCGACGCCGAGGCTGAACGGGAACTCACGGAAAATACCGCCCTCGGCGCGCAGGATCGCGGGGGCTGCTAGGCCGGCGAGCGTGGCCCCGGCAAGGAAGTGGCGGCGATTGAACATGGCTGGGCTCCGTGGGGGCGATTCGACGCCCCTGATAGCCCAGTCCCATGTTTCATCAATGACCGATGCGGCCGGGGGTCAGAACCACATTCGCGCCATCCACAGCGCCATCGCGACCATCATCACATTCTCGGTCAGCGACACGAAGCCCAGCGGCACCTTGCTGCTGCCGCCGACGCACGCGCATTTGATGTCGCGCTTGTCGATATAGACCGCCTTGAACACCGATACTGCGCCGATGCCGCCGATGAACAGCGCGATCGGGATCGACAGCCAGTTGAACGCGTGCGCGGTCATCAGCACGCCCGCAAGACCCTCGGCGAAGGGATAGATGCTCGCATAGGGCACCCAGCGCTTGGCGAGCAGGTCATAGTTGAGGAACATCGTCGCGAATTTGTCGACATCCTGCAGTTTCAGCAGCGCGAGCACGATCATGCTGAACGAGATGAACCATTCGGCAGCGCGGAGGGTGAGGGCGTCGCCATAGACCGAAAAGCTGGTCGCGAGCGCCATCAGCGCGGTCATCGCGAACAGCGCGATCACCGGCGTGTAGCTCGTCGCATCGGGATCGGCGACCTTCAGCCCGAAATGACGGCGAAGGTCGTCATAACCGCCGATGCGCGCGCCGTCGATGAAGGTCTGCGGCGTCGTCTTGACGCCATGCTCGGCCTTGAACGCATCGGTTTCCTCGCGCGTCGTCAACCAGCGGTCGTCGACCGCGAAGCCGCGGCTTTCGAGCAGATGTTTTGCCTTGAGGCCATAGGGGCAGGTGTGCCCGGGCATGACCATGCGATGGAGTGTTGCCTGTTTTGTCATGCACCCCATATAGCGTCTGTACCATGGTACGGAGTCAAGCGATGCAATGGACGATCGGGAAATTGGCGGCGGCGGGCGAGGTCGGCGTCGAAACGATACGCTATTATCAGCGTCGCGGGCTGATGGGCACGCCCGCGCGCAGCGGCGGCGACGGTTGGGGCGGCGGCGTGCGGCGCTACGACGCCGACGACCTGCGCCGCCTCAAATTTATCCGCTCGGCGCAGGCGTCGGGCTTCACGCTCGACGAGATATCCGAACTGCTCGCGCTCGAGGCGAGCGACGACCGCGTCCGCGTGCGGACGCTGGCGCGCCAGCGGATCGAGGTTCTCGACGAAAAGATCGCGCAGATGACCGAAACACGTGCCGCGCTCGCGCGCCTCGCCGACCAATGCGCGGCCAGCGCCAAGGGGCCGTGCCCGATCCTCGCGGCGTTTGAACCCTAGTGCGTTGTCGGAACTTGTTCCGAAAAGGGGCTCTTTCGACCGGTTGCGGACATTGCGTCCCATCTTAGTCTGTCATTCCCGCGAAAGCGGGAACCTAGTGTGGAGTAAGCCCACGCGCGCTCTGGGTCCCCGCTTTCGCGGGGATGACGAAAGTGGAGAACATCCGCTCCCCCCTTTGACGACATTCCGCCGAAGGTCTGTTACAGCCGTCGCGGGCTGTGGGCGCCAGCCGCGCGGAAATCGTGAGGGAGCGGGGCGAGATGATGGAGAGTTTCGGGGCATTGGTCGGCTGGACACACCAGGATGCGGGTGAGCGCATCATGCTCCGGCTCGAAAGCGTGCAGTCTTTGGAAGCCGTCAGGAAGCACGACCCTGACCTGTTTCGGTTCCTGATGACCAGGCAGCAAGCGGCTATCCTGGGAAATTACCTCGTGCAGCTTTCCGGGCAGCCCCCGATCGTTCCGAAAAAGCGGGGCTGGTTTCGTCGTCGGTTCGGCTGACCGGCCTTTCGGTCACGGCGTGGAACGGCCGCTCGATCCCAGCCGGATCTCGCGACGACGGCTTCGGCTCAGCTATGCAGGAAGTGCATCACGTCGCCGTCGTTCACGACATAGGCCTTTCCTTCGGCGCGCAGCTTGCCCGCTTCGCGCGCCTTCGCTTCGCCGCCCAGCGTGACATAATCGTCATAGGCGATCGTTTCGGCGCGGATGAAGCCCTTCTGGAAATCGCTGTGGATTTCGCCCGCGGCCTCGGGAGCGGTGGCGCCGGTGTGGACGGTCCAGGCGCGCGCTTCCTGCGGGCCGACGGTGAAGAAGGTGATCAGGTGGAGCAGCTCGTATCCGGCGCGGATCACGCGCGCGAGTCCAGTTTCGTGAAGGCCCATTTCCTCGAGGAACTCGATCCGGTCGGCCATGTCCATCGTCACCAGCTCGCTTTCGATTGCGGCCGAAACGACCACAGCCTGCGCGCCCTCGGCTGCCGCCTTGGCGAAGACCTTTTCAGAAAAGGCATTGCCGTTCGCGGCGCTGCCTTCGTCGACGTTGCAGACGTACAGGACGGGCTTGGAGGTCAGGAGCTGCGCGGTGCGCAGCACGCGGGCTTCCTCGTCATCCTTGGGTTCGACCAGCCGCGCGGGCTTGCCTTCGCGCAGGAGGTCGAGTGCCTGGCCGAGGACCGAAGCAGCGATCTTCGCTTCCTTGTCGCCCTGTGCGGCTTTCTTGGCGAAGGCGGGAACCCGCTTTTCGAGGCTTTCGAGGTCGGACAGAAGCAATTCGGTCTCGACCGTCTCGGCGTCGGCGACGGGGTCGACCTTGTTCTCGACATGCTGGATATCGTCATCCTCGAAACAGCGGAGGACGTGGACGATCGCGTCGACCTCGCGAATATTGCCGAGGAACTGGTTGCCGAGGCCTTCGCCCTTGGACGCGCCGCGCACAAGGCCGGCGATGTCGACGAAGGCGAGTTGCGTTGCGATGATCTTCTTGCTCGTCGCGATCGCTGCGAGTTTTTCAAGCCGCGCGTCGGGTACCGCGACGTTGCCGATATTCGGTTCGATCGTGCAGAACGGATAATTCGCCGCCTGCGCCGCCGCGGTTTCGGTCAGCGCGTTGAACAGGGTGGACTTGCCGACGTTGGGCAGGCCGACGATCCCGCATTTGAAACCCATAAAAACTCCGTGAGGTTCGGCGCGCTGTGGAGGGGGCGCCTGTGTTGCAGCGCCCCTAGCGCCAGATTGCGTCCGGCGCCAGTCTTTGCAGGTGGATTCGCCGTTGCGCGCCGTTCAGACTTGCAGCTTTATCGCAGCGGCCATGACGAAACCCCGCCTCCTTCTCGCCGCCGGTGTCCTCTTGTCTTTCGGTGCGACCGTCGCCGTGACCGCGCAGAGCCGGTTTGAGGAGGGCGTTTTTACCGAACTCAATCGCTTTCGCAGCGATCCTGCAGCCTACACCGAATATCTGCGCGACTATCGCCCGCGCTTCGAGGGCAAGTTGCTGGTCGCCGACGACGACAGCGAGATCGATATCATGACGCGCGAGGGCGTCGTTGCCGTCGACGAGGCGATCCGCGACCTGCGCCGCGAGAAGCCGCTGCCGACGCTGGAATGGAGCGGTGCGCTCGCGCGTGCTGCCGCCGACCATGTCGCGGTCCAGTCACGCTCGGGCGCAGTCGGCCATTATACCAGGGGAAGCGGCCCCGGCGAACGGATGCGCGCCCGTGGCGGCGGTCCCTATGTCAACGAGGTCATCACCTATGGCCATCACACGCCTGCGGGCGTCGTCGATCAGCTGCTCATCGACGATGGCGTGCCCGATCGCGGGCATCGCCACAGCCTGCTACGTTCGACGCATCGCTATGCCGGCGTCGCATGCGGTTCGCATCCGGTACATCGGACGATGTGCGTGATCCTGATGTCGCAGACGCGCGACGGCTCGCCGCCGCCTCCGCCGCAAAGAAAAGCGCCCTGAGCCGACGTCTTGCCAGCTGTATTGCCGTGCTATAGCAGTTGGGATTGGGATATCGGGAGATTGCAATGCGCGCGGCAAAACTCGGCTGGCTATTCCCTTTGCTGATCACGGCGCCTGCCGCGGCCAAACCGATGCCCGGCAAGGCAGCGATCGCACAGACCGCAAAAAAGGCGATGGCCGCAACGGGCGCGCGCGGTCTGGCGATCGCAACGATCGACAAGGGCAAGGTCGTGTCGGTGCAGGCGTTCGGCGAACGCAATGCCAAGGGCGAGCCACTGACCCCGCAAACGATCATGTATGGCGCGTCGCTCACGAAGGCTGTGTTTGCCTATTCGGTGCTGCGGCTGGTCGACGAGGGCAAGGTCGATCTCGACAAGCCGATCGCCGCGATGCTCGCGAAGCCTTTGCCCGACTATGGCAACCTCGACGCCTATGGCAATTGGGGCGACCTCGCCGGCGACGAGCGCTGGCGAACGATCACCCCGCGCATGGTGCTGGGTCACAGCACCGGTTTTGCGAATTTCCACTTCCTCGAGCCCGACGGCAAGCTACGCATCCATTTCGATCCGGGCAGCCGCTACGGCTATTCGGGTGAGGGGATCATGCTGCTCCAGTTCGGGCTCGACAAGGGACTTGGGCTCGACACGGGCCGAGAGGTCCAGCGGCTCGTTTTCGATCCGCTCGACATGCGGAATACAAGCGTCGTCTGGCGTCCCGATTTCGCCGCGAACTATGCCGACGGCTGGACGCTCGACGGCAGCGTCGAGGCACATGACGAGCGCGGCCGCGTACGCATGGCCGGATCGATGGACACGACGATCACCGATCTCGCCAACTTCGCGGCCGCCCTTGTGTCGGGCAGGGGGCTTTCGAAAAAAGCGCGCGGCGAATTGCTGCGACCGGGCTTGACCATCCGTTCGGCCGCGCAGTTTCCGACGCTGGCGGGCGACGTGCCCGCAGCGCAGCAGCACGAGGGGCTCGCCGCGAGCGTCGGCCTGATCACTTTCAGCGGACCCCAGGGCGCCGCCTTCTTCCGCGGCGGACACAATGATTCGACCGGTAACACACTCGTCTGCCTCGAAAAGGGGCAGCGCTGCGTGCTTATCATGTCGAACGATGTCCGCGCCGAAGCCGCGTTCCCGATGATCGTGCGCGACATCCTCGGCGAAACCGGCACGCCTTGGCGCTGGATCTTCGGCGATATGAAGTTCGTCTGAGGCTCGCCGCCCGCTCCCGTTGCGAGAGCGGGCGGCGCGCGATCAATTGCCGACCGGCTGGTTGTCGGTGCGGCGCACGACGACGGTTGACGAGCGCGGCTGTTCGCCCGCGACCGGCCAGTTGCCCGTCGGGTGCTGGATGTTGACGAAGAAGGTCTTGAGATCGGGCGTGTAGGCGAGGCCCGTGATCTCGCAGCCGAGCGGGCCGACGAGGAAACGCTTCGACTGCTTGCTCGTCTGGTCGACATAGAACATCGCGTTATGACCGAAAGCCTGATCGATCGTCCGGCCCGCGACACCCGAATTGCCCGGAACGCTGTGGTCGGTCTGCACCCACATGCGGCCCTGCGGGTCGATGCGGAGGCCATCGGGGCTTGAGAAGGTGTCGCCGTTGATATTGCCGACAAGGTTGCTGCCCCCCGATGCGAGCGACGGGTCGCCCGCGGTCAGGAAGATTTCCCAGCTGAACTTGGTCGCCAGCGGCGAATCGCCTTCTTCGCGGAACTTGATGATGTGCCCGTGCAGGTTGCTGACGCGCGGATTCATCGGGTCGGTGACGCGGCGGCCGCTGTTGTTCGTCAGCGTGACGAACACGGCCTTGTTGTCGGGCGCGACGGTGACCCATTCGGGGCGGTCCATCACGGTGCCGCCGGCGACGCGCGCCGCCGAAGGCGTGTTGATCAACACATCGGCCTGATTGTTGAAATTGACGATCGTCGGCGCCGGCGGGGTCGTGCTCTGGCTGGTGTTGCCGGGGTCGGAGGCGCCCGCGGTCAGGCCGTTCTGACCGACGACGAGCGCGCGCCATTCGCCGGTGCCGTCGCCGTTGAAGCGTGCGACATAGAGCGTGCCATAGTCGAGCAGGTCGGTGTTCGCCGCACGGTTCGACGCGCTGTACGCACGATCGGGGACGAATTTATAGATGCAGCCCGGGGTCGAATCGTCCCCCATATAGAATGCGACGCGGCGGTCGGCGTTCGCCATATAGGCGACATTCTCGTGGCTGAAACGGCCCATCGCGGTGCGCTTCGTCGGCTGCGCGAGTTCGCGCAGCGGATCGATCTCGACCACCCAGCCATAGTTGGTCGCAGGCTGCGTCGGGTCGAGATAATTGTCGGTCGTCTCTTCGCAGGTCAGATAGGTATCCCACGGGGTGCGGCCGCTCGAACAATTGTTGAGCATGCCCTTGATGCTGCCCGAAAGGAGGCCCGCGGCGGGGCCGCCCGCGCGATAGCTGCTGTTGCCGGTATAGCGGCGGTTATAAGTCGACCCGGCCTTCACCGCCCATTTGCCGTCGGTGCCCTTGGCGATTTCGACGACGCCGATGCCGACCGCCGACAGCGCGAGCGCTTTCTGGTCGGCGGTCGCGGTCGCGGCGTTATAGCTGCCCGCCATCAGGATGTTGAAATCGGGATATTCGTAATTCATCGCGAGCAGCCCGCCATTGTTGGCGTCGACACCGGGAAGGGCGAAATATTCCATCCCGTCATGATTGCCGCCGGCCCATTTCTCGGCGACCGCGGGGGTCGGGAAGCTGCCCGAATAGGCGGTGCCGGTTTCGACCGAATCGCCGGCCTTCAGCAGCACGTCGACGGTGTAACCCGCGGGCACGGTGACCTTGTCGTCCTGGTTCGCGGCGACCGCAGCGAAATTGACCGCGTAGCTCACCGGCGGGGGTGTCGGGGTCGGCGTGGGCGTCGGGGTGGGCGTCGGCGGAACCGTGACGGGCGGGGTGGCGCCATCGCTGTCACAGCCCGCGAGTACGGCGGCCGGAATGACCGACAGCCCGAACAGCCCGTTCCTCAGCAACGTGCGGCGCGACGGGTTTTCGGCGACGATCGCCTCCAGACTACCAGGTCCCGGAAGGCTATCGGTTTCGCCGCGATACGGCGCGCGGGCGTCATCGGTAAGATGTGACATGCAGTTTCCCCTGTTTTTCGGTTGAGCCCCGGGACTCGAACATCCCGGTTTGGAGGTGGCGCACCGATTGCAGAGGTTGATGTCAGCCGCGTTGCTCGAACGCGTCGAATTGCAATGACTTATATGACGGACTTGTGACAGGCGTCAGTCGTGCACCGCCTTGACCAACGGACCCAGCTGCCCGCCGCCGAGCCATGCGAGCTGGACTTCGGCCGAAACGCGGTTGATCGCTTCCTGCGGCTTGTTGCCGGGATGCACCGCCTGGCGCAGCGGCCGCTTGCCGGCGGGCATTGCCATGATCTCGGCGATCGCGCACGGTACATCGGCAGGATCGGCGCTGCGGCCACTGCCGTCCTCGGTTCCCATGCCGCGTGTGAAGGGTGCATAGGCCGCGAGCAGCGCCGCATCGCTGCGATCGCGCAGCGCACCCGTATAGGCATTGCGGTTGACCCACACCTTGGTCGGATAGCCGCCGGGCTGGATGATCGTCACGTCGATCCCGTGCGGCACCAGTTCATAGGCGAGCTGTTCGGACAGCGCCTCGACCGCGAATTTGGTCGCCGAATAATGACCGCCGCCGGGCACGATCACGCGCCCGAGCTGCGACGAGATATTGAAGATTTGGCCGCCCTTCACCGCGCGCATCTGGGGAAGCAGTGCGCCGAGCATCCGCTGGATGCCGAGGACATTGGTTTCGAAAATCAGCCGGGTGGCCTCCATGTCCTGAACCTCGACCGGTCCAGTGATGCCGATGCCGGCATTGTTGACCAGCGTGTCGATGCGCCCGCCCGTGAGTTCGAGCGCCTTGGCGGTCCCCGCCGCGACCGACGCATCTTCGGTGACGTCGATCTCGACGATATGGAGGTCGAGCTTGTCCTTCGCGGCTTTGGCCGCGAGGCTCGCTGCCTCCGGGCTTGGGACGTTCCGCATCGTCGCGATGACCTTCGCACCGAGCTTTGCATAGTGGAGCGCGCCGATCCGGCCGAAACCGCTCGATGCACCTGTGATCAGCACCGTGCGGCCTTTGAGTGAAGGGGAGGCGGGGGGTGCTGCGTGAAGCACGCCGGGTGCCGCGGCGGCGAGCACGGCGGCGCCCGCTATAAGCTCGCGGCGGCTGGGGGTGTGGCGATCGGACATATTGAGGGCTCCCTTCGGGAACCATCATGCCTCAGCCGGCGCAAAGCGCCAACTTCGTTGCGTCAGCCCTGCAAACGCAGCGCGAGGTCGCTCTGGAAGCGCACATCGTCGCCGTCGGCGAGCCATCTTGCTTCGGCCGCGATCGCACCCAGCAGGTCGATCAGCGGTTCCATTTCGCTCTTGTGATAATTGCCGAGGACGTGACCGGTAACGCGGTCCTTGTGCCCCGGATGGCCGATGCCGATGCGCACGCGGCGGAAATCTTCGCCGATATGCTGGATCATCGAGCGGATGCCATTATGGCCCGCCGCGCCGCCGCCCTGCTTCACCTTGACCTTCATCGGCGCAAGGTCGAGCTCGTCGTAAAAGGCGGTAACGTCCTGCGGCTCCAGTTTATAGAAATCGAGCGCGGCGCGCACGCTGCGGCCGCTTTCGTTCATGAAGGTGCCGGGTTTGAGCAGAAGGATGCGCTGCGATCCGATGCGGCCTTCCTGGACCCAGCCCTGGAATTTCTTCGCGGGTGCCGGAAAGTCGTAGAAATCGGCAATGACGTCGGCGGCCATGAAGCCGACATTGTGACGGTGCATCGCATATTGGGGCCCGGGATTTCCGAGGCCGACCCAGAGCTGCATGATACTGTTTTTCCCGGGTCCAGCGGAAACGCCCCTCCCGCATCGGGGAGGGGCGGTCCGAAATGCTTAGGCTTCGTCGCCGCCTTCGGCAGCTTCGCCTTCGTCCTTCGTCGTGTCGCCGTCGCTCGACTTGAGCGCCGACGGGGCAACGATGGTCGCGATGGTGAAGTCGCGGTCGGTGATCGCGCTTTCGACACCCTTGGGCAGGGTGACGTTGCTGATGTGGATCGAATCGCCGACGTCAAAGCCGGTGACGTCGATCGCGATCTCGTCGGGGATCTTGTCCGCGTCGCAAACGAGTTCCAGCTCGTGACGCACGATGTTCAGCACGCCGCCGCGCTTCAGGCCCGGCGAGGCATCTTCGTTCGCGAACACGACCGGCACGGCGACCTGGACGGTGGCGCCCTTGGCGATGCGCAGGAAGTCGGCGTGGATCGGGCGATCCTTGACCGGATGGAACGCGACGTCCTTCGGCAGGGTGCGGATGGTCTTGCCACCCACTTCGATCATCACGACCGAGTTCATGAAGTGACCCGTCATCAGCTGCTTCATCAGCAGCTTTTCTTCGACGTGGATCATCAGGGGTTCTTCCTTGCCGCCATAGACAACGGCGGGGACACGACCTTCACGACGCAGTTCACGCGAGGCTCCCTTGCCTCCGCGTTCGCGCGTCTCGGCCGTCAGCGTCAGCTGATCGCTCATCATATTTCTCCGAGATTCGGTTACACAGTTCCGCCACGCCTCCAGGGATGACCATGACGGAAGCCGCGGCGCTTAGCGGGGAAGCGGCGGAAATGCAAGCACCGGCGCGCCTATTGCACCCGGGTGACCGTCAATCCTTCGGCTTCGAGCATCGTCGGCACGCCGTCGCTGCCGACCAGGTGGCCCGCGCCGACCGCCATCAGCACCGTTCCGGGCTGGCCCATTCGCCGTTTCACCCACGCGCTCCAGCGCCGGTTGCGGTCCGTTAGGATTGCCTTGCGCGCGGCGGGAACAGCGTCGATGTCTTCGTTGATTACCTTTTCCAGCGTTGCGATATCGCCGCGGCCCCATGCCGCGGTCAGCGCGCCGACTTCCTTTACGGCGATGTCCGCTTCCTCCGCCGTACGGACCAGCAGCGCGCGCTGCGTCGCGGCGTCCAACGTTTCGAACAGCATCAGCTGCTCGCGCGCGGTTTCGAGGCCGCCGACGGGTTTGCCCGCGGCCTTGAATGTTTCGGTCAGCCGCGTTTCGACCCCGTCGGCGGGCGACAGTTCGGCGTTTTGCGCGACGCGCTGGCCCATCAGCACCATCACCGCCCAGTCATCGAACCCGTCGCCGCTGAAGCTGCGTCCGCTCGCTTCCAGCGCGCGGTAACCGATCAGCGCCTTGCCCGCGAGGCGCGCTTCGATCGCGAGCGGGGTCTGGCGCGGGGCGAGTTCCTGAAAGACTTCGCCCGCGGCGGCGAGTTCGGCGGGCGGCAGTTCGAGCACCAGCTCGTCCGCTGCGCCGATCGCAGCGGCGACCTTGCCATCGTTCCAATCGGTCCCGCGCGGCAGCGCGTGCATGGTGCCGAGGATATAGATGCGGGTGTCTTCATCCTCGACCAGCCACATCGCCGGCCGTGCCTGTTGCCCGGGTTCGGCGGTGCCGCATCCCGCCAGCAGCAACGCCAAAAGGGCCGCCGCAAGGCGGCGCCCCCCTTGTTCGATACCGGCGGCGTCGCCGATCAATATTTTACCCGCTTCACGGTCAATCCGTGTGCCTTCAGATAATCCTGCACGCTCTTGTCGCCGGCGAGGTGGCCCGCGCCGACCGCGACAAAGACGGTGCCGGGCTTGTTCATCCGCGCCTTGATCTGCTCGGCCCAGCGCGCGTTGCGATCCCACAGCAAGGTTTTCGCAAGCTCGGGCGTCGCGGCCATGCTTTCGTTCATCGCCGTGGCGAGCCCGTCGGGGTCGCCCTTCGCCCACAGCAGGACCATCTTGTCGAGCTGCGGTCCCAGCTTGTCGAGGTCCTTGACCACCGAGTTCAGGAAAGCGACCTGCTGCGTTTCGGGCAGCGTATCGAAGAAGCCGAGCTGCTCGGTAAAGGTTTCGAACCCGGCGACCGGCTTGCCGCTGGCCTTGGCCTTGCTGGTGAGCTGCTTTTCGGCGCCCTGTTCGGGGTCATAGCCGAGCTTGGTCAGGGGCAGCATCGACAGGGTGATCGCGGGGAACCAGGGCTCGAACGCGTCGAACTGCGCGGCGGGCAGGCCGACGCTCGCCATCGCTGCCTGATACGCCGCGAGCTGGTGAGGGTCGAGCCGCGACGACAGCGTCTTGCCGCTCTGGTCGAGTGCCAGCGGCATCATTTCCTTCGCGACCTGCGACGGGTCATCGGGCAGCACCATCTCGAGCATCAGCTGGTCGGATTTGTCGAAAGCGGTTTTGACCGCTTCGTCGAACCAGCTGAGGCCGGGTTTCAGCACATGGACGGTGCCGAAAAGATAGATGGTCGTGTCCTCGTCCTTCACCACCCACAGCGCGGGGTCGGCGTCGGTCGTCGCGACGATTGCCGGTGGGGCGGCCGCCGCCACGGGCTCGGCCGCGCGCGCCGATTGGCCGCCCGGGATCATCGCGCATTGGGCAAAGGGGATGACCGCACATGTGGCGGCAAGCGTCCGGAACCAGTTTTTCATCGAAGTCGGCCTTTCTTGGGTCGGCTTAAAGAATTGCGGGAAAAGCGGAAAGGGTCAGCGAAACTTCAGCCATAGATAGACGATGCAGTTCACGACCAGCGAAAAGACGAACAAAATCATGGCGTCGGCGGGCGGTGCCATGTCCGCGCGGTGGAGCACCCACCAGACGGGTGCCGGAAAGATGAACGCGTACCATCCGGCCGTGCTGGCCCAGAGCCAGGCATGTTCCTCATGATCGTCGATCGCGCGGTGATAGATGATCATGCAGATCGCGAGACCGATCGCCCACGCCGCCGACGCGCCGATGGCGAAGCCCGGCGTCAGCGCGCCGCTGAAGAGTTCGGCCGCGGAGCGCGGTGCGTTGGCTTGATCGGCAACCATCCAGCCGCCGACGATGCCGCCGATCACGCCGGCGAGGCCGAGCGAGGTCCAATAACGCTTTTGCCGCGGGGACATGCGGCGGCGCGGTTTCGAAGTCTCGGCGTCAGTCATTGTTGCTTCCTTCATGGCCGTCATCGAAAATTTCTTCGATCGGCATTTCGAACAGCCGCGCCAGCTTGAAGGCGAGCGGCAGCGACGGGTCGTATTTTCCCGTCTCGATCGCATTCACCGCCTGCCGCGAAACATCGAGCCGGTCGGCGAGTTCCGCCTGGCTCCAGTTCCGCATCGCGCGCAGCACTTTCAATTTATTGTTCATCGGCGCCTCGCCAGCATGTCCGTCGGGATGGTCACACGCTTCCCATAGAGCATCGAAATGTCGGGGAAGCGAAATTTTGTCCATCCGTTCGATATGGTCGGGTTGGTGGCGGCAGGCCTGAACGGCGATCGGCCTGCCAAGAGACTGGAGCGCTGCCACCGGGGAGGAGAGAGCGCTCCAGTCCAAGTCGCCGGCCGTCACCGGGGAGGCCCGGCCGGAACGAAGCCGTCCTGTCCTGCCGCTTAGCGTGCGGCCTCGACCATCAGCAGCGCGAGCTGCGTACCGCCCTGCGCCTGCGCGATCGCGCGTTCGGCCTGCGGCGCGGCATTGGCGAGCGCCGCCGCGACACACGCCGACTGGCGGGCGTTTTCGGCGGTGCCGCGGAGGCCCGAGCGGCACAGGCGGCGCGCCGTGCTCTTTACGCGGGTGTCGAGGCGTTCGCGGTCGGCTGCCCGGGTCAGGTCGAGGCCGGCGGTGCTGACGGCAGCGGTGGCGCCTTCGGTCTGCGCGGCGGCGGGAGCCGTAGCGACGGTGAGCGAGAGGGCGAGGATCAGGGTGCGGGTCATCATGTCTAGGGTCTCCTTGTTCGTTGGGTTCGTCACGTTAGCCTGTCTTCATGTCAGGTATGCATGACTATATGTCGCGATTCGCTGACCATGTCAACAACGCCTTACAAAAAGTTTTGGAGACCTGACTAAGGCGCGCATTTTCGCGCCGCGACGAAGGGACGGGAGCCTTGACCGTGCGCCGCCGCTGGGCCAATGCGGCGGCGATTTTTGCACCTGCGAAGGATATTGCGGCCGTGGCCGACGGGGCGGACAAGACACCACTCAGCTTTCAGGACATGATCCTGACGCTGCACGCCTATTGGGCGGCGCGCGGTTGCGCGATCCTGCAGCCTTATGACATGCGCGTTGGGGCAGGGACGTTTCACCCGTCGACGACCTTGCGCAGCCTCGGCCCCGAGCCGTGGAACGTCGCCTATGTCCAGCCGAGCCGCCGCCCGACCGACGGCCGCTATGGCGAGAACCCGAACCGGCTCCAGCATTATTACCAATATCAGGTCATCCTGAAGCCGTCGCCCGCCGACCTGCAGGAACAATATCTGGGCAGCCTTGCGGCAATCGGCATTGATCCGCTGCTCCACGACATCCGCTTTGTCGAGGACGACTGGGAATCGCCGACGCTCGGCGCGTGGGGGCTGGGCTGGGAAGTCTGGTGCGACGGGATGGAAGTCACCCAGTTCACCTATTTCCAGCAGATGGGCGGCTTCGACTGCAAGCCCGTCGCGGGCGAGCTCACCTACGGGCTCGAACGCCTCGCCATGTATATCCAGAATGTCGACAATGTGTACGACCTGCGCTTTTCCGACGCGGTCGGCGATGTTGCGGCAGTCAGCTATGGCGACGTGTTCCTCGAGAATGAGCGCCAGTTCTCGAAATGGAATTTCGAGGTCGCCGACACCGACACGCTGTTCGCCGGGTTCAAGGCCGCCGAGGAGGAGTGCAAGCGCGCGATCGCGGCGAACGTCCCGCTCGCCGCTTACGACCAGGCGATCGAGGCGAGCCATTTGTTCAACCTGCTCCAGGCGCGCGGCGTGATCAGCGTGCAGGAACGCGCCAATTATATGGCGCGCGTCCGCGACCTCGCGAAGGGCAGCTGCAAGGCGTGGATCGACAGCCAGTCGGAACGCTGGACCGCACAATATCCGGGGTGGACGCTGTGACCGACTTTCTTCTCGAACTGCGCAGCGAGGAAATTCCGGCGCGGATGCAGGCCGGCGCGCGCGCCGAGCTGGAAAAGCTGTTCCGCGCGCAACTGGGCGCCGCGGGCCTCGAAGCGGGCGACCTCACCATCTGGTCGACCCCGCGCCGCCTTGCGTTGATCGCGAAGGGGCTACCCGAAGCAACCACCGCGGTCAGTGAAGAACTCAAGGGCCCGCGCAGCAGCGCGCCGCCGCAAGCGCTCGAAGGCTTCCTTCGCAAGACCGGCCTTCGCCAAGACCAGCTCGAAGACCGCGACGGCGTGTATTTCGCGGTGATCGACAAGCCGGGCCGTCCTACGTCTCGCGTTCTTACCGATACGATCGCGCATATCGTTCGACATATGCCGTGGCCCAAGTCGATGCGCTGGGGCAAGGAAAGCGCGAGCAGCGAAAGCCTGCGCTGGGTCCGTCCACTGTCGGGCATCGTTGCCATTTTTGGCGAAGAGCTGGTGCCGTGCAAGATTGGCGGGATCGAGGCGGGTTTCGCGACGCGCGGTCACCGCTTCCACTGTCCGGGCGAGATCACGATCGGTTCGGCATCGGACTATGCCGAAAAGCTCCGGGCCTGCCATGTCATCGTCGACCATGAGGAACGGCAGGCGATCATCCGCGACGGCGCCGCGAAGGCCGCGGCCGACGCTGGGCTGACGCTCGTCGAGGACGAGGGGCTGGTGATCGAGAATGCGGGCCTCACCGAATGGCCGGTGCCCTTGCTCGGTCGCTTCGACGAAGCGTTTCTGGAGGTCCCGCCCGAGGTCATTCAGCTCACCGCACGCGTGAACCAGAAATATTTCGTCGTGAACGGCGCGGATGGAAAGCTCGCGAACGGCTTCGTCTGCACCGCAAACATCGACGCGAAGGACGGCGGCGCGGAGATCGTCGCGGGCAACCGCAAGGTGCTGGCGGCGCGCCTGTCCGATGCGCGCTTCTTCTGGGAACAGGACCAGAAAAAGACGCTCGCGCAGCACGCCGACAAGCTCGCGAACATCACCTTCCACGAAAAGCTGGGTACCGTCGCCGACAAGGTCGAGCGCGTCGCGAAGCTCGCCGAATGGCTGGCGAGCGAAGGCATCGTTCCGAACTGCGACCCCGCGCTCGCGCGGCAGGCGGCCGAGCTGGCCAAGGCCGATCTCGTTACCGAAATGGTTGGCGAGTTCCCAGAGCTGCAGGGCCTGATGGGCGGCTATTACGCCCGCGCCGAAGGCTTGCCCGATGCGGTCGCCGACGCGATCCGCGACCATTACAAGCCGGTCGGACAGGGTGATGATGTGCCGACGGCGCCGGTGACGGTGGCTGTGAGTTTGGCTGATAAGTTTGATACTCTTACCGGTTTCTTTTTGATCAAATCTCAGCCCTCCGGTTCAAAGGATCCATTCGCACTTCGGCGCTCAGCAATTTCAATTCTCAGCCAGATTTTTGGAAATGGAGTCCGTGCGGATTGGCGATTGCTCCTTTCCCAATCGATCAAAATTCACGTCGATCAAATAGTGCCATTGGTTAAAGCTGAGATCCAACTCCAAACGGCCGAGAATGACGCGCTTAACTCGATCATTCAAACCGTTGAAAAAGACCCTGAAGCGGCGATGTCGATCGCTATGACACAGCAAGCATTGCGGTCAGCAGGCGTCAAATTTATATTCAAGCGAGTGGAGGTGTTTGCAGAGCTGGACGACGATTTTTCTGAGACGTTACCCAGTGAGTTGCTTTCTTTCTTCGCCGACCGTCTCAAGGTCCAGCAGCGCGAAGCGGGTGTCCGCCACGACCTGATCGACGCGGTGTTTGCGCTCGGCGGCGAGGATGATCTTGTCCGCCTGCTCGCCCGCGTGAAGGCGCTTCAGGCGTTCATGACGACCGAGGACGGCACCAACCTGCTCGCGGGCTACAAGCGCGCGGCGAATATCCTGAAGCAGGCGGGCGAGGTGAGCGGCACCGCCGCCGCGACGCCGCCGACCGACGCCGACGCCGCGCTGCTCGCCGCGCTCGACGCCGCCGAACCCGCGGCCTCCGCTGCGGTCGCTGACGAATGCTTCACCGACGCGATGGCCGCGCTCGCGTCGCTTCGCGCCCCGATCGATGCCTTTTTCGAGGGCGTGATGGTCAACGACCCCGACGAAGCGGTCCGCGCCTATCGGCTCGGCCTGCTGTCGCGCTTCACCGGTGCGGTGCATGGCGTCGCCGATTTCTCGAAGATCGAGGGCTAGGGAGAGGCCCGGGCGATGAAGCAGGATTTTCCTGTCTGGCTGGCCTTTCTGTTCCCGGTCTTCTTTGTCGCGCTGTGGGTGTTCGTGATGCGCGTCATCTCGTGGATGGGCTGGTCGGCGCTTGCGGCGCGCTTTGCGTTCGATCGCGATCTGCCGCCCGACGTCACGCGCTATGGCTCGCAGTCGATGTCGATCGGCGATTCCTTCTTCACGATCGCGAACTACGGCAATTGCGTGAACGTCTGGATCGACCCGCGCGGTTTCTACATGCGTCCGCAACTGTTCTTCCGGCTGTTTCATCCGCTGGTGCATATCCGCTGGGACCAGATCGCGAAGGCGGATGTTCGCGAGGGATTTCTGAAAGGCGGCACGCGGCTGACATTTCGTGCCGATGTGCCGACGGTCGCGATGCGTGGACGGTCCGCGCGCGCGGTCGCCGAACGATGGCAAGCATTTGGCGCAGGCAACGCTGCCTGATGCCGCTAAAGGAAAACTGAATCGACCCGGCGGGCAACCGCCACTATCCAGCCGCAACCTCCTCCCCGGGGCAGCAGGAGCATATGATGACGAAGATGGTGCATTTGTTCGGCGGCGCGGCCACGACGGCCGAGCGTTCGAAGGAATTGCTGGGCGGCAAGGGTTCCAACCTCGCCGAAATGGCCTCGATCGGCCTGCCGGTGCCCCCGGGCTTTACGATCACCACCGACGTCTGCACCGCTTATTACGCCAATGGCGAACAATTTCCCGCGGGCCTGATCGAGGAAGTCGCGGCGGGTATCGCGCATATCGAAGGCATCACGGGCAAGAAGTTCGGCGATGCGGCGGACCCGCTGCTGGTCTCTGTCCGGTCGGGTGCGCGTGTGTCGATGCCGGGGATGATGGACACCGTCCTCAACCTCGGGCTCAACGACAAGACCGTCGTCGGCCTGTCCGACGCGTCGGGCGACCCGCGCTTCGCGTGGGACAGCTATCGCCGCTTCGTCCAGATGTACGCCGACGTCGTGATGGGTCTCGACCATGCCGAGTTCGAGGAGGCACTGGAAATTGCCAAGGAAGACAGGGGCTTCTACCTCGACACCGAGATGTCGGCTGAAGACTGGCAGGCGCTGGTCAAGGAATATCAGGCGATCGTCGAGCGCGAGACCGGCGCGCCCTTCCCGCAGGAGCCGAACGACCAGCTGTGGGGTGCGGTCGGCGCGGTGTTCGCGAGCTGGGAAAGCGACCGCGCGAAGGTCTATCGCCGCCTGAATTCGATCCCCGCCGAATGGGGTACCGCGGTCAACATCCAGGCGATGGTGTTCGGCAATATGGGCGACACCTCGGCGACCGGCGTCGCCTTCACGCGCGATCCCGCGACCGGCGAACGCGCATGGTACGGCGAATGGCTGATCAACGCGCAGGGCGAGGATGTCGTTGCGGGCATCCGCACGCCGCAATATCTCACCAAGATCGCGCGCGAAAAGGCAGGTGCCAAGCCGGCGTCGATGGAAGAGGCGATGCCCGAGACCTTCATCGAGCTCGGCCGCGTCTTCGACACGCTCGAAACGCACTATCGCGACATGCAGGACATCGAATTCACCGTCGAACGCGGGACGCTCTGGATGCTGCAGACGCGTTCGGGCAAGCGCACCGCGAAGGCGGCGCTGCGGATCGCGGTCGAAATGGCGGCCGAAGGGCTGATCACCGAAGAGGAAGCCGTCGGCCGCGTCGATCCGGGCGCGCTCGACCAGCTGCTCCACCCGACGCTCGACCCGAATGCACCGCGCGATGTGCTGACCAAGGGGCTTCCCGCCAGCCCCGGCGCGGCGTCGGGCAAGATCATGTTCACCGCCGATGACGCTGAAAAAGCGGCCGAAATGGGTGAGGCGGTGATCCTCGTCCGCGTCGAGACCTCGCCCGAAGACATTCACGGGATGCACGCCGCCAAGGGCATTTTGACCGCGCGTGGCGGGATGACCAGCCACGCAGCGGTCGTCGCGCGCGGCATGGGCCGCCCCTGCGTCTCGGGCGCGGGCGGGCTGTCGATCGACGGTGCTGCGCGCGTGCTGCGCGTCGGCGGGCGCGAACTGCGCGAAGGCGATATCCTGACCCTCGACGGGTCGACCGGCGAAGTGATGGCGGGTGAGGTCAAGACCTTGCTCCCCGAACTCGTCGGCGATTTCGGCACGCTGATGGCGTGGGCCGACAAGGTCCGCCGCATGAAGGTGCGCGCCAACGCCGAAACCCCCCAGGACGCGCAGGTCGCGCGCGATTTCGGCGCCGAGGGCATCGGGCTTTGCCGCACCGAGCATATGTTCTTCGACGCTGCACGCATCACCGCGGTGCGCGAGATGATCCTCGCCGACAGCGAAGCCGGGCGCCGTGCCGCGCTCGCCAAGCTGCTGCCCGAACAGCGCGGCGATTTTGCCGCGATCTTCGGGGTGATGGCAGGGCTGCCGGTCACCATCCGCCTGCTCGACCCGCCGCTCCACGAGTTTTTGCCGACGCGCGAAGAAGATTTTGCCGATGTCGCCGCGGCCGCGGGTGTCGGCATCGAGGCGCTGAAGGCGCGCGCGAACGAGCTGCACGAATTCAACCCGATGCTCGGCCATCGTGGCTGCCGCCTCGGCGTCACCTATCCCGAAATCTACGAGATGCAGGCGCGCGCGATCTTCGAGGCGGCGTGCGACGTCGCCGCCGAAACGGGCGCTGCGCCGATCCCCGAAGTGATGATCCCGCTCGTTGCGACGCGCCGCGAGTTCGACCTGATGAAGGCGGTCGTCGACGCACAGGCGAAGGCGGTCTTCGCCGAAAAGGGCCGCGAGATCGCGTATCTGGTCGGTACGATGATCGAACTGCCGCGCGCCGCGCTGATGGCGGGCGAGATCGCAGAATCGGCGGAGTTCTTCAGTTTCGGTACCAACGACCTCACCCAGACGACGATCGGCATCAGCCGCGACGACGCGGGGCGTTTCCTGACGCAATATGTCGACAAGGGCATCTTCCTGACCGATCCGTTCGTGAGCCTTGATGTCGAGGGCGTGGGGCAACTCATCGAGATCGCGGCGGATCGCGGCCGCAAGACGCGTTCCAACGTCAAGCTGGGCATTTGCGGCGAGCATGGCGGCGACGCGCCGAGCATCCACTTCTGCGAACAGACGGGCCTCGACTATGTCAGCGCGTCGCCCTACCGTGTCCCCATCGCCCGGCTCGCGGCCGCTCAGGCTGCGCTGAAAAAGGGCAAATAACCGGGGGGAACGCGCATGAAGGGCTGGCACCGCTATACGATCACCTTGGTGGGCGGATTGGCGGTGGGGCTCGGCGCTGCCTGGGCGCTCACCCGCGGTGGGTTGCAGGATGGCCAGATCGCCAATGGACCGTGGACGACGTCGCTCGGCTACGGCACCAAGGCTACCGATCCGGTAACCCGCGCCGCGGTGGCGCGTGCGGGGCTGCTCGCGCTCCCGGCGAAGGAAACCGTCTATTGGTCGGCGAAGAGCGATGCTGCGGGTGCGGCGCTCGACGGCAATTGCCGCTACAGCCTCTCGGGCACGCCGCTCGACGCGCGCTGGTGGAGCGTCACCATCTATGACGAGGCGGGCTATCTCGTCGCCAATCCCGCGAACAGCTGGTCGGTGAACGGCGCCAATGTCGCGCTCGATGCCAAAGGCGAATGGCGCGTGACCATCGCGCCGACAAGGCCTGCCGAGGGCGCGTGGTTGCCCGGAACCAAGGGCCAGCCGTTCCACCTGACTTTGCGCATGTACAATCCCGGCAAGGCGTTCCGCGCCGCCCCCGCGAAGGCGGTACTCCCGAAAATTGTGAAGGAGGGCTGCTGAGATGCGAAACTGGCTCGGCCCGCTCGCCTTCGGCCTGATCGTCGCCGGATTCACCGCCTATGCGGCGATCCGGGCGATTCCCTATGGCCTGATGAATGTCGCGATCGAGCGGCTGGGGCAGGGGGGCGTCAACACCATGTCCTATGGCAATCTCGCGACGCCCGCGCGACAGCCGGTCGTGCGGCCAAGCCCCGATCTCGCCTATTCGAGCTGTCCCTATAATATCTCAGACGGCCCGATCGCGATTGACGTCACCCCGGTGCCCGGCCGTTACAGCTCGCTCAGCATCTTCGACGCCGCGACCGACGTGATTTTTGTGCGCAATGATGTCGAAGCGGGAGGCAAGCCGTTCCGAATCATCGTCGCCCGGCCGGGGCAGGCGGTACCGAAAGGCGCCGAAATCGTCCGCACCAACCATGATCATGGCATCGCGCTCGTCCGGATTTTGCTGAAAGACCCCGCAGAAATCGGCGCGCTCGACGCGATCCGCCGCCAATCGTCGTGCGGAACGGTCACAAAGCTGAAATAGGGGGTTGCGCCCCCGCGCAGTGAGTCTTAAAGGCGCCTCTCCACGCACCCGTAGCTCAGCTGGATAGAGCATCAGACTACGAATCTGAGGGTCGGACGTTCGAATCGTTCCGGGTGCGCCATTTCCCTCCGACGCGTTTCGCAGGGCCGGAAACCCCGGATTTTATTCCTTCCTCCGAACAGGAAAATCGCCGCGAACGCGTCGCGCGCCGATCAGTCCGGCGCGCCGGTTTGGGACATCGTCCATCCGCCGCCCATCGCCTGGAAAAGCTGGACGCGGGCGGTAAGCGCGTCGGCGCGAAGCTGGATCAACGACAATTCGGCGCCGAGCAGGCCGCGCTGGGCGTCGAGTTGTTCGAGATAGGGCGAATAGCCTTCGCGGTAGCGATTGGTGGCGAGGCGAAGGCCTTCCGCGAGCGCATCGCGTTGTGACTGTGCGAACAGGAGCTGCTCGTCGATCCGGCGGACCGCCGCGAGCGCATCCTCGACCTCGCGAAACGCGGTCAGCGCGGTACGGCGATAGGCGAAAGCCGCCTGATCGCGCTGCGCGCCCGCAGCGTCGGCCTGCGCGGTCAACCGGCCGCCCTGGAAGATTGGTGCCAAAATGCTGCCGCCGATCGACCAGATCGAGATCGGGTCGGCGAGCAGGGTCGAAAAGGCCGCGCCTGCGGTCGCGTTCAGGCGGAGTTGCGGCAGGAAGCGTTTGCGCGCCGCGGCCAGATTCTTGTCGGTTGCCGCGAGCTGATATTCGGCCTGCGCGACGTCGGGCCGGCGGCGGAGCAGGTCTGACGGCAGGTCGCCCGGCACCGCGGGAACGATCATCCCGCCGAGTTCGGCACCGCGCCCGATCGCCTGCGGTGTATCGCCGACCAGCAGGCTCAACCCGTCCTCGACCCGCGCGATCGCCAGTTCGATCTGCGGCACGATCTGCGCGGTTGCGTCATATTCGGCCTGCGCCTGCTGGAGTTCGAGCTTGGGCGAATAACCCGCCCCGACGCGCGATTTCGCGATCCGCAGCGATTCGGACCGCGCTTGCACCGTCGCGCGCGCGACCGCCAGCCGGGCGTCGAGACCGCGCAAGGTGACATAGTTGGCGGCGACGGCAGCGGCGACCGAGAGCTGCGCCGCGTCATGCGCCGCCTCGCTGGCAAAATAGGAATCGCGCGCCGCGGATTGCTGGTCGGCGAGGCGGCCGAACAGGTCGACTTCATAGGCAACCTGGAGCTGCGGCTGCGCAAAATTCTGTTCGGAGGGCTGGCCGAAGGCATTGACCGACCGCGATCGCCCGCCGCTGAGGGTTGCGTCGATGCTCGGCAGCGTCTGCGCGCGTGCGAGCGCGAGATTGGCGCGCGCCTCGCGCACGCGCGCCGCGGCGATCGCAATGTCGCTGTTGTTCGCGAGCGCCTTGTCGACAAGTGCGGCGAGTGCCGGGTCGCCGAAGGATCGCCACCAGTCGCGTTGCAGCAGCGTTCCGGTGCTCGCATCGGTTCGCCATGCGACCGGGGGGGCGACCGGCGGCACGTCAACTGTCGAGACCTTGGGACCGGCGCAAGCGGATAGCGCCGTCGCGAGGAGCGCCAGCGCGAGAGGCGACGCCTTCATCGCCGCGACCCGCCGCGCGTATCGACGCGCACCTCGACCGACATGCCGGGCCGCAGCCGCTTGGCCAGCGTTTGATCGCGATCGATCGCGATACGCACCGCGATCCGCTGCGCCACCTTGACGAAATTGCCGGTGGCATTGTCGGCCTTCAGCACCGCAAATTCGGACCCGGCAGCGGGCGACAGATTTTCGACGCGCCCGGTCAGTTCGGCGCCGCCGAGCGCGTCGACGCGGAACCGCACCGGCTGGCCCACCGCCATATCGCGCGTCTGCGCTTCCTTGAAATTGGCGATGACCCAGACCTTGTGCGGGACGATCGACAGCAATTGCGTGCCTGCGGTGACATAGGCGCCCTGACGCACACCGATTTCGGACAATTGCCCGTCGGCCGGCGCGCGGATGACGGTGTTGTCGAGGTCGATCTGTGCGAGGCGGAGCTGCGCTTTCGCCGAGGCGACCGCGGCTTCGAGCCCCGCGCGCCCGACGACGACGGTGCGGACATCCTGCGTGCCGATCGCCCGGCTGGCGCGGGCCTGCTGGAGTCCCGCCTGCGCCGCGAGCAGCGCCGCGCGCGTCTGGTCATATTCGCGGGTCGAGATCGATCCGTCGGCGACGAGTGCGCGGGCGCGGCGCATGTCGGCTTCGGCCTTGGCGAGCTGCGCCTGCGCGTTGGCGATCCCGGCATTCTGGCTTTCGGTCGCGACCTCGCGCGATCGCTGCGCCTGCGCCGAATTGGCGAGCGAGGCTTCCTGCGCCGCGACATTGGCCTCGGCCTGCGCGACGCGTGCGCGGTAGATGCGGTCGTCGATCGTCGCGAGCACATGCCCCGCCTTCACCTCGGCGAAGTCCTGCACGGCGACGCTGGTGACATAACCGCTGACCTGCGGGCTGATGATCGTCACGCGGCCGCGGACATAAGCGTTGTCGGTCTTTTCCGACCAGCCCGAGAAAGGGGGAAGGTTCCAGGCGTAGAGGATCGCGAGGATCGCGAGCACCGCAACTGTAACGATGACGACCACGGTCGCGCGCGACTTGGCGGGGGGGTGCCATGACGAGGGTGACGGATCGACCTGGGGATCGGGTTCCGGCGCGGGTTCTGGTGCGCCGGTTTTTTTGTCGCTCATGTCATTGCCCCTGCTGAGCTTGCGGTTGGGCCTGTGATTGCAGGCGCTGGACCAATAATATCACCGGTGACGGTTCGTTCCGTCGACGGATCGACCGGCTGATCATGAAACCCCAGATCGTGGCCAGGATCGCGAGCACGCCGACGAGCAGGAATACGTCGTTATACGCGAGGATATGCGCCTCGCGCGTGACCTGCTGGCTGAGCAGCGCTACGCCTTCCGCATTGCGCAGCACCGGGTCGCCGACCGTCCCCGCGACCGCGCGGCTCCCCGCACCGAGCCGGGCGGCGACCAGCGGATCGGACGCGACGATATTCTGCACAAGCTCGTGTGAATGAACTTTCTCACGGACCGTCTGGAACGTCCCGAGCAGCGTCCCGCCGACGAGGCCGCCGATACTCTGGCTGAGGCTGAACAGCACGATGAAGCTGACGAAATTCTTGCCCCCGGCGAGCAGGGTCCGCGCGATGCCGATGACCATTGCCTGCGCGAGGAACAGCAGCGACGCAAAGCCGATCAGTGCCTGGCTGAGATAGAAATGGCTGGGCCGGGTGAGGTTGGTCGCGCTGGCATCCATGAAGGATGCGATCACGATCAGCACGACGGCGATGATGATCGGCTGCGACAGATGCGCGGGGCGAAAGGTCAGCACGGCCGTCGCAAGGCCGGCGATCGAGGCGAGGATGATGATCAGGTTCAGCGTCACCATCTGGTCGTTGAGCATGCCGACGACGCTGAGCAGCCCGACCGATCCAAACGCCTGTTCGGACAAGAGGATGCGCACCGATGCCGCGATCGCCATCAGCCGCAGCATCTCGCGCGTGCCGAGCCAGCGCGTGTTGATCAGCGGATTCTTGCGATGATGTTCGACGAGAACCGCGGCGGTGATCAGCGCGACGCTTGCGGCCAGCGACCAGCCGATCCACGGGCGTTCGGTCCACCATTGGATGCGCCCTTCGGATAGCACCGCGATGAGCAGCCACAGCCCCGGCGCGAGCAGGCCGAAGGTCAGGAAGTCGGCGGGTTCGAAAACCTTCTCCCGCTCGCTGGGCGGCAGCGGCTGCGCCATCACGGCCGCCAGCGTCGCGAGCGCCAGCCCGAATTCAAACCAGTAGAGATTGTGCCAGTCGCCCCATTCGAGCAGGCCCGGCGACAGGACGCGCGCGAGCGGCGTCGCGAGTTGGGGGATGCCGATCCCGATCATCACCGCGGCGAGGCGCTTTGGCGCCGGGAGTGCCTGGAAGAAATAGAGGATGGTGAGCGTGGTCAGCCCGCTCGTCGCGATCCCGCTCATCGCCCGGACCGCTACCGACGTCCAGAAATCATGGACGAACAGGTGCAGCAATGCGGTCACGGCATAGGCGCCGAGCGTATAGCGGATGAACGGCTGGAGCCCGAATTGCTGGCGATATTTGATCAGCAGCAGGTTCGCCGAGATGTTGGTCATGAAATAGGCGGCGGTCAGCCAGGCGCTTTCGTCGCTATTGAGCCCCAGCGTTCCTTGCGCGAAATTGAGGTTCACCGCGATCAGCGCGTTCCCGAGCCCGGCGGTGATCCCGATCAGGCAGCCGATCAGGAAATAAACCACCATGCGCCGCGTGGGGTGTTCGGGGTTGGCCGGCGATCCCGGCATTGTCGGGCGTTCGTGCGGCTTGAAGACATATTCCGCCATCGGGCGCTAGACCCGCCCGGCTGTCATGGACACCCGGTCGCCGGGTACGCGGCGGTCGCGGCGAGTCGGATCGAGCAACATGCAGGTTCCTTACCGCATCAAAGGCGTCGGTGCAGCCACTTCGCTGCGCAATCGCGCCTAGGCGATCATGCTGCCGCCAAAGTCGCGCACGATCCGGCCCGTCTTCACCGGCCCTGTCGCCGCTTGGTGCCATAATCGATCCGGATCCGGACCCAGGCGCCCACCATTGGCTGCCCACCGCGCCGCGGAGGGCGCACTTGGAACGACCACGCAGCGGCGAGCACCGCGCGATTGATCTGCGATCCGTTCGGATATTCGTCGAGTCCGACGCAATCCTCGACCCGGTAATCGGGCGCCGTCCGGCAGGCGATCAGCCCCCAGCCGGGTCCATTGGCGGTGGACAAATATCCGCGAAGCTCATCGTCCCGCGGCTCGCGATACCAGGAGGCGGCATAGAGCGGCTCGCCATTGGGTGCCGTACCAACCCGTTCCGTATCCCCGGACGACGAGGAGGAGGAGCGTTTGGTATCGGGCGGTCCATAGACGGCGCCGCCGGGCGGGCGCGGGAGGATCTTGGGGACCGCGGGCGATGGCGGCTGTTCGCTTGGCGGTGCCACGGGCGGCGCGGCCTTCGAGACGACCGGGGGCGGGGGCAGCGGTTGCGGCGGCCGGGGCTGGTCGGGCGCCGGTTGCGGTAACACGGGCTTGTCGTCGGCCTGCTTTTGCTCTGCGCTGTCGGGTTCGGTCGCTTCTTCCGAAATCTCGGTAGCCGAGAGGCTCACCACGCTGATGGGCTCATCGCGCACGCTGGGCGGCTTTCCGGGGCCAAAAGACAGCAGCATGACCAGCAGGAGCGCGGGGATCAGGATAGCCAGGGTGATCGCAAGCGCGCGGCGTCCTGCCCCGATACTGAGCTGGTCGACATAGGGAGTGGCTGGAACAGGGCTCAGCTGAAGCAATCTTTTGTGGCGGCGTCCGCTGGTCGGGGGTCCCGGAGGGTGCGTTCGCGAGGGCGTAATGGGGTGCCAGACCTTTGACAAGGGCGCCGTGACCCGGAAACCGTCCGACCGTTTCCGGTAACGCATGTCGGCCGAGCGTCGGCAGCGCACGCGCATCTGCTTTGCGCTGCGTTGAATTGATATGAAATATTAGCGAGAAATTTCCAAAGCATCGTCCATTACAGGACCGCTACGCTGCAGGGCAGTCCGGGAACATGATGAAACATATCATTCGCTACTTTCTGGGGCTGCTCGCCGTAATCCTGCTCATCGCAGCGGCCGGCTGGTTGACGGCGAGCGCTGAAAGCGAAGCCGTTTCGCGTCCGGCTCTCGCCGCCGACGCGGATGCCGCGACGCGGGGGGCGGCCGCCTTTCTCGGCGCCGGATTCGGGGGCATTTCGGTCGAATCGCTCGACAGCAGTGCGATCCCGTGGAAGCTTGCCACCGCAGCGCTCGTGCTCGACGAGCGGCAGCGAGACCCGTCGGCCGCCGCCGATCAGGCGACCGTGCGCCGCGTGCTGCGGCGTTTCGGTTTTCTTTTTCCGGACCGGATCGCCAACCTGCCGCCGGGAATAGTCTGGCGGGGCGGCGACAAGCCGCTGGGGATCACGCACGGCTCGATCGCCCCCGTCGGCGGCACGACGGTCGAAGTCGCCAATCTGGGCTGCGCTGCTTGCCACGCCGGGGTGACCTATGACGTCGCGGGCGCTGCGCGGCCCGATCGCGCCTGGCTCGGCACGCCGAACGGCGCACTCGATCTCGAAGCCTATACGCAGGCGGTCTATGACGCGATGCGGCGCCATATGGGGTCCGGCGCCTTGCTCGAGATGGCGGAGACGCTCTATCCGGAGATGGGCTGGCGTGAACGGCAGAGCCTGCGCTGGCTCGTCATGCCGCTTGCGAAGCGCCGGCTTGCCGCGCTTCGGGGGCAGCCACGTCCGCTGCCCTTTCCGAACGGGGCTCCGGGTAGCACCAATGGTGTTGCGGCGCTGAAATATGCGCTCGGGGCGCCGCTCGCGGGTGGCGGGCCGGGCGACGACGGGGTGGTGTCTGTTCCCGAGCTTGGCCGCCGCGAATGGCGAAACGCCTTGCTCACCGACGGCGCCTATGCGGTGCCCGGCACGAAACCCGGTGCGACCGTCGAGGCCGACCTGACGCCTGAGCGGCTGCGCGCGCTCGCCGCGATCACGAGCTTCTTCACCGTGCCGAGCATGGGGGTTCACCCCGACAAGGCACAGCATCGGCTTGGCGATACCGAGGCGATCTTCGCATGGCTGCGCGGTTATGAGCCGCAGCCCTTTCCGGGCTCGGTCGATCATGCGGCCGCGCGGCGCGGGGCCGCCGTCTATGCCGCGCGCTGCGCGTCGTGCCACGGCGACTATCAGTGGCGCGAGGGCGAGAAACCCCGGCTCGCCGCTTTCCCCAACTGGGTCGGCGACGTCGGCACCGACCCGCTGCGCGCGCGCCTGTTCGACGCGGGGCTCGTCAAGGCGGTCGACGCGACCGGATATCGCACGCTGATCGACGTCCGCGCCGGGCGCGGTTACGCGGCCCCGCCGCTCGCCGGGCTCTGGTCGTCGGCGCCTTATCTGCACAATGGTTCGGTGCCGAGCCTTGCGGCGTTGCTCGATCCCGCGCAGCGGCCGCCGCGCTTCCTTGCCGGTGGCCATGCGCTCGACTTCGGCGTGATGGGGCTGCGCCTTGCACCGGGGGGCGGATACCCGGCGGGTTACCGGCCCTATTCGGTGCCGCGCTGGACCGAAACGACCCAGCCCGGGCGCGGCAATGGCGGGCATCTGTTCGGGGCCGAACTCTCGCCCGCGGAACGCGCGGCACTCATCGAATATCTGAAGCTGCTTTAGACGAGTACCGAGGACAGCGGCAGGCGCGCGCGGGGATAGCCGGGACCGGCACGCCGTCCGATGCGAAAGGCGCTGACCAGCCGGCGCCCGGGCGGAATGCCGTATGCGGCGATGATTTCGCGCGCGGCTTCGCGGTCGTCGGCGAGCGCCGCGAGCACGGCGGCGCCGAACCCCGCGCGTTCGATCGCAAGCCACAGGCGGTGGAAATGACGGCCGCTTTCATAGGGGTCTTCATCCACCGGCCGATGGAAGAGCACGACCGCCGCACCACGCTCGACCTTGCCGCCCTCGGCAAGCAGGGTGCGGGCGAGTCCGAGCTTGTCGAGCGATACGAACAGCGGGCCGAGGACGAGTCCGGCCCCCAGTGCCTCGACCCGCGACAGCGCCATCGCGTCGGCATTGAGGCCGTCGTGCGACCAAAGCGGATGGCTGCGCCCAAGCCGCATCCAGCTGCGCAACTCGCCGCGAAAGTCGCTCCGGCGCGTGAAGCCATAGCTCGCGCGGTCGAAGTCGCGCGCGAGCGCGGCTAACGCGGCGGGCTCGGTGGCGACGCGCGCGTCATCGGCTTCGAGTGTGGCCGCCGCGGTCCGGTCGGCTTCGGTCGGGGGCAGGAAATTGCCCCGCCACGATGCGCGTTGTTCGAGCCATTCGGCGAGCGGATCGTTCGCTGCGCCCGGCTCGAAGCGAAAGCGTGCGACCGGGCGAAGCGCGCCGGTGGCGGCGGGCAATTCCGAACGGCTTTCGATTGCGGCCAGCCCCGCACGCGACGCCGCGAGGCGCAGCCCCTCTGCTGCGGCGCCGAGACTGATCGCGGCGTCATTGCCCGTCGGATCGCCGACCGCCAGCCGGCGCGACATATCCTCAAGCAAGAGCAGCGCATCGCCTTCGATCCGCCAGCGCGCGGGCTGGACGTTATGGACGCTGGGCGCCGCGATCGCGGCTTCGACGAGACGGCGAAGCGGAACTTCGGTCATGCCCATGTCTTCCGGAACAGATTCAGATGATGAAGCGGCTCGGCGCCGAGCTTTTCCATCTGCCGCAGGCTCGCCTTGTTCGCGTCGGCGATCCAGGTGATGCCGAGCTGTTCATAGCCCGCTTCGCGGAGGCGGCGGATCGTGCGCGCGAGCATCGCGCCCATCAGTCCGCGCCCGTGGCGGTCGCGCACGACCGAATAGAAAATGATCACCGCGCGCCGACGGCGCAGGCGAAAACGCAGATAATGCCAGGGGGTCGAAAGGCCGATGCGCGAGCGGGTCGCTGCGAGGAAGCCGTTGAGATCGGGAATGCAGATGATCGTGCCGACCGGGCGTCCGTCCTCGACCAGCACCGACGACAGCCGCGGGTCGAGAATGCTGCTCATCTCGCCCGCTTGGAACAGGAACTCGGCTTCTGTCAGCGGGACGAACATCGGATTATCGGCGAAGCCGTCGTTGAGTACCGCGCGTGCTTCCTCCATCCGCTCGGGAAAGCTCCGCTTCTCGATCGGCGCGAAACCGAAAGCGGCGCCCGTCGCCGCGGCCTCGTCGGGCAATGCGGCACGCGCAAGATCGAGCTCAAAGGTCGTCATCGGGAATATCGCCTCGAAGCCATTGGCTTCGAGCAGGCGCGGGACATGCGGCGCGCCGACGACCATGTCGGTATAGGCGCGGCGCCCGAAGCCGCCCGTCATGACCCCGCATTGCTGCATCGCGGTGAGGTTGAAATTGCCCGCCAGCTCGGAAAGGCCCTGCGCGCGTGCGAAATCCTCCGCCGCGCCGAGCAATGCCGCAGCGGCTTCCGTGTCGTCGGCACAGTCGAAGAAACCGAATTGCGCGCGGTTCCAGCCATGCGCCCTATTCGACTGGCCATGGACATGTGCGACGATGCGTCCGATCGGGCGCCCGCCGCGATGCGCCGTCCAGAAGCGAAAGGGATTGCCCACGGTCCATAGCGGGTTCTTGTCGCGGTCCAGCATATGGACGATGTCGCTCTTGAGTGGTGAGACGTAACCGACCGACGCATCATAGGCGTGAAAGGGTGCCTCGAAAAAGGCGTCGACATCGCCCGCGCGCAATTCGATGCTCATGCCGCCCCCTCGATCAGCCGTGCGGCGATTTCCAGCTCCTCGTCGAGCGCGGTTTCGGCAAGGCCCCCGGCCGAGATCGCGAGAAAGCGCGGCGGGTCCTGCGATAGCCGAACGAGGTGGCTCGCGGCGTGGCGGCCAAGCAGGTCTAGCGCGGCCTCGCCGAGCATCGGGTCATGACGCGCCATGGCGCCGCTCACCAGCCGGTGCTCGGCCAGCCGTTCGACGAGCGCGGGCGGATAATCGGCAAGCCCGTCGCCTTCGACCACCACGCCGCGATCGAGGAGCGGGTGCGCCGCGAGCATCGCACTGCGGTGGTGCGGCGATGCTGCGAGCGCCGAAAGCAGGTCGGGTGCGGAGGCGTCGTCGCGCGCGAAGCGCTCGATCAACAGGAGCAGCGCGGCGCCGGCGATAGCGCAGGCAACGACAGGCAGCGCTTGCGCCCCCGCCAGCGGCAACGCCGCCAGCGCGAGCGCGGCGATCCCGCCGCCGCCGAGCGCGAGCGCGATATCGGCGAACAATTGCCGCGGCCGTCCTTCGCCGGCGACGAGCCGCGACGTCGCGACTATGAGGATCAGCACGGCGAAACTGCCGCCGCGCACCGGCAAATCGGGGAAGATGCGCTGGAAGTCGGTGAGGACGAGCGGAATCGCGAGCAGCAGGGCGACCGTGAACAGATCCGCCGCCTGCTTTTCGGCGAGCGAAACATCATGCCGTCCGCCGAGCAGCAGCGAGATCACCGCGACGATCGCGAGCGACTGGAAAGCCGCGAGGGCGATGATCGCCGCTTCGTTCCAGACCAGCCCGAGCGTGACCGCAAGAAAGGTGAAGGCAAGCGCGCCGCCGAGCGCGGCGAATTTGACGAGGCGCGGTGCGTGACGCCGCACCAGTTCCTCGGCGAGCTTGAGTACCGCCACGGGCAACCAGGCGGCGGCGATCATGACGGTGGCGGCGACCGGCACGACGGGCCAGACGGTGTAGAGCAGGCGCAGCGCCAACAATACCCCGGTCAGCCCATAAACCAGACGCAGCCGCGCGGCGACCGGCGAGCGCCGTGCGGCGGCCGCGATCCCGCGCCGCGCGACGAGCGTTGCCGCAAGCGCGATCAGCGTCAGCAAGGTTGCGGCGGGCAGCGTCATCCCATCAGCTTCTTCATGAAGCGGCGAACCAGCCAGCCTTTCATCGCCGCCACCGGTGCGGGCAGCGGCTTTTCGATCTTCACCGCATGCGGGTTGAAGAAATAGCCGCGATAGTCGGTGCCGCCGGGGCGGGCGAGGATAACGCGGATCGCTTCCTCGGCCATCATCGTTCCCGCTTCGGTGACCATGGTCGAAAAGGAGAAGCGCGACCTTTTTCCTGCCGCAACCTCGGCGGCGACGTCGAGGTCGACATATTTGTGACTCGAACTGTGCGTCAGCACATATTCGATCTCGCGCATCAGGCACTCGACCGCCATGTCGCGGTCGATGGCGCGCCAGTCGACGCCGCGGGTCGGATAGCCCAGCCGCTCCTCGATCCGGGGATCGTGCGGGCGCACGACCGTGACCGAGGGCAGGGGGGAGGCATAGGCGTCGATCAACGTCCGCCCGTGCGCCCGCGCCTTGCGATAAAGCTCCGCCCCCGCGGCGGCATCGTCGGTGCCGTTGATGACGACCGCGGCGGTGGGCAGGATGCGGTCGAGCGCGTCGGTCCATTCGCCGCCCAGCGCCTCGATGACGAGGTCGGGGTTGATCTCGAGCGCAAGATCGCGCGCGGCTTCCACCTTGGGACGGCCGATCGTGTCGGCGCGGCTGAATAGCTGGCGGTTGAGATTCGACACCTCGAATACGTCGATGTCGGCGATGACGAAGCGCCCGACGCCCGCGCGCACGAGCGCCATGAAAGCCGCGCCGCCCATGCCGCCGACGCCGGGAATGAAAACGGTGGCCGCGCGCAACCTGTCCTGCTCCGCTTCGGTCACGAAGCCACGGTTGCGGGTGGTCATCTCGGCATAGGCAAAGTCGGTCATCGGGCCGGTCTCAATCGTCCAAAGGGCGTGCTCGCGTCGAGCCACTGGATCAGCGGCGCGATCACCGCGCCGGTTGCAAGGACAAGTGCCTGCACCGCGAGCTGGGGCAGCGCGCTACGCGGAACGCTGCGCGACAGGAAGCGCTGCCCGGCGCGAAGGTCGATCGTACCGATCTGCAGCACATCGTCGCCGCGGCCATAGTCGAGCGCAGCGGCGCAATATTCATTATAGCTTTCGATCCGGTGCTTTGCCGCGATATCGAAGCTCTTCTTCAGATTGTCCGACCCGCCGGTATAGGCGTTGGTGATCACCTGGCGTTCGGCGTCGAAACCCGCATCCTCGCCGACGCCAAAGGTGGCGCGGTGGCGCTGCATGATCTGGTGCGCGAGATGGCGGTGCGCAAAACTCTGGGGCGTGCCCTGCTGCGCCGGATAGATATTGTTGAACGTCTCGGCGACCATGCCGACGACCGCCGGGACCTGCGTCACGCTGCTGACCCACAGCGGACGAAGCCCCCCGCGCAGGAAGAGAGCGAAGCAGGTCAGGCCATAGAGAATCCACGACAGTCCGCCGCTGCGCTCGGCCGGGTCGACCATCACCAGCCCGAGATGCAACACATGCTCCTCGCGCCCTGCGCGCGTGACCGCAAGCTGGGGCATGGCGTTGAACGCGACGGGCGCGCCGTCGCCGCTCCGGCAGACGAGCGTGATGACGCTGCGCGCCCAGGCGCTGCTGTCCGGGGCGAACAGGCCATAATCGAGATCGCGTCCGTCGAGACACGCACGCACGACGATGCGGCACTGGCCGATCAGCCGTTCGAGATCGTCCGGCGGCAGGCACTCGCCGGGGCGCTCGTAAATATGGACGACATGTTCTGACGAGGCGCGAAACCGGAGGAGCAGTCGTCGGCGCCGAAGCGCTCTGATAAAGTTGATCATCGACAATCCGCCCCGAACCGCGTTCGACTACTACTGTAGCGTGGGTTGGTTAATACGTGATGGACTTTCTGGGTGGTCGAAACGGGTCGTGCGCGCCGAAGGAGGCAGGCCGGGCTTCATTTCGTTCAATTATTTCCGGTGGCGGAGCGGGAGGGATTCGAACCCTCGATACGCTTTTGACGTATACTCACTTTCCAGGCGAGCGCCTTCGACCACTCGGCCACCGCTCCGCATGCACTGGAACGCGCGCCCTAATCGCTTGGCGGGGGTTTCGCAAGCCGATTGGGCGTGGCAGACATCGGTCATGAGACACCTGCTTCTGACGGCCGCGGCGGCCGCATCGTTCGTCCTTCCCGCTTATGCCGCAGAACCGGCGCCGGTGCCGTCGCCGGGCGAAATTGCGGCATCAGCGCCGGCAAGCGACTGGGTCGCCATTGCGGCTTCGGATTTGCTGGTGATGGACCTCACCCCGGACGCGACGGGCAAACCACGCCGCGTCGTGATCCAGCTGATGCCCGCGCCGTTCAGCCAGGGCTGGATCGGTAATATCCGTAAGCTGGCGGCGGCCCACTGGTGGGACGGGACGAGCGTCAACCGGGTGCAGGACAATTATGTCGCCCAATGGGGCGATGCGACCGAGAAGAAAGCGTTGCCGACGGGCTTGGCGACGGTTCCGGAGCAGGACTACACCGTCCCTGTGGGCCAGCTGGTCATCCACGAAACGCCGGCTCGTGGTACTAAGCCGTCGCCGCATGCGCCGCGCGGTGACGGCTATGCCGAATTTACCCGATTCTCCGGCGGCTGGCCGGTTGCCTTTGATCATGCACGTGAATGGCCGCTCCATTGTTACGGTGCCGTTGGCGTCGGGCGGAATATGTCTCCGGACACGGGGGCGGGGGCCGAACTCTACGCCGTCATCGGTCATGCGCCGCGCCATCTCGATCGCAATATCGCGGTTGTTGGCCGCGTGATCAGCGGGATCGAGCATCTGTCGAGCCTGCCGCGCGGAACGGGGGCGCTGGGCTTTTATGAGGACGAAAAGAAGCGTGTACCCATCGCCTCGATCCGGCTCGCTGACAGCTTGCCTGCGGGTCAGCAGCCGAAGTTCGAATATCATTCGACCGAAAGCGACAGCTTCGCGCGTTACGCCGACGCGCGGGCGAATCGTCGGGATCCCTTCTTCATCAAACCCGCGGGCGGGGCCGATATCTGTAACATCCCGGTGCCTGTGCGGCCCGTCGCCGCGAAATAGGGGGTGGAAGCCTTCACGACCACGACGCCGCTCTGGCGCTGGCAGTCGGCGACCGCGCCCGCCGCATGGTTCTTCGTGACGATCGCGGGCGAGACGGCGGATGGGATTCGCCTTGCCGCCATCTCGGGGCAATGGCTCGACGGCCGCAAGGGATTCGGCTCGGCGCGCGTCGACGTGCAGATCGGCGATACGCGCTGGCAGACCTCGGTCTTCCCGCACAGGGAAAGCGGCGGCTGGCTGCTCCCCGTGAAAGCTGCTGTCCGCAAGGCCGAAGGCCTCGTCGAAGGCGACGCGGTGACGGTGACCGTCAGTCTTTAGGCGGGTTTTCGGCCTTGGTATCGCGTGCTTGCGCCTTGCGTTTGCGCAAATTGGCGCGCAGCGCCTCGGCGAGGCGGCGCTCGCGCTCGATGTCGGCCGGGGAGGGGGCTTTGCTCACAAGCGGCCAATCTCGCGAAATCGGTTCGCCGTCAAGCCTCGCACCTTGACAGGCGAAGGACGTCCCGCCATAGGCCGCGCCTGCCCGGCGAACTTGCGTTTGCGGGTGATCCGGTTGCTGCTGTAGCTCAGTGGTAGAGCGCGTCATTGGTAATGACGAGGTCGACAGTTCAATCCTGTCCAGCAGCACCATTTTCCTGCCATTGGCACTTACGACGTTCGCGATTGCTACTTTGGCGAACTTTTCGAGGCTCGCGCAACACGCAAGCACCTAGGCAGCTTTTCAATTTCTAGTATTTGGCGATCGTCGCCAGAGCCTTGCGACGGATCCAGCCGAGCGTGTCATGGCGTGGGCATCCGTCGCGCTCGAGCATCCATTCCAGTCGAGTGCCATGTATTCCGCTTCGCGCGCTAAGTTCGCCTAGCGTAATGCGGTCGCGTGCCATTCGGCGCAACCGACTCCATGCAATCCGATGCGCGCCGCCGCCCCGCTTACCAATTGCTGGGAGGACATGCGCATGTTTGAGCCGCAAGTTTAAGATTTCGGCCGCATCACGCTGGGACACGAATCGGGACCCTACACCGATCGACATGGCTGCTAGGTTCCGCGCCTGTAGCCTCGCGGCGTCAGCTGACGAGATGAGAATGTGATTAATTGATTCACCCGCGAAGGAGTAGGGGATCTTTCCGCTAAGCAAATCACGCATTATTTCACCCCAGGGTTTGGCTCCGCCACCCATTCCTCTCGCGGCTCGGTGAAGCGGTATGGGATCGGCAATGGATGCGATGGGGGCCGCGGCGCGCATGAGCGCAAGACGGAACGCCAAGAGCTCGGCATTGTGCGCCTGAAGCGGGCCATAATTAGCGATAATGTAGGGATGAGTGCAACTGGCGACGAGATTTTCATCCGCCAATTGCGCCATCGCATATTGCGGAAGGCCAAGGAGATGTGTGAATCTTTCTGGGCCAAGGCGGTTGGCTAAGAAGTCTTTGAGAGTCTCCATCTCGTCGCGGTCAAGAGTTGGGAAAACGCGGTTGGCGCGAAAGCATATCCGCGTGATAAGATGTCCATTACGACGAGCCTGGGCGAGCTTATGCTCGTGTTGCCCGGTGAGTAATGCGGCTTGGCGCATGCCGATCTGATCCGTAGGCACGGCATCCGCCGTCGAAGTGATTGATGCCATTGCGTCGGTAATCGCAGAACGGACAACGGATGGTAGCAACTCACTCTTGATGCCGGCGAGATAGTGACCAGCCCCCTTGTGACGAACATTATGTTTGGAAATAGATCGGCTCCGAACCGCATCGGCCAGCGCATCAATGAGCCCCTCCGGCCAGCGACGCACGATGTTTGCAGCTTGCGCGAGCGATGCTGTGTATTGTCTCAGATCGGCAGTGGCGGGTTCAGCCCTTCTCGAATGAGTGAAGCCAGCGGCTGTCAGCGGCATGACGATCAGGGCTAGATTGAAGACCATCCCACCGTCCCACGTCGCCAGGGTAGACGGCAGTTGCGAGCGCGCAGCTGCACGGCGGCCTTCGTCGGGATCGATTAGGCCGATGATAAATGAGATGCCTTCGCGGTGTTCCACATCGACCATTGTGGTTGGAGTATCGGCAAGTGCAGCATTGCATTGGTCGCATCGGTCGAGCCGATCGGCCGCCTGCCACCTTTGCACCGCCCCGCACGCGCAAGTGTCTACGAGATATTCCCAGGTCTCGGTGCAGCACGGGATCATCTTGAGTGACCATAGGGCGCGTGCATGGGCGGATAGTGCAACGGCAGTTGGGGCGAAGCGCCTGCGTCGAAACAAAATCTCGTCTGACCGAACCGCGCAACCGAAGAAGTCAACGTAGCCCACATCCGTGCGAGGTAGATGTCTACGCCGTTGTATCTCAGCAACGGGCTGGCGAAGAATCTCCGCTAGCCCCGCCTCGTCCAGATCCAGGATAACGGATGCAGTCGGATTATGCGCGTGTGGTGCTCCCACTTGGCTCAAGATGACGTGGGACGATGGTAATATGTTCCTGGTCACCGTGCGGGTCACAAGGCTCATCAACCCTTCGGTGTGGACTGCGGGCACGCCCCAAAGCACCGGTCCCATGTTAAGCGTCTCTAAGGAAGTTGCGGTCGATGGTCCCATCGGCGATGCACCAGGCGTCGACTGCGTCGATCAGGCTTACGAGGCTGATGAAGTCGTCGCCAGCGAGCAGGGTGGTTTCGAGCGCGGCCAGCAGAATATTGTGCAACTCGCCAATGAGACCGTTGCTACAGAGGCGAAGTTTCTCGGCGATCTCGGGCTGGCACAAACCCGAGTGACGACTCAGAATTCCGCGGGCGACTATTTCGCTATCGATCCGCCGCAGGAGATCGGCCCATTGCAGTTTATCGTCGGGGTTGTCCCCGTAGGGGGCAAGGACGACCTGCGGCGCACAACGGTTCTTAAGTTCGCGATTGTTGGCGAAGAGTGACTGCGCGTCGCTAGTGCCCATCAGCACTATCGGGACCCAGCCGAGCGAGAGAATATTCTTGATGGTATTGGCCGCGTCGGTGGCGAGGCTCTTCTGCCTGAAATGGTTGAGCTCGTCGATGATGAGCAACTTGACTTGGAAATCCTTGATGCCCTGCTGGACTCGGCGGAGGAGCAGTTCGGCCTCGCCCCGGGTGGAGTAATTATCTCCCATCGCGGAGAGGATCGAACTCGCGAGGCTTTTAGGAGTGCCTGTGGTTGAAAGGGTAACGTGCAGCACCGGTTTGTTCGCAGGATCATGTCCCGGCTCGCCTTCCACGAAAGCCTGCAGAATTTTCCCACAGGTGCTCTTTCCTGCGCCGGATTGGTTAAGGTAACGAAACGCCCGGCGTTGCTGTCCCTCTGGCTGCTTCTCACCCATCTTGAGCAAGGAATGCATCTGTCGAACTGCGGTGAGCTGTGCTCGGGTAGGCATGACGATGCCCTCGAAGGATGCAAGACCTTCACCAACGTGATCCGCGAGATCGGATGGCTTCAGCGCGACAGGAGTGATCGGCGCAATCATTGCTGGCGGATGCGAGGAGATGGTGGATTCGCGATTTTGGCGCCGCGGCGTTGCGCGGGGCGTTGGTCCAACGGCGTCAGTTTTCGAGGTCGGTTTTGGCTTCAGCATGCGTTTACTCCACGTTCGGGATGTTAGATGTAGCTTCCCGTGTCCGACGCGATGTCGAGGCGGCGGGCGGTCTGCGCCATGTCCTGCTGTGCCATTTCGGCCGAGGCGGACTTCGTGACGCTCGGAGCGTCACGCCGGTCACGCCGCCGCTTACTGTTCTTGCGATTGGAACTGCGGGGTGCGATGCGGTTGGGATCGCCACGCGTTTCGACTCGCGTGTCGTGTGCGATTACATTTTCCATGCCGGTGGGCGAACTATCAACGGGCAGCAGCTTTATGGCGTCGCCGAGATATGCGCGACCCTGCGAGGAGTCGGCTAGGCGGGCTGCTGCGCGACGTTCGGCGACGAAGGCGTCAGGGATTACGCGCCGCATCGCTTGGCTGTAGGCAGTGTGGACTTCAAGCATATCATGTTCGGACTCGAACTTCATTCTTTTGTCGGATGCGTAGTCCTTGAGACGCCTGTGCAACCAGAGTGGCAGGTTTTCGGAATACCGGCGCATAGCGCATGGAATCTCGACATATTCACCGCGAAGTTCATCGAACACCCAAGCGATACTCAAGTCGTTTGGATCATATTTGAACTTCACCTTGTGGAAGGTGCGCTTCTTGGTGTCGGCTGCGACGCCGCGCGCCATCCCAATATTGAATAACAAATCTTCGTTGGTGACCGGATATCGATCATCAGAGCCATCAGAACCATAGCGCAGACCTTCTATGATCGCACCCTCGCCCCGGAACTCGGCATAGACGAGTTGACCAATAGCACGGCGGAGGTGGTCGACGTCTCGGACCATGTCGAGCCCATGCTGGGCGCGCTGTTCGATCCATACATCGATGGGATAACGGTCGAGCAGACCTGAATGCTTACTGGTATGATAGCGAGCAACGACAATGGCAAATATCTCGCGGAACCGCTCGATCGTGACAATCGCCTGCGTCGATGGGTCGTAGTTGAACTCCCGCATCAACGGAATGTCCCAGGTTGCTGCAGGGAGTTCGTTTTTGATAATTTCTTGAAGCTTGCCGATGCAGCTCTCGACATGTCCTTTATGAGTAGGTTCCCGATCGCCGGCCCAGCGCAGGCCATAGCCGACATCGCCGCCAGCGTCCTGCGGCGACCGACCTGTGAGGGGCTTGGCATTATCGACTACAACGTGGCCAACCACGTGTCCGCACGTTTCCATTAGCGCTCTTGCGATCTCAGGCGCGCAGACCAACTCCTTAGGCACTCGTTTTGGCAATGCCGTGTGAAGCATTGTGCGCATGTAACTCGCATAGCTGGGCGGCTCGAAGGTGATATCCCACCCGAGAATGACGCGGGTGAAGACATCGATCGCGATCGTCACTGTCGGGATACCGACCGGAACGCCGCGCACCGCATCGATGACGAAGACCATGGGCCACGGTGTGTCGTCCACCTGAACGTATTGCAAAAAGCGCACAGGCTCCTGCGCGACGCCGCCACCGCCATAGCGCTGCTTGCGAGCACGCATTCCGAATGCAATGCTGAGGGCCTTACCGCCACGAGCGCGCTCAATCTCCTTCGCGAAGATGCGCCGCGAGCACATCTTAACGTCGTCCGGATTCTTAGGAACTTCCAGCGCCCGCTCGAAGTCCAATATTTCGAGCTTGTCACCGCGGATGTAGCGTTCGACGTCTCTCGATGCCTTTTTCCAAAAACTGTGGACCGATTGCCGGTCCTTGGCGTGGAACCGATTGACCCAGACCTTTATGATCTGGAGGACGACGGTATCAATCTTGCGGCGGCGGGCGCCGATGCTCTTGTAGGAAGCGCAATCGGCAGGGCGACGATCGTTCTCAGTGCCGCGCGTCTGGATCCACTTGCGAAAGGTCGTCTCGCTTGGCAGGCGACCGAAACGAGCGATCAGATCGTCGATATCGAAATTATCGGCATACCAGGCCGAAACACCAGCTTTAGTGAGCGAACAACGTTCGACGTCGGGATCATCCCACGTTTTGAGCGTCATCTCTCGCAAATAATACCATGGGTCGCGCAACTGATCGGTCTTGCCTTTGCTTTTACACTTCGCGTCCGCAAGTTCCGATCGGGTCGGCTCTTGACGGCGGGCCCGGCATCGCGTGGGGTCGGAAAGGGGGTCTGCGCGCAAAACGAGCCGTCTGTCCGCCATGAGGTTGAGCGTTTCCTCAGGTGATGGCCAAATAGGAAAGCCGTTCTCGTCAGGTATCTCGAGTATCCATCCGCTGTCGTCCGAGATCTGGCACCTGCCGTTGACGGCTAGACCGCGATAATTGCACTCACGCCCGTTGAAGGACATCTTGGAGCCAACGGCAAAGGGGAGTTCGCAGCTCACCGCGATTAGAACCGGATCGGCGAATGAAAGTCTGCGGGGGGCAGGAGCCGCACCGGCATAGGATCGAAAAGGTAGCGATCGAGATTGACCTCAACGCGACCGGCGCAAATCATGGCTTGCGCAAGTGCGGTCCCTTCTAGGCGGTCGTCATGGAGCGCGAGCCTGAGATCACGAAAGGTTGCAACCGGCGTGCTGGCGCACATACGCTCAAAGCGATCGAGTGCGTCATTTGGCACGTGCTTCGTTCTGCGCGCGAAAATCTCGCCGAAGTTCAGCTGGCGCTCCCCCCCACCGATAATGTCGCGCAGATAGAGGATGCGGTGCCGCCAGCCCATGCCTTCCAGCACAGTGCGAACGGCACGCTGGACGATGCGCGCCTCGGCGTCGAGAAAAGACAGGTTCGGCTTACATTCGATTGCCTCAACGACATCGACACCATCGATGCGCAAGAAACGGAGGTGATCGCAGATCCATTCACGTATCGCGCCGCCGGCGAGCAGGCGCATGCGGAAGGCTTGTGTGCGGAAGTCGAGCACCGCAGCGCTGATCTCGCTTTCGACGATTAGAGCATGCTCGGTTGGGCCCTCGTAGGGATTGGAGAGACCTGTCTTCTGCGATGGCTCCTCACCAATGAAGTGCGCGTGCCCCCCTCCTACAATTGTCCGGATAGGACCGCCGTCGGAAGCGACATGCATGATCGCGGCGAAGCGGACGCCCTCCGCTTCGACACTGTCGGAATGAACAAGTCTGAGCGCTTGGCCTTCGACAAGGGTCGGCGACGGTTGATAAAATCCGTCAGTCCGTGATTGCGCGATCGTATTCATTTGCCGTGGCGCTACTTGTCGAAGCGGGCTGTGCGCCGGCTGTTCGAGGCGGGAGTGGTGGCGGCGTGCGCGCCGCCTTCAGGCGACGGCTCGCCGATTGTTATGGACCAGCTTTCCGTCACGGGGGTTTTGCCGGTGAAGACCATCGTGATGGTGGAGGTGTTCAACTTGGAAAGTTTCGCGTTGTCGCGGATAGCTTCCATGCAAATGTCATCGCACGCCCGCGTGACGAACGCTTCCGGGAGCATTGCCGGCGGCTTGGACGCCATCAGGGGATAGCTCCCGTTTCCGATTCTTCTGCGGTCATGACGACGTTGCCATGTGACACGGCGGATCCGGGCGGCGCGCGAGGACGTAGAATCAAACATTGAAATCTCCAAACAGTAGCTATACGGATTTAGGGTGGCCAATGGGCAATGTCAATAACGACTGTTTGGAGACTTGCCGGATCATCTCATTTCTGGTTAATGGTCGGCATGACGAAGCCGATAGACGTTGAAGATAAGCAAGGGAGCGGGGGCGGCTGCTCGCCAGGAGCGACAAATACGTCGATGCCACCAGAGCGGTTGGAAAAGCTGTTTGGCGACCCGCTGCCCAAGCGCGAGATAGCGATGTGGTCGCTGATGGACGCGGCCCAGCGGGCGCGCGCGCTGCAGCGCGCCAATGCGCTGGTTCGGTATGGAGACGGGCAGGGGGGCGTCCCAGCCCGCTCGGCGGCCGCCGACGCCGGCGTTACGCTCGTTCGGTTCTACCAGATGAATGCACGTTGGCGTGAAGAACAATCGCTCGGTGCACTCGGCGTCGGCGCACAGCCCGAACGCGGCCGGAAAAGCCAGTTTGCACCCGAGGTCAACGCCGTTTTGCAATCAGCCGTGGCCGATCTTGTCCGAGACGAGAAGGCATCAGTGCGAGCACTCGCCTTGCGCCTGGCTGACATCGCGCGGGCGCGCGGACTGCCAGATGATCAAATTCCCGGTCACAACACGTTGCGCAGCGTGGTGGAGCGTGCTCGTCGAGATCGGCGACGTCGGCTTGAGGTTGGAAACGAGCTGCTTCTGGACCAAGCGGCGTGCGGAATTTTGCGGGAAGATGGCGCACCGTGGATCGTATTTGTAATTGCCGACTCAGCGGCGCAGCTGATTTTAGGTGCCGCGCCAGGCCGGGCTGAGGCTGTCCGGCGCGGCTACGCCGATGCCGCTAGCGACGCTGCCCGCAGGATCGGCGATCCCAGTTTCTCAAAGGTGAACTGGGCAGAACGCGTGGCAAGGGTTCAGTTGGTTCCGGGCACCGAGGTAAATGACGTGTTCGATCCCATCGCCACCGAGGCCAGGTCAATCGGCGTTGGTCTGAACCTGACCGCCGAGCGGAAGGCGGGAAGGTATCTGGAGCGCTTGGCTGGCCGTGCCATAGGCGTCCTGCCTATCTGGCCCGCGCGCGTTGGCGCCACCACCCTCCCACCATGGGCGTCAGAACGGGTGCCCATTCTCGACTTGGAGCGAGCTCGCGCCAGGATCGCGATTGCCGTAGAGGATTACAATTCTAGTTTGCTCGAGGGACTTCATCCGACCGGCGAAAGTCTTCCGCCACCAGAGCTGGAACATCTTTTGAAGGTATTGGCGAACTAGGTCAGCACTGCTTGCTCGTGTCGCCTGTAACGGCAAAGCTGGTTCGGGAAGCATTATGGGCCGCGACTTCCGCTGACAGCACTGTTGCCGCCTCAACCAAATCAAGCGGCTCGTCATCCTTCGCACGCAGGGCGCGCTTCGGATCGCGCGAAGCAAGGGGCCCGTATGTCAAGCGAACGCCGCCGACGCCGCGGCCGATCGCCTTGGCCAGCATCCGCCCCGCCTTGAAGCGCGATACCACGCGGGGGTCCTTGACGGCGCCGACGATGAGGTCGTCATCAATTCCTATGGTGACGGGGCCATCAACCTTCCTAGCAGCGCGCTTTACCTCCGCTTCAAACCATTCTGGAGGGCAGCCGGTCGTGCAATCGATGATCGCGGCCGCATGAATAGTCCCGCTACGTTCTTCCACCGCCAATGCGACTTCCGGGAGCGACAGCGCATCGCCGGTAATGACAGGCATTAATGCGGTCGCGCGGCCCACAAGCAGTCTGGGCCCACCATCCGCGGCGCCCCGTAGTCCCATACGGAGGTAGGAAACCATGCTGTTGGATGGCGGCCTGGTCTTCAGTCTGCGGCAAGCTGCCTGCACCGCTGCGATCGCCTCGCGGTGACCCGCGGAAGTCGGGAGTGCGCGCAAAGCGCTCTCCGCGGCGGCGCGCGTCGCTGGCGGCAACCCCCGACGTCGAACACCACGAGCGGCACCGGCATTTGCACCGGCCTTTCCGATCGCCACCGCCGCGCCATGCGCCTTCCACGCTTTTACCAGCAACATGAATTGCTGGGTGCCAATTCCCAAGCTTTGAGCATGGACCACGCGATCGGCGCGGCTCGGTGAGGAAATGTTGAGATACGCGCGTATTGCCTCGATTCTGCGTCGCGTTTCTGCACGGCGCAGTGGCGCGACTCCGCTAAGGTCGATCTCCCCAGGACGCGACAAATCGTCGCCGGAACCATCGTCCGTCATTATTTTTCTCCTATTAAAGTATGTTACAGCTAGAAATTAGTTCGGGTTCGGGTTCGCGCCCGCTTTGTGGCGCGAGAGTCTGTCGTTGCCTGCCGGTGCCACCTGGAGCCGCATACGAGCGGGAAAGCCGTGGGCAGGATTGTGACCGTGAGCCGCACATCGATTTTTTGTGGCTGATTTTTGATACGGGCCCGTTTAGACTTCGTCCTCAGGTCTTATGTCGCTTGGGCAACTCAGAGCGCACCGGGGGGCAGTCTGCGGACCCACCACACCGAGGAGCCAAAATACGCATCAGCATGCCTCTCAACCACCGCATGACCAGGTTCGGCGGGATTTATCATTCCGGGCTCAACTGGCGTCTTCGTCTCGCGGTCGAAGAGATCACCCTTAAACATCGCTTCGGCAACCCGTTCTCCGCTGCGAAAGCGTTGAACCGCAAGCGCCGCGGCCAAGACTACGTGCATTGCCGCGGGTCGATGCTCGGCATGATTGGACGAAGGTAGGGATGGGAAGCATCTGCGCGCAAGCTGCTGCGCCAAATTGATCTGACACCGATCGCGATAAGATGCGAATCGAATTGTTACATAGCGTTTATGACTTCTACGCAGCCGCGAAGAATAAGGCGTCGCACGACAACTTCGCCCTCGCGTTTTCTACATTGTGCAGTCGCACTCCGCTATTCGAAAAATTAACGCGGTATAAGTCTGTGCCCACAATCAGCGCCCACGTCCCGCTTGAAAAGCGACAAAGGCAGCTCGCTCACCGCCTCCTTTATTGGGTGGATTTATGCTTGCTTCAATGTCGCGGCTCAATGCCGGAGAGACATTGGCGTCCTTGGCGAATTTCTTCCATTCTCCGATGACGTCTCGCACCTGTTTCATAATCGCATTTGTGCGGTCGTCTGAAATGCGAACAGCGCGGGACACTTCGAGCATATCTGAAGATGCAGGATTTCGACCCGCTGTTCCAACAAGGAGCGCATGCTCCTGAAGATTGGAATAAGTGAGGTCGAATGCCGGCGCAGACCTCCATGCTCCCCGTGCATCCATCAAGAAAGCGTGATTCTTTACATGATCGTCACGATTTCGGGCAAACACGTTAAACGCCATACGGGCGATCTGCTGCTCTATGCTGGCGATATCATTCCCATTCGCTTGTGTAAGAGCCCCCGTGACTTTCATTAGTTCTCGATACCCAAGCGCGGTGTTTGCCATTGACGCGTTTAACAGTCCTCCTAGCGAGTGCATATGAAGTCGCCCGCCTTCACGGGTTCTGTCGAAACGTTCGACTGCAAAATAGCCAGCGGTCTGCGTCGATGGCAAAAGCGTTGTGTCAGGCATTTCTACGCCTGCCGCTTTAGCCATGAGCGAGTAGGCGTATTCGACCGCTCCTACGTCCGGTCCGTCGGCTTTGGATGGAAACTTTGCCATCCAAAGCGATGAGTCTGTAGCCTCAACGGTGGTAAAGCTGTCACCGTTACGCCATATGTTTGCCTTGGGACGGGCGCCGCCCAGTGACCCGGCAAGATTTAGCGCCATCTGTATTTTGTCGCCGTCCACCTCGTCAGGCGCCCCACTTACGAGAGCCGCAACGATGTCAAAGCCAAGCGATGGCGGCTTGAAAGACGGCAGAGTTGCCCCGCTATAGGTGAGAGCGCCAGATCCATTCGTGCCAACGAGCGCCAACCTGTCCAAGGCGTTCAGACTGGTATGGTCGAAGCCGGCCTGACGGATCGCGCGATCAAGAATGAGTCGGGACCACCCGTCGGGGAGCGAATCATGTAGCAAGCCATGCAGACCCTCCAGATCGGAAGTTCCTTCCTGAAGGCTAGTGTCGAAACGCAGCCTGATTGGTGACGGATTTGCATAGTTTGCGACAAAATTATCATCAAATTGCAGATAAGCGCGATTTTCCAAGATGGCAGTTTCGCCTAACTTGCGGATCGAATAGGATTTTCCAAAATCCAGCCCTACCGTTATCCTGGATTGATTTTCCCAGCGCTTCATCGATTTGCGAGCCTTCTTGCTTCGAAGGCTTCGACTTCGTCGATCGTTTTCAACCTTGGGCGGGTAAACATGACTTCAGATACGAGTTCTCCGCTGAGAACGCGGTGGATTGCAAGAGCTGCGACCAAGGAAACGTCTGAACCTTGCTCGAGCCTGATGACATCGCCATCATTTACTCCGGCTTCGCTTGCAACATCGCTAACAGACATACCGAGGAGGCTGCGAAGACGCTGGGCTCGTTTTCCAATTTCCGTTGGATCGCTTGGCAACGGGATGCTGTAACTGACCATAATATTCATCCCAATTGAAAAGCTGCAGGGCGAAGGCGGTTTTTGGATTTACATATGTATCTTCGCTCGCGATTGCGATGGTGCCTTTGGGCAGATTGACAAAATGTGCGCGCGTCGCCGTTCCAGAGCCCATCCTTTCTGCTCGAACATTACGAACATCTGGATTTCATCATGCATTAGAGGGTTTCCCTCGATCGCTTGGCGGCCGCCGCCAACTGGGGCGGTCAATCGAGCGAGGTTTTCCGGTTCACGCTTAGGTGCCACCATTTTTTCCTTCTATCCGGTCACCTATCAGAGTCGGCAGATCTTAGGGAGAATCATAATATACTTCGCCATCGTCTCTCGCTCGAAGTCGATATCACTGGCGGAGCGTATTATGGTTGTTATACCTTCCATCGGCGGCTCAACATAGCTGCTGAGGTGGTCACCTTCTGAAGCGAATACGACCTCTGCTTGCCTATGTTCCTCAGCGACGTGTCGGTGTGCGCCCCTTGGGTCATGCGATGTCCACCGGCTGGTCGTTAATTCCGCCGTGCCTCCACTGCGGCGAAACATGTCGGAGCATCATATCGGTCTGAAACGCAGTCAAGATGTGCTGCAGTTGTTCCTCGCTGAGTCCCAGTGCCGTCGCTACCATCTGATCCAGTTCCTCGAGTGCCTTATCGAACTCGTCCTTTGCTGCATCCTGTTCGTGTCGCGTCAGCAAGTCGGCCATCCGATCCAGGTCGTCGGGAATCGGAAGATTCTGCAACCAGTCTTGATCCGGTAGTCTTTCCGAAGCGAGCCGCTCACCAGCAAGCCAACCTATCCACCTGCGCAGTTTGTCATCAACGATCTTTATCTCGCAAAGGGCTCCGTTTTGTGTAGGGGCCGGCACAGTCTGCCCATCCTCGTCTTCGGTGACAAAGGACACTGTTTCCTCATCGATACGGACCCTGACATTTTCCCATTTCGCTTCTGCAGCAGGAAGGGAAACAGCTTTCGGGCTGCTTACTTTACCTTCTTCGATAAGGTCGAGCCGATTTCGAAGTTTCCTACTTCCCTCGCCACCGACGAGCGTGTCCAGCTCCTCCTGGCCACGGGCAATCTCCGCGTCGGCAGCGAAAATCCGCTTGCCTAGGTCGTCCATCAATTTGATGAACTGCCCATCCCATTGGGCAGGGATAGGCATGCGGCGCGTGTGGCGCTGATAGACTGTGTGAAAGAAGCCCTGCACGATCGACGTCCGCGATGTCATGGCCATGAACCAGGCGACGACACGCGAAACTGACCATACGTTCAACGGAAACGGCTCGGCCAGCCTGTAGCAGTAGACGGTGTTGGTGAAATAGACGTCGGGCGGATGGGGCGCGAAGACGGGCTGCGTCGCGATGTTCCTAATCACATAGGTATTTGCCTGTTCGCCAATCCCGTCCCAAGCATAAAAGCGGACTGTATCCACGAGTGAAGCATCCCCATTCCATTTGCCCATGGGATCGCCATCGATGGTTCCATCGGGCGGAAGATGCTTCGCTTTATAGACCGGCAAGCCCGGCGCGGACGGATCGAGAGTGCCACCGATCTTGACACCGTATCCCATGACCCTTGCAGGCTTCCAACCGATCGCCTGGCCATTGGACGGTGGCTCGGCCGCGAACTGCGCGCCACCTTTCCCAAGCTTCTTCCACCCGATGAGAATGATGTCGTCAAGGCGCCGATTGCTTGCAATCGTTTCGAGGACGGGAACGTCACCGACGCGTATTTTGGTCAGCCATGCGCTATCGGAGATCCCTCCGCCGGATTCTTCGGCCTCCTCCGCGTCACCATCTTCATCTTCCAAATCTTCTCCGTCAGAGGCTGCCGGAGATACGATCGTTCCCGGGAGATAACGAGCCAGATCGATCGTGGAGCGTGGCACCATTTCTGACATGGCCTTGTCCATCTCGATCAGTCCGGTGTCTCTGTTTAGGCATTCGGGTGTTACTCGCGTCATACGAATCAGGTCGGTATCGCTCGGGGGCGTCTTTTCGGCCACCAGTCCCATCGTGACGATGTTTGCACCATGGAATGCGACGTCGCCGATTTCTTCCAGGTCAACAATCTCGATGATTTTGTTCTCGTCGACCATGCGACGGAGCGGCTCTGCATATGCCGCCTCGGATATCGCTAGGGGCAGGTAGAAACCCAACTTCCCACCCGGAGCGATCCACCATTTCAACGCGCGGTAGGCAAATAGGACCGAAAGATCGCTCTGCTTGGTCCTAACCGTCGCGTATTCGGTTTTCTGCGCTTCACTCAATCGGACGCGCTGCACCCGAACGAACGGTGGATTACCTGCGACTATCTCAAACCCATGTTTTCTGACGGACATATCTCGGAATCGTCGGTCCGCAGTGCGCAATCTCCTGTCCGTGGCCTTCCTCGCCGCCTTAATCTCTTCGCTGACGCGGCCAGCTACGCCTGCAAACAGATCGTTCTCCTGCATAGAGGCGCCCCAGGTCTCCAGGCTGCTGTGGCCACCTTCAACTGACAGAGCCGATATGGCTCGGCGCATCAGCGAGACGCGGTCGGAGCTTCCAATCGATAGCACGTGCCAGAGTAACTGGATCTGAGCGAGAGTGGCGGAGAAACCATTGACGTCCATCCCATGCAGCTTCGACAACGTCTCCACGATGTCGTCCTCGTTGAAATCGACACCCGCTGCGTCCTTCCTTCTGCGTGCAGTCTCGAAGGCTTCTACAAGGAAGGTGCCTGACCCACAGGCAGGATCGAGGACCGTCTGAGATCCATCATAGCCGCAGGCATTCAGCATATACGCCGCGAGCTCGGGGCGGGTGTAAACCTCGCCTAGCGCTTGTCTTTGTGCTCGATCGAGGTTTCGATCATAGATACCAGAGAGGAGGTCGCCCCGAACGGTAGTGAAGTCCCATCCAGCCATAATCCACATTGCATGGAGCAGGGCTTCCGAAAGATTGGGGTCGTCGCTTTCGAGAAGCCAGTCCAACGGCTTGGGCTCAAACAGATGACGGTAGATCGGACGGGCTTTCCTGTAGGCAGTGCTCACGAGTGATTGGAAGGTGCCCGAGGAATGCTGCGCGAAGGTTGCATATGACGTAAGGCCCCCGTTCGACAGAATCCTCGGCAGCAGGCTATGATCTTCCGAAAAACGGATCATCAGCAGCCGTGAAAACAGCAGCGTCGCGGTTTCTTGGACGTAGCTGGCGCGCGCGCTGATGGCGACGTCGCGAACCTCCTTTTTCCCGCCCTTCGTTTTGAGGAATGAGGCGTGCTCTGGCTTGAGGCCGGATCGCAGCGCATAGGCGGGAAGATCTTGGACCTCCGCCCGAAGCGCATAGAGGCGCTCTTCAATATCACCGAGCAGCTCGGTGTAAGCGACGTTAAACCGGGCATGCTCATCGAGATCGTCGACATCTGGCTCGTCCGCAAAGATAATCGGGTCGCCGCCACTGAAATCGAATTCTGCCGTTCCATAGGTTTCGGATAACTTGGTGATCGTGGCGCTCGCAAGTTCGAGGTCGGGCACAAGTTTCGCGGTGACAAGAGAGTCGACCGATGCCGAGAGGATGCGGGCCGTGGTCACGATAGCGTCGACGAACCGCTTGCGATCTTTGGCGTTTTCAATCTTTCTGCCGGGCGGCAGCTTGCGTTCCGTAAAGCTCGCGAGTTGGGCTCGCAGCGTGCGCCTGTCGGCCGTAAGTGGAGCAAAGAACGTCTCGAAGACCTCTTGATTCTCCAATTCCGTCCAGAGCTTCTGATCGGGTTCAGGGAGGGTTTCGTCGATAAGATCGTAGCGTTGGATGACAACACTGTCGGCAAGATAAAAATGCCTGAGCTTCCGATAGGAATAGGTTTGCAGTTCGTCCTTGGCGATTGAGCGCCCAGAATCCTGGACCTTGGTTCCGCTCTTGAGTTCCAAGATGGTATAGAGGTGTTCGCTCTCGTTCCGTAGATTGGCTGGCACACCTTCAAGCCATACCTGTATGTCGGGCCGTTCACGACCGAACGGAACAGGTGAATCGACGACGACCTGATTGACGCCGACTCCGAGTCCTAGTCTCCCATCGGTGAGCAGTTCGCGTGCTGGTGCGTAGCTTTGCGCTTCCGCCATCTTGTCGGCCGCTACTCGCTGATTGTCCGTGATCTGACGAATCAGTTCCTTGCGTTGTGCAGCCGGATCGAAGCCCTTCTTCCCGCCAGCCATCTCAGCGAGCCTCAGGTTCTTCGGTGTAGCCGCGGCGCTTTCTCGCCCGAGCTTGTGCTCCGGGCTTTCCGCTCGCTTCCTCGAGCGTCTTGGGAATGTAGATCCATTCAACCTCGAGCGCCTTCAGGCACTGCATCAGGAACACTGAGGTGAAGCGACCGCGACTCACCTTGTTGCGAAGGTTGAGCTCATTATCGATGATGCCCAAGTCTGCGAGCCTGTCGGCCAGCGCAGCATAGGAAACGCCGCGGCGCATCATCTCAGCGCGCAGCATGTTTTTTACGAGTTCTTCCCATGCCTTGTCATTGACGAGGGACTTAGCGGACTTGGATTGATCGTCGGTCATGTGAGGCAGTTATAGGTTTGGCCTCTCAAATTGCAAAGCGCCGCGCCATCGCTGATAATGAGGCGCATCATTATTTATGATGAATATCACTTGGCTCTGTTCACGCATCATCATATCTGCTGACGCAGAGCATCATATATCGTGGCACTACATTTCTTCTTCTCTCACGCGTCCTGTTCGCTCACCTTACGTGAGGTGACCGCGTTACATCAGCCTGCGGCGTCGGTAACCGCGTTCGCATACCCCCCGATCACGAAGATCCAGATCAATAGCGATGCGATCCAGCCAGTGTTGAAAATGAAGAGGACAAACCATACCCGCGCGCGGGATGCTCGCCGTCGACCGGGGCCGCGAACAATATCACTTGAGGTATCGGATGAGAAAAGACTTGCGACATCGCGCAAGTGAATTACCAGCCATATCGCCGCCAACAAGCTCAAGGTTGCGAGTATTCCCATGAGGGACGGGAAGAACCAGAGGGGCATAAATCGTCCTTTCGGTGGTTGGTCTCAGACAGCCGAGCTGAAGCGGCGAGGGGATTTCGCACGATAGGGGTCCAAGGGGGCGGCTGTAGGAAAACCGGTGTAACGCGGAAGGGGCGTTGCGAGGAGGTCGAGGTGATAGGGCCACATGACGAACCCTTTGGTGAACAATGACGAGCGGGTCATTGCGATCGATCAAATTGCTTACGGGTGCACGGCGCGTGGCAAGCTTTCGCTGGACAGGGATCGGGTGTGATGGGCTCCTCGCCCGGGATCGGAATTTCGATCGTGCGGCTGCTCAAGTCGGAGCAAATAACAATTCGCATGGTCGCGGCGCTTGGCGGTAATGGGCCTATCGCGACTGGTATCAACGCGACCGCGGCCAGTCCAGAAAGGTTCATTCCTTTGGTTCCTCGTCATCAATCAGGATGCGGTTCGCTGCTCCGTCCAAATCTTCGAATTGACCATTGCGCATGGCCCAGAAAAACATTGCGAGACCCGCGCCGCCGAATGCGAGAGCCACCGGGATCAGGTAAACGAGCACGTTCATGACGGACGGGCTCGCTCGTTTCGCGCCAGTCTGAGCGAGTTGCCAACTACCACAAGCGAACTGAGAGACATTGCGATTGCGGCAATCAGCGGCGTCAACAAACCGGCGATCGCGAGTGGCACTGCAAACACGTTATACGCGATAGCGAAACCGAAGTTCTGTCGCACGATGCGCATAGTCCGGCGTGCGATTATCACCGCAAGGGCGACCGGCATCAACCCGCGGCCGATGAAAACCGCGTCGGCGGCTTGCTGACTAATGTCGCTCCCGCTGCTGGGAGAGATCGAGGCATGAGCAGCAGCCAATGCGGGGCCGTCGTTTATGCCGTCGCCGATCATCAGCGGGCGGCGCCCTTGGGCCTTCAGAGTATCCAAAAGCGCCAGCTTGGCATCGGGACGTAGCTCCCCTTGACCCACCACGCCGAGTTCACTCGCCACCGCGCTGACGCTCAGCGCCCGATCACCGGATACAATGCGGCTATCGATGCCGCAGGCCTGAAGAGCGTGAATAGTTTCGATAGCATCGGGGCGCATTGGATCTGCAAATGGGATCGCGATCCTATCTTCGCCGATCCGGAGAGTTGTAGAGAGTCCGCTGCCGACAACGTCCGCTCGCTCCAGCGCGACCCGGGTCGCGACCCAACTTCCGCTAATTCCCTCTCCGCCTTTTTCGGAAAGTGAGGAGACGGTCGCGGGTAGGATGCCATCCGCTCCGAGAGCGCGGGCGAGCCCTCTGCTGAGCGGATGACGGCTTGACTGCGCCAGTGTCAAGGCAATGGATTTTTGCTCGTTCGAAAGATGGTCGAGCTCCGGGACGGGCTGGCCAAGCGTCAATGTCCCTGTCTTGTCGAACAATGCGATATCCACCTCCGCGAGACGTTCGAGAGCACTCCCGTCCTTGACGAGCAAGCCACGTTTCGCAAGAGCGCCTGATGCCACCACATGGGCTGCCGGGACTGCCAGCCCCATGGCACAGGGACAGGTGATTATGAGAACGGCAATCGCAATGACAAGTGACTGATGTAATCCTAAGCCGGCGATCATCCAGCCGACGAAGGCTGACAGAGCCAGCGTGTGCACTACCGGTGCGTATAGCCGCGAAGCGCGGTCGGCGATACGCACGTAGTGACTGCGCGACTGTCCGGCCTCGTCCATCAATTGTGCGATTTCAGCAATTACTGTGTCAGACGAGGCAGCCGTAACGCGCACTCGGATCGGATCGCTCACATTGATTGCGCCGGCATAGACTAAGTCGTCCGCGGAGATGGCTTGGGGAATGCTTTCGCCAGTCAGCATTGAGTTGTCGATCGTGCTCCGACCATCTTCCAGGACTCCATCGGCCGCAAGAGCTTCGCCAGCGGCGACGAGCATCACCATGCCTACGTCCAGATCTTTGGCCGGGACCGAATAAGTGGTCCCGTCTGCGGCGACAACGCGCGCTGATTTACCCATTCGCGATAACAGTGAACCAATGCCTGCCCGCGTTCTGCCGCGCATGGCAGAATCGAGAGCGCGACCGACGAGCAAGAAGAACAGAAGCATAACTGCGCTATCGAAATAGGCATGCTCACCGCCGGTTAGGGTCTCGTAGACGCTCAGCCCCGTAGCGAGGAGGACGCCGATCGAAATCGGGACGTCCATATTGGTTCTGCGATGACGCAACGCCAAGACGGCGCTAGCGAAAAATGGTCGGCCCGCATAGGCGACGACCGGAATCGCAATCATCCCTGATAACCAATGGAACAGGTCGCGGGTGACACCGCCCGCTCCGGACCAGACGCTGACCGAGAGTAGCATGATGTTCATCATGCCAAATCCCGCGACGGCAACCGAACGCAGTAAAATGCGGCTTTCGATATCGCTTTGATCGTGCGAATTATTTTCGGAAGTTTGAGCCTCGAAACCCAATTTTTCGAGAGCCGCAATCAAGGCTTCTGCGTCGAGCGCGCGATCGTGCGTCACGGTGACGCGTTTGGCGGAAAAATTTACACGTGCCCCATCCACGCCTTTCACATTTCGCAGGCCCCGCTCGATTTTAGCAATGCAGCCGGCGCACCGAATTCCCGGCACGGTTAGGCGGGTATGGGCCAAGACGGCGAGGTCCACTGCGGCGAAGTCCACTGCGTCGACGGCCGACAGCGTCATCACTGTATCTGCTCTTCACTTGACCAGGTGCGACCATCGGGCGCAGTAATTGTCAGCCGGACAATCCATCGGCCGGTGGCCAGTGGTTTCAGCGAGACGTGGTTGTCTGACGTCGATTTAACGAAGCTTAAGCGAGTGTTTTCGGGCTTCCCGAGCGGCCGACGAGCAACCGCAACAAGTGTTGAATCATCAGGTATGGACGCGGTTTTAACAACAAGATGGCCGTTATCGCTCCGCGACATTTCAGCAGTCCAACCAAGTGAGGCTTGACGTTGAGCCGCCTCAAGCCACCCGTTGAATTCTTGGCTAGCGACATAAGAATTTTCTACCACCACCCCGCCAAATCCTCGGACCGCGAGCGTAGCCATATACAAGTTTACAGCGATAATGATCCCGGACCCGGACACGATGATCACTGCCATGTGTTTTCCGGTGAACTCATTCTTCATTACCGTCTCCCGGGGAATCGAAGCGCGCTTTTGTTTCAACGCTCTCCTGCTGTTCGTCGCTTGACGTCAGGCGGAAAATGAACTCGTTTGTCTTCGTCCCGGGGGGAGCGATGACATAAGCGCGAACCGCGAGCACCTGGTCCGCCGGCACCATTTTGGTTTGCTTTCGGGCGGCCGCATCGCGACCAGTCGTATCGGTCCACATGAGCGCATCGGGCAGGCCTTGAAGCGCGATCTCCATTTCGCGCGGTCGACTCTCCATATTCCTGAGCTTGAGCGTATAGGAATTGCGGACCGACCCATCGCTCATCAGAATGAAGGGCGGATTTCGGTCGGGTGTAACGGAAAGGCCGACGTGACTCCGCACTCCTAGAGCGAATAGCATAGCCAAGCCGATGCTTCCCCAGATCAGAAAATAAGCGATGGTTCTCGGTCGTAGTAGGGCTTTCCATGGCGGACGCGTAGCTTCCCCATTCGCCTCCTTCTTGCAATCCTCAAGCGTCGCATAGTCGATCAAACCACGCGGTCGCCCAACTTCAGCCATCACCTTGTCGCAGGCGTCAATGCACAGCGCGCAGGTAATGCAACCGACTTGTGGACCTTCGCGAATGTCGATTCCAGTCGGACACACGGCGACGCACTGCAAGCAGTCGATGCAATCACCTAACGGTTCGGGATTATTCTTTGACTTCTTGACGCTGCCTCGCGGTTCTCCGCGCCAGTCCTTATAAGTGACGAGCAGCGATTTCTCATCCATCATCGCGGTCTGGATTCGCGGCCATGGGCACATGTATATGCACACCTGTTCGCGCATGAAGCCCCCAAGTGTGAAGGTGGTGAGGGTAAGAATCCCAACCGTGATGTAGGCGGCGGGCGCCGCATCACCAGCCCAAAAATCACGCACAAGCGTGGGAGCATCTGCAAAATACATGATCCACGCCCCGCCGGTCCAGAACGCGATGAAGAGATATATTGCGTATTTGAACGCCCGTTTAGCGACTTTCCTAGGCCCCAGGGGTGCGGCATCCAACTTGATGCGAGCGTTGCGGTCGCCATCGACAAAGCGGTCCACATGCTGGAAGAGATCGGTCCATACTGTCTGCGGGCAAGCGTATCCGCACCATGCCCTGCCCACAGCGCTGGTAACCAGAAAGAGCCCGAGCGCGGCCATGATGAGAAGGCCGGCCACGTAATAGAATTCGTGCGGCCATATCTCGATGCCAAACATGTAGAACCGACGATTGGCAAGATCGACCAACACTGCCTGATCGGGGGCATAGGGTCCGCGGTCCCAGCGGATCCATGGCGTGCCATAATAGATAGCTAACGTCACGAACATCACGAGCCATTTAAAGCGGCGGAAGGGTCCATCGACGCGCTTGTTATGGACCTTGGTGCGCTTCTCGAACAGCTTGGTCGGCAGATGCTGGCGCGGCGGCTCGTGCGGCTCGTGACGAAGTGTTGTTGCTTCCGGTTCGGCTACCGCGCTGGATACGGGCTCGTTGGTTTTAACGCGGCCATCCTCAACGACGATCGACGGATCGATATCGTCGTCCTCGCGACGAGGCGGTGCGCTCGACGCGCGGCTGGGATCACGGTTCGGCATCGACCGTCACCGCAGGATTTGCGGCAACCTCAACAAATTCCTCGCCGCCCCCAAGCGACCAAACATAGGCTGACAGCATTTTGATGGTAACCGAATCGAGACGGCCGCTCCAATGTGGCATTCGGCCCATCTTTGGCTTCAGGATCTGGTCGCGAAGCTGTTCACGTGAACTGCCATATAGCCATATGGCATCTTTCAGATTGGGCGCTCCGAGTTCACGGTTTCCTTCTCCGGACGTTCCATGACAGACTGAACAATTATCCTGATAGATTTTTGCACCCGACGCCGAACGCCTTCCTTTCCCACTCAAAGAAAGGACGTGACTTACCACCGCTTCCAACTGAGCGGGTTCAAAGGCTCCTTCGAATGGGGGCATAACGCTGTTGCGGGTTTCCGCGACGCCGGGCGCCCTTATGCCATTGACCAGAGTATATTCGATTGCTTTGAGATCGCCACCCCATAGCCAGTCGTCGTCGTTGAGATTGGGATAGCCCAACGTCTGACTTCCCGCCGCCCCGGATCCGTGACACTGCGAGCAATGAACCTGAAACGCAGACCGTCCGCCGGCTACCGCTTGCTTAAATAACTTGCTGTTTTGTGGAAGACGTTCGATCGGGATGCGTGCTAACTCTTCGCGTATTTTGACGCGACCTTGGTCAACGACACTCATTTCCTTGGCAAGCTCGCCGCGACTGGTCCAGCCGAGCAATCCTTCGGTAGCTTTGTCGACAAGTGGCCAGGCAGGATAGAGGATGACGTAGATCACGCCCCACACGATGGTGAGATAGAGTGACCAGAGCCACCAGCGCGGCATCGGTGTATCCAGCTCTTCGATGCCATCCCATTCGTGGCCCACGGTTTCCGTGCCAGTCGGCTCGTCGATGCGTTTATTGACCATTATCGCGTCCGTCGAACTCGTCGTCTGTGAAAATAGATCTGGCCGCTTCTTGGTTGTGCTGCTTGGCACCGGGGCGAAACACCCACAAGCATAGACCGAAGAAGAGGAGCATAAGCGCCAAGAGACCATAGCTGTCTGCAAAATGCCGCAAATGATCGTAAAGGCTCATCGACCCTTTTCCTCCGCCAGCCGCTCCTGCGCTGCGGCGCTATCAACATCGACAAGCGTGCCGAGCATCTGCAAATAGGCCACGAGCGCATCCATCTCGGTCAGGCTGCTGGGATCACCGTCAAAGTCGCGAACCTGAGCCTTGGGATAGCGTTGTTGGAAATCTTTGATATCGCCGCCGCTTTCAGGATCCGCTTGCAAGTTCATGTCACCCTTCGCTTGGGTGAGATCGCGATCCGAATAGGGGACGCCGACACGGCGCAAGGCGACGAGCATGTCGGCCGCGTTATCCGTTTTGAGCGGCGTGGACCCTAGGAACGAGTATGTGGGCATGACACTTTCCGGCACCACACTTTGCGGGTTCTTTAGGTGCTGGACATGCCATTCGTCTGAATAGCGGCCGCCTACGCGCGCCAAATCGGGTCCGGTGCGCTTGGATCCCCACTGAAACGGGTGATCATACATGCTTTCTGCGGCGAGGCTGTAATGACCATAGCGCTCCACCTCGTCCCGAAATGGCCGGATCATCTGACTGTGACAGGCATAGCATCCCTCGCGAACGTAGATGTTGCGGCCCGCCTGCTCGAGTGGCGTGTAGGGACGCATGCCGCTTACTTCCTCGAGCGTGTTGTCGATCCAGAAGAGCGGGGCGATCTCAACGATGCCACCTATCGCTACTGCGATGAACGATCCGATCGCGAGGAGGTTGATATTCTTTTCCAGCTTTTTGTGCTGGGAGGCGAGACCCATGACGAGTTATCCTATTCGGCTGGTTCGGCGGTTGCAGGTCGCGTGATGGGGCGATCCTTGTCGGCATCGTAATGCGGCATCGCGCCCATTGGCACTTCCAGTCGCTGCCTGCCAGCGATGGTCATCCATACATTGTAGCCCATGATGAAGGCACCGCTGAGATACATCACGCCCCCCACAGCGCGTATGATATAAAGTTCGTGGAGCGCCGCGACGGTTTCAGCGAAGCTGTTCACGAGGTAGCCGTCCGCGCCATATTCGCGCCACATCAGGCCTTGGGTGATGCCGGCGACCCACATGCTGGAGGCGTAGAAAACAATCCCCAGTGTCGCGAGCCAGAAGTGCCAGTTTATCATCCGCAGCGAATACATTCGCTCGCGCTTCCACAGGCGGGGCACGAGAAAATAGACCGCGGCGAAACTAATCAGTCCGTTCCAGCCGAGCGCGCCGGAATGAACGTGCCCCACGGTCCAGTCTGTATAATGCGAAAGCGAATTGACAGCCTTGATGCTCAGCATCGGTCCTTCGAACGTCGCCATGCCGTAGAAAGCGAGAGCCATAACCATCATGCGGATGATTGGATCGGTTCGGACCTTATCCCACGCGCCATTGAGCGTCATCAGCCCGTTGATCATGCCGCCCCAACTCGGCATCCAGAGGATTATGGAGAACACCATGCCCAGCGTCTGCGCCCAATCGGGTAACGCTGTGTAATGAAGATGATGGGGGCCCGCCCAGATGTAGAGAAAGATGAGTGACCAGAAATGTATGATTGAAAGCCGGTAGCTGTAGACCGGCCTCTCGGCCTGCTTCGGAACGAAGTAATACATCATAGCCAGGAACGGGACGGTCAGGAAGAAAGCGACCGCGTTGTGGCCATACCACCACTGGGTCAGCGCATCCTGCACTCCGGCAAAGGCTGAGAAGGACAGCGAACCATTCCAAGCGACGGGCACCGCCAAATTGTTGACGATGTGAAGCATTGCAATCGTAATGATGAAGGAGAGATAGAACCAGTTCGCGACATAAATGTGCGGCTCGGCTCTGCGCACCAGCGTTCCAACGAACACGATCAGATAGGCGACCCAGACGATTGTCAGCCAAAGATCGACATACCACTCGGGTTCGGCATATTCGCGGCTTTGTGTCACCCCAAACAAATAGCCCGACGCGGCGAGGACGATGAAAAGCTGATATCCCCAAAAGACGAACCGGGCCAGCGTTGGGAATGCAAGCTGCGCCCGGCAAGTGCGCTGGACAACATAGAAGCTTGTTGCGATTAGAATGTTGCCGCCAAAGGCGAAGATGACGCCGGAGGTGTGAAGTGGCCGCACCCGACCGAAATTGAAATACGGTTCGATGTTAAGCTGTGGAAATGCCAGCTGCGAGGCGATGAATACACCTGCCAGCATACCCACGATCGCCCAAAACATTGTGGCCAACACGCCCCATCTGATCGGGTCGTCGTCATATCGGGACAAGCCCTCGGGCATCCGGAAGAAACCACGCGCTCGTCCCATCGGGTCGACTCGTGCTACTGACATCCACATGAGAACGAACGCGACAATGGCGATGATTGTCGCATGCGCTGCGAAGCCGGTGTCGCGCGCTGTAGCCGCAAGGACCAACGAAACTAAGAGGACGCCGAACCAAATACCCGCCCGCCCAAGGGCCGCTTCCACTTGCATCAGTAACTCCGAATGGCTTTTTAGGGTCATATGCGGCTAGCGAGGGCTATGCATTGACCCAGATCAAATTTGACAGATTATTCAGGGAACGCAGGCGACTAATGCGGCAAATTCGCGCAATCGGTGCAAATCGAGGATCGCGATTTTAGACCTGTCTTGCGTCTTAATGATGTCCTGATTGCGCAAAACGGTCATCTGGCGGCTGATCGTCTCGATCGTCAGCCCCAGACAGTCGCCGATCTCGCGACGAGACATGGGTAGGTCCAGATAAATGGTGCTCCCGTCAGCGAAGCCAATTCTTTCCGCCATAGAGACGAGAAAGCTCGCCAGCTTTTCCTGCGCTGTCTTTCGGCCGAGAAGAACCGAGGTGTCACGAGCGCGATCTAACGCCAGAAAAATTTGTTCGAAGATCGCACTACTCCCACCCTGGCTTTCGAGCGAGCTTGCAATGAGATCGTTTGCCGCAAAAGCCAGCAGCGAGCATTCTTTGAGAGCCTGTAGGACATAAAGCGCGTGAGAATTCTGCGGGGAAGAGGAAAGCAAGAGCAAGTCGCCGCTAAAACCGAAAGCTACAATCTGCTCGCGTTCAGGCCCTAAGTGTCCGACCAGTTTCGCCGAACCCTCCAAAACGAATATGGCAGTCCTTCGATCAATCGCACCCAGTTCCGCAATTTCTCCGCGCGCCACGCGAATTTGGCGGCCAGACGATTTCAGGACGCTCAACGATTGCGGGGAAAGTTTGGAAGACAAAAGCACATTTGCGAAATGTTGGAATGGCTCGTCATGCGAGTTGCGTGGGGACATCGACATCATGGCCGCGTCCGATTGCAGTCGCTGCGGGCGGCGTCATTGATTCAGGTCAAATTGATTCCGTTTGAACTTGATGCCCGCATAAACTCCATAGCCACTGCATCGACCCGTCCAGCTAGGCAGCGAGTTTTTCCAGCACCTTGCGTTTGCAGATTGTGACGCGTCTCCGACCACGCACTTCGATGACCCCGTCTTCGCGCAATTTGGTCAATTGGCGGCTGACCGTTTCGATAGTTAAGCCAAGGAGATCCGCGATTTGCTGGCGCGACATCGGCAACTCGAATTGGTTGACGTCAGTCTTAGTCAAATTTCCGACCCCTGCAGCAACGGAGCGTTCGCTTATTTCCAGCAGGAGAGTGGCCAGCCGTGCCTCGGCGTTCATTCGTCCGAGAAGGAGCATCCAGCGGCGTGTCCGGTCCAGTTCGCCCAAGGTGCGCTCCAGGAGCTTATGCTCAAGCCGTGGATGAGTGAGCGCAAAGCGTTCAAAATCCGTCCGTCTGAATAGGCAGACTATAGTCTCGCAAAGGGCTTCAACGTTGTAAGGCGTTGTAGTGCCAAAGGGTCGTCCGAGGAAATCGGACGGATAGGCCAAGCCTAGAATTTGTTCCCGACCATCGCTCGTCTGGGTAGAGAGTTTGAGGGCCCCGGAGACCACGTTGGCTACGAAAACCGCTTCGTCGCCTTCCCACAGAAGCGACTCGCCGGCCTCCAGGCGGCGGCGGCGAGCGATGTTATTAAGCAGGGCAATCTCGTCGTCAGCGAGATCGGCGCAGATCGCTCTGTTGCGAACCGAGCAAGCTTGGCAGAAATTTGGCTCGTCTTCAGGGGCGGACGCTTCCATCCGCCACGTAAGCGCTGTTTCCGGGCCACCTTGCGTCGTGGGGTGATCGCGTCAGATGATGGGCTGTATGGATGACGACAGCCTTGCGAGCGCACTGGACACCTACACTGGAGTGGCTCGGGAGCCTGTTTGTCGACCGGAGTTGCTC